>JALNZE010000018.1 GCA_023229465.1 Chitinophagaceae bacterium
CCTGAACCTGTTGAAAAACGAAAACAGTAAAAAAAGAAGTATTAAAAACAAACGGTTACTCTGTGGCTGGGATGAAGACTTCTTGGCTAATCTGCTCTTGTGCCAAATTTAGATGCGTTTGCCCTGGTCAATCATCCCTTTTTGGCTGAAAAATCAGTATTTTAGCATACATTAATCCAATCTGCGCACGATGCCGGTTTTCGTTGGGTAGTTTTTAAATGTTTTTCCTTTTATTTGTACGAAGCCAAAAATGCTTGCATAAGAAATTGAACAATGAACTACGAGATCAAACAACAGGATAAGTTTAAGTATTTAGAAGCAGGCGAAGGTGAGCCATTGTTATTACTGCATGGTTTGTTTGGGGCAATGAGCAACTTCCAGGACCTGATAGAATATTTTAAAACAAGTTATAAGGTAGTGGTGCCTATTCTGCCATTATTTGAACTGGATATTTTTCATACTTCCGTTGGCGGATTAGAAAAACATGTACAGCATTTTATAGAGACACTTGGGTATGATAAAATTCATCTCTTAGGCAATTCATTAGGCGGCCATGTGGCGCTGGTGCATGTGCTCAAACACCCCGAAAAAATAAAATCACTCATACTCACCGGTAGCAGCGGGTTGTTTGAAAATGGTATGGGCGACAGTTATCCGAAGCGTGGAGACTATGAGTGGATCAAAAAGAAAACACAACTAACTTTTTTTGATCCCGCTACCGCATCCAAAGAACTGATCGACGAGGTTTTTGAGATCACGAATAGCCGGATAAAAGTGATTAAAATTATAGCGCTCGCAAAAAGCGCGATCCGAAATAACCTGGGCGAAGAACTTAACCAGATTAAAGTACCTACCTGCCTGATATGGGGGAACAATGATATCATCACACCTCCATTTGTTGGACGGGAATTTAACCGGCTGATACCAAACAGCGAATTGCATTTTATTGATAAATGCGGTCATGCGCCTATGATGGAAGTACCTGACGAATTTAACAGGGTATTGGAAGATTTTTTACAAAGACAAAAACAGACTGCCGAAATTCCGGCTTAGTTTTTGACAATATAGAGCAGAAAAAGTAATTATGCTGGCATCGCAATTAATCCATACCGGTTTTCCCGCGGTCAATTTGTTTGATAAGGCATCTCTTGCACTCAGACTGATGGATGAGTATGACGTTTTGCATCTCCCTGTTTTAAGCGAAGAAAAATACGCGGGCATCATCAGTAAAGAGGACCTGATGGATATAGATGAAAACGGCTTACTCGCCACCGCGGAAAGCGCTCTTCAAAAAGTAGCTGTAAAAGGCGAAGAACATTTTTTAACCGCCTTAAAACTGATGGCCCGGAATGACCTGTCGCTACTGCCCGTTGTAAATGAGCAGGCAGAATTATCGGGCGTTATTCCTGCCAGGGACCTGCTGCGGGCCATGTCTGTATTTGTAGGTAATGAGGAACGCGGTGGCATCATTGTACTGGAAGCGGATAAACGCAATTTTTCATTTGGAGAAATCAGCCGGCTGGTAGAAACCAACGATGCCTGGATTACACAGGTTAATACACATACTGAAAGCGATACCGGTTTACTGGTGATAACACTTAAAGTAAATAAAATAGAAATATCCGATATCATTGCTACATTTCAGCGGTATGAATACAATGTTCGATTCTATTTTGGTCAGGAAGAATATGCCAACGAACTTAAAGAAAACTATCATCACCTGATCTCCTACCTGAATATGTAAAAAGGTATTTATTAATCGAAATATTGTAGATGAGGTTATTGCGTGCTATTGTTTTTTTTCTTATCATACTCCCTGCTGCTTCCCTCCGGGCACAGGATACCCGTATGAACGCGGATAGCGCGCAGCCGGTGATGGCTGGTAGTATTTTAAAAATAAATCTCCCCCTGATTATTGGTGATATTTTCTTATCGGGCAATACAAAAACAAAAAACTTTATTGTATCGCGTGAAATGCCTTTCAGTAAAGGAGATCGTATAATGGAAGGCGACCTGGAAAAAAAACTAATGCTGGCGCGCCAGCAACTGATCAATACGGCGCTGTTTGTGGATGTTACCGTATCTGTGGCCTCACAAAAAGGGAATGTTATTTTTATTAACGTAGAAATGAAAGAGCGCTGGTACCTGTTTCCTTTACCCTATTTCCGGTTGATAGACAGAAATTTTAATCAATGGTGGGTAGATCAGAAGAGGAGCCTCAACAGGGTTAACTATGGCATCAAATTCATACAGAATAATGTGAGTGGCCGAAATGATAATATAGATGTATGGCTTATCACAGGCTATACCCAACAGGTAACCCTCCGCTATCATCTTCCCTTCTTTGATAAGAAACTAAAAAGCGGATTCAATATCGGAATCATTTATGCCACCCAAAAAGAGCTGAATTATGGAACAGGCCATAACAAACAATTATTCTTTAAACAGGAAGACATCGTTAAGAAAGCCCTGCGTTTTGATATTACCTATTCTTTCCGGCCGGGTGTACAACAAAGACATTTTTTCAGGGTATCTTATAATAATGAACAGGTGGCAGATACCGTACTAAAGATCAACCCGCAATATTATCCGGATAACAGGAGCCAGGTTACATACATCGACTTCGGTTACCAGTTCAAATATTATAGTGTAGATTATATCTCCTACCCGTCTAAAGGATTTTTATTTGAAGGGAACCTGTATAAACGCGGACTGGATAAGACATCAAATCTCTGGCGGGCCAGTGTAAGAGCCGTGTATTCCATTCCGTTAACGGCCACTTCTTTTCTGCATCTTGAAGGACTTGCTATGGTAAAATCGCCCTTCAATAATTATTTTTTTAACCAACGATTATTCGGGTATAATTATTTTCAGATGCGTGGCCTTGAATATAATGTGGTAGATGGTGTACTGGGCGGATCACTCAAAACAACGCTGCATAAACAAATAGCCTCTTTTGTAATTAAGAACCCTTTCCCCAGCAAAACGCACGATAAAATACCCTTCCGGATTTTCCTGAAAGCCTATGGCGATCTCGGGTATGGCTATACACAAACACCCAACATTACCAATACCCTTAACAATACCCTGCTCCGCACCTGGGGATTTGGGATGGATATCATTTCTATTTATGATTTTGTGTTTAAAATTGAATACAGCTTTAACCAACTGGGCAGGGATGGCTTATATTTACAGTCGAGAAACGATTTTTAGGAGGTAGTAAACCAATCAACCAAAATGAAAGTAGCCATTTACAGTCGCGGCTTAGATTTTGAACAGGAAAACCCCCTGCTGGTATTGCTGGAAGAATTATCCCGTCATGAAACGTCCATTTATATATTTCACCAGTTGCTGGACCAGTTTACCCTGCCTAAGCATTTGTATGACAGAATGATCCCTTTTAAATCATCCGACGACCTGAATGAGGATATTAACTTTTTGATAAGTATAGGGGGAGATGGCACTATGCTGGATACGGTTACGCTGGTTAAAGACAAACAAATACCCATTGTAGGCATCAATTTTGGACGGTTGGGTTTTCTGGCAAGTATCAGTAAGGATGAATTGGGTAGTGCGGTTGATTCATTAATCAATGGTACGTATGTAATTGATAAAAGAACCCTTATTCACCTGGATTCCAATGAACCGCTTTTTGGCGATGCGCCTTTTGCGCTGAATGAATTTGCTATTCACAAAAGAGATATGTCGCCCATGGTTAAAATCCATACTTATCTGAATGGTGAATTTTTAAATACCTATTGGGCCGATGGGCTCATTGTATCTACGCCTACCGGCTCTACAGGGTATAATATGAGTTGTAACGGACCTATCGTTTTTCCAGAATCTTCCAGTTTTGTTATCACACCGGTAGCGCCCCATAACCTCACGGTACGCCCTATTGTTGTACCGGATAGTACCGTTATTTCATTTGAAGTGGAAAGCCGTGCCGAACAGTTTATCTGTGCCATGGATGCCAGAAGAGAAATTGTAAATAAAAGCATACAACTGGCTGTGAGATGCGAAAAATTCAGGGTCAGTCTCATCAGACTTAACGAAAATAGCTTCTTATCAACCCTCCGTACAAAGCTCACTTGGGGACTCGATAAAAGAAATTAACTTTATGGTATTGAAATTTGGTGGTATTTTACAATTCATAGCAGATATACCAGAATCATGTTGAAAAAAATCATTCCAATATTCCTATTAGTAATTGGCCTGCAACATGCACGGGCACAATTGCTGGAACCTTTTGTACACCAGGGTGAAGTGGGCGTATCCATTGGGTTGGCACATTATTTTGGTGACCTTAATCCTAATTCAGCCATTAACCGGCCTAAAGCGGCTGCCGGTATCTTTTTTAGAAAACAGATCAGCAATTATGTAGGGATACGGGTATCCGGAGACTATGCCGTGGTTGGTTATTCAGATATTTACAGTAATAATGCTGTACAAAACATACGCAACCTTAGTTTCAACAGCAATATTTGGGAACTGAGTATTGCCGGAGATTTTAACTTTTTTGAATTTCATCCCGGTTTTGAAGGCTATGAATTTACGCCTTATATAGGGCTGGGTATCGGTGTCTTTTCTTTTGATCCGTATGCCTATCTCAACGGAGAGAAACAGTATCTGCGCCAATTAGGTACAGAAGGGCAGGGTAGTGCATTGTATCCTACTCTCCTGCCCTATAATCCCATTGCCCTCAGCATCCCCTTTACCGTAGGGGCAAAATATGCTTTGAACGGGCGTACAAATGTTTTTGCCGAACTCAGTTACCGCTTTACCAATACAGATTATTTAGATGATGTGAGCGGACTATACGCGCCGGATGCCTTCCCTCCACTACCAGATGGCTCACCCTCACCTGGTTTTCTGCTTCAGGACAGGAGCTATGAAACGGGCAGTTCTATAGGTACTAAGGGCAAACAGCGGGGTAATAGTCTTCAAAAAGACGCTTTTGCCACAGTAAAAATCGGTGTGTCTTTTAACCTGCAGTCTTACCGCTGTCCGGTTCCCGCTTCTAACTGATCATCCTTTTTAATGGCAACAGGCCGATTTTAGCATATTTTATCATGTCATGCCTTGATTTTGTTACATTTGCACCCTAAATGAAGGTAAGACCATGCAGGAAGGCCTCTTAGACCGGATTGATAAGGATCAATTGCCACAGCATATAGCCATCATCATGGATGGTAATGGGCGTTGGGCCGAAGAAAAGGGCCAGGACCGTTTATATGGGCATTTCCATGGGGTAGAAAGTGTTAGGGATATTGTGGAAGGAAGTGCAGAACTGGGGATCCGTTACCTGACTTTGTATGCGTTCAGTACCGAAAACTGGGACAGGCCGCAGCCGGAAGTGGATGGGTTAATGTCTTTATTGGTGGAGACCATCCATAAAGAAGTGCCTATCCTCAATAAGAATAATATCCGGTTACATGTGATAGGCGATCTGAAAATGTTACCTGAGTTTGCCCATGAAGAGTTGAAAGAGGCCTTAGCAAAGACTGCTCACAACACAGGCCTTAATCTTATTATGGCATTGAGTTATAGCAGCCGGTGGGAACTGGTAAATGCGGTAAAAAATATCGGACTGGATGTACAAGCCGGCAAAATAGATCCAGCGGCGATTACCCAGGATACCTTACAGCAATACCTGTCTACCAGCCAGTTTCCCGATCCGGAACTGATGATACGTACCAGCGGCGAATACCGGATCAGTAATTTTCTTTTATATCAACTGGCCTATGCCGAATTATATTTTACCAATACCCGTTGGCCCGATTTTCGCAAACATAACCTCTATGAAGCTATTATTGACTTCCAGGGAAGAGAGCGCAGATTTGGTAAAACAGGTAATCAAATACAGGAGGAAACCCAATTGGCATAGTATAAATAAACCCTTGCTTTAAGAGAAGCTGGTGATTTAACAAACACTTTTCATTATTCCAGTTAATTTGCCCCGCCTAAAAACCCGAACCATAGCTGAAAGAAACACAATGTTTTCTCTCGGCCAGCAATACCACAAACCGAAACCGGATGCAGAAATTGTACAAATTTTTAGTGTTGACTTTAGTAACATCGCTCGTGAGTTTCTCGGCCCTGTCACAACAAACAACAGAATCAGATACTACCATTACTTCTATTGATGCGGACCTGATTAATATTTTCAATCAGAAAACGGCTAAGAAATATAAAATTTCCGCGGTTAAAGTTGTCGGGAATCTTTTCTTCGACGAAAACCTCCTTATCTCTATTGCCAATATCAATGTAGGTGATGAAGTAGCCATACCCGGCGGCGATAATTTTTCAAAAGCGATAACCAAACTCTGGGGTCAGAATTACTTTTCCAACGTAGAAATTTTTATTACCAAACTGGAAGGGAGAAATATTGACATAGAAATCGCTGTTACAGAAAGACCCCGCCTGTCTAAATTCTTTTTTAAAGGCGTACGAAAAGGGGAGAGTGAAGAACTTTCCGGTAAAACCGGTTTGGTACCTAATCGCGTGATCACAGAAAACATGAAGATTTCCGCTATTGAAGCCATAAAGAAATTTTATGCGGAAAAAGGATTTCTGGATACCAGAGTGAAGATCGTTGAAAGAAAAGATACCACTTTCGCCAATACACTGGCCCTGGATTTTATAGTTGATAAAGGCCCCAAAGTAAAGATTAATAATATCAATTTTGGCGGCAATACCATTGATGGCAATAAACTCAAAAAACAGTTTAAGGATACAAAAGAGCAATCCAGGTTAACCCTGTACCCTACTTTTGATAAAGGACAATTGTTTCCTCCTAAAAGATATCTTTTTCAACAGTATATGCGTGAAACCGGGTTTCTTAGTTTCACCAAAACCAGGAAAGTGCTCGATCCTTATGTTCGTATCAAACTAAATTCAGCAAAATTCGACGAGAAAAAATACACAGACGATAAAGAAAATATTCTTGATTATTATAATACCCTGGGTTATCGTGACGCGGTGATTGACAAGGATACCGTATACCATACACAGAGAGGCAGCCTTAATATCGACCTGAAAATAAATGAAGGACACAGATACTATTTCGGAAATATAACCTGGAGAGGAAATACCAAATATTCAGATTCTGTTTTAACCCGCATACTCGGTATCCGCAAGGGCGATATTTATAACCTGGGCACACTCAATAAAAAATTAGGTAAGTCTGGAGCCCCCGATGGTGGCGATGTAAGTGGTCTTTACCAGGATGATGGCTACCTGTTTTTTAGAACCGATCCTATAGAAACCGCTGTTTATAATGATACCATCGATTTTGAGATTCGAATTATGGAAGGTCCGCAGGCTACTATTAAAAATATTCGTATCAGCGGAAATGACCGTACCAAAGAGTATGTGATCAGGAGAGAACTGAGAACCATTCCAGGCGAAAAATTCAGCCGTACCGATCTGATCCGTTCTCAACGTGAGATCGCGCAACTGAATTATTTTAACCAGGAAAAAATAAAAATTGATCCCGTTCCCAATCCGGATGACGGTACCGTAGATATTAATTACGGGGTGGAAGAAAAATCAAGCGATCAACTGGAACTGAGTGCCGGCTGGGGCGGCTATATTGGCTTAACAGGTACCCTTGGTGTATCTTTTAATAATTTCTCTATCCGGAATATTTTCACAAAAAAAGCCTGGGATCCTTTACCAATGGGGGATGGACAAAAACTTAGCCTGCGTGTACAGAGCAATGGTAAGGCTTTCCGCTCTTATAACTTCTCTTTTACAGAGCCATGGCTGGGTGGCAAAAAAAGAAACGCCTTAACCGTAAGCGTATATAATACCAAGTACGGTCAAACCTACGATCCGCTTACCGGGCAGTACGACCCCAGTGTGGCGGATTCCAGGTATATATCTACAACCGGTGCCACACTGAGCCTTGCCAAGCAATTAAAATGGCCCGATGACTATTTCTCTTTATCCATGGGGTTAAATTATACAAGGTATAAGCTGAAAAATTACCTGATTGATCCAACCAATCTGCCCGGTTTTGATAACGGCGTGGTAAATAATATCAACTTCAGGATAGCTTTACAAAGATCTTCTGTAGACGCGCCTTTGTTTCCGAGGTCAGGCTCTACCTTCCTGATGAGTTTGCAGGTAACACCCCCCTATTCATTATTCGACAAAGGCATAGCCAATGCCGCCAACCCGTATAATTTTATTGAATACCATAAATGGCGATTTAATGGCGAATGGTATGTGCCATTGGGTAAACCACATGGAGAAGATGGAAGCAAACAGTTGGTATTGAAAGCCGCCGCGAAGTTTGGTTTCCTGGGAAGATTTAATACTGATCTGAAGATATCTCCCTTTGAACGTTTTCAGGTGGGTGACGCGGGGCTGAGTAACCAGTTTGCTTTATTGGGATACGATATCATTGCCCACAGAGGCTATCCTGTTTACGATAACTCAAATCCAAAGATCAATCCCGATAGACAAAATGCCAGTCAGTATTTTACCATCTTTAATAAGTATACCCTTGAAATGCGTTACCCGCTTAGCTTAAACCCCAGCAGTACCATTTATGCACTGGGCTTTTTTGAAGCAGCCAATGGCTGGTATAGCTTTAAAGACTATAATCCATTTAAATTAAGACGGTCGGTAGGATTGGGGATGCGTTTCTTTTTACCTATGTTTGGACTGCTCGGATTTGATTATGGCATAGGATTGGATAGGTTTACACCAAACGGAGCCATGAAAGATGCCGCGAGGTTTACCTTTATGCTGGGCTTTGAACCGGAATAACCCAACTGATACTAAAAAAACTGTATGAAAAAAACGTTATTATTTTCCATTCTTTTCTTCGGATTAGCGATGGCAACCAATGCGCAGGCACGATATGCCATTATTGATACCAGGTATATCCTGAATAAAATACCGGAATACAGGGAGGCTGATAAAAAGCTGGCTTTGATTGGGGAACAGTGGCAAAAAGAAATTGACGATAAACAGGCATCAATAGATAAGATGTATAAGAACTATGAGGCTGAACAGTTTATGCTTACCGATGAGTTAAAGAAGAAAAGGGAAGATGAGTTGTTTGTAAGGGAAAAAGAGATACGGGAGCTGCAAAAAAGGCGCTTTGGCTACGAAGGCGACCTCTTTAAAGAAAGACAGAAAATGGTAAAACCCATACAGGATAAAGTATTTAACGCGGTACAAAAAATAGCCATAGCCAAAGCTTATGATTTTGTACTCGATAAAAGTGAAGGAATTACCATTATATTTGCCGACCCCAAACTGGATAAAAGCGAAGAAGTTTTGAAAGAACTGGGTATTAAAAATTAGTATAAACCAAACCAATTATAAATTCACTACAATGAAGAAATTACTATTTGTGTGCGTAGCTTTTGCAGCAAGCTTTTTGTTTTCGAACAACACCAATGCGCAGCAGAAGATGGGCTACTTTGATGAGCAACTGACCCTGTCTTTGTTTCCCGGTATCCAAAAAATAGATACCCTGCTTAACAGTTTTCAGAACGATTCATTAAGGGTTGAATATGAATACAGGGTAGGCGATTTTACCCGTCGCGACAGCATTTTTAAGAAAGATTCCGCAACTATGCCGGTAAAAGCCAGAGAATTGGCAACCAGGGAATTGAACCAGTTGAAATACAACCTGATTAACTGGCAAACCTATGCACAGCAGATGATTGAGGCTAAAACAGAACAACTGCTAATGCCTTACAAACAGAGAATGTTTGAAGCGTTGAAACTGGTAATTGCCGAACAGAAATATACCTATGTATTAACCGCGCAGGCATTATCTCCTTATGCGCAACCTCCGTTACTGGATAATCTTTCTATCAGGGTAGCCATGAAATTGAAATTGCCTTTGACCAAAGAAATAGAAGATGCATGGAAAGTGGCTACAGGCAGCGCGGCTCCTGCAAACAAGAAGTAATCTTTTAGCAAAAGAAGTTCTCTATAATAATACTTACTTTGAACCCCGTCCTTGCGATGGGGTTCTTACTTTTGTTATATGCAAGCAAGCAAACCAATTGGTGTTTTTGACAGTGGATACGGAGGGCTAACGGTTTTAAAGGAAATCGTTAAGGAACTTCCGGCCTACGACTATCTCTATATGGGTGATAATGCCCGCGCACCCTATGGTACCCGTTCTTTTGATACCGTTTATGAATATACACTTGAATGCGTTCAGTGGTTTTTCGCACAGGGATGCGAACTGGTAGTACTGGCCTGTAATACCGCTTCTGCCAAAGCTTTGCGAACCATCCAGCAAAAAGACCTGCCCCTTATTGGTCCGCACAAAAGGGTATTGGGCGTAATCAGGCCCACCACAGAAATCATTGGGCAATATTCCCAAACGGGCCAGGTGGGGATATTGGGCACTACCGGTACTGTTCAGAGTAACAGCTATCCTATTGAAATTGCTAAATTTTTTCCGAAAATACAGGTGTACCAGGAAGCCTGCCCTATGTGGGTGCCTTTAATAGAAAACGATGAATACAATAAACCCGGGGCCGATTATTATGTAAAGCAACACCTGGATCATATCTTGAGCGCCCACCCTGGTATTGATACCCTTTTATTAGCCTGTACGCATTATCCACTGCTCTTACAAAAGATCCGGCAGTTTGTGCCCGGTGAAGTTACCATCGTTTCTCAGGGAGAGATAGTGGCCCAAAGCCTGGCTGCCTATCTTCAAAAACACCGGGAGATAGCCGATACCTGCAGCAAAAATGGGCAGATCAACTTTTTTACTACCGACTCCCCCGTAGATTTTGATAACCATGCAGCGGTATTTTTTGGGAGCCCGGTGGCTTCAAAACACCTTGATTTAGGGGGCGAATGGAGGAAAAAAGGGGATTAAATAAGGTAAAAAGGGTTAAAACAGGGGCTAAATTTGGGTAAAAAAGGATAAATTGGATTTATTGGGGAGCGTTGTAAAAAAAACGTTGCGCTTACCTTGTACTTCTAACCGGATTCCCTTACCTTCGCCGTCCTTTCACAAGCAGCGGTATGGTGACTGCAGGCATGAAACGAAACAATATTACCGGGTTAGTAAAAAAATAGATCATGAAACGTACATTCCAACCACACAAACGTCGCCGTAAAACCGTACATGGTTTTCGTAAGCGTATGGAATCTGCCAATGGCCGTAAAGTTTTGTCAAGCCGCAGAGCGAAAGGTCGCAAGAAACTGAGTGTTTCCAGCGAAAAAGGATTAAAATAAAAATTATTGCCCTGTATGGGGATAAGAAAAAAATATAGCCTCATCTTTTTGATGAGGCTTTTTTAGTTTAGCAGCGCCATGTCAGCCACATACTCATACAATACAACAGAAAAACTTAAAAGCCGTAAACTGCTCGACCAGCTATTTACGAAAGGCCGGTCCGTTTCTGTTTTTCCGGTAAAGGCTTTTTATATGCCCTTGCTGTCAGATGCCGAAGTGATTGTGCAGGCGGGTGTTGGGGTGAGCGCCAGAAATTTTACGAAAGCGGTTCATAGAAACAGGATTAAGCGTTTGCTGCGGGAAACCTATCGGTTGAATAAAGCAATACTGCAGGAAGGGTTACAGGCAGATCAGAAAAAAGCGGCAGTATTTTTTTTGTATATCGGAAAAGAAATACCCGACTTTGTAACACTGAATGAGCTCATGCCATCCTTACTTAATAAATTAGCCATAGCCATTGCCAAAGCCTGAACAGATACCGAACCGTTCGTTATTGAGGTGGCTCGCAATTATTGTGAGTTATCCTTTTATTTTATTGATCAGAATATATCAATACGTTATTTCTCCTGCCATGGGGCCTAAGTGCAGGTTCACGCCAACCTGTTCGCAATACGCGGTTCAGGCTTTACAAAAATATGGCTTACTAAAAGGAGGATGGCTATCCGTTAAGCGCATCAGTAAATGCAGACCCGGTGGCGGGCATGGATATGATCCGGTGCCCTGAAATAGTACTATTTACTGAGAGCGTTTATTTTGCCGCGTTAAAACGTTCTGCTACTTTGCTCCAGTTTACAACGTTCCAGAATGCGGCCAAATAATCGGCACGGCGGTTTTGGTATTTAAGATAGTAAGCATGTTCCCAAACATCAGCGCCAAGAATGGGGGTGCCTTTTACTTCTGCAATATCCATCAAAGGATTATCCTGGTTAGGGGTGGAAGAAACTTCCAGTTTACCCTCTTTTACCAATAGCCATGCCCAACCACTTCCAAAACGGGTCATACCCGCTGTTGCGAATTTTTCTTTGAATGCCTCAAAGGAACCGAAGGCAGCAGTAATGGCATCAGCCAAAGCGCCTGATGGTGTACTGCCTGCACCTGGGGCCAGGCTTTCCCAGAAAAAAGTATGGTTCCAGTGCCCACCACCGTTATTGCGAACAGCCAGACTGATAGATCCTGCAACTGCCACCAGTTCTTCCAATGATTTTCCTTCATTTGCCGTGCCGGCAACGGCTTTATTCAGGTTGTCTACATAAGCCTGGTGGTGCTTGCCATGGTGAATCTGCATGGTGGTTGTGTCGATATGTGGCTCTAATGCTTCGTGTGCGTAGGGTAAGGGCGCTAAAGTAAATGACATAGTCTGTAAATTTAAATGATAATGAAAAACAAATTTACTGCTGTTAAGGGGGATAATTGACTGCCTGCAATGAATTCTTTCTTAAATCGTAAAGGGGGGAGTATATTTATAAGTTAGGAGTTAAGAGTTAAGAGTTGGGAGTTGGGAGTTTCTGGGTATTATTGTAATCAATAAAAATAATCATATGCAAAGGATATTGTTTATCTGCCTGTTACTGCTGGCAACGGAAATAGCGGTTGCACAAACGCCGGAAGAAAAATTAACGCAACTGGGCATTACGCTTTTCGCTCCTTCTGCTCCTGTAGCTAATTATGTAAAATATGTAAGAACGGGTAACCTGATTTTTCTTTCGGGGCATGGTCCGGAAGACAAGGTTAAAGGGGGGTATATTACCGGTAAACTGGGTAAAGACCTGACCATTGAGCAGGGATATGCGGCCGCAAAATTAACCGGTATCTCATTGTTGGCTACTTTAAAAGACGCCATTGGGGATCTCTCAAAAGTGAAGCGAATTGTAAAAGTATTGGGCATGGTAAATAGCGATGAAAACTTTGTTGATCAGCCAAAAGTGATCAATGGCTTTTCAGATTTGATGGTGGCTGTTTTTGGTGAGAAAGGGAAGCACGCCAGAAGCGCCGTGGGTATGGCGGCATTGCCTTTTCACACGGCAGTAGAAATTGAAATGGTGGTGGAAGTGGAATTATAGTTTTCCTTTTTTAATTTCATCTACTACTCCCGGATCCAGCAGGGTGGTAATATCTCCTAAATTTTCTGTTTCGCCTTCCGCGATTTTTCTTAAAATCCGGCGCATGATCTTTCCGCTTCTTGTTTTAGGTAACCCGCTTACAAACTGTATTTTATCGGGTTTTGCAATAGCGCCGATAATGCGGGTAACCGTTTGCAAAATATCTTTTCTGATCAGATCGGCGGTACCATGTGTATTTTGCGCGTGTGATCCCTGGTAAATAACAAAGGCATAAATACCCTGTCCTTTAATGTCATGCGAATAGCCCACTACTGCACTTTCTACCACACTGGCGTGCATGTTAATGGCATTCTCTACTTCGGCGGTACCAATACGATGGCCGCTTACATTTAATACATCATCTACGCGGCCGGTAATCCGGTAATTCCCCTGTTCATCCCTGAAAGCGCCGTCCCCGGTAAAATACAGATCAGGGTAAGTAGCAAAATAATTGGTTCTGCAACGTTCATGATCACCATACGTTGTTTTGAGTAGAGCGGGCCAGGGCGCTTTAATGCATAGATTGCCGCTAATATTATTTTCTTCTATTTCTTTGCCTGTTTCATCAACCAATATAGGCTGCACACCGGGCATAGGAAGGGTTGCATATGTTGGTTTGGAAGGGGTTATACCGGCCATGTTAGAAATAAGCACACCGCCTGTTTCTGTCTGCCACCAGGTATCAACAATGGGACAACGGTTTTTACCAATATTGTCGTCATACCAATGCCAGGCTTCTTCATTAATGGGCTCACCAACTGTACCCAATACTTTTAAGCTGCTCAGATCATGTCCCTGAACAGGGCCCAGGCCAAAACCCATCAAACTTCTGATGGCGGTAGGCGCGGTATATAAAATATTCACCTTGAATTTATCAATGATGTTCCAGAACCTGCCGGCATCGGGCCAGGTAGGTATGCCTTCAAACAATACCGTGGTAGCGCCCGCGCTCAGTGGCCCGTATAAAATATAACTATGCCCGGTTATCCAGCCGATGTCAGCCGTACAAAAATGAATATCGCCTTGTTGGTATTGAAATACGTTCACGAAAGTATAGGTAGTAAAGAGCATATAACCCGCACAGGTATGAACCACCCCTTTTGGTTTGCCTGTTGATCCTGAGGTGTATAAAATAAATAAAGGGTCATCGGCATCCATTTCTACCGCGGGAAAATCGTGCAGTCCCATTGTTTCCACTTTTTTTATTTCATCTTCCCACCAGATATCTCTTCCTTTAATCATGGATACCGGTGTTCTGGTACGGGTGGCCACGATTACTTTTTTTACAATTCTGTTGCCGATCAGCGCGTCATCAATCACCGATTTTAAGGGGATATCTTTCTGACCCCGAAAAGCGCCATCGCAGGTAACAATATATTCTGCCTGTGCATCATACAAACGGTCGGCAATACTTTGTGCAGAGAATCCGCCAAATACAACTGAGTGGATAGCGCCCACTCTTGCACAGGCCAGCACCGCGATGGCCAGTTCGGGTATCATACCCATATAAATACAAATGCGATCACCTTTTTGTACACCATTGTTTTGTAAAACATGAGAGAACAGGCATACTTTTTCATGTAATTTTTTGTAGGTAAGTATGCGGTGATGTTCTTCCGGATCATTGGGTTCCCATATCAGGGCCGGCATATTGCCATGTTTTTCCAGGTGCCTGTCGAGGCAGTTTTCAGTAATATTCAGTTTGGCGCCTTTAAACCATTCTACTTTGGGCTCTTTAAAATTCCAGTTCAGGGTAGTGTGCCACTTTTTTTTCCAGGTAAAATGTTCGGCAATGGTTGACCAGAATTCGGCGGGATCTTCCATGCTGCGTTTATAATCAGCCTGGTATTGTTCTAAACTTTTGATTTGGTACGGGTAGGGCATAACAATCGGTTTATTGGCACACTAAGGCAAAGTTTAAAATGCTTATTGCTTTTATTTAGATAATTTAATTTGCTAATTTACTGCACTATTCCCAATTTTCTGTACCCTTACCCAATCAAAACCCAATTTCACCAAATGGAAGAGAAAAATGAAACAAAAGGTATCTGGAAGGTAATCGGCGCATCCTCACTGGGCACATTGATTGAATGGTACGATTTCTATATTTTCGGAAGTCTTGCGGTGGTGATTGCCAACCAGTTTTTTCCTAAAACAAATCCTACCGCGGCATTACTGTCAACATTAGCAACTTTTGCCGCGGGATTTATTGTTCGCCCATTTGGGGCATTGGTTTTTGGCCGACTTGGAGACCTGGTTGGCCGCAAATACACTTTCCTGTTAACATTGGTACTAATGGGTGGTTCTACTTTTGCTATTGGATGCATACCCAGTTATGAAAGTATTGGATTTCTGGCCCCTATCCTGGTATTGATACTTCGCTTAATACAGGGCCTGGCATTGGGTGGCGAATATGGCGGCGCCGCCACTTATGTGGCCGAACATTCACCCGCACACCGCAGGGGTTTTTTTACTTCCTGGATTCAAACCACGGCTACACTCGGTTTGTTTATTTCATTGGGTGTTATATTATTAACCCGCCATATGCTGGATGCGGATCCTGTAAAATCTATTGAAAAATTTAACGACTGGGGCTGGCGAATTCCTTTCCTGATTTCAATTATTTTAGTGATCGTATCAATCTACATTAGATTGAAGATGAAAGAATCACCCATGTATACCAGGCTGAAATCAGCAGGTAAAACATCGGTTAATCCATTAAAAGAAAGCTTTGGCCATAAAGCCAACCTGAAAATGGTTCTGCTGGCATTATTTGGCGCTACCATGGGCCAGGGAGTGGTTTGGTACACCGGCCAGTTCTACGCGCAATCCTTTATTGAAAATGTTTGTAAGGTAGAATTTGACCAGTCGCGCACCATTCTGATATGGGCTATTTTATTTGCTACCCCTTTCTTTGTAGTATTCGCTTCACTCAGCGATAAGATTGGTCGCAAATGGATTATGATGATTGGTATGTTACTGGCGGTTGTTTCATACAATTACCTGTTCAAAAATTTATATTCCATTGCCGATGACAAAACAAAAACAGAAATTACTGAAAAGAAGGATGTAAAAACAATGCTCACGCCCATCGCCAATACCGGCGACTCTATCCGTAAAGTGGTAACTAAATTTTTTTATGCAGAGGGTATGACTATGATTCATACTAAAACGGATACAGCTTATGCAACAGCCGGCAAAGCAACCATTAAACCGTTAGTAGCTGTTTCTAAAACGCTCTCAGGTAATGATTATTGGAAAATGGTGGGAATTGTATGTATACTGATACTCTATGTTACCATGGTGTATGGACCGATTGCCGCATTCCTGGTTGAACTGTTTCCTACTAAAATCAGGTATACTTCCATGTCATTGCCTTATCATATTGGCAATGGGGTATTTGGCGGACTAACCCCGTTTATCGCTACCTTACTTACTACTATTTATACAGATAATATAATTGTAGGATTAATGTATCCGATTATTATTGCCAGTATATGCATGGTGATTGGCGCTATTTATATCAGCAATAAAATTGATCCTGAAGTGAATGACTAAACAAATCTTTTTTACAAAAAATAAAAAACATGAACGCGATAAAAAAATATGCCGGTTTAATTTGGATTATTCTTGGTCCGCTCGGCATCCATTATCTGCTGCAAACAGCCAGCAGTGAGATTGCTAAAAAACCGGGTATCGACACTCAAATTCAATGGGGGGTATTCATTACGGTATTCTACCCCATAGCCATTGGCTTTATCCTGTTTGGTTTATATGCGCTGGAAGGCAATTATGATCATCTTCCTGAAAGCAGCGCTGAACTGGATGATTATGAAGCAAAACCTTTATGAGCTTACCATTCAGTTGAAGAACTCTTCTATAATTTTTTACATTAAAAACCTACTATGCCTGAGCAACCAAACACATATGATGCCATTGTAATCGGTTCCGGAATCAGTGGTGGTTGGGCCGCAAAAGAATTGTGTGAGAAGGGATTGAAAACATTGCTAATAGAAAGAGGGAGAAAAGTAGAACATATCAAAGATTATCCTACCGCCACTAAAGCCCCATGGGAGTTGCCGCATCGTGGGGTGATTACAGAAGATTTCAGAAAAAGAAATCCATTAATCACCAGGTCGGCGGGGTTTGCTGAAGACAATGCCCATTTTTTTATCGAAGATGCGATACAGCCTTATGTGCAGGAAAAACCATTCGACTGGATACGTGGTTATCAGTTAGGAGGAAAGTCTATTACCTGGGGCAGGGCCTGTCAAAGATGGAGCGATTATGAGTTTACCGGCCCCGAAAGGTTTGGGTATGGATTTGACTGGCCCATCCGGTATAAGGATGTGGATGATTGGTATACGCACGTAGAAAAATTTATAGGCGTTTGTGGTAATAAAGATGGCATAGCATCCATGCCTGATGGAGATTTTCTTCCACCCTTTGATCTGAATTGTGTAGAAACACATTTGAAAAAAGTACTAAAGAAAGAGTTTAACAGGCACCTGGTTCATGCACGGTGGGCACATATTACAGATCCGCAACCGGTACACCTGGAACAGGGCAGGGCCAAATGCCAGGCCAGGAACCTTTGTATGCGGGGCTGCCCGTTTGGAGGGTATTTCAGTTCTGTTTCATCTACCATTCCCTGGGCAGCTAAAACGGGTAATTTAACCATACAAACGGGTGCTGTTGTACATTCTATCATTTACGATGAGGCCAAACAAAAAGCCTCCGGGGTAAGGGTAATAAACGCGCATACAAAAGAAGAGACCGTGTACTATGCAAAAATAATTTTTGTAAATGCCTCCGCATTAGGTACCAACCTTATTTTACTGAATTCTATTTCTAACCGGTTTCCAAATGGATTGGGTAATGATTCCGGGGTGTTGGGAAAATACATCTGCCATCATAATTACCGTTCCTATATAAACGGGAAAATAGATGGCTTTGCGGATAAATATTACTTCGGCCGTAATCCAACGGAAGCCATCATTGCCAATTACCGGAATTTAGATGAGCGGGATGTAAATTTTTCAGGAGGCTATACCACTTTCGCCGGCGCTTACAGGGAAAAATTTGACGCGGCAAGTACCGGAGATACTATCGGCGCCGCATTTAAAGAAGCGATGCAGGAGCCGGGTGGCTGGCATGTGTATGCATACATGCAGGGAGAAACCATTCCCAAAGAAAAGAACCATGTACGGTTGAGTGAAAATAAAAAAGACCCGTATGGTATCCCCCAGTTAGTGGTATCTGTTGGGTATGATGAGAATGATGATAAGATGGTGAAAGATTTTATTGAACAAACTACTTTGATGTTTTCGAAAGCGGGGGTATACGATATTGTTTCTAATGATAACCACCAGCCGCCCGGATTAGACATACATGAAATGGGAGGATGCCGGATGGGTAAAGATCCTGGTACCTCCATGCTTAACGAATGGAACCAGTTGCATCATTGCAAAAATGTATATGTAACGGATGGCGCCTGCATGACCAGCACCGGAAACCAAAGCCCATCAATCCTGTATATGGCGCTTACCGCAAGAGCAGCAAATTATGCAGTGGAAGAACTAAAGAAACAGGATAGCTAATATGGGAGCACACTTGTACATCCGGTAGGGATGCCAAAAAAGTTATAGATTCGTACTTCTTGTAATTGAAACAATCAACGATTTTGAAAAAGAGAGAAGGCTATATTTCCTGGGATGAATATTTTATGGGTGTTGCCTTACTATCCGCACTACGCAGTAAGGATCCCAATACGCAGGTAGGCGCCTGTATTGTAAATGATAAGAACAAGATTGTAGGGGCGGGTTACAATGGACTGCCCGTGGGTTGTGATGATGATGAATTTCCATGGAATAAACAGGGCGATTTCCTGCAAACGAAATATCCCTATATCTGCCATGCCGAGCTCAATGCCATTTTAAATAATATCGGGATGGACCTGCATGGCTGTAAGATGTATACCGCCCTCTTTCCCTGCAATGAATGCACCAAGGCCATTATACAATCGGGCATAACAGAAGTTATCTACCTGTCTGATAAATATGAAAACACCGATCCCGCCCGTGCTTCAAGGCTGATGCTGGATAAGGCTGGAATTGCTTACCGGAAAGTACAAACAGGCATTAACAGCCTGCTGTTATCATTTAATGAGGCAGATGTATAGTACTATTGCATATTTTTTTTTGAAGCATATGATTGAGATTAAAACGGTTACTGATTTTACAGAGTTAGCGGGCATACAAAAATTGCAGCAGGATTAAATACAATTTTTTATAAAAAATGACAGACATTCGCAGTATGCAACTTTGGAAAAACATCATCCGTCGCCCTTCGTGATTTCCCTCCTTTAAGCAGTACCATCCCCCTATCCATTTATACAAAACACGGTAAATAATTAATTATTCAAAAGAACGGTCATTCATAGGACAATCACAGATTGTGATGTTCAGGAATGCCTGATTCAATGGCCTTCCGGGGTTTATCCGGGATAAAACACCTACCTACATGCAAACCATTATAGAGCCCTTCAGGATTAAATCGGTTGAACCCATTTATTTTAATACCAGGGAGGAAAGAATAACTATTTTAGAAAAAGCCTTTTACAATCCTTTCCTGGTACATGCCAATGCGGTATTGATAGACCTGCTAACAGACAGTGGTACCAGCGCCATGAGCAGTCATCAATGGGCGGGCATTATGCAGGGCGATGAATCTTATGCAGGCAGTACGAGCTATTTTCGTTTTGAAGAAACTATTCAGCGTATTACTGGGCTGCCATTGGTGATACCCACCCACCAGGGCAGGGCCGCAGAAAAAATACTGTTTAGTATACTGGGAGGGAAAGGAAAATATTTTCTGAGTAATACCCTGTTCGATACCACCAGGGCCAATATTGAATATTCGGGCGCCGAGGGTGTGGACCTGGTTTGCGAGGAAGGGAAACATCCTTCCATTCCTGCTCCATTCAAAGGTAATATGGATACGGGTGCATTAAAAAAATGTATTGCAGAAAAAGGGGCGGCAAATATTCCGCTTTGTATAATAACGGTCACCAATAATTCTGGTGGCGGGCAACCCGTTAGCATGCAAAATATCAGGGAAGTGAAAGCTATTTGTGAAGCAAACAATATCCCTATGTTTATTGATGCCTGCCGCTTTGCGGAGAACGCGTATTTTATAAAACTAAGGGAGGAAGGATACCGGCATACAGCGATACCTGATATAGTGAAAGAATTATTTTCTTATGCAGATGGCTGTACCATGAGCGCCAAGAAAGACGCTTTTGCCAATATTGGTGGTTTTCTTGCCATGCATGATGAAAAACTGGCACAGTTATGTAGAAACATGTTAATTATGACCGAGGGATTCCCTACTTATGGCGGCCTGGCAGGAAGGGATCTGGAAGCAATAGCCATCGGGTTAACGGAAGTGATGGACGAACATTATTTACAATATCGTATCCGTAGTATTGAATACCTCACCAATCATTTAATAGCCGCGGGTGTGCCGGTGATGCAGCCCGCGGGCGGACATGCCATTTATTTAGATGCAAAGGAATTCCTTTCACATGTTCCGGTTGAACAATATCCGGGACAGGCACTGGTGGGGGCCCTGTATATACATGGCGGTATTCGGGGGGTGGAAATCGGGTCACTGATGTTTGGGAAATATGATGCTGATCAAAAATTAATTCCGGCTCCATTAGAACTGGTACGTTTGGCTATTCCGAGAAGAGTATATACGCAAAGTCATATTGATTATGTAGCTGAAGTGATCATTGAAGTATATCATCAAAGAGATGCCATAAAGGGACTCACCATTATTGAAGAAGCGCCGATGCTAAGACATTTTACCGCTAAACTGAAACCGGTTGACTAATGCGAAAATCACTTAAAAAATAATAGCATGAAAAAAATTAAACAAAGCTGGGCCGAACCGTATAAGATTAAAATGGTGGAGTTGTTGAAAATGACCACTGCGGCACAACGGAAAAAAGCGATGAAAGAAGCAGGATATAATACTTTTCTTTTAAAATCGGAGGATGTATATATTGATTTACTAACCGATAGCGGTACCTCTGCCATGAGCGACCGGCAGTGGGCCGGTATGATGCTGGGAGATGAAGCCTATGCGGGTAGCCGAAATTTTTACCACCTGGAAGAAGTGGTGAGAGAGGTATATGGGTACAAATATTTAATTCCTACGCACCAGGGCCGTGGCGCCGAAAATATTTTATCAAAGATCCTGATAAAGAAAGGGGATATCATACCGGGCAATATGTATTTTACAACCACCCGTTTGCACCAGGAACTGGCAGGAGGAAAATTTGAAGACATCATTATTGATGAGGCGCATGATCCGGAGAATGAGTTTCCATTTAAAGGGAATATTGACCTGGAAAAACTAAAAAAACTGATTAAAAAACATGGGGCCCAAAAAATTCCTTATGTAAGCATGGCCACCAGTGTTAATATGGCCGGCGGACAACCCATCAGCATGAAAAACCTGAAGGAGCTGCGCACGCTAACCAAAAAACATGGCATACGTGTGATACATGATATGACGAGGGTGGCAGAAAACGCCTACTTCATCCAACAAAAAGAGAAGGGATATGAACATAAAACGATCAAAACTATCGTTAAAGAAATTTGTTCCTATACGGATGGCGCAACCATGAGCGCTAAAAAAGATGCACTGGTAAACATTGGCGGTTTCCTGGCTGTCAATGATTGGGATGTGTTTGAAGAAGCAAGGAATATGGTAGTGGTGTATGAAGGACTGCATACCTACGGTGGGCTGGCAGGAAGGGATATGGAAGCTATGGCTATCGGTATTGGAGAAAGTGTTTGTGATGACCATATCAGGGCAAGGGTGGGACAGGTTATTTATCTGGGAGAGAAAATGATGGAGTATGATGTACCTATTGTAAAACCGATTGGCGGGCATGGCATATTTGTGGATGCCAAAAAATTTCTGCCCCATATTCCGCAGGATAGATTTCCCGCACAAACACTGGCCGCGGAATTGTATCTCGATTCGGGTGTGCGAACGATGGAAAGAGGCGTTGTATCGGCAGGCCGGAAAGCCAATGGCGAAAATTATTTTCCTAAGCTGGAGCTGGTACGGTTTACCATTCCGCGCCGGGTGTATACACAGGCGCATATGGATGTGATTGCTGAATCTGCTGCCAGGGTTTACCAGCGCCGTAAAGCCATTACAGGTATGAAAATGATTTATGAGCCGAAGTATCTTCGCTTTTTTCAGGCTAAATTTGAAAAATTATAGTTAACAGCAATAGCAACTACATGCTAACGATTAGTTGCCATAAAATATATGATATGCAAATAGCGGTATTAGGAGCGGGTATGGTGGGAAGGGCAATAGCTTTTGACCTTGCCAAAAATTATGCAGTTACTTCTTTCGATCTGAGCCAGGCATCACTGCAGTTGCTTGTACAGAAAAACCCTTCTATAATAACCATTCAGACAGACCTTGGTGATTATGCCAATTATCCCTCTTTATTAAAGGGGTTTGATTTTGTCATTACTGCTGTACCGGGTTTTATGGGTTACAAAACGCTGGAAGCTGTTATCAGTGCGAAGAAAAATGTAGTTGATATTTCCTTTTTTCCTGAAGATGCATTGCAACTGGATACACTGGCAAAGCAAAATAATGTAACGGCCATTGTTGACTGTGGGGTAGCGCCGGGGATGAGTAACCTGATTTTGGGGTATCATAATGAGCGAATGAAAATTAACAGCTTCGAATGTTTGGTAGGCGGATTACCCAAAAAAAGAATACAGCCATTCGAATATAAAGCGCCGTTCTCTCCCATGGATGTGCTGGAAGAATATACCAGGCCCGCGCGTTATGTAGAAAATGGTTGCCTCGTTACCAAACCTGCTTTGAGTGACGCCGAACTGATTGATTTTGAAAAAGTGGGCACCCTGGAATCCTTTAATACTGATGGATTGCGGAGTATACTCTTTACAATGAAACATATTCCGAATATGAAGGAAAAAACGTTGCGATATCCGGGGCATATCCAACTGATGAAGGCATTGATTAAAGCAGGATTTTTAAATACTACCCCGATACAATACCAGGGGCAGGCGGTTTCGCCATTGGGGTTCACATCCGCCCTGCTTTTTGACCAATGGAAATTAGGCCCAACCGAAACAGAGTTTACCTTAATGACCATCAAAATCATCGGCGAAGATCAGACCATTAGTTATGAACTGTATGATGAATATGATGCCAAAAGTGAAACCAGCAGCATGAGCCGTACCACAGGGTATACCTGCACAGCGGCGCTGAACCTGCTGATTAATCAGTTGTTTACAGGTAAAGGGGTTTATCCGCCTGAACTGGTGGGAAAAGACGAGACCTGTTTTACCTATATATTGAATTATTTACGCGAACGGAATATTAACTATGTGAAAACGGGTAGTTAGTTTTTGTAAAATGTACAGGGATCCTAAAATAAAATTGAAAAATAACTTACCTTAAATTTGACGAACCACCAGGCGTATGATAAAAAGCAAACAGTTTTACATTAGAAAAGTTCATCGTTATTTGGGATTGCTTCTGGGTATTCAGTTCTTACTATGGACCATCGGGGGTCTATACTTTAGCTGGAGTAATATGGATGAAGTTCATGGGGATTTTGAAAAAAAGGAAGCTCCTTTATTATCCTCAAACATAGCCCTGGTTTCACCGTCTATTATTTTAGACTCCATTAAAAAAATACATACCATTGATTCAGTTGTTTCTATTCAGTTGATTGAAATGTTAGGTAAGCCCTTTTACCAGATAAGGTGTATTAGCGCTATACATCATGAGGTAAATCATCAGCAACGTATGACAACGATGAATCATCTTGCCAATGCGGAAACCGGGGCGCTTAGAAGCCCATTAACAGAAAAGGAAGCCATTGAAGTTGCAAAAAATCATTTCAATGGAGAACCTATAATAAAAGAGGTTGCGTATATAACCAATACCGATGCACATCACGAATATAGGGAACAACCGCTTCCCGCTTATGCGATTACGTTTGAACACGCGTCTAATGCTACCGTTTATGTTGCGAGTGAGTTGGGTACTGTTCAAAAATTCAGGAATAATAAATGGAGGATATTTGATTTGTTATGGATGATGCACACAATGGACTATAAGGGAAGGGATAATTTTGGAAATATCCTGTTAAGGGCTTTTTCTTTTTTTGGTTTGATCACCGTAATAAGTGGTTTTACACTCTACTTTGTAAGTTCAAGAAAATTCAAAAAATAAGATAGTGAATGGCAACTATCCTGTTTTCCGCCCCCCCTTTATAAACCAAATTTTGCATTCATTTTCAATCTGGATATTTCTTTGTGTTTTGTTAAAAACAACGGCAAGATCTATAATATGCGTTATAGACTATTTTGAAAATGTGTAGCTTTATAGGAAAAGAAAATGTTCCGGATGAAATCATAAAACGCACAGAATGCTGTATATAATTTCAAAATATAAGTTTAGGCAAAGTATCCTGTTTGTATTCCTTTCCTTGAATTTGTTTTTATTTTGTCAAAAGAAGTATAGCAATGATGAATATGATAGACAGAGATCCGGATTTACAGATTATTTCATACCCAAAGGACAAAGTTATTCAACGGACTCAACCAGTATTGTTCGTTTAAACGGCATTACTGAAATGAAACTCCAATTCAGGTTTGATAACAGCGCCATTTACAGCACTGTTGATCCGATAAACCAGGCGGATGTTAACAAATTATATGGGTTTGCAGATTGCGTTTCTTTTACAACGCTTTATACCATTGCACCACATCATATAAATTCTGCACGGGTTGGCTGGGCATGGTATAACCAGGCCTTACGCATATACGCTTATTATTACAACGATTCGGTGAGGCTGTTCAAAGAGTTGCAAGTAGTTGAAATCGGGAAGACGTATACCGCCGGTATTAAACTAATTCCACGCGGATATGAGTTTACAATAGAAAACAAAAAAGATACAGTTCCCCGAACCTGTACTTTATCAACGATCAGTGGGTATAAACTGTTTCCTTTTTTTGGCGGAACAGAAACCGCTCCGCAAGACATACATATTTGGATAAAAGAGCTTTGAACAGTTATTTAGCAGAGAAAAGCCAAGACCCTGAAAGAGCAGGCTGGCCGCCCGGTTCGTAAACCCTAAAATAGTAGACCAAGTTGTTCAAGTTTGGCTTTGATCTTTACCGGGTCGGAATCATTAGGGTCCGGTCGATAAGGTAAACCACCATCAAAGGGATCATTAAACTTACCGGGACTGGATAGGAATATTTCACGATTATTAAGCATGTTCCTATGATGCTCATCACTCCATGAACGATATTTATATAAACGTTGTGGCATGGCCGCAAAGAATTTCTCCTCTGCATCAGGTGATCTATCCCACACGTATCTAAGTTTTTCGCCCATTGCTATTAGAATTATTCAAATAATGAATCCATTGTCAAATCGCCCTGAATACGACCTTCGGAATATTTGTTTTTTGCCACACCATAGGTTGTGATAAAAGTAAGGAACACTGTTTTTTTAGGTTTTTCTTTATCCTTGAATACAGTGATCTTTTGATCCAACTCCTCCGCATAGCTTTTTGATATAGTAAACGTATTGGTAGAGAATTTCATCTCACATACATTGATGCAATAATCTTTCCTGTCCAGTAACAAATCTATTTGTGCTCCGGGTTGTCCTTTACCAGGTACATGCCTCCAGACTGATTCTTCCGTGTATATGGAATCAATTCTTAAAGCAGCCCTTATTTGTGGAACATGCTTTAAACAAACACCTTCAAATGCATAACCGCTCCAGCTTTTCCATGAAGGGCTTTCACTAATCCTTAGCCAGGTTCCTTCACCTGTCGCCCTGCTTTTTTCAATATACTTGATATAAAAAAGCGAGTATTCATCACTTAGCCGGTATATATATTCTTTGGAGATTCTGTTATAAGGGAGATAAGACAAAATAAAACCGGACTCTTCCAGTTCAAGCAAAATTTCAGTAACCCATCCCCCTGAATTCAACTCCGTTGATTCTATTATTTCCTTTCTTGTCATTCCTTTACTCACAGATGCCAGTGCCCGTATTACCATTATATGGCTGGTGGCATTATCAAATAAAGCTGGATAGAGGTTATCGAATTCTTTTTTCAGAGCACCTTGCTTTGTAAAAAAAAGATTGTCGATCACCTGTGCAGAACTTCGACCCGGCATTACATGCTTTAAGTATTCAGGGATACCACCCATGACCATATACAGTTGCAGAAGCTGGTATTGATCCAGGTTAATTGATCGGCTTTGCAGGTAGGCTTCCGTTTCTTTTAAAGAAAAAGGTAGTAATCTTATTTGTTGAGTCACCCTGTTATGTAAACCGCCTCTGTTTTTAATTACGTTTTGAAACATCCATGAAGCTGCGGAACCGCATATTACCACAGTCAAATTAGGATACCTGGATGCATAGCTGTTCCAGAAATGTTCAAATGCTTTAAGAAAGTTGGATCTTGGCGTATGCATCCACGGGAACTCATCGAAGAATATAACAGCCTTTCTTTTCTTTATAATTGGAGTTAGAAAGTCTTCCATTAATCCCAAAGCTGCAAGCCAGCTAACAGGTGGTTTATACGCTGCAGGACTATTCGTAGCTTTTTGATACGCCTTGCTGAAACCTTCCAACTGTTCGGCCATCGTTGCATTATGTACTGCAGAAAATTCAAAAACGATGTGCTTCTCAAACACGGACCTGATCAAGAACGTTTTTCCTACACGCCTCCGGCCTGTCACTGCTATTAATTCAGGGCTATTACTCAACAGGGCAAGTTCGAGTATCTGTTTTTCTTCGGCTCTACCGGTGAGTTTTTCCATTGTGGGTTCTTTTAAAATTAGGCTTTTGGCGGAATATAGATTTTTATAACCCGCCAAAACTCGATTTTGCAAGACCACATTTGGCGGGTTATAGATTTATCAGCTACCAAAAGTCGGCATTAAAAGCGCCAACCGCCAACGCTAAGTCCACCGAAATGGAGGCATAGCTGTAAAAAATGGCTTAAAAACAATACTTTAGATGCATGACCCTGATTGCTTCAACACTTAACCATAAAATGCCCATTATAATAAGTGATCTTTTATGGTCCGGGGATCACACACCTGAACCGGTCAGGTTTCCAACAAACAATTTTGACCCCACGCCATATTTACCGGAAGACCAAGAAGCAAAACCAGTTAAACTGGGCCAGAAAATGTATTTTATCAGTATCCCCTTAGCCAACCCCTTCATTTTTTATTCAATGGTTCGGCATAATTTTGTGGTAGCAGTTCTTCAATGGCGTTTATTTTATGGTCGTTGATGTTTTCAAAGACGTAGGTAAGCCATTGGATAGGATTTACATTGTGTAGTTTACAGGTAGCAAATAAACTGTATAGCATTGCACTTCTTTGGGCAGCTTCATGGTTGCCGGCAAATAAATAATTTTTTCTGCCAATGGCTACGGGCCTTATGCTGTTTTCTACCAGGTTATTGTCTATTCTTAAATTTCCATCCTGGGTGTAAACATTTAATTTATCCCATCGGGCAAGGGTATATTGCAAAGCAAGGCCTAACGGGCTTTTTGGTAAGCTGTTTGCTAATTGTGTTTGTAGTATTTGGTGCAGTGTTTTTAATACGGGTACTGCATGCTCCTGGCGATAATTTTTTATTTCCTCTGCGGTGTAACCATTTTCTGTGCAATGTTTTTCTATCGCATACATTAATTGTATCTGCACAAGCACTTCGCTGGCTTTTGCATTATCAAAGTCTTGTGCATCTATAAATTTACGGCGGGCATGTGCCCAGCAATTAAGCACAATAATACCTTGCATATCGTCAAATTGATTGTATGCTGCATACCCATCTGTTTGCAGATAGCCTGTATAATTTTTCAACGTTTCCTTTGGCCACACTGCACCACGGCCTGTTTGGTATTTAAACAATACCTGCCTGTTCTGGGTGTTGTAATACACCCAATAATATCCCTGATGTGTGGTGCCTTTTTTTGTCTTGTCTAAAACTTTAATGGGTGTTTCATCGGCACCTAAATATTTTGCGCAGAGTACTTGCCGTTCATGTGACAGGTAGAGTGGCTCCAGCAGGTTACATCCTTGTCTGAACCAATTGCTGATGGTACTGTCTTCTAATTTTATTTTTTGGCGGCTAAACATTTGCACCTGCCTGTAAACAGGCAAGTGATCTATATATTTACTTGCCATCAGGTGCGCCAGTAAGGATGCCCCCACATAACTTTTTGCTATTGGCATATTGGGCAATGCTGCTATAACACGTTTGGCCCCGGTGCCATCTGCTGCAGGTTGTATATACTCGGGGCGAATGTATTTTTTTACATACAACTCACCCTGTTGGTATTCTAATATCTCTGTTATCTCTTCGCCTACGCATGGCAATCCTGTCACATCTTGTGTGGGTGTTAAAATTATTTCTTCTCTGCGTAAATGGGCTGGTAATGGTTTGCGGCCCGGATGGTTTACACGAACAACGGTTTGCTCAACATCATACGCTTTTACATGTTTGATGCTTTCTACTACCACTTCGCCTAATTTATCGTTTTCAAATAAGGCGGTTTGCAGTTCATTGCTATTAGCAGCAGGTTTAAATTTTTCCTGCTTGCCGCTAAAAATAAATTTTTGTAATTCGAGGATTTGTAAACGAAGCAAATTGTTATCCTGCTTTAGTTCATCAATAACATTTTGTTGTGCGGAATTATGAACTTGTCCTTGTTCATATAAGTTTTTAAAATCGGTATGTTGTACGGCAGAATTGATACATATATCTTATCAATTATTATGCCATACAAGCAATGTACTCCCCGCCAAATTACAGCTTGACCCAGGCAAATTAAATGAACTTACTGCGGGGGTTAATAAGCTGCAATTGCAGCTTCAAATACCGGTTAAAAATCAGGTAGAACACAAGCATCATTTGCACAAAGGAGTCTGGGTAGCTGTGGGGTTATTTGTGACCTGTTTTTTGTTAGCCTGGGGATGGCTGAATGCGCACCAGGAAAAGGAACAATTTGAGGCTAATGATATGAAGTACCGGTCTTTAAAAATCAGTGGCAATGCAGGACTTGTCAAATACTGTGACGTAACTGACAGCCTTTATCAAAAAGACCCGGTTGGTTTTAGTAATAGTGTTGAACAAGAGGAAAACCGTTTGACCCGGCAGGCGGAGTTGCTGCGTCTTGCGGGTGAAAGAGAGAAGGAAGCCAAGACCCTGAAAGAGCAGGCAGGCCGCCCGGTTCGTAAACCCTAAAATTTGTTGGTATCTTAGCCCCCAAATAATATAAAACCCCGTATGGCGTTACCGGTAAATATTGAGGATTTAATTCATGGAAAAGCGGTTGAATGGGACAGGATCGAGTTTAAAGAAAGTTGGAACCCCGAACCTATTTTAAAAAGTATCTGCGCATTCGCCAATGACATTAATAATTGGGGCGGCGGATATATAATTATTGGCATTAAAGAGAATAATGGCACACCCATATTGCCACCAAAAGGATTGCAGGCAAATCAAATTGATAAGATCCAGAAAGAGCTATTAAATATAACCCATAAAATAGACCCTTTTTATTCGCCCGTCTCGGCTCCTGTGACTTTTCAGAATGCCTTGCTTTTTGTGATATGGGTGCCAGGTGGACAGGCAAGGCCCTACAAGGCGTCGCAATCATTACCAGCAGGTAATAAACAATATTATATCAGGAGTGGCTCTTCAACGGTACAGGCGAGCCATCTTAGTTTGAAACAATTAATGGAGATGGCTGCAACCATTCCATTTGATGATAGAGTAAATCACCAGGCATCTCTTAGTGACCTTGATCTGGGTTTAATCCGGGAATTTTTGCAGGATATCAAAAGCGAGCTTTTTGAAGATTCTGCCACCATGCCTTTTGAAGATCTGTGCAAACAGATGCGTTTGGTTTCGGGGCCTGATGAATATATACGGCCACTCAATGTTGCATTATTATTTTTTAGTAAACATCCAGAGAAATTTTTCAGGGGTGCCATTACTGAGGTTGTACAATTTAAAGACGAGACCGGCACCTCTTTTACTGAAAAGAAATTTACAGGCCCGATACATCACCAGATCCGGGAAGTTCTTTTATTTTTTAAATCAAGTATTATAGCAGAAAAGGTTATCAAGATAAAAGGTTCTGCAAAATCTGAACGGTATTTTAATTATCCCTTTGAAGCGATAGAAGAAACCCTTGTCAACGCTTTTTTTCATCGTAGCTATGAGCATCAAAACTCAATTGAAATAAACATTCATGCAGACAAAATTGAGTTCTTAAGTTTTCCCGGCGCACTGCCGCCTGTTTCAAATGAATCGCTCAAGCTACCGAGAGTTGTTACGCGTGATTATCGAAACCGGCGTATAGGGGATTTCTTAAAAGAGTTGAATCTTACTGAAGGCAGGGCCACGGGAGTTCCGAAAATCCGGAGTGAGTTAAAGAAGAACGGATCGCCTGATGCCATTTTTGAAATGGATGCCGAACGTGTTAGTTTTTTGGCGACACTGCCGGTCAATCCTCATTTTCCGCCTGAAAGTCCTGCTTATCCTACCTCAGATGATGGAGACAAATCAAGGCTTGATATTTTGTTGTTTTGTATAACACCAAAAACAAGAGTGGAGATTCTTACTAAAATCGGAGTATCGAACCAATCCAGCAATTATAAAAGACTTGTGCAGCCATTAATAGATGGCGGGTATTTAGAATTGAGTATACCCAATAAACCGACAAGTAGGTTTCAACGGTATCAAACAACAGAGTCAGGGAAAAGCCTTTTGGGATAGTTATCCACGCCGGTAACTAAGTCAGTAACCAAGACAACTCGCTTAAAACCAATAGAGAATTCGGATTCTACACAATAAGTAACTAAGTCGATAACTAAGTCAGTAACTAAGTCGGCAGTAATTCCGTTTCCATACCAGTCGTAGCCATAAAATTATTCCCGCGATGGGTAGTCGAAAATTGCTCTTTTGCCGATTCAAGGGCATTAAATTGGTCGCTTTGTCCACTCGATTGAAAATATAAAGGATGAATCAGAATTTTTTAAAAATAATTTGACAATTTTCCTGTTTGCAAATTGTTTGCAAATGAAAAAAGCAGCTATGAGTTTTAAGTCATAACTGCTTGATTGTTAAGCTCCCCCTTCTGGACTTGAACCAGAGACCCTCTGATTAACAGTCAGATGCTCTAACCAACTGAGCTAAGGAGGAGTATACCCTTCAGGAAATCCCTAAAGGGGCTGCAAAAATAGGGAAAAATGCATTCTGGCAAAATCTGTATTCAAAAAATTACAGCGAACCCCCAAATCCCCGCCTTCAAAGCCTGTATAAATGCCATATCCCGTGCGTCAATATTCCATCGTTCTATAAGGGTATCTAACCTGGTACATATCACGAACCTTCTGTAAAATCAACTCACGCAGGGCATCAATATTCTTTTTTTCAATAGCCGATACAAATACGCATTGGTGTTCGGTGGCATGATCCCATTTCTCCTTTAAATCGCGGAGGATCTCCTGTTTCACGCTTTCATCCAGCCATTCGTCGAAATTCTTTTCTTCATACATATCCATTTTATTGAAGATGGTAAGAATGGGCTTCTCAAAGGCTTTCAGCTCCTGCAATATTTTATTCACCACACCTATCTGTTCTTCATATTGCGGGTGAGATATGTCTACTACATGTAATAAAATATCCGCTTCCCGCACTTCATCCAGTGTGCTTTTAAAACTCTCTACCAGGTGGTGAGGTAGTTTGCGGATAAAGCCTACGGTATCACTCAATAAAAAAGGGGTATTCTCAAATACCACCTTGCGCGTGGTGGTATCAAGGGTGGCAAATAATTTATTTTCCGCAAACACATCACTCTTACTCAGTAAATTCATGAGGGTACTCTTACCCACATTGGTGTAGCCAACCAGGGCTACCCGTATAAATTCGCCCCGCTCTTTCCGCTGGGTAAATGCCTGCCTGTCTATCTCTCCTAATCTTTTGCGCAGCAGTGATATTTTATCTTTTACAATACGGCGATCGGTTTCAATTTCTGTTTCACCCGGCCCCCTTGTTCCAATACCCCCTCCCTGCCTTTCCAGGTGCTTCCACAGGCCTTTTAGCCTGGGTAAAAGGTATTGGTACTGTGCCAGTTCTACCTGTACCCTGGCCTGTGCCGTACGGGCACGGCTGGCAAAAATATCCAGTATCAGATCGCTCCGGTCAATCGTTTTTACGCCCAGTTCTTTTTCAATATTGGATATTTGTGAACCGGTTAACTCATCATCAAAAATAACCAGGTGAATGTTTTTGCCGGTAACATAGGCTTTGATTTCTGCTAATTTTCCTTTTCCTACAAAAGTCCGGCTATCAGGGTGAGGTAATTTTTGTGTAAATCGCTTAACTGCGATAGCGCCGGCAGTTTCAGACAAAAAAGCCAGTTCATCCAAAAACTCAGTAACCTGCTCCTGGGTCTGTTCTTTCTGTATTACACCTACCAGTACCGTTTTTTCTTCCTTACGAATATGTTTCTTTTTCTCGATCAAAGGGAATTTTTAGTAAAGGTAGGTGATAGTGGTTGTGATTCACGTCTCACGCTTACAATCCGCTGATGGTAACGCCTAAGGAAAATTTGTTCATAGCCGGCCCCACCCCGTCTTTTAATACGCCGTTAAACTGGTAGCCGGCATCGAGGGATATCAGGCCATAACCTACTCTGCCGGTAAGGGCGAGCATGGTTCCGTTGAAGAATTTTTTATTACTTTCTTTTTCAATATAGGTGGTACCATAAAGAGAGGTTCCACTCTTATTAACCAGGTTCTTTCCTTTGGAATAGGCCTTTAATAAGCTACCCACTTTCATACCCAGCGCTGCTTTCCATGACTTGGAAGGATTGGCAGGGTCGGAGAAATAACGGAGTTCTACCGGAATTTCGGCAAAGAGGGAGGTTACTTTATATTTTTTAAAATGATTGGTACTGTCTGTATTGGTAAATGGCAGCCTGGCAGCATTCGCTTTCAAATCTACTTTGGTATTGGTAAAGAAAATATTACTGCTTCCAATACCAACACCATACGCCAAACTGAATTTCTGGTTATTTTTAAAAGGCTTATCCAGCATAAAATACACATTGAAATGCCTGCTGAATCCGCCGGTACGAATACTGTCGGGGCGGCCCGTCCAGCTATCACTTCCATATTGTATCATTAAATGATCACCGGTACGGTTAGCGAGGTCGAATTTTGGGGTGGTGGGTGTTTGAGCAAAGGCCAAAAAACCAAAGCTTATGCCTGATAGAACGAGTAGTGTTTTTTTCATTTCTGGTAGTTAATTGCAATATTGTTTGCCAATAGAGGCGCAAATTAACAGAATTGGCTGCATACAGGTGGTTAAAAATTAGTCAAAACCGGTTCAATGGCCATTTATTGGGTTAAAAAAGCATAAAACAACCCCTGTTGTCCATAAAACTACCTCAACAGAGGTAAAGAGGGCAAGGATAGAGCGGTTAATCGGCCTATCTTTACGGCTCACCTATATAATTGTAATTTATTTTGAAGTTTACTGAATTTGGTTTTGACGAAAGAATATTGGAAGGGATTGATTCAATGGGTTATGATACTGCTACGCCTGTTCAGGAACAGGTAATGATACCCATTTTGCAGGGGAAAGATATTATTGCTTCCGCGCAGACCGGCACCGGTAAAACAGCCGCCTTTCTTTTACCCCTGATGAATAAAATTGTTACCGAGCCGCATGATGAACACCTGATCAATGCCATGATTATTGTGCCTACACGCGAGCTGGCGGTACAAATTGCCCAGTCGATGGAAGGGCTCTCTTATTTTACTTCCGTTAGTTCGATTGCTGTGTATGGCGGCGGCGATGGCACTTCTTTTACAACAGAAAAAAAAGCGTTATCCAGTGGGGTAGATGTGGTGATTTGTACACCGGGCAGAATGATTGCCCATTTGAATATGGGGTATGTAAAAATGCAGGCATTGCGTTACCTGGTACTGGATGAGGCCGACCGTATGCTGGATATGGGTTTTCATGATGATATTATGAAGATCATTTCTTTTCTGCCTAAAAAAAGGCAGAACCTTCTTTTCTCTGCTACCATGCCTATGAAGATGCGCGAGATGGCCAGAAAAATCCTGCATAATCCTTTAGAGATTAATATCGCTATTTCCAAACCGCCTGAACAAATTGTTCAGGAAGCTTTTGTGGTGTATGAATCTCAGAAGATACCATTGGTGAAAGAGGTGTTACGCAGAAAAGATTTTCAGAGTGTAATTGTTTTTTGTTCTAAAAAGCAAAATGTAAAACAACTGAGCAATGAACTGAAGCGGGCTAATTTTTCGATTGAGGAAATTCATTCAGATCTTGATCAGTTAAAAAGAGAACAGGTATTACTGGATTTCAGGAATAAGAAATTAAAAATATTAGTAGCCACCGATATCCTTAGCCGGGGTATTGATATTGAAGATATTGACCTCGTTATTAATTATGATGTACCCAATGACGGTGAAGATTATATTCACCGTATTGGCCGTACGGCCCGTGCTTCCAGCGAAGGAACAGCCTATACTTTTATCAGCGAAAAGGAACAACAGAAATTTGCTCAGATAGAAGCCCTATTGGGACATCCCGTTACCAAGGCGCGGGTGCCGGAACAATTTGGCGCCACACCAGCCTATAACCCAAGACCGGCAAGGGCCGGTGGCGGAGGAAAAAGATTTGGGGGAGGTGGCGGAGGAAAAAGAAGATAAAATAAGTTCTCCCGTTATCATTCCCCCCCCCCTCGTAATTGCCCATCGGCGCCGAATCAATACTCGTGGGATTTTACTGATAAGTTGGTTATTAATTAATGATTAAAATCATTGGTAGTTGCTGATTAAAAGGTAATTTCCCCCTAAATTTAAAATACAATATCCATCCCGCAGCCCACGTAATGTTTAGTAAAGGGATCAAGCTATACTAAGAGACATTCAGGAGAATTAGTTTGTGTGGCTTTTTAACTTATTTGACAAGTAAAAATTTTCTACTAAGTCATTTTATCTTTCTCTGTTAATATTGGGTTTAGCGGGTTTTCAGTCATTTTACCATCATGTAATTGGATATATTTTTTCTTTATTGCCCTATTTTGTTTTATGAAGCCTATTTTATCAAAACGGTTAACTTACCTGGCTTTTATTGTTCCGTTTATCGCCCTCCTTATTGTATTTATTTTTCAATACCGAAGCCTGAAAAGAATATCCAATCAGGCTAAAGACACAAAAGGGATGCTCATATTGGTCAAACATTTAGATAAATTCCGCAGTGCTTACAATGACATACTTTACAATGAAAAACCCTTATTAATATTTAAATATAAAAACAGGGTCGGCGACTATGAAATAGCCTGCCATAAAGCAAAGGAGCAAATAGACAGTTTACAACTGTTATGTGCGAAAACAGTTATACCATGCGCAAACATCGCTCAATTGAATACATTATTCAGCCGGGGCCTGGTACTGTCTGATACGATTATTGCTTTAAGCAAGAGGGGGCAACTGGATAGCGCGGCAGCGTTACTGAACAGTAAGGAGCATGACCTGGCCAGGGTAGCCACTATTAATACATTTTCAGGCATTGCCGGGGAGGTCAACCGTATTTTACAGGTTATTCAGGAAAAGGATGACCGGGAGGTAAAAAAAGAGTATCAATTATTGGGGCTGATCAGTATCGAAACTTTTCTTTTCCTGGGATTTATTTTTTGGCGTATGAGACTGCAATTGGTAACCAGAAATCAGATGTTGAAACACTTAAAAATTTTTGAAAGTACTACGGACGGAGTGATTGTAACAGATGGCATTTATAATATTACTTATTTCAATAAAACCATTTCCGGTTTAATTGGTTTTGAAAGCAGGCAGATTTCAGGATCGAATGTTTTTGATAGGTTAGCGGGTATTGGATGCGAAAAGTGTAAAAAACTGATCGTTGATGGTTTGGTAAATCAGAAGGCGAATAGCATTGATTTTTTATATACTAATACCAAAAGATGGTACCGGGTTACTGTTTTCCCCATCCCCGAAGGGTATACTTTTTATGTGAAAAATGTTTCGGACCTGAAAAAAGCTGAAATCCAGTTAAAGAAAATTACCCAGGCAATAGAGCAAAATTCATCTTCCGTAGTTATAACAGATATAAAGGGGCATATTGAATATGTGAATCCAGCTTTTACAAAACTAACCGGGTATACGTTTGAAGAAGCGATTGGTCAGACCCCCCGTATATTAAGATCGGGGAAGACCCCCTCAACCAACTATTATAACTTATGGCAGAATATCACCCATTTGAAAGAATGGCGGGGTGAGTTACTGAATAAGAAAAAAAATGGTGAAACTTATTGGGAATATACTATTATATCGCCTATCGTGAATGATGAAGGGGAGCTCATTAATTTTTTAGCTGTAAAGGAAAATATTACCGAAAGGAAAAGACTGGAAGAGGAACAAAAACAATTGCTGGAAATTATTGAGAATACAACAGCCTATGTGGGTACCTGTGATATGAACCTGAACCTGATATATGGCAATAAAGCGCTGAGAGATGTTCTGGAAATCGGCAACAACGACATTTCTAAATATAATATTGCTTCCTTCAGAACAGAACAGGCAAAGAAAATGGATGCTGAAGTGACTAAAAGTGTTGAGGAAACAGGCCGATGGATTGGTGAGAACAGCTATGTATCGAAAAGCGGTAAAGTGATACCGGTACTTCAGGTGATAGTTCTTCATAAAGATGCTGATGGAGAAGTTTCTCATATATCCAGTACTTCTATTGATATTACCAGGGATAAAGAAGCCGAAAAGGAAATGAGCAGGCTTAATAATGAATTAAGAGAATTTTCCAGGCACCTGCAGTATATCCGTGAAACAGAAAAGAATAAAATTGCCAAGGAAGTACATGATGAGCTGGGGCAGGGATTGGCCGCGATAAAGTTTGATGTATCCTGGCTAAAAAAACACCTGGGTGATGACAGGGAAGTACTTGAGCAAAAAACAGATGAAATACTGAAGTCTATTTCAGAGAAGTTAATCGCTTTCCGTAAAATTTATGCCGCCGCGAATACAACTATGCTTGAAGAATTGGGCCTGCATGCTTCAGTGGTACACCTGATTGATCTGTTTACTAAATCGAGTTTTATCCCGGTAAAATTTTCGACAAATATTCAGGAGGTAAAAATCAAATCAACGCAAAGCCTCGCTTTATACAGGGTACTCGAAGAATGCATATCAAATATTGTACGTTATGCAGGCGCAACACAGGTATCTATTAGTTTGCTGAAACAAGGTAATTCGCTTGTTATGCAAATTGAAGATAACGGGAATGGGTTTGATATTGCAATGGTTGATCCAAAACTTCAACATGGTATTTTAAGTATGCGAGAAAGGGTGTATTCCCTGGATGGCGTTTTCAACATAACATCTGTGGTAGGTGAAGGCACAAAAATAAGTATTGAAGTACCCATATAGGTATGATCTATTCAATTATTTTGTTGAATAGATGAATAACCGCTACATTTATACCCGAAAACCATTTTAACATGGCGGCTATGTTTATGAAAAAGCGGTTGAACGAATTATCCCAAAACAAAACCATTATTGCCTGTTGCCGGTAAGGAATAGTGGATGGATGAAAGATTTCCTGTAAACGAATAAAACAATGAATATATGAAAGCAAAAATTGTTATCTTAATGACACTTGTTTCAGTTATCGTTACTTTTAATACAGTAATAAAACAACAGGTATTTCAGCATCCTGAATTTAGAAAATCCTCTTCCCCGTTATCTTTTGGGATCAACACTGCTTATGCATACCCGCCGGCAGTAGGAATATTAAGTACTTCCAAAAATTGTTTATCCTGTCATGTTAATAATGGCCCGTGGAAAGACGATGATAAAACCGTTATTGACATCCTGGACAGCGAATCAAAAAAATCGTTAAAACAACCCGATGGGTCTTTCCTGATTGAAGTAAAAAGAGGGGTTCAAAGAACAGTACTGACCGTTATTGGCCGGAAAAATGATCCTTCTATTGCCGAACCCTACCGTAATGCATGGCTTTATATTGACCCTGCCACTATCGGAACCTCTTCACTGTCAAAATTTGCTCCCGGCTGGGATATTAATCTTCCCATGTCTTGCCGTTTAGCCGGCGACAAACTTACCGGCTATGAAAATACCCACATTACGAGTTTGCCAATGACTATTCAACCCTTGCCTAATGCAAAAAATACCGAAATACAATTGCAGCTAATGTTAACTAAAGGCGAAAGCATGAAAGGCAATGCCAAAGAGGGTATGCTTGGAAATTATTTTGAAAAAAGAGTGAATCTTATTGTGGAAAAGGAGAATTGATCAGACAAAACAAAGGGTAGATGGACATACAATTGGGATTAAAAGAAAACTGGAAGCAATTCACACTTTTGGTTATCATCAACTTTTTTGTAGGTGGTATGATTGGTTTGGAGCGTTCTATTCTTCCCCAGATTGCCGAGAAGGAGTTTGCCATTGCGGCTAAAACAGCTATTCTTTCTTTCATTATTGTCTTTGGCATTGTAAAAGCAATCACCAATTATTACACCGGTACCCTCGCCAATAAGTTTGGAAGGAAAAATTTGTTAGTGGCGGGGTGGGTCATTGGTATTCCTGTTCCATTTATTCTGATGTTTGCCCCCGACTGGAACTGGATCATCGCGGCCAATGTGCTTTTAGGAATTAACCAGGGGTTAACCTGGTCGAGTACCGTAGTAATGAAAATTGACCTCGTTGGTGAAAAGCAAAGAGGTTTTGCCATGGGTTTAAATGAATTTGCCGGATACATGGCTGTTGCCATTGTAGCGTTTTTAACAGGATGGATAGCGAGTGAATACGGCATAAGACCCTATCCTTTTTATCTGGGCATCGGGCTGGTTTTTCTTGGATTAGCCGGAAGTGTGTTTTGTATAAAAGATACCAGGCATCATGTGGCAAAAGAAATGATGGCTAATACCATTCCGAGGTTGAAGAATATTTTCTGGGATACTACCTGGAAAAATAAAAATTTAGGTTCGGTAACACAGGCAGGGCTAATCAACAACCTGAATGATGGTATGGCCTGGGGAATTTTTCCAATACTGCTTGCTTCCAAAGGGTTTACCATTGGTCAAATCGGGATGATTACAGCGGTATATCCCGCCGTTTGGGGTATTGGTCAATTGTTTACAGGAAAAATGGCAGATAAATTCTGTAAGAAAGATATGCTCTATGTTGGAATGCTGTTACAGGCCATTGCCTTAATTATGCTGGTATGGGCCTACACCATGTTTCATTTTGTTGCTTTATCTACTATTCTTGGTTGGGGTACGGCAATGGTGTATCCTACATTTTTAGCAACCGTTGCGGAGAACACCCATCCACAAGACAGGGCAAAAAGTATTGGCATATTCAGGCTGTGGAGAGACTTAGGCTATGCCATAGGGGCGATATTAACGGGTGTGATAGCGGATTTAATAAGTATCAATGCCGCTATACTGTTCATTGGTTTGCTAACATTGGCATCCGCTTTGATTATTTATTCCAGGATGAAATGTAAAACGGATGGTTCCGTAAGAATGTTGTAAACAGGGCCAAACAAAAGCAAATTTTAAAAATCAAATATCCGGGGAAAGATTTCAAGTTCCCGTTAGGATTAACCTGGCGTGTTTCGGATCCCGGCATCGTTTTGTTTTATCTTTTATACTATTTCAACAAGGGTATTATTACTTGAACCTATTCAAATAGGCTTATGTAGGGTTCAAAAATGAAGGTCCGGTATCTTTCTATGTTGCCGGTTTTTTGCAACCACTTGCATTCCTCAAATTTTGACACTAAATCATTTGCTGCCTTTGTACTCAAACCACAAACTGTTTCAACCGTTTTTATATTTACGATAGGTTGCCCCTTTAATCCCTTATCAGCCAAAGGACAATAAAAAACCGGGTTCTTTATCAAAAGCACCCGGTTAAAAAATCATTTTTTTCTTAGTTCGAAAGGGAACGGAATTGTTTGTTGCTTTCCGATGTTACTGGCGTATCAAAACTGTCCGAAGCATAAAGACTATGACAGGATGATCATTTCTGGGTTTACTACCTCCTTGATAATATCAACAACCGTCGAGATCTCAAAACGCTTTACTTCTGGTAAATAATCTAAAGAGGTTTTCATTTGTATTCGCTTGGTTAAACCGTATGGTGCATGAAAATATCAGAAGGCAGTTGCAGGAAGTCTTTTAACTTCTGCGCCATCCGTAAGGTAAGTTCCCTGCGGCCGGATAGTATGGAAGAAACATGGCCTCTGCTACCGATCATAGGTTCCAGGTCTTTTGCCTTTAATCCGCGTTCTTCCATTTTCAGTTTAATGGCATCTATCGGGTCAAGCTGTGGCAACACGATATGCTTGCCTTCATAATCTTTTACCAATACCAGCAAAAGTTCCAGTTCATCAGATTCCGGACTGCCATGTAACGCCTGGAATATTTCCATCGTCCGATGTATGGCCTTTTTATATTGCGCCGCCGTCTTGATCACTTTCCATTCCATATTATTTTGTTTTATAATTAAGTATGCTGATGTCGAAGTTAACCGTTACAGTATCTATTTTATCGTACTCCTTATGTGTACCAAACCATATTACATAAGCCGCCTCCTGCCGGAAGTTAACCGAGACCACCAGCCGGTAATCATTCCCCTTTATATTAAAGATCACCCGGCTGCCCGCTACCAGGCTCGCATTACCATAAACAGCCTTCAGTTCATTGAAGTTTTTGAACACAACCCTGGAAAACTCGTAATACCAGGTTAGGAGCGATGTTTTGGCTGCCGGGTACTTGTCAATATAGTAAAGAAGGGTTCCTTTGGCTATAATGTTCATAGTTCAAAGATAGGAAAATGTTTTCAAAACGAAAACATTTTATCAGAAATGGGTCTACAAGGGAATGTTTTATTTATCGTTTAACTGTAAAAAAGGGAAAACCCATATTTTCCATGTCTTAGGTCATGACTGCTATATTATTTAAGATTAGCCACAGGCTCACCTTTTAATCCTTTGTCAACCAGATTAGCTAAAAAATTTGCAAAAGGTTCAATATCCTGATCTACACTGGCACTTTCCAAAGCTTGCATATATTCATCTCTTACTTCAACTGGAATAACAGTCCAGGGATAACCACCTGATGCTAGCATTGCATTCAACAGGAAACGACCCATTCTTCCGTTGCCGTCCATATATGGGTGAATAAATACAAAAACAAAATGCCCTAAAACCGCGCGAACTGATGCTTCCTTTTCCTCCTGTAATAACTCGAATAAAGTCGGCATTGCTTCTCGAACAGCTTCTTTATTTAGAGGAGTATGTTTGGAGTTACCAATGTATACTTGGTGGTTTCTGTAGCCTGCCAGATCAGAAGCCTTTAAAATACCAGCAACTACACTTGGAGCAAAAAGTTCCCGGTACCAATCGCCATGCTCCGCATCCGCAACTTCGCCAGCATTTACGCCATCGAGTATTTTAGTAATACTTTTTTCAACTTGTTGAAAAGCTTGCCAATATCCTCTTGCCGCCATCGCATCTTTTTGTTTTTTATCATCTTCATTTCCGAAAAGATCCCACCCTCCAGCGCGAACTTTTTCGATTAGTTCCGGTGTCATCCTATATTTTTCAATAGATAAAGAATGATATGCATCAGTGGTATAAATCCTATCCACATTCTTCATATAAGCATTCCTATCAGCCGGTAAACCAGGAGTCGCAGGAAATATTTTTATAATAGGAATTCGCATATCATTCCACATCAGTTTAATCCTGTTTACATATGGGGATCTTTCCTTTACAGACAGATGAATAGTTAATTCAGTTTTAAATGGATCAGCTTCTCTGATCGAAAAACTTGCCGATTTCATAGTTTTAACTATATCATTGGCAATTTTTTCCTGCTTGTTGTTACGAAAAGCACCAGCAAGTCTTCCCGCAATTGTGCTATGATTACCATCTAATAAAAGCCCCAATAACTCAGAACTATCTTTAATCAGCGATAATGCTGTTCTGGCATCTGTTGCGTTTTTTATATACGTGTTTTCAGAACAATGAATCAGAGCCGATGGCAAAGACAGCATTCTGATCCCATCTATTTCTATCGTTTCCTTTTTGACAGGCAATTCTGAACGCATGCTAAACAGGGATGTATTGTTTGGCAGCTCTGTGTTGAAGTTATTTGCGTCTGGCGATTTTATAATTAATTGATCCGGCACAGTCCAGTTCCCGGCATGTAGCTGTACTGATTGTTCTGCTGAAATACACCAAGTATCTTTAAACTTATCATTTAAAAATCTCGCACAAAAATGCCAAAAGGAATTATACCATGAAGTGCTCTCTCCTCTCTTTTCGTCAGGTCTTGATATTATATACCAACCACGTGTCACTTCTTTCAGGAAGCCATTTTTTGCAAGCCTTTCTCGATCTAGGCGGCTCAGTTCATCCGTATGAATTGCAACCTTTCCCTCCTCCTGCAATTTGTGCAGGGTTTGAAGGGATTCGGCAAGTTTTTCAGCAGGGGTTGCCATATTTGTGTATTTAATTTATAATAACGTGCTGTGTCAAAATTATAATAAAATGTTGTATTAAAATTATAATAACGTGCTGCGCCTAAATTATAATAATATGTGAAATCGATGCTATACTTAGTCTACATATAGAATTGCGACATTTTGGCATTTTCTTAACAATTTGGTGCCGTGGCGTCATTTTGGTAGGGATTTATTGCCCATTATACAAAAACAATCATCTTTTATGGCTAACGAAAACAAAATAAAACATCTAGAATTCATTCAGCTAACCATCATTCGGATGAATGTAAATTCCTTTTTAGTTAAGGGATGGCTGATCACACTCGTTGCTGCCGTTTTTGTATTATCACAAAAAGACACCAATAAAGCATTTCTATGGTTTGCACCTTTTGCGGCACTGCTTTTTTGGATGTTGGATGGTTTTTTTGTGAGTACCGAAAGAAAATACAGAGGTCTATATGATGACGTTAGAAAATTGAATGAAAGCCAAATCTATTGATTCAGATATTTTCATTTCCCATTCGCATGGGGACCGCGACAATGCTATTAGTTTGGCTGGGTATCTCAAACAAAATTTTGGAATCAATGCTTTTATAGATTCATGTATATGGGGTAACTCTAGCGTATTGTTAAAAAAAATTGACAATGAATACTGTAAGAATATTAATGAGCAGACCTATAGCTACGAAAAAAGAAACGAATCTACGAGTCATGTCCACATGATGCTGTCTGTAGCATTAACAAAGATGATAAATAAGACGGAGTGTTTGTTTTTTCTTAACACACCGAATTCTGTTACATCTTCTGGAGTAGTGAATAAAACAGCATCACCTTGGATTTATTCAGAAATTGCAACTGCTCAAATGATCAGAAAACCTTTGGAATTTCACAGGCAACTCGGTACAAAATACTTTTCAAAAGGAGGTATCCTAAATGAGCGTCTAAATGTTGAGTATGATTTGCAACTGGATGATTTTTTTGAGTTAGATGCAGACGACTTAAAAGCATGGTCTATAAATTGGAAAGTAAATAAACGGGGAAACTCACTGGACAATCTGTATAAATTACATCCGCCCCTTAATTCTGTTATTCATTCTTAGATCTCCGAGTAAGGTATAAAGTAGCATACACCACGATAAGATCCGCCTGGGTTCAATTCTCAATTGTACCCCTATGGTTTGAACCCACTAACCAGATTGTAAAATGCAAAATATTGGGTATGAAATCACCTTCAACAGAACCTCATGGCATAGATGGATGAAATGATAATCATTTGCTCATACCAAGCTTGTCTATTTAATAGTTTATGCACGTATCTTCCATATTTCAGCTATTATTGCTTAATTTATATTCATGGATTTGCTGCTTTCCATAAAACAAGGTGATAGCTTGGTGTTCGAACAGGTTTTTGCTGCATACCACGAAAAGCTATATTTTTTTTTATTTAAAAAAACTCGCTCAAGGTATATTGCTGAAGAGATTGTACAGGAAACCTTCACTCGCCTCTGGAAATACCGATCAAGCTTGGACGAACAGCTCTCTTTGTCATCTCAAATTTTCAGAATAGCTAGAACTGCCCTTATTGACCTTTATCGAAGGGAAGCAAAACACGAAAAAATTCAATTCAGAAACCGTGATTCAAATTCCGAATCAATTGAACCAGTTAGTACAAAAGAATTGACGGAGCTAATTGGCAGCGCAATTCAGAAGCTTCCCCCAATTCGTCGAAAAGTTTTTATAATGAGCCGGGTTGATGGGTTTTCTTATCGGGAAATCGCAGCACAACTTTCCATTTCACAAAAAACCGTAGAAAATCATATTTCACACGCACTCAGGCAATTACGTGAATTCATGATCGATTATTTAGCAATCCTGGTATTTTTTATTGTATTGCTTAGGGGTTAATTGAAAAGTAAACGTATATATTATTATAGACGATGGTCACGAAACAAGAAATAGAAAATTTTCTCAACGGGAATGGTAGTCCTGAAGAATTGGAAAGGGTCAAGAATGCATTAAGGCTTCAAAATGACCTATCTGAGATATTGGACGAAGACGAATGGGATCAATTTGTTGCAACAGATCAATTAAATGGTGATATCAGCAATGATCTGCTTAGAAATTTGAGAAAGGAATATCAACAGCCTGGCAGCATTCGTGTAGTTAGTATGATGAAAAAGATCGCTGTTGCAGCAGCACTGATCGGTATTGCTTTTGTAGGGTGGTGGATATTTAATATCAATTCGAAAAGAAGTGAGGTTCTTCAGGCAGAAATAGCATCTGCTCAAAAGAACCCTCGTTGGATAGTTAATGATAATCATTCCGGTAAACCCATAACAATTACCCTGAGTGACCAAACCAAAATAGTTCTTTACAATAATTCACAGATTCGTTACCAGGATTCATTTTTAGTCAACCGTCGTGATGTTGAATTGATAGGGGAAGGAGACTTTGTTGTATTTAAAGACAAATCCCGTCCCTTTTCCGTCCGCAGTGGTGAGGTTTCAACCACAGTGCTTGGGACAATTTTTAATATTAAGACCTTTGAAAAAACCGGTTCTATTCGTGTTCGTTTATTTGAAGGGAGTGTTCTGATCAAAAGGGGAACTATAGTTGGCAAAAGGGATTCTCTTATCCTCAAACCTGGACAAGAGTATCTCCTCAACAAGCCGCAGAATCATTCTGTAGTAAGATTAATGATGTTACCTGATTCGAAATCACGGAGTAATCCTGTTAAAAACAAGTTAGGCTCATCGGTTGTGGTTGTGAATAACTGGTTTCAATTCGATAATCAATCTTTACCTGATGTACTTGATCAATTGGAAGAAATGTACGGGGTTAGAATTGAATACAAACGGAAGGAAATTCAGAATATGTATTTCATCGGTAAGTTTGAAAAAGGGGATAGCCTGCAAAATATTCTTGAGACCATTGCGACACTGAACAGGCTACATCTTCGTAAAGAAGCGGGTAAATTTATCATCGCTAAGTAAGCTTTATTTAAGAATTTAAAATTGTCACCAACGGGTGACCTGATAGAGTATTGTCCAATCTAAACTGTGACGTTATATGAACAGCGCTTGCCAAGCCTTTACTAAAAAGGCAATAGTACTTCTTACAATTATATTGTCGGGATCCCTGACTTTCTCACAGAGTCCTGTGATGATTCGCGGCATTGTTCAAAATGAGAAAGGAGAAAAACTGCCGGGTGTTGCTGTTACAGCAACGAACGCCAAAACAAAATTCAGTGCTGGTACTAATTCTGATTCGTCCGGCATATTTGAGTTTGTAAAATTGCCTGCCGGCAGTGGTTATAGTTTCTCTTTTTCTTCCTTAGGTTATGAGCCGCTTACTATGTCAGAATATACGATAAAGCCTGATATTACCCTTACACTTGCTGTTAAACTAAAAGAACAAATTGTTTTGTTGAACCAGGTTGTAATTACCGGCTATACTTCACAAAGAAAAAAAGATTTGACTGGAGCCGTTTCTGTCGTAAATGTTGAAGAGATGAAAACTACGCCAGGTGCCGGCTTCGACCAGGCTTTGCAGGGAAGAGTGTCCGGAGTAACGATAATGAATAGCGGACAACCGGGAGGTGGTGTTGCTGTTCGAATCAGGGGTTTCAGTACGATCAATAACAATGATCCATTATATATTATTGACGGGATACCTGTAACTGGATCCATCAATACCCTTAATTCAGCAGATATCGAGACCATACAGGTATTAAAGGATGCTTCTTCGGCTTCGATCTATGGTGCTCGTGCAGCCAATGGTGTGGTTATCATTACAACAAAAACGGCTAAAGCCGGAAAGACACAACTTACCTACGATGGATACGCAGGTATTCAAGAGGCAGCCAATCTTCCTAAATTATTAAACACAGACCAATACAGTAAGTTATGGTTCCAGGCGTTAAAAAATGGTGGACAAACCATTCCTGCGGGAAACCCATATGGCTCAGGCCCTGATCCTGTTATCCCTGATTTCCTTGATGCTGCAAAAACAACGCCGGCCGGAAATACAGACTGGTTGAAGACCGTATTCAGAACCTCGTTGGTTCATTCGCATACCTTAAGTTTTCTACAAGGAACGGATCGGGGGTCAACAGCATTTAATGTTGGATATTATAATCAGGAAGGCATCCTTAATTATACCGGCTATAAGCGATACTCCGTACGATTCAATTCTGACTATACTTTTTTCAACAGACTTCGAATCGGGGAGTTTGCAACGGTTACCTACTCCGAAACAAATAATACCGGGGAGAATGCAGCACTTGGTACTGCTCTGATCAGTTCGTTCAATGCTGATCCACTACTTCCAGTCTATAATATTTACGGAAATTTTGCAGGACCCGTTCCTAATATGCCTATCACAACACGAAATCCACTTTCAAACCTTAACTCTGATAAAGATAATATGGAGAAGAGGTGGAGGGTATTGGGTAAAGTGTTCGCAGAACTCAAAATGGGAAAGGGGATAACCCTTTCATCTAATTATGCTATTGATTATTTAGGCTTTAACGGCCGGATATTTTCGCCTACCTATTCAGAAGGAACCCAGGTTAACAGCACAAGCAGTCTGACAGTATCAAATAGTTATGCACTTATTTCGACATGGTCAAATTTTATGCAGTTTAAGAAAAGTTTTGGCAGACATGATTTAGATATGCTTGTCGGAACTGAATTTATTTCCAGATATGCTGAAAGTATGAGTGCCGGCAGACAAGCAATTCCCGTAAACGATCCGGCGGCCCAGCAGCTCAATGCGGGTCAGCTTACACCGACAAATAGTGGCACCGCATTCAGATCTGCACTTTTCTCTGAATTCGGAAAAATTAATTATGCATACAATGAAAGGTTTCTTGCATCTTTTACCTTGCGAAATGATGCTACTTCGCGCCTCGCAAATGGGTACAATTCCCAGGTGTTTCCCGCCTTTTCATTGGGCTGGCGAGTTTCAAAGGAACCATTCTTTGCGCGCCTGACCCCAGTTGTAAACGATTTTAAAATAAGGTATGGTTGGGGACAAAATGGTAACCAGGAAATCAGTGATTATTCCACATTCTCAACCTTTGCATTAGATCTAAATAATACTTACTATGATATAACAGGGTCTAATATTTCTTCTCTACCGGGGTATTCTCAACGAAGAATCGGAAACCCAATGTTGAGATGGGAAACGACAACTCAATCTGATATTGGTTTGGAACTGGGATTGTTCAGGAATTCTTTGACAATTTCAATGGACTACTATACAAAAAAAACAAAAGACCTGCTGGTGCAACCACAGTTGCCTTCCACCATCGGTGCTGCAACACCTCCATATATTAATGGCGGAAGCATGTTGAACAAGGGGCTTGAATTAGAATTGGGCTACAGGCATAATGCAAAACCATTCAGCTATTCCCTGGATGGCAATATTTCATTTCTTACTAACCGGATTACTGCTTTAACAGATGAGCTTTCCTTTATCGCTAGTCCTGTGAGTAATACTTTGACACGTAACCTCGAATTGCAAAGATCCGTTGTGGGTCAGCCTATTTCGTCTTTCTATGGCTATAAAGTTGCAGGGATCTTTAAAACACAAGCGGAAGTTGATGCATATCCCGCCCAGGCCGGAAAAGCCATAGGCCGGTTTAAATATGAGGATATCAATGGCGATAAGGTCATCAATGACAAAGACAGGACATTTCTTGGAAGTCCGCTACCCAAATTCAGTTATGGTTTCAATATGCGATTTGCATATAAGGGGGTTGACCTCTGGATGTTTTTCCAGGGAGCTTCCGGAAACAAGATATTTGAGTTTACCAGATGGTATACTGATTTCTTTGCTAACAATTCGAATAAAAGTATCAGACTCTTAAACGCATGGTCTCTTACGAATCCTGATTCAGATGTGCCAATGATCACCACTTCAAATACAAACAACGATACCCGTCCATCAAGTTATTTTATTCAGAATGGTAGTTACCTGAGATTTAAAACCATTCAACTGGGTTATACTTTCCGGGATAACGTTCTTGGAATTCCCGGAGGAAAAATGAGGTTGTATGTGCAGGCCCAAAATCTGTTCACCATCACTAAATATACGGGGATGGATCCAGAGGTGGGATTACAGGATTATGGAAATGCGAACCGAAACCTTGATATGGGAGTTGACAGGGGAATCTATCCGGTTTCCCGCTCATTCTTAATTGGATTTACCGTTAAACTTTAATCATTGTTATATGTATAAAGTAATTATTACAGCAGCCTTAATTTGCACCCTAATAGGATGCAGCAAGTCACTTGACCAACAACCAATTGGAGAACTTTCTGAAGATCAGCTCAAAACAAAAAGTGGTGTAGAAAGTATCATCATTGGCGCCTACAGCATTCTAAATGGTCAGTTCGATGCTGGAGAGGCTTATAATTCACCAGCCTCCAACTGGAGTTTTGGTGATGTAAGGTCCGGGGATGCATATAAAGGATCTACTGGTACTACAGACCAGATTAATATTCACGACATGGAAGTATTTTCCAGCCTGACTGCTTCCAATCTGGATGCTCAAAGGAAATGGGCGTGTCTGTACGAAGGCATAAAACGTTGTAATAATGCACTTCAATTACTGCCAGACGCAACTGGTTATACCAACCAGTTGAAACAACAACGGATTGCAGAAATGAAGTTTCTTCGGGGGCATTATTATTTTGAATTAAAGAAGATTTTTAATCGTGTACCTTATATTGATGAAACCGCTGAACTCAAAGAAGACTTTTATGTTTCGAATGATGCTTTGGCTTCAGATCAATTGTGGACGAAAATAGAAAATGATTTTAAGACCGGTCTTTCTGTACTTCCATCAACAAAGAGTGGAGAACCTGGTCGCCCGACCCGGTTTGCAGCCTGGGCCTATTTATGTAAGTCATATATCTTTCAGAAAAAATGGGCTTTGGCTTCTGCAGCAGCTGACACAGTGATTGCCAGCGGGATATTTAGTCTGATGCCCAACTACCCCAATGTATTCCTTCCTGAAAATGACAATGGCACTGAAATCGTTTTCGCAGTTGAGCATTCTATTAATGACGGGTCTACCGGTAATAAAAAGGGATCTGCCGGTGACAGGCTCAACAGAATTGCAACACCCGCAGGTGGTGGCTATCCGGCAGGAGCTCAGGGTTTTCATAGGCCTTCACAAAACCTGGTTAATGCATTTAAAGTAACGGCACTTGGATTACCTGCAAATAGTGATGTGAATCTCACAGCTACAGACCTTGTTGATCCAAGAGTGGATTTTTCAATTGCAAGGGTCGGTATTCCATTTCTGGATTATACTAAAGAAACATATAAGGCAAATTGGACACGGGGAAATGGAGTGTATGGGAACTACAGTGTAAAGAAAAAGATGGTTTCACCTGTGTCAACTCATTATGATAGGACCAACCAGGGTATCACAGACTTGAACTGTTATATTATCCGCTATGCTGACATTTTACTTTTCAAAGCAGAAGCCCTGATTGAAACAGGAAATATTGACGGCGGGATTGCCCTGATCAATCAACCCCGGAACCGGGCAAAGAATAGTAAGAGGATTCAAAACCTGGCCCCGGCAACTGGCGATGCCGCCAATTATAAAGCGGAACCTTACACAATCCCCTTTGTTGGCGGATATCCGACAGCCATTGCAGCCCTTAAATTGGAACGTAGGCTGGAATTATCGCTTGAAGGACACCGTTTTTTTGACTTAGTAAGATGGGGTGATGCTGCAACATTTCTTAACGCCTATTTTTCAATGGAAAAGGCAAGAAGAAGCTACCTGACCTCTGCTTTATTTTCAGTTGGTAAAAATGAATATATGCCCATACCTCAATCTGAAATTGATCTTAGTAAGGGCAAACTGACACAAAACCCTGGGTACTGATCATGAAGAAAATTTCCAGACATATTATTTTTTCGTTTTTACTGTGTATAGGATATACTGCCATGTCCCAAATGGATCACCGGGCATTTGATCCAGGGTATCGGTTTGTGTCAAGCGGCAACCCAGTTCAGGATAAGAACTTTTATTTGCTGACACTTCTACAAGCAGATTCAACTCTGTCCAGCTCTTTGTCTACTGCTATCATACCAGAGTTGGGGATAAAATTACCTTCTTGTTTGCAGAGCAATGAATGCTATATAGCTGAAATGATGTGGACTAATGAAAAAAATGAAAAGGTATTTCGGGCACTGGATGCGCTTTATATTAAAAGCAAGAAGCTAAAGGCGCTAATAAATGAACATATGCGTCCATCCGGCTACTTCCAGTTATACGAAAAATTCAGTGATACGGCGCTTTTGCATGCGGGTTGGCGGGATGCTTCGGCAGGCATCAACCAAATACTGGCTGCATATGCATTCGGGAATGGATTGAGGTATCCAAAAATTGATTCGTCAACTTATGATGTAAAGTCAAAATACTATAAAGACCTTTTTCAGGAAATCATTCATCAGGGTCTGGCATTGTCAGTATCGGCCCATCAATTATTTTTTCAACCCTCTCTTGATCTTGCATTATTTCTGCTTGAAATCAATGACCGTGATGAAGCTGCCCGCCTGGAGCCCTTGTCCCATACTAATGCAGCAGCATATAATAAAGTTGCAAAAATCAACTGGACAGATTTTCCATACTCTTCCATTTTGGTTCTTGGTGAAGGGCCTGAATTTGACAATATTCCCATCAGTCCGTACGGCAAATTGCGCTGTAACATGGCAGCTGAACTTTACAGGAAGCGGCAAGCTCCTTTTATAATTGTTAGCGGAGGCTACGTACATCCGTTTCAAACAAAATTTTGCGAAGCGGTCGGGATGAAGGATTATCTCGTGAATGTATGCCGAATTCCATCCGACAGGATAATCATTGACCCGCATGCAAGGCATACCACCACCAATTTACGAAATACAAACCGGATAATTTTCAGAGCCGGGATACCCACCGACAAACGAGTGCTTTGTGTAAGTAGTCGTTCACACATTGATTACGTGTTCAATGAAAGATTTAGCGTAAGATGTTTAGCTGAAGTGGCTCATGTACCATACAGGGAGATTGTCCGTGTCAATGCATTTCAGTTCAGTTATTACCCGGTAGGAGTGTCTCTTCAAATGAACTCTGCTGACCCACTCGATCCTTGATTAATCAACTTTTAAAATATCAATTATGACGAGGATTCAATTTTCAATATTCTTGGTGTTTTTACTTTCAATTCTACTTTCTGACGATATTAACGCTCAGAAATACCGCTGGAACGTTATCATGCCGACAGGCAAATTATTTAATAATAATCTTCAAGATAACAATGGACAAGTTGTAGGCGATTTTCCTGGTGATTCAAAAGCGACACTTCGCATTTATGAATTTGATCCTTTCTCACAAGATCCGGACCATATAGGTGCAATTTTATATGAAGGCGTTGCAGATAAATTTGCATTTATCAATGAGGTAAGGCCTGTTATATACAAGCATGAGGATCTGAATACACTCAAAGATTACATTTACGGGGATTGGCTTAGTACAAATGTATCTGCCTCCTTTATGGCATTGGACCAAAAAATTGCAAAAGAAAGAAATGAGACGCCAGGTCCTGTTGGCTCTATGCCGAGGCCTGTAATTCTTGAGTTAGCCATGACAGGTGGCCCATATATAAGAGGGATCAAATTTCCGGGATTCCAACTTGTACCGGTGGAAAGCTATCAGAATGCCGTGGATTTTCGAAAAATACTAGAAGCCGTTAAAAAACCACTGGATTATCCTGATTATGTAATAGTCGCAGCGCACCGAGGCTATTGGAAAGACTACCCGGAAAATTCTTATCCGGCCTATGACCTGGCGGTTGCGGCAGGTGCTGATATGGTTGAGCTTGATACTCGGATCACAAAAGATGGAGTTCTTGTCGCGTTTCATGATGAATGCCTGGACAGAATAACCACTGGAAGCGGAAAGCTGAAAGATTATACATGGGATCAGGTGAAACAATTCAAATTGCGTGATCGATTTGGCAACCCTACTGGGATGCGCATAGTTTCCATTGAAGAAGCTTTACTTTATTTGAAAAACAGGGCGCTGGTAAATCTTGATATTAAAGAGCGTGTAACAAAAACCGAAGATCTTCTGACACCCACTTTTCGAAAAGCACTTGAGATTGCCAAAACCACCGGTACACTGGGCCAACTCGTTGTAAAAGGGAAAATGCATACTGATGAAATGCAAGATTTGTTAGATGGGCTGGATTTGAAATTATCCGATTTTATTTATACTCCTGTTGTTTTTGGTTGGGATACGGAAGGGGGCGATGCAAAATTATTAAACCGGTTTGTAATGGATTGGTTGCAAAGCTCGATTTCAGGAATCGAGTTAACGTATAAAGTAGGATATGACCCCATACTTCAATTTATACCCAAAGCCATTAACAGAGGAATCAGAAGTGGCGTTTATACATTTTGGCCGGAAGATGAGAACGGGGTGATAGCCGAAGATAATATTAACAATAAGGATAACTATTGTAAATACAACTATCGCCAATATTATTTCTGGGAAGAAAATGCCTGGGGAGATGTTCCAAATTACGCTGCGGTTTCTGGTGGAAGTTCAGGTGATCCTATTTCTCCAGACGACCGTGACTATGGCGGAGGCTCTTATGATTATGTCAACTATCGATCGAAAAAGGTTGCCAAACCTGATTTTATGAATGATGGAAGAGGGGACTGGGATTGGTTATTTGAGCAGGGCGCGGACTTTGTAATTACTGATCGACCCGAATTAATGATTGAGTATTTAAAGGTATTGGGTAAACGCAGGCTTGAAAAAGCAGTATTGCGGGAAGTTACGATTCCCGATTGTCCCTTACTTGAAGATGGGGTGGGTGGCAAAAAAAGGGTTCTCAATTTGCGGGGATTAGTACGAAAGGTTGACGACTATCATGTTTTGGATTTTTTTGTGCCAGATACAAGATTAATTAATGTTGATACCAATCTTGTACTTAATGAGTACAAACAATACAGCAATGGTAAAACCCGAGAAGATGTCCGCAAAATATTTGTTGATAATCATTACTGTGATTGCTCAACTCTGTTCGGTGATAGAGATTCAAGTAAAGTGGCAGCAATCAGGAAATTTCCGTTACGCACACTGCCAGAGTGGTCTAAGATTTATACGGGTTATGACATTTATATGAATACAAACTGGTTTGATGTAAAGTCACCTTGGCCAATAGATGATCCAGACAAACGGAAAACAATTCCAAAAGCACCCTATAAAGAACCATGTACAGATGTATTTGGCTATTGGCAGAGCACACCTGAAAACGGGAAAAATACAGGAAATTTATTAACAATAAATGATAAACCAGATCCCAGTTATCACAATTTCGATGCGCTGTTAATGACAATTGATGGGACCATTAAAATGGTAAAAAAGGCAGATATCCCACCTTATTTCGCAGATCCAAATAATTACAAATCACGATTTGCAGTGGGAGGCTACATATTAGCATTAAATGGCACTCCGGTACCTTATAGTGAACTTCCCGACGGTACCAATAAAACGGCCGCTAAAAAAAGATCCTTAATAGGCCTTAATGGTGACACATTAATATTTGCTGAGTTTCAAAGCCCTATGATGGAACCCTTTGAAGCGGCATATTTAATGGTAAACGAATTTAAATGCAAGGATGTCTTTATGATGGATGCTGGCGGGTCAAGCACTATGCTTTCAAGCCGGGGTCAATTTCCTACATTAGAAAGCGATGCTGGTCCCTATTTAACCTCGGGAAGTGCTCCTGAAGATAAAAATCTACAAGACGTTCGCGTATTCAGACCAGTTCCCAATTTCATTTCTGTAAAGGTGAAGAAAACAACAAATAAAACTAAATAGCATGAGAAATATTACCATATCGCAAGCGCCAATAGGTCTCATTATATTATTTCTTCTGACCAATTTCAATTTTGGAATCTCGCAGGGTTCTATGGTAGCGAAATATCCTCTTCAAATGGAAGGAGAAAAAATCCTTCGGCTGTATGATGTATCCGGTAATGGCCTTCATGGAAGATTAGTCAACAAATCAAGGACACAAATTGCAGACATTTTTAGGCGCGCAGAAATATTTCCGAAGGCTTCATGTATTCAGAAGATAGCGCCGGAAGATGCTGCTATTACGATACCTGATGTATACAGTAACAAAGACATAACAAAAACAGGATTTACAGTTTCGTTTTGGCTTTACCTTGATTTTTCCTCGGATCAGCCTGACTTGAAAACTTATGATCCGGTAAGCATTGTTAGCCTTCCGGACATTAATATAGTTCGCCAATACACGAAAGTTGGAACAAGCGTTAAATGTCAGTTCATCTTAATTTACTCTAATGACACCTATTCATCCCCAGACATTGTTACCCTTCAAACCCCTGTTACTAAAACTGGGTGGCATTTCTTTGCAGTCGGTTATGATCCATATTATCATCATCCACAAAGGGGGAAAACTGAGACATTTCATAATATTGACATGTATTCTTATTACCTCGACACTACCCTGTATTATGATTCAAGTCCCCTGGCTATGAAATTTACACAGTCCTTGGGGTTTGGCAATTTAATTAAGCGGGGCACGAAGAAAGAAGGTACCTTATTGGACACAAAATTTTTGGGCAAAGCATGGAATATTACTTTTTATGATTATAAACTTGGCCTGGAAAGTATTAACGACGACAGAAATAACTCCTATTACCTCGCTAAAGAAGGAATGGATCATCGAGGCAGAGAAAATTTTTACATCATTAAATCTGCGACATCTTTTTATCCTTGTAATGAAGTGATTAACCCATATGAAACCCAAATCTGGGATGTAGTTGGATTGCGAAATTCAATCTCAACCCGAGGCGTCGATTTTACTGACGACAGATTTGGCAATAAGAAATTAGCATTGCTAATGACTGATTATGGTAATGTGACATTACCTGCCTTTTATGAGTCCGCATCTCAATTCAAGACACCAGGATTTGATGTGCGCAGGGGTTTTACCATATCATTTTGGACCTACATAGACAGATTCCTCTATCCACCTGATGATCAAAGCGTCCCTTATTTCCCTACCGATACCGCCTTTCACTTTTTCCATATAGCATCCAAGGGTTATGAAGGTGGACTTGAGATGATACGTGACAGGCTTGTTCTCAACCGGTTTATTAACCTAAATCCTACCAGAGATTGGAAGATGTGGCTATGGGATCCTATTTCCTTTGGGAATCAGAAAGGGTGGTACCAGGTCATATTTACACAAAAGGAAAATGCCATAAGAGTATTGATGTATAAACCGAATGGGGAAAGGGTTGCTACAATGAACTATTTTAATTCTCAAGACTATTCGAAACTGACTTATGCAAGATTTGGGTTTGGAATTGATAAACATGACGAAATAGGACCATTGTCATCTGCCTGCAGGTACCTTGATGATGTAAGGGTATACAGTTGGCCATTCTCCGAGGAGGAGGCAGATGAACTTCACAATTATGACTTAATTAAACCTAAAAAATAAATTCTAATTAAACTTTGTTTTATGTACACACATACTTTTTTCAAAATCATTAGGGCTCTGGTATTTTTTGTTTCTGTGCTTTTCTTCACAGGTAATTCGCAGGCTCAAACAGATAAGTTGAAAACAAATATATCCGCTAAGGACAACAACTTGAAAGTTGAGTGGCTTATGGCGGATAAATACTTTATTTCGCGACCTGTGGATAAGGGAGATATGTGGGGCACACAAATACGAAACAATGGAGACGATACCCAGGGAAGTCTGGCCTTAATGACTGCAGGGGCAATACGAATGGATATTCGATACAGTGGTAATATTGGAGTTGGGACATCTACACCAAGAGCGAAATTTCATATAGTAGGTGATTTTCAAAGTCAGCTTTATGATAATCTGAGTATCGGAACCCAAGCAAATGATAACAAAGGCTTTTTCGGTACCTTAACCAAAAGTGATTTTTTCTTAGGTGCGAACGAATGCCCCTCTATGGTAATTGATAAGGATAACAAGTATGTGGCTATTTTCCTGGATAAAACCCAACCGAATATTAGTGAAGGAAATAAAAATAATTATGGCCTTTTTGTCAGTAAAGGAATACTCACTGAAAAATATGCTGTTGCGCCTCAAAATACATGGGCAGACTATGTATTCAAACCCGGTTTTCAATTACCAAAGTTGAGTTTTATTGAAGATTTCATTAAAACACAAGGTCATTTACCGAATATTCCGTCACTTCAATCTATTCAATCGGAGGGATATGAAATTCATGATCTGAATGTTCGTTTTCTGGAGAAAATAGAACAACTAACTTTATATGTTATTGAGCAACAAAAAAGGATTAAACAACTAGAAGTAGAGGTTAAAAACTTTAAAAAGAAAACAATTCGTTAGTTAAAGAGTCAAATTAGATGCAATTTTGGTTTTAATACATCGGGGGCTATTCTTGGCCCTCGATGTATTTGATACGTTGGGTCCATAAAAAGTTATAGGAAATTGCATTGGAATTCAACTTAGAAGGTTCAATAACCACGAAAATAACCTGTCTATTTACATGATTATTTATCTATCTACTCAATTCGCGAATTGAAAGCTTGCAGAGTAAGGCTATTATTCACCGCAAACCGGCAATGCCTGCTGAAAGTTCACCGAGTTTAGCAGTTGCCGGTAACATCTGCGTAGGTAAGTTTTTTAAGTCATTCCGTAAAAACTCGATCTCCCTTTTCAGTTGTACTACCGTTTCATTTTCAGTATCTCCAGTCACTTTCCATGCCAGCTCCAAAGATTCCAGTTTTTCAACAATTGTCTGTAATAATATCTCGCTCAAAACTAAATTAGGGCAGTCAAACACTTTATTAATCTGTGTCAATGTGATCGAATACCGGGTTCCCGTTTTCTATTTTAAAATAAACATAAAACGTTTCTGATTTGTTATTCTCACCAGCGGGTTTATATGGATCAGAATATGTTGTTACTGCAATTTTCGCGAAATGCCCTGTTTTAGTAGCAGGCTTCATCCGAGCTTTTGCAGCCGCTACCAACCTGGATAATTTTTCAGGTGTGATTTTTAATTCAGTCATATCATTTGTTTTTAAAAATTGATCCAAAATAAAATTTATTACAACGGATATCACATCAGCAATTTCGAGGCGTTAATTTTTTTTTGTTCCCCATTTCAGCCGCAGTTTCATGATCAATGCCACCGCCATGCCATTTACCTGTGCTTACCCAAATTTCATAATGGTATAACCATTCCGAAGTCCAGGGTATAATTGATCTTACATAAAACATACCGTTGTGAAACTCGTTACCATCAGGGTAATACAAACACAATTGCTGCTTGGCAGTTGAATACACATGCGGCAGCAATAGTTTGCCTTTAGCCAACGCTAACTTTGGTTCCAAAACATACACATTTACTCCTTCAGTAGCTTTATAGTGTAGTTTGATCTTGTAACTGTTACTCAATGGTGTTGGTGTAAGCGTATGTATCCAGATCAGTTCCGTTTCACCATGACGAATAATAGTTTGAATCCGGAAAATAAGATCGCAGTGCACCCTGCTGATGCATTAATGATAGCCTATTCATCTTTTCCAAAATTGTTGTGATGAATAATAGACGACCTGCCAACAGAACTGATGATGCCTGTTCCTGCAGCCATACTCATATTACCAGTTTCGCGAAGAATACGTGTGTTGTCACCCATATTGCTGAACGTTCTTTCTATTTCGCGACTGCCAAATGCTTCTGACATAACATTCTTGATATTATGCATACCCTTCTGTTCATAGATACGGTTCACATCAAGTTTGGCCTGCCTAATCCAACGGTAAAAATTGTCTTGTTTTATTTGGCAGGTCGGCCACTTATCAGCAAAATTTTCAAATGCATTGACAGGATTCCCAATCCATATCACGTTTCGACCCAAAATAGGATCCAAGCGTTCTTCTATAAATCTTTCCATTTCATTGAGCACTTCAACAAGCCCTTGCGCAATGTCTGTTTGTTTGCGATACGCACGGGCAGCAAGCGTAGTAATAATTATGGAAATAGGTTTGTGTTCATCACCGTTAAACATCAGGTCGCGGTGACGCTTCAGTACCTGAACGATCCGCTGTAATGGTAATTTGTTAGGCTGATAAGAAGGAATGGGTTTGATTGATTCACGAAGTGAAAATAATTTATAGCCATCCAGTTTTGACATCTGTTCAAACCAGATCGCGTAACCAAACGGATTGCTTTGCAACCAACGTAAAATTTGAGTATCAGTTTTATAATTTGGCAGTTGCTTATCCGTAATGCGGATAGCAAGGTTTTCAACATCAAGATTATTCGATGAAAATGCTTTTTCCAGGATGATTGCGTACCCTGAGTTTACAATGGCTGGTAAAATATCCAGGTGAAATTTTACAGACTCGGCGTATCCCAATGTCCAGCACCTGCGTCCTTCGGCCCTTAATAATCTTTCCAGTGTGCCATGTGCTTTTATTCTGTCACCGATGATTTTTTTGAGATCATATTGTGTCCAGTCTGCCTTCTTGCCCTGCAGCCTACAAACCAGGTCTACATCCAGTTCATCCTCTTCGTGAATGGGCTGAGTAGCGGTACCAATCAGGAATGATCCGTGCGGATTGATTTCCGGTTTGTAGATGCTTAAAGGCGAAGATGGATCTGACAACCATCCAGCTACAAATTCATAACTTTTTACAGCGGCAGCATGTTGCGCCGGTGTAATGTCCAGGGTCTTACCAAGTTCTTCCAGTATATCACTGAATTGTTTGCGTTGTTCTATTGATAACATAAGAGTTCATTTTTAATGGTTAGTGTTTGTGTAAATCCGTTATTTGAACGGTGTTGATCATAAATAATTATTGGAAGATCTGCCTTGGGCATCCATACGCGACCCAATTCTACAGCAGCGGATACCGGCATGATCGGGAAAAGATGAATTAATGAATCTTCACCATGCGCTATTTTTATTTTATTGAATATGCGCCTGCATATTTTTCTGAAACTACTTAGCTGCTCTCGTGTTTTTAAAAAATCATTATGCGGTGAATCAATCTTTATTTTCCAGATGCTGCAATCCGTGCCTAATATTTTTTGTATGCGATCATCGCTGACATTTCCGCTGAGTTCAAAAACAAGCGCTGGTACACCTGATTTATTCTCGGGTTCAACAAGTGCGAAATCTGATGCATCAGCTTGCAGTTGCCATTGCCATGAAGCCGGTTCCCGGTGACGCTGATATACCTCTGCGATATAAATATCAGAGAGTAGTGTGCCAAGTAATATTAATAATGGCTGTGGTGCTAACGCAAAAACAGAAAAATGCTGGATCTCGTGATTACCTTTTAATGATTCCACTTTGAGATTGAATAAACGATGAAGATTGGAAGCTTCGATGTTCCAATAGTCAGTGCTGTCATCAGTTTGATAAGCATTCTTCATACCGAGTTCTATGGCGTAATTATTGGCCGGAAGATTGGTATGTATAATAGCCGATGCAGCTTCCAGGTAACTGAGCGGCGAGCGATGATTGCCGATAGCTGCGCCATAGAGAAGAATATGGCTTCCTTTGGCGGGTAATATTTTGCTCACCAACTCGATCCTGCGTTCGTGTTGCTCTTTCATTGCCAACAATCTTTCAGCAGGATGTTCTTTAACCGCCACTTTATCAACAAGCCGGTGATGTTCGTCACACAATAACATCAGGTTGGATATATCAGCTTGTAGTTTCGATGACAGGACTGCATCATAACGCGGACCTTTTGGCTGGTCTGCATAAATGTGTGCGATATAAGCAGTATTGAATTCTGCTTTGGTAAGCTGATCGTAGTAAAGGGGGTGACTACAATTTTCATATTGGCAGCAGCCTGCTGCCTTTCCCCATAAGCGGAACTTTACTTGTTCCGATACACTTGTTACGGACATATATTTTCGTTTTAGTTGTTACGTTAATGATCGCGGGGAGGCGATAACAACTACGAAAACAAATGGGGGAAATAAGGTAGGAAAATTTACAGAAGGTTACATTTTTTAAAGCGAACGCTTATATATTTGCCTATTGACACAATTCCCGGACAGGTTAACGTAATTGTTTGCCTTCCGTTTTTGATGGAGCCTTCGATTAGAGAAGTTCGAGCTTCTTTAATCAAGGCTCTGTTGTTTTAGCCGGTTTCTTTTTGCACTACTGATTATTGTTAGGTTCCATGAAAAGATTTTGATTTCTATAATTTGGCTGACTGATGAATATATTAAGGTATTCTTCAAAGATGAAAAATCTTGAACGCCTCATCATATCAAACTCTTTCAGCACTTTTAATTCAACCAGATCGCTGATCATTCTGTTAGCTGCAGAATAATTTAGTCCCGCACTTTCCATCAAATCTTTTACACTAATTAACGGCTGCCGGTATAAAATACTCAGGATGTCGACAGCATTTTTCTGTCTGCGGCTTATCGACGGCAAAACTTTTTGTTCTACCTTTTCTTTTAACTTCAATATTTCTTTAAAAGTCTGGATAGAACTTTTAGCAGTTTCGATGACACCAACCAGGAAGAATTTTAACCACTGCGTCATGTCGTTATGGGTACGAACGCGGTGTAGGTTATCATAGTAATAACTTCTCCAGTGTTCAAAGAAGTCAGACAGATACAGTGCTGGTTCTTGCAAAAGCTCCTTGTTCACAAGGTAAAGTGTAATCAGTAATCTTCCCATACGTCCGTTCCCATCGAGAAAAGGATGGATGGTTTCAAATTGATAATGTAACATGCCAATCCTTACCAGGTGTGGAGTATGAATCTGATCATCATTCAGGAACGATTCAAAATCACTCATCAACTCACTGATCTGATTGTGATGCGGTGGTATATAAGTAGCATCGCGTAATGTAGCACCGATCCAGTTTTGACTTGTTCTGTATTCACCAGGATTTTTGCGTTCACCTCTATCACCCTGCATCAACACTTTATGCGTTTCCTTGATCAGGCGCGTGCTGATAGGAAGCGCTTCCAATCGTTTAATGGAAAAGTTGATAGCGTTAATATAGTTATGTACCTCAGTCCAGTCGTCTTTCTTTTCCGGGTTAATATCTTCCGCTTTCATCAATACTTCTTCCATGTTAGTTTGCGTACCTTCGATCCTGCTGCTGGTAGTCGCTTCTTTATTAATGTGCATCCTGATAAAGAAGTCAACATTGGGGACCAAATAGGAATAAGCATTCAGGGTTCCTAACAACCTGTCAGCCTCGCTCACTAAAGAGCAAAGCTCTGGCACATCCACTAGCCAATCGTAGTGGATCAGTGAGGGATTGAAACTTTTGTACTGAAACTGGTTGTTATAGTTTCCTGATTTGAATTCTGATATGTTCTTTATTTCTGCCATCTTATGCAAATATAAATATTTTCATTTGCAAAAATGATATCATTTTGCAAATGAAAATAATATATTATCCACAAATTGTTAAAATATGGAAAACAAAATAATCGATTTTTATATTTTGCCCTTTTGTGATAATAATAATTTTATTATAACATATTATTAATCAATCATTTATGAATCTAATAATTTTAAAATGTTAATATTATTAGCATAAATTATTATAAAGTACTGATTGTTAATGTATTACGAATACAAAATCAAACCATTTCTAAAAATTACTACAGCTATTTAGGGAGCTAAGACACAATCAAATCAAGAATTACTTTATCTATATAACTCACTTTTGTTTGCAAACAAAAAAGCACCTACTCCGGAAAAACCGTGTAAGTGCTTGATTGTCAAGTGGGCCCACCTGGGCATGATCCAGGGACCCCCTGATTATGAGTCAGGTGCTCTAACCAACTGAGCTATAGGCCCAAAGAACATTGCTGTTCTTAATAAGGGTCGCAAAAATAATGAAATATCCCTTTCAGGAGAATTTTATATGCTAAACTAAGGACTTTTTGAAAAAGACCTTAAGAGGGATTACCCCCAGGGCAAACGCATCTAAATTTGGCACAAGAGCAGATTAGCCAAGAAGTCTTCATCCCAGCCACAGAGTAACCGTTTGTTTTTAATACTTCTTTTTTTACTGTTTTCGTTTTTCAACAGGTTC
>JALNZE010000040.1 GCA_023229465.1 Chitinophagaceae bacterium
GCTCTACTCTCGGATCCTTTAAATCATCGAAGAAAGGAAGTATCCCGTTCATATGCTTTTATCCCTATAAACGTATTTTCTTCAATTATCGCATCCCTTCCCTAAAATTTAGATGCGTTTGCCCTGGATGATTGACCCGCGCCGGAGGTTATAACAATTATTTAATCCGTTCCGGCAGGTTCTCAAAAAAATGAGAGAGTTCTTCAAACATCCCTTTGAACAGGGGTATAACTGCTCCAAAAAGGCTAATAGCTTTGGGACCCCAGGGTTGTATAAACGCGAAGCTGCGGGAAGCCAGAAAGGTATCTGCTTTGATCCAGTGAATTTTTTCCGCATAGAAAAGCAGTACACTAAACATAGTAGTATATAAGGCCGCATATAAAACAATACCACTCAATTTATTTATCCAGCCCAATAATACCATTTCCATGGCGGACTGAATAAGTAATGCGCCCACGCGTACCAGCAGCATTACGCCTATCATGATGAATATAAATGACAGAAAAGGTAGCCAGGTGGCAGCCAGATGGGTGCTATCCTGCAGCCAGCCCGCTACTAGGGCAGATAGTTTCATTGCCGCAGCCAGGCCGATAATGATGCCAAGAAAAGAGAAAGCCGCCACAATAAAGCCATTGCGAAAACCCTTACTGATGGCGAGGATCAGCAGCAATACAAAAATAACATCAATGATCATTATACTGGGGGGGGTATTATTGGGTTAATAACTCTTTTACTACCGTGGCAATCGTTTTTCCATCGGCTTTCCCTGCCAGTTGTTTGGATACAATGCCCATTAGCTTTCCCATATCCTGCGGACCGGCAGACCCTGTTTCAGCAATAATAGCAGCCACCGCCTCTTTCAGTTCCGCTTCACTCATCTGTTTTGGGAGGAATTTTTCAATAACAGCAATCTCTTCCGATTCTTTGGTAGCCAAATCGGGGCGGTTCTGTTTTTGATAAATGTCTAAAGAGTCTTTGCGCGACTTAACCAGCTTCTGCAATATTTTTAATTCGCCTGCTTCGGTAACCTGGCCATTGGCGCCCGGGTCTGTTTTGGCTTTGATGATCTCGGCTTTAATGGCTCTTAACCCACGAAGCATGGCTTCGTCTTTGGCTTTCATGGCATCTTTCATTTGTGCCATCACTTCATTTTCAAGACTCATACAGGTATTTTTATTTGTTTTCTTTTAATTGGGTTTCCTTGAATTTTTTATAAAAATCTTTGGCAAATTTTTTCATGTCGTTTACCGCTTCTGTTTGCTGTGTGGCACGCAGATAGGTGTCGGCCATACCCATCATAGTTTGGTAATAGAAGTCGGCCATTTCATCCACCATCATATCTTTTGTCCAAAGGTCTATACGAAGCGCCGATTTATCGGCGCCATCCCAGAAGGCTATCATCATAGATTTAGCCAACTGCTTCATATCCGCTGAACTATCACTCGCCTGCCAGTTAATCTGTTGCGGCACTTTGTTTTCATCTAAATTAATTTCTATAGAAATGGTTGAAGTATGCATGTGTTTTTATTTAAAATCGAAAATAAGGTACCGCAAAAGTAAGCCGAAACAGGAGATCATACCGCATCCCTTATTGTCCGGCAGCCTTTACTATTTGCTGCCAGCATTTTTCCGCGGCATCGTTCCAGCTAAATTCCGCAACACGCAATTTGCCTTTTTCTATCAGTGTATTTCTTAGCTTTTCGTCTTTATACAGGGTAAGCATCTGTTTGGCAATAGCATCCGGATCGGCCGGATCGGCATATAAGGCAGCATCGCCCCCTATTTCAGGCATACTGCCGGTAGCAGCAATGATAACCGGCACCAATGATTGCATGGCTTCCATAATGGGCAATCCGAATCCCTCATAAAAAAAAGGATGAACCAGTGCATAGGCTGCCGCGGTAATCTTCGCCATTTGTTCATCTGGCAAATAGTCTAAGCACACCACATCATCACGGTACTTATAGGTTTTTAATTTCATCAATATAGCATCATCCTGGCGGGCTAAACTGCCCGTGATCAATAATTTCATATTGCTCTGCTGCCATTTTTTAAACAGCGAGAAAGCACGGAGCAGGTTCATGAGATTTTTTTTCGGATGCGGGCCACCTGTAAACAAAAAATATTCCCTGCCGTCTGCAAAGCCTTCTTTTACCTGTTCTTTTTCCTGCCAGGATAGTGGTTGGAAACCAATTCTTGCGGCACCATACACCACGCTAACCTTTTCGGCAGGCACCCGGTATTGATGTATGATACCATATCTTACATAATCAGATACCGTTATAATTTTCGCGGCTTTACGTAAAAATATTTTAGTAAACAATTGATAAAACCAGCGATGATACCAGGGAATATATTGAGGATATTGTAAAAAACCAAGATCCGCTACTACCAGTACCTGTGGAATTCCTGAAGTAAGACCGCAGAAACCATAGGGTTGCAACCATACATCCGGTTTGTATTTACGCAGGGCTAACGGAGCCAATATATGATGCCAGTAAACAAATGATAAAGCATACCGGGCAGGTGGCGAAACAATAACAGGTTTTACATTTGATGCGAAAATATGCTCCTCCCTATATGGCCCGTTGATCACAAAAATAAATTCATGTTCCGGGTGTTGCCGCGCCATACGGCTCAGGATTTCTTTCGCATAGTACCCATACCCTTTCAAACGGCCACTTTGCGGAATGATAGCGTTTATCGCGATGCGCATACAAGCAAAAGTAGCAACAAGATTTTCAAAAACAGCTAAAATAAAGATTGATTTACTAAGAAGACAACTATTAGGTTACCCTCCCTTCTTCAGTGGAATTTCAACAATGATTTCACACCCGTTACCTGGTGAAGCATTCACTGTAAAAAAACCGCCAAATATTTCAACACGCTTTTGCATGTTAGCCAGGCCGATACCTTTTCGTATTGATTGTGTATCGAATCCAATGCCATTATCTTTTATATTCATTTTAACCCTATTCCCAGAAAGAATCACGTTTACTTCAATCGCATTCGCCTGTGAATGTTTAATTATGTTATTTACCTGCTCCTGTAATATTCTATATAAATTTATTTGAATGTCATGACTGATCTGGTCCTTATCATATTCATCAAAATGCAGGTTTATTTGAAAGTGATTATCTACATTAATATTAGCAAGCAGGCTTTTAAAGAGAAGATTCAATGAAAAATCATCAAACGATACCGGAGCCAGCCTGTGCGATATTTCCCTGATGTCATGAATGGCTTCTTTCAAATAACTAAGTGATGTTTCAGCCATCTCCTTAATTTCCCCCGTTCCTAAGCGCCTTGTTCTTTCCAGGTTCAGTAACACACCGGTCAGGATTTGATTTATATTATCATGAAGTTCACGTCCAATATAATTTCTTTCATTTTCCTGAGCCTCTATAGAAGCTTTGGCTATAATTAGTTCTTCTTCTTTTTGCCAGGTAATATCCTGCATGGCGCCGGCCATTCTTACTGGCTTTCCTTCTGTATCATAAATAACAAAAGCCCTGTCGAAAATATATTTATACGATTTATCCGCGGCGCGGAAACGGTATTCAATCTGAAGCTTTCTTAATTTTTTTTCAAAAACCTCGTTTACGGCATCTTTAACCCGTCTATAGTCATCGGGATGGATTTTATCTTCCCACGAATCTGAAATATTGTCGAATGTTGTGGCCGTATAACCAAACATTTTATACATACTGCTATTGTATTTTATCTTGTCTTTCGCGATATCCCAATCCCAAATCGTATCACTGGTAGCCCGTGAAATATTCTCATATAATTCGTTGCTAAGCCGTACTGCATTTTCTAATTTTTTTCTTTTGGTTATGTTTTTTGAAAAAAAAGTTAATCCGTCTTCTGAAGGATAAATCTTGATTCCCTCCCACATTTTCAAGGGAGCATAGTAATCTTCAATTTCCACGCTAATCTTTTTTTGCATGGCTTCATTATACTTATCCCAAACAGCGCTTTTTAAGATTTCTGGATGAACTTCCCATAATACCTTCCCAATAATATCCTCCCTTCGTATAGTGTGGGTAGCCATGGCAGCGTCATTCAGAAAGGTATACCGCCATTCGTTATCAAAAAATATTACACTGTCGGTAATCCGGTTCAGCGCCGCCGCTTTTTCATTGTTATGTTTGGCAACTTCATCAGTTGCCATTTTTCGTTCCGTAATATCCGACCGTATAGCCAGGTACTGGTATGGTTTCCCTTCGTCATTCAGAAAAGGAACAATAGTGGTGTCTACCCAATAAATTGTTCCATCCTTCGCTTTGTTGCATAAGTCGCCTCTCCATACTTTTCCATGGGCGATAACGGTCCATAAATTTTTAATAAAAAATTTAGGATGATATCCTGAATTGATGATTCTATGGTCCTTGCCTATCAGTTCTTTCGCGGAATATTTAGATATCTTACAGAAATTATTATTTACATATCTAATAATTCCCTTCTGATCGGTAATGGCTACAATAGCGAATTTATCTAAGGCAACTTTATAGTTGGCTAATTCTCTGTCTGTCCGCTGTTGCTCAACAGATCTGATCACCTCTTGACTATGCTCCACCAGCCTGGTATTGGTTCTTTTTAGCATTGAGTTGATTCGGTTTACAGGATATCTCGCTCATACAGGCCAATTCACAAACTAAAAACGCCGGTTACCAACTTTTATTTTCTTATTTCGCTGTAAGGCTGATAATTTTTTTTATCAATACCTCTGTATCAAACGGTTTTGATACATAATCATTCATCCCCATTTGAATACAGCGTTCTTTTTCTCCGGCCATCGCATGGGCCGTTAAAGCGATGATGGGTATATTGCTTCGCATTTCTCCTCTTATGTAGGATGCGGTCTGGTATCCATTCATTTCAGGCATTTGCATATCAAGCAGTAAAATATCATAGTGGGCCTTTTCCAGCATTTCAACGGCAATTCTTCCGTTTACCGCTATATCCGGTATCACATTATATTTTCTAAAAATGGCCGTTACAAGTTTTACATTCAACTCATTGTCTTCTGCCACCAATATCTTAAGGTGGCTTAAATCCTGCTGGTCTGGTTTTTGAATATTTCCCTTAATTACAGCCCCCGTTTTTTTCTCAAACGATTTAAAAGATAAAGAAAAAATAAATTGTGATCCTTTGCCTATTTCACTGTTTACTGATATGGTACCCTCCTGCATTTCAATAAGCTTTTTTACAATGCTCAACCCTAATCCAGATCCGCCATATTTCCTGGTGGTATATTCCTCCGCCTGTTTAAACCGGTCGAATATCAATTCTAATTTATCTTCTGTCATGCCTATTCCGGTATCCGATACCCGAAATTGAATATTAGTATGGTCTTCCGCATTATTGATCACTTTGGCATGAACTGTTATATTACCGGTAGCGGTAAATTTAATGGCATTGCCCACTAAATTGATAATAATCTGGGTTAACCGGGTTGTATCACCATACACTGTTTCTGGAACATCCTCTTCACAAATGAATGAAAGTTCCAGGTTCTTCTCCATGGCTTTTGGCCTCAGTAAAACATCTATGGATTTTAAAAGACCTAAAATATCCAATGGATAAGATTCAAAAGTCATCATCCCGGATTCTATCTTCGCAAGATCCAGTATATCGTTAATAATAGTAAGCAGGCTTTCCCCGGCTATCTTAATTGAATTTACATACTCCTTTTCTTCTGATCCCTGAACTTTATGTGAAATCAAATCAGTAAACCCCAGGATCGCGTTCATGGGCGTACGGATTTCATGACTCATATTCGCTAAAAATTCATCTTTGATCCGGTTTGACTTTTCTGCCACCTCTTTCGCTTTCGCTAAGAGTTCTTTTTCTTTTCTCTCGCTTATATCAATTATTGTCGCGAAGGCTATTTTTTGTCCGTTATTCTGCATATAATTCAGGCCTATCTCAACAGGAAACTGTACCCCGCTTTTCTTGAGCCCATATAAATCCCTGCCGCTTCCCATGCTTTTTGTTTCCGGCTTACTAAAATATGAATCACGTAATGCGATATGCTGCTTTTTAACGCTGGCGGGGAGTAAAATTTCAATTTTTTTCCCAATCAACTCATCCTTATCATATTCAAATAATTCCGCGCACTTAGGATTGATGTAAACGATCGTTCCCTCAGAATCAGCCAGTATGATTCCCAAAGGAGCTTCGTTGATCATCATTTGACATACTTCTTTATCAAGGCTATAGGTAAAATTTTCCATAAAGAACGAGCGTTATTTTAGATAAGGTCAGATTGGGTTACTTGTTTTTATTGTATAAAATTTTTAAGTTTTTGTTCATCAAGTATGTTTATTTCCCGGTTACTAACAGATATGATTTTATTGGTTTTCATTCTTGATAAAGCCCTTGAAGTGGTTTCCCGGGTAGTACCACTGATGGCAGCCAAATCTTCAATCCTGATATTGGCTAATTTTCCCTTGCCTACTTCCAAGAGTGTTAGTAATGATCTGGCTATTCTTACATTCGCTTTTTCAGTGCTCATAATGGTTAAATGCGTATATAAGTCTGAAATAAAGTCGTTGTACTGAAAGGCTAAAAAAGAACAGGCTGCCCTACTTTTTTGAATTAAGCTGTATATCATTCTTGAAGTAAGTGCGCAACAGGTAATGTCTGTAATGCATTGGGCGGTAGATTCGTAGTTGGAATGATTATTCAATGATTCCATACCAATGGTAGTACCACTCTTCCTTAAGGTTATGAAAAACGGCTTGTCAGACAGTGTTTCCTTGGAAAGTTTTAGCGCCCCTTCCTGTACAAAAAAACAGGATGTGGCCGCGCTCCCCTCCTTATAAATAATTTCACCTTTCCTGTATTCATTTACCACTTTACCCTTATTAAGCAACTCTTTTTCGCTTCCCTTTAATACTTCGTAGATACAACTACTTTTATAGGCACAGGATTTACAGTCAATCTGGAGGGGGCTCGTCATGGATAATTTCAATAGTTTTCACAAAATAAATAGAATCATTAAACATTCATGTGACTCCCATCACAATTCAATGTGATGTTTATCACAAAATAGTATATTATAAACACACAGATTGCAAGTTCAGCGGTGGCTATACTCACACCCCATACACATAAAAACCTTTCCCCTTTTTTCTGCCCAGCTCCCCTGATTCCATTTTTGCTTTTTGAATGGGAGAGGGTATGAGCCTTGCCGGTTTTCCCAATGCCTCCCACACAATATTGCTTACAGCAAGGTTGATGTCTATGCCAATCAGGTCCATCAATCTGAAAGGACCCATTTTAAACCCGGTGGTTTCCATTACGGCATCAATGGTTTCAATAGTAGCCAGCCCGGATTCAACCAGTTTCATCGCTTCCAGGTAATACTGCCTTGCTACCCTGTTTACGATAAAGCCGGGGGCATCATTACATACAACGGGTATTTTGCCCAATGCTTTGGTAAGCATAACCATCGTTTCTACTATCGCGGTATCCGTTTGTGCCGCTTTTACCACTTCCACCAGTTTCATTATTGGGGCGGGATTAAAAAAATGCAGCCCTACTACTCTCGATGGATGCTGAACAGTGGCTGCCAACTCAGTTACAGAGATAGAGGAAGTATTGGTGGCAAAGATGGATGTGGATGTATTAATAACAGACAGTTGGCTAAAAAGGGCCGCTTTAGCTTCTTTTTGTTCTGTAATAGCTTCAATACACAGATCGGCTATGCAATCCCGGATATGACCGGTAAACCTGATCCGCTCTAAACAGGCAAGTTGCCGGGCTGCGTTTATTTTTCCGTTAGAAACATACCATTCCAGGTTTTTTGTAATGGCAGAACGGCTTTTCTCCAGCATATCGTGGCTAACATCAAACTGAATAGTATCAAAACCTGCCATAGCCGCTACCTGCGCGATTCCACTACCCATGGTTCCCGCCCCACAAACACATATCGTTTTGATGTTATTCATCTATTACCGGCAAAGCTAAGTGATTGTATCATTAGCGCCCACCCCCCCAGGGCAAACGCATCTAAATTTGGCACAAGAGCAGATTAGCCAAGAAGTCTTCATCCCAGCCACAGAGTAACCGTTTGTTTTTAATACTTCTTTTTTTACTGTTTTCGTTTTTCAACAGGTTC
>JALNZE010000002.1 GCA_023229465.1 Chitinophagaceae bacterium
CCTTCGGGGTTTGTTATTGCTTTTCCCATTGTATTCTATAATCATGTCACCCCTTCGGGGTTTGTTATTGCTTTTCCCATTGTATTCTATAATCATATCACCCCTTCGGGGTTTGTTATTGCTTTTCTCATTGTATTCTATGAATCATGTCACCCCTTCGGGGTTTGTTATTGCTTTTCCCATTGTATTCTATGAATCATATCACCCCTTCGGGGTTTATTATTGCTTTTCCCATTGTATTCTATGAATCATATCACCCCTTCGGGGTTTATTATTGCTTTTCTCATTGTATTCTATGAATCATGTCACCCCTTCGGGGTTTGTTATTGCTTTTCCCATTGTATTCTATGAATCATGTCACCCCTTCGGGGTTTGTTATTGCTTTTCCCATTGTATTCTATGAATCATGTCACCCCTTCGGGGTTTGTTATTGCTTTTCCCATTGTATTCTATGAATCATATCACCCCTTCGGGGTTTGTTATTGCTTTTCCCATTATATTCTATGAATCATGTCACCCCTTCGGGGTTTGTTATTGCTTTTCCCATTGTATTCTATGAATCATATCACCCCTTCGGGGTTTGTTATTGCTTTTCTCATTGTATTCTATGAATCATATCACCCCTTCGGGGTTTGTTATTGCTTTTCCCATTGTATTCTATGAATCATGTCACCCCTTCGGGGTTGGCCTTTTGAATCCCGAAGGGATGGCATGATTATAATAATGTTAACTCCTTTTCACCTAAACCCCGAAGGGGTGATATAGATTTAAAGCAGCTATAAACATTACTATATCCAATCAAAAAGATATTTTTCCTGATAGGCTATTTCAAATTTTCGCAAAAAATCTAAGTACTCCTCCTTAAACGATTGCTGTTTATGATGCTCTTCCTGATTCAAAATATAATTATACACCTGCTGAATATGAGAATGTGAGTATGAAAAAACGCCAAAACCCTCCTGCCAAGAAAATTTTCCTCTTATCCATTTCTTCTCATTGATGAAATTGGATGAATTGTTCTTAATATCTCTCACTAAATCAGAAATTGAAACAGAAGGCTTTAACCCTATAAATAAATGAATATGGTCAGGCATCCCATTTACAATGATTGGTTTTTGTGACTTTCCCTTAATGATTCCTGCAATATATTTGTGCAGTTCATCCTTCCATTCATTGGCAATTAAATTCTCTCTTCCTTTTACGGCAAAAACCACCTGAATATATATTTGTGAAAAGGTTCCTGACATAGTTATCTTGTAACTTGGTGATAGCATTAAATAGAAACCACCTTCATGGCTTTCGCGTCCCAACGAATAGCCTGATCCAATTCGGCACTGTTATTACATAGAATGGCAGGACCTGCAGCGCGTAAACCAAAAGAGGCATCCTCCAGGGTAGCTTTACCGGTTCGTACCGATTCAAAAAAATTGATCATATGGTCCAGCCTGCTGTCATAATCTTTGGGGGCATCAAATATAATCTCTTCACTGTTTTTCATTTTACGATCATCAGCGCTGTACCTGTTATTATAGTCGGCCAGTAAAGACTCCTGCATAGTTTTAGGAAAACTCTCCATAGAATCATACCCGCCAATACCTGGCGCTACCGGTCTTTTAAAATGTTTTATTTTAATACTGTTTGATCGTATTTCAATCACCCCCTCTGTTCCTATTAAACGGGTACTGCCTCCACCTCCGGCGCCATCAGCCAGGTTTACACGGGTATAAAACTGGAAAGCATTGTGCTCAGGAGTTTTCGGGTAGCGCATGAGTCCTGTAACCAGGTCATAGGCATCCCGACCATCCTTCCAGTAATTCAATGAGCCGGTAGCAAAAATAGTATCCGGCCCTTTAGATCCTGTTACGGTATGTAACCCGGTAACATTGTGTACAAACAGGTCACCGGCAACACCTGTTCCATAGGCTTTGTAATTTCTCCAGCGAAAAAAACGAACGGGATCAAACGCAACTTTGGGCGCGTCTCCCAGGAACATATCCCAATCAATCGTTTTGGTACTGGCATCGGAAGGAATGGTGTACTGCCAGGCGCCATTGGCTGAGTTCCTGTCAACATACGCTTCCGCATAAGCAAGTTCCCCAATGATTCCCTGTTTATAATATTTTTGAGCTTCAAGAAAGAGCGCTGAGCTTGCTGTCTGGCTTCCAACCTGTAATACTTTTCCACTGGCCTTTTGTGCGGCAATAACGGCCAGCCCCTCGTCAACATGGTGTACCATTGGTTTCTCACAATACACGTGTTTGCCGGCTTTCAGGGCATCGATGGTAATATGGTCATGCCAGTGATCGCCGGTGCAAACTAATACCGCATCAATATCCTTACGGGCCAGTATTTCTTTATAATTTCGGGTAACCAATAGTTCTTTACCCCATTTCTCCCGGGCCCTGTCAAGCCTGCCCTGGTAAAGATCACATACGGCCACCAGTTCCACACCCGGAACCTTCAAAGCGGTTTCTGTATCGTAATGACCAATAATACCTGAGCCGATTAAACCAATTCTTACGGTATCATTGGCGCTCACTTTTACCTGGGATAAAAGGGTCCTGATATTTGTTTGATTGGCAAGAACCGGTAACCCGGCGAATAATAAGGTACTGGAGGAACCCAGTGTTTGAAGGAATTTTCTTCTGGAAGTAGACATCATTAGTGTTTTAGGATGGAAAAATTAGAATTGAAAATTAAGAATTAAAAATTAATAATTAGGATTTGCTCAAAACAGAATACCTCAAACCAGTACCATTAATAATTAATTCTTAATTATTAATGGTACCTGACAAGATGTACCAAATTATCCGGAACCCCCTGCCTGTTCCAGTGCCCATGAATAACCAGGGCTGCCCCAATGGCCGATGCCTGTGAAACGAAGGAGGCATAGACTTTTTTGCCCGGAAAAGCTGCAGCCAGCAGGCTCATGTAAACAGAATTGTTGGCAAATCCTCCATCCACAAAAATACGCGATACTTTTTCTCTACCCATCACCAAAGAGGTTGACAATTTTTGTTGCCGCATAATATCTAATACTAACCGGTGATACGCTTCTTCATAATTGGAAAATTGACCAAGCTCTCTTTTAGAAAAACCAGAAGATGGCAAACCCACTTCAACAGAACCTGTTTCAGTTTCAGATACTATTTCTTTCAGCAAAGATTTATTAAATACAACCTGTTTGTAATAATGGGTATCAACAGAAAAATAGTCTGCCAGCCGTTTTACCTCTTGTTCATGTTCATTTCCTGCAAAAAGCCTGGATGCTTTTACCGGATGGCCTTCAAAGCTGATATAAGATAAACAATCCTGCCTCAACTCCCCCACCGTTAGTGGTTCCCTATTGAAAGGGTTCAGGCTGATGCTCCAGGTACCTGTTGACAATAAAATAAACGGCTCTTTAAAACGCAACAGGTAGGGAACTAAGGCTGCTGAACTATCATGAAGGCCCAGGCCAGACTTAATCCATTTTCCATTAACCGTAATTTCTATCACTTCATCAGTTTCATGAATGGGGGGTAATTTACTGATGATATTTTCTTTAACTACCCAATCATGGTATGCATTCTTTGAAAAATCCCAAAGGGCGGTATGGCAGCCAATACTTGTTATCTCCGAGTACAGTTTCCCGGTAAGCAGATAACTGATGTATTGGGGCAAATGCAATGAAATATGAATCCGATTATATAATGCCACACTCCCATACTTAATCCGAATAAGTTGCATACCCGAATTCAGGTTACCCAACACAGGCGAAGCGGTTGCAAGCGCTACCACATCCTCACCACCATATGCTTCATATAATTTTTCCTGTAATGATTTTGGATAAGGCTTGAGATAATTATACAAGGGTGTAACCGGATTTCCCTTTTCATCAATATGAACCAAACTGGCGCCATAGGCAGAAAAGTTGCAGGCTTGTACCTCAAACTCACTGCAATCAATTATTTCTGCAATTGTTCGCCTTATCCACCTGCTTATTTGAAAAAGGTCTTCACATACAAAACCATCTTCATCACAAATCTCTTCAAATTGTACAGTCCGCTCCAACACTATTCTATACTGTTCATCAAACAGAAAGAATTTTTTATTGGTTTTCCCAATATCAAAAATGGCTATTACGGTGGTAGGCGACATACTGTTGCGATGAAATTGAATTTAAATACCAATATGCTTACAACCCTGTTGCCACGGTACTCGAGCCCCGTCTCTTTATCAGGCCCTCTCTCAAATTTTCTTTTCTGAACAGTTGTAAAGGATCAATGGCTGCACCGGTTTGTAAACGGGCCTCTGCAACTATCGGCCGTACATCTGTGCGGTAGGCTGTCTGCAATATTTCCTGCGCTTTTACCACATCATTATTTTCCTGGGCAGCCTGCAATGCGTTGGTATCAACCAGCAAAGACTGTGCATAAGCTATCTTGATGGCTTCCACACTTTGTAATAAATCTTCTAAGGGGTCTTTTACATTATGCGAGGCATCAATCATCCAGCCCAGGTCATTGGCATGGTTCATGCCCCTTGCATCCATCCCTTCTACCAGTTCATTAAATATTAAAAACAACTGATACGGATCAATGCTACCTACGGTCAGGTCATCATCCCCGTATTTACTATCGTTAAAATGAAACCCACCCAGCTTTTTTTCATTCAGCAGCAATGCTACGATCTGCTGGATATTGGCATTGGGCAAATGATGCCCGAGGTCTACCAATGTAAAAGCTTTGTTACCCAGTTTACTGGCATATAAATATGACTGGCCCCAATCTCCCACCGTCATTGAATAAAAATTAGGTTCATAGGCTTTGTACTCAATAAATAGTTTCCAGTCTGCCGGTAATGCAGCATATATTTCCTGAAGTCCCGCGAGTGTATTCTCAAATGCTCTTCTGAAATTCAATTGTCCCGGAAAACAGGAACCATCTGAAAGCCATACTGTCAATGACTTTGAGCCCAGTTCAATACCCTGCCTGATTACTTCTATAGTATGTTCTATTGCCTGCTGCCTGACAGATTTGTTAACATGCTGCAATGATCCGAATTTGTAACTGTATGTCTGACCGGGCTGATCCTGGAAAGTATTGGAGTTCATGGCATCAAAACGAAGATCATATTGCGAAGCCAATGACCTGATCTTTGCGGCATCGGAAGGAATATCCCAGGGTATATGTAATGAGATAGCGCCGCTGGAACGGTTAAGCTGATGCAGCAACCCAATATCTTCCATTTTTTCTTCCAGTGAACGGGGTTCCCCACCACCACTGAACCGGCCAAACCGGGTGCCCCCTGTTCCCAATGCCCAGGATGGAATGGCAATCTGAAAATTTTTCAGTTTCTGTATAACAGCATTCATTTGTGGGAAAGGTTCAGCAACAAAACTAAATTTTCCGGAATGTTTCACTAACAATGCTTCGTTATGTGCTTCAATTATTTTTTTTTCAATCAGCATGGTCAATTGTTTTAGAACAGGAAACTTATGGCAAATAAAAAACTTCGCGCAAGGGAACACTAACCGGCGAATGATCGGCATGCGTATCCATGATATCCTTCATATGGGCCCACCATTTCTGCATTACGGGGCTGGATGGCAATTCCTTCAATCTGTTCTTATCTGCCACTTTCAATACACCAAATAAATGACCTGATGCCTCATCCAGAAATATGGAATACTCCCGGATACCCGATCCACTTAACAGTTCCTTCAGTTCGGGCCATAGCTGTTTATGCCGGCGCTCATACTCTTCTTCGCAGCCTTTATGCAACTGCATTCTGAAAGCTACTCTGTGCATATAATAATTAATAATTTTTTTTAACGTGGAAATGCATTTGCAATCCCTCCATCTATATTCAACATATTACCGGTTGATTTATTTAATAAACCTCCAACAAATGCAAAACAGGCATCGGCTATATCAGTGGGCAGAATAACCTCGTTCAGTAGTGTGCGCTTCGCATAAAAAGCAGGCAATTCCGCTACTGTAATATGGTATGCTTTGGCCCTGCCTTCTGCCCATGCCCCTTCCCATATCTTACTGTCACTGATCACGGCATCAGGATTTACTACGTTTACACGTATCCTGTCTTTGCCAAGCTCTGCCGCATTCAACCTGCTCAAATGTAACTGTGCAGCTTTGGCAGAACCATAGCCTGCATTATTTGGCCCACTCACCAATGCATTCTTACTTACAATATTCAGTATATCGCCTCCTAAATCCTGCCTGCGCATGACCGCCACACCTTCCTGTGTTACCATAAACTGTCCTTTCACTAACACATCATACAGTAAATCCCAATCTTTATCTGTATGTTCTTCCATGGGTTTTGAGATTGACAATCCGGCACAGTTCACAATAATATCTATCCCGCCAAACATGAGCGCCGCTGTTTCAAATGCATGCCATATATCTTCTCTTTTTGTTACATCCAGTAAAACAGCAGCGAATACATCTTTCCCAAATTGATGCTGAAATGCTTCTTTGGCATTTACCAATCGATCTGCATCATTATCATTCAGCACTATACAGGCACCTTCCATTGCTAATTTCTTAGCAATCGCGTTGCCAATACCACCCGCGCTACCCGTTACCAGCGCGATCCTGCCTGTGAGGGCCCCCGGTTTAGGCATTCGTTGCAGTTTGGCTTCTTCGAGCAACCAGTATTCAATATTAAATGCTTCCTGCCGCGGCAGAGAAGTATAGGTAGAAATGGCCTCAGCTCCCCGCATTACATTGATGGCATTGGTATAAAATTCAGCAGCTACCCTTGCGGTCTGCTTGTTAACTGCGAAACTAAACATGCCTACACCCGGATATAATATAACCACAGGGTTAGCATCCCTGATAGCAGGACTATCAGGGTGTTTACAGGAAGTATAATAATCCGTGTACATTTCCCGGTATGCTTTAAACTGGGGGGATAATTTCTCTTTGATGATACTGTCATCAGCCAGGTTCTCATCCGGTGATAAGTTAAGTACCAGCGGACTGATTTTGGTTCTTAGAAAATGGTCAGGGCAGGAAGTGCCCATGGGCGCCAATCTATCCAGCTCATTTGAATTGATGAATTGCAATACCCTTTCATCATCTGTAAAATGACCAATCATTTTTTTTTCTGAAGAACAGAAGCCTCTTAATACAGGAGCTAATGCGGCGGCTTTTTGCAGGCGTTCCGCTTTGGATAATGACTGTACTTTTTCGCCGCCAAAAACAGGTTTTTTTTGTGCCAATTTTTCTTCAATATAGGCAGCACAGCTTTCTATCACTTCCAGCGTATTCATATAGCTTTCATAAGCAGTATCGCCCCAGGTAAACAAACCATGTGAACCGAGCATAATGCCACGGATACCGGGGTTTTTATCCAGGCAGGCTTTTAATTGTAATCCCAGGTCAAAGCCGGGCCTTTGCCAATCTACCCAACCGATCGTTCCTTTAAAGAGTTCCTGCGTAATTTTTTTTCCATCTTTGGCAGCGGCGATGGCAATGGCCGCATCCGGGTGCAGGTGGTCGATATGTTTGAAAGGAAGCAACCCATGCAATGGCGTATCAATAGAAGGCGCACGTGAAGCCATGTCATAGATGCAATGATTAAAAAGTTCCACCATTTCATCTTCCTGCGCCAAACCATGATATACATTTTGCAAACCGCGGAGCCTGTCTACATACAAAGCGGCCAACCCATTTACTGTTAGCGTACCCAGGTTACCACCACTTCCTTTTACCCACATTACTTCAGTATCCTTGCCCGTAAGTGGATCTTTTGCGAGGGCCTTACAGGATGTATTTCCACCACCATAATTGGTTAACCGAAGGTCCGCTCCCAATAAATTGGAACGATAAATCAATAAGGCAACTTCATCTCCGGCGAGTGAAGCCGCTTTACCTTCATCCCACAAATAACTTACATATTTAAATTTAGATGCCATACTCACCGCTGTTATATTGAATGAATGAATAGTTTATTTTGGCAAAGAATTTCCATATCCCACTATTACTACCGAAGCAATAATGGTAAGTATGCCCAATATGATTGTTGTATTTGTTCTTCTGCTTACTCCTTTCCATTCTTTCAAAAAAATACCCCACCCATTCGCTACTAATATGATGAATGACATATGCAGTATCCAGGAACTGGCGCCGTTTCCCATTTTACTTTCTCCCATCCCATAAAAAAAGAATTGCAAAAACCAGGTAGTACCCGCCAGGGCACTAAAAAGATAATTCTTAGCCAGCGGCGTTTGTTGATTGGTATAATCGCCAAATGATTTGTTACGTGCATTTAATACCATACACCAGATAAAATTAGTGGTGAGGCCACCCCAGAGTATTACTACAAATATGACATTGTTCTGAAATAAAAAATTACCCTGGCCGGGATGAATCAGTTGCCAGTTTGCATTTGCCATGTCTGCCATTGGCTTACCTGCTTCAATCCCAAAATTAAAAAAAGCGCTGAGAATACCGGATACAGTGGCAATGATTAAACCTTTTACCAGGCTGAACTCTTTTACACTTTCTTTTTTCTGCACCTCGGGTTGACTTTTTTCTTTCATCATACCCGCCCAACCGCAGATGGCAATCCCTATTAAACAAATTAATACACCCATTAATACCCACTGCCCACCGGGATTATGCAACATAAAATATAGTGTCTGCTTTTCTTTACCGGGTGTGGGTACATAATTATAATAGATAGCGGGAATAAGGGAACCAAATGCGGAGCAAAAACCAAGAATCACAGAATTGCCCAGGCTCATGCCAAGATACCGAACACCCAGGCCGTACATAAGCCCGCCAATACCCCATAACAACCCCATCAGGAAAGTGGTTCTTACAATAAGTGTTGAACTTCCTTTAATGATATCCGCAAACCCGGGGATAGTAAGATAAGCGGCAAGTGGAGGAACAATCAGCCAGGAGAACAGGCCCCCAACAATCCAAAAACTTTCCCAGTTCCAGCCCTTCACTTTTTGATAGGGCATATAAAAACTACCGGAGGCAAAACCGCCTATAAAATGGAAAATGACACCAAGAATAATACCCATGCGCAGGAATTTTCAATATGACTAAGCAAAATAAAAGTACTGATTTCAAAACTATCATTTCTATAATATTCTCTGTCATGTACTATCATGGTCACAACCTCTTTTTTACCTGCACACGCATGTTTTCAGGTTTAATGCGGTTCAGTTATTGAACTTAACCGGCATTCAGTAATCAGATCAACACATAGCTCCCCCCTTGAATCTTACTTTACGGACTTCATTAAAAAAAACCTTATACAAGAGGAATAGAATACCTGGGTAATAAAACAGGTTAGGTGTAAGCAGGCGCACATATAAAAGAAAAACCGGGTTACACTTCTTCCGAAGCAGGTAGCGGGTTCCTCCTGGAAGGGATAATAGTCTCCTCATCATCACTTAAATACACCCAGAAATCGTACAGGGCAAAAATATCACCGGGCACTTTCGGACCATTATTTTCACTGTTACGGTCGTAAGAACCTAACAATTCTCCTGAATATTTGAGTTCCTTCAGCTTTTCTTCAGGCGTTAATACTTTAAAATTGTCAATTGTCATAACCGTATTGTTTTTTTAATAGATTCAACCAAATCAGGTGCAAACTAAAAAGAAAAAAACCAAACTAAGAAAACGTTTCTATATCCATTGCTGTATACTTTCTGAATCAACACTCACTCTTTAACCATCATTTAAAATTGGCTACGGCTTTCTGCACAGTTACATCTTTCCGGTTGGCTACTTCAAAATAACCCTCATTGCGCCATATTTGCCGGCCCATCAGGGCTTGCATCCTTTGTAAAAGGTCCGCTTTATCTTTACCCCTTACCTTATCCAGGACAATGGTATCTTTTTTAGCGTACGTTAACAGGCCTGCCCATTCCCTTTCTCCCGGAACAAATTTACTAACCAGCTCTGATGGGGAGGCAATCTGGTTAAAGTAATCGCGGTTCTGTATGTAATAATGATACACAAAGCTGCTCAGCGTGGCTTTGTAATACAATTTCAAAAGTGTGGTATCCCTATGTGTGGTATCGAATGGAACAAATATATCCGGTGTAATACCACCTCCACCATACACGGTTCTTCCCCCGGGCGTTTTGTATGCTTTTCCTACGGGATGGGTTGTATCACCTTTTACTACTTCCCCGTTTTGAAACCGCTCAGCCAATTCTTCTTCGTATTGCGCTTTGCCTTTGGCATAGGTTTTCTGGATATTTCTTCCTAAAGGAGAATAATACCTTGCAATGGTTAACCGGACAGCGCTTCCATCAGTCAACTGAAACTGTTGTTGCACCAGCCCTTTACCAAAAGACCGTCTGCCAATAATAGTGGCCCTGTCCCAATCCTGTAAAGCCCCCGCCAATACTTCACTGGCAGATGCGGATGTTTCATCAATCAATATTTCAAGCTTTCCTTTTTCAAATATGCCTTCCCGTCTGCAGCGATACTCAAAACGGGGCACATGCTCCCCTACGGTGTACACAATCAGTTTATCATCGCTCAGAAACTCATCAGCTATATCTGTTGCCTCTTTCATTAATCCGCCACCATTACCCCGCAGGTCGAGTACCAGTTGTGTCATTCCCAGTTTCTGCAATTTCTCCATGCTTTGCATAAACGCTTCATAGGTACGTTCAGCAAATTTATTAATACGGATATAGCCGGTTTGAGGGGCAATGATATAGCTGGCATCAATAGGGGATACGGGAATTACCCCCCGGGTAATCAACAAGTTTTTTTGGGCCGTACCACGTACTAACCGCACTTTTACTTCGGTACTCATCGGGCCACGCAAGAGTTTGCGGATATCATCCGGCTTTAATTTTCTTCCGGCGATACCTATACTGTCATTTACCATTACCAGCTTATCCCCTACCTGCACACCCGCTTTTTCTGAGGGCCCGCCTTTCACCACATTCACTACATTAACAGTATCATCCAATAATTGAAATTCAACGCCAATGCCCTGGAAATTGCCCATCAATTCTTCATTTACTTCTTTCAGGTTTCCGGCAGGTATATACACAGAATGGGGATCCAGGTGCGACAATAATTCATCCGCGGCTAACTGATTAATGCTGTCTGCCGGCACTTTATCTACATACTTACCTTTAATCAACTCTACCAATTCCTGCAAAGAGGTTCTATTGGAAAGATTGAAAAAACGGCTGCTAAGGGTCTTTTCTTTTAACTGGTAACCAATCATCATTCCCACTACCATTACAATGGCGAATAATACCGGCAACCAAACCTGTAATTTTTTACTACCCATACATTACTCTTCTAAATAGCTGATTAAACAGTTGCAAATATCATATTAATGTTTGAATGCCCGTTTAAAGGTTTGTAATTTAGGATGAAAGGCCTAAGTTGCGGAAAATTACAGAGTAAAGTCACCAGGTAAAGGCTTACTTAGGTTAATCCCGTAACTTTGCACTTCTTACCCCGTAGCTCATATTTAATCCCTGATTATGCCCGGTATATTGATTGCTGACAGCGGCGCCACTAAATGTGAGTGGAGACTGGTTGAGAATGGTAAAAATAAAACCATCATCACCCAGGGGATCAGCCCGTATTTTCTTAATTCGGCCCAGATATCGGCTTTGCTGGGCAAAGAACTTATTCCCAAGATAAAAAGCGCCAAAGTAACCGATATCCATTTTTATGGAACGGGCCTTAGCAATAAGGAGAATGCCGCGATTATCAAAAAAGTATTAAAGGGCCATTTTCCAAAGGCAAAAATTGAAGTACAGACCGACCTGCTGGCCGCGGCACGTGCCCTTTGTGGCCGGAAAAAAGGTATCGCCTGCATTCTCGGAACAGGCTCCAATTCCTGCTATTTTGATGGAAAAAAAATTATTAAAAACAGTCCGGGTATTGGCTATGTACTGGGTGATGAGGGCAGTGGCGCCTACCTGGGCAAGAAAGTGATTCAATACTATCTTTACAACACGTTTGATGAAGACTTAAGGGCCCGATTTGAAAAACGCTTCGAGGTATCCCCCATCGAAATACTGGATCATGTATATAAGCATCCCTTAGCCAATCGTTACCTTGCTTCTTATGCCATTTTCCTGGCAGAGAACAGGGGGCATTATATGGTGGAGAATATTATTGAAGACGGACTAAATGATTTTTTCTTTACCCATCTTTACAAATACCGTGAAAGCTGGACACTTCCCATCCATTTTATCGGCAGTATTGCATTTGGATTCAGGGATATATTAAAAGAACTTTGCAACACCTATGAACTGGAACTGGGTAATGTGATCAAAGCACCCATGCAGGGTTTATTAGCGTATCATAAATAAGAAACGGGTATGTCAGATTTTATTAAAGTAACAGAACAAGCCTCTACCTACCGGCATTTGGAGAAAATGTCGATTCATGAATTATTGCATAATATCAATACTGAGGATAAGATTGTACCAGATGCCGTAGAAAAAGCCATTCCGCAAATTGAAAAACTGGTCTCTGCCATCAGCGATAAGATGCTGGCGGGCGGGCGTTTATTTTATATTGGCGCCGGCACCAGTGGCCGATTGGGTATTGTGGATGCCAGTGAGTGTCCACCCACTTTTGGTGTGCCTTATGGATTGGTGATTGGATTGATTGCCGGTGGTAATAAAGCCATTACACAGGCTGTAGAATTCGCTGAAGACAGTACCGAAGAAGGCTGGACCGATCTGCAGAAACATTTCATCAGTGATAAAGATGTGGTGGTTGGATTAGCTGCCAGTGGCACTACGCCTTATGTAATCAGCGCTTTAAAACAATGCCGTAAAAGGGGCATTATTACCGGCAGTATCAGTTGCAATCCCAATTCGCCGGTATCTGAAGCCGCGGATTTTCCGGTTGAAGTAGTGGTAGGTCCTGAATTTGTTACCGGCAGTACCCGTATGAAAAGTGGCACTGCCCAGAAACTGGTTCTAAACATGATCTCTACTTCCATTATGATTCATTTGGGCCGGGTAGAAGATAATAAGATGGTTAACATGCAGCTTAGTAATGTGAAACTGGTTGACCGTGGCGTGAAGATGGTGATGGATGGATTAAAGCTGACGGATTATGAGAAAGCCAAAGATCTTTTATTAAAACATGGCAGTGTGAAGAAAGCTGTTGAAGCCGCCACTGTTTCTTAGGATAGTGTATGCACCATATTGAACCCTTTTACAACTGGCAACATCTCTACCTCTCGGAAGAGGATCCCAGGTCGCCGTTTTTCGGAAGAAAATACAGTGAATTTGAATTTTCGCAAACCGTTTATAATTATTATATCCATCCGCAATGGGATGATTTTGGCAGCCGCACATTGTATCTCAAAATTATTTATGCGGATTATGAACTGAACTTTGCCATCATTGAATTGCTGGGCGAATGGAACGACGCGATAGAGAATGATATCATGGAACTGAAAAGAGAAGTGATGGACCCGTTGTATCGCCAGGGTATTCATAAATACATTCTTATCGCCGAAAATGTACTCAATTTTCACAGTAGCGATAAAGAATATTACCAGGAATGGTATGATGAAGTAAGTGAAGTAAACGGCTGGATAGTAGCCCTAAATATGCCCGAAGCCACCCAACAGGATTTTAAGAAAAAGAAACTCAATTATTTTATTGAACTGATGGAGATCCCCGAATGGAGAGTCTACAAGCCCGATCATCTCTTCAAAAAAATTGATGATGAACTGATGAAACGCCTCGACTAACCTTCTGTGAAACTCCTTACCTCCGTGCGCTCCGTGTTGAAAAAAATCAGCCTACATCAACAGGTTCTTTTCAACACGGAGCGCACAGAGAAACTGAGGTACACAGAGGCTATCTTATTTTGGGTATAGCCTGGCGTTTTGTATTAATCGTTCAGCTTTAATCGTATCTTTGCAATTAGCTGATTTCAACTTACCTTAACAAAAAATTTTTCACCTAAACTGTAATCATATGTCATTACCCGTAAATACTAAAAACGGTGGAAAGCCCGGAAGTAAAGGTCCGAAAGGCGCCGCGCAGGGTTCAAAATTTATTGCCAAACCAGGCACAAAGGCCAGTGGGGCAACCAAGAAACCGATTAAAACCGGCGGATCAAGAGGAAGCTGAGGAATGTTGCCTAACGAATATCAAATAACGAATGCCGGAGCTTTTTTGCGCTTCGCTGTTCAGGATTTGCTATTTGTTAGTCGAAATTATTTGAGCCGCTCCACAATCGACAATCCAAACTTCCTTTGCGTATCCAACGCCACATCATATCCCGCGTCCGCATGCCGTATTACTCCCATACCGGGATCATTTCTTAACACACGGCTTAAGCGTTTAGCGGCCTCTTCCGTTCCATCCGCCACTATCACCATTCCTGCATGAATACTATAGCCCATGCCAACGCCGCCGCCATGGTGCAGGCTTACCCAACTGGCGCCACCTGCTGTATTCACCAATGCATTGAGTACCGGCCAGTCGGCAACGGCATCAGAGCCGTCTAACATGGCTTCTGTTTCCCTGTTGGGCGATGCCACAGAACCCGTATCCAGGTGATCGCGACCAATTACAATGGGCGCTTTTACTTTCCCGGTTCTTACCAATTCATTAAAGGCCAGTCCGGCTTTTTCTCTTTCACCCTGCCCTAACCAGCAAATGCGTGCGGGCAGTCCCTGGAAAGCGATTCTTTCCCTGGCCATTTTCATCCAGCGCAGCATACTTTTATTTTCCGGAAAAAGGTTGATGATCACTTCATCGGTTACCGCGATATCTGCCGGATCGCCACTCAACGCGGCCCATCGAAAAGGGCCTTTACCTTCACAAAATAAGGGTCGTATATACGCGGGTACAAAGCCCGGAAAATCAAAGGCATTGGTCAAACCCCGCTCCAGGGCCCTTGCCCGTAAATTATTTCCGTAGTCAAAAGTGATGGCCCCACGCTTTTGTAATTCAATCATCAATTCAACATGCAGCTTCATACTATCATAACTCAATTCAATGTATTCCTCCGGATTTTTTTCACGCAACAGGTTCGCTGCCGCATTCGATAAAGTATGTGGTATATAACCGATCAAGGGGTCGTGCGCGGATGTTTGATCAGTAAGTATATCAACCGTAATATTTCTTTCTATCAACCGCTGCAATAAATGAACCGCATTGCACAATACACCAATACTCAATGCCTCTCCATTTTTTTTGGCCGCAAGGGCACGATCAATGGCTTCATCAATACCGGTAAATTTTATATCCAGGTATTTTGTCTCCAGTCTTTTATCTATACGCCATTCTTCCACTTCCGCAATCAGGCAAACACCATCGCACATGGTTACAGATAAAGGCTGTGCCCCACCCATACCACCTAAGCCGGCCGTAACGCTTAGCGTTCCCTTCAACGATCCGCCAAAATGTTTATCGGCTACCGCTGCAAAAGTTTCATACGTACCCTGCACAATGCCCTGCGATCCAATATATATCCAGCTTCCTGCCGTCATCTGGCCATACATCATCAATCCTTTTTTCTCCAATTCTGTAAAATGTTCCCAGGTAGCCCATTTAGGAACGAGTTGCGAATTGGAAATCAACACCCTTGGCGCATCCGCATGTGTTTTTAACATAGCCACTGGTTTGCCACTTTGTATTAGTAAGGTTTCATCATTCTCTAAATCCTTTAATGCTTTTATGATCAGGTCAAGGCTTTCAAAATTTCTTGCCGCTTTTCCTCTTCCTCCATACACAATCAAATCATCCGGCCGCTCTGCCACCGCCGGATCCAGGTTATTCAGCAACATACGCAAAGCAGCTTCCTGTATCCATCCCTTGCAGGAAAGCCGGGTTCCGGTGGGGGTTTTGTAGGCAATGGGATCGTATTTTCTGGTTGGGGAGGGCATAGTATATTTTTTAAACTAAATCATCGTACGCCGCCTGCAATTCATTATAGGCATGGTTATCGCCGGCTTTTTTGCATTCAGTCATTCCTTTTTCATACCATTCTATGGCCAGAGAGGTCTCTCCCATTTTCTCAAGCAATTTGGCCAGGTGGTAATAAGAGCCCACATAATCCGGAGAGTCGGCAAGTATCGCTTCGAATAACAACCTGGCCGGGGCATCCTCACCGGTTTTGATATACTCCAGCGCCAGGGCATGCCTTAGAAAATTGTCGGCAGGACTGGCCTGCAGAAAATCTTTTATCCTTGCTATTCTATCCATGTTATAAAGGTAAGGATTGCGGGGGGAAGGCAATTGGTTTTGGCTTTTGGTCTTTGGTCTTTGGCGTTCCTTTTATAAAATTGCTTATTTTATCATAATAGTTTAATCTCTGAGATGACTTTTCCCTTCTTCGAAGATTCTCCCGGCAGGGGGACTTTGCGCTTAGAACGTAAGCTTCCATGTTTAACAAATTCTTCAGGAGCATTGCTATGAAGTTAAATCTATATCCGGTAATTCCATATAGGTTATCACAGGATACACTCTTACAGCTTTTGGCCGTCTGCCCTTAGGCGGAAACCGAAAAGTTCCCCTATCGGGAAACATTTTCGGAGAACACCCTGTGTAGAAGGAATTATTTTCAGAAAAGTAAAAAAGGGTGTTTTACCCCTATCCTTTCTGGTTTTAGCATAGTAATTTTAAGAACTGTATTTCCGGGAACCTCATTAATTGTGTATATCTAAGGAACCAATGATATGAAAATGGGAAATTATTTTTTATGGCTACTGGGTTTATGCGTGATTCTTACTGCCAGCCGATGCAAAAAAAGTGTTGGCCCACCCCCCGATAACCCCTATGGCTTACCAAACGCCACCCAAACAGGCGCTAATATTTTTGCATGCAGGATTAATGGGCAAAATTAGATTTCCAAAACTGATATATTTCATATAGGGGCTTCTTTAGCTAATGACAGACTGGGGCTGCAAGGTTCAAGTGTTTCAGCCTCTTCTTTCACAAATATTGGGATACTGATTAAAGAACCCATATTGCAAGGTAATATATACAAATTAGGGTCAGTTATTGATTCATTAATTTATGCAACAACTTCAACATGCCTGGGCGTTTCGTTCAATGTAACCACAAGTAATGCAATAAACGGGAGTGTAACATTAACAAAACTTGATAAATCAAATAATGTGGTTTCAGGTTCTTTTAGTTGCGCAATTCCAATACCTAATTGCGATACGTTAAAAATAACAGACGGAAGATTCGATATTAAATACGATTAATTTAAAAAACTGTAAATATAACCTATATGAAAAACTTTTACATACTTCTATTCGGTACAATTTTACTCACAGCTTCAGGTGCCGGTGCTCAAACCTATGACACTACACAGTATTATGGCAAAATGAATTATGTATTTGCCAATGTAAACAAAACATTAGTTACTACCGGTTTACTAAAAGATTATGGAATTGACTTTTTAAACATTAGATAATTATACCGGTACAAGTTTGCACGATAGTAGTTTTAAGAACTGTATTTCCGGGAACCTCATTAATTGTGTGCATCTAAAACCAATAATATGAAAACAAGAAATTATTTTTTATTACTACTGGGTTTATGCGTGATTCTTACTGCCAGCCGATGTAAAAAGAATGTTGGCCCACCCTCGGATAACCCTTATGGCCTGCCCAATGCCACTCAAACAGGCGCTAATATTTTTGCATGCAGGATTAATGGGCAAAATTGGATTTCCAAAACTGAAATATTTTATATGGGGGCTTCTTTAGGTAATGATACATTAGGTATCACTGGTTCTGCAGGAAGCTATTCTTTTCAAGACATTATAATTAATTTATACAAAAACTTTCAACAAGGCAGTTTATATAATTTAGGCGATAGCTTAAAGGGCCGCCTTTTTTATCTCGCAGATACATCCTGTTTGGGTGCGGGGGGACGGGGTTCAATTGTCACCTCTCACGCAGTTAGTGGTAGCCTGACCCTGACTAGGCTTGATAGAACAAACAAAATATTTTCAGGCACATTTAATTGCAGAATTCCCATTCCTAAATGTGATACGCTAAACGTTACTGATGGACGGTTTGATATAAAATATTATTAATCAATCAAAAAAGTATATTATGAAAAAACACTACCTGCTTTTATTGTGTATCGTTGGGTTTATATCCTCTGATATTCAATGTCAAACCTATGATACTACACAGTATTATGGCAAAATGAATTATGTATTTGCCAATGTAAACAAAACATTAGTTACTACCGGTTTATTAAGGGATTATGGAATTGATTTTTTGAACTTAGATAATTATACGGGCGCCATTGTAAACGATAGTAATTTTACGGCTTTAGACGAGTGGCGAATGCTGTATGCCAGTTTGTACAGCCAGCAAATTAACGGCAACGCGGGTATGTTGTATCTGGATACCCTTAACAGGTTGCTGAATCAATACGGTTCATCGGCAAACCCTGTCTGTTTTACAGGCCTGTATTATAACTATCAGAGTTTAGATCCAAATACGGTAAATAACAATTGGATGTATGTAAGTAATGACCAATTGTATGATGTAAGTGGCCGCAGTCAAAGCCCTTATATAAATAATGAAATGTTTGCTATTGCCCCCATCAGGCAGGCGGGGCAGATAGGCGCAAACCAGTTAATTTTCAGAAGCAATTTATTTTTTGGGAATACGGGTAAAGTTATCAGTTATATACAAATAGACCCCAAAGGTACAGGTGTATATCAAACCGTTTCTTTAAATGCTGCATTTACGGTAAATTATGATACTGCCGGTTTTTACAATGTAAACATACAGGTTGTTTATACTGATAATACGGTAAAATACGCCCATACCAAATTAGCGGTATATGGCAATGATCAAAGCCTCGCTTTAAATAACAGGCATGCGGAAACTTTTGCGGGCACGGGGCCTCCTTACAGGCATGAGGCATTTATTTATGGGCGCCGGGGCCCTTATATCCCCAGGCTATAACTGCCACAAAACCCTATCTGGGGGTATTGGCCCAGGGTGATTATACAGTTGATCTATCCGTTAATAATACCACGGGCCAGATACGAAAGCCATTACTGGTTATTGAAGGTTTTGACCCTGATGGCTCTTTTAATTATGATCAGTTTCTTCGTAGAATTAATAGAGACATAAATTTTGATGTTTTTACTCCGATTACGCTTAACTCTGGATTAGATGACATCAATTCCTACGACTTAATTTTCCTGCATTGGAAGAGCGGAACCGATTATATACAACGTAATGCATACTTAGTTGAAGCTTTAATACAATGGGTGAATGGCGTAAAAATTAATTTTAATGGTTTGCCGCAACAAAATGCAATCATTGGCATGAGTATGGGAGGGCTGGCCGTGCGTTACGCACTGAGGGATATGGAACTTACCGGCATTAACCATGATACCCGCCTGTTTATAAGCCATGACGCACCGCATTGGGGTGCAAATATACCAGTTGGCGCACAGGCAATGGTACAGCAGATGGCTCCTTTTCAAATTATCAATTTTGGTGGTAGCTTTCCGTTTATTAGATGGGTTGACCTGTTTCCTTCCGCTGTTGACGGGCTAAATTTATTGAACTCCCCGGCTGCAAAACAAATGCTGATACAAAATTATACTTTAAGCGGGGAAACCTTAACAGCGGATAATTCTGTTCATGCCGCTTTTATGAATGAATTAAATGCTATGGGCTGGCCTTTAAATTGCAAAAATGTAACACTTAGCAATGGATCCTGTAGTAGCGCTAAACCCTTTCCGGATAATAGTAATATAGTGCAGATAAGTGGAGCCCATTCCATGTCAAACTTTGGAAGTTTGTGGAGATCACTGGTATCTTCACTATTAACCACACCAATGGCATTAGGATTAATTAATGGATATAATGGAAGCCCTGCTTTTAATGCCTGGGCAGCTCTCTGGCAATTTCCCCTGGCCCCGTTTTCCACGCGATCTTCTATAGGTATTGATTTTAAAGTAAACAGTATCCCCGGCAGCGGAACCGGAGAAATATACAGAGGGGATGTTTATAGTAAAAAACAAATTCTTTTTCTAATTAATGTGACTAATTATTTTATAAAAGCACATGTAAATTCAACGAGTGATATGCTTCCTTTAGATAATGCGCCCGGAGGAACGTATGATTTGAATCAATTCGGTTTTAATGCAACACAAATTCAACAGCAATTACCCGGCTTTTTTGCCGGATATGTGCAAACGATGGTCACTCAACCAAAATTTTGTTTCGTGCCAACGGTAAGTGCATTAGCTTTTAATAATCCCCAGCAATATTATCTTTCTAATGTTTGTAGTATTGTTAACTGCCAAAATCCTACTCAGGTTGCGGATTATTATGCACCACAGCAAAATCAACTGCATATTTCATATACCCAGGATAATACCAATTGGATATTACAAAGACAGGATCCCAATTTCAGTTGTTCTAAAGTCTGTGCAACCGGGTTAAGTATAAGCGGACCAGATGTACTTTGTAGTTCTGATACCTATACATTGAATAATTTGCCTCCTAATACTTCGATCGCATGGTCCGCTACACCATCGAATATTGTCAGTATTTCCGGAAACAACCCCGCTACGGTAACACGTATTTCAAGCGGACCCGTTAATTTAACAACTACCATTACTAATCAATGCGGGAATAACAATGTTACCGCATCTAAGAATATACATGCAGGAGGGTATAGTAGTTCTGATTACCCTGTTTCCGGCCCTTCTTCCGCTTCCTGTAATCAATACGTTACATTCTCGACCAACCAGTTGCCCGGCGCTACTAATTATTCCTGGTTTTATCCAAATGACTGGACTTATGTAGATGGACAAGGTACCTACATGTTAACATTAATAACACCTTCTATTGTTACTACTGGAAATTATCAGGTGGGTGTAAGGGTGGCTAATGCCTGTGATGCCGGTGGCAGTTATGCTATTAAAAATATTTTTGTAAATAGCTGCGGATATTACGCCTATTCTGTTTTCCCTAACCCTGCCACTTCAACTGTAACGGCTACTATGAATACCCCCAAAACCGCTGCAAGTACGGGAGGCCCTTCAACCATATCTGAAATCAAAATATATGACCAGCAGGGTAACTATAAAAAACGTCAGGGATTTGGAAAAGTAAAAACAGCGAATATTCAGGTAAATGATTTGCCTGCAGGTATCTATATTATTGAGATCATTGAGGGTAAATATAAAGAAAGGCAAATGTTACAAATTGTTAAGTAATAAGATTTATACTAAATGCGCTTCTATTAAAAACTTAATGCCATGTTATAAAGGTAAGGATTGCGGGGGGAGGAGAATTGTTTTCCCTCTCCGCAGATTCTGTTCCCCGCAGTTTATATGTTTGAATTCGCGAATAGAGTTTCCTAAATTCAAAGAAACTAAAACATATGCAAAGTCTCCCGGCAGGGGACTTTGCGCTTAGAACGATAAGCTTCCATGTTTAACAAATTCTTCAGGAGCATTGCTATAAAGTTAAATCTATATCCGGTAATTCCATATAGGTTATCACAGGATACACTCTTACAGCTTTTGGCCGTCTGCCCTTATGCGGGAACCGCAAAGTCCCCTATCGGGAGACAGAATCTGCGGAGAAGGTATCTCACTTTTTGACAGCTCCATATTGAGAGAAGAATATTTTTTTGAAAAAAATTGTTGGAGATTTAAAAAACATCTATATCTTTGTAAACTAAATATGTTGAATATATAGTTATGGCCTACTCACTTTCTTTTTCTAAATCAATTCTTGTGTTGGTATTCATATCCGATAAAACAAGGCGTGGTGAAACAGAATTTATTTCTACCAAGGTAATGAGTCAACTACTGAATATTCCAAAGCCAACATTATCAGTAATTTTAAGTAACCTTATACGTGCAGGGATTTTACAATCAAAAGAAGGTGTGAACGGAGGCCTTAGAATGGTAAAAAGCGAGGAGAAAATTACGCTGCTGGACGTATTGATAGCCATTGAAAATGAGAAACCATTATTTCAAACTGAATACGAATTGAACGTAACAGGGAAAAGACCCGATAACGCAAAGAAAATCGTTAATACTATTTTGAAGAATATTGAGATGACAATCAAAAACGATTTGAAAAAGACAACTTTAAAAGACATACTAAATTCAATTTAATTTTTTTTATAACTACACATACTAAATATGACGTTAACTAATTTATAATATCTATGAAATCAATCTTTCTAAAAGCACAAGACAGCGGATGGTATCCTGAATTTTTAAAACCAGTAGTAGAAACAGTTACTGCCTTTGAAAGCAACAAGAAAATATTAGACATAGGGACAGGACCTGGAAAGCTTCCTGAATTACTTATCAAACACGATACATTTATGCAAATAATAGGAATTGATATTGACACGGCAATAATAGACGAAGCCCGAAAAAGATTAACACATAAAAAAGTGTCGTATCAATACGGAAAGATAAATGCTCCTCTTGAGTTTGCTGATAACGAATTTGATGTAGTAACATTTTGCTCCGTTCTTTTTTTACTTGACGATGGTACAAAAACATTTTTAATGAACGAGGCCCTGAGAGTTTTAAAACCCGCTGGGAAAATAATAGTTCTGACTCCATCAGGGGAAAAGTCGGTTATGTCAGCATATTTTGAAGTGTGGAGGTATCCTTTTAAAAAAAATAACTGGACTTTTATATTTTGGAAAACATTCACATCTAACCGTGGAAGGGCATGGCAAAAACAAAAATTTCTCGCTCATTATTCCGCAGACCATAAAAAGGAATATACAACTGCACTCACATTCAACAATAATGCTTCGATAGAAATAATAACAAAATCAGTAATTAGATAACAAACAACTTAAAAACTAATAATTATGAAATGGTATCACTATATCGCAGCATTTTTTGCGGGTGTGTTTTTAGCAAACACAGTTCCGCACTATGTTAATGGCATCTCTGGAAATCCATTCCCATCACCATTTGCAAACCCTCCAGGTTTTGGAAATTCATCACCCTTAATTAATGTTTTATGGGGTGCCTTCAATCTATTTGTAGGGTATTCACTATTAAGGTATAGCAAGTTGTCAGTAAACAATAAAACGTCATTATTGGCTTTGTTTGCTGGAATTATTTGCATGGGCACTATATTAAGCCTAGCCTTCTCCCAAAGACACAATTTGTAAGCGAGGCACAAAAGCTACAGTTGAAAGTAATAGCGGTTTACAAAGATTATTCAATAATTAATTTTTAACAATTAACCAACTAAAAGGAGATCAACAATGACAACAACAATTAAAACAACGATTCTAATAACTGGATCAACAGGAACATTTGGAAGCCACGTAGCAAAAAAGCTCCAAAGAAAAGTAATACCATTTAGAGCAGCTGCTCAAAGTATTGAAAAGGTAAAAAACATTTTATGAGTATTCCGCGGCATATGTGCCACCCTACCACAGATAAGAGCCAAAAATTCCACAACATAAGAGCCAATTATTCCACGGATAAGAGCCGGATATTCCACGGTTATGTTACCAAAGATTCCGCAGATAAGAGCCAATTATTCCACGGATAAGAGCCAGAATAATCTCTTACTTTTTTGTATGTCACTGTGTCAATCATCTTCCTTTTAAAAGAACATATACGTTCTTCTTAAACTGTCATTGCTTAGCTGTTTTATCACCTCGCATAAACCATAGCTAAGCATGTCCAAAAAATTAATTGAGATGAAAATTGTACGCAAGCTGATTTTATTATTACAACGTGGCTTATCAGAACGCCAGATAGCACAGCAGTTACGGATATCCCGTCCAAGTGTAAATCGTTTTAAAGAGCGGTTGGCTGCCAGTGGTAAGAACCTGGAAGAGCTATCTGCTATTGAGGATACTATTCTTTCCAGCATTGTTCAGCCCAAAACAGAAAAGACCCTTGTGGAGGATGAACGAACTGATTTTATTACCGCGCATAAAGATTATTACATTGCAGAACTGCGCCGAACGGGTGTTACACGGATGCTATTATGGCAAGAATATTCAAGAGATAAGCCAGTGGGTTACGGGTATTCTAAATTTTGTGAGCTCTTGGCAGAACTCCAGTTACCGCAGCGGGCGAGCTATCACATGAAGCCCTACGAACCTGCAGCCATGATGATGGTGGATTTTGCTGGTGACAAGATAAGTTATATCGACAAAACAACCGGGGAGCTGGTGGAATGCCCTGTATTTGTGAGTGTACTTCCTTATAGTGGTTATAGCTACGCTGTGGCCCTTCCCAATGAACGGACACCCAGTGTACTAAAAGCACTCAATGCCAGCCTGGCTTATTTTGGAGGAGCTCCCCAGAGCCTAAAATGCGATAACATGCGTACCGCTGTTATTAAAGGCAGCAAGTATGAGCCGCTATTTACAGAAGTCTTTGAACAGTGGGCGCTTCATAACAGCATTGCCCTGTTTGCAGCGAGGCCCCGAAAACCAAAAGATAAGGCACCCGTAGAAAAGGAGGTACTGCTCACTTATCAACGACTCTATGCTCCAATAAGGGACAGGGAATTTTTTAGCCTCGAACAAATCAATGCAGCCTTTGAGGAACAATTAAAAATCCACCACCAATTGCATTTTCAAAAAAAGACAATCAGCCGGCTGGAACAGTTTTTAGAACTCGAGAAGGAGTACCTGCAACCACTTCCCATAAGCTCCTTTGTGATTTGCCATAAAGTGGAGTGTAAAGTAAAAATGAACTACCATATCGTTTTAAGCGAAGATGAGCACCAATACAGTGTTCCGTATAAGTATATCGGTAAGATGGTTGCAGTGAATTATGACATAGATCACGTAGAAGTGTTTTACAATATGGAGCGTATTGCTTTTCATAAAAGGAGCTATAAAAAAGCGGGGTATACTTCCCTTATAGAACATATGCCCGAGAATCATCGCAGGTTTGCAGAACAAAGTGGCTGGGATGCAGATTACTTCTTGCGGGAAGCACTTAAAATAGGTATCAATACACAGCAGTATATTGAAAAAGTATTACAAAGCAGGCCTGTTATCCAACAGGCTTTTGATGGCTGTAAAGGTATTTTGCGATTGGTTAGCCGTTACAGTGCCCAGCGACTTGAAGCCGCTTGTAAGCGAGCCCTTCCGGGATCCCGTTGCGGGTATATTACGATAGAGAATATCTTAAAAAACAATCTGGATAAACCAGGCATAGAGGAACCGGAACCATTCCGTATCCCAAAGCATGACAACACCCGTGGACCGGATGAATACCAATAAAACTCGTACCGGCTCTATGAAATAATTATCAACTTAAACATTAAAACAAAAAACGATGAACACCCAAAACACGGTAGAACAAATGCAGGAAATGAAACTCTTTGGAATGACCAGGCGCTACGAAGCCCTGTTAAGTCTTCCTATCCACGAACATCCGGAACCCCATGCTTTAGTGGCCATGCTAACGGAAGCAGAATTACAGTATCGTTCACACAAACGTACCACCCGAAACCTGAGCAGATCCAAATTGCGATACAATGCTCTTCCTGAGCAGATCCATTGCAGTGCTGATCGTGGATTAAACAAAGAACAGTTGCTATTGTTATGTGATGGTTCCTACATTGAGCGGGGCGAAAATATTCTTATAACAGGTGCTACTGGCTGTGGCAAGTCCTTCCTGGCCTGCGCCCTGGGAAGACAAGCCTGTTTAAGGGATGCCCGTACACTTTATTACACCATGAGCCGATTCATAGAAGCTTTGTCCTGTGCACGTTTAGACGGTACCTATGCTAAGTGGATGGCCAAAATTGCCAGAATGCACCTGCTTATTATAGATGACTTTGGACTAAACCCGCTGGACTATAATATAAGGCTTACCCTACTTGATATCCTGGAAGACCGATACGGTAAATACCCTACTATCATTACTTCACAGTTGCCCATTAACAAGTGGCATGAATATATTGCAGAGCCAACGCTTGCCGATGCAATCATGGACAGACTCACAGCACATGCACATAAAATAGCATTAACCGGAGCTTCTAAAAGAAGGTAAAATTAAAAAGTGATCACCCGCAAGTAAAAGTGAATACTTTTATAACCGGAAAATGCGTTCTTTGAAAGGTTGATTAAAATGGCAAAGTGTCATGCAAAAAGGAAAATCTATTATCACTACCCTCAAAAAAGAAAGAGGTAAAAATAATAAAATGCATTGTTTTTTTTCTTTGAACAGATATAGAAAACTTCCACCCGAAGGGTGGCACTTATCCGCGGAATAACTGGCTCTTATACTCATGGAATAATTGGCTCTTATTCGTGGAGCGCTGGTAACATATCCGTGGAATACTCATTTTAGGACAAGAAACAGATGCCGTAGCATTTGACTGGAACAATCCAAGCACTTTTGATACTTTGTTTGATGGTATATCAACGGTGTATATTATTGCTCCACCATTTTCTAATATTTTTCATCAACAAGTTATTCCATTTTTAGAAAAAGCTAAAAATGGAGGCGTAAAACACATTGTATTAACCACTGCTTTTGGTACTGATGCTAACCCAGAAGGCACATTTTTTAAAGCAGAAGAAATGGTAAAAAATCTTGGTATTGGATACACTATTCTCAGACCCAACTTTATTTTCCAAAACTTTGTGAATTTCGATTTGCAGTCAGTTAGAGGTGGAGCAATCTACGTTCCAAGTGGTGAAGGCAAAACATCGTATATAGATGTGAGAGATATTGCACAAGTAAGTGCTGATGTTTTAGTAAACCCGAAGGAACATAACGAGAAAATATACTCAATTACCGGAAGTGAGGCATTAAGTCACAACGAAATAGCAGCAATATTTTCAGAAGTTTTAGGTAAAAACATTTCTAATATTAATCCAACAGAAGATGAATTTAAAAATGCATTAAAAAGCTATAATGTTCCAGCATTTATTTATGATTATATGGCTGTGCTTTATAGTGTAATTAAAGCAGGATATATGTCAACAGTAACAAATGATGTACTTAAGGTAACTGGTAAAAATCCAATTTTGTTTAAGTCTTATGTTGAAGAAAACCAATTAATTTTTTTAGGTTAGGTGAGATAAACTTTACAAGAGTTGATTCAACTGTCATCGGGAGACATTTTCGGAGAACACCCTGTGTAGAAGGAAAGTCAACTACCTAAGGGGGACCTTCGGATTACCCCTTATTATTTTTTTTTACCGGACAGTAATAATTCCATAAATTCACCTAGACAACAATGATATTTAAATAAAAATAATACAGTATGACAAAGTATATTTTTTATAATCGCATTTACTATTGCGGCACTTGCGACCAATGCACAAGACAACTCCAAAACTGAAGCTGAAATACGAAGTTTAGAACAAACTGTGGTGACAGCAATTTTAAATGCAGACACAAATACACTCAAACAAGTTTGGACACCAGAGTTTTTAGTTAACAATCCAAGAAATGAAATATCAGGAAACCGTGATTCTGTTTTGCTAACCCAAAAAGCCGGTATGATTGACTGCAGTACTTTTGAAAGAGTTATTGAAAGAATGCAATTTCAAAAAAACATTGTAATCACAATGGGACATGAAATATTTGTTTCAAGAAACAATATCCCTGGTGCAAGAGCAGGACAAATTTACAAAAGACGTTTCACAAATATTTGGATGAAGAAAAATGGGAAGTGGCAACAAATAGCAAGACATGCTTCAATAATTTGTCAATAAATAGCAATTGCTTTTCATTGTGACAGAGAAGAAGTACGGTACATTACAACAGCGGCATATCACAATCGGCGCAAAGTTTTCGAACTTTTACGATATCTTTATTAGCCAACTGCGACATGCCGCAGCCTGTTAGCTGAAACCTTAACGACACTTCTAAATATGCTTGGACAGACTAAATATTGTTTCTAAAATGATACCAGTAATTCTCAAAGACATATCACCTCGTGCTAGTTTACAAGAGTATGTGCGGAAATACCAAATATTTCGTTTCCTTTTTAATAAAGAAATAATTCCACCAGCAAAATTTCACGCCCCCAGACCAGAACATTGTATTACTTTTTATATTAAAGATGCACAAAAATTCAGCGTTTTCAACTCAAAAACTATTTTGACTTACCCTCAATGTGTTATTAATGGAATGTACACTGTTCCAATCCTTCGTTATGGTGGAAACGATTTCTGGGCAATAAAAGTAGTATTACAACCTTCAATACTATATCGGTTAATAAAATTTCCATTAGGCGAGCTGACAAACAAATTTATAAATGCAGAAGATGTTTGGGGTAAGGAAGTTCGTTCGATTTGTGAGCAGTTGAACGAATTAAAAGACCTTGATGAAATGCTTATGGCTATAGAAATGTTTTTTGAAAATTTAGTAAAAAATATAACGAAGCATCCTCATCCTATAGATAAAGTGACAAATTATATCTTGAATATTCAAAATGGCGCTTCTTTAGATTGGCTTGCCAATCAGTCTTGTTTGAGCGTAAGACAATTTATTAGAAAATTTGAGGAGCGAATAGGAATAAGCGCAAAAAAATTTGAACAAATTATACGTTTTGACAAAGCCTACAGAATGAAGAATAGTCATCCCAATTATGATTGGTTATACATTGCTATTGCGTGTGATTATCATGATTATCAGCATTTGGTTAAGGATTTCAAAGAATTTACTAATCTTACACCTCCTTCTTTTTATGAACTGGAGAAAAAATCTCCTGAACGTAGCTTTGGCTTTTATGAAAGCTAAAAGAATGTCACTTTTTTACCACTAAGCGATTGATGAAGATTAGTAAGTTTGATTAGTTATTAAACAAATTCCTTTTACAATAATAAAATTATTATGGAACGCAGAAACTTTCTTTCAACAGGCATACTGGGTGGATTTACATTTCTTAATCTTCCAACCTTTGCCTATTCACAAACTCAAGAGGATAAAGACCTAACACAACCATTTAACATTCCACCTTCCGAACCTCTTAAGCCCGGACCTGGTAATGTGGACTTTCGAACTATCATTCATTCTAAACAAACCAACAAACAAATATCGAATGTTGAAGTAGCCGTTTCACCAAAACAAATGGGACCTTCACCTCATATCCATAAAGAGTTGGACGAACTAATGTATGTACTTGAAGGAACTGCAACCGTAATGATTGGGAAAGAAATATATGAAGTGCAGGCAGGCGGCTGGAACTTTCGTCCCCGCGGTATTGTACATTCTTTCTGGAATGCTTCTGACAAACCTCTACGATTTATAGATTCCTTTTTTAATCAAAATTTTGAAGATTATCTGGAAGATTTATTTCATAAAATAATTCCAGAAATGGTAAAAAAGAATTTAACCCCGGCAAGTCCTGAAATTTCAAAGAGAATTGAAATACTTGATAAAAAATTTGGCGTTACTTGGTTCCATAATGAACGCCAGGCTATTATTGATAAATATGGATTGAAAGCATAATTTCTAAATAATTTCTATTCACTTTTGATTGTTAAATTTCCGAATGCCTCACAATGGCATCAGCTAACATATAGGGCTTAAACGAAGTGTAGTTTGCGGAACTTCGATTTAAGCCTCTGTTGACTGAAGCGAAGGGGCTATTGATTATGGAGTTTGAATAATTGGAGCGTATTGTTGAGGGCTGCCGGGAAGCAGCAGCTTTTTGATTTGGAAGGATCCGGAGGTTATTCCCTTCTTCGCAAAGTCTCCCGGCAGGGGACTTTGCGCTTAGAACGATAAACTTCCATGTTTAACAAATTCTTCAGGAGCATTGCTATGAAGTTAAATCTATATCCGGTAATTCCATATAGGTTATCACAGGATACACTCTTACAGCTTTTGGCTGTCCGCCCTTATGCGGGAACCGCAAAGTCCCCTATCGGGAGACTACGGAGAACACCCTGCGGAGAAGGAAGCAGGGGGCTACCGTTTTTGTTGGCCTTGTTTAAAACCGACTTTATAGTTTAATCAACGGCATTTATACAAATCTCGGTAAGTTTGTATAAATGGATAGAAAGCTTTACATCATAGCAGGGTGTAACGGTGCAGGAAAAACAACTGTATCCTTTACGCTTTTGCCAAAGATATTGTCTTGCAAGGAGTTTGTGAATGCTGATGAAATTGCTAAGGGACTTTCTCCATTTCAACCCAATTCAGTGTCATTTGAGGCGGGGCGTATCATGTTGAAACGAATTGACGATTTATTAGCTAATAAAACGACCTTTGCGTTTGAAACAACCTTGGCTACCAAAAGTTACCCCACAAAAATTCGTAGGGCTCAGGAAAATGGCTACCGGGTTATTTTGCTTTTCTTTTGGCTGAATAGCGTGGAGTTGGCTTTAGATAGAGTTAGCATTAGGGTTAGCGAAGGTGGACACAATATTGAACCAGAAATAATCAAGAGACGATATTCAAGCGGAATTAAAAACCTGTTTGATATCTATCTGCCAATAGTTGATGAAGTAATGATATTTGATAATTCAGGGAAAGAAGCTGAATTACTTGCTGAAAAATGGACAGCCTTAAAAAAGAGTACTTAAAAAACAGTGCAGACAGAAGTACGGAAGCGAATAAAATCTTGGAAAATTTACACAAGATTTATGAAGACCTTATTGCCTATAAAAAACGCATGAATAGTGTGTTGGTTTTTTCAGAGAATGGCAAAATAGTTCGGGTTAAACCTTGACGCGTTAATTTTCCGCGGATTACTTAAGCCCAATTTACCAGAGCTGTACTTGCCTGGGTACCGGATACACACATGCCTGATACAAATAATTTTCCTCCAACCCTTTGCCAATATCAAAACGTTACTATATTTGCAAATAGTTGTTTATGCAACTATTTAGTTGTGAATCAAAAAAAATGGTTTTATGAAAATATTAGTCTGCATCAGTAAAACACCCGATACCACTTCGAAGATCGCCTTCACCAATGGTAATACGAAGTTTGATGAGGCGGGTGTACAATGGATCATTAACCCCTACGATGAATGGTATTCACTTGTGCGGGCCATTGAATTAAAAGAGAAAGATCCAACTATCAGCATTCACCTGGTTACAGTAGGACTGCCTGATTGCGACCCGATAATCCGCAAAGCGCTGGCCCTGGGTGGTGATGAGGCCATCCGGGTAAACGCGGATAGCACCGACAGCTATTATATTGCCGCTCAAATTGCCGAAGTGGCCAAAAAAGGCGGATACGACCTGGTACTAACCGGTAAAGAAACCATCGACTACAATGGCTCTTCCATTGGTGGCATGGTGGCAGAACTGGTTAACGCTCCCTATATTTCCCTGGCTACTGTATTAAACCTGAACGGAACAACCGCTACCATTACCCGCGAAATTGAAGGGGGTGAAGAAGTGGCCGAAGTTAGTTTACCCCTTGTGGTAAGTTGTCAAAAAGGAATGGCAGAACAACGCATTCCGAATATGCGCGGTATTATGGCGGCACGTACCAAACCCTTACAGGTAGTAGAACCGGCAGCCATTGAGGCGCTGACCGCATTGGTTAATTTTGAATTACCACCCGCTAAAGCAGGTGTAAAATTAGTGAGCCCGGATAATGTGGCTGAACTGGTTAGGTTATTGCACGAAGAAGCGAAAGCGATATGAGATAGGAGTTAGGAGTTATATATAATGTCAACTTCGTTGCGTCGCACACTTGTACATTTAGTTTTTTCATCAACAGGATATCCGGAAAATCAATTCCAAAATTTCCCTCCACACTGGCGGGACCAACATTCAAAAATTCACAAAAATGGTATTAATATTTGTAGATCACTCGGATGGGCTTATCAAAAAATCTTCTTTTGAAGCAGTATCCTATGGCGCTAAAGTTGCTGAAATATTGGGTACGTCAGCGGAAGCCCTTGTTTTAGGTACCGTAACCGACAACCTGGCTGCATTGGGTAAATATGGCGTAAAAAAAGTACACCAGGTAGCCGATGAAACCTTGAACCAGGTTGATTCGCAACGGTACGCGAAAGTGATTGCTGAAGCAGTTACGGCAACCGGGGCAACGGTAGTTGTATTCTCTCAAAACCAAACAGGTAAAGCGGTTGCGGCCAATGTGGCCGCCCGTTTAAAAGCGGGTATCGTAACCGGCGCCTGCGCCCTGCCGGATACCGGTAACGGTTTTGTAGTTCGCAAAACGGTTTTTTCCGGTAAGGCCTTCGCTAATGTAAATATCCTCTCTCCCATCAAAATCATCTCACTCAACATCAACAGTTATCAAACAGTTGCCGGTGAAGGAACAGCCATAGTGGCCCCATTAACTGTACAGGTTGATAAATCCAATATAAAAATAACCGCGGTAAATAAAATAATTGGCGAAGTACCCTTAACGGAAGCCGACATAGTAGTGAGCGGTGGCCGCGGTTTAAAAGGCCCTGAAAACTGGGGTATTTTGCTGGACCTTGCCAAAGAACTGAAGGCAGGCACAGCTTGCAGCCGCCCTGTTGGCGATGCGGACTGGCGGCCCCATCATGAGCATGTAGGACAAACCGGCGTACAAATCGCGCCTAATTTATATATTGCCCTTGGTATCTCTGGCGCCATCCAGCATTTAGCCGGTGTAAACAGAAGTAAAGTAATTGTTGTTATCAACAAAGATCCCGAAGCGCCTTTTTTCAAAGCTGCCGATTATGGCATAGTGGGTGATCTGTTTGAAGTAGTACCAAAACTAACGGAAGAAATCAGGAAGATGAAAGCCTCTTCTTAAAGAATCTATTGCATAAAAAAAAAAGGCACTGGCTTACAAAGCCAATGCCTTTTTTCTTTACTGTCTAACCATTATTTCGCGAAAATATGTATCGCTAATTGTACATCATTTGAAACATTACCTGCCCCATAAGCAATACCAATCAGGGTCTTATCAAGGCTCAAAAAAGCCTGGGCAAAAAAACCTTTTTCATCTGCGTTACGAATCTGTACCTGCAGCTTTACCGGTACCGAAATACCTTTAACAGTAAGGCTTCCGCTGACATCCGCTGTGCCGGCACCGGTATAATTAACAGCAGTGATCTCATACGTAGCCTCTGCAAATTTGGCAACATCAAAGAAATCCGCTGACTTCAGGTGGCCCGTTAACCTGTCACCACCACCCGCGTCTGTTACTTTCAGGTTTGCCAGGTCAATCACAAACTGACCTCCGGTTAATTTACCGCCATCTACCTGCACCTGTCCGCTTTTGATAGGGAAGCTTCCGGTATGAAAATCAGATTTCTTAGAGGCTACCCAGTCTACCCGGCTCTTTTCAGTGGATACAGTTAGCGTAGCCCCTTCTTTTTTAGTTGAGGGAGTTGAGAACGAAAAACTACCGGCTAAAAACGCGATACCGGCCAACGCAAAAATGATTTTTTTCATAAATGATTTTTTTTATTTTTTGTTTAATGATAGGTTGCTGAGGATAAAAATAGGAGATTTAATGTTACAACAATGATAATATCGGTAAAAAGCGAATGGCTGTTTCACTTATCTTCGCAAAAATATTTCGAGCATGAACCTTCACGAATACCAGTCCAAGGAATTACTGAAAAAATACAATGTTCCCGTACAGGAAGGCATAGCCGTAGATACGGTGATGGCTGCCGAAGAAGCTTACCGCCAGATTAAAACCCAAACGGGTAATAATTTCGCGGTTATTAAGGCACAGATACACGCCGGCGGACGTGGTAAAGGCAAAATTGCGGGTTCTGAACAAAGAGGGGTAGCGGTTGGCAAAAGCCTGGAAGATGTGACTTCTATCGCCAAAAACTTACTGGGAGGCACCCTGGTTACCATCCAAACAGGCGCGGAAGGTAAAAAAGTGAATAAAATACTGGTTGCCCAGGATGTCTATTATCCGGGTCCTAACCCGGTAAAAGAATTCTACCTGTCCATCCTGCTCGACCGTGCCAAAGGCATGAATGTGGTGATGTATAGTACAGAAGGTGGTATGGATATTGAAGAAGTGGCCCACAAAACCCCTGAGAAAATATTTAAAGAATGGGTACACCCCGGTGGTGGCTTGCAGGGTTTCCAGGCAAGAAAAATCGCTTTTAACCTGGGCCTCAGCGGTGAATCATTCAAAAACTGCGTAAAATTTGTAACCAATCTTTACAATGCCTATGTTGGACTGGATTGCAGTATGCTGGAAATTAATCCTTTGTTTAAGACCAGTGACGACAAGATGATTGCCGTTGACTGTAAAATGAATATCGACGACAATTCTTTAATGCGTCACCCCGATATTGCCGCTTTGAGAGATGTTACGGAAGAGGATCCTACAGAAGTGGAAGCCGGCCAGTATAACCTCAACTTTGTAAAATTAGATGGTAATGTGGGCTGTATGGTGAATGGTGCCGGACTGGCCATGGCTACCATGGATATGATTAAATTAAGTGGTGGTGAGCCCGCCAATTTTCTGGATGTAGGCGGTTCTGCCAATGCACAAACCGTAGAAGCCGGTTTCCGTATTATTTTAAAAGACCCGAATGTAAAAGCTATCCTGATCAATATTTTTGGAGGAATCGTTCGCTGCGACCGTGTTGCGGCGGGTGTAATTGAAGCCTTTAATAAGTTAGGTAATATTAAAATCCCCATCATTGTTCGCCTGCAGGGAACCAATGCCATTGAAGCTAAAAAATTGATTGATGAGAGCGGATTGAAAGTACAATCGGCTATCCAGTTAAGTGAAGCGGCAGAATTGGTGAAGAAAGCGGTAGCCTGACCATCTCCTAAAATATCAGATGAAACGCCGGTTACATTGGTTACCGGCGTTTTTTTATTTGCGGGATAGCTGCATTTGTTTTTGAAATAGCCTGCCATGCTAATCAGCATTCTGAAAGAGGCAGTATTCGAACTTCAGTTACCGGGCTAAAGGTATAACGAAGCCCCGTTTTGATTTCCACACATTCGTAGCGTTTTCTTCGCCTGGCGCCTTTCCTGAAAATTTTGCCATTATCTGTCTGAAACATGGTGCCCTCAGGCAATTCTATCATTGGATGATGGCCCTCTTTTTTTATGGTATCATATTTACGAAGTACCAATAGCAATTCTGTTTCACCATTGGCTGTGGCAGATGGGTTGATGATGGATTTTTGCAACGCCCCGGCCACTTCAGTTGGAAATACCCGCTGCTGAACAAAATTAACCAATAAAAGACTGTACTGTTTTTTCCATTCTTTACCATGTGGCTCTACCCTGTTTTTAAATTGCTCAAAAGTTAACAGGTGTGCCAGTTCATGCAGCAAAGTAATGAGGAATTCATATTTATTCAGGTTACCATTCACACTAATCCGGTGATTGCCCCCCCATCCCGCATGCCGGTAATCGCCCAATACCGATTTTCGATGCTTGCTAATGGTAAGATGAACCCTGTAATGATGGATATAATTTACTACGCATTCAAAGGTTCCATCAGGCAGATAGTCAGACAAAGCATGCATCGGATGTTCGGATACAGGCATTATGATTTGGGCTTCAATCGTAAAGAGATCCGAACTTCCAGCCAGGTATACACAATATAAAGCCCCATCCCGATAAATACGGCATTCACACTCCTGTCTGGTCCGGCGGCAACCAGGTAAATCAGCGCGGCCGCGGCTAATCCCATTAATTTCAGGAAAGTACCCGCCATCACACCCCTGATAACTACAGACCGGTTAGGGTTATTAATATTTTTCTTTTGAAAATAAATATTCACCAAACTAAAAAGGAACAACAAGGTATTGGCGCCCAATACTACTGCCCAATTAATATTATTCGCCACCAGTTGCCCCTGCAAGGCAATTGAGAACCCGGTTACCAAAATAAATACACTGATAAAGGGTATTGCCCATATTTTTTTTTCTTGCGCCATATTATTTCTTTGAAGTGTCTTTAACCACTTTTATCAACATACCAATTAATACAACCAGGGGTAATAACCAGCTCAATACAGGTATCCCGATGGCTATTTTCCGGTCAGCCCAAATACCTGCCCAAACAGCCAGGCCAAGCCCTACAGCCAGTTGAACGGCATAGCCTGCATATTGCATTAAAGAATCCGGGGTACTGCCCTTCATAGGATTTAGTCGTTAGAAGCATCTGTTTTGGGCAATACTGCCGGAATAGTATCTAATTGCGCCGGGGAATTACCCATCAATACTTTTTTAACCCCATCCAGGTACTGTTCCTTATAATGGATGGCCTGTTCCAGTGAATCGGTACGTATTTTAAGTTGCTGCAATGCCGTTCTGCTTTCGCGGGTACCATATCCGGGGATATAGTATTTTAAGGGAGAAAAAGCAATTAAAGCGATGGTTAAACCCACCAGCAAAACGAATACAGTACTCAATCCGATATAAACACTGAACCGCGATAAGCGAAAAGTAACCACTTCTTCATAGGTATCATCATTCATTACCACCAGCCGGTAACTGTTGCGTAGGCGTTTGAGCGTATTATTGATTTCTAAATTGGCCATTTTGTTAAATCAGGCTAAAGGTAATAATGAATCCGCTTTTCGCCATCCCTAATTAAGAAATAACTGTATTTTTAAACACATTTTAGGTACCTGATGAAGTTAAGACCATACGAACGGAACAATTGGTGGATAGCAACCCGCCTCGCCTGCATATTTGCGCTATTTTTTTTAACGGATAGCCATGCCCAACCCAATCTATCCTTTGAGATAAAAAAACCGAAGAAATTTGAATCCAGAACACTCAGTTCGGAGAAAAGCGGCTCCACTACTTTTCCGTTTACAAAAAGATTTTATAACAACACTGTCAGCAGGTTTAATTATTATTTTAATGCCAATCAAATACTAACAGGCATCATCGATTCGGCTAAAAGCATGTATAAAGAAGATTATACCAAACTGCTTTCTTTTTATAATTATAGTCTCGATGAAACCGCGCTGGGCCAGATAGATACCATTATCTATAAATGTACCGCGGGTATTCTCCTGCATGATCTGAGAAGTGATTGGGTAGATAAATTATACCTGTTGCTGGGTAAGGCATACCTGTACAGAAAGGATTTTGATTCGGCCACACATATATTCCAGTATATCAATTATGCATTCGCGCCAAAAGACAATGGCTATGATTTGCCTATCGGTAGTAATGCAAGTAATACAAATGGTGTTTTTACCATTGCTACCCGTGAAAAAACGGGTTTATGGAAGAAGGTGATGAGCTTTCCGCCGGGCAGGAATGAAAGTTTTATTTTACAGGCCAGAACCTATATTGAAAATGACCAACTGGTAGAAGCCGCCAGTTTACTGGAGTTGATAAGAACCGACCCTAATTTTCCGCCCCGCCTGCAAACCGATCTTAACGAAATGATCGCGTATGTAATGTATAAGCAGGAGTTATATGGTGGCGCGGCCGATCATTTACTGAAAGCATTAAAAAACGCCGCTAATAAATTCGAAACAGCCAGATGGGAATTTCTTGCCGCGCAACTCTACAAAAAAGCGAATAAGGATTCATTAGCCATTGCATTGTTTGAACGATCCGTTCAACATACCACCGACCCGCTAATGGAAGTATATGCCCGGCTTAATATGGTTAGCCTTGCCGCGGGCAGACAGGAAAACGCCCTTCAAAAAAATTTGGATGAATTGTTAAAAATGGCCCGCCGCGACAAGTATACAGTGCATCGGGATATTATCTATTATACTGCCGCGGAACTGGAACTAAAAAGGAATAATTATCCTGCCGCACATGATTTACTATTAAATAGTCTGAAATTTAATGAAAATAATGACGAACAAAAGCAAAAAAGTTTTTTGTTACTGGGCGACATGAATTATACCCGAAAAGCCTATGCATTGTCTTACCGGTATTACGACAGTATACAAATATCTTTACTCAAAGAAACTGACCAGCAAAGAGTCGTTGAAAGAAGGCCCGCATTAAAAATAATCAGTGCTAACCAATATATCATCGGTAAAGAAGACAGCCTGCTTCATTTAGCCTCACTGCCGGAAGAAGAGAGGGCGCTGATTGTAAAAAAAATAGTGAAACAATTACGAAAAGAAAGGGGACTGAAAGACATACCCAATGAACCTCTTTCCTTTGGCAATACCCTATCAGCTACTTCCCCCACTACTGACCTTTTTAGCGCCGGATCGGCTGAATTTTATTTTCTGAATACCACACTCAAAGCCAGGGGCCTGAGCGAATTTAAAAGCAGATGGGGTAACCGGCCCAATGTAGATAACTGGCGAAGACAAAATGCAGTGAACAGTTCTTTAGCCGGTATTACTCCCACAGCAGAGAAAAAAGAATCACTCACAGCGAAAGAGGAAAACAAAGAGTTAACCATTGAGTCTGTAAGTAATGACATCCCCCTGACAGATACACAAAAAAATAATTCATATAGCGCCATTCAAAAAGCGCTCCTGGGTAATGCCACTACTTTCCAACAACAACTGGAAGATTTTCCGTCTGCCATTGAAATGTATGAAGAGCTATTGAAACGATTTCCAGGGAGTGGTGAAGAGGAATAAATATTTTTCAATCTCGCTTATTGCCATAAAAAAAATGGCGACCTGTTTAAAGCAGATTCGATAAACACCCTGTTACAAAAAACTTTTGTGGGTGGCAGGTTCGCTAAACAACTTACCGGTGAGCTGGCAAAACCCGGGAAGAAAACAGATCCCGCCGAAAAACAATACGCGGCTATTTACAACCTGTTCCTGGCAGGTAAATTCGAAGAAGCCAAGGAAGCCAAACTAACAGCCGACAAACAATTTGGCAATTCCTACTGGACGCCACAATTATTATATATAGAGTCCATCTATTATATCAAACAAAAACAGGATAGTACGGCCATCAATCGTTTGGAAAATATCGTAACCCTTTTCGATAAATCGCCATTAGCGGAGAAAGCCATTACCATGATTGATGTGTTGAAAAGAAGATACCAGATCGAAAACTATCTGACCAACCTGAACGTCAACAAAACCGAAGAAATTGTATCACGCCGCGTAGATCTCAACAGTGCCATTCCACTCGTTGCCAATACCCTGATGAAAAAAGATACCGCTACCAACATACCCAAACAGTTGCCGCTTGTAAAAAAAGAATTGATTAACGTAAGTAATACCAAAACCATTTCCACCGCCGCGGTTATTAAAAAAGATTCTATTGCCTCATTGCCAAAAGCGCCCCTGAAAAACCTGGAGATCACTAATGCCCTCCCGGCAAATACCCTAAACAATACCAGCTATACATTCAATGCCGCGGATACCCAATATGTAGTGGTAGTTTTGAACAAGGTAGACCCCATCTTCATCACCGAGAGCCGAAATGCTTTTAACCGGTATAACCAGGATAGTTATGCCGGGCAAATGATTGACATTTACAACCGTCGCATTAATAATCAATACCAGTTCCTGCTGATAGGGCCGTTTGTGAATGCAAGGGATGCTATTTTGTATATCGACAGAACAAAGCCGCTGGCCAAATCCCGTATCATACCATGGTTAACGCCTGATAAATATAGTTTCAGTATCATCAGTAATGCCAATATGACTATTCTCGTGAGCAAGGAGGATGTAGAGGGATACCATGCATTTATTCAAAAATTGTTTCCGGATAAATTTTAACCAAACAGATACCATGCTTGTGAAACTCTTTTTTAGCTTTATATCTTTATACGCATCATTCCATATTCAGTTCTTATGACAAAGTCTGTAAAAATATTCTGGCGCATTTTTTTTGGTGGTTTTGGAGCCGTTATCCTATTGATACTTATCATCAACTGGGGTTGGATTGGCGATATGCCTTCTATCGATGATATTGAAAATCCATCCGCATCGCAGGCAAGCCAGGTTTTTGCGGATGACGGAACGCCTATGGGAAAATATTATATTGAGGATCGTGTAGATGTATTGCATAAGGATATCAGCAAACATGTGATTAATGCATTGGTAGCTACTGAAGATAAGCGCTTCTACGACCATAGCGGTATTGATGGGCTATCTTTAATGCGTGCATTTATATATTTAGGAAGTGAAGGTGGCGCCAGCACCATTACCATGCAAACAGCCAAAAATTTGTTTACAGAAAACTGGAGCACCAAGAATTTTCTTTTACGGAGTATTCAGAAACTTAAAGAAGCCATCATCGCCATTAAACTGGAAAGTCATTTTACCAAAGACGAGATCATCACTTTGTACCTGAATACCGTTGCCTTTAGCGATAATGTGTATGGTATCCGTTATGCCTCCAATACCTTTTTTCAGAAAGAGCCTGACCGTTTGAACGTAGAAGAAGCCGCGGTATTGATTGGCATGATTAATGGCCCGGGTATTTATAATCCGCGAAACTTTCCCAAGCGCGCATTGGAAAGGAGGAACCTGGTGATGAACCGTATGGTAACCAAGGGCTATCTGCCCTTGGCAGAAGCGGAAATTCTCAAACGAAAACCAATGGAGATCAGTTACCGGAAACTGAATGAGAACAATGGCCTGGGCCCCTATTTCAGAATGATACTGGGTGAGGAATTGAAAAAATGGTGCAAAGAGCACAAGAAAAATAATGGCGACAATTACAATCTCTACCGTGATGGCCTGAAAATCTATACCACTATCAATCCACGCATGCAACTCTACGCGGAAGAATCTGTAGCCAAACATATCAGCTACATGCAGAAACTGCTGAACAGGCAGGAGAATATGAAAAAAGGTACCGTTTGGAAAGGATATGAATATGTGCTGGAAGCGGCGGCTAAACAAAGTGATCGCTGGCGTAACCTTAAAAAAGAAGGAATGAATGAGGAAGATATCCGTAAAACCTTCGACCAGAAAATACCCATGCACATATTTGCCTGGAATAATACACGTGGCAAAGACACCGTGATGACGCCCTACGATTCTATTAAATACCACAGGCAAATGTTACAGGCCGGTTTTATGGTGATGAATCCATTGGATGGCCAGGTTAAAGCATGGGTGGGGGGTATTGATTATAAAACCTACAAATTCGATCACGCCAATATCAATACCAAAAGACAGATTGGCTCTACCATGAAGCCTTTATTATATAGTTTGGCCATTGAAGAAGCCGGGTTTACACCCAATACTACCGTATATGATAACCAGCAAGATTTTGGAGGCTTTGGGATGGTACCGGCAACCAGTAAAACTTGTACCGGTGCGGCTATGCCGATGGCCCTCGCATTGGCTAAATCCAGAAACTGTGCAACGGCCTATGTATTAAAACAGTTGGACAATAATGGTAATAATGGCGCCAAGCGACTGGTAGAATTTCTGCGCAAATGTGATTTCACCTCCAATATTCCAGCCTATCCTTCTATTGGTATTGGCGCCTGCGAAATTTCTTTAATAGAAATGATGCAGGGCTACAGCATGTTTCCCGGCAGGGGCTTCAATGCCAAACCGATGTATATCACACGCATTGAAGACAGGAATGGCAATGTGCTCGCGAACTTTACGCCAAAAAGAAAAGAAGTGATCAGTGATGTAACCGCGTATTCTGTTATAAAAATGATGCAGGGGGTAATGACCCATGGAACCGGCGCCGGTATCTGGGGTTATGATATTCCCGGAGGGATGGAAATTGCCGGTAAAACAGGCACTACCAATGATAACAGCGATGCCTGGTTTATGGGGTACACCCCACAATTGCTCGCGGGTGGATGGGTAGGTTGTGATGATCGTTTTATCCGTTTCAGCACAGAAAGCAAAAATGGGGAAGGCGGAAGAGCCGCCATGCCTATCTGGGCTTATTTTATGAATAAAGCAGCGGCTGACCCTAATTGTGGTATAGATACCAAACTCACATTTGTAAAACCGGAGGTAATGTCCAATGAAATAGAAATTGATTATTCCAATAGCAACTCCACTTTGTTGGGTGATGAGGGTGAATATATAGGTACTGGTACTTCCGGAGATTATGAGGTACCAAAGGATATAACACCAGAAGATATTTTACCTGAATCAGAAGTGAAGCTAATTTTAGAAGACCCCAAAAAAGCAACGGTTACTCCAAAACCCGGTGATCCAAAAGATCCTAAAAAACCAGCCGATAAACCTGCTGCGGCTCCTGATAAAAAAGCAAAAGGGGTAATGCCACCTGTTGTAAAAAAACAGGGAGGATAAAACAGGCAGTACTTACAGGCCCCTCCCACTCCAATTTAAATTGAGTGAGAATTGGTGAAACAGGTTTCGCTGGTAAAAACCGGTAGCATATCTTATATGCAGTTTAGGGAGAAATATCCCTGTGCCAAAACTAAATCCGTTTAGTCCGCTGGTCATATTATAGCCATTGAGGTCCTGCCTGCGTTGAAAGTTGTAACCCATATCAATTACTAATTTTTCATTTAAAAAAATCTGCGTAGCCAGTACCAGGTGTGAAAATATTTTTTGTACAGTGGTATTACCGGCATATCCATATTCCCCTTCTGATGCCCTAAAACTGGTGTCATTATAAAAACTATTGACCGCCTGTAAATGGTGCGCCGTTAGTGAAAACTGGAACGGTGCATTGTTCAAACGCCTGGTAATGCCTGCCTGCAGGTCAAAGGGTAACTCCTGTTTTTTATTACTGCCATCATAAGTGCCAAGTTGGGTGCCCATATTCTTAACCACCACACTTGCCTGCCATTGGTTAACCGAATCATAATAGGTTACGCCAAGGTCGAAAGCCAAACCCGATGACCGGTACTGACCATAATTAGAATGGATATACTTCATGGTTAACCCATACCAAAAATTTTTATGGTATTGCCTCGAAGCCATTACCTGAAGCACATAATCGGCCGGCCGGAAACTACCCAGCACAATGCCGGAAGCATCGGTTTGGGTAAGGTTGCCATAGTTAAAATAATTAACGCCTACTGCCAGGTTGGTGCGGATGGGTGCAACGTGATAAGCGGTACTGAGACTATAATTTTTTATACCCGCCAAAAAAGCATTGAATGAAGTATTCACCTGCCGGTGCATTTGATTTCTTAATAATGCGGGGTTATGAAAAGCCATCCCCACCTCATTTCCAATGGTTGATACATTAACGCCACCCAAAGATGAGAGTTGCGCGGTATTGGGTTGCAGCAGAAAACTGAAAACAGCATTACCCCCCAGTGTTTGTGCCCGGGAATGGGTAGTACAGATAAGCGCTATTAGAAAAAAATACCGGTGCATGAGGCGAATTCTCTATCAAATCTAAGGGAAGAACAGCTATTACACGAGGGCAAGGTCTATCACCTGTTGCATGGTCTTTACATAATGAAACACCATCCCTTTGATAAAGTTGCTATCGATCTCATTGATATCTTTCTCATTTTGTGTGCAAAGAATAATTTCTTTTAGTCCGGCTCTTTTTGCTGCCAATATCTTTTCCTTAATACCACCAACGGGTAATACCTGCCCACGCAAAGTGATCTCTCCTGTCATAGCCAGAAAGGGTTTCACTTTTCTACCGGTGAATGCAGAGGTTAAAGAGGTAAGCATGGTTATGCCCGCACTCGGCCCATCCTTGGGCACTGCTCCTTCCGGCACATGAATATGGATATTCTTTTGGGCAAATTCGGCCGGATCAACACCTAATTTTTTTGCATTAGCCTGCAGGTAACTCAAAGCGGTAGTAGCGCTTTCTTTCATTACATTTCCAAGGTTCCCGGTAAGTTTAAGTTCCCCTTTTCCATCGCCCAAAATGGTTTCAATAAAAAGGATCTCTCCGCCTACATAGGTCCAGGCTAGCCCAATTGCCACACCCGGCATATTGGCTGTTTTATAGATTTCGTTACTGTAACGTGATTGTCCCAATATTTTTTCTACATCCGCCGCGGTAACTGTTGATTTCACTTTATTCTTCATGGCCAGTTCCTTGGCCTGGTAACGCATAATGGATGCCAGTTGCCTGTCTAATTCCCGAACACCACTTTCCCTGGTATATTGTTCAATAATTTTTTCCAATACCTTATCATTGATTTTAAAGTTCACTTTATTTAAACCATGTGCCTCTTTCTGCTTAGGTAAGAGGTGTCTTTTGGCAATTTCTACTTTTTCCTCTACCGCATAGCCACTCAGGTCAATGATCTCTAACCGATCACGCAGGGCGGGCTGAATATTTTGCAGGTTATTAGCCGTAGCAATAAATAATACTTTGCTCAGGTCGTATTCGAGCTCAAGATAATTATCGTAAAAAGTATGGTTCTGTTCCGGGTCCAGCACTTCCAGTAAGGCGGAGGATGGATCGCCCCGAAAATCGCTGCCTATTTTATCTATCTCATCCAGTATCATTACCGGGTTACCGGATCTGCATTTACGGATATTCTGCACAATCCTACCCGGCATCGCGCCGATATAGGTTTTCCGGTGTCCACGAATTTCACTTTCATCATGCAGGCCACCTAAACTTACACGAACATATTTCCGTCCGATAGCATGGGCAATGGAACGCCCCAGTGATGTTTTGCCAATTCCGGGAGGGCCCAGAAAACAAAGAATAGGGCTCTTCATATCGCCCTTCAATTTCAGCACTGCCAGGTATTCAAGTATGCGGGTCTTGATCTTGGTCATACCATAATGATCCAGGTCCAGCACTTTTTTAGCATTTTTCAGATCATAGTTATCGGCCGTATAATCCAGCCAGGGAAGGTCAAGCATCAGATCAAGATGATTGTATACCACCGAATAATCAGGTGTGGTAGGATGCATCCGTTCCAGCTTGGCTATCCCGTTTGTAAACAGGGTTTTAGCGGCTTCGGGCCATTTTTTTGCCTCTGCTTTTTTCTTCATATCAGCAATTTCACGCTCATTGGTATCGCCACCCAACTCATCTTTGATACTTTTTAATTGCTGTTGCAAAAAGTAATCCCGCTGCTGTTTGTCTATCTCTGTCCTGGTTTTATTGGTCACTTTGTCTTTCAACTCAGCAAACTGCAGTTCCCGCTGTAGTATAAAAATCAGGCGTTCAGCGCGCTGATGAATGTCGTTGATCTCGAGCAGGCCTTGCTTTTCTGTAAGGTCGCTGTTCAGGTTACTGCTTACAAAATTGATCAGGAAAGAAGGGTTCTCAATATTTTTAAGGATGATGGAGGCTTCGGTAGGCAGGTTTGGCGACAGGTGGATGATCTGTGTGGCCAGGTCTTTGATACTGCTGATATAGGCATTAAAATTCTCTGATTCAGGAATTTCATCATCCGCAAACAAACTTACCGAGGCTTTAAAATAGGGATCCTCATTGATCATCTCATCAAGGGCAAAACGTTTTTTGCCCTGGATAATCACAGTAGTGCCACCATCCGGCATTTTAATCAGCTTTACAACACGGGCCACCGTACCTACTTTACAAAGATCTTTAGGCTCGGGTTCTTCAATATTGGCATCTTTTTGTGCCAGAACACCGATCAATTTATCCAGCTTATAGGCATCATTTACTGCCTTAATGCTTTTATCACGCCCAACGGTTATGGGTAAAACCACCCCAGGGAACAATACCGTATTGCGCAAAGGCAGAATTGGCAGGGTATCGGGGATCACCAAATTACGGTCCTGCTCACTGTCATTCTCATTGATGGGAATAATGGGCATAAAATCTGTATCCTCGTCAGAATTCAAAAAAAACTTTTCTTTCAACATAGTTTTTATCTTAGGTCAAAATGTCACAAAGCATAACCGGTTGTTTGCAAAAATAAGCGCGTAAAATTAAGTCAATATTAATGCCGCACCCCACTATTAAGGGAAATTGGTACAAACTGGCACAAAAAAAACCTCCCGGTAAACCGGGAGGAGCTTCTTGCAAGAAGTAATATAAAATAACTAAGGGTACCCGTAATTATTTCTTAGTAGTATCTATAGCAGTTTTAGGACTGTCAACTACAGTAGAATCAACCGCTATGGCTTCAACTGCGGTTTTAGGACTGTCAACTACTGCTTCTTTGTTCTCACCGTTGTTACAAGCAGCCATAAAACCAGCTACTGCTAAGATTGCGAATACTTTTTTCATAGTAATAATTTTTTTTGGTTTATAATTTGGTGGCAAAGATAGCTTCCTAAACGAATTTTGCAAATTTTAACGAATCTTTTTTATTTCTTTCTAAAAAAAATCCTAATAGGCACGCCTGTAAATTTAAACTGGGTTCTCAACTGGTTTTCCAGGTAATTCCTATAGGGGGCCTTAATATCATCCGGATAATTGGTAAAAAATGCAAAGGAAGGTACCGGTGTAGGCAGTTGTGTTACATATTTAATTTTAATTGAATTCCCTCTTACAACAGGAGCATGGTAATTGGCTACAGACTTCAACATAGCTTCATTCAGTTTTGAAGTAGGCACTTTACGATGCCTGTTCTCGTACACTTCCAATGCCAATTCAATGGCTTTAAATAGCCTTGTCTTTTCTTTTACAGATATAAAAAGTATGGGTACATCTGTAAAAGGCGCCAATTTTTGCTTTAAAGCTTTTTCATAATCACGTGCTGTATTCGTCTCTTTTTCAACCAGATCCCATTTATTTACCAGTACTACAATTCCTTTTCCTTTTCTTTCGGCCAGGCTAAAAATACTCACATCCTGGGCAGTAATTCCCTTGTGAGCATCTAGTACAATCAGGCAAACATCGGCATCATCAATTGCCTTAATGGCCCGTATGATAGAATAAAATTCCAAATCCTCTTTTTCTTTGCTCTTTTTGCGGATACCCGCCGTATCTATCAAAACAAACTCCTTTTGAAACAGGTTATAGTGGGTATGAATACTATCACGGGTAGTTCCTGAAATATCACTAACAATGGTACGTTCCTCTCCAACCAGTGCATTTAGCAGGGATGACTTACCTACATTGGGCTGACCAATTATGGCAAATTTGGGAAGTCCGCTATCTTTCATAGCCGCTTCTACATCTTCCGCAGTAATGGGTTCGGTTATCGCATCCAGCAATTCACCGGTTCCACTACCAGAGATACTGCTTACGAAGAAGGTATTTTTAAACCCAAGTGAATAAAATTCGGTGGCTTCCAGTTCCCTGGTTCCATTATCAACCTTATTAACTACCACATAAACGGGCTTTGTACCGCGGCGAAGCATAGCTGCCATGGCTTCGTCTAAGTCGGTAATACCGGTAGCCACATCTACCATAAAAATGATCGAATCGGCTTCTTCTATAGCAATCTTAACCTGTTTACGTATCTCAGTTTCAAAAATATCTGCACTCGCAGGCACAAAACCACCTGTATCTACCAGGTTAAAAACCTTGCCGTTCCAGTCTGCCAAACCATATTGACGATCGCGGGTAACCCCGCTGATGTCATCTACAATGGCCTTACGCTGTTCCAAAAACCGGTTGAACAGGGTACTCTTTCCCACATTGGGCCTGCCTACTATTGCTACTGTGTAACTCATAATTGTATGCTTAAAACAAAAAAATATATTAAATTAAAATATTAAATAAATCATTCTAAATTATTCATTTACAATTATTTATACCCATACTCCTTTAATTGCAGGTCATTGTCGCGCCACTTGGGTCTGACTTTCACAAAAAGTTCTAAAAACACTTTTTGTTGTATAAAAGCTTCAATATCCCGCCGGGCAGTTGTTCCGATCTCCCTGATCATTTTACCCTTATCCCCTATAATGATTGCCTTCTGTGTTTCGCGGTTTACAATAATATCGGCCTGAATCTTTACCAACGATTCTTTTTCTTTATACTCATTCACCATCACGGCGGTATGATAAGGTATCTCATCCCCAAATAATTCATAGATCTTCTCGCGGATCATTTCTGCCACAAAGAATTTGGTAGGCATATCACTCAAATCTTCCTCACTGTAAAAAGGGGAACCTTCCGGCAAAAGGGCAATAATCGCATCCAGTAATTTATTCAGGTGTACTTTTTGTAAAGCAGAAATTTTAACCAGTTGCTTACAATAGGATTTCCCGGCAAAAAACGCTTCCGCCAATGCTATCTTTCCATTAGCCGCTTCATCTATCTTATTAAGTACCACTATACAGGGAACCCGTAACCTCAGCGACTGGAAAATAACATCTGCTTCATCCAGGTTTTCATTGGCGTCTACTATCAGTAAAGCAATATCCGCGTCTTCCAGGGCCGTTTTTACGGAGTTCATCATCCGCTCATGCAACTTATACTTTGGGTCTATAATACCCGGGGTATCCGAAAAAATGACCTGGTACTCACCCGGTTTATTTAAAAAAGCCTTAATTCTGTGACGGGTGGTTTGCACCTTGGGAGATACAATAGCCATCTTCTCACCTATCAGTGCATTCAGCAAGGTACTTTTACCCGCATTGGGCCGGCCAAATATGTTAACGAATCCGGATTTCACTAGTTCAAATTATTAATTAAAAAAGGCCCAATCGGGCCTTTGACTGTGTGTTGCGAGGGAAGGGATCGAACCTCCGACCTTCGGGTTATGAGCCCGACGAGCTACCGCTGCTCTACCTCGCGATGTAATGGAGCGCGAAGGTAGGGTTGGGATGACTAGTATCCAAATATTATTTGAATTAATCGTCTGTTTTATGTTTTACAGAAGCGCCGCCGCTGCTACTGATATCCCTGATTAAGCCGGATCCCCTATAAAAAATAGTACTTCCACCACTGGCATCGGCATTCAATTCTTTATTAACCGTAATATGAACATTCGATGCCCCACTGGCATCCACTTTACAATAATCTGTTTTCAGATCATACGCCTTGATGTTACAGGCGCCTGTTGCTTCTAATTCTGCAGACTCTGCCATTCCGGAAACCCTGATATTGGAGGCGCCGCTGGCTTCCAGCCGCAACTTGCCGGCTTTCAGATCGCCTGTGAAATCGCTGGCTCCCGACATTTCTATTGAAAGAACCTGTTGCCTGATGGTTCCGGTGGCTTTTACATTACAGGCGCCGGAAGCTTCTATTTTATGTACGTTTTTAAATGTAACATAGGCTTTCATCTTATGATTACCCCAGGATTTCCAACTCATCCCTTTCCCGTCAAAATAGATAAGTAAGGTACTCCCTTTTATTTCAGTTCGCATCCTGGATTTGATCGCTTCATCACTGGCACTGATCGCCACTGCATCTACCGTACCCTGCGAAATATATAAATCAATGGCGCCAGATACTTCAATTCCATTAAATCCGGTAACATTCCGCAATTCGGCATTTGCATCAGTCACAATATTTTTTTCATTTTGGGCATTCACGCAAATAAAAGTAAAACCCAATACCAGGGCAGATACTATTTTCTTCATGGGGAATTTTCTTAGTTGAACGGTTTTGTTTTGCCAAAGTTACAGTTGCACAGAATTATAAGAATAACTACTTTTGCATCAGATTATTCCTCGGGGTGCTTTAATGATGGTGTGTTTACATTCCATTTGCAAGGCTGAGAAAATACCCGTTGAACCTGAACAGGGTAATTCCTGCGAAGGGAAGGTATACCGTTCTGTTCAGTACCTCTCCGTTAGCTATTCCCTGTTCCCATTTTTAACTTTAAAATCACTAACCATGAAAAAGTTTTTGGGAACAACCATGTTGGCTTTAGTAACCCTAATCACCTTTGCTCAACCCTACAAAAGCCTTGTACAAGGCAGGATTACAGAAAAAATTACCCAAACCCCCATCGCGGGTGCAACAGTTAGTTTGGGAAACCGGAAAACCCTCACAGATGAAGAGGGCAGGTTTAGTTTTGGTAAGGTTCCCCAGGGCAACTACGCTTTTTGGGTAAACAGCCTTGGATTCAAGTACCATTCACAAACGGTGAGCGCCCTCCAAAAAGATACCCGTTTGGATATTGAGTTAACCCCTGCCGCCCTTTTTCTCCAACCCCTGGAACTGAAAGCTGTTCGGGCTTCGAACCGGGCACCTTTTGCCAAAACAACCCTCTCCAAAGAGGAATTGGCAAAGGCCAATCTGGGACAGGATATTACATTTTTATTAAACCAAACCCCCTCCGTTGTAGTTAACTCCGATGCCGGTAATGGGGTAGGCTATACGGCTATGCGGATAAGGGGAACAGATGCCACACGCATCAATGTAACGCTTAATGGTATTCCTTATAATGATGCCGAAAGTATGGGTACTTATTTTGTTGACCTTCCCGATTTTGCTTCCTCTGTAAACAGCATACAGGTACAAAGAGGCGTTGGCACCTCTTCCAATGGCGCCGGCGCTTTCGGGGCTACCCTCAACATGTCTACCAATGAGTTCAATGAAAAAGCTTACGGAGAATCCAATAATAGTTTCGGCTCTTTTAAAACCATTAAAAATACGCTGAAAGCCGGATCAGGTTTGATTAATGGCCATTTTACCATTGATGCGAGAATCAGCCGTATTAAGAGTGATGGATTTATTGAACGCGCCAACAGCGACCTGTCTTCCTTTTATTTGAGTACCGCCTTCCTCAATAAAAATTCTTCCCTGCGGCTGAATATTTTTTCGGGTAAAGAAAAAACCTACCAGGCCTGGTATGGTGTAGCTGAAAATCTGCTCTCTGCCAACCGCCGGAACAATCCGGCAGGAACCGAAAAACCCGGGAGTCCTTACGAAAACCAAACTGATAATTATACACAAACACATTACCAGCTATTTTTCAACCATGCATTCAATAACAAATGGTCCTTTAATACGGCCGCTTTCCTCTCAAGGGGTAAAGGGTATTATGAAGAATATAAAGCCGATCAGTCCTATTCAAAATATGGCTTAGCTTCTGTAATAGCAGGAGGCATCCCCATAACTAAAACCGACCTGGTTAGACAGCGCTGGTTAGACAATTATTTTTACGGACAAATCGCTTCCCTCCAATATAAACACAACAAGGATGAGCTGACCATTGGCGGTGGCTGGTCCGCTTATGACGGAAAACATTTTGGCAATATCGTTTGGATGCAAACAGGCAGTGTTTCTAAAGATTACAGGTATTATGATTTGACCGCTGTTAAAACAGATGCCAATCTCTATACTAAATGGCAACACCGGCTAAATACTAACTGGTCAAGTTTTGCCGACCTTCAATACAGGCATGTAAAACATAGCATGAATGGTTTTCAGGGAAGCCCAACCCTTAAGGTGAACCGTAGTTTTGATTTTATTAATCCCAAAGCAGGTATCACCTTTACTAACAATGGATGGCAGGCTTTTTTTAGTTATGCCCTGGCACAAAAAGAACCGAACAGGGATGATTTTCAGGCCGGGCTTACCAAACAACCCAAACCGGAAACCCTGCATGACATTGAAGCAGGCATTGAAAGAAAAAACAGTACCTACCATTTAGGCGCCAATATGTATTACATGTATTATTATAACCAGTTGGTGCTTACCGGCCAGATCAATGATGTAGGCGCCTATACCCGTATTAATATCCCGCATAGCTACCGGTTGGGGATTGAGCTTCAGGGAGGGGTGGTTCTGGATAAATGGATAAACCTTTCCGGCAACCTGGCCATCAGTAAAAATAAAGTGAGCTCCTTTATTGAATATATAGATAACTACGATACCGGTGACCAGCAGGCAGTGAGCCATCAAAATACTGATATCTCCTTCTCTCCCGCTATTGTAGCAGGCGCGAACATTCAGCTATTACCTGTTCAAAATATTGAATTGAGCCTGATGAGTAAATACGTTGGTAAACAATATATGGATAACAGCCAAAGTGAAACGCGTAGGTTACCTGCTTTTTTTGTGCAGGATATCCGTGCAAGCTGGACTATCAAAAAAGTAATTTTTACCGAATGGAATATCATTGGACAGGTGAATAATCTATTCAATAAAAAGTATGAGCCCAATGGTTATACCTACAATTATATCTACAATAATACACTAACAACCGAGAACGGCTATTATCCGATGGCGGGAACAAATGTGATGATGGGAGTGAATATTAAGTTGTAACTGGTTTGAATATCGAATGTTGAAATGAAATCATTTCAACATTCGATATTCCTTTTTCCCTATTCAATATTTATTTCGCTATCCGCTCCTGCCAGGCCAGCATACCGCCTGTAACATTAATTACATTTTTAAATCCCAGTGGCTCCAGCATTAAACAGGCCTGGCCACTTCGGTTACCACTGCGGCAATAAATATAAACGGTTTCATTTTTCAGGTCCTCGATCTCTTCAGTTTGAAGGGTTTGTACCTTACCAAGGGGCAATAATAAACCGCCAATATTAAAATCGGCATGCTCCTGTGGTTCACGTACATCTATGAGGTGCAGGGACTCACCTGCATCAATTTTGGCTTTCAGTTCTTCTACGGTAATGGTTTGCATACTAATGAAATAATTATTACAAAATTAGTTTTTGGGTGGCATATGGGTACTGTCTCTTTCAGGTGCGGTACTGCTTAGGTAAATATCCATCACCTGCCCCTGTTTTATTTTATTGGGAACCCGTAAACCGGAAGCCCCAAGGGAATCAGTAAGCATATCAGGTGTCTGCCTGATCACAAATGCGTTGGCGGAATCAATGATGGTACCCAAGGCAATAATAGACCCAATGCTTACACTGATCGTAGAGAGGTAGTTGCGAACCTCATTCAAGGTCATACCCACCAGGTTCGGCACTTCCATTTCACCACCGCCCACACCACTACCCAATACAAAACTGATGATGGTACCTATCGGAATTTTGGTTCCGGGTTTAATCGGATCGCCATTGAATAATTGTTCCAGAACAGAGTTACGGGCAATATCCGGTTTAAAAGAAACCTCCCCCAATTTTAAACCCAGGCTCTGCAAATACATTTCCGCGCTTTTAATAGAAAAGCCGGCAAGGTTTGGCATTTCTACCTGCGGCGGTATGGTTCTGTTGATAGTAAGATAAATGGTACGACCGGCTTTTACGGTTGCATCTGCTTCCGGTATTTGCCTGATCACTGCCTGTTTGGCAATACTGTCTATGTAAATAGAATCCTGTATGGCCACTTCAAAGCCTTTGTCTTCCAGCATTTTTATAGCTGCCATATAGTTTTGCCCGGTAACCATTGGCACTTTCTCATATTTTCCAAAACCTGTTAACCAGGACAGGGATGCAAAGAATAGCAGCAGCAGTATTACTACCAGCCCAAAGCCTGCCAGTATATTTACCCAAAGTGGTTTGTTAGTTATAAATTTAAACACAAAAAACAGGAATGATTTTAAAATATGAGTTGATATGCCATAGACAGCAGGCTAAGTTAAGATAATTATGCAAAGGCCCGCATGCACATTGTGTTAATTAAGAGGCTGCTTGTTCTATTACCGCTGTATAAAAATCTTTTAATGTCCAGCCCATTGCCTTTACCTGTTGTGGTATAACGCTGGCTTCACTTTGGCCGGGTACGGTATTTACTTCCAACATATAGGGTTGTCCTTTTTCGGCCTGGTAAATAAAATCTATCCTTACTACTCCCCTGCAATTCAATACTTCATAAGCATGTTTGGCAGCAGATTCCAGTTTTTGTTTCATATCCGCATCAATCACCGCGGGAGTAATTTCTTCACTTTTACCCTGGTATTTCGCTTCAAAATCAAAAAATTCATTCCCTGTCAGAATTTCTGTGATAGGCAATACAATGATCTCTCCCTTATGCTTAAACACCCCAATAGTAAATTCTCTGCCGCTTATACATTCTTCTACCAGTACCTGGTCATCTTCTTTGAATGCCTTGGTTAGTGCCGGCAACAAGGCTGATGCTTCATTAACTTTGCTCATACCTATGCTGCTCCCGCCATTATTGGGTTTTACAAAAACAGGCAATAGCAGTTTTTGTAAAATCTCCTGAGGGGTAACCGGTGTATGTTTAAAAAGGTGCAATGATTTTGCAACATGAATACCTCCAAAAGCAGCCACAGCAACCGTAAACCTTTTATTAAAAGTTAAAGCAGAGGTAGCGGCATCACAACTGGTATAAGGCAAATGCAGCATATCAAAATAGCCCTGCAGTTTTCCATCTTCCCCCGGTGTACCATGGATGCAAAGTAAAACTGTATCAAAATTTATTTTACTTCCATTATCCATTACAGAAAAATCATCCCTGTTTACTTTTGATTTTTCTCCATTCACCGGCTCATACCACCATCCTTCAGCGTTTATATCAATCCGGTATACCTCATACTTATCCCTGTCTATATTATTACCAACCGTAACAGCGCTTTTATAACTGATCTGGGCTTCTCCGCTAAGACCACCTGTTACCAGGGCAATTCTTTTTTTCATGTGATTCATTTTATTGTTTTTTGGAACATATGGAATTCGCTAAATAATCATTTCTGTTAGTGATCAACATTTGATTATAACTCATTTCATGTAATCATATTTATTGTTTTTTCGGTCACGAAAGTTCGGAAAATTTCTCTTAATCATACCGGTTAAATATCATCAGTGTCGTTACCTGATTTACAGAAAAAATATCCCATAGGGATAACCGCTCTATAGACAGCTATTTTCATGTTAGTATTTATTTTGTTTTTGGATCATATAGATTTCGCCTAAAAATCATTCCGGTTAGTGATCTCAGATGATGGCTCATTTCCTTCATGCCTTTATAAGAGCAAATATACTGGGGATGATATATCGATTTGGCAAGAAACAGTGAAATGTTTTAGAGAGGGATGAACCGTGAGGCGTGAATCGTCGGTCGTGAGAGAGTTTACTCTTGAGAAAAGGCATCTATTACTTAAAGAAAGACAACTTGCATACGCAAACGCCTTTCATATCAATCATACCTGAATCATCAAACACAGCGCTAAAAAAAAGGTGAAGAAACAGCCTGTCTCTTCACCTCACGGTGACGGGAAATATCACCCGCCGTTACTGGTTGTTACCTCTTTAGGGCAACAATTATTAACCTTCTGATTAATAACCCTAAGTTACACCAGGCACTTGTTTTTTGCAAGTATTTACTGTTAAAGTTTAGCACATGAGTTTGTGCATTAAATGTGCATCATTGCCTTCTTGGCAAGCAGCACTTCAACGGTTTCGCGGTACAATTCATCAGGTACACAGCAATCAACCGGGCAAACAGCCGCGCATTGGGGTTCTTCATGAAAACCCTGGCACTCGGTGCATTTGTTCGGGGTGATGTAATAGGTATCTACGCTAATCGGCGCGAAACGATCTTCCGTAGATACTACAGTACCATCTAATAAGGTAAAACTGCCCTTAGCTGTTGTTCCATCGGCGATGGACCATTCAACGCCACCTTCATAAATTGCATTGTTAGGACATTCGGGCTCGCAGGCGCCGCAATTGATACACTCTTCTGTAATTTTAATAGCCATAGAATATGGGTTTGTTGAGTTAGTGATTCTACATTTGCACAAAAATACGGCGACGAAATGATTTTACAAGAACGAATTAATTTGATGGCCCGTTTGGGCCAATATATGTTGAGTGAAGAAATGGAATGGCGGGCCGTTAAAGAAAGCGCCTTCCGCGAAAATCAATGGTTCATCCCTGAGTTTATTGAACAATCCGTTACCAATATTGCCCTCCCCTTTTTAAACCCGTCATTATTACAAAAATGGGCCACACAATACCAGCTACCCTCTTTTCAAACATCCCCCAAAAACGTTGGCCTGGTAATGGCTGGAAATATACCCCTGGTTGGGTTTCACGACTTTTTGTGTATAGTAATCAGCGGCCATTCCGTTGTTATGAAAACCTCTTCCAAAGATGAGGTACTCATCAAACATCTTGTAAATAAACTGTACGAATGGGAACCTTCTATACAAAGCACCGTTTACTTTGCCGAACGGCTGATTGGCTGTGATGCTTATATAGCAACCGGCAGCAATAATTCCAGCCGGTATTTCGACTATTATTTTGGCAAATACCCCCATATTATCCGAAGCAACCGTACATCCATCGCTATCCTGGATGCTACCGAAACGCAGGAGGAACTGGAGGCCCTGGCCCTGGATATCCAATTATATTTTGGCCTGGGTTGCCGGAATGTTACCAAATTATTCGTGCCTAAGGACTACCAATTTATCCCCTTACTGGAGGCCTTGAAAAAATATGAGTATTTCATGGACTTCCATAAATACAAACACAATTTTGATTACCACCTGGCATTACTGATTATGGGTAACAAATATTATATGACAAATGAGGCGGTAATTCTCACAGAAAACAGCTCTCCCTTCTCTCCCGTAAGCCAGGTGCATTATGAATTTTATGAAAATATAGCGGCCGTAAATCAGTCGCTGGAAAAAGAAGTAGCTATTCAATGCATAGTTGGTCATGGCCATACCCCCTTCGGAATGGCGCAAAGCCCTTCCTTAACGGATTATGCAGATGGAGTAGACACAATGTCGTTTTTGTCGGGACTGTGATGAGGTGGGAGGTGGGGGTTAGGAGTTGGGAGTCTCACGACTGACGACTCACAACTGACATCTGACATCTAACACCTATCATCCCCCCCAACTACGAAAAATGCCGTAAACATTTGTTAAATGGTGGCGCCGGTGAACTGTCAATTGAACAGCTTCGTTTATTTGCTAACAGAAAGGCATATTTTTTGACAGATAAAAGACAATAAACAAATAAAGATGACTATGAAACTCAACAACATCTTAGCCATAGTGGCCATCAGCGCTATTACCTCCGTTTTGAGTGTGTGGGGCTTTGGCAAGTTCACAGATTACCAGAACGCCGGCCTACAGGAAGCAGGCAAATTGCCCGTTAATTATGCAGGCTTTTTCGGAAATAACAATACACCGGGCGGACTGGTTGATTTTACGCCCGCCGCTACCAGCGCTACGCCGGCCGTGGTGCATATTAAAACAAGAACCAAGGCCAGGCAGGTAAGTAATAACAATACACCCCGCCAGCGCAATCCCTTTTCTGATTTTTTCGGGGATGATTTTGGTGATTTTTTTGGCGGCCCCAGGGTTATTCCGGAACAAAAAGCAAGCGGCAGTGGCGTAATTATCACAGACGATGGGTACATCATTACCAATAACCATGTGGTAGAAGGAGCAGACGAAATTAATGTTACCCTGGCCAATAAAAAATCATACAAAGCGGCTGTAATCGGCACTGATGCCAGCAGCGATCTTGCCGTTATTAAAATTGAAGGCAAGGGTCTGCCTTACCTGGTATATGGTAATAGTGATGAAACAAAATTAGGTCAATGGGTACTGGCCATCGGCTATCCGCTGAACCTTGATGTAACCGTTACCGCCGGCATTGTTAGCGCCAAATCAAGATCGATCGGTATTAACGACAGGCAGAGCAATGCCGCCATCGAATCATTCATACAAACCGATGCTGCCGTAAACCCCGGTAACAGTGGTGGCGCACTCATCAATACCAATGGTGAGTTGATCGGCATTAACTCAGCTATTGCCTCTCCTACCGGTTCTTATGCCGGTTACTCGTATGCTATTCCCGTAAATATTGTAAAGAAAATCGTTACAGACATCGTAAAATTCGGCGCTGTGCAGAGAGCCTATATAGGTATCCAATATCCCAAAGAAAATATTTCCGATGAACAAAGAAAAGAATTGGGTACCGGTTATAAAGAAGGCGAAGGTGTGTATGTGATTGATGTACCTGCTGATGGCGCCGCCGCAGCGGCCGGTGTGAAGAAAGGTGATATCGTAACCAAAATAAATGGCGTTACGGTTACTTCCGGACCTGAATTACAGGAACAGGTAACCAAATTCAAACCAGGCGATAAAATTTCACTTACCTATATTCGCGGTGGCAAAGAAGTTACCGTGCCGCTTACACTCAAAAATAAATTGGGCACTACCGAAATTGTAAAAATAACCGGTATCCTTGAAAAATTAGGCGCTGAATTAGCCGCTGTTGACGGCAAAACCGCTGCAGCTAACCAGATTGCCGGTGGTGTGGTTGTTAAGAAAATGGGCGAAGGTTTATTGAAAAAAACAAGAATGCAGGAAGGCTTTATTATTACCAGTGTAAACGACCAGGCAATCAAATCTGTGGCAGAACTGGATAAATTATTATCGCTGAACAAAGGAAGAAAAGTAAAGATTGAAGGAATTTATCCCGGGTTTGAAGGCATGTATCCGTATCCGTTGGATTTGAGCGATGTGGATTAGATAATGATAGAATAAATGAATGATTTAAAAGCGGCTGTTCAGTTTGAACAGCCGCTTTTAATTTGGGATATACAAAGGCGCAAATGTATGCTTGATACTAATCAATCACTATATCATCTATTGTAACCTTAATGGTTGATTTCTTTTTCACTTTATTTTCAATGTAACTAAAGCTGATTGAAATAGTATTTTTAACAGCCTTTTCAAGCTGAATTTTTGATACAGCATATACATTTTTCAAACAAAAAAGAGATTGTTTGGGCTGTTCATCATATTCTGAAACCGCAATGTAGATATTGTCAGTTACCTCATCGCCTTCAGGAATTAAGGCACTCCCACTTGGGTTACTAATAACAAAAAGTCCGGCTATCAAACCGGCCGATTTAAACTGCCGGTATTCCCTCACATTATTTAGTAATGAAACAATATGGGTATCCTCTATTTTTTCAGACTTTATAGGTTGAGAAAATGAAAGAGCAGGAATCCAAAGCATCACTAATGGTATCGTACTATTTTTAATATTGAATCTCATTTGTAAAAGATTTTACATCATTTTGACAGGAAGTTAATGTATCATTTCGATACTTGATATTAACTACTTATCATTTCTTAACCCAAGTTAAAATAGCTTTCTTATACACTACGTATTCTCCTGCCTGCAATTCAAACTTTTCCTTTCCGCTGAAAGTAAAGCTGAGGCCGGAAAAAATATTGTGAAAATTGCCTGATAACCATTGGTGTTCTACTGTTATGTTAATTCTGTCCTCAGTGGAAAGGTTGAGTAATACCAGTACCACTTCTGCCTCTTTCCTGCGCAGGAAAGCCATCAATTGATCGCCATGCCGGGTGGGAAGAACAAAGGTTTCTCCTTCCTGTATGGCTTTGGAATGCTTTCTGAGTTGTAATAGTGTTTGATAAAAGGTATGCAACTGCAGGGGCTCCTGCCAGTGAATCATATCCTTGTCAAAAAAAAGAAGGCGGCGTTTATTCGAACTTTCCTGTCCGCTATATATCAGTGGCATACCCTGCCAGGTGCAGGTGAATACGGCCCAGGCTCTGGCCGTCTTACCATATTTTTCATATTCCGTACCGTTCCAGCTATTCTCATCGTGGTTAGCGGTAAAGAATAATTTGATGGCGCCCTGCGGATATTGTGTGTACGCATGTAACACCTCCCGAACTTCATGTAATGAGGCATTGCCTTTGGCATACTTTTCAGTTACATGCATCCACCACCAGGCATAGCTCGCATCGAATGCATCATGATAACTTACTTCTTCACATTCCGCGAGCCAGAATAAATCAGTCAGCGCATCACATTGATGGCGGGCTTCGATCCAAAAATTGAGCGGTACCAAATGCGCCATATCACAACGGAAACCATCAATCCGGCATTCCGTTACCCAATATTTCATGGCATCTATCATAGCCATCCGCATATCCGCGTTATCAAAGTCAAGGTCAATCACATCATGCCATCCATTCTTTTCTGTAAAGTTTCCTTCCAGGTCCTGAGCGTACCATTCAGGATGTTCCAATGTCCAGGGATGATCCCAACCGGTATGGTTGGCCACCCAATCAATAATCAGTTTGAATCCCAGCTTATGCGCATCATTCACCAGGTTTTTAAAATCTGCTAAGGTTCCAAATTCAGGATTGATGGTTGTATAACTGCTGCAGGCGTAATAGCTGCCTAAAGTTCCTTGTCTTATTTTTTCACTAATGGGTGTAATCGGCATTAACCATAAAATTTCAATGCCCATATCACGCAGTCTGGGTAAATGCTTACCAAAGGCTTCAAATGTACCCTCTGCTGTGTATTGCCGGATATTTACTTCATATATATTGCCCCCCCTGGCCCAGTCTACGGTTGCTTTTTTTTGGCTCATCTGAATTTGTCTGATTACAAAAAATGGGTTTATCCAATAGAAAACATCTTGTCATTGGAAAAAGGAAACCCCAATTATTAATTATTAATTATTAATTTTCTCACCCCCTGCACCACCAAACTCACCCCCACCACCGCCACGGCCCCTACTACATTTAACCATAGAAAACCCAGTCCGATGATCTCATATTTATCAAGTAGAAAAAAGGTTATTACGATTGCTTCACCCAGTATAGCGGCAATAAATACAGCATGGCTACCCACTTTTTTAAAATAGAAAGCCACTAAGAATATACCAAGAATAACTCCGTAGAATAAGGATCCCAATATATTAACCGCTTCTATTAAACTGCCCATACCTGTTGCAAACTCCGCGGTGATAATGGCGAATATTCCCCAGGCCAATGTATAATATTTAGACACCCTGTATTCATCAGCGCATTGCTCCAGATTGGTGCTATCATATTTCATTCCGCGAAATCTGAGATGAAAGTCAACCATGGTGCAGGATGCCAGCGAATTCAATGCCGCCGCTATCGAGCCCCAGGCTGCCAGGAATATAATGGCAATTAAAAGGCCCACCAAACCCTTTGGTAAAAAATCAATCACAAACCTTAGAAAGATATAATTGGTATCATTGGTATCATCGCTGGGTAATGCTTTTTTTAATACTGATTTATATTCTTTTTGAATGGCCGACAATTTAGCGGTTCCCGCCTGCAGGCTATCTTTATAATTTTCCTGGTGGGCAATTACATAATTTTTACTCAATTGTTGTTGCAACAACTGTTGCTGATCAAACTTTTTTTCTATACCCGCCAGTGAATCTTTATAGGGGGTTGCCATGGCTTTGGTAGCCACTGCTTTATTAAAGAAAACAGGGGCATTATTAAACTGATAAAAAGTAAACAACATAGCCCCCAATAATAAAATTAAAAACTGCATGGGTACTTTTACCAGACCATTCATTAACAAACCAATCCTACTTTCTTTGGTGTCTTTTGCAGTTAGGTAACGACCCACTTGCGACTGGTCGGTACCAAAATAAGAGAGGGCCAGAAAAAATCCGCCAATCACACCACTGATGATATTATACTTATCCTTCCAATCAAAGCCTTTTGAAGTCATTCCGGTGGTAATCACATTTAATTTACCCGATGCACCACTTACTTTTAAAGCATCGGTAAAGCCAACACCTTCTGGTAAATAGTGTACAATGCAATAACCCGCAACGAACATGCCGATAAAAATAATGAGCAGTTGTAACTGTTGGGTATACGCAACCGCTTTGGCGCCGCCACTTACTGTGTAAATGATGAGCAACCCACCCATTACAATATTAGTCCAGAAAATATCCCATCCCAATAAAGACGATAATATGATGGAAGGCGCATAAATACTGATACCGGTAGACAATCCCCTTGATAATAAGAAAAGAAAGGAAGTAAGGGTTCTTGTTTTCAGATCGAATCTTTTTTCCAGAAACTCATAAGCGGTAAACACTTTCACTTTATGAAACAGGGGTACAAATGTGATACAAAGGATCACCATGGCAATAGGCAAACCAAAATAGTATTGCACAAAACGCATTCCATCTGTGAAAGCCTGGCCGGGCGCGGATAAGAAAGTAATAGCGCTGGCCTGCGTACCCATAATGCTCAATAAAACCAGGTACCAGGGCATACTGCGGTCGCTAAGAAAATAGCCTTCCAGGTTTTTAGCCGTGCGGCTTTTATATAAACCGTATGCTATGATAGCGGTTAAGGTAATACAGAGTACTATCCAGTCTGGTTGGCTCATGCGAAATATTTAGTTAACCAGGCAAAAAATATAATCAGCAATACCAATACCCCGATCACAATTAAGTACCAGCGTTGCCAGTAAGAGAAAAAGGGTATGTTTTTTTTATCAGTCATAGTATAGTCACTGCCTAACAAAGTTTACAACCAATCGTAAACCATTTTATTTTTTTGTACCACTACTAATCAATCCACCGGCAAGCAGGCCCAACATCAGCCCAATAACCAGTCCGATCTTTACATTCTTAATAAAAAAGCCAATGGCCAGTCCAATTATCAAAATCGTAAAAATGCCTATTTTTTTTCTGGACCGCATAGCAACTATTTATTTTCAGGTAATGCGATGAGATTAGCCAGTAAACGATAAGCGCCGGGTATACCAGCGGGTAATTGGCGGAATAATACCAAACTAACATACGCGAAATTACCCTTACCATATTTAGCTATTGCCAGGCTTCCTTTACTTTCTTTTTCACCGGTATCATGCATGGCCAGTGGCATTTCGTAAGAAGCATCTGCCTGGTCTACCTGGTAGGTGCTGCGCTCCTGTACCCATCCCTCAAAATCCGCATCAGTAATGGTATTGGGGTAATTGAGAACTGGATGCTGTGGTAACAGAAAAGTAACTTTGGCATTTTCCTCTGTTACTCTCGATCCGGAACTGATAGAGAAAGGATAAGGTCCTAATTTAATTCGTTTGTTTCCCACAGAATTACTTTTAATATACTGTGCAATCAGGTTACCCCCTTTTTCAACGTATTTATTGAGTATATCGCTTCTGTTTGTCAGGTATTCAAAAATATTACTGGCCCTGATGCCGGTAATCACGGCATCAAACTGTACCAGGTTTTCTTCAGTAATATCCGCTTCACTTAACAGGGTTACTTCATACCCTAATTCTTCCAATGCCTGCGGAACTTTATCGCCCGCTCCAATAAGGTAACCAATTTTTTTACCTTTTATTTTGATATTCAGGTTTACCAGATTGGTTTTTGCAGGAGTAAAATAAGTAATGGTGGGTATATGGTCGTAGTCAATACGTTTTGCATTACCAATAAAGGCAGGCTCATTGCCTGCAGACAATGCCAATGCTTCTTTATAATTATCAGATTTTGAAAGGGGTACAAATTGCAATAATGAAGTACCGTTAGTGTCGATTACACCATTTTCAGAAGTAACTGCCCGGCGCCTGAAAAGTTGTACTGTTGAGCTTTCAGTAAAATGACCTTTGCCATTTTTGATATTTTCTTTTTCATGTATAGTTACCGGTAATAAGGCGCCATTTAATGAAACATAGTTCTCCCGCGTAAAACTGCTTTCCACCTGGGGTAATACTACCAATGGCTGGTAAAGTTCTCCTTTGGCAGGATCCACATATTTGTATTGTACGGGTCTTTTGATGCAGAAGTCCTCCCCTTCAATGGTTACTGTATATGCTGCTATAAAAGGAGCGTCATTCCATGCTTTACCAATCATAGCCTGATCCCTAACATCAAATATCCCTTCTTCCTTTGGGTATATTAACCAGTAGAGCTGGGATATTTTTTTATCCGGCGCTACCTGGATGGTTGTATTGAACGTAACATTTGTATTCAATAACAGTGGTACATTAAATGCAGAATCAAAATTATCAAGCCGGATATGTTTTAGTGTCGCCTTTACATCATTCCGCTTATTTAAAAAGAAACTCAGATTCAGCACATCACCCTGAATCACGTTTTCCTGGCCGGTGCTGGCTTCACTGAATAAGGCGGCACAGGCTTCGATCAGTTCCTGCGTTTCCGCTAATTTTTTATCACGCCAGTTATTGACAGGTAAGTCTTTGATGGCGCGATATAATGAAACCAATGCCGGAACGGAGGCATCGGGTTGCTCAAAATTATATTGACTGATGATGGCACTAATCTGTGTTTGAATTTTATCTCCCCCATTCATTCTTTTCCAATCCGCTTCAATACCATCCATTAAATTATTTTGGGGGGCATCGCCTCCCAGTGTTTGAAAGTATTCAATAAGCTGTCCCCTTCTCCTTGGCCTGCCCTCACCCTGGCTCTTATGCATGGTTCTTGCCTCGGCGCCCAGCTCTCCGTAACTTTTTCCCAGTAAGGCATTGTATCCGCCTATCTCTATTTTAAACTGGTCATTTGACGTGGTATTGGCGCCGCCAAAATTAAATGTGTTCCACAAAATTCTTTTTGCCTGCCAGGGTTGAACACCATAGTTGAACTGTTCAGTAAAGCGTTTGGGGTCCGCTGCTGCTGTATAAGCTTCCTGTGCCAATACCGATGAAGCGCCATGATGTCCGTGTCCGGCGCGGGCATCTCCCGGAAAACGGGTAATGATCACATCAGGCTGAAACTTTCTGATCATCCATACGATATCACTCAATACTTTTTCCCTGTTCCATATCCGCAACGCTTCTTCTACTGATTTACTGAAACCAAATTCATACGCGCGTGTAAAATATTGTTCCGCTCCATCCATACTTCTGGCAGCCAGTAATTCCTGTGTCCTTATTAATCCGAGTTCAATACCCTGTTCACTACCTATCAGGTTTTGTCCGCCATCACCTCTTGTTAAACTTAGGTATCCGGTTCTGTATAATTTTTCTTTGGCCAAGTAAGGAAGCAGTCCATTGTTCTCATCATCCGGATGAGCCGCTATATAGAGTACACTGCCTAATACATTCAGTTTTTTCAGTTGCCGGTAAATCTCTGTACTGTTATAGGCAACAGGAATCTGAGCTTTAGAAGCTGAGCAAAGAAAGCAGGAAGCAGAAAGCAGCATGCAAAACGCTATACGCAAAACATTGAAGGCTTTTATAAATCTTGGCATATTTGGGCTCTATTAAGTATTCCGAAGATAACCTTAGTTATAATAATGTACTGAACCGTTCAGCATATAATTTTCTCCGTGAAACTCCGTGCCCCCTGTATCTCTGTGTTGAAAACCATTTATGCGGAACTCTATTTTTTTTCAACACAGAGATACAGGGGGCACGGAGATACACAGAGAGTTGGGTGTTTATTGTCCAACAAGAAATACCGCATTGGAAAATAATAGCTTGCCATTTTCCCAAAAATTTCTGAATAGCGGATCTTCCGTAAAATAAATAATACTGCCTGCTCCCATATCCTGGGCGCCAATAACTACCCCATCTTTCAGCTTAGTTTTTAATTTATTTCCGGCAAAGCCTGTTATATAAGCTTCTTTCTTCATCAATCCCACGTTCCATCCATCTTTTAAAAACTCAAATACGGTACCATCCTGTTTCAAAGTAAAATAGTAATCAGGATACCCAAAAGCAAGGGGGTGTGTATTATCCAGTTCCAGTTTATAAATGGCGCCTGGTATGGAATTGCTCAACCATTCCTTTTCTCTATCGCCATACTTTTTTACATTGGCATAGTCAGATTTATCTTCTGTTTTATCTTCTTTAATTTTTATACCCCAGTCTGCACCCGCCAAAATGGCAACCGCGTTATCAATGGCTATCAGTTTGCCGCCACTGCGCACAAATTCTTTCAATTTTTCTGTGGTGGCTTTATCTCCCAGTGTTTTATAATTTCCATCGGGAAGAATGAGCACCTGGTAATTTTTCAGGCTAACCCTGCCAATATCTGCCGCATTAATAAGGGTAATTGGATAGTCTAATTGTTTATCAAAGAAATGCCAAACTTCTCCTGCCCCGCCGGATGAGGTTTGTTCCCCGGTAATCATGGCCACATTCAAAGTGCCATTGATGATCTTCACATCAGGCGACCCAAAATCAGTACCCTTATCCATAAAGCCGGTTTCAACAGCCACTGCCTGCACTGTAAATTTCCGGCAGGCTTCATTGGCAACAGCATTCCAGTTACCGGGATTACTGGTTTTTAATATGATGAGGGTTCCCCTGTCGTAATTTTTTCCGCCATAGGAAAAGGGTTTTTCTGCAAAGCGGACTTTGATGCCATTCTTCAACAAATGAGCCAACAGTTTTGCCGCGTTGAATGATTGATAAGGTATCAATACCCCATAAGAAGCATTCACATCCGTTATTCCGGTAAAAATTTTTCCTATGGTAACCTCCAGTTTTTCTTTCACTGCAAAGCCGGTAACACCATAAGAGAAAGGTATGGACCATGCAGTGATATCATAGGTATTAGAATCGGTTACCACTGTTCTCGGCTCCAGTAAAACCCTTGCCATGGCGGCTCTTGGCTGGTAAGCACTAACCGCTAAATGAAATCCTTCCTCCTTAAATGCCTCTTCTTTCCCGTTTTGATACTGATAGCCACGGAATGATTTGTTGGTAACCGTTCCGTATTCAACTCCATTCTGATCCAGTAATTTTGCAACTGCTTTTATTTTGTTCTCATCTTTTGAAGTGAGTACATAGGTTTTATATTCACCTGTTTTACCGGCCAGGCCATCTTCAAAATATTTTTTGAATTCATCTACCAGCTTTTGCTTATTGTGTGAGGATATTTCAATAGTAGATAAGCCAGTTGTATAATGGTGTGTGGCACGATCCAGTAAGGTAAGTGTATCCTTGTCTTCATTAATCACGCCTAATCCGCCTCGCGGACCACCACCCTGTTCATAGGTCATACCAATAGCCCCGTTATAAACAGGATAGGTATCACCATAGGAAGGGTATAACAGATCAAATCTTTCCTTGGTAAAGAAAAGCCAGCCATTCTTATCAAAATACTGAGCATGGTTCTTTCCGATCATTACCTGGAAATCTCTTTGCCATTGGGTAATTACCTCATGTAAAGGATCCGCGGCAGGCGCAAAATAATAGGGTTCATTGATCCCCTGTTCATGAAAATCAACATGCACCTGTGGCATCCATTGATTGTATTTAATCATCCGCTGCTGAGATTCTACCTGGGTTTGCCAGGCCCAGTCGCGGTTCAGATCAAAATTATAATGATTGGTTCTTCCCCCGGGCCATGGCTCTGCATGCTCCCTGGAAGAGGGGTCAGGGTTATATTCCTTACCCACCACGCCATTAAACCAGTTCACATACCTGTCTCGGCCATCCGGATTAATACAGGGATCAATAATAACCACTGTATTCTGCAACCATTCCTTTGTTTGCGCATTATTGGGATCAACCAGGGCAAACAATGTAAGCAGGGCAGCTTCTGATGAAGAAGTTTCATTACCATGAACATTATAACTTAACCATACAATGGCCGGAGCCGTTTCAGTAACAGGCGCTGCCTTGTCTTCCGATAACCCAGCCAAACGCAGATTATTAATACGGATGGCCTCTAATTTTTTAAGGTTCTCCGGTGAAGCAATAAATGCCAGCATCAATTCACGGCCCTCATTGGTTTCGCCATATTTTTCCAGTTTTACCATATCCGGCTTAGCCTGCGCTACCGCTTTAAAGTATTCGAGTACTTTATAGTGACGGGTATACCGGGTACCAATTTTGTAACCCATGTATTTCTCAGGACTCTGTATATCCTGCGCAAAAGCACCCGCGATGGCCAGTAGAAGCATTGATACAAATAATAATTTCTTCATATAGTATTAAAATGAATGGTGAATGTAGGGAAGAAAATATAAATCCGGGCGTAAAATCCATTTGCCATGTTGTAAAAAAATGTAATTTTCTGCCATGAGAAAAATGACTATCCTCCTATTGGCCCTCATCAGCCAATTGCCTGTTATGGCACAGCCCGTTAAGTCGATTGTGGGTATAGGGAAACAAATCAATCCCTTTAAGTATCAAATTGTAAAAAAAGCTGATTTCAGTAAAGCCTCTGTTAGCAGTGCACACCCCCTGGCCAGTTTGGTTGGGGCCGCGATTATGAAAAATGGCGGGAATGCTTTTGACGCGGCGATTGCTACACAATTGGTACTGGCAGTAGTATATCCTGGCGCCGGTAATATTGGCGGGGGTGGTTTTTTATTAGGACGAAAAGCTAATGGCGAACTTATTGGCATTGATTACCGTGAAGCCGCACCGGAAAAAGCCAGCAGAGATATGTACCTGGATAAGAATGGGAATGTGCAGATGTCACTCTCGCAAAGCGGTCACCTGGCTTCAGGTATTCCAGGAACTGTGGCGGGATTGTTTGCCACGCTCCCTTATGCCAAGCTACCCTTTCAGCAATTGATCCAGCCAGCGATTGATTTAGCGGAAAAAGGGTTTTCCATAACAGAGGGTGAAGCCGGTAGCCTGAATGGCACCAAAGAATCTTTTCTAAAATTCAGTACCCGCCCCACCGTTTTAGTGAAAGAAACTAAGTGGAAAGCAGGCGATATACTCAAACAAAAAGAATTGGCCGCCACCCTGAAACGCATTCAAAAAGAGGGTTCCATAGGATTTTATGAAGGTGAAACCGCCCAATTGATTGTGGAAGAAATGCAACGTGGCAATGGCATTATTTCACTGGATGATCTGAAAAATTATACGGCGAAACTTCGTAATCCGCTTGAGTTTGAATACCGTGGTCACCAGATCATCAGCTTCGCTCCTCCCAGCAGTGGCGGTATTTTAATAGCCCAGATGTTGAAAATGATTGAAAAATATCCGGTAGGCTCTTATGGTTTTCAATCTCTTAAAAGCGTACAACTGATGATAGAAGCAGAACGCCGTGCTTTTGCCGACCGTGCTGAATTTATGGGGGACCCTGATTTTTTTCATGTACCTGTAAAAACGCTGATGAGTGATGCTTATCTCACGCAACGTATGAGTGATTATACACCGGATAAAGCGGGTAACAGTACCGCGATAAAAGCGGGTATCATTAAGGAAAGTGAGGAAACCACTCATTTAAGTATTGTGGATGCCGCCGGAAATATGGTAGCCGTTACCACCACACTGAATGGTGGCTATGGCAGCAGGACAGTGGTTGGCGGAGCGGGTTTTTTACTCAACAATGAAATGGATGATTTTAGTGTAAAGCCAGGTGTACCCAATATGTATGGCGCTATGGGCGGTGAGGCAAATGCCATTATTCCGGGGAAACGCATGTTAAGTTCGATGACGCCCACACTGATACTGAAAAATAATAAACCGTATGTAGTGGTGGGCACGCCCGGAGGAACCACTATTCCTACTTCCGTTTACCAGGCCATTGTAAACCTGGTTGATTTTAATATGAATGCCGATGATGCCGTCAATAAACCAAAATTTCACCACCAGTGGTTACCTGATGCCGTGATGGTTGAAAAAGATTTTGATGCCGAAACAAAAAAACAATTACAGTTGATGGGCTATAAACTAACCGAACGCGGCAGCATTGGAAGAACAGAAGCCATCCGGTTTCTGAGTAATGGGAAAAGAGAAACAGTGGCAGATAAACGGGGGGATGATTCGGTGGCTGGATACTGAGGAATAGCGTTAGCCGAAGTAATTGACTTACCACTGGTAATTTAAGATTTATGCCACATTCATTTAAAAGCTGACAATCGTCATATTTACATTACCATCATTAATTGAAAATTTGTTAAGTTATCCACGAATTAATTTTTCAACTATAATCATTTACTATGACCGCAGAAAAAATACCCCATTTAAATGAATCAACTGATGTAAGGCCGGAATTGAAAACATGGGTTATGAATATTGCGCACCAATGTAATGCCAAAAGCATATACTGGTGTGATGGATCTAAACAGGAGTACGATAATCTTTGTGAACTACTGGTAAAAAAAGGCACATTCATTAAATTAAACCCCGAAAAAAGGCCCAATAGCTTTGCCTGTTTTTCAGACCCCAGTGATGTTGCCCGTGTGGAAGACAAAACATATATCTGCAGCAGAAGAAAAGAGGATGCGGGCCCTACCAATAACTGGATGGAACCCAATACCATGAAAAAAGTATTGAATGGCCTGATGGATGAATCCATGACCGGCAGAACCCTTTATGTAATCCCCTTCTGTATGGGGCCAATAGGTTCCAATTATTCCAGGTATGGCGTGCAGTTAACCGACTCTGAATACGTGGTGGTAAATATGTATATCATGACGCGTATGGGTGAAAATATTTATCCTTACCTGAAAAGAAGTGAATATGTAAAATGTATCCATACGGTAGGCGATCCGCTGGATGCCGGGCAACCTGATAGCAAATGGCCCAATAATCCAACAGTAAAATATATATCTCATTTTCCTGAAGAACGATTAATCATTTCGTATGGCAGTGGCTATGGCGGAAATGCACTAATGGGGAAAAAATGTTTTGCACTTCGCATTGCTTCTGTACTGGGCAGGGAAGAAGGATGGTTAGCGGAGCATATGCTGATACTGGGCGTTGAATCGCCCAAAAAAGAAAAAACATACCTGGCAGCCGCCTTCCCGAGCGCCTGTGGTAAAACCAATTTTTCAATGATGATCCCTGCAAAAGGGGTAGATGACTGGAAAGTAACAACGGTAGGTGATGATATTGCCTGGATACATAAAGACGCGGAAGGAAATTTACATGCCATCAATCCGGAAGCCGGTTATTTTGGCGTGGCGCCAGGTACTAATTATCATACCAACCCTAATGCCATGGAGAGCATTAAGGCTAATACCATATTTACAAACGTAGCCATTACCCCTGAAGGCGATGTTTGGTGGGAAGGTATGACTAAGGAAATACCAGGTGGTATGATAGACTGGCATGGACTACCCTATGATGCAAAAACCGGAAAACCGGCGGCGCATCCCAATAGCAGGTTTACGGCCCCTGCCCATCAAAACCCCGCCATCGACAGTAATTGGAATAATCCAAAAGGGGTGCCCGTTGCCGCCTTTGTTTTTGGAGGAAGAAGAAGTACCGCGGTACCCCTGGTATCACAGGCATTCAATTGGAGTTTTGGTGTGTATGCAGCCGCCACCATGGGTAGTGAAACTACCGCCGCGGCGTTTGGAGAAGTGGGCAAAGTAAGACGGGATCCTTTTGCCATGTTGCCATTCATGGGTTACCATATGGGCGATTATGTAAACCATTGGTTACAGTTTGGCCGAAATCTTCCCAATGCACCCCGCATCTTTAGTGTTAACTGGTTTAGAAAAGACGATAACGGAAAATTTCTCTGGCCGGGCTTTGGTAACAATATGCGGGTATTGAAATGGATTGTTCAAAGAGTTCATGGTGGCGCCAGCGCCGTAGAAAGTCCGATTGGCTGGATGCCCCGTTATGAAGATATGGACTGGACAGGTATTGAAAATTTTAGTAAAGATGATTTTGCTAAAATTATGACCCTGGACAGAGAGCCCTGGAAACAGGAATTACTTTCGCATGAAGAATTATTCTCTAAACTTTACGATAAACTTCCCAAAGAATTTTATTTTATGAGAGAACTGCTGTTAAGCGCCCTATGGCGTTCTCCTGAACATTGGGGGCTGGAACCTGAAAATGTATAAAAGCAAGCTATGAATTGGTTTATAGAATTGTTCACCATACCTTCTGTAGCCCAGGCAGCGATTATTTACGCATTGGTGATTGCCGCCGGAATAGCCCTTGGGAAAGTGAAAATACTAGGTATTTCTTTTGGCATAACCTGGGTATTATTTATTGGACTTCTCTTTTCCTACCTGGGTATTACCATTCATAAGGAAACAGAACAATTTGTAAAAGAATTCGGACTGATTATTTTTGTCTATGCCATCGGGTTGCAGGTTGGCCCTGGCTTTTTTGCTTCTCTTAAAAAAACGGCCCTGGGTAATAACGGGCTGGCTGCTTCTGTTGTTATCATAGGCGTAGGACTTACCATCCTGTTTTTCTTTACTTCCGGAAATCATATCGCCATCTTAGCGGGTGTAATGAGCGGGGCCGTTACCAATACACCCGGACTGGCGGCAGCGCAGGCAGCGGTTAAAGATTTACATGTTCCGGTTGGTGATACGGGTACCATTACATTAGCCTATGCAGTGGCCTACCCTTTTGCCGTGGTGGGCATCATCGTATCATTGGTATTACTTAGAAAGATTTTCCGAATTAATATTGAAAAAGAAAAAGAATTACACCGAAAACTATTTTTTCTTCAATCCAACCGCCCTGTTTCGATTCATATAAAACTGGAAAATAAACAGTTTATCGGGCAACCGCTCAGAAGCATTTTTAGTATGTTGAATGAGCCAATTATTATATCCAGGATGTTTCATAAGGGAGAAGTGATCACCCCTACTCCGGATAGTATTTTAGCTGAAGGAGATGTGATGCAGTTTGTTGCTTCTAAAAAAATAATGGAAAAAGTGAAATTATTGGTTGGAGGAGAAAGTGACATGAACCTCAGAACGGTGCCATCCAGTAATTTGATATCAAGGCTGATTGTAGTAACCAGAAAAGAAATTACACACAAGCGACTGGGAAATATTCTTGAAATTCAACACGAAACCATCACTATTACACGTATTAAAAGGGCGGGCATTGAAATGGTGGCCCATGGTAATATTTTTTTACAATTGGGCGATACCGTTACAGTAGTAGGCACAGAAGACGGCGTAAAACAATTTACAGCGGTAGTAGGAAACTCCCTGAAAAGATTGGAAGTTCCTGATTTAGGGCCTATTTTTATTGGCATTGTATTCGGAATCATTTTAGGTAGTATCCCATTTCATATACCCAATATTCCGGTACCGGTAAAAATAGGGATGGCTGGCGGACCATTGATTGTAGCGCTTTTTTTAAGCCGCTTTGGTCATTTTTTATACCTGAATAATTATACCACCAATAGCGCCAATCTGATGATTCGCGAATTGGGTATTGGTTTATTCCTCGCTAGCGTGGGCCTTAGCAGCGGTCATAATTTGTCGGCAGCCTTCGCGGATGGCAGTGGCTACCATTGGATATTGATGGGTATCACCATCACCATGGTACCGCTATTGATAGTAGGCATTATTGCCAAAAAGTTTTTTAAAAAAACATATTTCGAAATATGCGGATTACTGGCAGGCGCCTGTACCGATCCACCGGCCCTGGCATTTGCTTTGAAAATGGCAGGGAATGATATTCCTTCCGCAACCTATGCTACCGTTTACCCATTAACCATGATCCTGCGGATATTGGCGGCTCAGCTACTCATTTTATTTTTTGCCTGAAAAGGATATTTGCTGCGAAAGTTGATATTTGGATACAACGTTTCCGGTTGCCTGATAAATTCGGCTTCCCCCGGAAATGATTCACTTCGTTCATTCATCAATGGATTGATCCTGCTAACCAGTGCATCAAAAACTTTGCCTTTATAACTATTGAGTGTAACCAAAACGGGTAAGCCTTCTCTGATCTTTAGAATATCCTACTCATCTACCTGCATTTCCAGGATAAATGTTTGGCATCTCCAATAATCGCCGCTGGTGTTTGGGCACTAACCATCTCTCCCCTTACTTTAGAAAGGCCATATACGATACCATCCATCTCACTCCTGATCGTATAGTCATTTTCAAGTTTACCGGCAATCAGCACATTTTTTTTTGGTTTGTGCAGAGGAATAATCCATCTGCCTTTTTAGATCATCATGCTTTATAATGAGAATAATAGAATAATAGAATGATGGAATTAATGAGTGAATGATGTAACATATTCAGGCAACTGTGTAACAGTTCAGCTATAACCTTAACATAGGTTTGTATAATTAAATTTTCTCTTTTTCTAAAAGCACGAAAATAGCCTGATGACCCGGATCATCAGTATAGTTTGTGCGGTCTTTTTTTTTACACTTCAAGTTTAAATTATGAAAAAAAATCTTTTACTTAATGAAACCCCTTTATTACGAACACGTAAAGACTTCTCTACGATATTCTATAATAAATGGTTAATAGCATTATTGCTGTTTATTTTTGCAGCAGGCTGCAAAAAAGTTACCGAAGTTTCAGGAATCGTAAACGTTTGTCCTGTAGTGGTTTCTACAGATCCAACAGATAAAGCGGTTGATGTTGCTTTGAATAAATTGGTATCAGCAACTTTCAACACTGATATGAATGCATCAACCATCGATGGTACATCATTTACAATAAAACAGGGAAATAACATCATCCCAGGAACAGTTGCACCTACTTCAAGTGGGGCGACGTTTACTTTTAAATCAGATGCGCCCCTGTTACCTTTTACAAAGTATACAGGTACTATCTTAAATAAGGTTACGGATAAGTTCCGCACCGCTATGGTTAGTGATTTTGTATGGTCTTTCACTACTATCCCACTGGTTACCATTTCATCCAGTCCGCTAACAGGCGGAACTACTGCCGGGGCAGGAACTTTTGCGCAGGGATCTACTGTAACAGTAAGCGCCACACCTAATACAGGGTATACTTTTACCAACTGGACAGACAGCGGAACTACTACTGTAGCTTCAACAAGTTCCAGCTATCAGTTTACGATGGCCGGTAACAGAGCACTGGTGGCCAACTTTAGTCTTATACCACCTGCCCAGTTTGCAGTCGTATTATCGTCTAATCCAATTGCGGGCGGATCTACCTTTGGATCCGGCTCATACAATGTGGGTACCAGCGTTACTGCCATTGAATCGCCGAATCCGGGATATACATTTGTTAACTGGACCGAAGGCGGAACCATTGTTTCAACAAATGCAAGTTATCAATTTACGATTTCAGCTAACAGAACATTGGTTGCGAACTTCACTGCCATACCCGCTTTACAATTCGCGGTATTATTATCTTCCAGTCCCTCTGCAGGTGGTACAACCACCGGAGCCGGCACATTTATTTCCGGAACTTCCGTAACGATAGCAGCCTCACCGAATACAGGATATACATTTGTTAACTGGACTGAAAGTGGCGCCATCATTTCAACAAGTTCAAGTTATACATTCGCTGTAACTGCGCACAGAACCTTAGTAGCTAATTTTGTGATTAATACTTACACGTTAACTGCAACAGCCAGCCCAACGCTGGGGGGTAGCATTACAAAGAGTCCGAATCAGGTGAATTATGACTACGGAACTAATGTATTGTTAACCGCAACAGCTAATACAGGGTATACATTCAGAAACTGGACCGATAATGGAACCATTGTTTCAACGAATGCGGGTTACCAGGTTACTATGACAGCAAACAGAGTATTGGTTGCAAACTTTACCCTGAACAATTATACGTTAACGGTAACCATCAACCCAACACTTGGGGGTACCGTTGCAAAGAGTCCTAATCTGGCTAATTACGATAGCGGTACAACCGTTCAACTTACGGCAACACCAAATGCAGGTTACACATTCACTTCATGGAATGGTGATGCAACTGGTTCTACCAATCCATTATCAGTTTTAATGAATGCCAATAAAAATATCTCTGCACTCTTTACAGCAGTAACGCCACCAGTGCCTTTGGGAACTGCGGCTAATTTCGGAGCCTTCGGTGGTAATGCAGGAGTTACCAATCAGGGCCTTAATACCATCATTAATAATGGAGGAATCGGCACAACCGCTGCTTCTACCCTGATAACAGGATTCCATGACGGAATAACCGGAGATGTGTATACTGAAACGCCACTTAATGTTGGTAATTCAACCGGTGGAATCTTCACGGCTCCTCCGGCACCCGGAACAGCCACTTCAAAGGCAAAAGCTGAACAGGGACTTAATGATGCCAATATTGCGTATCTCAGTATTTCACCGGCATCTAAACCAGGTGGTACTGATCCTGGCGCAGGCGAACTGGGTGGATTAACGCTGGCACCAGGTATTTATAAATCAGCCAGTGGCACTTTTAATATATCAAACGGAGATCTTACGCTTGATGCACAAGGCGATCCTAATGCAGTATGGATATTCCAGACCGCTGCCGGATTAACCGTAGGTATCGCGGGTCCAACCGGAGCAAGAAGTGTTCTGATGATCAACGGAGGCTTACCTAAAAATGTATTCTGGTATGTAGGAAGCGCCGCTACCATTAACGGAGCAGGTGGTGGTGTAATGACAGGAACCATTATTGCAAATTCGGGCGTTACTTTCTCTACCGCGGGTAATGCGGTTCAAACAGTATTGAATGGCAGAGCCCTTTCACTGGTTGCTTCTGTAACCATGGTAAACACAACTATTAATAACCAATAAACACCTCAATCTATATTCCGCCCTGTGGCGGAATATAGATTGTTATTAAAAAAGTATTCACCTTAAAAAGAACTATATGTTACAATCTCATACACCCAAACAAAAATTCGCACTCGTGTTCCTGTTGCTGATTTTTGCAGGCTTAACAGGCCAGTCTCAAACCGAAATACGAACACAACCAAAATGGTGGTTTGGCGTTTCAGGAGCAGCAAACTTCAACACCTATCGTGGTACCACACAGGCGCTGAACCAAAGCTTAACTGTACCAACAGCATTCCATAAAGGGAAAGGCGTTAAACCTTATGCCTCTTTATTGATGGAGTACCGTCCCAAAAAAGTATGGGGCCTTATGCTTAACGTGGCTTACGATAATCGTGGCGGTAAATTTAACGAGGTAATCGCACCCTGTGATTGTCCGGCGAACTTATCAACCAATATAGGCTATGTTGCTCTTGAGCCAAGTTTACGGCTGGCACCTTTTGCCTCTGCCTTTTATATTTTTGCAGGCCCTACCATTGGAATTAATGTAACAAAAACATTTGACTATACACAGTTAAAGCAACCTGATACCAGAGCTGACTGGAGTGATTTACGTAAAACAGTTTTGTCGGCCCAGGTTGGAGCAGGTATTGATATCCCCGTTTCAAAAAAGGGAAGTGAATCGCAAATGACGATTTCACCGTTTGCCTCTTTTCAAACTGACCTGGGCAATAGCCCCCGTACCATTGAAACATGGTCAATCTATACTGTACGTGCGGGTATTGCACTCAAATTCGGTACTGGTAAAAAAGCGGCTCCTGTAGCCACCATCATAACCAATACCATCATTACCCCTGCGATTGTAGCTGAAAAAGAGGTACAGTTTACAGTACGGGCTCCTAAAGTAGTACCCTTGAATCGCAGAGTGAAAGAAACTTTTCCATTACGCAATTCCGTATTCTTTAACATGGGATCTTCAGAAATACCTGATCGGTATACCCGGTTAAGCCAATCACAGGCTGCATCATTTAAGGAAGAGCAATTACAGGAAGAACAGCCAGCCAATTTATATAATGGCCGTTCAGCCAGGCAGTTAGCGGTATACCATAACATTTTGAATATTATGGGAGACCGCCTGCGTACTAATCCGCAAAGTACCATTCAGTTAACCGGCTCATCAGATAATAATCCAACAGAAGGCAAACTAATGGCTGAAAACATTAAGCAATACCTTGTTTCAGTATACGGGATTGATCCTTCCAGAATTAGTACAGAAGGAAGAGACAAACCGGTTATTCCATCAGAACAGCCAGGAGCAACTAAAGAACTGGACCTATTACATGAAGGTGACCGCAGGGTGGATATAGAAAGCAGTTCTCCTGAACTTTTATTTCAGGTAGGTGGAAGTAGCTCAGCATTTTTGAAGCCTGTACAAATAAGCGCGGTGCAGCAAGATCCGTTGGATAGTCATGTAATCCTGACTACAGAAGGCGCAAATGTAGTAATGGAGTCATGGAATGTAGCTATTACCGATGAGCAGGGTAACGTGCAACATTACGGCCCCTATACACAAGATCAGGCTTCTATTCCTGGAAAAACTATTTTAGGAAACAATACACAGGGCAATTATACCATTCAGATGTTCGGACAGACAAAAACAGGCAAATCAATTAAAAAAGAAAGCTCTGTTAGTTTAATGAAATCAGAAGATATTAAACAGGAAGGCCTTCGGTATAGCATTTTATTTGACTTTGATAAATCAAAATCAATAGACTCATACGAAAAATTCCTAACCGATATTGTTAGCCCATTAATTACAGAAAACGGAACAGTAATTATACATGGACATACCGATATTATTGGTGAAGAAAAACACAACCTTACCCTGTCTAATGAAAGAGCTAAAAGCGCTCAAAAAATCATTGAAAAGGCGTTAGCCAATGCAGGCAAAAAAGGCGTGAAATTTGAGACCTACGGTTTTGGAGAAGATATTAACCTGGCGCCATTTGAAAACAGTACGCCGGAAGAACGTTTTTATAACAGGGCGGTGATCATAGATATCATACCTGGTAAATAACAACATCCACATTAGCATCCTCCCGCACAGGAAACCAGGCAACATCAATGCCTGTTTCCTGTGCTTTTTTATCCGGCTATGCCATACCAATTTTAGCACCTGGATTGATAAAAAACCTTCTTTAACAATCATAAAATCTGAGCCAAATAATCAGGGTTAGTTAAATAATATACACCTATCATTATTATTTGGTACCTTGTTTGGAATAAGACCGTTACGCAGGATCGCAGAGCGGTTTTTCTGTAAAACACCGGGTAATATGAGTGAATTATGTAACTCATTCCAGTTACTATGTAACAATTGTAGTCCTGAATGGAGGAAATTCGTTCTATATAATTAACAAACCTGACTTGAAGTTATATATCAAATACATGGTGAGCATGCGCTGTAAAATGGCAGTGAAAGAAGCCTTGAAAAAAATGGGGCTGCACTTCATAGTGGTAGATCTGGGCGAAGTAGAAATTATGGAAACAATTTCCGGAGCGGAACTGAACGAACTAAAAACCATTTTATCGGACTCGGGGCTTGAATTAATGGATGATAAAAAGTCTGTTTTGATTGAAAGAATCAAAAATGTTATCACTGAAATGATTCATTATTCAGATGAACTTCCAAAAAATAATTATTCTGATCATATAAGTGAGAAATTACACTATGATTATACCTACTTATCTAACTTGTTTTCTGAGGTAAAAGGCATAACCATTCAACAGTTCATTATTATACATAAGATTGAAAGAGCCAAGGAATTACTGATCTATGACGAACTGAACCTTACTGAAATTTCATATAAACTGCACTATAGCAGTGTTGCGCATTTGTCTAATCAATTTAAAAAAGTAACCGGACTTACTCCATCGCATTATAAAAAGTTAAAAGACAGAAAAAGAAGCCCAATTGAAGAAATCGGAAATGAACAGGAAGTACGTCTACAAGATTAATTTTTATAAAGTAAGCTACAATGGAAATCCTAAAAAGAGAGGAATCACAATACGCCAGAAGCCTGATAGAAGCGAGCCTTGACCCGCTTGTTACTATCAATACAGAAGGAAAGGTCACAGATATGAATCAGGCAACTATCAATATTTTTGGCATTTCACGTGAAAAACTAACCGGAAGCGATTTTTTTAAATATTTTACTGCTCCGCAAAAAGCGCGTGAAGTGTACCAGGAAGTATTCGCCAAAGGGTTTGTTGCTGGTTATCCGCTCACCATAAGAGATCAAAAACTGACAGATGTATTATTCAATGGGTCTGTATACAAGGATGAAACGGGTAATGTACTTGGCGCTGTAGTGGTAGCCAGAGATATTACTGAACAAAAAAGAATTGAAAAAGAATTAATAGAAGCCAAAGTATTCGCCGAATTCGCTACAGAACTTGCAGAGGATGCGAAAAGAAAGGCAGAAGGCGCTACACAAATTGCGGAGGGTGCGGTAAAAGCGAAACAGCAGTTCCTTTCGAATATGAGTCATGAGATACGAACACCAATGAATGCCATTATTGGGTTCACCAAAGTGGTTTTAAAAACAGAGTTGACGGCAAAACAGAAAGAATATTTAACGGCCATCAAAATGAGTGGCGATGCTTTAATTGTATTGATAAATGATATTTTGGATTTGGCAAAAGTAGATGCCGGGAAAATGACGTTTGAGGAATCTGCCTTTAAAATGGCATCCTCCATATCTGCCATGCTGCATTTATTTGAAACAAAAATTCAGGAAAAGAATCTTAAACTGGTAAGAGAATACGACAGCAATATTCCGGAAGTGTTGGTAGGCGATCCGGTTCGCTTGCATCAGATTATTTTAAACCTGGTAAGCAATGCGGTTAAGTTTACATCCAAAGGCAAGATTACGGTGGGTGTGCGGTTACTGGAAGAAAATGAGCAAACAGTCACTATAGAATTCGCCGTTTCGGATACAGGAATCGGTATCACAACAGCTAAAATGGCAAGCATATTCGAAAACTTTCAACAGGCTTCCAGCGATACCTCAAGGCTATATGGAGGAACAGGGCTGGGACTGGCCATTGTAAAACAGTTGGTTGAGTCGCAGGGTGGCTCAATTCATGTAGAAAGCAAACCGGATGTAGGCTCAAAATTCAGTTTCATATTAAGTTTTAAGAAAACAAAAGGCAAAGTGGTTGCGGAAGACGAGGTAATGGACATAGATATTGACCTCAAACTTATAAAAGTATTGGTTGTTGAAGACATTGCACTAAACCAATTATTGATGAAAACATTATTAGATGATTTCGGTTTTGAAAGAGATATTGCCGCAAATGGAAAAATTGCCATCGAAAAACTACAAAATACATCCTATGATGTCATTTTGATGGACCTGCAGATGCCGGAAATGAACGGATTTGAAGCTACAGAATATATACGAAATACGTTGAATTTAGATATTCCAATTATTGCCCTTACAGCCGATGTAACAACTGTTGATTTAGCCAAATGTAAGGCTGTAGGCATGAATGATTATATAGCCAAACCGGTTGATGAAAGGGTATTATACAGTAAAATTATAGGTTTGGTAAAAAAAACGGTTCCGGCTCCTGATAGTGAAATTTATGTTATGAACGAAATTGAAAATACGAGAGTAAAATGTATTGACCTGAACTATCTGATGCGACGCACAAAATCAAGTCCTGCATTGATGATGGAAATGATATCATTATACCTGGAGCAGACACCCCCGTTAATTGATGCAATGAAAAGCAGCTTCAAAAATAATGACTGGACCTTATTGCATGCAACGGTACATAAAATGATACCCTCTTTTTCAATTATGGGTATCAATAGCGACTTTGAAAAGATAGCAAAGAAAATACAGGATTATGCCGGTGCACAATTGCAGCATAAAGGAATTTCTAAGATGGTTGTTCAGTTGGAAAATGTTTGTGTACAGGCTTGTAAAGAATTAGAAGAAGAGTTTAACAGAATTAAAAACACGCATAATGAAAAAAAATAGAATAAAAGTATTTTTAGTAGATGATGATAAGCTATTTTTAAAATCTTTGGAAATCGAATTCATTGAAGATGATAAATATATCATTGAAACTTTCGAAACTGGCGAAAGCTGTCTAAAAAGCATGGAACACAAACCAGATATTATTATATTAGACTACCAATTAGATGGAATTGACAAAACAGCTATGAATGGTATTGCCATATTAGATAAAATAAAAGCGTACGATGCAGAAATACCCGTTATCATGCTATCCTCCCAGGATAAAATTGAAGTTGCAGTTAACTGTATGCACCACAAGGCAATCGATTATGTAGTAAAAAGTGAAACCGCTTTTATGCGCTTACAAAAAATAATTCCTTCCATTTTTCAATATAAAAAAATTGAAAAAGAATTAAATTGGTATATGGAAAGAATGTAACCTCTTTTCTCCTGTTTGAATATGTGAATTTTGTAATTTATACCGGCCAATCTGTAATATTATGCCCTGCAAAGAAACCCATCTTTGCAGGGCATGAATACTATTTACAGGCATATAGAATCCGGTTTCGAGAAACTCACTTCAGCAATAATGTCTGTTCTGGGCAATTCAATTACGTTTATCATTGCCTTTGCCACGATTGTTTACTGGATCAGTAACAGGGAGTTCTATCTTCAGGATATACATCACAGGATTGGAGATCTTATTCTGGGCATAACCTTTTTAAGTTTATTTATTATTCAAAAAGCTTTTAACAGGTTTGCAGGTTCACTTCATTTAAAAGTAAACGAACTGGTGGCCTCACACGAAACAGCAAGTAATTCAGTCATTAATATTGAAGAAAAATCAGAGTTCGAGATAACAGAGCTTTCTAAAGAATATGCAGAATTGGCAGAATTGGCAAAAGAAATAATTAAAACAGAAGAAAAAGTTACTTGAAAACCGGGTAGCAGGGAAATATAAAACTGATAAGCCTCAAATGATCTTAAAAAATAATATAGATAGCCTAAGTGTTACCCTAAAAACCATTTTTAATGATACGGGTAATGCTACATTGTTTATGGGTAGATTTTTCAAAGAAATATTTATGCCTCCTTTTGAAATAAAAGAATTTAAAAGGCAGTGCTTTCTAATTGGTTACAAATCGCTTCCCTTAGTAGCAATAACAGGTTTTATTATGGGCCTGGTATTAACGCTTCAAACACGCCCTACACTGGCCGGCTTTGGTGCCGAATCCAGGCTACCGGGCATGGTAGCCCTATCACTCATCAGGGAAATTGCACCAGTAATAACCGCTTTAATCTGTGCCGGAAAAATCGCATCCGGTATTGGCGCAGAGCTGGGTTCGATGAAGGTTACTGAACAAATTGATGCAATGGAGGTATCAGCAATTAATCCCTATAAATACCTGGTAGTAACCAGAATTCTGGCAACTACTTTAATGGTTCCATTGCTGGTAGTATTTGCAGATACCATAGGCATCTTAGGAGGCTATGTAGGTATCAATATACATAGTGATGTTACCCTCTTCCGCTATTTTTCTCAGGTACTCGAATCACTCGATTTTATTGATATTATACCTCCTGCAATCAAAACATTTTTCTTTGGATTTTTTATTGGAGCCATCGGTTCTTATAAAGGATATACAGCAGCCAATGGAACTGAGAGTGTGGGTAAAGCGGCCAATACCGCCGTAGTAGCGGCTTCTCTCAGCATATTTATTATTGATATGATAGCCGTACAATTAACTGATCTATTTTTTTGATATGAAAAACAAAGAAAGCTATACAGAAATACCCCTCACCTCCTCAACTAAACCTGTTATCAGTATAAAAGGCCTCTTTAAATCATTTGGAAAAACGAATACAGTATTAAAAGGAATTAATCTTACTCTTAAACAGGGAGAAAACCTGGTAATGTTGGGCAAATCCGGATCCGGAAAATCAATCATCATTAAATGCATAGTCCGGTTAATAGAATCAGATGAAGGAGAAATAACGGTTTTCAATGAAAATATAACGAGTGCAAACAACAGCCTTTTAAATGCAATAAGACTACGAATGGGATTTCTTTTTCAAAATTCAGCCTTATATGATTCAATGTCTGTAAGAGAAAACCTCGCATTTCCACTTAAACGCCATAATAAAAATCTGACCGAAAATGATATAGAAACAGCCATCATCCAGGAACTGGAAAGTGTTGGGCTGTCAGAAGCAATAGATAAAATGCCATCAGAATTGTCCGGAGGTATGCGCAAAAGGATTGGGCTTGCCCGAACACTCATATTAAAACCTGAAATCATATTGTACGATGAACCAACTACCGGACTGGATACGATTACATCCCTTGAAATCAGTGAACTGATTGTTGCTATACAGAAAAAAAATAAAACATCTTCCATAATAATAACCCATGATATGGCCTGTGCAAAATTAACCGGAGATAGGTTAGTAATAATAAAAGATGGAATAATTTATGCGGAGGGGACTTATGAGGAACTGGAAAACAGTAAAGATGAATGGGTAAACTCATTCTTCAAATAATCATCGCTTTAAAAACAGTACAAATGAAAAAAGAATCTGGTGCTACGTGGAAATTAGGACTGTTTGTAATAGTAGGATTGGTAATAATCATATCTACGATCTACTTTATAGGCAAACAAAAGAATTTATTTGGATCAACCTTTCATTTACTATCCAAATTTACAACAGTTAGTGGTTTGAAGGTGGGAAATAATATCCGTTTTTCAGGTATTAATATAGGAACAGTAGCTGAAATTGAATTGCTAACAGATACTTCTGTAATGGTAGCATTATTAATCAGGAAAGAAGTGAAAAAGTTTATTAAAACTGATGCAACAGCCAGTATAGGGTCTGATGGAATAATGGGCGATAAGGTTTTGACTATTTCTCCTGGAAGCATTAATGGAAAAAATGTTGAAGAGAATGATCTGATCAATTCTAAAAATGCGATTGAAATTGAAGATATAATGAAAGGTATGAAGACCAGTGTAGATAATGCCGGTATCATAACAGAACAACTGGCTCAATTCACTTATAAAATAAATAACGGGAATGGGGCCTTATCAAAGCTAATCTCTGACGAGGATTTTTCAAAAAGCCTGAAGGGTACACTGATTAATCTGGAATTAAGCAGTAAGGAATTTTCAAAGTTTACTGCCAAAATGAATAATGGAAAAGGCGCATTATCAAAGCTGGTGAGCGATGAAGAATTCAGCAAGTCTCTTGATTCCACCATGACAAATTTACAAACGGGTACAAAAAAATTGAGTGAAAATATGGAAGCGGCAAAAAGTAATATTTTATTGAGGGGATATTTCAATAAAAAGAAAAAGGCTGAAGCTAAGAGATTATTACAATTGCAAAAAACAAAAGAAAATCTAAAGAAAAAAGACAGTATTAATAATATTCCAAAATTATAAACATACCCAATTATGTAACTAAAGAATATAGGAATTTCCCTAATGATTTTAGGTTTTATTATGATGATTTATACGGGTTTTAATTTTGTAACAATAGAAAAAGTAGTAGCTATCAGACACATTCAAATTAATCAGAAAAAAAACAATCCGGTAAAGTGGTCTCCGGTAGTTGGAGTAATACTATTGATTGGCGGTATCACGATGACTATTTTTAGTAAAAAAACGAAAACAGAAAAAAATGAAAACTAATGCTTTGGTTTATAATTATGCGGATACGCTGGTTGAGAAAAATTTACATATTGACATAAAAAACGAACCGGTAGCAGAGATTTCTTTACCAGAAATCGTATTTATTACTTCCTACCCACCTCGTGAATGTGGTATTGCCACTTATTCGCAGGATCTGATCAGGGCCCTTAACAACAAATTCAACCAGTCATTTAGAATTAGAATTTGTCCGGTAGAATCAATAACTGAAAAACATACCTATAACGGTATCGAAAAATATATACTGAATTCCGAAGAGGAGAATACTTACTTATCATTAGCAACACAATTAAATAATGATCCCGCAGTTACGCTAGTGTTAATTCAACATGAATTTGGTTTTTACAAAAACAATGAAGCTCATTTTGTAGAACTGCTAATTGCTATTACAAAGAAAGTAATGATTGTTTTTCATACCGTATTGCCAAATCCTAATGAAAAATTAAAAGAAAATGTTCAACAAATAGCCAATCAATGTGCATCCATTATTGTGATGACCAATTCATCAGCCAATATATTGATTAATGACTATGCAATTAGAAGGGATAAAATTACAGTAATTCCGCATGGAACCCATCTGGTTCAACACGTCAATAAAGATGTTCTTAAAGAAAAATACGGCCTTAAGGGCCGAAAAATTCTTTCCACCTTTGGTTTACTAAGTTCCGGAAAAGGAATTGAAACTACCTTAGAGGCATTACCCGCAGTTGTTGAATTTAATAAGGATATCCTGTTTCTGATTATTGGTATTACCCATCCAATAGTATTCAAGGAAGAAGGAGGAAAATACCGAACCTTATTAGAAGAAAAAGTAGTTCAATTAGCATTACAACGGCATGTGGTATTTGTAAACCAGTTTCTGCCATTGTCTGAATTATTGGAATATTTACAGTTGACCGATATTTATATATTCACATCAACTGACCCAAATCAGGCCGTTAGTGGCACTTTTTCCTATGCCATCGGAAGTGGCTGTCCAATCATTTCAACGCCAATTCCACATGCGAAAGAAGTTCTAAAAAATAATGGCGGTATTATTATAGATTTTGGAAACCCCAATCAATTAAGTGACGCCATTTGCTTATTATTATCAGATGAGCGGTTATGTAAAAATATCAGCTCAAATGGTTTACACCGAATGGCTCCAACCGCCTGGGAGAATTCGGCGATCGCACATGCCAACCTGTTCAAGAACCACAGTAATCAGGAAATAGTATTACAATACGCTTCTCCAACTATTAATCTGGATCATATCAAAAAAATGACAACTGGATTTGGCATGGTTCAATTCTCAAAATTAAACCAACCAGACATTCAATCTGGATATACACTGGATGATAATGCCAGAGCAATGATTGCAATTTGTCAGCATTACGAGCTTAGTAAAGACAATGATGATATTAATTATATTACCAGGTATTTGAATTTCATCAATTATTGCCTGCAAAAGAGGGGTAATTTTTTAAATTATGTAAATGATCAGGAAGAATTTACTGATCAGAATTATACCACAAACCTGGAAGATTCAAATGGAAGAGCTATATGGGCGTTAGGTTACCTAATTTCTTTGCATAAAATCTTACCGGCAAATATCATTAAATCGGCACAGGATATTATGCAGAATGCCCTTTACAATGTACACAGAATTCATTCTACCCGTGCCATGGCATTCGTAATCAAAGGATTGTATTATCGAAATATTAATCACCCATCTACGCCAGATATATACTTACTCATAAAATTCGCAAATCGGTTAGTGCAGATGTACCGGCATGAGGCTGTTAATGACTGGCAATGGTTTGAAAGCTACCTAACCTATGCAAACAGCATTTTACCTGAAGCTATGCTCTGTGCCTGGTTTACAACAGGAGAACCCATATACCAGGAAATCGCGAATAAATCGTTCAATTTTTTGCTATCAAAAATATTTATCAAAAACAGCATAAAAGTAATCTCTAATAAGGGCTGGCTACAAAAAGAAAATATACAGGCAGAGCCAGTAATAGGCGGTGAGCAACCTATCGATGTAGCCTATACGATTATCGCCTTAGGAAAATTCTACGAAGCCTACCATAATCCGGAATACCTGCATAAGATAAAGATTGCATTTAGTTGGTTTCAGGGAAATAATCACCTTACCCAGATCATCTATAATCCCTGTACAGGTGGATGCTATGATGGACTGGAAGATAATTATGTTAATATAAACCAGGGGGCAGAATCAACAGTAAGTTACTTAATGGCAAAATTGACATTAACTAAGGCAATTAAAACAGCTTTCACTAATTAATCTTATAATAAATTAATCAGTTGCCAAACCGGAAATTACCTATAATTGAATATGTGAATGATACAACATTTAAAGCTCATCGTGTAACAATTACATAAGCAGGATTCATAAACTTTGTATCCTACTTATTACTCAACAATTGAAAATAACATCATGAAAAATTTAACCGAATTAAAAGGAAACTGGAACGAAACAAAAGGAAAACTGAAACAAAGGTTTGCCATGCTCACTGATAATGATTTGTTATTGGTAGAAGGTAAGCAAGACGAAATGCTTGGCAGGCTTCAGGAAAAGCTGGGAAAAACAAAAGAAGAAATTCATAAAGTAATCTCTGAACTATGACCACATTTCTACAACTAACAACATTCACACTCAAACTTTCAAACCAATAAAATGAAAAAAACAATTTTAATGCTTACGGCATCATTGCTTATCACAGGAGGTATAATAACCGGCTGTAATACCTCTGAGGAAAAAGTTGAAAAAGCACAACAGAAGGTAGATGAAGCAAATAATAAACTGGATAAGGTAACAGATGAATACCAGGCAGATATTGCAAAATATCGTTTAGAAGCAACAGAAAGAATTGCCGCTAATGAAAAAAGTATTGCAGAATTTAATGCAAGGATTGATGACCAGAAAAAAGTAGCTAAAGCTGATTATAAAATTAAAATAGCTGAACTGGAGAAAAAAAATACTGATATGAAGAAGAAAATGGATGATTATAAGGAAGATGGTAAAGACAAATGGGAAAAGTTTAAAATAGAATTTAATCACGATTTGGAAGAACTGGGAAAAGCATTTAAGGATTTAACTGTTAAAAACGTACAATAAATATAAAAATATACACAATGGAACAATCTAATAACACCGGAAAAGTAATTGGCGCTTTATTATTAGGCGCAGCAGCAGGCAGCATTCTTGGAATTCTATTTGCTCCGGATAAAGGTAGCAAAACAAGAAAGAAAATCTTAGACAAAGGAGATGATCTGACAGAAGCCATGAAAGACAAACTCGATGGTTTTCTGGAGGAAGTTAAAAAAGAAGTTGAAGTGATTAAAGAAAAAGCAACCGCATTCGTAGGAAACGGAGCTGCCAAAACTGAAAAAATCAAAGTAGACTAATTAATCACTATTAACCTTTTTAAATACCGCTATATGCAAGCTACTATCAATGGAATTGAACCACTTTTAGAATGCGTTAAAACGTATAGTAAAACAAGTCTTGAATTACTTAAGTTAAAGTCACTGTTTAAAACAGCAGATATTTTGTCAGCAATAGCTTCCAGGCTATTGCTGGCATTTGTATTAACAGTTTCTGTTTTTACCTTAACCATAGCGATAGCGCTCTGGCTGGGAGACCTGACTGGAAAGACTTATTATGGTTTTCTAATGGTTTCCATGTTCTATGGGCTGATTGGTACAATTGTTTTTTTTAGGGGAGCTATAATTAAAACAAGCGTTAACAATACGATTATTAGACAGATACTCGACTAATGTTTTGAGTATTTTTATGGGTTAACACACAATACTATATTATTATTCATGCAATCAATACATACTTCAGAGGATATAAAAGCTGCTATACAAGCATTAGAAGGCAGGCAGGCAATAGAATGGCTATTATTGAAGGACCAAATAAATAATACCCGTGATAGTTTACAGCCACTGAACCTATTAAAAAATTCCCTAAGAGACGTAATAAGTACACCTGTCATAAAAGACAACCTTACTGGAACTGCCTTGGGATTAATTGCTGGCTATCTCTCTAAAATAGTATTGGCAGGTATAACACATGGCCCCATCAAAGCAATCATGGGTGCCTTATTACAATTACGCATTACCAATGTTGTGGAAAACAATTCAGGAACGATTACACATTCTATAGGTAATCTATACAGATACCTGACTAAAAAGAAAGCTGAAAAAGAGTAATGTTCTACATTTGAGCCTTACCTATTTATTTCTGGTTCCATTTTAACCAAAGAAAGAAAAACAGCCGTGTATGGGATCAATCTACTAACTCCTTTATTCATGCCAGGAAATTTGCTGATGTGCTATTTTTTGTGCTTCATCGAGTTTAGCGATATAGATACTACGACCATGAGTGCCTAATATAATTTCATTTTCGCGGGGATGTATAGCTATATCATGAACAGGTACACTATACGGTAATCCTTTGTTCCACATCATGGAACTATTACCACCGTCAATGCTCACATACAACCCTCCATCGGTACCAATGTATAAAAGGTTTTCATTTGTCAGATCTTCTTTGATCACATTAATGGGTTCATTAGGCAGGTCTTTACCAATAGACCTCCAGTTGGCGCCATAATCATCACTCACATATAAATAAGGTAAAAAGTTATCGTTTCGGTATCCGTTCAGTGAAGCATAAACCCTGCCCTCCTTAAATGAGCTGGCAGTAACCCGGCTAACATACAATCCTCTGGGTAGCTTGCGAATGATCCGTTCCCAATTGTATCCTCCATCTTTACTTACCTGGATATTTCCATCATCCGTACCTACATAAATCAATCCAAAACGCAAGGGACTCTCACCGATGGTAGTTGCTGTACCAAATGGCACATCACCCTGTAATGGGTTTGTAGTTAGATCAGCGCTTAATGCAATAGAACTATCCCCCTTATTTAAGGAACGGTGAAATTTATTGCTGCCATAATAAAATACATCCTGGTTATGTCTGCTTAGCAAAATGGGGGTTTGCCAGTTGTATCGCAATGCCGGATCACCCAGGTCACGGGATGGCCTTACAGATTTTCTTTCGCGCGTTGTAAGGTTTTGCCGGCTATAGGCGCCAAATTGCGAGCCACTGTAAACGGTTTTATTATCGCGCAGGTCTACCTGCACCTGCATGCCATCACCCCCTCCTATAAATTTATACGGGTTCTCACCGGTATCATACCATTCATAGTTTTCCTTTGTATCACTGGCGCCATGCCAGGTACCATTATCCTGTAAACCACCATAAATATTATATGGTTTAGCCATATCAAAAGTTATATGATAAAACTGGCCAACCGCCGGCGTATTGGCTTTGAACCAATGTGCCCCATTATCATACGTGATATTACAGCCACCATCATTCCCGATAATCATATGGTTATCTTTTTTTGGATCAATCCATACGGCATGATGATCCGCATGCACATTATCTCCTCCTATATAGGTAAATGTTTTTCCTCCATCAGTACTCATTTCTATATCGTAACCGGTAATGACAACTTTATTATCATTAGAAGGACTAACAAATATTTTTCCGAAGTAGTAGCCATAGGTACTGTACATGGTAAGCGGCTTGGTATTTGTTTTTATCCATGTTTTACCCGCGTTATCAGATCTGTAAACTTCACAACCGATGATGGGTGTTTCAAATAAAGCTGTATTGGCATCAAACAGGTAATCCCAGATTACCGAAGACGGAAACTGATCCTGGCTAACCGCGGCTTTAATGGATGCTGCACTATATTTGGCGGGGATGCCGTTACGGGGTGCCTGAATAAAAGCAGTTAATTTTTTATCGTCAAGCGCCAGAAACTGTTCCTTACTCAGGTCCTTAAAATCGCGCAATACATACCGGGTGGAATCTGTTTTTCGTAAAGCGGTATCTGGCTGCCTGAAATTATTGTCTATAACGGCATAAACCACATTTCCATTTAGTTGAGATACGGCTAATCCAATTCTGCCCACACCCTCTCCGGAAGGGAAGCCACTACCCGCATTCGAAACGAGTTCCCAACTATCCCCTCCATCCCTGCTTTTATAAATGCCACTGGTTTTGCCGCCCTCTTCAAAATTCCAGGCCCGCCTGGTTCTATACCACATGGCTGCATAAAGATCATTTGGATTTTTAGGGTCTATATCTATATCAATGCCTCCCGTATTATCATCAATAAATAAAGTTTGTTTCCATGTTTGTCCGCCATCAGACGTTTTATAGATTCCCCGCTCTTTATTGGAAGAGTATAAATGCCCTAATGCAGCCACCCATACTATATTATTATCTGTAGGATGTAATAGTATTTTTCCGATATGATGACTCTCAGGTAAACCCATATACTCCCATGATTTACCATTATTAGCAGAACGATAGATACCAATACCGGCATAAGAAGACCGGCTGCTGTTTACTTCACCCGTACCCAGCCAGATAGTTCCGGTTTTCCAGTTAACGGCAATATCACCAATAGTGATCACATCCGCGGAATCAAATACCGGTATAAAGCTCTGCCCGTTATTGGTGGTATACCACAACCCACCAGAGGCATAGGCGATATAAAATTCAGTAGGATCAACAGGATTCACGTCCAGATCTGCCACCCTTCCACTCATGATGCTTGGACCAATATTGCGGAATGAAGTATGATTTACCAGTGATCTTTGTACCAAATCCTTTCGTTGTGAACCTGATTTTAAACGTTCAGCCGCAGGTGTAGGTTTTACCTGTGCATATCCGGCAATAGCCAGCAACCATAACAAGGGGAATGTTAATTTTCTCATAGCAGTTTTGAATATTTGTACATTAGAGTACCCAATTTAGTGATTATGCGATTCCTTCTGTTACCATTGCTTATTTTATTTTCCATAGCCGCCCAGGGGCAGTATGCTGCCTATAGGATCAGCGCTACGGGCGATACATTGGATAAGGTAGATATGAAAGGACTGAAACAGGGAAAATGGATGGTTCATGTGAACCCTTTGCGTGGTGAACCCGGCTATGAAGAAGAAGGTATTTTTATGAATGGCCGTAAAGAAGGTGTTTGGAGAAAGTTCAACCTGATGGGCGACCTGTTAGCGATTGAAAATTATAAATGGGGGAACAAGAATGGCGCCTGCCGCTATTTTACCATTGCGGGTCCGGAAAGGGAAGAGAACTGGCGGGCATTTAATCCGTCAAAGGCTTATGATACCATTGAAGTAAGGGACCCCAAAGATCCTGACAAATATGAAAGGGTTGTGATAAAAAATGAGGGCAATTCTTTGCGCCATGGTACCTGGAAATATTTTTATCCACCCACAGGTCAGCAGATAAAAATAGAACACTATTTTCTGGATAACCTGGTTGAGCCAGGTACCATCGACTCCGTAAAAGAGCCAGCCTTATTACCCAACGATACTACCAGAATAAAAATACCGGTTAAATCCAAAACCAAAGAGGTATTGGAATTTGAGAAAAAGACCTCCGGCAAAAAAAATAAATTGCGTGATGGCAGAACCGGTGGATGAATGTGAGTCGTGAGTCGTGAGACACGACTCACGACTCACAATTCACATTTCACATTTTTTTTATTTATTTCTATTCTGATTAGCGTTCTGCATAGGATTCAACCCCTGCGATTGACCACGTACACCCGTTCTTGCTTTAAAGATGGCGAATTTACTTGGCTCCGAAACGGTTGGCCAGGTATTGTTCGCTTCGTTAATGTCGGCTGTTTCTTTTAACGGATCCAGTTTAATACTTACTGCTTTTTTCCTTGTCATAAAAACTTTGGTTACCGCATTCTCATTCTTTCTCCATACCTGTGCAGGTATTTTTTCTGTTTCTTTCGTGCCATCTTCAAATGTAAACTCTACAATAACCGGCATCACTAATCCTCCTTTATTGGAGAACGATATTTCATACAGGTTTACATTGGCATATTTTGCTTTATCCGCGTTGCTTAAGCCTTCCGGGGCAGTAGCCGCGGGCGGAGTTATTTTTGTTACAGAATCATACGGTTCGAACCCCCTGGCGTATCTCCAGTAAAAATCACGGAGAGTGGTATCAACATCTGTAAGGAACAGTATATTTTTATCTTCCCTGTTTCTGATTTTAGAAATATCATCAAAAATACTCAGCATAGGTTTATCAATACCCCTTGGCCCGCCAGCCACAGCTCCCTGTCCGCCTCTGCCACCCATACCACCACCGGCAGTTGCCACGGCATTCGGATCGAATACGGCATATTTTACTGAATCAATGGCTATATCACAGGCATCAATACCATAAAACCATCCTCTCCAGAACCAGTCAAGGTCCTCTCCACTGGCATCTTCCATCGTACGGAACAGATCGGCCGGGGTTGGATGTTTAAATGCCCAGCGCCTGGCATATTCCCTGAATGAGAAATCAAATAATTTTCGTCCCATAATGGTTTCGCGAAGTATATTCAACCCTGTTGCCGGTTTGGTGTAGGCATTCGGACCAAAGTTGATAATATTCTCGCTATTCGTCATAATAGGCTCTAACTGATCTTTCGGCAAACGCATATAACCCGCAATGGTAGAAGCAGAACCCATGCGGGATGGAAATTTATTATCGTACAATTCTTCGGTCAGGTATTGAACAAATGAATTAAGGCCTTCATCCATCCATGACCACTGGCGTTCATCACTGTTCACAATCATCGGGAAGAAATTATGTCCCACTTCATGAATGATTACACCAAGCATCCCCAATTTGGCAGCCTCGCTATAAGTACCATCTTTTTCTGTACGTCCGTAATTAAAACAGATCATTGGATATTCCATACCGTTTGATGACTCGATACTTTGTGCTACCGGGTATGGATAAGGAATAGAAAATTTAGAATACGATTTAATAGTATGCGCTACTACTTTGGTTGAAAATTTTCTGTATAAACCATAGGCTTCTTTAGCATAACCACTCATACACATCACTTTCCTGCCTTCTACATAAGCAGGCATGGCATCCCATATAAATTTCCTGCTGGATGTCCAGGCAAAATCACGCACATTCTCTGCTTTGAATATCCATGTTTTTTTCTGAGAAGACTTTTGTTTTTCTGCCTGAACGGCTTCAGCAAGTGTTACTACTTCAACTGGTTCTTTTGCTACTTGTGCCTGGTTCCAACGGGCCAGTTGGGCAGCAGACAAAACCTGGGAATAGTTCTGGCATTGACCAGTACTCAATACTACATGGTCTGCAGGTACAGTAATTTGTACCGTAAAATTTCCGAAGGCGAGGGCAAATTCACCGCGACCGGTAAACTGCCTGTTCTGCCATCCCTGAAAATCGCTGTACACGCATAGGCGGGGATACCATTGAGCCATGGTGAAAAGGCTGTTGCCATCTTCCGGAAAAAGCTCATAGCCACCACGACCAAAAAATGCCATACGGTCAGGAATTTTATATGACCAGTCAAGGTTAAAAATAAATTGCTGCCCGGGTTTTAGCGGAGCAGGCAGATCAATACGCATCATCGTTTTATTGATGGTATAAGATAAGGATTTGCCTGTTGCATCGGTTAGTTTTGAAATAATATGACCATACCCATTATCTGCTTTCTGTGCCTCCATTTTTTCAATGGTGGCAACAGTAACCTGTTTGCCAATAACACTGGCATCCTGGTAGTTAGCATTATTAACCGTGCTGTGTTCATTTTCATCTACCTGTAACCAGATATAAGTTAACACATCGGGTGAATTGTTGAAATAAGTAACCGTTTCACTGCCTTTCAGTTTCAGATTGGCTTCATCCAGTTCACATTTAATCGTATAATCCGCCCTTTGCTGCCAGTATTTTGGTCCGGGTGCCCCACTGGCGGTACGATACTCGTTGGGAGTAGGCAGAATGGTACCTAACTCTTCAAACTTATTTCCATGATTGGAACTGGGATTGTTTCGGATATTTTGCGCTTCAATCGCCAATACCGAACACATCAACATAAACAGGAACAGTAGTTTTTTCATTGTCGCTTCAGTTTAATAAAGGTAAAAATCTATCGATTGCCATCTGAAGGGCTAACGCGAAAATACCGGCGGAAACGGCCAACAGGTATTCTCTGCGGTTGAACTTCAGAATATTTACGAATATAAAGGAAATCAGTAAAACGCCGGTTACAATCAGCAACTGCCCCACTTCCAGTCCCACATTAAAAGCCAGTAATTGCCAAAAAACAGTATGCTCTGACCCTAACAGACTTTTCAGATAGTTGCTAAAACCTAATCCATGCACCAACCCAAAAAACAAAGCCAGGAAATAAATGAGCGGAAATTTTCTTTTAAAAACAAATTTTTTAACAAATACATTGCTGATAGCCGTGATAACAATAGTAACCGGAACCAGGAATTCAATCCACTTTACTGAATAGTCAACTATTTCAAAAACACTCAAAGCGAGTGTAATGGAATGCCCGATAGTGAATGCGGTTATCAGAATGAGCAGCTTGCGCCAGTCAATGAACTGGTAACGGATGCAGAGGGCCACCACAAAAAGAATATGGTCAATCCCCCTCAGACCGGCAATATGCTTATAGCCAATGTTAAAATATAATCCAAAATCATTCATGTGCGGAGTTCAAATTAATGATGACATTTGTACTGAGAAAAAAACAAGTTTGAATGGTAAATATAATGGTTCAATGGTTGCTGACGGGTCTTGTATCGATGATACACCCATTTTTCGTTTCCGTTATTGAAATAAATCATAATACGAAAGAAGCTACCGTAGAGATCAGTGTACGGGTATTTACGGAGGACCTGGAAAAGACCCTGCAAAAATACACTACTACGAAACTAGATATGGTAAACCCTGCCGATCCCGCATTTCTGGACAAGCAGATCAGTAACTATATCTCTAAGAAACTAAGCATACAAGTAAACGGTCAGCCGGGCATTTTCAGTTATGTTGGTCATGAGATACAAAAAGAAAGTGTGTGGAGTTATTTTGAAATCCCGAAAGTGAGTAAGCTTACTAAACTGGAAATTGACTGTACCCTATTATATGATTTTGAGAAAGCGCAGAGTAATATTATACATGTAAAGAGTGGAAATAAAGATAAGAGTTATAAACTGGATAATCCGAATAGCCATGCCGAAATTGCTTTCTGAGAGGGGTTTGAAAATAGCTTTCTTAGTAAGCCAGGGATTGGCAAATTGGGTAAGACTTTATTGTCCGGGTTAATTTTTATGATACTATCAGGCAATTCCAAATGGTTTATTGAGCGTAACCAATATCTTATCAATCCGGTGATTATCCATATCTACAATCTCGAACCGGAATACTTTCCAATCCATGGTATCACCCGTTACCGGAATTTTTTCAAGCTCATGAATGATGAAGCCGGCCAGTGTATCAAAGTCCTGATCGCCTTCCATCATCCATTCTGTTTTATCAAACTTCACCAGGAAATCATAAAATGGAATTTGTGCATCAATCAGGTAAGAGCCATCTGCCCTTTCCACTATTTGATAGTCTTCATCTTCCTCCTGCGGAATATCGCCCACAATGGCTTCCAGTATATCATTCAGGGTCATTAGTCCCTGCACGGATCCATACTCATCCACGATAAAACACTGGTGAATTTTGGTTCGCCGGAACTTTTCCAATACCTGGTATGCCGTATTGTTTTCGGGTACATACATGGCTTCTTTCATGATAGAAAAAACGGTGGCTGAAGGATCGGATGAAAAAAGATCCTTAATGCTTACACTTCCTTTGATATGATCAACATTTTTTTCACAAACCGGGTAAACAGAATGCACTACATCATCCAATGCCAGTTTAACCTCTGCAACCGTTTTACTGCCTTCGATCCAGATAATATCACTTCGGTGGGTCATCAGTGAAGTAATGTTCCGGTCGCTAAGATGAAATACCCTTTCAATAATATCCTGTTCCGCTTCTTCAATAGCGCCATGCTCCGTTCCTTCGCTGATGATGGCTTTGATCTCCTCTTCTGTTACCTGGTTATCACTGGTTCGAATATTCATTAACCGGATCAGGAAATTAGCGCTGATACCTAATAACCAGGTAAAGGGGAAAGTAACCCATGAAATAATACGCATGGGACCGGCTGCTGATTTGGCGATTTTTTCCGGACTGCTCAGTCCAATCCGTTTGGGTACCAGCTCTCCAAGTACCATGGAGAGATAGGTTAATACGATCACTATAAAAGTAGTGGCAATTGAGCTGCTATAGGGTTGAAGAATGGCAAACTGCTGTAACCATTCCTGTAAAGGCTGCTTAAAACTATCTCCGGAATAGATGCCCGTTAATACCCCGATCAGTGTAATTCCTATTTGAACAGTAGATAAAAATGTTTCAGGATGATTGGCCAGTGCCAATGCCCGTTTGGCCTCCGGATCACCCTTAATTGCCTGCCCTTCCAGCCTGGCTTTACGCGCGGATACCAATGCGATCTCGGCCATCGAAAACAGGCCATTGATGATGATTAGTATTAGTATGATAATAATTTCAGTCATGTTTATTCCTTTAAAACTACTTAATAGGGCGCAAATAGGCTAAAATTTCCCATCAAGATCAATGATTACATATTTGGCCAGCTCTTTTTCACGGGTAGCCGGATTCAAAAAAGGCAGGGTAAGGATACTTACCCCAAAGTGGTTCCCTTCGAGCATCCGTTTCATTTTGGGAAAAGATCGCTGAAAAACAGCGCTACTGTCCTTACTGGTTAACACTACATCAGCCGCCTCAAAATCCAGCACACTTTTCTTTTCTGTAAATAACCGTTGTCCATAAAAAGACAATGACCTGCCTGTTTTAACACCGTACAAACTGATCTTATCTTTTGGGATAGCATGATCATGTATAAATTTTCCGGCTACATTGCCTAATTGATATTGTAATAAATTGGGGTAAAAATTAGTAGTCAGAAAAATATTCACTCCCAAAACAGTATATAAGGAAACGGTTAGCAAAACAGGAAATTGGCGGGGCTTATAAAAAAGGAACCGGAAAAAAAACAGCAAACAGGATACAGCCAGTATCACTACATAAACGGGTACCTCTTTAAAAGGCAATGCCATAAGCGCGATCACCGCCACCCATAATAAGGCAAAGATAACGGAATGAAAAATGAGAAGTGGCTTTCTCCATTTCATTAACCCGTCTGTATATAATAAACGATATAAAAATTTAGCTGTAATAACCGCCGCCAGCGGAAAAACAACAAAAATATAATGTGGCAACTGTGCCTGGCTCCTGGCAAGAATGCAATAGGTAATGATGAATCCGCCGGTAGTAATCCATTCTTCATTGGCTGCTAACCTGAATTTTTTAGAGATTATTTCTTTCAAAGCAAGCACTAATCCAATCAGGAAGAAAAATATCCATGGCAAAAAACTCCAGAACATATTTTCAAGTAAAAAAGTAAAATGATTCATTTCATTAAATACATTCTCTCCTGTATATCTGCCAAAACTTTGTGTCCAATAATAAAAACGCAAGCCGGATTGGATGGCTACCCCATTGATCAATTTTCCAGGGTGCTGGTCAAATTGCTGGTATAGACCCATACTCATCGGTACCAGCAGAATGGCTATCAGTACTGCCCCTAAAAGGTATTCCCAACGAAAAAGCCGCTTCCATTCTCTTCGCAAAATAAAATGCGGTACTAACCCAAATACCGGAACCATCAATGCGATAGGGCCCTTTGTCATCATACCACCGGCGATGGCGATAAATGCCAGCAAAAAATGTTTCCAGTGATTGGTTTGATACCAGGCTGCCATCTGCCAAAGCGAAAAGGCAACCCACCCCATTAGCATGGTATCACACCTTACATCATGTGTAACTAAAAATAGGGCCTGTGAACCGGCTAGTACCATGGCACTTAACTGTGCGATCTCTTTTCGGTAAAATAACAGGGCAAATTGATAGGTTGCATAAACGGCAAGCATGGCAAACAAAAAAGAAGGCAGTCGGTATGACCAATCATACACACCCAATAATTTCATACTGATGGCGGATAACCAGAAAAGCATCGGGGGCTTATCCAGGTAATCATGGCCCTGGTCAAACAATTGCAAATAGCTTTTGTTATCCAGCATTTCCCTGCTGATAGACGCGTATTGAGAGGCATCAATATCCATTAAGGGAACCAGGATTACGCCTAACAGTGCAGTAAATCCGCAAGCCAGTAAAACAAAATAAAATAATCGGTTTGAGATCATGGTTTGCCGGGTTACTGGGTAGTAAAGGTAAGTAATCCGTATTTTTTAGTAAAGAAGCCCGCGGTTAGGTAGCCAATTCCACATCCTAACAAAGCGCCACATACTATATCCAACGGGTAATGCACGCCAACATAGACCTGGCCATAACTGATCGTAGCCGCCCAGAGAAAAAATAGCCATCCCCATTTTTTTAACATCGGCTTACCCGTAATAAAGACAAAGATGGCAAACCCAAAATGATTGGTCGCGTGCGAAGAAGTAAAACTATACCCACCTGAACAATGGTCAAGTAATAATCGCACCTGGCTCATCAATAAGGGATCATTGCAGGGCCTGGGGCGGGCAAACCAGTTTTTAACCAGGTTACTGCTGATTTGGTCAGTTAGTGTAAGGGTTATCACCACAAAAAGTATCCAGGCAATCGCCTTCTTTTTAAAATTCAGTATCACAAAAAGCAGCATAAACAGGTACAATGGCACCCATGCATTGGCCTCACGCAACCAGGGATATACACCGTCCAGGAAGGGAAGTGTCCAAACCGTGTTGATCTTCAGAAACAAATAAGTATCCCATTGATGAAGCCAGGCCGCTATTTTTTCTAAAGAGTTCATTAACAGTAGTAAGGATAACATAAGACGTTAAAGATAGTATTTGTAGGAGAGTTACCAGGCATCCCTGTAACAAGGCTTTAATAAATAACTGTTTATCCAATATTTTTTGATTCGTTATTGCTTCCTGGCAATAATGATCATTCTCGGAGATTTTTTTACATCATACCTGTTCAGGCGGTAATCGCCAAAAACTTCCTGTACCTGCATTCCCTGGGATGCGAGCATATCTATAAAATCACCAAGTGAAAATTTGGCAACGCGTTCTGTAAATAAGTGTTTCGGCGTTTTATTTTCCGTGTCAGTGACCTGGATCTGTTTAAAAAAATGCGCCTCATCCTGCCATTTGGTAATATGGAATGTAATGCCTTCCAGGATTGTGGCAACAGATTTTTCCATGCGTACTTCCTCAAAATGAACATTCAGGTAATCAATCACAAAAATGCCATCAGGCATTAGGCTCTGTGCAATGGTTCGAATGGCATTATCATGCTCCCTTCTCGTTTTAAAGTAGCCAAAACTGGTAAAAAAATTAAAAGCGAAGTGAAAATAATTTATCCAGAAAGGGAGTCGCATATCATGTACAAAAAAATGTAGACGCTCATCTTCCCCCTCTTTGGCTTCTTCAATAGAAGCGGCAGAAAGATCAATGCCGGTAACATCAAATCCCATATCAGCCAATACCCTGCTATGCCTTCCCTTTCCGCATGCCACATCCACCATGGTACTACCGGGAACAGGCTTCAGGTACTCAATAAGGGTTCGTATAAACCGAAAAGCTTCCTCATCATCCCTATGCTGGTATAATACGTGATAGTAGTGCGAATTGAACCAATTCTTGTACCAGGCTTTGTCCGGCATATCATTTCTTTATGCTGCAAAATTAGGGCCGGGGGGCAAACAAAAAATTTCTATTATGTTTGCACTCCATTTTAAGTTCATTTTATGGCATTGATCAAAAGCATTTCCGGCATTCGGGGAACCATTGGAGGCAGGCCCGGTGATACGTTAAGTCCACTGGACGTTGTACGTTTTACAGCCGCCTTCGGTACCTGGTTATCCCAACAGTCTGACAATAGGAAAGTTATTATAGGCCGCGATGGAAGAATCAGCGGTGAAATGGTTCAGCGACTGGTGATAAGCACTTTAAATGCACTGGGCATTGACGTAATTGATCTTGGTTTAACTACCACACCAACTGTTGAGATGGCTGTAGTATTTGAAAAAGCGGCCGGTGGTATTATTCTTACGGCCAGCCATAACCCGAAGGAATGGAATGCCTTAAAATTATTAAACAGCAAAGGAGAATTTATCAGCGCAGAGGCGGGTGCGATAGTGTTGGATATCGCGGCTAAAGAAGATTTTGTATTTGCCTCAGTAGATCAGTTAGGAAATTACAGCGCCAATGATCAGTTATTCCAACAACATATTGACGCGGTTGTAAACTATCCTTTGGTAGATATCGCGGCTATCAAAAAAGCAAAATTTAAAATCATTGTTGACGCCATCAACAGCAGCGGCGCCATCGCGGTGCCCATCCTGTTAAAAGCATTGGGGGTAACTGATTTTACGGTATTAAACAGCGAAGTGAACGGAAAATTCGCACACAATCCTGAACCGCTGCCCGAAAACCTGCTGGAATTGTGCAATGAAGTAAAAAAACAAAAGGCAGGCCTCGGCATCGCGGTAGACCCGGATGTTGACAGGCTTTGTTTTGTTTGCGAAGATGGCAGTTTATTTGGAGAAGAGTATACACTGGTAGCAGTAGCTGATTATGTTTTAGCAAATAGAAAAGGAAATACCGTTAGCAATATGTCGTCTACGCGTGCATTGAAAGATGTAACCATCAAACACGGAGGCGAATATTCACCCAGCGCGGTAGGAGAAGTAAATGTGGTAAATAAAATGAAAGCGGTAAACGCGGTAATAGGTGGTGAAGGCAATGGTGGCATTATTGTACCCGATCTGCATTATGGCAGAGATGCCCTGATTGGCATCGCTTTATTCCTTACCCACCTGGCCAAACAAAAGAAATCGGCCAGGCAATTACGCAATACCTATCCCGATTATTTCATGAGTAAGAATAAAATTGAATTGGCGCCGGGATTTGACCTGAAAAAAATATTCGATCATATCAGGAAAAAATATAAAAAGAACCGGATTAATACAGAAGATGGCTTGAAAATAGAATTTGAACATGATTGGGTGCATCTACGCACCAGCAATACAGAACCGATTATCCGTATCTACGCCGAAAGTAATTTTGAAACGACCGCCTCCAATATTGCACAAAAACTTATGCAGGATATCAGGGAAGCGATGTGAGGAAGATAATTTCTTATTTTTGCACCTTATGGAAAGAATTTATTTCGATAACGCCGCTACCACATCGCTTGATCCGGAGGTATTGGCTGCCATGATGCCTTATTTAACCACTCATTTTGGAAATCCTTCTTCGATTTACAGTTATGGGCGTGAGAGCAGGATGGCCATCGAAAACGCGAGGAAAACGGTTGCAAAAATACTGAATGCACATCCCGCGGAAATATTTTTTACCAGTGGTGGTACCGAAAGCAGTAATACGGCGATAACAGCTTCCGTTCGCGACCTGGGTTGCCAACACATCATTTCCTCACCCATTGAGCACCATGCTACTACCCATACAATTGAGCGCTTATCGCATACAGGTGAAGCCGCATTGAGTTATGTGAAACTATTGCCTGATGGACATATTGACCTGGATGACCTCGAAAAATTATTAGCAGCGCGTAATGAGAAATGTTTAGTTACCCTGATGCATGCCAATAATGAGATTGGGAATATGCTGGATATACAAAAAGTGGGCACGCTTTGTACGGCCTATAATGCCATTTTTCACAGTGATACTGTTCAAACAGTTGGGCATTTCCCGTTTGATCTCCGGAATACACCAGTTCATTTTGTAACTGCTGCCGGTCATAAATTTCACGGCCCTAAGGGGGTAGGTTTGTTGTATATCAATGAAAATATAAAGATCAACCCCTTTGTGTATGGCGGTAGCCAGGAAAGAAATATGCGTGCGGGAACGGAAAATATTTATGGCATTGTAGGCTTTGCCAAAGCGCTTCAACTGGCTACAGAAAATTTTGAGCGTGACAGTACGTATATCAAAAGCCTGAAAGGGTACCTGATGGAGAAGCTGCAAACAAATATCCTAGGTGTTTCCTTTAACGGCGATCCTTTAGGCAGCAGTCTTTACACAGTAGTGAGCGCCAGCTTTCCCAAAACAGATAAAAGCGAAATGCTCCTTTTTAACCTTGATATCAATCATATTTGTGCCAGTGGCGGCAGTGCCTGTACCAGCGGGGCCGATCAGGGATCACATGTCATCCGTGCCATCAATAATAATCCCAACCAGGTTACTGTACGTTTCTCTTTTTGCAAGCATAATACAAAAGAAGAAATAGATAGGGTTGTTGAAAAATTGAAAGAGCTGATTTAATTAATCCTCCTCTTCATTAAAATCTTCCGAACTTAAATTCATCATACTACCCATCAGGTCTTTGAACCCGATCGTGCCGTTAACTACTTTTTTACTGATTATAGAATAAGTAGCAAGACCATGCAATACAAATTCCATCAGTAAGGCATTTTCTTTTTCGTTGGCATGAGGAAAATATTTTTTTACAAACCCATACAGTCCATCTACTTTATATAGCGCCGCGATCTTTTCGGCATCTTTCATATCCAATAAAATATCCAGGTGATTGCCTGTATTAAACCAATGGGTGATTGCTTTATACGGACTGGGTGCTGATTTTTCTTCAACAGGTTTTTTACCGGTATTTCTTTTCTTCTTTACCTGATCCGGATTGGGGAAATACTGTATGAACTGTGTGCGGATTGATTTATCCACTAAGTTTACCGCAACCTGGTAAGGGCCCTCCTGTTCCCCTTCATACACCAATTCTATTTTACCGGTGATGGATGGGATGATTCCAGACAAATCACTGATCCAGACCTGGGTTTGTTCTTCATTATGTATGATGGCCCTACGTTCAGCGCCGCTGATGGCATTTTCATAAGCGGCAATGGTTAAACGGGCGCTCACGCCACTTTTCTTATCTACATACTCATTGGCCCGCGCTTCAAAAGCAACTTGCTCAATCAGTCGTTTGATGAGATCACTAACGATTACTCTTTCTTTTTGTGTGGGTAAAATATCCGCTTCCTGTTCAGTGATGGCCAGGGCTGTTTCAATGTCTTTCGGATAATGCGTTAATATCTGGCTCTCAATCCTGTCTTTCAGCGGTGTAACAATACTGCCACGATTGGTATAGTCTTCCGGGTTCGCTGTAAATACAAAAAGGATATCCAGGGGCATACGCAGTTTAAACCCACGTATCTGTATATCTCCTTCCTGTAAAATATTAAATAAAGCCACTTGTATTCTTGCCTGCAGATCGGGTAATTCATTAATTACAAATATGCCCCTGTTACTTCTTGGAATAATACCATAGTGAATTACTTTTTCATCCGCGAAACTCAATTTCATATTTGCCGCCTTGATCGGGTCAATATCTCCAATCAGGTCTGCCACACTTACGTCAGGCGTTGCCAGCTTTTCTCCATATCGTTCAGAACGATGAACCCATTGTATGGGTGTATCACCAGCATGTTCCGCTATCTGGTCCCTGGCAAACTTACTCAGGGGTTTTAACGGATCATCATTTACCTCACTGCCTGCGATGATGGGCATATACTCATCCAGCAGGTCCACCATCTGCCTGGCCATTCTTGTTTTTGCCTGTCCGCGCAATCCAAGAAATAGAATATTGTGCCTGCTCAGCAAAGCCCTTTCTGTATCCGGTATCACTGTATCCTCATAACCCAAAATCCCTGTAAAAGGATTTTCTTTATTTCGTATACACCCAATCAGGTTATCCCTGATCTCTTCTTTAACCGATTTAGGCCGATAGCCGCTTTTTTGTAATTGACCGAGCGTTTTTATCTTTTGTATGTCCATGATGATTTAGACTATTTTACATTATTTACATTATTTTTCGTGAGTCGTCAGTCCTAATACACCTGTTTCCGTTTCCCACTTTCAAAATCTTTAAATACAAATGCCCCCAGTTTATCCAGGGATGCAAAGAATGCTTTTCCATTATTCATTTCTGTAAACTCCTGCACAAATTTTTGAAGGTAAGGATCAGAGGCGATCATGAAAGTAGTGATGGGTATTTTCAGCTTTTTACATTGCGCTGCCAGGTTAATGCAACCGTTAACTACTTTTCTGTCGAGGCCAAACCCATTCTTATAATATTTTTTACCAATCTTTAAACAGGTAGGTTTCCCATCTGTGATCATGAATATCTGTTTGTTCGGATTTTTTCTTTTGCGTAGTAAATCCATGGCTAATTCAAGGCCCGCTACTGTATTGGTATGAAAGGGGCCTACCTGTAAATAAGGAATATCCTTCACTTCAATCGTCCATGCATCATTTCCAAACACCACAATATCCAGTGTGTCTTTGGGGTATTTGGTGGTAATCAGTTCACTCAGCGCCATCGCCACTTTTTTCGCGGGCGTAATCCTGTCCTCACCATATAAGATCATGGAGTGAGATATATCAATCATTAAAACGGTAGAGGTCTGTGTTTTAAAATCAGTTTCTCTAATCTGTAGATCATCTTCATGCATGGAGAAATTTTCGATGCCATGATTGATTTGTGCATTGCGAATACTTTCTGTAAAATCGATCTGTTCGAGCATATCTCCAAACTGAAAAGGTCGGGTATCCGGGTTCAGTTCATCTCCCTGTCCGGGTTTGAATGTCTGGTGGTTTCCCTGTTTCGTTTTTTTGAGCTTACCGAATATTTCTTCCAGGCTTTTTTTACGGATGGCTTGCTCAGATTTACCGGTGATAGTGAAACTATCATCCAGGCTGTTTTCCTGCATATACCCATTCTGTTTCAGGTCGTCAATAAAATCACCCATGCCGTACGCATCATTGGTGAGCTGGTATTTAACATCGAGTTCATTCAGCCATTGCAGGGCTTCGCCCGCGTCACCATTTGTATAAGTGAGTAATTGAATAAACAGGTCGAGCAATTGTTCAAACTTGCTCTTGCCGTTTTCATTGGGATCAAAATTGGTAAACCGGTGTCCGATCATATCTGTAAACTACAAAAAAGAAGTATGCAATAAAATTTGTGTCCCTATTTAACAGCCAAAGAACAGAAAAGTTCTTATATAAGAAAAGAAACAGCCGGGTGTTACACCCGGCTGCCTTGTATCCTGTTTATTTCGAATCTATCTACTTCCCAACTCCCAACTACCTATTACCCCTATCCTTAGCAGTATCAGCCAACATCAGTTTACCCGGAATCTGGATACGCGGATTATATAGGGTTTGTATTTGTTCAACCCCTTTCAGGTAAGTATCGGCCGATCTTCTTTCTTCCGACATATTTTCGGCTTTAACTCCTTCCAGTGTATTATAATACCGGATCTGTTGCTGCAGATCGGTTTTCACTGAAGTAGCTACTTTTTTAATCAGGGTAGTATCTTCAGCCATATAGCAAGCTTCCAGGAATAAAAGAGAGGTTCGGTTATGCATATTGCCACGGCTTGTCATTCCATAGGCAAAATTAGATTGATCAAGCATTTTATCCGCTTTCTCCAACACTTTTCTGGCATCCTCCTTTCGTCCTTTGCTAACCAGATCAATGGCAAGTTCAGCATAAGCACTCCGAATGGTATTCAGGTGCCTGCGGTTTTCTTCATCAAAATAAAGGCCTTTCACATTTGCATTACCAAAAGCGAATTTGTTCATCGCTTTATCCATCATCCAGTCTGTATTTACCCGGCTGTTCATCACAGGTACTAAACGGAAACTAAGTCCATCCCTGCGTATATACTGGTCAAAGCCCAGTTCGGCGCCAGGATTGGTAAAATAAATGGGCCTGTTCCATTTATTGGCAGCGATAATATTAAGTAAGGCAAGGTCGTTCTTAACCATTGCACCCTTTGGAATATCAAAACGCAACTCACTCACTACACTATCCGTCGCATTTACGGTTCCATTTTTTTGAACCAGTAATTTATCAACCGGAACAGACACTTTTTTTACCGGATAGGTATTCAATGCTTCTCCACCACCCCTATCTTCCTTCACCGCAGGATCATCACTGCCTACATAGTTTTTCATCATATCATAGAGATCATAATACCTGTCTTCCGGAATATTTTCTTTGGGGTGATATAAAATATAATCGCGTTTACCGCCTATAATCTGTTCGGGTGTCCAGATTACATCTATTGGGTCGCTCTGGTTTACTTTATATCGAAGTTCATTGATATACCAGTCAATGCCCAGCAAACTAAAATTAATGACACGTATATCAGGACGTATCCCTTCTACTTCCTGTGCATACCATAAAGGATAGGTATCATTATCGCCATAACTAAACAAGATGGCATTGGGTGCGCAACTTTCCAGGTAATCTTTGGCCAGGTCCCTGGGTAATACTTTCTTACTTCTGTCGTGGTCGTCCCATTCCTGCTGTGCCATTATTACAGGCACTGCCAGCAAACAAACAACGGTGGCAAGTGATGCCGCGGTAGTTTGTGATAGTTTTGAGCCAAACCAATCGCGAACTTTCAGTACACCCAATCCTATCCAAATAGCAAAAGCATAAAAACTTCCCACATAAGCATAGTCACGCTCACGTGGCTGATAGCCGGCCTGGTTTAGGTACAATACAATGGCGAAGCCGGTAAAGAAAAATAAAAGGAAACTTACGATGCCGTCATCCCCTTTTTGTTTGAATTGGTAGAATAGCCCCAGCAAACCCAGTATAAAAGGTAAAAGAAACAGTTTATTATGGGCTTTATTGTTCTTGAGGCTATCCGGCATACTGTCCTGATTGCCGTATAAAAAATTATCAATAGGTGCGATACCGGTTATCCAGTTGCCATCCCGCACATTACCTGCAAAAAGGCCCTGGTTATCGTTTTGCTTACCGGAGAAGTTCCACATAAAATAGCGGAAATACATCCAGTAAACCTGGTAACCGGCAAAGAATTTAATATTATCGGCCTGCGTGGGCGCCCTTTCGTATTTGCCATCTTTCAGGCGGTTAATCCCTAAATAATAAGCATAATAATCCGCATGATTCTGATCATTGCTGGGGTCCCAAACCCGGGGGAATACCATTTTGTCTTCTGCCGTGTATACATATTTCCTATCCTGTCCCAGTTCAATATACTTACCATTTGATTTCTGATAACGCATACCGGTATTTTTCACATCAACCGCCTCAGAAGTAAATTTCTGTCCATAAAAAAGTGGAAAATCACCATACTGTTCACGGCCAAGATACCCAACCAGGCTAATGGGATTATCTACATTATACATATCCACAGAAGGGTTGGCATTACTACGAATCATGGTGGTTACATAAGTACTATAACCCACGAGCATGAAAGAAAAACACCATAAGCCCAAACGGAGATAACCCCACGATTTTTTTGCGGCCAGTTTAAGTCCGTACCAGATTAAAACCGCCAGCGCTACAAAGAAGAAAATAAATCCTGAGAAAAAGGGCAGGCCAAAATCATTTACGAACCAGCGGTCAAAAGTACCGGCCAGTTTTATAGAATACTGTATTACGCCAACCTGAACTACGCCGGTAATAGCACAACCAATTAAAAAGAAAATATACGTGCCGCCATAGTTAGCTTTATTGCCCTTACTATATCGCTCCAATAAAAATAAAAGGCCGATAGCCGCCAGTGTGCCAAAAATAACTAAGGCGGACATGGTTCCGTCAAGTGGAACATTTTCATTCGCTTCGGCAGAGGCCCCGGCCAGGGTGAAAATAAAAGCCAGTAAACCGCCAATGGCCGCGAATCGCAGGAACCACTTACGTACGGTAGTATAATCAAAAGAATCCCTCCGTTTAAAATAATAGACCATCACAATAGCGGGGATGGTTAACAGGTTCAGCAGGTGAACACCAATTGATAAGCCCATCAGGAAAAATATAAACACGATCCAACGATCGGCCCCCGGTTCATCGGCATGGTTTTCCCATTTAAGGATGGCCCAGAATACGATGGCGGTAAAGAAAGACGAGAGGGCATATACTTCACCTTCCACAGCGCTATACCAGAAAGAATCACTGAAAGTATAGGCCAGCGCGCCCACCGCGCCTGCACCCATAATTGACCATATTTGTGAGGCAGTAATCGCATCACCTGTTTTCACTTTTACTATACGCCTTGCAAAGTGTGTGATGGTCCAGAAAAGGAATAAAATGGTAAAACCACTGGCCAATGCACTCATTATATTCACGGCTTTGGCTGCTGTGAGTGGATTATCGCCAAAGAATACAATAAATAAACGGCCGAGTAATACAAATAACGGGGCTCCCGGTGGGTGTGGTATCTGTAATTTTAAACAGCTACTTACAAATTCGCCGCAATCCCAAAAACTACCACCGGCTTCGGCGGTTAAAATGTAAACGGTAGAGGCAATCAGGAATACTACCCATCCAACAAGGTTATTGATCTTCTTAAACTGCATTGGTTTTGGTTTTTTAAGACTGGCAAACATACCTTAATAATCCTAAAATGTGAAATGGAGGGGGGAGAATTGAGTATTTTAAGAAAACGTTATGGGTGAGTTTGGAGTTTGGAGTTTGGAGTGGGGGGTTTCGTGAGGCGCTCCAAACTCCTACCTTTGCGCCATGGATACAAAGCGCACCGTAGCCTTTCATACCCTGGGTTGTAAATTAAATTTTTCAGAAACCTCCACCCTTGGCCGTTTACTGGAGGCGGAGGGATTTGAAAAGAGGGGATTTGATGAACTGGCTGATGTGTATGTGATCAATACCTGTTCTGTTACAGACAATGCCGATAAGGAATGCCGCCACCTGGTAAGACGGATTCAAAGAAAAGCGCCAGACAGTTTTGTGGTGATTACGGGTTGCTATGCACAATTAAAACCCGCGGAAATTGCCTCTATACCGGGTGTTGATTTGGTTTTGGGCGCTGCTGAAAAATTCAATATCGCCCGGCATATCAGCGAATTGGCCAAAGGGGACCCCACTAAAATAAGTAGTTGTGATATTGAAGAAGTAAGTGGATTTAATGCCTCTTTCTCACAAAACGACCGTACCCGTACTTTTTTAAAAGTGCAGGATGGCTGCGATTATACCTGTTCTTTCTGTACCATTCCAATGGCAAGGGGCAAAAGCCGGAGCGATACGGTTGATAAAGTGGTTGGGTATGCAAAAAAATTGGCTGCCGATGGCGTGAAAGAAATTGTGCTTACCGGTGTAAACCTTGGCGATTTTGGAAAAGGCCCCGAAGGCAGCAGCCACTCATCTGAAAATTTTTTCGGCCTGGTAAAAGCGCTGGATGCGGTACAAGGTATTGAACGCTACCGCATCTCATCCATTGAACCCAATTTGCTCACCAACGAAATAATAACATTGGTGGCTGATAGTGATAAGTTCATGCCCCATTTCCATATCCCCCTGCAAAGTGGCAGCAATGAGATACTGGCCCTGATGAGAAGACGGTATAAAAAGGAACTATATGCAGACAGGGTTAAGTTAATTAAAACCCTGATACCGCATTGTGCCATTGGGGTGGATGTGATTGTGGGCTTCCCCGGTGAGACAGACGCCCACTTTACAGAAACTTTTGAATTTCTTCAGTCGCTGGACATTTCCTACCTGCACGTATTTACTTATTCTGAACGGGATAATACCAAAGCCCTGGAAATCAAACCTGTGATACCAGTTGCAGTAAGAAATGAAAGAAATAAAATATTGCGCAACCTTTCTTATAGGAAGATGCAATACTTCACAAAGCAGCATAGCGGACAAAGCAGAAAAGTACTGTTTGAAGCTTTTGAAAAAAACGGGATGATGGAGGGATATACGGATAATTATATCCGTATGGTTACGCCTTACCGGAAAGAATGGGCCAACGAAATAATTAACTGGGATATCTGATAACAGATGCTATTTCAGCGATAAATATTCAGCCGGAAACTCAACCACCATCACCTGTCCAAGGCTTTCCAGTTTTACGTATACTTTTTTCTTGCCGCCTCTTAATACGGTACCCTCATTGCCCATGAATACCCCATGGTTCACTTTTATTTTGGCATCTTCCATAAACCCTTCTTTCGAAAAAATAGAGATGGTGGCATCTTTTTCGGCGAGGTAGCTTTTGATAATTGCCACTTCTTCATTCTTAATAACAGCGGGCTTTCCCAGGTAATACACAAAGTTTAGCAGGCCATCCGTCATTAATACTTTTGTACGTTCAGTAACATCTATTCTTACAAATACATAGGATTTGAAAAGAGGATCCTCGATTATTTTTTTTCTGTCGCTCCATTGCTTTTCAATTTTTTGCAGGGGGCACCAGCTTTCAACTCCTTTTTTAATCAAAGCGGCATCGATTTTTTTCTCCCACCTGGGTTTTGTGTAAACAGCATACCACTTCTTCTCAGGTTGCATCTTTAACGGAATTTAATAAGTTAACCAATCCCTCCTTAGCAATCGCAAGGTACTATTTATGTACGGTTTGAACCTGTGCATGAACCAAATCACTTACAATACTCACCGACTCATTTATATACATGTCGGACCGTAAAGACTTCAACCATGCCTGGTACCTGTCGCCTTTCTGTTTATCCGGATTGTTATAAAATTTATCCTTATCCGCTGCCATCGAGGCAACATTGATCTCTTCCTTACTCTTGAGCAGGCTATTGTTCTGGTTAACAGTAGCCATCACCTGTTTTTGCCTGTCGCGGTATTTAAGGATGTCTAAACTAACCGGTAATTCCGCGTTTTTAGCGAGCCATTGCAGGTTGCTTTGTAAAAGATTGAGAGAAGCATTGTTTTTAATTTTTTCATTTTCATTCCGGATCAAAGCTTCATAATCCACATTGTTCTGCCAGGTCTCGTAAGCAACCCGCGGAATTTCATCCCAGGGCAATGCTTCAGGATTGTCTTTTTCACGCCCCTTAAAATATTCGTAGGCATCAGGTAACACCACATCCGGTATAATGCCTTTTAATTGTGTAGAGCCCCCGTTTACCCGGTAGAATTTCTGAAACGTAAGTGTCATAGCGCCCAGATCAGTACGGTTGCTATATAGGTCGTTCCGGTTACCAAATGGTATCTGCCGCTGAACAGTACCCTTTCCATAAGTAGAGGTACTGCCAATGATGATACCCCTTTTATAATCCTGTATGGCACCCGCGAATATTTCACTGGCAGAAGCGCTAAACTCATTAACCATCACCGCCAGCGGGCCATCATATAAAACCGATTCATCATTGTCTCTCCAGGTAGTCTGGTCTACTTTACCACTTCTCTCTTTTACCTGCACCACAGGACCGGTTTTAATAAACAGCCCAACCATTTTTACCACTTCATACAAAGATCCACCGCCGTTATTGCGCAGGTCAATCACTATCCCCTTTACATTTTCCGCTTTCAATTTTATCACTTCATTTGCTACATCTTCCGCGCAATGGTGGCCCTCCGCGTTTTCAAAAGCAGAATAAAAATCAATCAATGATATATACCCGATTTTATCATTACCGTTCTGAATAACCGCGCTTTTGGCATAGCCCTCATCCTGTACTACTTTTTCGCGGATCATGGCTACTACTTTAGTAGAACCATCCTGTTTTTTAAGGGTTAGCCTTACTTCAGTTCCTTTATTACCACGTATCAGTTTTACGGCATCCTGTGTGTCAAAACCCGCTACATCAACCGGTTCCTCTTTACCCTGTGCCACTTTTATAATGATATCATTCACCACTACCTCACCAGATTTAAATGCTGCCCCACCGGGAACAACACTGGCAATTTTAATACCATAGTCATCTTTCATCAACTGTGCCCCGATACCATAAAATTCACCGCTCATCCTTTCGTCAAATGCCCTTTTTTCTACCGGGGGAAAATAATCGCTATGGGGGTCCATCAGATTGGTAATCACATTTACAAAGGAGTTGAAACGTTCATCTTCCTTGTATGTTTTCTGAATCCGCTCATAGGTTTCATTCATTATTTTCAGTACCCTGGCCCTGGCATCTTTTTCTAATTCCACATCGGTCTTAACCACGAAATCTTTCTGGTCCTTATTTTTTTCACGCTGGTCTACCAGGTCAACATACCTCTCCAATGTATAATACTTCAGTTTCTTCCTCCACCGCTCTTTTCTTTCGTCTTCAGTAACCACATAAGCAAGTTTGTCGCCATCCAGCGTAGTAGTTTCCTCTTTGCTGAATTCAAAAGGCGCCGCAAGTATTTCTTTATATACCTGCATCACTTCCTGGATTCTTTTATCATAGACAGCGCTCAGTGCAGGAACAAATTCAATGGGTGATCCATGTATCTCATCATCAATGGCGTTTTCATATTTTTTCAGATGATTGATATCCGACAACAGAAAATGTGTTTTATCGCCATCCAGTTCTTCCAGGAATTTCTTAAATACCTGTTTGGAAAAAGCATCATTCAGATTTTTGGGACTGTAATGCAGATCCTCCAGGATGGACCCTACACCCGTCAGGAGTCGTTGCCTTTGCGTAATTACAATATCTGGTTCCCCAATCCCGGAATTCTTGAATGCGAAGAACAAGCTGCCAAACAAAACGATTGCCAGCAGCAAGAGACCTTTTCTACTCCTCATAAAATGCTTAAATTTTTGCATGATTAGCATCAAAAATAGCCTAAAAACACATGTAGCCCATCAGCCTTTTATCCCAATTAACAAAGGTTTTGATAGACGGTATCCAAAAAAGAGTTGAAAAATCAGTTTTTCGTGAGGTTGAATTGCCTTATTTTTGCCATCCGATAAAAATGGAGGGCGTAGCTCAGTTGGTTAGAGCGTCAGTTTGTGGCACTGAAGGCCGGGGGTTCGAGACCCCTCGTTCTCCCAGGTAAAACCTATAAGTGTTCCTTATAGGTTTTTAAATTTTATATGATGCATTATGGAATTCTGTTAATACCATTTATTTCGGCATTTATTGGCTGGTTTACGAACTGGATAGCCATTAAAATGCTGTTTCATCCCAGGGAACCTAAAAAAATTCTTTGGATAACCATTCATGGCATATTTCCCAAAAGGCAAAAACAGTTTGCAGAAAAACTGGGAAAATTGGTTAGTAATGAATTGCTTTCTTTCAAAGACATAGAACAAAAAATTACCCATCCCGGTAATGTGCAGAAACTAATGCCGCTTATAGAGGGGCATATCGACCAGTTTCTACGGGTAAAACTGGCTCAGCAAATGCCTGTAATTAGTATGTTTATTGGCGACAAAACCATCAATGAGCTAAAAACCGTGTTTACCGCCGAATTGGAAGCGCTTTTTCCTGTGATCATGAAGAACTATATGATCGGACTACAGGAAGAACTGGATCTGGAAAAAATAGTTATTGAAAAAGTAGCGGGCTTCTCTTCTGATAAGTTGGAACAGATACTGGTTAGCATCATGGCTAAAGAATTCCGCTTCGTTGAAATAATAGGGGGTGTATTGGGTTTCCTGATCGGTTTATTACAGGTGCTGATTACCTGGCTGCAATAATCACCGATAGAAAACAGCGGTCACCGACAAATTATACAATTCTACCCCTCATTTTACATCTTTGCCCATTCAAATTTGTCATATTACCGTTGGTGTAATGAAAAGTCCCATTCAGAGACTTACATCGCAACTTTACATACTATAATTATACCTATCATCATGAGACTATTTTTCATATTTATTTTTTTGAATCTTCTTTGTTTAACAGCTTTTGCACAAATGCCAGGCGGAGTAAGGATGGGTGGGGGCAATGCCCAGAATATGAATATCGGACGTTTTTATGGAAAACTCGTTGACAGCAAAACAAATAAAGGACTGGAATCCGTATCCCTGCAATTGCTTGGAAATAAATTTGATACCGCTTCCAAAAAGATGAAAGAGGCCATCCTTGGCACGATCATAACGCAAGCAAACGGCGAATTTAGCTTTGAAAATTTACCGGTTTTCGGAAACTTTAAACTAAAAATCAGTTCACTGGGCTATCAGGCTGTTACCAAACAAATCAGTTTTGGCATCAAAATGCCCCAGGGTGGTGCAACAGCAGGTAATATGCAGCAGCTATTATCAATGGTTGACAAGGACCTGGGTAATATTAAACTGGAAGAAGAACCCACCAACCTGGGTAATGTAACCGTTACCGCTTTATCCAGGCCACAATTTGAATTGGGTATTGATAGAAAAATATTTAATGTAGATAAGAACCTGGTGAGTACCGGACAAACAGCTACTGAGATTATGAAGAATATCCCTTCACTGAATGTGGATATTGACGGAAATGTAACACTGCGCAATGCAAGTCCAACCATTTTTATTGATGGCAGGCCCACCACCTTAACCCTCGACCAGATACCGGCGGATATTATTGATAAAGTTGAACTCATTACCAATCCTTCCGCTAAATATGATGCATCTGGCGGCAATGCCGGTATTCTTAATATTGTTTTGAAAAAAAATAAAAAAAGTGGTTATAATGGTGGCATCCGGTCCGGCATTGACTCCCGCGGAAAAATAAACGTGGGGGGAGATATGAATCTTCGCCAGGGTAAAGTAAACATCAGTTTAAACGGTATGTATAATGAAAGGAAGTCTGTTTCTGATGGGATAACCGAAAGAACAAATATCCTAAGCATCCCCAGCAAGGTGTACAATACTTCCGATGGTACCAGTGGCGGAAATTTTAGATTCCTGCGTGGTGGACTCGATTACTTTGTTAATAACCGAAATACCTTCTCCGTTACCGGTAATTACGTAAGAGGCTCATTTAATAATGATCAGGTTCAACGAGTAGATTCAACCATCAAATCTATTTTTTCATCTTATAATACTATCGGAACACTAAGCAGCATGAATTTTGAAAACCTGGGTGGACAGTTCAGCTACAAACATAATTTTATTAAGAGTGGTGAGAATTTATCCGCTGATGCGAATTACAATTCAAGTACTAATAACAGCAACTCCAATATTAATACTCAAACTTATTATACTGATAATACCAAGAGAGGTCAGCCATTATTACAACAAACGATTGGATCGGGTACCAATAAATTTTATACTATCCAGGCTGATTATGAGAACCCTATTTCTGAAACTTCAAAATTTGAAGCAGGCGCCAGGGCTGCCATTCGTGATTTTGCTAATGTGAGTGACCAGTATAAGTATAACTACACAAACAGTCAATATGAACTCATCCCATTAATCAGTAATAAATACAAGTATAACGACCAGGTTTATGCAGCCTACGCTACCTACACTTTTAAAGTAGGGAAGCTGAATTACCAATTAGGATTACGTGCGGAAAGTTCTAAGTATACGGGTACCTTATTGAATGCGAAGGGCGCTGACTCTTCTACATTTAAGGTTGACTACCCTATTAGCTTTTTCCCCAGCGCTTTTGTAACTTATAGAGTAACTGACAAACAGGACTTTCAATTAAACTATTCCCGTCGTGTAAACCGTCCCAACTTTTTCCAGTTAATGCCTTTCCCTGATTATTCTGATCCGCAGAATATCAATATTGGTAATGCAGGATTAAAACCGGAATTCACTAACTCGTTTGAAGTTTCTTATAACAATGCCTATAAGCCAGGCGCTAATTTCCTAGCCAGTGTATTTTTCAAACACAGCACCGATTTAATTACCAGGTATGTTTACCGGGACAAGAATGCATTAACCAATGGCGACAGCGCCTATTTCAATACCTATATTAATGCAGATTATAGTTATGTAACCGGTTTAGAATTAACCAACAAAATGCCTGTTACCAAATGGTGGGATTTAACACTGAATGTAAACCTGTTTTATTCCCAGATTAATGCAACCACTGCGGCAACAGGAACAACACCCGCGCAAACACTTACCAATTCATTGGTTAGCTGGTTCTCGAAAATGAATAGCACCTTTAAAGTAGCCAAAGGGTTATCCATTCAGTTTAGTGGCGATTACCAGGCCAAGAGTGTATTACCGCCCAGTTCAGGTGGTGGACGTGGTGGTCCTATGATGGGTGGCGGACCACAATCTACTTCACAGGGTTATAACCTGCCCAGGTATGGATTTGACATGGCCATTCGTAAAGACTGGACATGGAAAGATGGCAAAACAGGTTCTTTAACTTTAAGTATGAATGATGTGTTCCGCACACAGGTATTTAAATCCTATTCTGAAAGTGATTTTTTTACCCAAACCAGTGAAAGAAGAAGGGACCAGCAGGTTTTTCGTTTAAATTTCAACTACCGCTTCGGTAAATTTGATGCTACTTTATTTAAACGTAAAAACACAAAAGCAGACCAGGGTGGTGGAATGGATATGATACAACAGTAATTATTAATTAAGAATTACGAATTGGAAAGCCAGTTGATTTCATCGACTGGCTTTTTTCTTACCCTAACTCCAAACTCCAAACTCTCATCTGTTCTTCCCCGTAAGCATGGGAACAAAAGAAAACTGCTCAAAGGCTTCTTCCTTAACCGTGCCATCATCCAGTTTTGTTATACGGAGCATGCGTTGTGAGTCACCTTCATCAACAGGTATCACCATCAGTCCGCCGGGTTTAAGTTGCTGGATAAGTTTGGGGGGTATAAATGGGGCGGCAGCAGTAATAATGATCTTATCAAAAGGAGCAAAGGTGGGCAGGCCCTCAAAACCATCCCCAAAGAAGAATTTGATATTGGGATATTTATTCCTGAAATAATAATTCTTTTGAAGGTCGTATAATTTTTTCTGCCTTTCAATAGTGAAAACCTTAGCGCCCATTTCAGCGAGGATGGTTGACTGGTAAACACTGCCTGTTCCTATTTCAAGCACTTTATCCTGCTTATTTATTTGTAAAAGCTGCGTTTGGTAAGCAACGGTATAGGGCTGTGAAATGGTTTGCCCTTCCCCAATTGAAAAAGCACGGTCCTCATAAGCGATTTTATCGAATGCCGAATCAAGAAAATAGTGTCGGGGTATCGTATTGATAGCCGTAAGTACCTGGTTATCGGTAATACCTTTCTCCCTCAAAATGTCTACCAGCCTCTTCCGGAAACCTTTGTGCTGGTATGTGTCCTCATATTTTCTCATAGCTTAGCGAATATACAGCTAAGAATGTTCAGCGTAATACCGAATGGGCAGGGTGCAAAAAGAAACTATGGAAAGAAAGTTATGCAGGTGATAACGCGGGTAGTATGTATACGCCAAACATATTATTGCCACAGATACTACGATTAGGTTAAAATAAATCGGTGTATCTGTGGCTAAAAAAAATTACTTAAGGTTCATATCTTCAATAATGGCTTTGATCTTATTCTCCAGTGCCGCAAAAGTAGCATCAAAAACTTCTTTGCTTTCCAGTGGTGCATGCACGCTAAAATAGAACTTGATCTTGGGTTCTGTACCGGAAGGACGGGCAGATATTTTAGAACCATCTGCTGTGATGAACTGAAGTACATTGCTCCTGGGAAGCTGAATAGTCCAGCTCTCACCCGTTACCAGGTTGGTTCCTTTTTGCAATTGATAATCCAGTAAGGTAGTAACCCGCGAACCACAGACTGTGACAGGCGGATTGTTTCGGTAACCTTCCATCATATCCGCAATCTCTTTCTGGCCATTCATTCCTTTCCTGGTAATGCTGATCAGGCTCTCATAATAAAAGCCGTATTGGAGATACAAATCAATCATCTTATCAAAAAGTGTTCTGCCCTGGTTCTTTTCATAGGCCGCCATTTCACACATCAAAGCAACAGCGCTAACGGCATCCTTATCCCTTACCTGGTTACCAATCATCAGCCCAAAACTTTCTTCTCCTCCAATCACATAATTTTTCTTCCCCTCCAGTTCTTTTATCTTTTCAGCAATCCATTTAAAGCCGGTTAATACATTATAACAGGCCACCTTATTTTCTTTGGCTACCGCGTTAATCATTTCGGTTGTTACAATGGTGGTGATCACCATATCATCTGGCATGGCAATGCCTTTGGCCCTCCTGGCCTCCATCATATAGCTGAAAGCCAGCACAGCGGTTTGATTCCCATTCATCAGAACCCATTCACCTTTATGATTTTTTACACCAATCCCCACACGATCCGCATCCGGATCTGTTCCCAATAAAATATCAGCATCCATTTGTTTAGCCTTGCTAAGGCCGATACTCATTGTTTCACTTTCTTCCGGGTTAGGATACACAACAGTGGGGAAATTTCCATCAGGTATGGCCTGTTCATCTACAATGGTAACATTGGTAAATCCAAAACTCTTCAAAACTTCCGGCACCAATGTAATGCCCGTTCCATGAATAGGTGTATAAACAATCTTGAGATCATGTTGTTTGCTTATCACCTCAGGATACACACTTAACCCTTTCACCATAGTAACATACGCGGTATCCATTTCTTTGTCAAGAATGGTAATATTAGCGCTGCCTCCCTCCCATTTCACCTCATTTACACCGGTAATAGATTCAACTTCATTAATCACATTCACATCATGCGGTGGTACCAGTTGCCCCCCATCATCCCAATAAGCTTTATACCCATTGTACTCTTTAGGATTATGCGAAGCCGTACAAACCACACCACCCTTGCAATTCAGGTAACGGATGGCAAAGCTCAACTCGGGCGTTGGACGCATTGATGCGAATAAAAATACTTTTATACCATTAGCCGCGAATACGTTGGAAGTGGTTTCCGCAAAGAACCGGCTATTGTTTCGGCTATCATGGGCAATAGCCACACTGATCTCTTGCTGCCCATAGGTTTTTTTAAGGTAATTGGCAAAACCCTGGGTAGCCATACCAATAGTGTATTTATTAATGCGGTTAGTACCCACGCCCATGATACCCCGTAAGCCTCCGGTACCAAATTCAAGATTCCGGTAAAATGCATCGGCCAGTTCATCCGGCTTTTCTGCCTGTAATCGGGTGATGGTATCTTTAGTGGCCTGGTCATAATTTCCATTAACCCAGACATTAATCTTTTCCTGAATGGCAGCGTCCATATTGTTATTATTAATTTTTTCGATGGGGATTATTTGACAAGTTTATGCATATTTTTTTCAATTTCAACCTGGATCAGCAGAACTCTGATGATTTACTGGTGTATGTTTGAGGTATTGAAGAAAATTTTGTTCATACCGTCCCTTTTATCCTGTCATTACCTGTTCTCACAAGATACGGCAGTAACAAATCATTTTCAAAATACGAAGTCAGCAATCTCCAAAAATAAATCACGCGTTTACTTAGCCGGAATGGGCAGCGCCGCCGGCTATGGCGCCGGCCTGGTTACTTTATCAAATACATGGTATGAGCAATATCCTCAAACATCCTTTCATTTTTTTAATGATACTAAAGATTGGTTACAAATGGATAAAGCCGGCCATGTTTTTGGCGCCTACACAGCAGGCAAAATGAGCATGGAACTCTGGCGTTGGGCAGGACTATCCAGAAAGCAAAGGATATGGGCAGGTGGCCTGAGCGGTACGGCATTTATGACGGTAATAGAATTGCTGGACGGGTACTCAACCGGATGGGGCTTCAGTTTGGGCGACATAACGGCCAACTTAGCGGGAAGTAGTTTATTAATTGCACAGGAGTTTGCATGGAATGAACAAAGAATTCATGCTAAATTTTCCTTTCACCGTAACGATTATGAAAGCTATTCTTTAAACCAGAAAGCTGATATGCTTTTTGGCATGCGAACAATGGAGAGGATGTTGAAAGATTATAACGGACAAACCTATTGGCTGAGCCTTAACCTGAAATCATTTGCCCGGAAATCGAAACTGCCTGCCTGGTTGAATATAGCGGTTGGATATGGCGCGGAAGGTATGTTTGGCGGCACAGAAAATTTCTTACAGGATGCCAACGGAAATATTCTTTTTGATAGAAGGGATATCCCCCGCTACCGAAAATGGTATCTCTCACCGGATATTGACTTAACAAAGATTAAAACAAAGAGTCATTTTTTGAGAGCCACTTTCTTTCTCCTGAATTCACTAAAATTTCCAGCGCCTTCTATCGGATTTTCAAAAAAAGGAATTGAGTGGAACTGGATTCATTTTTAATCAATATACGCTCCCATCACCTCTCCATCCACCACTTCCACCTGTATATGATCCTGTAAAGTGGTGGCAACGGATAAACCTACATAATCCGGTTTAACAGGAAACAACTTGTGCATCCTTTCTACCAATACCAATGTCTGTATGGTTTTGGGATGAAAATCGAGCAGTGGCTTTAAAGCATATAAAAGGGCCTTCCCACTATTGGTTACATCATCGGCAATAACAACATGCGAATCATCAAAATTAAGCTGCTCACTTAACGTTACTTTACCGGGACGGGATTTATCCATCGAAACAGAAATGATTTTTATTTCATTCGTTACATAGGATTTGAGCAAAACCCCCATTTTTTCAGCAATAATGGTTCCGTTGTTCCGGATGCCGATAATAATAACAGGCTGTAAATCCCCATTCAGATCTTCGGCCAGTTCCAACGCCATACGATGCAATTTCTGCCCGGCTTCCTCTTTATTGAGAATGTAATTTTTTTGTTCCATATAAACTGATTGAATAGTCAAAATAACAACAATAAAAGCAACGGGCAATCCTCTTTACAACAAAGCAAAACTGTTACCTTAGCAAAATAACCCTTTCTTATGCAGTATTTACAGCAGTTCCTGTTTGTGTTGCTTTCGGCGGCAGCTATCTGGTTATTTGCCAGAAAAGCCGGTGAGATCAGGAGAAATATTTTTTTAGGGAAAGATGAAAACCTCAGCAATAACCCTTCCCAGCGCTTCAAAAACCTGTTGCTGCTGGCTCTTGGACAGAAAAAGATGTTTAAAAACCCATTAGTGGCGCTGATGCACCTGGTGGTTTACGCGGGTTTTATCATCATCAACCTGGAAGTACTGGAAATTGTACTGGATGGCCTACTGGGCTCACACCGCCTGTTTCTTCCCTTTCTTGGAAAAATTTATTACTGGCTCATCAATGGTTTTGAATTTTTAGCGGTAGGTGTTATCGGCGTATGTATCATTTTCCTGCTAAGAAGAAATTTACTCAGGCTAAACCGATTTATTCATAAAGACCTGAATGGATGGCCCCGCAGTGACGCGAATTATATACTGGTAACTGAAATTGTTTTAATGAGTTTATTCCTTACCATGAATGCAACCGACCAGGTATTGCAGGCGAATGGGAATGAACACTATCATCAAACAGGCGGTTTCTTTTTTTCTGGCCTGCTTACTCCATTCTTCAGCGGCATCAGTGATGGTACTCTTATTACTATAGAAAGAACCTGCTGGTGGCTGCATATCGCGGGCATTTTCGCTTTTTTGAATTACCTGCCCTATTCCAAGCACCTGCACATTATGCTCGCATTCCCCAATGCCTATTATACAAGACTGGAACTGCCCGGTAAAATGAAGAATATGCCGGCCGTTCAGAATGAGGTACGCTATGCCATGCAGCCGGAAACAGCGCCTGCCAATGCCCCCCCACCCGACCGCTTTGGTGCAAAGGACATTTTTGACCTGAGCTGGAAAAATTTACTGGATGCCTACAGTTGCACAGAATGCGGCCGTTGTACAGCCGCCTGTCCTGCTAACCTCACAGGAAAATTGCTTAGTCCCAGAAAAATTATGATGGCCACCCGCGACAGGGTGGAAGCCATTGGTAAGAATATTAACCTGAATAAACAATTTATAGATGACGGCAAATCTTTATTGCACAACTATATCAGTGTAGAAGAATTGCGCGCCTGTACTACCTGTAATGCCTGTGTGGAAGCCTGCCCGGTTAGCATATCGCCACTTGATATAATTACAGAATTACGCCGCTCACTCATTATGGAAGAAAGTAATGCCCCGCAGGAATGGAACAGCACTTTCAGTAATATTGAAAATAATTTCGCACCCTGGAAATTTTCACCCGATGACAGGGATACATGGGCAGTGGAAGCGTAAGGAATATTGAACAAGGAATGTTGAATGATGAATTAATTATTAATTTATAAAGTTTTATACATGCGAGTTAACACCATGGCTGAAATGATGATGAATGGAGAAACACCGGAAATTCTTTTCTGGGTGGGATGTGCCGGCAGCTTTGACCAGCGTGCCCAAAAAATTACGAAAGCTTTTGCCGCCATTTTAGATAGGGTTGGATACAAGTATGCTATACTGGGAAAAGAAGAAGCCTGCACAGGAGATCCTGCCAGGCGAGCCGGGAACGAATTTCTTTTTCAAATGATGGCTTATCAGAATATCCGGCTACTGAATGGTTATGGCATTAAAAAAATCGTAACTACCTGTCCGCATTGCTTCAATACGCTTAAAAATGAATACCCGGAATTGGGTGGCGCTTATGATGTTATACATCATACCACCTTACTGCAGCAACTGATTGATGAGGGCAGGATTAAACTAAAAGAAGGGGGTAGTTTCAAGGGTAAAAAAATAGTTTACCACGATAGCTGTTACCTGGGTCGTGCCAACGAAATATATGAGGCCCCGAGAAAAGTACTGGAAGCGCTGGATGCAGAACTGGTTGAAATGAAACGCTGCCGCAGCAATGGTTTATGTTGCGGAGCCGGTGGCGCCCAAATGTTTAAAGAAGATGAGCCTGGTACTAAACGTATCAATATTGAAAGAACTGATGAGGCGCTGGATACAGGAACCGCTTTTATTGCCGCTGCCTGCCCTTTCTGTAATACCATGCTAACAGATGGCGTAAAAAACCGCGGGAAGGAAAATGAAGTGGAGGTATTGGATGTGGCGGAGATGATTGCGGCGAGTATGGAGTAATGGCTGATGTTGGTCAGGCGACCAACAACCGCTTCATAAATTCTAAAGGTTCTCCCGGTTCATGTTTTCAGACATTGTATTTGACTTTCTGGATAGTATTTTTTTCAACAGATAAATAAAGCCAATTAGAAAAAAGATCTCGGGTATAAACAAATATAAACCCCTGCTGATTTCTATTCTGATATTATCATAAGTATGAAAATAGAATAACGGGATAGTTAAAAGAATGAGGCCGGTTAGAAGAAGTTTACTCCGGTATATAATTATTATTTTCTTTGTTATCAAACAGTATAATATTATACCTATACCCAAAAAACCCGAAAGAGGGATGCATAAGGTAATAATGTCATAAACTCCGAAAATTGAAAACAATATCCCCTGAAATAAATATATGTTCCATTCTTTTTGTGAAATATTAATAAACAAGTAAAAAAGGAGGGTTAATAACAATATTATTTTATTCCGATTTGGTTTCATAGAATATTAATTTTATCTATACTTAAATATTTTATTGACATTCACCATGGTCATAAAATCCTTTGCCAAAAAAGAGTGAAAAAAAACACCCATCTTTTGGAATTGTATTCAACACCTTTTAGTAACCATTTTTCAACAGTTCATTCCTTTGCTCTATACAGTTACATCATCAGTATTGTCAGAAGGGGGAATCGCTGATATTTATTATAATTTAAAACTATGTAATTATAATTTATGAAAATTCTTTTTTTGCGTAGTGTTTTTTCTACATAATCATGGATTTTTAAGTACACTTTACTAATATTCAGAGTCCCTACATTAAAAGGATTATTGGAAAGTAACTGAATGTTCAGCGTATCCATCCGCCCAAGTACAGATCAGGCGACCAACATCGGCGGGCGGCGGGGAGGCATTTGTTAGTCGCCTGACAAACAAAAAAAGCAATTTTTAAAAAGGGTGTTTTAACGGTATGCAGAAATTATCCATTTTCATATCTTGTGCATGGTACAGGTTTGGTCCGCAACAAACAAAGTAGGCCGGAAGGTATCAATCATACCTGCAATAGTTGGTATTGAAACAAATCATTTTAAACCTAAAAAAATAAAAAATGAGACTGCTTAAACCCTTTTTAAACCTGTTTTTTTTATTCACTTTGGCGATAGTTTTTACATCCTGCCATAAGGAATATTTGGTACATGAAGAAAAAAGCCTTCAAGCTGATGTTTTGGAAAAAGTTAATGTCTGGCTGGACAAACAAAAATTGGGTAGTATCGATGCAAAAGCTGGTATTACAACTACAAAGGTTAATGGTACAAACACAAAAGTTAGCGGTACGAACAAAAATGCTAACATTGAATTGCTGAAACAAAATTTGGATTTTAGCACAGCTAAGACTGAGCATCGTGACAAGAATTTTGACTTTCTGATTGTGCCAATCAAAGAGGAGCTTAAAACAAAAAAGAATCTTAATAAAAATTCCACACTTAACATGCTTTTCGTCATGGACAAAGCAGGAAGTATAATATCGGGAAACATTGTTTATTTTTTACCGGCAGATGGAAAAAAGCGTGATGCACTTTCGCCACATACAATACAGAATATTTTCAACAATAAACCGGTTAGTGATAATGGAATGTTTAAGTTTCTGAGTGTAAGTGGTACATGGATATACCAGCTTGAATACAAGAATGGAAAACTTTATTCTAATGGCATAATCAAAACAAATAAAGTCAATGGTGCACAAAAAACTAACAGTTCCTGTATTGATTGGTATTTAGTAACAACTTATAATTATGCGAATGGTAGTAGTTATCAGACCTCAGAATATGTAGGTACAACCTGTGATGGTTGTGATAATCTGAACTATGAGAGTCTTTGTCCGGGGAGCGATGGCGGAGGTGGAAGTGATATTCAAAAGTCAAGTGAGGTGGTGATTGAGGAGAGTTACGAAACAAGTATAGATAATGAAGAGGGTTCTGGCATATCAGCACCACCCGGTGGTGCTGCCGCTAGGTATTATCAGCCAATCAAATACAGTCATTATGCCACAGTTCATCGTAGCACTGTCTTGGGGTATACATACGTTGAAGGTGTAACAATAGACCCCACTACCGCAGATCCGATGCAATCACAATTTATTGATTCATACGGTATAAGTGGGACAAGAAAGTTAACTATTCTCAATCACAATAATTCATGGATACCACTTGTTCCGCCATTTGTGTTGATTACATGGGAATGTTCTTTGTATGGGTTATATTTATCCATTGACGGAAGAGTTTGGTCACATTATTGGAATCATTCTCATATGAGAGTAGCTGGGTAATTTCACATGACGTGTAAAACAGGATGTTTTATGAAGGCAAATATTGAAACCACAGGAATATCAACTGAATGTCGTTTGTCAATTGATTTATCGGAAATGATTGATAAAAAAAATTGGGAATTATTAAGGGTAACCAATTCGGGATTAGTTACCCTTTTTTGGGAGATAGGTAAAGCGTTAAATCAATACCTTGGAAAAATTAAGAGCGCTGAATATGGCAATTCTCTGATTCGTATCATTTCAACCCAACTTGTGGCAAACTATGGCCCCTATTTTACCGAAAAGAATGTAAAAAAGATGGGGCAGTTTGCCGATCAGTTTCCTGATTTATCCAGCGTAGTACTGATTGGTCCTATTATAAGTTGGGAGCATATCCTACTCTTATTACAGGTGAAAGATTTAGAAGCCAAGCTATTTTATATTAGGCTAACCGTAGAACAAGGGTTAAGTGTAAACGGCTTACGCAAACTAATGTCCGCAAATTTGTATGAACAACCGAAGGCAAATAAAACCAGTAAACCCAGGCGCGATGTTTTGAGACAGCATCCGGGCCGCACCAAGATAAGTACTCAAAAATTTTTACAAATATTGCAAACAGGTCTGCAGCAGCAATCGCGTAATAATGCTGTAATAAAAAATGTTTTTAAAGAGCCGCTATTATCTTCTTTTCGTCCATTAATGGAGCCTTCAAAAGGGCATGCACTGCTAATTAAAAAAAACACAAAAAAGCCTGGTATTGAAGAAGAATTGTTTGCAGTATTATCGGAGCCTATTGTAAACTTCCAGAAATCGCAAAACAGATGGCTTGACGCCAATCTGAATCTGTTCTTCTGGGAAATTGGAAAACGGATCAACCACGAAATTCTTCTGAACAATAATGAAATTATTGATCGGGAATCCATTATTTGCAACGCCTCAATAGAATTAAAGAAAAAATATCCCCAAAATTTCAGTGAAAAGCAATTGTCCCAAATGGCCAGTTTCGCCGAAGAAATTGCCGATAGGGGAATTGCTTCACGAATTATTAACCTGGTAAGATGGGAGCATATTTTGGTTTTATTGTCTCTAAAGGAAATAAAAGCCTGGCTCTTTTATGCCAGGTTAACGGCAGCAGAAGGATTAAGTATTGCCGGTTTACGAAAGCAAATTGCCCAAAATACCTATGAACAAACAATTGGCGCAAAAAAGCGTGGGCAAAATACAATAACCGAATTACAAATTCCAAAGATGAAAACAATCGTAGAAGAAAGGGAGGGAAATAACGTGGTAAGTATTACTACAATCTATAGAGACATTAGCGGCGATATAGATATAAATACTACTCCGGCTGTTCCAAATATTTTTAAAAACCCATATTTGTCCTTACTGGCGTTGGTGCCTGCAAAGCCCTCAGGTAAGAACATGGTTAGCCACAAGACCAACAAAAAAAATGATAACTTTGTCTTATGAATTTCGAATACAGGCACCTCATCCCCGAAAACTTCAGCCCCTCTTCCCGCATTTGGATTTACCAGGGCAACCGTTTATTTTCTACCAGTGAAGTTCCACAGATAGAGGAGATGCTATCTGATTTTGCAGATATATGGAAAACGCATGGTACCCCTGTAAAAGGATATGCTACCCTGCTATTTGGTCGGTTCATTATGCTGATGGCAGACGAGACAGTTGCCAGTGTAGGAGGTTGCAGCACCGATAGTTCGGTACAGGTTATTAAACAGGTAGAAGCAAAATTCGCGGTAGAAATGTTTAACCGGCAAACACTGGCTTTTGTTGTGAAAGATACCATACAAACCATCCCGCTGGCACAGTTAAACTATGCACTCGAAAATGGTTTCATCACCCCGGATACTATCTATTTTAATAATACCGTTTTAGATAAAGCATCCTTTCTTGATACATGGATGATCCCGGTAAAGGATAGCTGGCTGGCTAAAAAAATTACCAAACAGTTGGTTACCGGTTCCCCTGCCTAAATAATAACTGTACGGTTATTATTTCAATAACTCTTTCAGCATTTGTGGTAACGCCTCACCCCGCAGGTCCCTGGCAATGATTTTACCGGTTGGGTCAACCAGCATATTGGCCGGGATGCTTTGAATACCATATAACTGCGCCACAGCATTGTTCCAGTATTGCAGATCGCTTACATGTGTCCATTCCAGGTTGTCGGCTTTAATAGCCGCCAGCCAGTTCGGTTTCGACTGGTCAAGCGAAACGCCCAGCACAGTAAAATTCTTACCCTTATAGGCCTGGTAGGCATTTACAACATTCGGGTTCTCCTGGCGGCAGGGCTTGCACCAACTGGCCCAGAAATCAACCAATACATATTTACCTCTGAACGAAGCAAGGGTAACGGCTTTCCCATTCACATCTTTTTGTGAAAACTCCAATGCCTGTGTTCCAACCGCGCCTACCTTAGGGGCTTTCGCATCCGCAATTGTCTTTTCAATGATCCTCGCGAGAGCACCTTTTTTGGCTGCCGGTTGCAACTGTTCATATTTTGCTTCCAGTTCTGCCGGTCCTTCATACAAACGCATAACCGCCACTAATAATAAAGAACTCACAGGTGAAGCGGGATGGCTGTTCGTGAAATTTGTTCCGGCATTTAATATGGTGGTTTTAAGCGCAATATACTCCTGTACCAACCCATTTTTTTTGCCGGCATCCTTTTCAGTGTTAATGGTATTTCCCAGCGTATTCAGCTTTTCAAAATAGGGATAGAATTCCTGTTTAAAACCAAGATATTCCTCCTGTATGGCCGAACCGGTAATCTTCATATTTTTGATATCAGCCAGGTCAATGATCATGTTCACCGTATCATTAGCGATAAAAAGATCCAGTTGCTCTTTATACCCTGCAAAACTGATCTGGCATAATTCAGGCTCTTTGAGTTCTCCCCTCAGGTAAAAAATGCCATTCACCATTTTAGCGGAAGCGATACTCTTACCATCGGCGCCTGATAACAGGTTAACCTGTGTATTTTCAGTCAGGCCCTTAATATTGCCCTGAATTAAGAAACTACTTTTGGATTGTGCTACCCCTAATAATGGTAACAGTAAAGTGATGACAACTAATTTTTTCATACTATTTTGAATGACGTTTTTGCAGAATGTCTATTACGGCTTGCAAATTATGACCTTTAGCGTTAAGTAAAAGCAAATAATGAAACAATAAATCAGCGGCCTCATTCAGGAATAAGTCATCATCATTGTCTTTGGCCTCAATCACCAGTTCAACCGCCTCTTCACCAACTTTCTGCGCTATCTTATTGATACCCTTTGAAAATAGCCTGGCTACATATGATTCATCGGTGGAGGCCTGTTTACGCAGGCGGATGATATCTTCAAGATATAATAAAAAATTATCACTTGAATTTCGCTCACTCCAGCAGGTATCGGCGCCGGTATGGCAAACCGGCCCTAACGGATGGGCCTTAACCAGGAGTGTATCATGATCACAGTCTGATGTGATACTTTTCAGTTCCAGGAAATGACCGCTCGACTCTCCTTTTGTCCAAAGCCGCTTTTTGCTCCGGCTGTAAAAAGTAACCTTCCCTGTTTGTTCAGTTTTTATAAATGCTTCTTCATTCATAAAGCCCAGCATCAGCACTTTATGGGTGTTAAAATCCTGAACAATGGCAGGTACTAATCCATCTGTGTATTTTGTGAAATCTATTTTCATTTCTTTTAGTTATGTATTCTATCAAATTATACTCATGCCACCAGGGCACCAAGGCACAAAAAAAGCTATAGCCTCACCGCAATCCCCTTCTCATGCAAATAAGTTTTCAATTCCGGTATTCCGATCTCTTTGAAATGAAAAATACTTGCCGCCAATGCCGCGTCTGCTTTCCCGGTTGTAAAAACATCCACAAAATGCGACATCGTTCCCCCACCACCGGATGCTATCACCGGTACAGGTAATAGAGAAGCCAAAGTTGCGGTAATATCCAATGCAAAACCCTGTTTGGTACCATCGTGATTCATAGAAGTCAATAATATTTCCCCCGCACCGGCCTCCACTGCCCGTTTAGCCCAGTCAATACAGCGGGTTTCAGTCTTCAGCCTGCCCCCATTAAGGTAAACATACCATTCTCCATCCGCTTCCTGTTTGGTATCTATGGCCAATACAACGCATTGACTGCCGAATTCTTTGGCCAGGTCCGGCAGTAATTTCGGATTTTTGAAAGCTGCCGTATTAACCGATATTTTATCGGCCCCGTTTTGCAATAATACGCTTACATCTTCCACACTGCCAATACCCCCGCCTACTGTAAACGGGATATTGATATGATGTGCTATTTTGTTAACCAGTTCGGATAAAGTCTTCCGTTTTTCAACCGTAGCAGTAATGTCTAAAAATACCAATTCATCAGCGCCCTGCTGTGCGTAGAAAGCGCCTAATTCAACAGGGTCGCCGGCATCGCGGATATTTTCAAAATTCACGCCCTTAACGGTTCTTCCGTCCCTGATATCAAGGCATGGTATTATTCTTTTTGTAAGCATATTTTTTATTATGTATTCGTGTCGTTTTGTCAGAATACTTTTAATTCATCAAGCGATATTCGGTTTTCATAAATCGCTTTCCCAACGATAACCCCTCCACAACCCATTCTTTCCAGTTCCTGTAAATCACCGATAGAGCTAACACCACCACTGGCAATAAAATGCAGTTCCGGAAAACGGGTAATGATATTTGTATACAGGATGGTTGATGGCCCCTCCAGTTTCCCATCCTTACTTACATCCGTACAAAAAAGTTGTTGTATGCCATGGTTAATATATTTACTGATAAAGTCATAGATATCAATATCCGTAGTTTCTAACCAGCCGCCAACGGCAATTTTTTCCCCTTTCACATCGGCGCCCAGCAAAAATTTATCCGCCCCAAACCGGTGCAGCCATTGTACAAATAAGGTCTCATTCTTAACAGCCAAACTACCAATAGTAGCCAAAGCCGCTCCCGAGTTGAATACTATGTTCAGATCTGCCTCCTGTTTAATGCCTCCTCCAAAATCAATTACCAAAGAAGTATTGGCCGCGATGGATTCCAATACTTTCCAGTTTTTAACGGACCCGGCTTTTGCACCATCCAGATCAACCAGGTGAAGGCGCTGCAATCCGGCCGCTTCGAATGTTTTGGCTACTTCCAAAGGATTTTCATTGTAAATGGTTTTCTGCCCGTAATCGCCCTGCGTTAAGCGAACACATTTTCCATCGATAATATCTATTGCCGGAATAATTTGCATTTGATTGACTAATTAATAATTGAGCTTTTACATTTTTATAAAGTTCTTTAAAATCTTCTCTCCTGTTTCGGCGCTTTTCTCCGGATGGAACTGGGTTCCGTAAAAATTATTTTTATGTAAGGCCGCGCTGTAGGGTTGTATGTAATTAGTGGTTGCAATCGTATGCCCGCCCAGCGCTGCATAATAGCCATGTACAAAATAACAATAACTGTTTTCGGGAATACCTGTAAACAATGGTGTTTTAAGGTCATAGATATTATTCCATCCTATCTGTGGTACTTTGATCGCCGGTTGCGTTGATTGAAACCATTTAATTTTTTCTTCAAAAATACCCAGGCATTGGGTATCATTCTCTTCACTGTAGGCGCACATGAGTTGCATGCCAAGGCAGATACCGAGTACAGGTTGTTCCAGGTTTTTAATAACGGTATCCAGGCCCCTTTCCTTCAGATAGTTCATGGCCGTACTGGCTTCTCCCACACCGGGAAAGATCACTTTATCCGCTGCCCTGATGGTTGCATGATCATCTGTTACAATGGCCTCCATACCTATCCGTTCCAGTGCATACAGCACCGATTGAATATTTCCCGCATTATATTTAATAATTACCAGTTTCATCTTAACTTTATTTAGTATTAAAAGCGACAATAGCTCATCCGGTAGAGTATCAGTTTCCCAAACTGAAGGTGGCGGGTTCGAGTCCCGTTTGTCGCTCTATTTTTGCTACTTATTTTTTCTGAATAATATTGCTTAGAAAATGATGGGTAACCGTTTCTATCTCACCACCCCCATCTAATGCTTTTATATAAGCGCTTCCAATGATGGCGCCATTCGCGAATTTACATGCCGACTGAAAAGTACCGCTATCCTTAATGCCAAACCCTACCAGCACCGGGTTTTTCAATTGCATGGATTGCAATTTTTGCAGGTAGGTTTCCACCGCTGTAAAATCTTTATCCTTTCCGGTTGTGGCGGAAGAACTTACGGCATATAAAAAACCGGCGCTTAATTCATCTAATTTTCGTACCCTGTCTTCCGAAGTTTCCGGGGTTACCAGGAATATAAAATCAAGTCCATATTTTTGGATGATGGCGCCATATTCCGTTTCAAATTCATACTCAGGCAAATCAGGCAGAATTAATCCATCTATCCCCACTTTTGCCGCTTCCGCGCAAAATTTCTCAAACCCATATTGTAAAACAGGGTTCATATACCCCATTAATATAACAGGCAAATCTATCTCCTTCCTGAAACCGGCAAGCTGCTCAAAAAGTACCGCGATGGTCATCCCGTTCTCCAAAGCCTTGTTACCACTGGCCTGTATCACGGGGCCATCTGCCAGCGGATCGCTGTAGGGCATACCCAATTCTACCAGGTCTGCCCCATTCGATTGCAGGGAATGTAGAATAGACAGCGTGCTGTTTAGCCGCGGATAGCCGGCCGTGCAGTATACATTTAGTACCTGGCTTTTTTTTCTTTCAAATAAGTCTTTTATTCTGCTCATAATTTTTTTTTAGCCACAAGGGCCCGAAGGCACAAAGGGACACGAAGGATATAACCTATTAAAAAATCAATCCATTGCATTCATATAAGTAGCCAGGTCTTTATCGCCTCTTCCGCTTAAACAAACCACTACTTTATCACTTGATTTTAAATTCAATTTTCCGAGTACAGCAAAAGCATGTGCCGTTTCCAGTGCAGGTATAATACCTTCTGTTTTACTGATATGGAAAGCGGCCTGCAAGGCTTCTTCATCGGTGGCGCTTAAGAAAGTACCCCGGCCACTGGCAAATAAATTCGCGTGCATCGGACCCACACCCGGATAATCCAACCCGGCCGAAATGCTGTGTGGCTCTACCACCTGCCCATCCGCTGTTTGCATAAGCAGGCTTTTGCTGCCATGTAAAATACCGGGTTTACCTAACTGTGTTGTTGCGGCGCTCTTACCGCTATAAACGCCATGACCGGCTGCTTCTACCGCTACTAATTTTACACGCAACTCATCCAGAAAATGATAAAAAGCGCCTGCCGCGTTACTGCCACCGCCCACACAGGCCAATACATGCGTTGGCAATTCACTGCCGGTTTTTTCTTTTAACTGCCATCTCATTTCTTCGCTGATAACGCTTTGAAAACGTGCCACCATATCGGGGTAAGGATGAGGGCCCACAACACTCCCGATGATATAATGTGTATCAACGGGATTATTGATCCAGTCGCGAATGGCTTCATTCGTCGCGTCTTTCAGTGTTTTGCTGCCACTGGTTGCCGGAATCACTGTAGCGCCCAGCATTTTCATTCTTGCTACATTGGGGGCCTGCCTTTCAATATCTTTTTCACCCATATATACAATACATTCTATCCCTTTTAAAGCACAAACCGTAGCTGTGGCCACCCCATGCTGGCCGGCCCCGGTCTCTGCAATGATGCGGGTTTTACCTAATTTCCCGGCCAATAAAATCTGGCCAATGGTATTATTTATTTTGTGGGCGCCTGTATGACAAAGGTCCTCCCGCTTCAGGTAAATAGTGGCATTAAATTCCTTGCTCAACCGTTCTGCCAAAAACAGTGGTGTAGGCCTGCCTACATAATCTTTCAGCAAAAGCCGGAACTCTTTTTGAAAAGCGGCTTCATACATGATATCCAGGTACCTTGCCTTCAGCTCTGCCACATTCCTGTGCAACATTTCAGGGATATAGGCTCCGCCAAATTGGCCATAATACCCCTGCGCATCAGGATTTTGATAAGTTTCTTTTGTTGTCATGTGTATTCTTTTTCGTCAGACCTGTTTTATCGCCGCGATAAAATCCTTTAATTTATTCATATCCTTTATGCCGGGAGAAATTTCAAACCTACTGTTCACATCAATCGAAAAAAGGTCCTTAGCCACGGGGTCTTTTACAAATTCCTTTAGCTTATCCGTATCACCCGGTTCAATTCCCCCACTCAAAAAAAATGGCTTGCCTATATTCAGTCCCTGCAGCATCTTCCAGTCAAACTTCCGGCCCGTTCCACCATACCCTGCGCCTTCGGTATCAAATAAAAACATATCCGCGATATCACGATAGTCTTTTACTTTCCATAAAATATTTTCATCCTCCCGCAAACGAAATGCTTTTACTACCGTTACATAATCGGCTATCTTCTCACAATATTTTGGCGTTTCATCGCCATGCAGTTGTACCAGGTATAAGCCACAATCATCTACGGCCTGCAACACTTCTTCCAGCGGGGCATTTACAAACACCCCCACTTTATTAATGCCCCTGCCTTTTATTTTCTTTATTTCCGGCCGCGACATAAACTTATATACATACCTCGGCGACTTTGGATAGAAAATAAATCCGGCAAATTCAACGCCCATATCATCCAGTTGCAATACCTGCCCGGCGCTTGTCATACCACAAACTTTGATACGCATATTAAGTTGCTTTTAGTTGATTAACAAAATCAGCAAAAGCGATCGAAGGACTTATTTGTTTCATAAAGTTTTCACCAATCAGAAAACCCCTGAAACCGGCATTTCGTAAAGTTACAATAGTATCCACAGTACTGATGCCGCTTTCCGCGATAGCAAGCTTTTCGCTGGGTATTTTGTTAATAAGATCCAGTGAGGTATCAATACTAACTTCAAATGTTTTGAGGTTACGGTTATTTACACCTACAAAATCAACCTCATCACAAATATGGTTCAACTCTTCCGTGTTGTGTATTTCCAATAAAACTTCCATTCGCATGCTTTTTGCCAACGCGGCCATCTTCTTTACTTCGGCAGGTGTTAAGCAGGCGGCGATCAGTAAAATCACTTCCGCACCGTAGGCTTTGGCTTCAAAGACCTGGTACGCATCTACCATAAAATCCTTACGTAACAGGGGCACTTCATTAATGGTGGCTGCCATAAGATCACTTAATGAGCCACCAAAAAAATCATGATCCGTTAAAACAGAAATGCCGGAAGCGCCATATTTTGCGTAAGCGGTAGTAACTTCTTCCACTGTTACCCGGTTATTTATGATACCCTTACTGGGAGATTTTCTTTTAAATTCAGCAATGATGCCGGTTTTGGCAGGATCCAGCAGAAACTTTTTTAATGATAAAGGTTCATGTAAAAAGTATTTGGCTTTTTCCAGTTCCGAAATAGACATTTCCGATTTATGCTTCGCGACTTCCTTTTTTTTGTGGGCTACTATCGTTTCTAACAGGTTCATATTACTGCAGGCTGATTAAGGTTTTCAATGACTGGTAAGCTTTACCGCTGTCGAGACTATCTACCGCGGCAAGGTAAGCTTCTTCATAACTGTTGTAGCTGCCTGTACCATGCAGCGCCATTGCGGCATTGGCTATTACCACCGCATTCTGGGCCCAGCTTCCTTCGCCACTGATGATCTTTGTAAATATTTTCGCGGCTTCTTCTACCGTATTACCTCCGTAAATATCTTCGGCCACTACCATCCGTTTACCCAATTGCTCAGGGGTCATCACTTTTTCCCCTTCATTGGTAATAACCTTGGTATCATTGGTAAGCGTTATCTCATCATAGCCATCCAAACTATGAATAATGGTGAAAGCCTTTCCTGTTTGCTGTAACAAATAATTATAGATACGCGCCATTTCCAGGTTGTACACACCCACCAATTGAAATGCGGGCGATGCCGGGTTTACCATCGGCCCCAGCATATTGAAGAAAGTTCTGACACCTAAATTTTTACGGATAGGACCCACAATTTTCAATGCAGGATGAAAAAAGGGCGCATGCAGAAAACAGATATTGGAAGTCTCGATTTCTTTGAGTAAAAGCCCATTATCATTTTTAAAACGATAGCCCAATTGCTCCATTACATTGGATGACCCGCTGATAGATGTGGCCCCGTAATTACCATGCTTGGCTACTTTCTGTCCGGCGCCCGCTACAATAAAACAGCTAAGGGTTGAAATATTAAAAGTATTCTTCCCGTCACCACCCGTACCTACAATATCCATTACAAGGTGCCCATTCAGGTCTATCTTCACACAAAGCGCCAATAGCGCATCCCTAAAGCCCTGCAACTCCTCAATGGTAATACTACGCATTAGAAAAACGGTGATGAAAGCAGACAGCTCACTTTCATTATATTCGCCGGCAGACATTTTGAGTAAAATATCTTTAGCCTGTTCGCGCGACAGTGTTTTATGTTCAAACAAATATTGTAAAACCTTCTTCATATTAGTTTTTTAACCAGTTACTGATTATTTTTTCTCCATCGGGTGTTAAAATACTTTCCGGATGAAATTGTACACCCTGCACATCATAAATAGTATGCTGCAATGCCATGATATAATGATTGGCATCGCGTGCCGTTATCTCCAGTTCATCCGGAAAATTTTCCTCACTGATTACCCAACTATGGTATCGCCCAACATCCAATGAGTCTGGCAATCCCTCAAATAACCTGCTCCTCACTCCCGACTTCTCACTCCTGACTTCTACCGGCATAGCCACTCCATGGTACACTGTTGACAAATTGGTAAGCGTTCCCCCAAATGCCTCACCTATCGCCTGGTGTCCCAAACAAACGCCGAGAATGGATTTGCCGGCGGCATATTCTTTGATTAAAGGCAATAGCATTCCCGCTTCGGCAGGAATACCGGGGCCGGGCGACAGTATGATCTTATCATATGCTTTCACTTTTTCCAGTGGCAATTCATCATTCCGGAAAACATCCACTTTGGTATGTGTGATCTTCTCAACCAGGTGAACCAGGTTGTACGTGAACGAATCGTAATTATCAAAAACTAAAATTTTCATTGGCTATTTCTTTACTATGTCTTTGTCTTTGAACTAAATATCTTCCGCTATCTCAATCGCTTTTTTCAGGGCATTCAGTTTATTGTTTACTTCCTGCAATTCATTTTCCGGAATACTGGCAGCAACCACACCGGCGCCTGCCTGGTAAGTGAGCGTATTATTCCTGCTTAAAAAAGTACGGATCATGATGGCGTGGTTACAGGATCCGTTAAATCCCATAAAACCGATGCCGCCACCATAATAACTACGGGCAGTGGGTTCATAGGCATCAATAATTTCCATGGCCTTGAACTTGGGCGCCCCGCTTAAAGTGCCTGCCGGAAATGTTTTGGCCAGCAATTCAAATGGGTTCTGGTTTTTCCTCACTTTCCCGGTTACTTCACTTACCAAATGAATTACGTGACTATAATATTGTACCTGCCGGTAATGACTCACTACAACTTCATCACAGGCCCTGCTCAGATCATTGCGGGCAAGGTCAACCAGCATTACATGTTCCGCATTTTCTTTGGCATCCAGTAATAATTTTTCAGCCATTTGCTGATCAGTCTCATGATCGCCGGTTCTTTTAAAGGTTCCGGCTATCGGGTGTACCATCGCTTTCCCGTTTTCAATAATCAATTGTGCTTCAGGAGAAGAGCCCATCAGTTTATAATCACCATAATCAAAGAAAAATAAATAGGGTGAAGGATTTACACTCCGCAATGCCCTGTAAACATTGAATTCATCGCCGGTAAACCCCTGTTGAAAACGCCTGCTTAATACAACCTGGAACACATCGCCCCTTAAACAACGCCGGATGCCTTTTTGTACCATCGCGGTATATGCTTCATCCGGCATATTGGAAGTTTCAACCCCATTGGTTTTAAATGGATATACAGGTACATCCTTGCTTTTAATCAATGATTCAACCATGGCCATATCCGACTCAAGACCCGCTATTTTATTTTCACAAATAAACAATTCATCCTTAAAATGATTGAAGGCTATCACGTACTGATATAAACGGTAGCGCATCAACGGGATGATGGGTGGTTCGCTATTCGCGGCCTGTAACGAAATCGTATCAAAAAACTGTACCGCGTCAAAACAGGTATAGCCATAAAGGCCCTGGGCATATAAAGCCTCTTTTGTTTCCGGAATTTTTACATCAAACTCCTGCATATAGCCCCATAATAAACCGGGAACCGCCGCCGTGTTATTGATAGCTATCCTTTCCGGTTTTTGCAGGGGCAATTTGAATTCGATACTTTTTGTAGAAGTTATCTCAATACCCCCGATGGCGTTGATACAAATAAATGAGTAACTGTTTTCGGCGGCGTGATGGTCGGTGCTTTCCAATAAAACAGTATCCCGAAACCGGTCGCGAACCCGTAAATAAATACCTACCGGTGTAAATACATCGGCCAGCATTTTTTTGCAAACGGTTTGTAATGCTATTTTTTTCATTCCCATGCCCCTCTAAAGGGTAATTTATACCTCAAATTCCGAAGAGAATCCAAAGCAGGTGATCAAATATTTTCGCTTACCCCACAGGTAATAAAAAACCCCGGCAATCGCTGTCGGGGTTCTGAATATGATTCAAAAAGTACTGGCTATGCCATTACAATCCCCGAACGGAGTTTGTATGCCACCACCAATATTTGTTTGTTACCTGTTGCATTATGTGTACAAATTTGCGATAGAATACGAACATAAACAAATCTTTTTTATCCTCCCCCCAAAACTCCTAACTCCTAACTCCCTACACCACCCCCTTCGTTGAGGGCAAATAATTACTCAACGGGTCCCGCCTCACTGCCATCCTGATCGCTTTCGCGAATGCTTTAAAAATGGCTTCTATTTTATGGTGTTCATTTTCGCCCTTACATTCTATATTCAGGTTACATTTCGCCGCATCGCTAAAAGATTTAAAAAAATGGAAGAACATTTCAGTAGGCATTTCACCAATTTTTTCACGTTTAAATTCAGCATTCCATACGATCCAGTTGCGACCCCCAAAATCAATCAGTACTTTGGCTTCAGCTTCGTCCATGGGTAAGGCAAATCCATATCTTTCCATCCCGCGCTTATCAACCAATGCTTTGGCAAAAGCTTCTCCCAGCGCGATACCGGTATCTTCTACCGTATGGTGCTCATCAATCTGCAAATCGCCCTTTGTACTAACCGTAAGATCTATTTTTCCATGGCGGGCAACCTGGTCGAGCATATGATCAAAAAAACCTAACCCTGTATCAATATCCGCTTTACCATTACCATCCAGGTTTAGTTCTACCCTGATCTTTGTTTCATTGGTATTTCGTTCATGCGATACTTTCCGTAAACCCAATTTCAGAAAAGTATATATACCGGCCCAGCTATCCGTTTCAAATGCAATGGTACCCCTAAGTCTTGTTTCTTCTTCAGCGGTTAAATCGTGTAAGGAAGAACGGAAATAAATGGCTTTACAACCCAGGTTTTTTGCCAGTTCAATATCGCTCCACCTGTCTCCTACTACATAAGAGTTAGCCAGGTCAAATGTTTCATTATGTAACAGGTGTGTAAGCAAAGCAATGCCAGGCTTACGCGTTGGTTTATTTTCAGTCGCGAATGTTTTATCTATACAGATTTCATCAAACACAAAACCTTCTCCCGCTAATGTTCTGTTCATCAGATCCTGGTAAGGAATAAAATCTTTTTCAGGATAGGATGCAGTGCCCAGTCCATCCTGGTTGGTTACCATCACTTTATAATAATCAAGGTCGGCTGCAATAGCGGATAAGGCAGTAATAGCGCCGGGCACAAAAGAAGTTTTTTCAATAGTATCCACCTGAAAATTCGTTGGCGGTTCCTGTAGAATTACACCATCCCTGTCTATAAAAAGAATTCGTTTACCCATACTATTTATTTTTTGCCCGAACAGCTTTTACTTCTGCCGCGGTAACCGCAGAAGCCTTATTGGTCCAGCTATTCCGTACATAAGTTAATACATCCGCTATTTGCCGATTGGTCAGGTCTTTATGCGGGGCCATATTATTACTGTAATATTCGCCATCAATTTCTACCCTGTCTGTCATACCATTCAATACAATTCTGATGATCTTTGCCTTATCATTCCCCACTACGGCGCTTGCCCCATCCAGTGGCGCGTTTAAATGTGGTACCCCGCCTCCGTCTACCTGGTGGCAGGAAAGACATTTTTGCAGATAGATGATTTTACCTCTTTCAATGGATTCGGTAATCAAAACGGTACTTTTTCCCGACTTTGTCGGCCCTGTTTTTTTAGGTAAATGCTGAAAACTCATTAAGGCTGCTATCAGCGCTATAGATCCACTAATTCTCTTCATCAATCTGTTTATTTTCCTTTATAAATAATACGGTAAATAGTTCCTTTCTGGTCATCAGAAACATACAAAGAGCCATCGGGGCCCTGGGCCAGGCCACTGGGGCGGTGTTGCGCGCCACGGGTACCGGTTACCACTTCCAGGCCTGAAAAACCATCCGCGAATATTTCCCATTTACCGGTTGGTTTTCCATTTTCAAAAGGTACAAATGCCACAGAATACCCTTCCTGTGGTAATGGAGCGCGGTTCCATGATCCATGAAAAGCTACAAATGCGCCATTTTTATATTTCGCGGGAAATTGATCTCCTGTATAGAATAACAAAGCATTAGGCGCCAGGTGAGCGGGGAAAACCACTGCAGGATCGATAGCATCCTTACCGGCTTCTTTTTTACCATCACCCCCATATTCCGGCGCCAATATTTTTTTATGCTGCGCAGGATCATAATAAATATAGGGCCATCCCGCATCATCTCCTTTGTTCAGGGCATACATGGTTTCGGCAGGTATTTCGGCATTGTCCTGCTCACTATATACATCCGGAAATAACCTGTGCAGGTCATCACGTCCATGCTGCATTACATATAACTGGTCTGACTGGTTGTTCCAATCCAAACCCACTACATTGCGCAGGCCGGTCGCATACCGAATGCCATCTCCATAAGTCTGGTTAAGTTTATCGGCCCTGAACTGCCAGATACCTCCGGCCGAATCGAGTACAGGGCAGGGCATCCTGCCTTTTGAACCCGGTGTTCTGTCCTGCTCCTGGCAGGAATTAGAAAAAGCGCCTATGTTCACATATATATTTCCCAGTTTATCAAGGGTTACCGACTTTGATTCATGCTGGCGGCGATTGATTAACCCGGTGATAATTTTTTCAGGTTGCGATGGATTGATCACTTCTCCTTTATCATTTAATTGATAACGGAATACTTCCGCGTCCGAAGAAGCATAGAGATATCCATTATTGATAACAAGACCGGTACCTCCGTAATTTCCCAGGCCGGTAATTTCCTCCGCCTTACCATCCCCGTTGGTATCACGCAAACGAAGAATGCCTTTACCCTCAGCCACCCTGCCCATCAGTTTTACATAAATATCTCCCTGTGCCGTAACGGCAATATGCCGGGCCCTGCCAACATTTTCAGCCACTTTTAAGGCAACAAAACCTGGCGGCAATTTGAGTCCGGCATTTTCTTCTTCAGCCCGGATGCCCGCGGTAGAAATAACTTTGAGTGAATCTGATGCTTTGGTAACAGGGGTTGTTCCTATACCGGCCACCAGCAACAACAGGGAAAGAAAACAGAAATACTTTTGCATATTATGAATGTGTTTGAAATTTGAAATTACAAATCAAAACAATAGAATGGCTGTTTTGTTTATAAAGCATACCAATCCCGCATGGCATCTACCAGCAGGGTATTCTCTTTTTCTGTTCCAATGGTAATCCGTAAACAATCCTCACAAAGTGCCACATTACTCCTGTCGCGCAGCACAATACCTTTCGTTAGCAGGAATTCGTATATTTTTCTGGCATCTTTCACTTTTACCAGTAAAAAATTCGCATCCGACGGATACACTTTTTCAACAGTGGGCATCAATAAAAAAACCTCAGCCAAAGCGTCACGCATATCTACCAGTAAACGGATCATATCATTTACCTGTTCCACTTCTTCCAGCGCCTGCAACACAAGTTCCTGTGTGGCCTGGTTAATATTATAGGGTGGCTTTACTTTGTCAAGCACCGCGATGATAGCCGGAGAAGCGAATGCCATACCCACACGCAACCCCGCCAACCCCCATGCCTTACTCAATGTTTGCAAAACAACGAGATTCGGATAATCAGCCAGGTTCCGGATGAAGGAATTTTGTTTGGCGAAATTGATATAAGCTTCATCAATTACTACAATCCCATTAAAATTATTCAGCACCATTTCTATATCCTCTCTGTACAAACAGTTACCGGTTGGATTATTGGGTGAACAAAGCCAGATAAGTTTAGTATGGTCATCTACCAGGGTTTCAAGATGCACCAGGTCCAGTTGAAAATCATCCAGCAAGGGCGCTTTCTTAATTGCAACATCATTAATATTGGCGCTTACCGCATACATGCCATAGGTAGGCGGGCAAATAATTACATTGTCTTTACCCGGCTCGCAAAAGCACCGGAATAACAGGTCAATGCATTCATCACTGCCATTACCTAAAAAAATATGGTTCGCGCTGATCCCTTTAATTACACCCAGTTTTTCTTTAAGCTTTCGCTGGTGCGGATCTGGATAGCGATGATACCATTTGGTAAGAGGTGATCCCAAACTATTTTCATTCGCGTCCAGAAACACTTTCGCCTCACCACTATATTCATCACGGGCCGATGAATAAGGCGTTAATCTCTGAATATTTGCCCTGATCAGTTTTTCCAGTTGAAACATATACGATTGTTAAAATAAGCATGAACCCCCAAAAAAGTCAAAAGTCAAAAACACAACTCCTAACTCCTAACTCCCAACTCATTCCTAACCCTCACCGCATTCGCATGCCCATCCAGTCCTTCCGCCTCTGCCATCAACACTACCGTGTGCCCGATATTTTGCAAACCCTGCTTTGATAATTTTTGATAAGTCACTTTCCGTACAAAACTATCCACACTCACGCCGCTATAGGCTTTCGCATAGCCATTTGTGGGTAAGGTATGATTAGTACCGCTGGCATAATCACCCGCGCTTTCCGGTGAATAATTTCCCAGGAAAACAGAACCGGCATTGGTAATTTTTTCTCCGATAACATCTTCATTTTTACAGGCAATCATTAAATGTTCGGCGGCATACTCATTCACCAATGCAATCCCGTCTTCCAAATTCTTTACTACAATGGCCATACTGTTTTCGAGTGCTTTCTCAGCTATCTTTTTTCGGGGCAATAAAGCAAGCTGCTTTTGCAATTCTTCCTGTACCTGTGTAACCAGTAACTCATTAGTGGTCACTAACAATACCTGGCTATCCACCCCGTGTTCTGCCTGGCTTAATAAATCCGCCGCCACAAAAGAAGCATTCGCGGTTTCATCGGCCAATACACAAACTTCACTGGGGCCCGCCGGCATATCAATGGCAATACCCTCCTGCTGAACCAGTTGTTTGGCAGTAGTTACATATTGATTGCCCGGTCCGAATATTTTAGAAACCTGTGGCACAGTGGCAGTACCATAAGCCATCGCGGCAATGGCCTGTACACCGCCAATTTTACATATTTTAGTAATCCCTACCAGTTGCGCGGCATAGATAATGGCCGGGTGCAGCTTACCCTGTTTATTGGGAGGTGAACAAAGCACTATCTCTTTACAACCCGCGATCCTTGCCGGAATACCCAGCATCAAAATAGTAGAAAACAAGGGAGCAGTACCCCCCGGTATGTACAAACCCACTTTTTCTATCCCGATACTTTTGCGCCAGCATTGTACACCTATCATCGTTTCAATCAATTCAATACCTGGCACCTGTTTTTCATGAAACAATGTCACATTCGCTGCCGCCTGCCGGATGGCTTTTTTCAATTCATCAGAAACCAACGCTACCGCTTCCGCTATCTCATCTTCTGTCACCTGCATGCCGGATAGGACTACTCCATCAAACTGTTGGGTGAACTTTATTACGGCCGCATCTCCATTCAGCTTTACCTCATCCATTACAATTTTCACCTGCTCCAGCAAAGAGGTTTTGTCAATTGCGGGCCTTTGCAGCAACTGCTTCCATGTACCGGGGGAGGGATATTTAATTATTTGCATGGTTGTGTTTTCATTTAACGGAACGCTTCTTCAATCAGCGGGACTTAGATAATCATTTTCTCAATCGGAACCACTAATATTCCCTGTGCCCCTGCCGCTTTTAACTGTTCAATAATATCCCAGAAATCATTTTCATTCAACACACTGTGAACGCTGCTCCAGCCGGCTTCTGCCAGTGGTAATACCGTTGGGCTTTTCATCCCGGGTAATAAACCGATGATCTCGTTTAACTTATCATTGGGTGCATTCAGCAAAATATATTTATTGTTCTTAGCTTTTTTAACGGATTGAATACGGAACAACAAACGATCCAGTAATAGTTGTTTAGCCGGAACAAGATTCGCGTGTTTAATGAGTACCGCCTGTGATTGCAGGATCGTTTCCGTTTCTTTCAGCCCATTCATGAATAAGGTAGAACCACTGCTAACCAGGTCGCAGATAGCATCCGCGAGGCCAATACCAGGCGCTATCTCAACACTGCCACTAATCTCATGTATTTCCGCGGACACCCCTTTGGCTTTCAGAAAATCGCCCAGGATAACAGGATAACTGGTGGCAATTTTTTTGCCGGAAAGAAATTGTTCATTATCGTATTCCTCGTTCCTGCGTACGGCAATACTCAAACGGCATTTACCAAATCCCAGTTTTTCAACGACTGCTACCTTCTTTTTCTTTTCGTACACCACATTTTCTCCAACAAATCCAATATCGGCTACCGCGTCCTCCACATATTGCGGGATATCATCATCGCGTAAAAAGTATACTTCAATCGGAAAATTATTCGCTTCCGCTTTCAGTTTATTAACCCCATTACTGATATCAATACCGCATTCCTTTAAGAGGCGTATTGAATCATCATGTAACCTGCCACTTTTCTGAATAGCTAATTTTAATTTTCCACCATCCGCTAACGGACCCTGCTGATTATTCTTGTTCATAACTGAATTGCTCTTTAGCAATATTTTTTTCCTGAAGTGTAATACCCCACTTCAGGGGAGGGGGATTTAATAAAAAAAGACCTACCGTTCAGGTAAGCCTTTTAATGTTTTATTGCAAGAGGCACAAAACACCAGCAGCCTACCCGATGGGTAAGAAATGATGGTGAGGTATGTGTACCAGTACTTTCATTGTGAGGCACAAAAGTAAAGCTTCTACTTTTACAGGCAAATTTTTTTCTGAAAGCCTGGAAAAGCCCTGAACAATTGCTCATTTTATGAGTATCTTGCCCCCTACTTACATGCCAACCATATGAAGAAACAGTTATCTTTTACCTTATGCTGCATCGCGCTATCAGCCTGCCTTTCACCTGTAAATGCCCAATCAAAAAGGAAACTGGTCTGGAGTGATGAATTCAATTATCAAGGCCTTCCGGACTCTACCAAATGGAGTTATGATGTAGGTGGTAACGGTTGGGGAAACCATGAATTGCAATACTATACATTAAAACAGCCGGGTAATGCCAGGGTGGAAAAAGGCCATCTTATCATAGAAGTAAAAAAAGAAACCATTGAAAATAATGCTTACTCAAGCGCCAGGCTGGTAACCAAGGGAAAGGGCGACTGGACATACGGGCATATCGATGTAAAGGCCCGCATACCCAAAGGTCTTGGCACATGGCCCGCTATCTGGATGCTGGGCTCAACTACGCCATTGAAATGGCCGGATGATGGAGAGATTGATATTATGGAACATGTGGGATATAACCATGGCGTTGTGCATGCTTCTACGCATACCCGTAAATATTTTCACAGCATTGGTACGCAAAAAACAGCTACTATTTCCGTACCCGATTGCAGTGAGGCCTTTCATATATATTCCCTGGACTGGGATGCGGAAACGGTTTCCGTGCTCATTGACGGTAAAGTTTATTTTACTTTCAAAAATGAGCATTCAGGAAAAGAGGCCTGGCCATTTGATCAACCTTTTCACCTGCTATTAAATATCGCGGTAGGTGGCGACTGGGGTGGCCAGAAAGGCGTTGATGCCGGCATCTTCCCGCAAAAAATGGAAATAGATTATGTGAGGGTATATCAATAATCGCGGCTACACTAAATAAAATTATATCCTAAAACAGGCCAGGCTTATCTTTCAGCTTAAAAATATATTTTCTATGCGATTGCTTTTGATTATTTGTCTCTCTCTTTGCGCCCTATCCGTTTCTTCCCAGCAATATTACCTGTTCGCCGGTACCTATACTTCAGGTAAAAGTAAAGGCATCTATGTATTTCAATTTAATTCGAATAACGGGGAAGTAGAGTGGGTAAGCAATACAGACAGTAGCTCCAACCCATCTTTCCTGGCGCTATCACCCAATGGAAATTATTTATACGCGGTTAATGAAACCGGCAGAGAGCAGCCCGGGCATGTAAGCGCTTACGCTTTTGACAGGAAATCCGGTCAACTCAGTTTCCTGAATCAACAGTTGAGCGGTGGCGATGATCCTTGTTTTATTACCACAGAACCTACCGGTAAATGGGCCGTGGTAGCTAATTACAGTAGTGGTAGTCTCTCTGCCTTTCCCATCAATACCAATGGCAGTTTACAACCTTACGCGCAACTCATTCAACACAAAGGGAGCAGTGTGAACACACAAAGACAGGAAAACGCGCATGTGCATTCCACCTTTTTCACACCAGGCTTTCAATATATACTGGCGCCCGACCTGGGTATGGATAAAGTAATGGCCTATCGCTTTGCGGCACAGAATAGTAAACCTTTACAACCCGCAACCGTTCCCTTTACAGCTTCTGTTCCCGGCAGCGGGCCAAGACATCTTGATTTTCATCCCAATAAAAAATTCGCTTACCTGTTGGAAGAATTAACGGGTACCGTAAAAGTTTGTACCTATGCCAATGGACTATTAACCCCAATACAAACCATTGCTACACATCCTTCCGACTTTAAAGGACAACCGGGTAGCGCCGATATTCATGTTTCGCCCGACGGAAAATTTTTATACGCGTCGAACAGGGGTGAAGAAAATAACCTCGCCATTTTTTCGATTGACGCGACTACAGGCAAATTAACCATCGTGGGCTATCAGCCAACCGGCGGTTTGCAACCCCGGAATTTTATCATCGATCCAACCGGGAAATACCTGTTAGTGGCTAATCAAAAAACCAATAATATAGTGGTTTTTAAAAGAGAGGGTACCACCGGTTTATTGCAAAGAACATTGCAACAGATTGAAGTGCCCAGCCCGGTTTGTTTACAACTTCTGGAAAAATAAGGTTACGCCCGGAATATTTATTTTATGCAAACCAGGAAGAGAAAAGCATCGCTGTTTCTTACTTATTTTTGCTTCCTGTGCTTATGATGATGGCTCCTGGGCTGAAGTTGCGGATGAGCCGCCTTTTCTGAATCAACGGCTATCTTACGCTGGTTTTGCAAGGCGCCTAATCCTATTAATGCCATACCAAGAATCAGGAATACATATTGTATGATAAATGTTTCGCCGAGTAATAACCATTCGATAAAAACAAACATACAGACGATCACCCCCTGGATCATGATAAAAATAGAGTAATACCAGTTTTTACGAATAACCAGCAGGCTAACCAACCCACTGAATAACGCTACTGTAAACAATAATATCCAGCCAACCGCATAGTAATTGGTAAAGACGGAACCATTCAGTAAATAGAAAGGAAGTCCCAAAGAATTGCCCGTAGGGTCGGTTATCATGTGATAACTTCCAAATGATGCCGTTACAAAAAATAACAGCAGAATTGCGATGGATAGCTGGCGGGCAGTTTTCATTTGTAGTAATTATACGACAAATTTATTGAAAGTTTAACTACAAACTATGACTTTAATCATTTTTTAATGTTTTGGCTGTCATTCTTAGTACCAAGCCTGCTTTTGGCGGTCTATTGAACATTAGTACTCCAGTTAAAAAAGGCATCCACATCTTTTTTCGACTGTTCAAGGGAGGGTTTGTTTATATAATACATATGGCCCGCCTCATAAAAATAAAACTGGATATTCTTTCTTTGCTCAGGCCGCAGCAACATGTGCTCTACATCGAATTGTGCCGTAAAATAGGGAGTGGCAAAATCATAATAACCGCAACCCACGTATACTTTCAATGCAGGATTCTTAGCCATGGCATCCCGTAAGCTTTCCGCTACATTTAAAAACTGGTTTTGCACATTCCCATAATTCCAGGGATATACATCTCCAAAAATATTATAGCCATTATCCTCCTTGAAATTCAGTTCTTTTTGAAAATAGTCATTGATAGTAGCTGTAAAAGGCCCGTCTATATTAGCAAAAGACGGGTCGAAACTAAAAGTTTCCCCGCCATCATCCAGGTCACGCCCGGTAAACCTCGCATCTAAACGGCCTATAATCAGTCCGTCTTTTCTTCTAAGCTCTTTCCAGAAACGGCCCTCTTCCACCCTTAGATTATTTTGTAAACAGAACTCTTTACTTAGCCCGGTATAATAACTCATTTTAGTGGCCACCGCGTCTTTATCAGCATCTGTTAGCCAACCCCCTTTTAACAGGGCAGACGCGTATTCGCCCAGTGCAAACGCTTCGGCTTCTTTCAACGTTCTCTTCAAATCAACCTGCAATGCGGGCGCCAGTTTTTTATGATACCAGGCAGCAGCCGTATAGGAAGGAATATACAGGGCCCTTGGCAGATCATTGCCCACATAATAATCATTGGTGCCAAAATTCAATACCGCGGATATCAAAAAAATACCATTCAGGAATATCCGGTAACGGTCCTGCAAAAACTTCGACAAACCCGCGGCCCTGGTGGTACCATAACTTTCACCTGCCAGGTACTTGGGCGAACCCCATCTTTCATAGCGCGACAGGAAATGGCGAATAAAGGAACCCATCGAAGAAATATCTTCTACATAGCCATGAAACTGTTTGGCATTCTCACCGGATGCGGCCCTGCTGAAACCTGTTGATACCGGATCAATGAATACCAGGTCTGTTTTATTAAGCCAGCTATACTCATTATTAATGTACTGATACGGGGGTGCCGTAGCTAACCCATCATCCTGCAGTAATACACGCTTAGGCCCCAGTCCGCCCATATGCAACCAAACAGATGAAGAGCCGGGACCACCATTAAAAGTAAATGTAACCGGACGTTTACCCGATGGCTCCCCATCTTTTTTATAATAAGTGAAAAACACTTTAGCAATGAGTTTGCCCGTATCATTTTTAAGGTTAAGATACCCGGCATGAGCGGTATACGCGATCTGTTTACCCTCTATGGTAACACTGTTATGTGTTACGGTAACTTCAACACCGGAAGGGATCAGCTCAGGTATCACAGCGGGGACAATTGTTTTTTGTGAGAGGGCCGCGAAAGAAAATAAGCAGCTAAGCATCAGTTGTGATAAAACTTTCATAAGCATCAGTTATATAGTCAGGTTAAGTAATGTTGGTAAGAAAAACAGTACCAACCATGGTTTGGTTTTTAAGTTACCAAACTTAAGAAAAGAAATTCAGTATGTTTTTAAAAAATCCCGGAACCAATAGCCAGAATTTTTAATGGTACGGAGTTGTGTCTTACAATCGAGGTGTATCAATCCAAACCTTGCTTTATAGCCTTCCGACCATTCAAAATTATCAGTGAGTGTCCAGGCAAAATAGCCGTTAACATTCACGCCTTCTTTTTTAGCTTTCAGCATGGCAGTAATGTATTGCTGAAAATAATCAATCCGTTTTTCATCGTTCACCACTCCATTTACCAATTCATCCTTAAAAAAAGCGCCGCTTTCCGTGATCAGTATTTCTTTAACACCACCGTACAGCCAAACACGTTTTATCACGCGGTAAAAACTATCCGCGTTTATCTCCCATCCCATATCGGTATGGGGCGCTTTACGGGTGGTGGCTTTTACCTCAGAAGCATGCAGGTAAGGAATGAGGGGATTGTGTTTAACGGTAATCGAAAAATAATTCTGTAGCCCGATGAAATCAAAATTGAATTTCATTCTTTCAATGTATTTCCAGGCTTTATTGTGCAGGTGTAATTTGTCCAGTAAAGGAAAATTTTCTACATGCGGATATCCACGCCCCAATACAGGTTCAATAAACAGCCGGTTGAGCATGGCATCTACCCTTTTAGCTGCCAGCATATCTTCCTCCCGCTGTGTGTAAGGCATCACTTCACTAAAGGAAAAAGTGGTACCTATATTGGCCTTCAAAACCAGTGATCGTATTATTCTACCCCCTTCTGCCTGGCATAGGGCGGCATTGTGAACAGCAGGCAGAAAATTACTGAGGCCCGTTTTACCCGGGGCATGCATACCCAGCATATACCCTAATGAAGTAAAGCCCATGGGTTCATTAAGGATGATCCAGTTCTTAACCTTATCGCCAAATTCTTCCGCGCATACCGTTACAAAACGGGTAAACCATTTAAGCATCTGGTGGCTTGTCCATCCCCCGTTTTTCTGTAGTTCGAGCGGCAGGTCCCAATGGTAAAGGGTTACATAAGGTATTAGTCCCAACTCCAGGCATTCATCAATTAGTTTGTGGTAAAAGGCAATCCCTTCTTTATTAATGCGGCCCATACCTTCCGGCAAAATACGGCTCCAGGATATAGAAAACCGGAACACGGTAAAGCCCAATGCTTTTACCAGCATCAGGTCGTCTTTATAACGGTAATAAAAATCGCAGGCCTCAAAGGGCTTTGCACCCCCCTTTATCTTACCTGGGCGGCGGGAGAAACTATCCCAGATAGACAACCCGCGGCCATCCGCGTTGTAAGCGCCTTCATTCTGCGCGGCGGCAATGGCCACACCCCATAAAAAATCGGGGCCAAAAGAAGCGGAACTTATTTTTTGATGATAGGCCAATGGATCTGTTTACGTGAAAATGAAAATAGGGAATGATAAAGCAAGTTTAAGGTATTGTTGTGTAATTTTCCATATTGAATGATGAATAAAAAAATCTATGATCAATTATAATACACAGGGCTGGTTCCCCTTTATTTTCCGCTTTCATAAAGCAGACACCATCCGTAAACTATTACCGGCTATTATAATAACCTGCCTGTTTGCCTGGCTGGTTGTTTACCTGGAACTGGCATACCTGCAGCTACCCGGTAACAGTTATATTAAGAATATCCCTGCCATGCATAGCCTGCTGGGCTTTGCGATATCCATGTTACTTGTATTCAGAACCAATACCGCTTATGACCGCTGGTGGGAAGGAAGAAAGCTATGGGGAAGCCTTGTTAATAATAGCCGCAACCTTGCCATTAAGCTCAATACACTGTTACATTATGACGATGATAAGAACCGTAGCTTTTTTAAAAAACTCATCCCATTATTCGCAGATGAACTGAGGCTGCATTTACTGAATGAACGTACGCGCCTGGCATTGGATATTACGCCGCACCCGGAGATACCGGATTTTGATACCAGCAAACATATTCCCAACCAGGTTGTCATGTTACTGATGACAAAGATTAACCTGCTGTACCGGGATGAAAAAATTACCGGTTACCAGATGCTGATGCTAAATAATGAGATTCAATCTTTCCTGGATATCTGCGGAGGCTGCGAACGCATTAAAAATACGCCCATTCCTTATTCCTATAGTGTATTCATCAAAAAATTCCTCTTCTTATATATTATTACAATGCCATTGGGTTTCGCGCTTACGCTGGGTTATCTTACCATTCCGGTGGTAGCTTTTGTCACTTATGTGCTGGGAAGCCTTGAAATGATCGCAGAAGAAATTGAGGATCCGTTCGGTAAAGATGAGAACGACCTGCCCATGCAGCGGATGTCAGAAAATATTCGCAAAAATATTCACGAAATACTAGCCTGAAAAGCATAACGGAAAAGCTATGTTGCATCAAACCAGATGGGTGTGGCATCATCAGCCACTGCATTGTAATTAATAAATAACTCTTCGCCTTTTTGTATGTCGCGAACCGTTTTTATGGTCATCAGTTCGGTATCAAAATCCATTTCATAATCACAATTGGCATCATAGGCATGGTTATATAAGGACAGATAACCCAATGCAATGCATGCTTTCTTTTCTTTTACAGGGCCCCATTCAAAAATATAATCGAATAAAACAGTTTTCTCAACCTGCTTGCGGTCTTTAGTACTCAGTACTAATACCGGTGAAATTTCGATAACGGTATTAGCGGCAATAGCCACTGTAGTAAACACACCACGCCCCCGTTTATCAGATGGGGCAACAACAAGAATTGGTAAAATCATATTGATAGAGATTCAGGATAAAGATAGATGAAAGAGAATGTTGGTCGCCTGACCAACATTGGCAGTAGAATAAGGTATATCAGAACGAGACGGCCAATTCAAATGCCTATTTAAAAACATGAAATACATTATAATTAATAATATATTATTTAAATTTTGATCTATCCATTAAAAAAATCGAATATTTTAATAATTTTTTCAATTTTACTTAGAAAAATCGTAAAAATTAATAAACAGAATCCTTTTAATTCATTTTTTTTTCTAATTTCATCATTCGCTATTAACCATATGGTTATAGTAACCAAAAAACTATCTATGAGAAAAAAACTACTGGCAGGGCTCTGTATGGTCTTCTTTGTTGTTATGGGTTATTCTCAAACAACAGTGTTGGGTAAAATCACCGATGCTTCAACAGGTAATCCACTTGCAGGCGTAACCGTAAAAGGTAAAGGTACTCCTGTAGCATCCATTTCTGATGCAGAGGGTAAATACAGCATTAAACTTGCAACGAATGTTAAAACCTTAGTCTTTTCATTTATTGGCTTTAATGATTTTGAAGTTGCCGTTAAAGCAGGAAACCTGGATGTAGCGCTTTCCAATGCTGTTTCTAACTTATCTGAAGTAGTTGTTACCGGTTTTGGTGGCTCTCAAATTAAGCGGGAAGTTACCGGTAATATCGCCCGTATAAAAGGGAAAGATATTGAATACTTACCTACACCCAGTGTGGATGCCGCGCTACAAGGTAAAGCAGCCGGTGTATTTGTAAATAGTCAATCCGGAAAACTAGGCCAGGCTGTAACGGTGCGGGTTAGAGGTAACTCTTCTATTAGCGCCAATAGCCAACCTTTATATGTGTTGGATGGTATTCCAATGACAGCAAGTAGTCAAAGTTCTTATGGCGGTGCAACCAACCCTTTAACAGATTTGAATCCAAATGATATTGAGTCAATTGAAGTGTTGAAAGATGCTTCTGCTGGTGCCATTTTTGGATCTCGTGCTGCCAATGGTGTGATATTGATTACTACTAAGAGAGGTAAAGCAGGAAAAACTTCCATCACCTTTAACTACCAAACAGGTGCTGCCGAAGCTACTAAGCGAATTCAAATGCTGAATGCACAAGAATATGCAACCTTAATTCTCGAAGGCGCTAAATATCGTGATGATTTAGATGGAACACCCACAACTGATCCCAATAGCTGGACTGCATACGTTAAAAACGATGTGATGGATTATTATAGTTATGGTGGTTGGAGTAAAGATCCAACAAAAACGTATGACTGGCAGGATCAGGTGTTTCAGAAAGGTCCTTATAGACAAGCTGATTTACAAATCAAAGGTGGTTCAGATAAAACCAAATTCTTTTCTTCCTTCCAACAATTAGAGCAAACTGGAACCATGATTGGTAACAAGATATCTAGAACAACTGGTCGTTTAAATATCGACCAGAAAGCGAATGACTGGTTAGACTTAGGTGTTTCTTTGAGTTTGTCTCGCACCTATAACAAACGATTACCCGACGATAATGCTTTCTCTAATCCATTACAGGCGATTGCATTAATGCCAATGACACCATTTACAGATCCTAATACAGGTTTGCCAGCAGGCACACCTCCGGGAGATGTGAATATTCCGGTTTACTATAACCCCGTTATAACAGTTAACTACGCCACTTATGCGCAGGATGTTTACAGAACTTTCGGTAATACTTATCTCAAAGCCCATTTGCTGAAAGGACTGAATTTTCAAACTGAATTTGGTTTAGATTATTTAAGTCAGAATGAAGAAGGTTATTTTCAATCACAAACTCTAAGAAATCAAACAAGGGCTTCTTCTGGTTTAGGTACCAATCGTGGAGCATTCGTTACCAATTATAATACACAATCATACTTTAGTTATAACACCGTTTTAAAAGAGAAGCATAGTATTGCAGCTACTTTAGGCATGCAATACCAGCAATCTCAAGCTAAATATAACTATATAGAAGGTACCGCATTCCCTTCCAATTCTTACCAGAAAATCGCCAGTGCCGCCACCAAATCTGATGGTAGTTCTTCTCAGTCTGATTTCAGGTTCTTGTCTTATTTTGTAAGAGCCAACTATATCTACAACGAAAAATACATTCTTGCATTAAGTAGTCGTATTGATCAGTCTTCCAGATTTGGTAAAAATTCAAGATCAGGTTTCTTCCCTGCTGCTTCTGCGGGATGGATACTGACCAATGAAAAATTTCTGGATGATAGCAAAGTAGTTAGCTTCTTAAAAATGAGAGCGAGTTATGGTATTGTAGGTAATGCCGAAATCGGCAACTTCCCGCAACTGGGTTTATTCGCAGGTGATGCAGGTTATGCAGGAGCCGCAGGCCAGCGACCTTCTCAATTGAGAAACGATAACCTTAAATGGGAAACCACTACTCAGTTCGATCTGGGCTTTGATTTTGGATTTCTCAAAAATAGAATTACCGGTGAAATAGATTATTACAATAAACAAACAGATGGCTTGTTGTTAAATGTAAATATACCAGCCACTACTGGTTTCACCAGTATGGTTAGAAACGTAGGTAAACTGGAGAATAAAGGTTTTGAATTGGTGCTGAATACACAAAACATGGTTGGTGCATTTAAATGGACAACCTCCTTCAACATCGCACGTAATATTGGTAAAGTAACAGATATCCAGGGACAGATTATTGAAGGGGGTGTTAGCAATATGAATCGTGTACAGGAAGGATATGCGGTAGGTGTTTTTTATACACCTGAATTTGCGGGCGTTGATCCCACAAATGGGAGTGCATTGTTTTATTTAAATACCAGGAAAACAGATGGTAGTCTCGACAGAACTACCACCAGCGTTTACAACCAAGCGCAGCGAATTGTTGCAGGAGATCCAAATCCTAAATACATATTTGGATTTACCAATACATTCTCTTACAAAGGATTTGATGCAAGTGTTTTCTTTAATGGTGTTTCTGGTAATCAGAATAATATTTATGGTATGGGCCGGTATTCTTCCGCAAGTATGTTGTATGAAGATAATAATACAGCCGATCAACTTAGAAGATGGCAGAAACCAGGTGATGTTACTGATATCCCACAGGTTCGTTTGTATAGAGTAAACGGATCACAGGCAAGTAGTCGTTATATTGTTGATGGATCTTACATCCGTTTAAGAAGTGCTTCTATTGGCTATACTTTCTATTCTAAGCAATTAAATAAGTTTAAAATTGAGCGTTTGAGAGTATATGTATCAGGACAAAATCTTTTAACCTTTACGAAGTATCCTTACTGGGACCCAGAGGTTAACGCCGATTCATTCGACTCAAATATTGCCAAAGGAAATGATTTCTATACACCACCACAGCCAAGAACATTCCTGTTTGGTGTGAACGTAAGTTTTTAATTAATCAATTATTATTATTATGAAAATATTAATCCGAAACATGAGTAATTACTATAAGGCATTTTTGCTGATGAGTATAATTACATTGGTAGGTTGCGAAAAAAGATTGGATGTATCCCCTTACCAGAGCATCGCAGATGATAAAGCCTTATTAACTGAAAGTGATGTGCTAGTAACAATGATAGGTTGTTATGATGGCATACAGAATGCCGCTGCTTACGGTGGAGATATCATGGTACTTAACGATCTGATTGGCAACTCTTCAAATATCAACTTTACCGGAACCTTTGCCGGATTATCAGATGCGTATCAAACTCAAATGACAGCAGATAATTCATTTGCCGGTACTACCTGGATAGCTGCCTATAATACCATTAACCGTTGTAATAATGTTTTATCAGCAATTGATAAAGTAACTTCATCAACCACAAAGAAAAATGCAGTAGAAGGACAAGCTCTTTTTCTAAGAGCTTCTATGTACTTTGAATTGGTTAAACTGTATGCAAAATTTGTAGGTGATGGAGATTATAGTGCTAATCCAGGTGTTCCGTTGGTATTAACACCAACAGGTAATGTAACGGATGCTGACTATACAGCCAGAGCAAGTGTAAAGGCAGTATATGATAAAGTGATTGCCGACTTAACCAAGGCCGAATCTTTATTGCCTGCTACCAATGGCAACTATGCTACTAAGTGGGCTGCCGCCGCGCAACTATCACGTGTTTACCTAATGCTAAAAGATTATGTAGGTGCAAGAGATGCTGCCGACAGAGTAATTAGTGGTAGTGGCAAATCGCTCAATCCTGATTTTACTAAATTATGGTTCACTTTTATTAATAATGCAGGAAGTACTCCTTCGGAATATTTATTCGCTATCAAGGTAACCGCACAGGATGGAACCAACTCTCAGAACACGTATTTTGGCAGAACCATTAGTTCAATTCCTGGTACTGCCGGTAGAAGTGATTGTAAAATAAAAGCGGCACATATCGCTTTATATGAAGCAGGTGATGTTAGAAAAAGCTTCTTTGTGCTGAGTGGCGGTAATTACTATACGCAAAAACACCTGGATCGTTTTGGAGATGTAGCGGTTATCAGACTAGCAGAAATGTACCTTACCCGTGCTGAAGCTAATCAACGTTTGGGAACAACAGTTGGTGCTACGCCCTTAGATGATGTAAACAGAGTTCGTAACAGAGTAGGTATTCCAGCTCTAACAACTGTATCCTTAGCGGATATAACCAAAGAAAGATTCCTTGAACTTGCTTTTGAAGGACATAACCTGATTGAAGCAAAGAGATTACAGACAAGTGTAGGATCACTTGCATGGAATGATGCTAAGTTGATCTTACCAATACCCAGAAGAGAAATAGACGTGAATAAAAATCTTGTACAGAACCAGGGTTATTAATAGTTACTAAAAAATAACTAATCAATAAAAAACTCCGATCAAATTGATCGGAGTTTTTTATTGATTACTATATATCATCTTACCCGCAATCGAAAGAATGTTGGTCAGGCGACCAACATTGGCGGTAGATAACCCAAAGAATACCGAATATGCCCCCCAAATTTTGAACCCCCAGGTAATTATTACTTATTGATTACTAATTACTAATTAAATTGCCCCCATGTTACCCGAACCACCCCAGCCGGACATCATTGAGCAGTTTGAACAACTGGTTGCCCGGGAAAATATGCTCCAGATACGTGAGTTCCTGGATGACCAGAACATTAGTGAGGTGGCGAACCTGATTAATGAGTTTCCCGAATATGAGGCACAGATCATTGCCAATATGGCCATTCACCGGGCATCCAGTGTATTTAAAATTTTAGACATTGCCCAACAGAAAAATATTGTAAAGGAATTACCCTCAGCCAAAACGGCCGAATTATTAAATGAACTGCCGGCCGATGACCGTACCGACTTTCTGGAAGAATTACCCAAGGCCGCCATACGGGACCTTATTAAATTACTCGATCCCGAAGAAAGAAAAATCACTCTTTCGCTTTTAGGCTACCCCGAAGACAGTGTGGGCCGTTTGATGACGCCCGATTACGTATATGTATACCTGCACAATACCGTAAACGAAGTATTTGATACCATCCGCAAACATGCCAGGAACAGCGAAACCATTGATGTGATTTATGTGATTGATGAAAATGGAGAACTGATAGATGATATCCGTATCAGGGATGTAATCCTCGCTTCGCCGGAAAAAAGGGTGGATGAAATTATTGATGGACGAAATGTTTCATTGAATGTGAATGACGACCAGGAACATGCCAGCCAGGTATTTAAGATGAATAACCGTGTGGCCTTACCCGTTGTGGATGATAATAATATATTGCTGGGCATTGTAACCATTGACGATATGTTATGGGTGGCCAATGAAGAGTTCAGCGAAGACATGCAGAAAATGGGAGGTACCGAAGCCTTAAATGAACCTTACCTGGATATACCTTTATTAAAGCTGTTCCGCAAGCGCATTGGATGGCTGGTAGTTTTATTTATTGGTGAAATGCTAACGGCTACCGCTATGGGCTATTTTGAAGATGAGATTGCCAAAGCGGTAGTACTCGCCTTATTCATTCCCTTAATCATATCCAGTGGCGGTAACAGCGGCTCGCAGGCATCCACCCTTATCATACAGGCCATGGCGGTGAGCGAGATAACGATTGCCGACTGGTGGCGGGTACTCAGAAGGGAATTATCGAGCGGACTTTTATTGGGAACCGTATTAGGTATTATCGGGTTTATCCGTGTGGCCGTATGGCATTCCATTGCACCGCAATTATATGGCCCTAACTGGATGATGATCGCCTCTACCGTGGGCTTTTCCCTGGTAGGGGTTGTATTATGGGGTACCCTGTCCGGATCCATGCTTCCCATCCTCCTCAAAAAACTCGGCGCCGACCCGGCCGTTTCCTCCGCTCCCTTTGTGGCCACCCTTGTGGATGTAACGGGACTGATTATTTATTTCAGTTTCGCGTATTTGTTTTTGCAGGGGATATTGTTGTAGGAATATCTTTGCAAGACCCATTTTTTAAGCAAACAACGAGTACTATTTATTTAAAAGAAATACCCTGTTATGAATAAATATCAAAACATTTTAATTATGACGAATTCGCCTCAATTAAAAACCGTAAAATATGGCAAAAACTAAATCAATTATTGTAAAGGGAACAGAGATCTCAATTTATTCTGGGGAGCAGGAAGAGTATATATCCATAACTGATATTGCTCGCCATAAAGATTCAACAAATACCGATTCAATTATTCAGAATTGGTTGCGGAACAGAAATACCATAGAGTTACTTGGTTACTGGGAACTATTGTATAATCCCGATTTTAAACCCCTCGAATTCGAGGGGTTTAGAAAGCAAGCTGGGTTGAACAGCTTTGTTATGACACCCAAAAAATGGATAGAAACGACCAATGCCATAGGTATCGTTTCTAAATCAGGCAGATACGGGGGTACTTTTGCACATAAAGACATTGCATTTGAATTCGCCTCCTGGATTTCAATCGAGTTCAAATTATATATCATCAAAGAATTTCAACGCCTGAAAGCAGATGAAAGTGACCGCCTTAAATTGGATTGGAATCTGCAACGCACCCTTGCCAAGGTAAACTATTACATACACACCGATGCCATTAAGGAAAACCTGGTACCGAAAGAACTCACTAAAAAGGAAGCTTCTTTTGTTTATGCCAATGAAGCTGACCTGCTGAATATGGCATTGTTTGCGAAAACCGCAGCCGATTGGCGGACTGAAAATCCAAAAGCAGAAGGCAACATTCGAGATTATGCCACCCTTGAACAACTGGTAGTGCTTACCAATTTAGAAAGCCTGAATGCAGTATTAATCTCACAAGGCTTACTAGCGGCTAACCGACTCTTACAACTCAATAAAATTGCCATTCAGCAATTGAAAACTTTATTGAACAGCAGTTCCCTTAAAAAATTAAAAATCACAAAATCATAACCTCTCGTACGCTACCTCAAAAAAATCTAAATTATCAGCATAGTCTATCATAGTCCATCGTAGTCATTGCTTGCCTCGCTTTTTAAAGCGAGGACCCATGATCTCCTCCTTCCTTTAACTTTGGGACTTTAGTCCCGTTTGCCTTTTAACAAATACAAAAATCAGGTAATACACCCCATTTCTCAAAAATCCCCCCTTCCCTGTTAAGGAATAAAAATAAATAACAGGCAAATAGGGGAAGGTTATAAAATAATAGATATATTTATTCCGCCCGGGATTCTTACTCCCCCCCAATTTAGTATCTACACCCGGGCTGGTCTGGAATTGAAAAATTTTTGACTGTAGAACAGTATGGCGTTGCTATGCGATAATAAGAGAGCCATTCAGTGATGCCTATTTGGTCATTCGTATTTTATTGGAGCCTTACAGCAAATGCCGGTTAATGTGTTTAACATTGATCCGGAGCATATATAATATAGCTGGTGAATTTTAAAATGTATTGAGCATAATGAGACTTCTGCTAACCCTTAACACTACTGATAATAACCCGGTACTGCCGATTAATTACCAGTACCCGCTTTCAGCTGTTATTTATAAAATAATACAGCGGGCCGATGCGCGCTATGCCGAATTCCTGCATAATAAGGGATATGGGGCGGAACATAAACATTTTAAACTATTTACATTCTCTGATCTTACAATCCCATTTAAAATTCAGCAGGACAGGCTATTGCTAACAGGCAGGGAAGCAAAGCTGATCATTTGCTTTCATATACCTGAAGCAATGGAAAATTTTGTGAAAGGATTGTTCGTACATCAGCAGTTTGAAATAGCCGATATAAAAAGCAGGGTACAATTTACGGTAAGCCAGGTAGAAATGATACCGGTACTAAACGGCATACACAGCAGTGATAAAGAGGTTGCTGTGCAGTTGCAACCCTTATCACCTGTTGTAGCGGGAATGAAGAATGATAAAGGAAACTATGATTATCTCTCCCCCCAGGAACCGGCATTTAAAAAAGCCATTGTGTATAACTGGAAAGAGAAATATGCCACTTTATATGGTCAAGCGGCGGCTGAAGCTGTGTTCAGTAAATTACAATTAGAGGTTACACAAGCACACGATACCCGTTCCCGTTTAATAACTATTAAGGCAAATACCGAACAACAAACCAGGATAAGGGGGTTTACGCATTTTAAGTTGAACGTGCAGGCCCCCAAATTAGCCCTGGAACTGGCAATGGGTGCGGGTTTAGGATTATATAATAGTCAGGGGATGGGGTGTGTGGGGGTGTGCCCATGATACCAGTTTTGAAAAACAGCAATGAATGAACGGTAAAGAACGGGCCAGGTTCCGGTAACAACATAGACAAACCACCTTAGTGAACAGGTAACCTATTAACCAATAATATGCTGAAATTACTCCGGTTATTAATGCTGCTTAGTGGTAACAGGCGTTATACGCTGGCCGAACTAATGCAACGTTTTGATCAATCGGACCGTACCATTTATCGCCATTTGGAAGAGATAGAAAGCGCGGGTTTTGTATTGAACCGTACCGGCGGAACCTATCAGTTACAAACGGATAACCCTGCCGTAAAATCGCTGCGAAAGCTCCTGCATTTTTCTGAAGAGGAAGCGTATGTTTTGTATAAAACCATCGCCCTGCTGCAGGGAACTTCGCCCATTAAAGACAGGCTTGCGGGCAAGTTGAATGCCTTGTACGATTTTAGGGCGCTATCGCTGCTGCCGGGCAGGAACAGTCATGAAGCCGTAGCCGTTGGAAGAAAAAATTATCTCTTTGCCGGTAGCCATGCTGCAGCACAAAGATCCGCCATCTTCTACAGTTTATTAGCTACCTGCAAAAATTATCAGGTGAATCCTACCGAATGGATGCAGGATGTATTAACTCGAATTGCTGGCTATCCTATTAACAAAATACAAGAACTCTTACCTCAAAACTGGAAGCCCACCCCAAGCGAATAAAATATTAGTGGGTCAACATCCCACAATAATATTTTGCTATGCTTCATTAAGGGTATTGGTGGGGGGCTTACACCAGTGTTCCGGTTTTGCAGCAAGGGCAACGGCGTAAAAGCGTTTTAATGGGTTTGCCGCTTGTGGGCACCTTCAACTCTTTTTGTAAAGCCTGTAACCTGCCTCTTTTCCAGTTGCTGCTCAGTATTCCGTAATGCCTGATACGAACAAATCTTTTAGGCAGTATATGCTGGCTGAACCTTCTTACAAACTCCTGGTTGCATAGCGTCATTTGTTTATTTCTGCCCCCTGTTTTATAAAAAATTGAAAATCACAAAATCATAACCGGGTGAACACCCCCATTCTCAAAAATCTCCCCTTCCCTGTTAAGGAATAAAAATAAAAAACAGGCAAATAGAGGAAGGTTGTAAAATAATAGATATATTTATTCTGCCCGGGATTTTTACTCCCCCCAGTGCAGCTGTGTTTGCCTGTGTAGTACACATAGCCCGTTTGCTTTGCCACCTACACTTTACGTTGGATTTACTCTTGACCGATAACCAAGATGTGGCGGATGATAACATGGGAGAGTTTTGGCTTTACAAGCTTAAATTGAAGGTTATGATCAACTGCTCAATGATCTGATTGATAGTGATATTGGCCATACCCTGATTTTTTAATAGCCGTTTTATATTGGGATTTTCTGTTCTGATTATTTCAATATACTGAAGCAAATCTGCTTTTACTATGTTGGGCACTGGTACAATGGTACCCGGTGTTAAGGTCGCGGTTAAGCGAATGACATCATTTCTATGTTTTGTGATATCGTCTTGCTGTACCTCATGACCTTCTGCTTTTCGCCTGGCATTGTTAAGAAAAGCCCTTGCCTTTAAACAAATAAGCGCTATTTCATTAGCAAGATGAAGCCCATCTGTAAGCTGTGTGTTTGCCAGGGTAAAGCTGTAGTATTCATCATCTAATAATATGGCAGATAAACTGGATGCTTCCTCCCCGGTTGGAATATTTGTGAGGTGCATGCCCGGTATTTCTTTTATCAGATCGGGTTTACGGGAAAATAATTCAAGCATATAGGGATAACCGGCAACGTTGGGTTTTATGAACCTGTAAAAACTTTTTTTCTCGCCCACTTCTGCAATGACGTATTCACCGTCTTTGATAAACTGCCAAAAGTGGTTTACAAATTCATCTGACAATGCTTCAATGATTAAGATAATATCCAGGTCCTTTGTAGCACGGAAAGGCAAACCTTTTTGTTCCATTTGCCAATCGCAAGCACCACCTCCAATGAGGATGTAATGATCTGTGTAAGGTTGAAAGTGCTCTATAAATAGATATAAGCCAGTTACCATTCCATGTCATTTAAAAAGTCCTGTAATGCCCTTTGTATTCTTTCGTCCTGTTCCTGTTGCATTGATAAGTATAAAGATAATTTATCCACTTTATTGCGTTGAGAAAGCAATAAGGGATTGTAATGCCAAACTTCTATTTTATAACCGCCGTTTTTGCTATCGATATTCTTTAAACTGCCTTTTAAGGAACGGAATTCATCTTTGCCAATGGCATAAGTTTTTTGTAAACTTTCAGCTAACATACTGTAAGCGGCTAATGCAGTGTCGCCACTGATTTTAAAATGCTTGCTGTTTGGCAAATCATCTGTGAAGAAAATTTCCCGAACCGGTGTATTTAACAGAGGCAATGCTTTGTGCCAAAGTTCTTTTTTTGACAGATTAAATTTTACAGACTTTTCTTTTGAACCCTCTACAGAAAGCAACTGCGCATTCTGCAATTCTTTGATAAGCCTGGTGATGGTCATAGTAGAATATTGCAAGAGGCTGGCGATTTGCTGAAACGGTCTTTGCTCCAATGAAGCCACCTGCAAGTGATATAAGATGGCGAATTGTGCCGGGGCAGTTAATTTTTCCGCCATGGCGGCTGCCATATTTTGGCTGCTTGCCACATCGTTTAACTGCAGGAGTAATTCCGGCACAAATAGCTGCTTGAAAGGTTGTGCAAATGCAACTTGCTTTTCTATAAGCCTTTTCCGCTGCCAACTATCCAGTTTATCAAATACAAAAACCACAGGTACATGTAATAGCTGCCGGAGTTGGTTATTTTGTTTTTTAAGTTGATCGGGAGTACTATTTTCATCGTTTTCCAGTTCAGCCCATATCATTTTTTGGCCATTGAGCGTGCCATGGCTTATATTGTAATTAGATCTAAGGTACAAAGGCAGGTTTGCCAGCTCCGCTTTTTTGAGTGGTTTTATTCCAGCCTGTAAGCCGAAATATTGCTCCATATATTTAACTATTTCCCGCATTGTAGCACAATAATAACATAAAAAATGCACAATAACAATAAAAATGTTAGTATGCAAAAATATGTTAGGTGGTTCAATCTTAACAAAGCCCCATCCTGGTAAGTACTTAAAATTTAGCTGTTTGTCAGGGATTCTTTTGCCTCTCTCTGTTCTGATTCTAAGATTTCTCCTTTCACAAAATCTGTTGTGCATATTTCAAAATCCAATGCGAAGAATTCAGGCAACGCCTGAATCTTGATAATGTCAAAGAACACACTGCTATCTGTAATAATTAGTTTCATACTATCTGATGCAATTGTTCTTTAAATTTCCAAGCACTCATTCCGAGATAGTATGCTGCTTCATTAATGGTCAAAATTTCTTTTGACAAACCCATGTAAACCAACCGTTGCATCTTCACTGGTTTTTCTTTGCTCATAAATTTCCCCGGTTCATTCAGGTGCAACTTTCTTTCTCTGTAACCAATATTGAAACGCTTATAAATAAAACTGGTGATGATGCCGAGATGCAAAGCCCTTGCGAAAACAGCAGAGAAAGAAATTCCCCATCTTTCTTTAATCAGTATCAATTCGTTTTGATAAAAATGGAAACGGTCTTTGCTCAATTCCTTCTTTGCCATATCCGCAGGATACAAAACAGCAGATGAAAAAATGTGACACAATTTTTCTATTTCTTTTTCAGGAAGTTTTTTGGAGAACTGCAAGGAGTGGTGTGCCAATTCATGCAAAGCAGTTAATCTTTTTCTCACAACATCTTCTCCTTGCTTCACACTTTTTTTCAGGACAATTATTTTTTTGCCGTCAACATCTGCTTTCATTCCATCAAAACCATCGGGAGCATCCAACTCAATTACTTTGTAACCTTTGTCCTCTAACATTTCAACTACATCATGAATCGGGTCATAACCAAGTTTCCAAACTTCTCTTAATTTTTTTGCAGCAGTTTCGGCATCATCAGCATTCTCAATTACTTTATCATAAACAAAATATTCCGATTTCTCATTTGGGTTTATCAAATGTTCCAATTCCAAATAGCGTTCACAATTTTCCTTTGCTTTTTCTTCCACCGACAACTGTTCGGTTTTTGAAATCTTTGAAGAATACTTTCGGTAATCAATATTTTTCAGTTCTACTTTGACAGTGGGAACTGAATAAAAATAATCCACAGGCACATTCAACACATTTGACAAAGCAAGCAACACCTGACTGTCAGGTTTCATTTTACCTTGTTCGTATTTATGCAATGCCTGACGGGAAACAACTTTTTCAAGTTTGTTTTCCAAGTCCTGTAAGGACATACCAGCCATTTTTCGGGCTGACACCAGTTTATTTCCAAATACATTTTCCATTGTGTTATTTATTTGAGTATTTTGACTTGTTGACAAAAGTAGTGTTTTTTTACTAATTGTCAACCACGAAGAATAAAAAGTTTTCAACACGCAGTAAAGAATAGCCCATGCACCAAGTCAGGCTCTTTTGCAAGGCACACAAAGCCGACACACAGAAGCCAACCTTGCAAAAGAGCCTGCCTTGTGCCAACGCTTCCGGGACACACTCTGCCACGGTGGACACAGATTAAAAATTTGAAGTACCAAGACGAAGGGCGAACATATAATCGAGTAGGCGGCCTCACCGCTTGTAAGCGATGAGGTGCGCCTCTCACACCACTGTACCCTTCCTTACGTCAGGGCAGGCCAGGCGGGTCTCGTATACAGCGGTTCATTAAGTTGCGGAGCTACTTTGGGCATAGTAATCGAGCATGGATTCATAACCTCTTTGTTGCAAACGTTTAAGGGTTACCGTTGTTCCCAGGTCTATCATGGCTACTTTTTTTCTCTGTTGTAAGGTGATTGATTGGTTGGATAAAGTGAAATTTTTTCTTCCGATGCTTTTGAATAAACAGCGGCTTCACTTCTTTTTAATTGGTAAGCAATCAAACCGGTTGGTGTATTTCCATCGGCTAATTTTTCTAATTTTTTTAAGTCGGCTGACGACCATTCTTTACCAGAATTTTGTAGATTTTTCATTTTGATATTTATTTAAAGTTGTTTAAAATTCTTTGTTTGTCCTCATTCTCTTTATCGTTCTTATGATAAAGTTCAATAAATATTATTTTTTGTTCAGCTTCAAAGTGAGCATAAATTAATCTCAACCCTGAATTTACTCCACGACCTTTTAATGCTTTACAGGCTATCTTTTTTACTTTAATGACACAGGTTTCCAAACCCAAATTATCAATACGAAAACTAAACGGTGGTCTTTCTTGCGGTGTTACTTCCAGCACTTTTTTCACTACTTCCAAATCTTCGTTCAGCGTTCTGTATTTTTTCAACAGGCTTTTCAAGTCCTTATTAAATTCTACAAGTTCATCAAAGGTCATTGTTGTTCAATTTCGTCACCGTAGTTTCTCACCGAGAAAGGAGCATCTCTGTAAAAAGCTAATTCGTAATTTATTTCTTCTCCTTCTTTTGAAGCTAACCAAGGCATATCCTTATGAGAATAGTTGCTTATGGCAGCAGCACTCCAATCACTTAGTTGTTCAATCACTCTATCAATTACTTCTTTCTCACTTGCTTTCAATTCAGTTAAATCGGCTTTCACCAAAGGCAAGTAACGGGTTTGAGGATAGCCATGATATTCTGTTTTCACTCTTTGCAACTGGCCTTTATCAATCATTTGTAAAACGATACTATCCAACTTTTGTGGAACCGGACCATAAGGCAACTTGCGATATTTTGCACCCGTTAAATGTTCTTCATACAATTCATAATAATTGAAGTCGGAAAAATAAAGCAGCTTGTAAAGCACCGTTTCACCAACATTCGGTTTACCTGCACAGCGTTCAAGAATATACAACAACACATTTTTAAACTTGCTGACCTGCAATGACGGAACAGAAATCCGTTCATCTGCCTTCTTTGATTTTGCTGCGGCTTTGACTTCCAAATCTTGATTAGCAGAAAAATCTTTAGATACAAAATCATCTAAAGAAAATCCTAACACCATAGAAAATCGTTGAAATTCAAGAACATCAACAGTTCTGTTTCCCAACTCTATTTGAGCCAAGGACGGTCTTGAAATCTTGACACTTTTCGCCAAATCTTCTTGAGACAACCCCTTCATTTTACGAAGTTCAGTTATCCTTTGACCTATTTGCTTTTGTGACAGTTTTATATTCATATCAATTTTTTATTACAGTTCAACGGGGCAAAAATAAGCATTGTTTGAAAACAAAACAAATATTTGTTCTAATTACAGAACCATACTGCCCAACGCACCAACGCTTCTGGGACACCCCTGCTTCTTTCGACACAGTATTCAGTTTGACAGACCGAGAAGAAGGGCGAACGCATAATCGAGTAGGCGGCCTCACCGCTTGTAAGCGATGAGGTGCACCTCTCACACCACTGTACCCTTCCTTACGTCAGGGCAGGCCAGGCGGGTCTCGTATACAGCGGTTCATTAAGTTGCGGAGCTACTTTGGGCATAGTAATCGAGCATGGATTCATAACCTCTTTGTTGCAAACGTTTAAGGGTTACCGTTGTTCCCAGTATGGGTGATTGGGCAATTGCCCATCCTCCCTTTCTTGTTCTGCTCCATACATTGTATAATCTGATTCATATTGACCACTCTATCCTGTGATGCTGACCACCGATTCTGGTGATCGTGACCACTCCTTTTTGTTATTGTTTTATTCAGGATCATTCTGAGCAAACACCTGAAAAAAATATTTGAAACAGGTGAGTTGCAGGAAGATGCAGTTATTTCCAAAATGGAAACAACTGCCGCAGACGGTAAAAGCTACGTTACGGCATTTTACAATCTTGACTATGCCGAAAATCAGGCAGCAAGAGAAATACCGATGAAAATGGCAGATTGGGTGCAGAAAATTGATGCCTTCCTGCAATTCAATGAATACAAAATTTTGAAAGATGCCGGAAAAGTGAGCCATGAAGTAGCAAAGAAACTGGCAGAGAAAGAATATGAAAAATATCGCATTACACAAGACAAGAGTTTTGAAAGTGATTTTGATAAAGAGGTGAAAAAACTCAATCCACCGAAAAAGAAAAAATGAGTAAGCCTATCACCGAAAATATCATAGAAGAATCAGCGATTGAAATTTTACAATCGCAGGGATGGGAATATGCCAATGGCAAAGAAATTTCACCCGAAGGGCTTTTTTGTGAAAGAGAAAATTACAGTCAGATTGTTTTGGTTAGTCGGTTATATATCCGGCGACATAATCATAGTGGATTTCGCGGGTAAGAAACGATATTGGGCCATGTTATGACAGCTAACAAACCACCACAAAACAATTTTCCAGGGAAGAAGATAAAAACTTTATGAATCAATATGGTTTTCCGGGAAATGAGCATGCACGGGACTAAAGTCCCAATATGAATTAAGGAGAATATCCGGTACCCACGCTCTGAAGAGCGTGGCAAAGAAGAGCGTGGCAAAGAAGAGCGTGGCAAATTTGTATAAAACTTACTTTCCCTCCGGGTCTCCCAACAGGAGTCTCTGCGGTTTTGAAGCCAATCTTACCCATAATAACCGGCATCATTTTTTCGCCACTTTCTCCATTCAAAAACCCCCGTGGGTAGCCCCTGCAGGGCATAAAAGCGCTAAGGGTATGCTTCTGTTACAGAGCGGTTATCCCGATGGGATATTTTTTCTCTTCTCCAAAAAATCGCCGGATCCTGCACGCTTCATTTCTCAACTACAACCCTTACAGCCAGGTATTAACCTTCTTTTAAAGATGGGTTAAACACATTGTGGTTACCTTCTTCTAATTGAAGATCAGTATACTTCAGGTCTACCGAAAGAAACCGGTCCATAGCCAGTGGTGAATCAAAGCTCTTTACACCACTGTCATAACTTAATAGATATCTGTCAATGCCTTCTAAATGAACGATTTGCAGGCCAGGAGTAAGCAAATTATAATTCTGTAATAATTTAAATTTACTTTGTTTGCCATATTTTTTTTCATCCTCCATATTTAATGCGGAACAATACCAGATTACTGCCTCTTTCAAGGCTTTATCCATTTTTACAGTAGCGCGATCAAGGTTCTGATAAACCAACAGTAAATAAAGTTGCATTTGACCATCACCCCGCAGATAAATAAACAATTTATTTCGGTTACCATAGGCAAAATGATTGAATGTATTTGCAGGGATGATCTCCATCAGTCCTGCAAAAAATCTGGGACTATCCTCATGGTAAACATAATGTATACTACTTTCAGGATTGTGCATTACCGGATTATGGCACAAATAAAAATTGGACATGCTGCTAAAAATTTAATTCCATAAAGTTAGATTAAAAGCAAATTACATTATTCGCCACTTTCTCCATTCAAAAACCCCCGTGGGTAGCCTCTGCAGGGCATAAAAGCGCTTAGGGTACGCTTCTGTTACAGAGCGGTTATCCCGATGGGATATTTAAAACGATTAAAGATGCCCGGACAGAAATTTTTGAGTACCTCGAAATATATTATAATACCATAAGCCTGCACTCATCGCTTAACTATCAAAGCCCAATACAATTTGAAAACCTTTATGAGAAACAATGTACATTTGAAATGCACCAACAAACGGCGATGCTTTATACCGAAGAATCGTTTAATGAAAGGGGGTATATCGTTACTTATGACAATAAATACAGACGCACAAAAGAGGCAGAAGAATACGAAAAATAATGCAAATATCAACACAAACTATTTTACCCAATGGAAAACAAATCACAGCTAATCATTTACCAAACCGAAAAGGGCGAAACTAAATTAGAGGTTCGTTTGGAAAACGAAACTGTGTGGCTTACTCAAAAGCTGATGGCAGAACTGTTTCAAACCTCGGTTGCAAATATTAACATCCACCTGAAAAATATTTTTGACGAGGGGGAGTTAGACCCCAAAGCAACTATTAAGGATTTCTTAATAGTTCGTTTGGAAGGCAACAGAGAGGTTAATCGCAGTATTGAGTATTACAATTTAGATGTAATCATTTCAGTTGGTTACAGAATAAAATCAACGGTAGCTACCCGTTTTCGCCAGTGGGCTACACAGCACATCAAAGAATATATTGTAAAAGGTTTTGTGTTGGATGATGAACGGCTGAAAAATCCCGATTTGCCTTTTGATTATTTTGAAGAACTTATTAAACGAATTCAGGACATCAGAACTTCTGAAAGGCGTTTCTATCAAAAGATAACCGACATCTATGCCACCAGCGCTGACTACGACCCAACGGATGAAAACAGTATTTTGTTTTTTCAAACCGTTCAAAACAAAATGCACTGGGCTATTACAGGAAAAACGGCAGCCTAAATAATTGCACAAAGAGCCGACAGCGACAAACCAAATATGGGCTTAACCAATTGGAGAGGAACAAAACCACGAAAACAAGATGTAGGTATTGCTAAAAATTATTTGAAAGAAAATGAATTGGAAGCACTCAATAATTTGGTAGAGCAATATTTAATTTTTGCCACAGGACAAGCTACGCGTAGAATACCTATGTATATGAAAGATTGGATTGAAAAATTGCACGGATTTTTAAAACTCAACGACAGGAACATTCTAGAACGTGCAGGAAAAATTTCGCACCAGGTAGCAATAGAGAAAGCAGAAAAAGAATATGACAGGTATCATTTAAAAATAAACAATGAAATTGAAAGCGATTTTGACAAAGCGATAAAAAAAATTGAAGCACCGAAAAGAAAAAATAAAAAGGGTAAATGATAGTAGCATCACAAGGCAATACTGAATTATTGAAGCTAACAAAAACAGCTTCTCATCTTATTCGCCACTTTCTCCATTCACCCCCCGTGGGTAGCCCCTGCAGGGCATAAAAGTGCTTAGGGTATGCGCCTGTTACAGAGCGATTATTCCAATGGGATATTTTTTTCATCTCAGGATAGTTGCCAAATGGTTCACTCTTTGTCCCCCCCCCTATATTCGGAAATTAGCATTATTTTTATATTTTACTACCCCATGAAAAATTGCTATCATATTAAAATCAGCCTGGACAAAACAAATCCACTGATCTGGAGAGAAATTCTTGTTCCGGATAACTATACATTTTATCAATTACACCATACCTTACAAATCACCATGGGATGGACCAACTCGCATTTGTTTGAATTTAACATAGAAGGGTTTCAGGTGGGGTATGTTTTTGATGATAGGATGGAGGATATAAGCCATGTGATCAATTGCCGGGATGCCAGGCTGGATGAACTCATTACACACAAGGGGGAATCCATAGTTTTTACAGGCTCCTGTCCATTATGGCCGATAAGAAACATATAGACTATAAAGAAATGAAAAGATGGGTCGGCGCTAAATAATGCAATACCAGGTTAACCGATTTCCACAAAGTAAAAATACTGGTTAAAGTAACCAATCCGCCAATAGCGAAATACATGGTTCTTAAGGGGAGTTTGCCTACCAGCCTCGCGGCAATAGGCGCCGCGATAATACCGCCTATGATCAGTCCTAACACATCGGCGATGGGAATATGCCGCAACAGGATAAAAAAAGTAACGGCGCTGGCAAACACCACAAAAAATTCTGCCAGGCAAACCGAACCAATCACATAACGCGCGGATTTTCTTTTTGAAATTAAGGTACTGGTAACAAGGGCGCCCCATCCGCCACCGGCAAATGCATCCATTAGTCCGCCAATACCGGCCAGCCAGCCGGCCCGTTTTATTTTTTCCCCGCCCGTTTTTTTGCGCAGCGCTTTTTTAATGATAAAATAACCCAGGTAACCGGTGTACAAAGACAACGGTATCCGTACATAAGAAGAATATGCCTGCCCTATACAGGCCAATGTGGCGCCCGCGATGGCGCCGATGATACCGGGAATGACCAATGTCCTGAATAATTTTTTATTGATATTACCAAACCGGTGATGGCTATACCCCGAAACACCACTTGAAAATACACGCGCGGAATGTACCCTGCTGCTTACCACCGCGGGACTAACGCCATTGGCCAGCAGGAAAGTAGTAGAAATAGTGCCATATCCCATACCCAGGGAGCCATCCACCATCTGCGCCAGAAAACCGGTAAGCAACATGATGAGAAAAGAGCGGGTATCTATATAACCGGGAACAGCTTTAACCGCATCAAATACCTTTTGTGAGGGTATCAAAGAAAAAATGGTATGGCCAACAATCATACACACAAAGGCAAACAGGCACCACTTGACAATTTGCTGCCATTTTTTTTCTTTCGGCTTCTGCAGGTTTAACTCTTCCAAAGAAACCTGTTTGGCAACCAATATTTTTGTCAGGTCATTCAGTTGTCTTACTTTATCAGAAAAATCCCCATTCAGTGTTTGTCGTATGCTTTGCATATCATGCAGTACATCATCCATTTCATCCGGAATGATCTCGGTTAATACTTCCTTCAAACGTTTGGCTATGGTAGGCGATTTACCATTGGTGGATATGGCGATTTTAAGGTTGCCTTTATTGACCACTGAGCTAAGGTAAAAATCACAGAGACCGGGCTTATCGGCAACATTTACCAATAATTTTTTTTCTTTCGCGTCCATACGGATCTGTTCACTCACGGTAACATCATTCACCGCCGCGATTACAATATCGGCATGGGCAAGGTCATTGATATCATAGCTTTTTTCTATCAGCTTAATATTGTTACGTTGCAAAGCATATTGCCGGATATCATTACCAATGATTTTCGCCACCAATGTTACGGAAGTACCGGGCGAATTATATAGAACAGCTTTTAACTTCTCCCATCCCACATATCCCCCGCCAACAATCAGTAAACGAAGCGTTTCTATTTTCAGAAAAACAGGGAATAGCCGGTTACTTTCTGTAACCGGGTTACCTGTTTGTTCATCTTTAATATCGGTTTCTGTTAAGATCATTTTATACCAGTCCTTTCCGGGTTACAAAATCTCCAAAACCTTCCTGTTTATTTCTTTCTGTTTTAAATAAAAAAAACAAACCATCCAGTTCCAGCAATATCTCCTCTTCTGCAAGGTTCTCCCTGTAAATGCTGTTCAGGCGCGTTCCACAATGATCGCCGCCAAGGTGCATATTGTATTTACCATACGCGGTACCTACCAAACCAATCTCCGCTAAATAAGACCTGGCACAACCATTGGCACAACCTGTCATGCGTATGATCATTTCTTCTTGTGTTAATGCATGTTTATTAAGCAGCGCTTCTATTTTACCAATAAGTACCGGCAAATAGCGTTGTGCTTCCGCCAATGCCAGCGGGCAGGTTGGAAATGCCACACAGGCCATTGAATTTTTTCGAACGCTACCGGTAGCTTCTGTATGGGAAATGATCTGAAATTGTTCTAAAACAGCATGAATGCTTTGCTTATCGGTTGGCTGCACATCGCTGATGATCACATTCTGGTTACAGGTAAACCGGAAATTAGCTTTGCCTGTTTTTGCTACTTCCCGCAGTGCGGATTTTAAAGCGACCTTTTCATCATCCAATATTCTTCCGTTCTCAACAAATACCGTGTAATACCAAAGCCCTTCAGCGTTTTGTTGCCATCCATAATAATCCATGCGGTCTGTAAAACTATACTCCATAGCCGGAGCCAGAGCAAAACCGGTTCTTTTTTCCAATTCATTTATAAACCAATCCACGCCATATTTGTCAAGCGTATATTTTAATCTCGCCAGCTTCCGGTCGCTCCTGTTACCATAATCACGTTGTATTGTTGCAATTGCATAGATCGCTTTCAACGTTTTTTCTTCACTGCCGGCAAAACCAATAACGGTAGCCAGCCTGGCATAGGTTGCCGGGTTGCCGTGCGTGGTAGATAAACCGCCGCCAACAGCGATATTGAATCCTTTCAGTTCGTCATTCTCAATCACAGCGATCAATCCTACGTCATTGGCAAAAACATCCACATCATTATTGGGTGGGATGGCAATGCCTATTTTAAATTTTCGCGGCAGGTACCGGTCCTGGTATAAGGGATCTTCTTCGTCTTTTTTATCGAGCAGTTTTTCTTCATCCAGCCATATCTCGTAGTATGCCCTTGTTTTGGGCATCAGCATCTCACTGATCTTATCGGCATACGCGAATATTTGCGCATGAATGGGCGATTGCCCTGGATGGGAACTACACAAAACATTCCGGTTAATATCGCCACAGGTGGCGATAGAATCCAGTTTTGCTTCATTAAATGCCTGTATGGCAGGTTTTATGTTTGATTTGATGATACCATGTAACTGCACTGTTTGCCGCGTAGTGATCTTTATCACACCCGTTGCGTTCTCCCCCGCTATATCATGAATAGCTATCCATTGCTGTGGCGTTACAAAGCCACCGGGCAAACGCAAACGGATCATGAAAGAAAATAAACGATCCAGTTTTTTCGCGGCCCGTTCCTCCCGCCTGTCACGGTCATCCTGCTGGTACATACCATGAAATTTGATCACGGCCTGGTCATCTTCGCGAATGGCGCCTGTAATCTCATCCCGCAAACTTTCCCTGATCGTTCCGCGCAGGTTATCACTTGCCTGTTTAATCTTTTCAATATTTGATACACTGTTTTTTTTGGACATATTTCTTTTTTGATCAGGTATTACTTATTCTTATTCGCGCAACGCGTTAACATTAATAAACATCTTTCGAATATCTTCCTTCATTTGTAAGCCGGTCAAAATATGCACGGGCCGATTCTTTACCCATACCTCCATATTGTTCAAACACCCGTAACAGCGTATGCTCCACTTCAATACTCATGGGTGTTTTCTCTCCACATACATATAGATATGCCCCCGAGTTAATCCAGTCGAATAATTCTTTTCCATGTTCAAACATCCTGTCATGCACAAATAGCTTCCCCGGCTGATCGTTTGAAAAAGCAAGGCTCACTTTAGTTAATACACCCGTCTCAAACCAATGCTGTATTTCTGTCTGGTATAAAAAATCAGATGCAAAATGTTCCTCACCAAAGAACAACCAGTTTTTTCCCGTGGCGCCTGTGGCATCTCTTTCACTTAAGAAAGAACGGAACGCGGCGATACCGGTTCCCTGCCCTATCATTACCATATCCTTATCCGCGGCGGGAAGTTTAAACCGTTTATTCTTCTGCACAAAAAAATCAAAACAGGATCCTTCCTTTAACCGGGTCAGATAGGCGGAACATACGCCGGTTTTTTCTTCTTTATTTATTACAAACCTATCTTTACCCACGGTTAAATGGATTTCTCCGCTATGCGCCGCATTGGAAGAAGCGATCGTATAGATGCGTGGTGATTGAGCCGGCAACACTTGCAGCGCTTCTTCAAATTGTACGGCATCTTTTACCGGGTAGGTACCCAGGAGATCAAACAGATCCATTTTTGTTTCGGGGATATCCCGCTGCACGATTGCCGCGTATTTCTTTACCACACGCTCATGCAGGAAATGAATATTGACCTTCTTTTTCAGCAGATCGAATACAGTGTATTCAACATCATTGTGTTTAACGTGTTTGGCCCTATTTATTTCTGTCAACGCGATAATGGCATTGACTGTTGCCAGGGGGTTTTCAGGTACAATACCAATAGAATCACCCGGCAAATAATCTACTTCACCGGCGGCCAGTTCTATATGGCAGGTTAGTTTCGCGGAGCCCCTGTCGTTAAGGTTGATATTGGACAAAACAGTTCCGGTATGGATTTTTCTGGTGTTTAACGTAACCCCGGCCCGCGGTACGGTTTTTACGGTAACAGGCGCGTCAACCACTGTATTATTGAGTGTTTGTAACACCCGGTTAAACCATGCTTCGGCATCCGCGTCATAATCCAGGTCGCATTTCTGTATCGGAACAATCCGTTGGCCACCCAGCCGTTGTAACTGCGCGTCTACCTCTTCACCCGCTTTGCAGAACAAAGGATAAGAAGTATCCCCCAGCGCCAATACACTGTATTTCATATTGTCTAAACGAAACCCGTTATGATGGATATAATCATAGAATTTTTGAGCGGCAACAGGCGGTTCGCCATCCCCCTGTGTACTGATCACTACCAACAGGTTTTCTTCCTTGGCCAGATCAGTCAACCGGTATTGATCGAGGCTTACGAGTTTAACAACGAGATTATTTTTTTTCGCTTTTGTAGCGAGACCAATGGCTACTCTTTTCGAGTTACCCGTTTCTGTACCATAAACAATGGTTATTTTTTCAGGGCCGGTATTCACGGGTTTTTGTTCCGCGTTCGCGATAGATTTTTGTATGCCCGTAAGCGGTTTAAAATAGGGTTCCCCCGCATTGCTGCCCTTAAACCATTTGAATTGTTCATGCAAACCCACCACTTTACCAATGATCACCAGTGAGGGTGAAAGAAACACCCGCCCTTTCAGTTTCTTTTCATATTCATAAACAGAAGAAATGCATACCTGCTGACAGGCGGTTGTGGCCTGCTCAATTACCGCGATTTGTTTACTGTTATCAATACGGTATTCTATCAGTTTATTAACCAAGGCATCCAGGGTGGCGGAAGACATATAAAATACCAGTGTATCATTCGTATTGGCCAATTCTTCCCAATAAGCTTCACTCACTACTGTAGATTTGTAATACGTAAGAAACCTAACGGCCGTTGCATGATCCCTTGCCGTTAAAGGCATTCCCGCATAGGCCGCGGCGCCGGAAGCCGCTGTAACGCCCGGCACGATCTCATAAGGTATTTTATTGGCCACCAGTATTCCAAGCTCATCCAATACATTGGAGAAAAAAGAAACATCTCCGCCTTTTAAGCGTACGACCAATTTTCCCTGTAAGGCATATTTTACCAATAATTCATTGACAGTTTCCTGTGGGGTAGAGATACCTCTCCCGCACTGCTTACCTACTTCAATAATTTCGGCGGAAGGTTTTACATACCGTGCCAGGATTACTTCGCTTACCAGCCTGTCTGTCAATACCACATCGGCCCGTTGCAGGTAGTTAGCGGTTTTCACGGTAACAAGGTCAGGGTCGCCGGGGCCGGCGCCTGCCAGGATCACTTTTCCTTTTATGATAACACTATCCATGATGATGGTTGGTTCATGTTCATGATAAATTTCACTTATTGAATCATACAGGCGCCAACGGTTACATTACTGGTTTCATCTATCAGTATGGCACCGCCGTTAGCCCGCAGACCGGCATAGGTATCATACGGAACCGGGGATGCTGTTTTAATGGTTACCCTCACAATATCATTTAAGGATACCAGGCCCGGCGATGGTTCTTTTTCCAAAGAGTTTACATCTAACTTATAATGGATCTCTTTAACAATGCTTTTTACCAGCCGGCTGTTGATCTGCAATAAATAACGGTTCCCTTCGGCCAAAGGTTTATTGTCCATCCAGCATACTAAGACGTCTAATTCCTGTTCTACTTTCGGAAGATCATCAGAGGCAACGATCAGATCGCCGCGGCTCACATCAATATTATCTTCCAGGTGTAATACAATACTTTGCGGGGCGAATACTTCTTCCATTTCTTTACCGCCTGTTTCAATGGCTTTGATCCTGCTTTGAAGGCCGGAAGGAAGAACGGTTATCTTATCTCCTTTACGATAAATACCGCTGATCAGTTTCCCCGCATACCCGCGATAATCATGCAATGCTTCTGTTTGCGGGCGTATCACATATTGCACAGGGAACCTGGCATGCGTTAAATTCGAATCGCCCGCTACCTCTACGTTCTCTAATAAATGTAAAAGCGGTTCACCTTCATACCAGGAAAAATTTTCTGAACGGTCTACGATATTATCCCCGTCCAATGCACTGATGGGGATATAGGTTACATTCTTCAATCCCAATGATGCAGCCACTTTCGCGTAATCGATCACTATATTGTTATAGGTATCCCGCGAATAGGCTACCATATCCATTTTGTTGATCGCCACCACTATATGGGGAATATTGAGTAAGGATGCGATGATCGAATGCCTGCGTGTTTGTTCTGTTACACCGTTTCTTGCATCAATCAAAATGATGACCAGGTTGGCATTGGAAGCGCCGGTTACCATATTCCTTGTGTATTGAATATGGCCTGGCGCGTCCGCGATAATGAACTTACGTTTAGATGTTGAAAAATATTTATAGGCTACATCTATGGTAATGCCCTGTTCCCTTTCTGCACGCAAACCATCTGTAAGCAGGGCCAGGTCAATATCGCCTTCTTCCCTGTTCTTTGTTTGGCTTTCCATCGCTGCCAGTTGATCGATCATGATCGATTTACTGTCGTATAATAAGCGGCCAATCAATGTGCTTTTGCCATCGTCTACACTGCCCGCTGTTATAAATCTTAGTATATCCATTAGGTTATAAGTTATAAGTATTAAAAATATCCGCTCTTTTTTCTGTCTTCCATGGCTGCTTCTGAAACCCTGTCATCAATTCTTGTTTCACCGCGTTCACTGGTTTTAGTGGCAATGATCTCAGAAATGATATCATCTATGTTTGACGCGGTAGATTCAACAGCGGCGGTACAGGTCATATCGCCAACGGTACGGTAACGAACTTTGCGAATACTGATCCTGTCATTTTCTTCCAACTGTATAAATTCAGAGATGGCAACCAACTGGCCCTCATACTCCAGCACTTCCCTGTCGTGGGCGAAATAGATGGAGGGCAGATCAATGTTTTGCCTGCGGATATAATTCCAGATATCCAGTTCCGTCCAGTTACTGATCGGGAATACGCGTACATTTTCGCCTTTATGGATACGTCCGTTATAGGTGTTCCATAATTCGGGCCTTTGCAGTTTGGGATCCCATTGGCCAAACTCATCACGTACAGAAAAGATTCTTTCTTTCGCCCTCGCTTTTTCTTCATCGCGCCTTGCGCCTCCAATGCAGGCATCAAATTTGAACTCATTGATCGTATCCAGTAAAGTATAGGTTTGCAATGCATTCCTGCTGGCAAACTTTCCTTTTGGTTCGGTTAAGTTCTGCTGTTTAATGGTATCAGCCACTTTTCGCACAATCAGCTTCTCTCCAATCTCATCCGCCAATGCATCCCTGAAATCCAGCGCCTCCCTGAAGTTGTGCCCTGTATCGATATGTACCAATGGGAATGGAAATTTACCGGGTCTGAATGCTTTTAAAGCGAGGTGTACCAATGTAATAGAATCTTTGCCGCCACTAAACAGCAAGGCGGGTTTTTCAAATTGCCCGGCCACTTCGCGCATGATATGAATGGCTTCCGATTCTAACTGGTCTAAATGATCTAAATGATATTGACGCATCTTAAAAAAATTATAAACTGGTTTCTGTTACTAAATCCTGTTTTCATGCAACCCGCATTCTTTCCCGCTGTTGTCTTCCCACCACCAACGGCCGGCCCTGAAATCTTCTCCGGCCTTTATGGCCCTGGTACAGGGCGCGCAGCCTATACTCACAAAACCCCTGTCGTACAATGGATTGTATGGAATATGGTGCTCGTCTATATAAGCTTTCGTTTCCGCTGTGGTCCAATGCAGTAAGGGATGATATTTAATGATGTGGTTAGCTTCATCCCATTCCAATGGTTGCAGATCCTGCCTTGCGGCAGAGTGTTCGGCACGTAACCCGGTGATCCAGACGGCATTACCGGCCAATGCTCTTTTCAATGGTGCTACTTTACGGATAGCGCAACAGGTTTTCCTGTTATCAACAGATTCATAAAAAGAATTGGGGCCATTTTCCAGGATAAAAGATTCCAGCTTCGCATGATCGGGATAGTATGCTTTGATAGGTGTTTGATAACGGATATTGGTACTGTTCCATACGGAATAGGTTTCAGCAAACAGCCTGCCCGTATCTAAGGTAAAAATGCTGATGGGGATATTATTGTGAACTATCCGGTGCATGATTACCTGGTCCTCCAAACTAAAACTGGAAGAAAAAGTTACTTTGCCCGGGAAACTGCCCGATAAAAGCGACAACGCTTCATCAATAGAAAGTCTATTAATTTGATGGAGTAATTTAGTAAGGGTTTGTTTTGCCGGCGCTTCCATTTGTAAAAATTCTGTTGTGGTAAAAAATCGTGAACAGGACTACACAGTTAGTAGACATTTTATCTGCAACAGCATGGACAGGCGGGAAGAAAAATCTTACTGAATATCATACAAAAATATAAGTCTACCGAAATGATATGGTAAATGTAGTCTATAAAATTTATAGACAAAGTATTTTTGGGAGTAAATATTTTAAAATAGCGGGGTTAGCAACAGGTTATTTTACTAATTAACGTTAGTTTCGGATGAAAGGAAGCTGTTGCAGGGTACATTATATGGCCTTCGCGCTTTTCATCCGAAGTAAAATATAGAGAGCCGCCATAATTGTAACGACCGCTGAAACCAAAAATAACCATACCGCGCCATACGTAAACCATAGAAGGCCCGCTAAAGAGCTGGCTATCATGGTGCAGATACTTTGAAAAGCGGTAAAAGTACCAATAGCGGTTGCCGTATCTTCTTTCGCGCAAATATTAGTGATCCACGCTTTGGATATACCTTCTGTGGCTGCCGCGTAAAGGCCATACAGGAAGAACAATAAAAAAAACACATACAGGTCAGTATTAAAAGCCATTCCCCCATATACGATGGCAAAAAGTAGCAGGCCCGCGATAAAAATACGTTTCAATCCCAGTTTATCCGCCAATAATCCCATGGGATAAGCGAAAGAAGCGTACACCAGGTTATAAAAAATATAGATACCTATCACGTAGGTATCACTCCAGCCGGCCTGTTTTATTTTCAGGAGGAGAAAATAATCACTGCTGTTGAATAAGGCGAATAGTAACAACCCGGTAACCAATTGTCTGTAAACCGGGGAGGCTTTTTTCCAATAAGCAAAGAAGGCAAAGAAGCTGAAAGATGATTGGGAGATAATGGGTACTTCTCTTTTTTTTTCTTTCAACAGGTAAATCAGTAAAACAGCCATTATTCCGGGTATAAATGCGATATAGAATAAGGGCTTATAGGCGCCCGGTGAAAAGTGCAGGTACACTAAAGCGATAAAAGGCCCGATAACGGCTCCTAAAGTATCCATGCCGCGATGAAAACCAAATACCCTTGCCTTGGTTTGTGGGGTGGCTTCTTCGGATAATAAAGCATCTCTCGCGCCTGTTCGTAAGCCCTTGCCTACCCTGTCGATCGTTCTGGCGCCGAATATCCATAAAGGGACGCTAATAATGGCCATCATAGGTTTTGACACCGCCCCAAAAAAATACCCCCACCTGATAAAGGGGAGGCGAACACCCTTCGTATCTGATAACTTACCAAAATAGCCTTTGCTTAGTCCCGCAACGGCTTCCGCCACTCCTTCCAGTATACCAATCAATAAAACAGAGAACCCGATACTTTCCAGGTAAACAGGCATTACAGGATACAGCATCTCACTGGCGATGTCTGCGAACATGCTTACCAATGATACGATCAAAACTGTACGGGTAACTATTTTATTCATAGTGTAAGTATACGCAATGTTTCTTTCTGATATTTATCCTGTTTTTCCGGAAAACAATAGCGACCTTTAGCAGAGAAGATATACCATGAAATCAATAATGCATTTTGCTGATATCGGGATTACTGATATTCCGCTTGTTGGTGGCAAAAACGCATCGCTTGGTGAAATGTATGCTTCACTTTCCTCAAAGGGTATTATGGTGCCGGAAGGGTTTGCGGTGACAGCCTTGGGATATTGGAGTTTTTTGAATTACGGCAATTTAATTCCTGCATTAACTGCCATACTTTCTAAACTTGATGTAAAATCTTTTACGAATCTTTCTGAAATTGGCGCGGAAGCCCGCGAATTAATCCTGCAGGCAACATTCCCTCCACTTTTACAAAATGAAATTATAGCAGCTTATCAGCAACTTGTTTTACAGGCCGGAACCGGCCATTCTTTTGCAGTGCGCAGCAGCGCTACCGCCGAAGATTTACCTACAGCAAGCTTTGCGGGTCAGCAGGAAACTTATTTGAATGTGAAAGGAGAGGAAAATTTAATAAAGGCCTGCCATCGTTGCTACGCTTCACTTTTTACTGACAGGGCCATTAAGTACAGGGCGGATAATGGCTTTGACCACATGAAAGTGGCGCTTTCTATTGGTATACAAAAAATGATACGCGCTGATTTGGCCAGCGCCGGCGTTATGTTTACGATTGATCCTGATACGGGTTTTGAAAAGGTGGTTTTAATATCCGGCGCCTGGGGACTGGGAGAAAATGTAGTGCAGGGTACTGTTAATACGGATGAGTTTTTGGTCTTTAAACCTTTATTACACAAAGTTTCCCGGCCCATTATATCCCATAAATTGGGCAGTAAAATGAAAATGATGGTATATTCTGAAGTAAGTAAGAATGACATCGTAAAACCTGAAGATGCCGTTATTAATCTTGATACCTCTCCTGAAAAAAGAAGTCAGTTTGTTTTAACGGATGAAGAAACCATTCAACTGGCTAAATGGGCCTGTATCATCCAGGAACATTATAAATGCCACATGGATATTGAGTGGGCGAAGGATGGTGAAAATGGAAAAATATACATTGTTCAGGCAAGACCGGAAACCGTTCACCGTAACAAAAAACAAACCCTATTTAAGCAATACCTGTTACTTGAAAAAGGGACAACACTTTGTACCGGCGCCGGATTAGGAAATAAAATTGTTTCAGGAAAAGCGAGAATACTTCACTCGCCAAATGAAATTTCAAAATTAAACGAAGGCGAAATACTGGTAACAGATCGCACCGACCCGGATTGGGATCCGGTACTTAAAAAGGCAACCGCGATCATCACTAACCAGGGTGGCAGAACCTCTCATGCCGCGATAGTCGCGCGAGAAGTGGGAGCCATTGCCGTAGTGGGTACCGGCAATGGAACGGAAGCTATTAAAGACGGCCAGGTGATTACGGTATCAACCGCGAAGGGTAATACAGGTTTTGTTTATGAAGGTTTGCTGAAGTGGGAAGAAAAAGAAATTGATGTTTCGTTGATCCAAAAAACTAAAACAAAAGTGATGCTTATTCTTGCCCATCCTGATGAAGCTTTCGGGTATTCTTTACTCCCCAATGACGGGGTAGGATTGATGAGAATGGAGTTTATTATCAGCAACTCAATAGGCATTCATCCCATGGCCCTAAAACATTTTGATACCATTAGCGATGCAGGGGTGAAAGAAAAAATCGGAACAATAACCGGTCAATTTAAAAATAAGGAAGAATATTTTATTCAAAAACTCGCGGAAGCGACCGCGAAAATGGCCGTGGCATTTTATCCGAAAGAGGTGATTGTTCGGATGAGTGACTTCAAATCGAATGAATATGCGAATCTGTTAGGCGGAAAACAGTTTGAGCCCAATGAAGAAAACCCTATGATCGGTTTCAGGGGCGCCTCGCGCTATTATCACCCTTTGTATAAGGATGCCTTTGAGATGGAATGTAAAGCGATGAAAGTGGTTCGTGATGAAATGGGGTTAACCAATGTAAAACTGATGATCCCTTTTTGCAGAACCATTACCGAGGCGGAGAGAGTAATAGACGTAATGAAAAATTGTGGCCTGCAAAGAAAAGTGAATGGGTTGGAATTGTATGTAATGATTGAAATACCAAGCAATGCCCTGTTAGCGGAGGAATTTGCGAAACATTTTGATGGGTTCTCGATTGGCTCAAACGATTTAACACAACTTACCCTGGGAGCTGATAGGGATTCGGCATTGTTAAGTGAAATTTTTTCGCCTTTTGATCCGGCGGTAATGCAACTAATTGAAATGACTTTAACCAAAGCGAAAAAAACAGGTACGCATACCGGTCTTTGCGGACAAGCGCCCAGTGATTACCCAGAATATGCCCGGTTCCTGGTTAAAAATGGAATAGATAGTATTTCGTTTAATCCCGACGCGTTAATCAAAGGGATTGAAAATATCGCGCTGGCGGAGAAAAATGTAATTCCGCATACCATATAAAGTGTGTGAAAGAGATTCTACCTCTCAAAGCCTTGATAGCAACCGCTCCTTCACCACGCCCTCCCATTCATGCTTTAATATACTCAACACGATACTATCCCTGCGCGTACCATCCGCTTTAAAAACATTGCTTCGCAAAACACCCTCTTCCTTACATCCAATGCTTTTCATGGCTGCCACACTCCTATCATTATTATTATCGGCCCGGAACTCTACCCTTTCCATCCCCCATTGTTCAAAAGCGAATTGCAGTAACAAAAATTTGCAATGCTTATTGAGTCCGCTACCCTGGAATTTTTTTCCATACCAGGTATACCCTAACTGTACCGTTTTCTGCAAGAACTGGATATCGTAAAAACGCGTACTGCCCGCGTACTCACCGGTACGCTTATCAAACACGATAAAAGGATATTCTTTACCCGCCACCCTTGCCGCTAACGCGGAATCAATATACTTCGTAAAATTTTCTTCTCCCGCTACACTCACCAGTGAATAGTTCCATAATTCGGGTTCATTCAATGCATAAAACAGCAAACTATTGCAGTCTTCTGCGGTTAATGGACGCAATAAAACGCAATCATCCTCCAGGATACAATCATTATTCATTTCAAATACAGTATACATCGCTAAAAAAGATAATTTAGTGGCTAATTAATCGTCCTGTATAACCGGGCTTATACTAAGAATAACTAAATTTACAGGTTAATCGAAACAAAATAAACAGTATGTGTGGAATAGTTGGTTATACGGGTCACAGGGAAGCTTACCCGGTGATCATCAAAGGTCTTAAACGTTTGGAATACCGTGGTTATGATAGTTCGGGGGTTGCGTTATTAAACAATGGCCAACTGAAGGTATTCAGGAAGAAAGGAAAAGTAGCCGAACTGGAAGAGAGTGTGATAGGTAAAGACCTTCAAAGCCATATTGGCATTGGCCATACCCGCTGGGCCACCCATGGCGAACCGAGCGACAGGAATGCACACCCCCATCAATCGCAAAGCGGTGAATTGGCGATGATACACAATGGGATCATCGAGAACTATACACAAATTAAACAGGAACTGCTTTCGAAAGGGTATCATTTTAAAAGTGATACAGATACAGAAGTGCTATTGAACTTTATTGAAGACATTAAAAAAAATAACGACTGCGGTTTAGAAGAGGCCTTACGCATTGCCCTGAAACGCGTAGTAGGCGCTTATTGCATTTTATTAATATCGAATGATGACCCCGATACCATTATCGCCGCCAGGAAAGGCAGTCCGCTGGTAATTGGTATTGGCAAAGGAGAACACTTTCTGGCAAGTGATGCCTCTCCTATTATTGAGTACACCAAAGAAGTTGTGTATGTGAACGATTATGAAATAGCGATTGTTCGGCCGGATGAACTGATCTTAAAAAATCTCGGTAACGAAAAACAAACACCCTTCATTACCAAACTGGATATGGAACTGGCCGCTATTGAAAAAGGTGGCTATGATCATTTCATGCTCAAAGAAATTCATGAACAACCGGAAGCCATTTTCGATTGCTTACGCGGAAGACTGCTTACCCAAACCGGCCAGATTAAGATGGCGGGGATTGAAAATAACCTGGACGCTTTTATCAATGCCCCACGCATCATTATTGTTGCCTGCGGAACCAGTTGGCATGCGGGTTTGATAGCGGAATACCTGATCGAAGAATTATGCCGTATCCCGGTAGAGGTTGAATATGCCTCTGAATTCCGGTACAGAAACCCGGTGATACACAAAGGCGATGTGATCATTGCCATCTCACAAAGCGGCGAAACAGCGGATACCCTGGTGGCCCTGGAAAGCGCGAAAGAAAAAGGCGCTTTTATTTTTGGCGTGGTAAATGCCGTGGGCAGTAGCATTGCCAGGCTTAGCCATGCCGGCGCTTACACCCATTCCGGACCAGAAATAGGCGTAGCCAGTACCAAGGCATTCACGGGCCAGTTAGCTGTGCTAACCATGATGGCATTGAAGATAGGGTATGCAAAAGGCGCCATTAAACAACCAAGGTACCTGCAACTGATGCAGGACCTGGAAGCGGTTCCGGAAAAAGTACGGGAAATATTACAGGATACTTCCCATATTCAACGCATGGCCGCCAAATACAAGGATGCTACCGACTTTCTTTTCCTGGGCAGGGGCTATAATTTTCCGGTTGCACTGGAAGGCGCCCTAAAACTAAAAGAAATATCCTATATACACGCGGAGGGGTATCCGGCAGCGGAGATGAAACACGGGCCCATTGCTTTGGTAGATGAAAAATTACCGGTGGTATTTGTAGCCACCAAAGATTCTTACTACCAAAAAATCGTTTCCAATGTGCAGGAGATCAGGGCAAGGAAAGGAAAAGTAATCGCGGTAGCCACCGCGGGCGATATGGTGATACCCGGCATGTCAGACGATGTGATGTTTGTACCCGATGCGGATGAAGCGATAGCTCCCATGCTAAGTGTGATACCGTTGCAATTATTAAGCTATTATACAGGGCTTGCCAAAGGATTGGATGTTGACAAGCCGCGCAACCTTGCTAAGAGTGTAACGGTTGAATAAACCCCATTTTGGCCGGTAGCCAACAAAAAATGCTGATTAAAGAAAACCGCATGGCACAAAATATTATCTATAAAACACCTCTTAACGCGTTAGGCTATCATTTTGTTAAAGATGAATTCATACCCAAGGGTAAAAATGAATATTACCTGCGCGATGTGCAAATCAAAAACGGTATACATTACCGAAGACTTTCCGCGCATGAAATAGAGAGGTTGGTTCGTAATGGCAATACCAGTGATGACTGGAATAATATCCTGGTTTCGGATGCCTTTAATCCGGAACTGGTTAAGAACTGTAAGTTTTATGGCCTGGTAAGAATTGGTAAACTGGAACCCTTTTGCATGGGCTTCAGCGATCTGAAAGCGCCGGTAGGTTTATATAATTCCACCATCATCAGTTGCGATTTTGGAGATAATGTAGTGATAGATAATGTTAGTTATCTCTCTCATTATATTATTGGCAGTGAAGTAATCATCACCAATGTAAGTGAACTGGTAACCACTAACCATGCCAAATTCGGCAATGGAATTCTTAAGCAGGGCGAGGAGGAAGATGTGCGTATCTGGGTAGAAATATGTAATGAAAATACCGGCCGCCGTATAATGCCTTTCAATGGCATGCTGGCCGGCGATGCATACTTATGGAGCCGGAGCCGCGATGATGATGCCTTACAGGAAAAGTTCAAACTCTTTACAGAACAGAAATTTGATAACAGGCGCGGGTACTATGGAAAAATTGGCGACCGTACGGTAATCAAAAATTGTAAAATCATCAAAGACGTTTGGGTAGGAACCGATGCCTATTTTAAAGGGGCCAATAAACTTAAAAACTTAACTGTTAATTCCGGCCCGGAGGGCACTACGCAGATAGGAGAAGGCTGCGAAGTGGTCAATGGCATCATCGGTTATGGTTGTCGTATTTTCTATGGTGTAAAAGCGGTTCGTTTTATGATGGCTTCACACTCGCAGTTAAAATATGGGGCAAGACTGATTAATTCTTACCTGGGTAATAACGCGACTATTTCCTGTTGTGAAGTATTGAATTCACTCATTTTTCCGGCACATGAACAACACCATAATAATTCTTTTTTGTGCGCGTCACTGGTAATGGGACAAAGCAATATTGCCGCCGGCGCCACTATTGGCTCAAACCATAACAGCAGGGGGGCGGATGGTGAAATCATTATGGGGCGGGGGTTCTGGCCAGGACTTTGTGTAAGCCTGAAACACAATTCAAAATTTGCCAGCTTCAGCATGCTCACCAAGGGAGATTATCCGGCAGAGCTGAATATTCCATTCCCTTTTTCATTAATCAGTAACGATGCAAGCAGGGATCAGCTCATTATTATGCCGGGCTACTGGTTCCTCTATAATTTGTATGCACTGGCACGCAATTCATGGAAATATGTTGACAGGGATAAACGAACAGAACGCATACAGGAATTGGAATATGATTTTCTGGCGCCCGATACCATTAATGAAATGTTCAGTTCACTCCGGTTGATGGAAACTTTTACCGGAAAGGCTTATAACACGTCTATACATAAAACCGGTCAATCATCCGATCACAATACAGCAGGTAAGCACCTGCTTCAGAATGCCAATAAAATAGTAAACGAATTAGAAATTATCGCGGATCAAATTGAAAACAGTAAACGAAAAGTAGTGCTTATAAAAGTATTACCTGCTTACAAGGTTTTTGAAGAAATGATTATTTACTATGGCATAACACAATTGCTGCGGTTTATCAAAGAAAATGAATTCCATTCTTTAAAAGATATCATCGCGGCCTTACCGGCAAAACCTGCGCGGGGAGCATGGATTAATACAGGAGGGCAACTGATGCCGGAAGAAACCATCAACACATTGAAAGAAAAGATTCGTAACGGCAGAATCAAATCATGGGATGCCGTACATGAATTTTACCAGGCACAGGGAAAAAAATATAAACAGGAAAAATTATACCACGCTTTAGCCTCCCTGTCAGAGATCACCGGTATCCGGCTAAAAAAAATGGATGCACACCAGTTCACCAACCTGCTTAATTCCGTAGTGGCCACCAAAGAATGGCTCACCAAAGGCATACACGATTCGAGGGCCAAAGACTATAAAAATCCTTACCGTAAAATGGTCTACGAAAGCATTGGAGAAATGAATGCCGTTATTGGAAAACCGGAAGAAAATAGTTTTATCAAACAACAGATCGCCGAATTACATTTATTCAAAAAGGAAATTGCCTCTTTGAAGAAAAGCATAACGCATAACGCATAACACCGGGAAATACATGCATTTATTCTTCAGCGTTATGCGTTATGCGTTCAGCGTTCTAAAATCTGAATCCTAACCCCAACTGAATCTGCTGAGTAGTCCACTTATCTTTCTGATCAATATCATTGATATTCTGCATGCCGATATTGTAACGGCCATAGATACGCAGCATTTTCAAATTAATCTGGGCGCCGGCAACCATGGCAAAATCGCCATTTTTAAAGGCAGACTGGCCATTCTGAAGCAGGGTATTATCTTCTTTGATGAGGATACTGAACTGAGGCCCTGCAACAAGGGATAACATTTCCCCCACATTATAACGCAGCAGCAACGGAATAGATAAATAATCGAGCTTAATCGATTTAAACGCGTCCAGCGATGGATTGGTACTTGTTGTGGACGCATAAATGGTATTAAAGCTGGAAGGCTTGGATGAGGTTTGATTCCACAACAATTCAGGCTGAATGCCCCATTTTTTATTAAGGTCAATTTCCAGGAAACCACCCGCATGATAGGACAGATCAAACCCATCATTAAACGACTGCCCCGAAATTTTATTCAGATTCGCACCCGCTTTAAGTCCTAATCTAATGCCCTGTGCCTGGGATACGGTTGTAAACAACATAAGCACCAGTGCTGACAAAATTAATTTTTTCATAACATGAGTTTATTTGCAATACTATTTCCAATGACCGTGCCAAAAACGATTCATCAGTGAAAATGATAAAAAATAGTGCCCCGCTGACAGGCAAAAAAGATTATAGCAGCTCAATCACTGTAATTTCAGGCAGAATACCTACCCTTCCCGGGTAACCGATAAAACCATATCCCCTGTTTACATACAGTTTCTGATTCCCCTCCTCATATAATCCCGCCCATTGCTTATACATCCATTGCACAGGGCTCCATTTGAAATAGGGGTTTTCAAGGCCAAACTGCATACCATGCGTATGCCCGGCCAGCATCAGGTCAATATCGGGATAGGCAATTTTTACTTCCGCATCCCAATGGCTGGGATCATGGCTAAGCAATAGTTTAAAGGGGATTTTTTCTGTTCCCGGATAGGCTTCCTTCATTTTACCGTATTTTGGAAAACGACCTTTTGCTCCCCAATTTTCGATACCCAGCAGGGCAATTTGTTCTCCTTCTTTCTCCAGCAATACATGTTCATTCATCAGCAAACGCCAGCCCAGATTAGCATGCACCTGCTTCAGTCTTTCCAGGTTAGCCGCTTTCTCCTGCTCCGAGGGCCAGATAACATAATCGCCATAATCATGATTGCCCAAAGAACTGTACACCCCCAATGGGGCATTTACCCTGCCAAACACATCCATATATTCAGTCATTTCATCGGCCCGGTCATTCACCAGGTCACCTGTAAAAAGAACCAGGTCTGCATTTTGCCGCAGTATCAGATCCACCCCAAGATTAACCGCTTCTTTATTTTGGAAACTACCACTGTGGATATCGCTGATATGTATAATTTTTAACCCTTTAAAAGACTTTGGCAGGCTGGCAAAAGATAATTTGATATGCTTAACCTGGTAACTGTATTTATTCGTAAAACCATATAATAAAGTACCAAATACACTCCCCCCAATACCCAAACCCAGCCAACTCATAAAAGTAGAACGGGGTATGGTATTACCTTCTCCCATAAATTGGGCGCCGGTATTGGGAAATAATTTTAACATGAGCCATAGCCCACCCCTGCGCAGGTCATCCGTCATAAAAAATACCGAGCCTAATAATTTGGCAAAGAATAATCCTGCCATGAAGGCAAATATATAATTACGGAAAAATTTGGAACTCTGTAAAGCCTGTGTATAGGGAAACGATAGCAGCGTTACCAGGGTTAAACCGGAAATGACCCAATAAACTACCTGTACCAGCATCCTGGTCTTTTCGTTTGAGTTTTGTGTAACCGTTTTTAGGGCCTGGTACACATACAGGTCCAGCAATAACATGATCAGTGCTATGATCCACCAGGTACTTGCATTTCGCATCAACTAAATTTTTTTCAGATTAAATTAGCAATTCCTTTCAGAACTTTTTTGTTAAAAATGGCTTCATACCAGCCTTTCTCCGGTCAAATATACAGTCAGCCTGCCATCTACCCCCAACTCCTAACTCCCAACCCTTCCCAAGTTAACATCCTTTGTATAATATTGTTTCAAAACCTCTGCCCTAAAGTGTATTTTTGACCACTTTCAAAGAAAACCCATTTATGCAACTGACGTATTACGGACATTCCTGTTTTCAGGTAGTGATTAAGGGCCGGAAAATTCTTTTCGACCCCTTTATCACTGGTAATGAGCTGGCTAAGCAGGTAGAGATAGATACCATTGAGATTGATTATATCTTCCTGTCGCACGGCCATTCAGACCATATAGCAGATTGTGTGTCCATTGCAAAAAGAACCGGTTGTACAGTTATTGCCAACTGGGAAATTCATGAATGGTTGAATAAACAGGGTATTTCCAACACCCATCCCATGAATACGGGCGGTAAATGGCATTTTAATTTTGGCTCTGTAAAAGTAGTGGTTGCACAGCATAGTAGTGGCTTACCAGACGGAAGCTATGGTGGTAATCCACTGGGTTTCTTATTTATAACAGGTGAAGGAAATTTTTATTATAGTGGGGATACAGCGCTTACATTGGATATGCGACTCATTCCCGGCTGGGCCAAACTGGATTTTGCCGTACTGCCCATTGGCGATAATTTTACCATGGACGCGGCAGATGCGGCAAAGGCCGCGGACTTTATTGATTGCGAAACAATTGTAGGCGTACATTACAATACCTTTGGATTTATCAAAATAAATGAGGCAGAGGCCAAAAAAATATTTGAAACGGCCGGAAAGAATCTTTTGCTGCCGGCGATTATGGAGACAATTGAGGTGTAACCTATTCATCAAAAAAAATGCCCCTGTAGGGGCGGCGGGTACTTATGGCAAGAATTATTGGAGTGGCAAATCAAAAAGGCGGGGTTGGCAAAACAACATCGGCAATCAATGTTGCCGCTAGTCTCGCGGTGCTGGAATTTAAAACCTTATTGGTAGATGCCGACCCCCAGGCAAACAGCACCACAGGCGTTGGCTTTGACCTGCACAATATTACCAACAGCCTCTATGACTGTATGGTAAATAATGTACTGGCAACTGATGTGATATTGAAAAGTGATGTTCCTAACCTGGATATCATTCCTTCTCATATAGACCTGGTAGGCGCTGAGATTGAAATGATCAATTATCCAAACCGGGAAAACGTACTCAAAGCTATCCTCGATATAGTGCGTGACAGGTACGATTTCATCGTGATAGATTGTTCTCCTTCATTGGGATTGATAACGGTGAATTCCCTGGTGGCGGCAGACAGTGTGATTGTGCCAGTGCAATGTGAATTTTTTGCCCTGGAAGGATTAGGTAAATTATTAAATACTATTAAAATCGTTCAAAACCGCTTAAATCCTGAATTACAGATTGAAGGTATTTTGATGACAATGTATGATGGCCGTTTACGCTTATGCAACCAGGTAGTTAGTGAGGTGAGAAGGCATTTTGATGATATGGTATTTGATACCATCATCCACCGGAATACCCGCCTGAGTGAGGCCCCCAGCGTAGGCAAACCCGTAATTTTATACGATGCTGAAAGCAAAGGAGCCATCAATTATCTGAATCTTGCCAAAGAAATTTTACAGAATAACGGCCTGACAAAAATGACCAATCAGGAAAGGATTATTGAGTAGTTAATAATTAGTAATTATAACATATGTCTACGCCCAAACAAAATAAAGATCTCATAGGTAAAGGGCTTCGCTCTTTATTACAGAATATTGATGCCGATTTAAAAACTACAGCAGGCGCTTTAAAGTCTGAAATAGCGGAAAAAGTAACACATACCAGCAGAATTTCTTTGGCGGATATTCAGATCAATCCAAAACAGCCCCGTCGTGATTTTGATGAACAGTCATTAAGTGAACTGGCGGCTTCTATCAAACTTCACGACATTATCCAGCCGCTTACCGTTTCAAAATTAGCGAATGGAAAATACCAGCTAATTGCCGGTGAGCGCCGTTTTCGTGCAGCTAAAATTGCCGGATTAACTGATATCCCGGCTTATATACGACAGGCCAATGACCAACAACTGCTTGAACTGGCCTTGCTGGAGAATTTACAACGTGAGGACTTAAATGCCATTGAAATTGCCATCAGCTACAAACGTATGATGGAAGAGTTGAATTATACACAGGAACAGGTTGCGGAAAGAATGGGTAAAGAAAGAACCACCGTTACCAATTACCTGCGTTTATTAAAGTTGCCCCCGGATATCCAACTCGCCGTTCGCAATGGCAACCTTAGTATGGGCCATGCACGGGCATTGGTGAATATTGATACCATAGATAAGCAGTTATTTGTTTATAAAGAGATTCAGCAAAAAAACCTGAATGTTCGTCAAACAGAAGAACTGGTTCGCAACATGTATAAAGCGGAGAAAAACAATGGTGTTAAATCTTCCGTAAAGTCTGAACTGCCGGCTGCCTTCAAAAAAATTGAAGATAATTTAGCTTCGCATTTCGCAACCAGGGTAAAAATGTGCCACAATAAAAAAGGGTATGGCAGTATTACACTCGAGTATTACTCACTCGAAGAACTGAATAAATTACTCGACGCCATGAATATTACCGTGAGTTAATTTACATGATACGATACAGGCTCCTCATATTATTATTATTTATTACTGCCGGATTTATCACCTGCGCCAAAGCACAGGGTGATAAAATAAATTCCATAAACAGTTCCTCCCATAATGCAAAAAAAGATACCCTGTCTCTTAAAAAGGATACGGTAAAGAAAGATACGGTGGCCAGGCACAACCCTAAAATCGCTACCAGGCGATCAGCCATGATTCCTGGCTGGGGGCAGGCCTATAACAAAGAATACTGGAAAATTCCGTTAGTGTATGGTATACTGGCCATACCCGCGGGTATGTATTTGTATAATACCAGTTATTATAATAAAACAAAATTCGCCTTTGAAGCCAGGTTCAAAGAAGCTGCAGGGGATAGCAGTGATGTTGCTTTAATAGATTCCCAGTTAAAAGGTCTCGGTCTTGCTTCGCTACAGAGTTACCGTAATTCATTCCGCCGCGACAGGGATTATTCCATTTTATGGTTTCTGCTTGCCTGGGGATTGCAGGTGGCTGATGCTACCGTATTCGCGCACCTGAAACAATTTGATGTAAGTGGCGACCTTTCTTTGCAGCTAAGCCCTACCTTCAACCCTTACACAAGAACACCCGGATTGGGGCTTACACTGAACCTGAAAAATCCGTCCCGCAAACCGGCTATATCCCGTTAAACTAAGCTGAAATCCTTTAATTTACGGGCGATTTCTTTTTACTAAAAACTTTATTTACCATGCAGGAATTTATCATACTAATCATACCAAAATCATAAAAATCCAGCTCATGAGAATCGCATTGATAGGTTATGGAAAAATGGGCAGGGCTATTGAGTCTGTAGCGATAGCCAAAGGGCATGACATTGTACTAAAGATTGACCTGGAAAACGCGGCGGACCTTAACGGTGAAGCATTGGCGAAAGCTGATGTGGCTATAGAATTTACGGGTCCGCACAGCGCTTTTACCAATGTGATGAAATGCCTTGAATCGGGTATTCCGGTTGTTTGCGGTTCAACAGGCTGGTTAGCGCGTTGGAGTGAGGCCCGGCAATACTGCGAAAAACAAAACGGTACGCTTATCTACGCGAGTAATTATAGCATTGGTGTAAACCTCTTTTTTGAGTTGAATACGTATCTCGCCAAATTGATGAATAATCATACGGACTATAACATATCCATGGAGGAGATACACCATACACAGAAAAAAGATGCCCCAAGCGGCACTGCCATCACGCTGGCTGAACAGATTTTGGATCATATCAAAACAAAAAAAGAATGGGTAAATCACCACAGTGAACGGCCCGAACAACTGGAGATTATTTCTGAACGTATGGATCCTGCGCCCGGAACGCACAAAATAAAATATACCTCCGCGGTGGATGATATAGAAATCATACATACCGCCCGCAACCGGATAGGATTCGCGGGTGGCGCCGTACTGGCCGCCGAGTTTGCTATCAATAAAAAAGGTATCTTCGGTATGAAAGAGGTGCTGGGTTTGTAGGCTGAAGAATATGTTCACTTTTTTACCGCTAAACTATGCTCTCAAAAAAAACACAATATGCTTTGAAGGCCCTTACTTTTATGGCCGAACGGAAAAAAAACGTACCCATACTGATCGCTGAAATTGCCCAAAAGAAAAAAATACCACTCAAGTTCCTGGAGAATATTTTATTGCAACTTAAAAAAGACGGCTTGCTGGAAAGTAAAAAAGGAAAGGGAGGAGGATATTTTTATAAAGTTGATCCAAAAAAAATTACGCTGGCACATGTAATGCGGCTGGTTGAAGGGCCGATTGCCCTGTTACCCTGTGTGAGTCTTAATTTTTATCAGAAATGCAAAGACTGTGATGAAAAAAAATGCGGGCTGAACAGGGTTATGAAACAGGTAAGGGACAATACGCTGCTGATTCTTGAAAACAGGACTATTTACGATTTAACTGCAAAAAAATAAACAGGTATCCTATCCATCATCATTACAAAATAAAAAAAATGAAAAAAATTATCATTCTTTTACTTTGCCTGCCTATGTTTGCCGGCGCGCAAAGCCTGATTGGAGGTAAAAATATTTTACGCTGGAACCTAAGTTCAATGGCGGTAAGAAATTACCATTTTACCTATGAAAGAAGTTTAACCAAACGAATTTCTTTTTCCATCAGTTATCGTACCATGGCCAAAGGAGCAGTGCCTTTTCAAAGCCAGTTAGAAAAAGCCATTAACAGCCCCGATGTAAACTTTAATAATTTCCAGATCGGCAACACAGCCATTACGCCTGAACTCAGGCTCTACCTTGGATTTGGAAGGATGAAAGGTTTTTACCTGGCCCCCTATTTACGATTTGCCAGTTTCGACATTACCGCACCGGTTAAATATACAGTAACCACCGGACCGGGATCCGGCACATCTAAAGAAGCCAATTTCATAGGAAAGATAACTTCATCCAGCCCGGGATTGATGATTGGCTGGCAGTTTCAACTGGCTACTAAATTTGTGATGGATATACAACTGATTGGCGGACATTATGGAACCAGTAAGGGGGACTTAACATTTGCGGCACCCTTAACCAATGATGAAGTAACTGCCCTGCAAACGAGCCTCAATGATATGAAACCTGATCCGTTTAAATTTACCAGCACCGTAAACAATAGTGGGGCAACCATTAAAACAGACGGGCCCTGGGCCGGCATTCGTGGGGCAAATATCGGGATAGGCTTCAGGTTTTAATTATTCGAAAGGTTTTCAATCATATCCGCTGTCATCTTAGGTAAGTTATACTGTGGTTTCCAGCCCCAATCACCGGAAGCCACCGTATCATCAATACTTTGTGGCCAGCTATCAGCAATGGCCTGGCGATAATCCGGGGCATAGCTCAACTTAAAATCAGGAATAAGTTTTAGTATCTCCGCCCCGATTTCTTTCGGTGAAAAGCTCATACCTGAAATATTATAAGAAGTACGAACTGAAATTTTATCAGCCGGTGCATCCATCAGTTCCAGTGTGGCGCGAATGGCATCGGGCATGTACATCATTGGCAGGAAAGTATCTTCCTTCAAAAAACAACGGTATTTTTTATCTTCCAGGGCCCCGTTAAAAATCTCAATGGCATAATCAGTAGTGCCCCCACCGGGTTCAGATTTATAACTGATTAAACCCGGGTATCGCAGACTGCGCACATCAACCCCATAACGGTTATGATAATACTTACACCAAAACTCACCCGCGTATTTACTGATGCCATATACAGTAGAAGGTTCAATAATGGTTTGTTGCGGGCAATGCTGTTTGGGCGAGGTGGGACCAAAAACGGCAATACTGCTTGGCCAGTATATTTTGTGCAGTTTTTCTTCCCTGGCAATATCCAGCACATTTAATAAGCCCTGCATATTCAAATGCCAGGCAAGGTTAGGATTTTTTTCACCGGTAGCGGATAAAATGGCAGCCAGTAAATATATCTGTGTAATATTTTGCCGGATCACCTGTACATGTAACATCTCCTTATTCATCACATCCAGGCTCACATAAGGGCCACTGCCCTTGAGCAAAGGATTTTCTTCGCGCAAATCTGAGGCAACAACATTTAGGTTGCCATACCTTTTTCGCAAAGCCAGGGTAAGCTCCACACCTATCTGGCCCGAAGCGCCTATCACTAATATTTTATCTTTCACAACAGACATGAGCAATCAATTTAAGGTAACAAAGAAACTTAAAAAAGAGGAATGCCTATCGAATATTAAATAGCATAAATTTGCCTGTCATTCAATACGCTGTTATGCTACCCTCTTTCCTGACTACCCTATTCAAGCCCCAATCTTATAACCCCGATCATTTTTTGCTGATTGCAGGACCCTGTGTGGTGGAGAGCGAGGAAATAGTAATGGAAGTGGCTGATAAAGTATCGGCTATCTGTAAACGACTCAACATACCCTATATTTTCAAAGCCAGTTACCGCAAGGCTAACCGAACCAGTGCCGGATCTTTTACAGGTATTGGGGATGACAGCGGATTATCGTTAATTAAAAAAGTAGGCGATACCTTTCAATTACCAACCACTTCAGATATTCACGCGCATGAAGAAGCAGCGATAGCGGCTCCCTTTGTAGATATTTTACAGATACCGGCCTTTTTATGCCGTCAAACAGACCTGCTGGTGGCCGCGGCTGAAACAGGAAAAATCGTGAACGTTAAAAAAGGGCAATTCCTGAACGGTCCTTCTATGAAATTCGCGGTTGAAAAAATAAGGAACGCGGGAAATAACCAGGTAATGTTAACAGAACGGGGTAATACATTTGGCTACCAGGACCTGGTGGTTGACTACCGAAACATTCCGTGGATGCAGGAACATACGGTGCCTGTTATTATGGATTGCACACATTCCTTACAACAACCCAACCAAACTTCAGGCATCACCGGAGGTAATCCAAACCTGATTGGAACCATTGCCAGGGCTGCCATCGCGGTAGGCGCTGATGGTTTATTTATAGAAACCCATCCCAACCCATCCATAGCCAAAAGTGATGGCGCCAACATGTTGCAACTTGATCTGCTGGAACCTTTACTGGAGAAACTGGTAAAGCTAAGAAGAGCCGCTTTATAAGTAGGAAGGATTGATTTTTTTTTACCAATTCTTGATTGGATTGCGTTTACCGGCCAGGATACTTTTCCTGATGTTAATCCAGAAAGCAAGGATCATATATAAAATAACGGGAGACCCCAATGTGAGAAAGGAAATATAAATAAACCACATCCGTATACGCGAAGAAGCAATACCCAGCTTTTCACCTATCGCAGAACATACGCCAAAAGCGTGTAATTCCAGGTACTGTCTGATTTTTTGCATAATGCTCATTTTAATATCGGAGGTATTATCCAATTCTTGTGCAAGTTAGACAAATGAAAACTATAAAAGTTTAAAACAGTTTTTTACCCCCACCCTATTTTTTGTAAATTTGCTCTTCAGCGCTTAAAAAAACAATTATTAATTCTTAATTACTAATTATTAATTATTAAAATCCCTCCTATGGCTTTTGACATTGAAATGATTAAAAAAGTGTATGTGGCAATACCTGCTAAAGTGGATGCTGCCCGTAAAGTACTGGGACGCCCGCTTACACTGAGTGAAAAAATATTATTTGCGCACTTACATGCCGATCAAAAAGCAGGGAACTTTGAAAGAGGCATATCTTATGTAGATTTTGCCCCGGATCGCGTTGCCATGCAGGATGCAACCGCTCAAATGGCCCTATTACAGTTTATGCAGGCCGGACGCCCTAAAGTGGCCGTACCGTCTACCGTACATTGTGATCACCTGATCACCGCGAAAACAGAAGCCAAACAGGATTTGCAGGTTGCCAATACAGAAAGTAAAGAAGTATATGATTTTCTCGCTTCCGTATCTGATAAATATGGAATAGGTTTCTGGAAACCGGGCGCCGGCATCATCCACCAGGTTGTTTTAGAAAACTATGCTTTCCCGGGTGGTATGATGATTGGAACAGATTCTCATACGGTAAATGCCGGTGGCCTTGGAATGATTGCCATTGGTGTTGGCGGTGCCGATGCCTGTGATGTAATGGCAGGTTTACCCTGGGAACTGAAATGGCCAAAATTGATCGGTATTAAACTAACAGGTAAACTGAATGGCTGGACAGCCCCTAAAGATGTAATATTAAAAGTAGCCGGTATACTTACCGTAAAAGGTGGTACCGGCGCCATTGTTGAATATTTTGGCGAAGGCGCTACCAGTATGAGTTGTACCGGTAAAGGAACTATCTGTAATATGGGCGCTGAAATTGGCGCCACTACTTCCACTTTCGGTTATGATGCCAGCATGAGCCGTTACCTGAAAGCTACCGGTCGCGAAGAAGTAGCCCTCCTGGCTGATACAATTGCCGCTTACCTGAAGGCGGATGATGAAGTATATGCTGATCCAAAGAAATATTTTGACGAAGTAATCGAGATAAATCTGAGTGAACTGGAACCTCACCTGAATGGACCATTTACACCGGACCTGGCCACGCCTATTTCAAAAATGAAAGAAGCCGCCGCCGCTAATGGATGGCCAACCAAAATTGAAGTGGGTTTGATAGGTAGTTGTACCAATAGTTCTTATGAAGATATCAGCCGTGCGGTAAGCCTGGCTAAACAGGTGCATGCAAAAGGCCTTACCCTTACCAGTGAATTTACCATTACACCCGGCTCTGAACAGGTTCGTTTTACCATTGAAAGAGATGGATTTTTGGATGAATTCAATAAAATCGGCGCTAAAGTTTTTGCAAATGCCTGTGGGCCCTGTATAGGTATGTGGGACAGGGTAGGCGCTGAGAAAAAAGAAAAAAATACCATCGTTCACAGCTTTAACAGAAACTTCGCCAAACGTGCGGATGGTAACCCTAATACATTTGCCTTTGTTGGTTCACCTGAACTGGTAACAGCATTGGCGATTGCGGGCAACCTGAATTTTAACCCGCTTACAGATACTTTAACCAATAACAAAGGTGAACAGGTAATGCTCGATGCCCCCACTGGTTTTGAACTGCCCGTTAAAGGATTTGCTGTAGATGATCCTGGTTACCAGGCACCGGCTGCCGATGGCAGTGGCGTAATAGTTGTAGTAACAGCAGAAAGTAAACGCCTGCAATTACTGGCCCCTTTCGCGCCCTGGGAAGGAACTGATCTGAAAGGATTGAAACTACTCATTAAAGCAAAAGGTAAATGTACCACCGACCATATCAGTATGGCAGGCCCATGGTTAAAATTTCGCGGTCACCTCGATAATATCAGTAACAATATGTTAATTGGCGCGGTAAATTTTTACAATGAAAAAACAGACAATGTAAAAAATCAGCTTACCGGTGAATATGGCCCGGTTCCCTCCACACAACGTGCCTATAAAGCTGCAGGAGTAGGAAGTATTGTAGTGGGCGATGAGAACTATGGAGAAGGTAGTTCACGCGAACACGCGGCCATGGAACCAAGGTTCCTGGGTGTTCGTGCCATATTGGTAAAATCATTTGCCCGTATTCACGAAACCAACCTGAAAAAACAAGGCATGCTGGCACTCACTTTTGCTGAGAAATCTGATTATGAAAAGATACAGGAAGATGATACTATCTCCATTGAAGGACTAACCGGTTTTTCACCGGGCAAGCCATTAACATTGGTATTCTTACATGCTGATGGAACCAGGGATACCATCATTGCTAACCACACTTATAACCAACAACAGATTGAGTGGTTTAAAGCGGGTGCCGCTTTGAATATTATCAGAAAACAGGTTGCCGGCTAATTCATTGCTATACCGCGGCATTACAAATAATTTTGGTAACCCTATTCTCAAAAAATCCCGCCATAAAAAGCGGGATTTTTTTTGTGATACCCTATCGCATTTTCTTACCTCTATAAATTTAGTTTCCTGAAAAAATCCTGTTCCTCCATTTCCCGTACTTCTCCCGGCTTCATATCCTCTAACCGGATATCTTCAATCGATATCCTGATTAATCTTTTACACCGGTGGTGCACTGCAGCTACCATTTTACGAACCTGGTGAAATTTGCCCTCCGTTAAGGTAATATGCAACCACGTATTTGCCACATCTTCTCTTAGTTCATACCCTGAAGAAAATAATGGATCAGGCTTTTCTACCATAACTACCTCACAGGGAGTAGTCTTATATTCATTGCCACCCTTCCCACTGATCGCGATACCAGCATTTAACTGCTGTACACTTTCCTCACTAACCGCGTTTTTTACCTGTACTAAATAGGTTCTTTTATGGGGTTGTTTTCCCTGAAACAATAAACGGGTAACTTTTTTATTGGTGGTTAACAGCAATAAGCCCTCAGAGTTACTATCCAACCGGCCAATAGCATGCGTTCCCGGCGGAAAATTGAAATTCAAATCACCAAGTAGTCTAACCGGATGTGTACTCACAAACTGTGAAACCATTTGGTACGGTTTATTCAGTATAAAATAACGATGCGCATCCATAAAATGAAAATTAAACAGATCCGGGTAATAAATCATGCATTCGGCTATTCATCCATAAAAAATTCCCTAACATTACATATCAACTTTTAGAAATGGAAGAACATCCAAATGACCCGCTTCATGGGAAAACCTTAGAAAATATTGTAACAGCGCTGGTTGCCCATTTTGGATGGGAAGCATTGGGGCAACATATACCCATCAATTGCTTTAACAGTAACCCGGGTATCAAATCCAGTCTCAAATTTCTGCGTAAAACGCCATGGGCGAGAAAAAAAGTAGAGGACCTCTATACCAGGATGGTTGAGCATTAGCAAGTCAACCGTTTTTTATTATTTTTACGCGCCGAATAACCCCTTTCATATGAGCAAACCCTTTAGTTGTTTATTTTTTGGACTTATTCTGGTAGCTTTTTCCTGTAAGAAGAGCGGCAGTGATACTGCAAACAACGACTCGGCAAATCCAATTTACGATCTGGTGAGAGGGGCTTTTACGGTGGTTCCTTTCGACACGGCAGATATTACAGCATTGGTACCCCTTGGCAACCTGAATCCACCGGCACATACTTTTCCCACAGATCACATGTATTTTTATTGCTTTACTTTACTCCCATCCTTACCCATAAAGTCTCCCGGAAATGTTCGTATTCTAAGAATCGGCAGAACACATTATAATGCAGGTACTAGTTCTGACCATTACGATTATAATATTGCTATGGGGTCTGATAACAGCTATCTCTACTGGGGGCATGTAAGTAATCTCTCTCCCCGGTTACTGAATGCGGTTAATAATTTCAGTACTGCCAAATGTGAACCCACCTATTCCACCGGTGGATCAACCTTTGCGCAGTGTTATCTTTCCGTTTCCCTAACGGCATCACCCGGCGAAATAATTGGTATTGCCAATGCAAAGAATGGTCTGGCAGGGATGGATTTTGGAGCAACCATTAACGGAACCGGTACCAACCCACTTGAATATTTTGATGCGCGGTCACGTGCCATGATGGAAGCGAAACTGGGCCGCTATGATGGAAAAGCAAAAAGAACAGCGGCCCCCATTGGCGGAGAAATAAACCAGGATATTGTGGGAACGGCCCAGGGTAACTGGTTTAAACAGGGATTACCCAGAAATCCTGAAGACAATCATATTGCCTTGGTGAAAGATAATATTGATCCTTCCAAACAAGTCATATCGGTAGGCATTTCCTTAACCGGTTTACCCAGTAATGTATATTATTTTGCCCCCCAGCCAGCAGGATTCGTGAACAGGAATTTTGCAGATGTAAAAACAGATGCCAACACGTATTGTTATACACTCGGTCTTGCCAATTTTCCTTTCCCCGGAAACAGCGTAATACCAAGCACTTCCGTCATCATCAAACTGGATAACAGCAATACCCTCTCTGTAGAAAAAAGAAATTGCAATTGCAATTGCGCGCCCTTTCTTTTTACCGCGAATAAAGTTACCTATACGAGATAGCCTATATGCTAAGTATGAGAAGTTAGCCTGGCAATAAGTATCAGGTATTTATACCCTATTTGCCGGCTTTTATACCCTTTTGATACACTATAAAAAATAAAATGTATATTTTTGAATTACACTTTATTTCATCACAATGACATTTTCTGCCACCCACATACAATTATATGAGCTATTAAAACAGAAACTTGGTAACCAGGAAGCCGAGGCACTGGTAAGTTTTGTTGATGCCCGGTTGAGGGAAGCTAACGAACATACCTTACAACATCTGGCCACGAAAGAAGATATGAAAGATACAGAACTTAAATTGTCCGTAAAAATATCAGAAACCAAAACAGATATTATCCGTTGGGTATTTGCTTTTTTTGTACCGCTCATGTTAGCCATTATCGGGTTATATATCAGAAAGTAGCCCGCTAAAAACCTGCTACATTTTCCTTATACTATTTTGTTCATACTATCAATAAGTACAAAGAAAAGCCCCCACAAAAATGTGAGGGCCTCTACTAAATCATATAAAAATCCGCGTAATCCGGGATATTATTTTACCTCTTCAAACTCGGCATCCGTAACCGTTTCATTACCTGCCTGAGCCTGGGCCCCACCACCTGCATCGGCACCGGGCTGTTGCGCGCCACCCGCTGTCTCAGACTGTGCCTTGTAAATTTCTTCACTGGCAGCGGTCCATGCAGTATTCATTTCTGCCATCGCGGCGTCAATACCGGCAATATCCTGGTTTTTATGTGCTTCTTTCAGTTTAGCCAGGGCCGCTTCGATAGGCGCTTTTTTATCAGCGGAGATTTTTTCTCCAAACTCTTTGAATTGTTTCTCTGTTTGGAAGATCATACTGTCTGCCTGGTTCAGTTTTTCAACTTTTTCCCTGGCTTCCCTATCAGTAGCTTCATTGGCTTTGGCCTCGGCTTTCATTTTTTCTACTTCCTCCTTACTCAATCCACTACCGGCTTCAATTCGAATTTTCTGTTCTTTACCGGTGCCTTTGTCTTTGGCACTTACATGCAACATGCCATTGGCATCAATATCAAATGTTACTTCAATTTGCGGAACACCACGTGGCGCCGGCGGAAGACCATCCAGGTTAAACATACCAAGGCTCTTATTCTGGTTAGCCATTGGCCTTTCTCCCTGTAAAACATGTATCTGTACACCAGGCTGGTTATCACTGGCAGTAGAATATACTTCCGCTTTCTTGGTAGGAATGGTGGTATTCGAAGGGATCATGGTTGTCATAATGCCACCCATCGTTTCAATACCCAGGCTTAACGGTGTTACATCAAGCAATAATACATCTTTCACTTCCCCGGTCAATACCGCACCCTGGATAGCCGCACCTAGGGCAACCACTTCATCCGGGTTCACCCCTTTGTTTGGTTTTTTACCAAAGAATTTTTCAACAATCTCCTGCACCTTAGGGATACGGGTAGAACCTCCTACTAAAATCACTTCATCTATCTGTGAAATATTGTAACCGGCGTCTTTCAGCGCCTCTTCACATGGCTTTAAGCAACGGGCAAATAATTTGTCGGCTAACTGTTCAAATTTTGCACGGCTTAATTTAACTACCAGGTGCTTGGGTACCCCATCCACCGCGGTAATATAAGGAAGGTTGATTTCTGTTTCTGAAGAAGAACTCAACTCTACTTTCGCTTTTTCTGACGCTTCTTTCAAACGCTGCAATGCCATCGGGTCCTTACGCAAATCAATCGCTTCCTGTGATTTGAATGCATCTGCCAGCCAGTCCATAATTACTTTATCAAAATCATCACCCCCCAGATGGGTATCTCCATTGGTTGATTTTACTTCAAACACACCTTCGCCTAATTCAAGGATAGATATATCAAAAGTACCACCACCCAGGTCAAATACAGCAATCTTCTGATCGGCATGTTTTTTATCCAGTCCGTATGCCAGGGCCGCGGCGGTTGGCTCGTTCACTATACGGCGAACAGTTAACCCTGCTATTTCACCGGCTTCCTTGGTTGCCTGGCGCTGCGCATCATTAAAATAGGCCGGAACAGTAATCACGGCTTCGGTTACTTCATGCCCGAGGTAATCCTCAGCCGTTTTCTTCATTTTCTGAAGTATCATCGCTGAAATCTCCTGAGGCGTATATAAACGGTCGTCAATAGCTACACGAACCGTATTATTGTCACCTTTGGCCACTTTATAACTCCAGTGACTGATTTCTTCGGTCACTTCATCGAACCTTCGGCCCATGAATCGTTTTACACTACTAATGGTATGCTGCGGGTTAGTGATAGCCTGTCTTTTAGCAGGATCTCCCACTTTACGTTCCCCATTTTTGAGGAAGGCAACCACTGAAGGAGTCGTTCTACGCCCTTCATCATTAGCAATCACTACCGGTTCATTACCTTCCATAACAGCAACACAACTGTTTGTGGTTCCGAGGTCAATCCCTATTATTTTTCCCATAAAATTGAATTTCTGATGAATAATCAGAATCTAATAGTCAATCACCATGCCACTGGCAGCTAAAATGCAAAATTGTCAGCCCCGGAGAGCCTGTTTTCCTGTTCTTGCAGTCTGTAGGGGAAATGGGTAGAATTTATGACAGCTATTTTCGTCTTTAAAAAAATTAAACGGTAGTTCCGGCGGGGCGCCCATTACCATTTTTGAAAGGCCCCGTTTTCCGGACTTGCTTTTATTATCTTTATCGTTACAAATGGATCCATGCGGCAAATGAAAACAATACTTACCTTCTGGGCAATTTCAGGCATTTTTTCTTTTGCATTTGCCAACGCTATTGACCTGAAACCAGGTATGACCATCACCGGTTCAGTTACAATAAATCCAAAAACCTACTATCTGAATGGTAACGCGGACCCTGGCAAACCGGTGATTATGATTGATGGACATGATATCACGGTAGATTTCAGCCGGTCTGTACTGCAGGGATCCAATGATAAATCGAGGCCGGATGAAATGTATGGACTATCTATTCTAATTAAAAAGGGCTCCAAAAATATAACGATCAAAAATGCCAATATTCATGGTTATAAAGTTGGCATATTGGCAGACAGTATAGAGAACCTGACCATCGACCATTGCGACCTTAGCTATAACTGGCGCCAGCACTTACAAAGTAACCCGGAAAGAGAAGATATCAGTGACTGGATGAGCTATCATAAAAATGAGCAGGATGAATGGCTAAGATACGGCGCGGCCATCTACCTGAAAAATTGCAGCAAAGCAATTATTACCAATAATATAGTTACCGGTGGACAGTGTGCATTGATGATGACAGGTACTGAAAAAGCAGTAGTATATGACAACGATTTCTCCTTTAATTCGGGGATTGGAATAGGGCTGTACAGAAGCAGTAACAATACTATCTACCATAACCGGGTAGATTTTAATGTGAGAGGTTATAGTCATGGAAAATATAAACGCGGACAAGACAGCGCGGGATTCCTGGTATTTGAACAGAGCAGTAATAATGTGTTCGCATATAATACAGCCACCCATAGTGGTGATGGATTTTTTTTATGGGCGGGCCAGACCACGATGGATTCCGGAACAGGCGGCTGCAATGATAATTTTATTTATGGAAACGATTTCTCCTATGCACCTACCAATGGCGTAGAAGTAACCTTCAGCAGAAACCTGATCATGAAAAATATTATTCATGAATGCGATCATGGAATTTGGGGAGGATACAGTTATGAAACAGATATTACGGATAATAGTTTTGAAAAAAACAGGATCGGGATTGCCATAGAACACGGACAGGCAATCAATATCGCCCTGAACAGTTTTAACAGTGACCGTACCGGTATCAAATTATGGTCAAGGGAAAAACAACCCGACGACTGGGCCTATGCGAAATTAAAGAATACCGAAAGCAGGAATTACTGGATAGCCTCGAACCGTTTTACGGCTACTGAAACCGCATTTGATATCATGGGCACTGATACGGTTGTATTAAGCGGAAATACCAAATTGATGGTAAACAAAAATTTGCAACTGGGCGATAGGGTTGATAATATTGACACCTCCCGCGAAGACAGTTATTTAGACATTGATTACCAGAAAGATGAAAGGCTAAAAAATTTGAAGGCTGATCAGTTGCCGGTGACGATGGTACCGAAAGGCAAAAAAGAAATGCGCATTACTGAATGGGGGCCCTATGATTTTCGTTACCCGCTTCTCTGGTTGCAAAATATTGACAGCAACGGATGGTATCATTTTGAAGTGGCGGGCCCGAAAGGTAAATGGGATATCAGCAAGCTGTCGGGTTTTGAGATCATCAGCAAAGGAGCAGACAGTTTTCCTTCCTTCATCATAGCCAAAGCAGATACAACGCGGCAATACAGGCGTATACGATTAAATTATTCGGGGCCATCTTTTACGGATGTATTTGGAAAAAAACAGGATAGTAATACTAACAGAACATTTGACTACCGGGCATTTCATCCATTAGCCAATTGGAATATACAATGGTATGCATGGGATGGGGCGCATGATCCTGCCAAAGATTATAACAGCTTTACCAGGCTGTTTGAAAAAACGCCCATCTACAGTGTTACCGCGGAAAAGGTTGATTATACCTGGTGGGGAAGTATTGGAAAGAATTTGCCGGCAGATTCTTTTGCCACCGTTGCGGTATCAAAAATGATGTTGAAAGAGGGAAACTATGAGCTGGGTATTACCGCCGATGACTACGTGAAACTGTTTATAGATGAAATTGAAGTGATAGATGCATGGGATGCGAAGTATACCATTTATGACGAGACTACCCATCACAGGCGTACAATAAAGTTAAAGGATGGAGAGCATATATTCAGAATTGTACATGCTGAAAAAACGGGATTAGCCTCACTAATGTTCTATATTAATCCTGAAGAATAGTATTAAACAACAGCTCTTAAGAGGAGGCATTATCGGCGGGCCTGAATGTATAATTTTTCTGAGAAAGATAACTGAATACCACCACAAAAACCGTGGTCAATAATTTTGAAGGTGTAGGATACCATTTGAATACCTCCACAAACAATTTAAGAAACCCATAATTAAGGAAAACACATCCCAAAACTACCGTAAAATATTTTCTGATCTGCCGCCTTTTGCCTACTGATGTTTCCTGGAACACCACGTACCGGCTAAGGTAAAACCCGATTGGAAAAGTAACCGTAAAACCAATTAAAAAGGCGGCAATATGCGGCCTGATGGTAAGAAAAGACAAGTGAATAGGCTGTTTTTCCAATATGAAATTATAGGAAATAAAGAAAATGGTAATATCGAGTAAAGTATTAAATCCGCCACAAGCCGCGTAGCGAAAGGTTTGCAATGGCATCACCATACGGAACAGCGGATAAAAAAGATCGACCACTCCCAATATAAAGCCACGTAAATGTTCATGCAGTTTTCGCATAAGTAATGGCGAAGGTAGGGCTTAATTGGTTACTTTTGCAACCCGAAACGCTAAGAATATGAGTGTGGTTACACAAATAAAAGAAGCCGCCGTAAAGGCTATCAGTCATCTTTATGGCATTAACCTGCAAACACAGGATATACAGGTGAATGCAACCAAACCTGAATTCGAGGGTGATTATACAGTGGTATTATTTGCTTTTGTAAAACAATTAAAGAAATCACCGGATGCGCTGGGAAAGGAATTAGGAGATACCCTGCTTGCACAAAATCCTGCCCTTTTTACATCCTATAACCTGATTAAGGGATTTCTTAATCTGTGTATTTCAGATAGCTATTGGTTACATTTCGTAGAACGGGAATATACCAATACCGGCTTTGGTAATTCGAAGAGCAATGGACAGCGGGTAATGGTGGAATATTCTTCTCCCAATACCAATAAACCTTTACACCTTGGGCATTTAAGAAACAATTTTCTGGGCAGAAGTATTGCCGAAATACTGAAAGCCAACGGCTATGAAGTAAGCAAAACCTGTATTGTAAACGATCGCGGCATACATATCTGCAAAAGCATGGTTGCCTGGCAATTATTTGCTAACGGAGCAATACCGGCAGACACAAATACAAAGGGCGATCATTTTGTTGGCGATTATTATGTGAAGTTCAATAACGAATATAAAAAACAGGTAGCTGAACTGATAGCGGCAGGAAAATCAACTGAAGAAGCGGAAAAAGAAGCGCCTGTTATGAAGGCTGCCCAGCAAATGCTCTTCGATTGGGAAGCCGGCAAACCCGAAGTAATAGCGCTCTGGCAATTGATGAATAGTTGGGTGTACGCCGGCTTTGATGCCACTTACCAAAGGATAGGAAGCGATTTTGATAAGACCTATTACGAAAGTAAAACCTACCTGCTTGGCAAAGACCTGGTAGAAAGCGGTTTGGCTAAAGGTGTTTTCTTTCAAAAGGCAGATGGCAGTGTTTGGATTGATTTAACTGCTGATGGCCTGGATGAGAAATTAGTAAGAAGGAAGGATGGCACTTCCGTTTACATAACACAGGATATTGGGCTGGCCGAACAAAAACAAAAAGAATTCAATGCCGGGCAAAGTATTTATGTGGTGGGCGATGAACAGAATTACCATTTCAAAGTATTAAAATTGATTTGCCAGAAATTAGGACTGCCTTCGGCTGATGGTATTTTTCATTTGAGTTATGGCATGGTGGAACTGCCAACCGGTAAAATGAAAAGCCGCGAAGGCACTGTTGTTGATGCGGATGACCTGGTAGAAGAAATGGTGGCTATTGCCAAACAAAAAACCGAAGAACTGGGTAAAGTAAAAGATTTTACTGAGGAGGAATTGACTGACCTGTATGATATTCTTGGCCTCGGAGCTTTAAAATTTTTCTTACTGCGTGTGGATCCAAAAAAGAAAATGGTATTCAACCCGGAAGAAAGTATTGATTTTCATGGTTTCACCGGCCCGTTCATTCAATATACACATGCAAGGATTAAAAGCATTCTGAGAAAATCCGGTATGGCGCAACCTCCGGCAAACAATAACCTGCCTAAGGCTAACCTGCTTCCATTAGAAAAAGAGTTATCAATACAGCTTGAAATGTTTCCAGCCATTTTGCAGGATGCCGCTATTGAACACGATCCTTCCAAAGTGGCCATCTATGCTTTTAACCTGGCCAGGATATTCAATTCATTTTATGCCGGGCATTCTATAGGGAATGCAGAAAATGAAGAAAAAAAGATACTTCGTTTACAGCTATCACAGCTAACGGCCCGGGTTATTAAAAACGGGATGAATGTATTGGGAATCAGGGTGCCTGAAAGAATGTGATATATTGACTGTTTTTTCTTTTCTTTGCAGCTCTCAATGCGGAGGTGGCGAAATTGGTAGACGCACTACTTTGAGGTGGTAGCGCCTTTTACCGGGCGTGGGAGTTCGAATCTCCTCTTCCGCACTTCATGTAACTTAGAAAGTCCCGTAAATTAATGATTTACGGAACTTTTTTTGCCTGTCCGCCAAACTTTTGTCGCTTTTAAGTGTAATAGCTACTACTTAATCTGACAGTACAGGATCTTTTGTTGGTTAAGTTGCAGCTATTACAATTTATTATACAAAATGAGGTATAGCCGGGATGCCGCAGGTACTGATTTGTGCATCCGGTTCTGTAAAGAACAAAATGAGCAGCGCCGCTAAATAGTTTTTCATGTGCTGAAGTTTTGGTAGTATGTAAATAATTATTTTATTCTTATCCCTTCAAAAGTTTCATTAATTCTTGTAGTAACTTCACTACGTGATTTACTGTATGTGAATTTTGCCGTTACTGTATCCCGGCCTTTCAACAGTAATACCCCCGAAGGTGCACGGCAGCTATTTACAAAAGTAAAGGACCCTCCTGTACTATCCCCCCCTCCAATAAACACCATAAACCTTGCCCCCGTGCGGGTAAAAAAAACATTGTATGGATCCGGCAGTAGATAAGGATTAGTAATGGTTGAGTTGCAGCCTTTATCTATATTAAATAAGTCGAAACTTCCGTAAGTATATCCACTATCCGCTTTAATATGCCTTACTTCAACAACCTGCCTGTCGGTTTTGTCTTTATCACTGCCAAAGTATCCCGCGTATTTACCTATAATGGGCGCGTCTTTCCAATGAATGATGCGGAAGCTTTTCTCCACAGTATCCACAGTTTTACTGTTAGGGAAACAAGCTAAATTAGGTTCGCCCTTTGCAATAAGCCTTACTTTGATCAGGTCGCCGGGGGAAACATTGCGGTCATCAAAATAAAGCCTCACTTCTTTTTTATCGGTAATGGTGTCCATAACGCCTATCCGGTACTCAAATGTGGCATAGATCGACATTGGGCTTAAGGCTTTAAAAGAAACGGTAGTGTTAATTAAAACAGTATCCGTTTCAACAAGGCTGTCTCCGCGAATTTCCGAAATCTGAAGGCCCGCTTTAAATGGAACGGCATCCCGGCAGGGGTTATAAGGCGCCACAGTACGCCTGCAGCCAATAACCAGTAATAAAGCAAATAAAAGTACCGTGATTGGATATGGAAGATAAATGGCTTTCATAAAAATATGTGTTGCTAAGTTATACAAGGGGCAAAAACCCCTGATTATTTTTCAACCGTTTTATCTCCCCCAAGTCCGACAATAAAATTAAGGCCTGCGATTAGGTTTCCGCTTTTTTCCAGTGTTCCGTCAAAGTCTCTGCCAAAACTAAAAGTTAACTGCTGGTTGGCTCCTACACTATAAGCTGCCGAAAACAAAACACGCCAGGATGGATTGACAATACTTTTATTAAGAACGCTTCTGTATATACTTTCAAAGGATATATTCAGTTTACTGTCACCCGACACATACAGAAGCCTGGTTCCCGCATCAAAAGTTGAAATTTTATTGGTTGGCAATTTGCCGGTTGAATCCGCAAATAATGTTTCAGGTTGGTATAAATATCTTGCAATACCAAGAAAGCTGATTTTATTAAATCCTCCGTCATAACCACCTGTCAGCCAGGCGCCGCTGCGATCCGCTGTGGAATAAGTGAAGCTATTGGTTGGAAAAGCTGCTGAAAAACCACCGGCCAGTTCAGCATACCAGCCAACGCGTTCAATGGCGAATCCTTCTGCTTTTTTCCTGATGGCGGCTTTCAGTTCCGCATTCTGTTCAGCGCTTAATTTGGCAAAAGCTATTGAGAATTGGCTAATGTATTGTTGTTGTGCAGCCGCGTATTCAGCGCTTTGCTGGCCATATTGTGCAAGGACATCTCTTCTTTTCCGGTCAAGGTTTTTAATAGTTGAATCTTTTGTGACTTCTTTCCTGATGGTTATATTGCTGTTTGTTATACTTTCCTGTATAACTGATAGTTCATTGAATTTGGTAAGTGTTGCCTCACTCCATGCAGGTCTTGCAAGGGTTACTTTAAACCCTAATGCCGTTTTATAATACGATTTTTTGGTAACTGTATCGTCAAATTGCTTAATGCCTGTTGAAATAACAAATGTTTGCCAAAGGATATCTTTTAGAGCTGTGGCCTGTAGGCTCTTCAGAGACAGTAGTTTGCTTTTTGAAAGCACCGCGGGAGACAGATCAAGAGCGTAGCTGTTGGGCAACTGGGTGAGTTTACCCGTTGCATTATTGAATGAAAACCATACAGCAGTCAGGTCGGTCGGCTTTTCAATACTATTCGGGGCAAAATTCAATAAATGAGCGGCGGGTGATGACGGTTGTTTCAGCAGGTCCAATTTAACATCCGTATTTCCGGTTTGTGCAAAAATCTGCTGATTTGATAAAAGCAGGCTAAATAAGAACATACCGTATTTCATATAGAACTATTTATATAGAATTATTTATAAAAATGAACTGCCAGGGAAATATCAATATTATCACCGGGGCTAACTTCGCCGGCATACGACTGCTCTATGTTTGTAGCCCCTCCTTTTATCCGGAGGATGAGTGTGATATCATGGGAAGTGGCAGGCATGTCCTGGATATTGCCAGAGACAGTAAGTGTTTTTCCTGCCAGGTCAGGGCCTTTGCCCAGAGTATAATCCTGAATAGATATTTTTGAATGGTCGATTTTGATCACATCATCCAATGCGAGGACATAATCAACGCTTTGCCCCAAACCACCGAAAATGAGGTCAAGTGTAACTTGATCATCATCTGTGTTTATTTTATAAAAATTATCGTAAACAAAAGGATCATTTGCCATATTATGCGGTATTTAAAACCACAAAATAATGCCTATTGCTAAATTGTGCAAGGGGTGAAAACCCTTTTCTTGTTTGCCGGATTGTTGCGGTAATTATATAAGTAGCCGGTAATTGTACAAAGGAAAACGACACTTACTTCAGCCCATTACTCATCGCGTATACGATTAATCCAGATTTGCCTTTGACATTTAATTTCCTGGTAAGTTTCTTACGGTAATCATCCACTGTCCGGGGGCTGAGAAACATTTTACCTGCAATTTCCTGGTAGGAGAGTTCCTGGCACAAAAGTGACAGGAATGTTTTTTCTTTTTCAGTCAGATTGGTCGCTTTATCCTCACTAAAAAGAATATTATTTTTAATGCCACTAAAAATTTTGGCAGATAAGGATTCAGGAAGGTAAACCCCTTTTTCATACAGGGTATCTATGGCTTCTTTCAGTTTTTCCGGATCACTGTTCTTGGTGATATAGCCCTTTGCCCCGGCCCGGATCATTTTTATAATGGTATTCTCATCGCTGAACATGGAGAGCGCCAGTATCCTGACCTGTGGGTAATGCGTACTAACCCATTGGGCGGTTTGATACCCGTCTTTCTCCGCCATGTTCACGTCAAGGATCAGTACATCGGGTATTTTATGTTTTTTCAGTTGCTCAATGACTTCGTTCCCATTGTCTACATCAAAAAGAGATTCGTAGTTTCCGAGCATCATCAGGAGTTTAATTAATCCTTTTCGTAACATGGCATGATCATCGGCAAGAGCAATAGATATTTTTTTAGGTAAGTTCATATTAGTTGATGGCTGTCACTCTTTGAAAGGTATAAAGATACAAATAGTAGTTCCTTCCCGCAAAATGCTCTGAATAGTAATAGAGCCCTTAAACAGGTTAATCCTGGATTGAAGGCTTCTTAATCCAACTCCATTATAAGCGGAATGGCCGGTTGGTGAAGGCGTGAATTCAAAACCCACACCGTTGTCTGCCAGCAGAATGTCAATGCCGGTTTCCTTTTTAGTAATAGATAAAGTTATGCGGGTAGCCTTTGCATGCTTGATGATATTATTGCAGATTTCCTGGAACATCCGGAAAACCAGTAACTGTGTTTCTTTCGGTAAACGCTTTCCCTCATCATCATCCGGATCCGTAATAATTATCTCAAACAATCCTTTTTGTGCCAGTAAATCCAGTTCATATTTGATGGCGGCAAAGACACCAACCTCTGTGATGCGGTCAGAATTAAGGCTTCTGGAGAGTTGTGAAATATCTTCGGTTGCTTTACTTAACATGATTTTAGTGTCTTTGATCAATTCGGATGCACCCGCGGGAAGCGGCATAGTCTGCAGGATCGAGATATTTACATTGGCCAGTAACATGATCTGGCCAATATTATCGTGGATCTCCATAGAGATATTTTTTAAAACCTCTTCCTGTATTTCCAGCCGGGTTTGTAAGAGCTCTTTTTCAAAAGCGGTTTTCAGGGTTCCCATTTCTTTTTCCTGTATTAGTTTCCTTTTCTGGTAAAGCAGCAGCATGGTAATAACGAAGCCAATAAGAAGAATAGCGATCAGGATACTCGCTAAGAACTGGGTATAAATTTCCGGATATTGAGCTTGCATACAAATGCGATGATAAATAAGGTATATAACAATGAGTTCACAAAAATAAATAATTTAACCAGATCAACCGTAATGGCTCTGGGTAAGGTCGCAACATAGTTAATGATCCCTAAAAAAGACATGGAAGAAGTAAAAAAGAAAACCAGGCCCGTAATTATCCAAAAAGCAGGTGTGCGGAGCAGGTTTATTTTTTCATGGCTTTTAAATAACTGAAAGAAATAAAGTATTCCTAATGTATCTATTGTTAAACAGCCAACCGTATACGAATAAGTATGAAATACCTGTGGCCCCTGTAAAAAACAGATATTCGTCAAACAGATTAATGGTAAGATATACAGTAGCCGGGTAATCCATTTTTTTATAGGAGGATCCGTAATGATCTTTTGAAAAAAATAAATGAAAAATGCAAATTCCATAACTGAGTACAGATTAAAAAGTAAGGTATTATTCAGGTGATTGTAGCTGATCCATGTTCCTGTTATTTCCACAATGATTGTAAGCAGAAGGAATAAAGGAAATGATCTCAAATATTTTTCATTTTGATTATTTTTCCTGTAAACGGTCAGGAGACTGATGCAAAAAGTGATTATCAATATTTTTACATCCAGGTGCAGATTCATTTTTAAAAGTAACTCCTGTATTTGAAACAGGAGTTATTTTTTGCTCACATCAAATAACAATCATCTGGTTGTTATTTTTTAAAATAGTAATACCGATCGTTTCGGGGTATGTATCCAGTGTGTCATTCGGTGGGCAGGAAGGAGGACAAAGGCTGCTGAAATTAAATGCCAGTATTTCCGGTTTACCCTCATTTTGGATATAAATGTCTTTGTTGACCGTTTTACCCTTTTCGTTTAACTTTTCTTTGGTGGCCACGAGTACAATGGTTTGTCTGCCCCGGAATTCCGGAACCTCTGCAAAATCATCAGGATAAACACCAAAATACATTTTGATGCCATCCGCCTGGTTTTCTTTCGCGAGTTGCAGGAAGGATTGTAGTTCTTCCATGCCATACCAGGCGCTTAAGGAATCTGCCTTTCCCAGTCTTTGGGTGTTTTGAATCCAACGTTCTTTTTTGTAGTTACGGATCAGTTGATCTACATGGCGTGTGTCCACCTGTTGGCCTTTTTTTGAAGCCTTCGAAGCTGTAATTGTCGTTGTCATACAAATTAGTTTTGGTGATGAATAATTTCATTCCAAACTATTGATAACATTCACAAAATAGTATTTTAATTAATTGAAAATCAATTAATAATAGTTATATAAAATATATAATATAATAATAATCAAAACATAATAAAAAACGATAAAAAAAATACCGTTAAATAGTGCAAAAAAAACCGTTTTTGAGGGGGATATAAAAATAGTGATTTCACGGTAATAAAATACCGTGAAAACAAGGTGTTGCTCTTTCGCGGATAGTTTTTTTTTGGAAAATGAGCTAAAACCCAATTTTCTCCGGTAAAGGAAAAAGATGAGGGCGAACGGGCTATTCCGTGAAAATAGTTACCAGTCCGTTTTTAAAACCAAACAGGACAAGCGCGGCCCTGTTTTTGATCCCCAGTTTTTGAAAAAGGCTATCCCGGTAGTTTTCAATGGTTTTCGGACTTACCCCCATGATTCCTGCGATCTCGTTGTAATTGAGGTTGGTAGCAGCCAGTTTGATAAATTCCAATTCTCTGGGCGAAAGGTATTTCCTGCCGTTAAATCCCAGCCTTTTTTTATCCGTGGTGTTTTTCCTGAAATATTCCTTTTTTACCAGTTCACCGAGATAAAATCCTTTGGTATGTACCGTGATAATCGCTTTTGCCAGCGTGGAAGGATCCGCGCTTTTTGTAATATAACCACAGGCTCCTGACGCAATCATATTAATGACGGTATCTTCTTCGTAGATCAGCGAATAAACGATGATCTTAATAGAAGGGTGTCTTGCCTGCAGTTCCCGGATGGTCTGAAAACCATTCATCACAGGCATATTGATGTCAAGGATGACAATATCCGGAAGCCGGGCCGGCACCAGTTTTTCCAGTAATTCTTTTCCATTTGAAGCTTCCAGAATAACCCTGATACCGGGATGTAATTCTATAATTGTTTTTATGCCTTTACGTGTAATCACATGGTCATCAACAAGAGCAAGGGATATCATAAACAGGTTTCAGATTCTTTCAACCGTAATCGTTTCAATACATAAGATTAAGACTTTTTTCAATGCACAATATTTTAAATTACGGAGTATCAGGAAGTGGGTGGCGATTAAGAATGTATTTGACACAGACAGGTTAACGCAAAAGGATCCAACCAATCAATCGCAAAACTATTTCCAAATTAGGGGTTTTTACCCCTTGTATAACTTAGCAACACATATTATCTTTACCCTGTTGCCGGTTTTAATTTTAATCGGATGCAGGGTTACTGTTACGGCTGTTGCTGGCGAATATGTAGATGCCAAATATGTATCAATTGAATGACTATCGCTTTTTTCAAATATTTCCTGAAACCAATTTTTACCAATCATGCATAAATACTGTCTTTTATTTTTGGCATTGCTGGCTTGTAATAAGGAACCGGGTACGCAGGTTGAAGTCGTTCCTTCAGGTGATATTGTATTTAAAAACTATCAACTATCAACAGTTAAAACGCGGCTTATTGGGAAATGGAGACTTATCTATGGAGAAGGCGGATTTGCCGGACAAGCAGTCTATTGTTCAAATTGTACTGTTGAAATAACCAAATCGGATTCGATGTATTGGGTTGAAATGGGTATGCCCAAAATTGCTTCTCCTATTCTTTGGCTTTATGCTAAGACTTTCAATGACACCCTGGTATATCAAATGAGTATTCACTATATCACCGGTAATCCCCGAACTTATATTCTTGATAGGATATACAAAGACTCATTGATATTTTATGAATATGGCCGTGACGGATACCGCTTTTTTTTAACAAAATAGTTTGTGACAGTTCTAAAACCAATTCTTATGAGAATTATTTTACTCCTTAGTTTACTTGCATTATCTATCTATGGCAGTACACAAACCGCAAAGCTGGATACGCTTAAAATAGAATTCAATAAAACAGGTAAAGTATCCTTTGCATCATTCAGCAACAAAAAACAAAATCACAGGTTGCAGGATCCAAAGGTATTTCTTAAAGAATTTCTGAGGCATCCCGACACGGAAGATTTTAAAATTGAAAAGTCATTCACCGATGAATTGGGGATGAGTCATATTTTATTTCAGAGGTATTTTAGAGGGATAGCCGTGGAGGGCTCAACTTATTTTTTACATGGGCGAAATACCAACGTGGAACATTTGAATGGTGATTATGAAGATATCAGGATAAATTCTGTAATTCCAAAATTAACAGAATTACAGGCACTTCAGGCGGCCCTTGATCAAATTAAAGCAACTACCTATCAATCGGAAGATAAAATTAAAGATGGCCTTACCCTTACCGTTAACAACAAAATCGTGTCTTTTCGAAAAGCCGAACTGCTGATTAGCAAGGGTAGTGATGACATTTGGCGGTTATCTTATAAATTCATTATCCGCTCGCTCAACCCTTTCCGGTCTGATTATGTATATGTTGACGCGAAAACAGGCCAAATCATAAAAATATTACCCACCTATTGTACCACGAATGCAAATGGCACGGGAGACACCCGGTACAGCGGCACTCAAAATATTGTTACCGACTCAAATACCGGAGGTTTCCGTTTGCGGGAATCACGAAATAATGTTTCGGTTACAACCTTTAATTCAATCAGCCCGGGGTGGCTTTATTTGGCCAATGATTTTACTGATAATGACAATTCCTGGACAGCCGCAGAACATGATAATGCTGATCATGATAACGCAGGATTGGATGTTCACTGGGGCGTAGAGCAGGTACTTGATTATTGGAGGACGGTAAGGGGAAGAAACAGTATCAATGACAGTGGTTTACAAATAACAAGTTGGGTACATTGGGGAATACACTATGATAACGCTTTTTATGAAGAAACAAGCCATGATCTGACTTTTGGTGACGGTGGTTCACGTTTTACACCGTTAACCTCATTAGATGTGGTTGCTCATGAGATGGGGCATGGCATATGCCAGTACACGGCTAATCTTGGTAATTCCGGAGAATCTGGGGCTTTGGCTGAAGGACTAAGTGATATTTGGGCGTCTGTAATTGAGAATTGGTCCACACCTTCCAAATCCAGGTGGCTGATAGGTGAGGATATAACCATTAGCCCCAATGTAGCTTTGAGATCAATGTCAAATCCCAAAGATCCGAATGTAATTAATCCCGGACCAAACACATTTGGAGGAACGAATTGGGTGGACCCTTCTTCAGGCTTTGATAACGGTGGTATACATATTAATTGCGGAATACTAAACTTCTGGTTTTATCTTCTTACAGAAGGCAAGAGTGGAACCAATGACAACTCGGCAAATTATTGTGTTAGTTCCATCGGCATAACAGATGCTGCAAGTATCGTATATAGAGCTGAGCGTTCATTAACAAACAGCGCAACATTTTCTTCTATGAGAAGTGTATCTATCCAGGCTGCCATAGACCTGTTTGGTGAATATTCTGTACAAACAATAGCCGTTACTAATGCCTGGCATGCGGTTGGAGTTGGCAATAAATACTATACTTATGGAACACTATCTGCTTCACAGTTGAATTGTACTACCGTACGATTTAGTACAGCCATGCCATTAGGCACTTATTATTGGCAATTCAGTGGTGATTATACTGTCAACAGTTCCACTGCAGCCACAACTTCAATAAATTATGTTGATGCTACAGGAACTTATGGCAACGCATATGTCAGCGGGTACACAGCTTGTGGGAACTTTCTGGAAGCATCGGTTGCTTTTGCTCCTTTCCAGCAGCCCATTACCTATGTAACATCCATGCCCGTCATTGGCAATGACCAATTGAGTGTGTATATTAATGATGTTAATTATGCCACCAATTATAAATGGTACATCAACGGCAATCTGGCAGACCAGGGAAGCAGGATCTTTTGTACCTGTTACATCGGTTCACCCACGTATTGCGGCCAGAATAATACCATTGAAGTTGTTGCCGAAACAACCTGTGGAACCTATAGTGTGGCCTATGAATACTTCGATTGGTATTGTGGAAGCGGGCTTTCCAAACCAAAAAACAATGACCCTGCTATAATTGCAAGTATTACTAAGGAAACTTCAACAGAAAATGATAAATACCGGGTTTATCCTAACCCAGCCAAAAATGTGATCACTGTACTTGTTCCGGAAAGCAAACTGCCAACAACGGTTCGGTTCATTAATTCAACAGGCCAGATGCTGCAGACAATAAATAATGTAGTCATGCAAGCAAAAATTCCAGTTAGCCATTACCCAGGCGGAATATATGTAGTTGAAATTATCAACAACCGAAGTACAGTTAAAAAGAAAATTATTGTAACACATTGACCATATTAGCATATATGAAACATTAAGACACTATTAAAACATGCAATAATATAAATGGCGGTCAGTTTCGTTTTAGAAACCAAATAAATTCAGCTACTATCTACCCTTTTTCCTACTGTTAAACACCCTCGAAATATTGAAACCAAAATTAATATCTCCATCCTCCCATTTATTGGTGGTTTGCGTTAAAAAGGCTTTTTCATTCATACCAATAGTATTTGAAAAATGCAGTTGAAACACATGGCCGCCGGTTTCAATATCAATTCCAACCGCTAATGGGTTTACAAACTCATTTTTATTAATCCCGGCAACTACATAATTATAATCGATCACTAAAGCAACCCTTTTAGACAATTTATACCGGGCTCCCAAACCTATTGCATACACATCGGTTTTATTATCCGCGGAAACAGTAGCAGAAGTAATCACCTTCCTGTGAACCCATGCCGGGGTTAGCTGTAAAGAAAATTTGTCATTACATTTTCTCCCAATAAGCAACTCGTGATAATATGCCGTTCTGTCTGAAAGCGATTTTGCAGGTTCTAAGCTATTGACCTTTGTAGTATTAACAACCATACCGCTTACCCACACCAGAGATACCGGTACCTCCTTTGCCCCCTTTTGTTGTTGAATAACCCTGAATTTAATTAATCCATCAATTTCCTTTTGATAGGTGCTCCTGCCAATACCAAGCGTAAGGTTTTCAGTAATCCCATAATCAAACCCCAAGCGCATTCTTGCCTGGTCAAGTCCAAAAAAATTATTACTCCCTGAATTGATGAAACCAAAACGATGCAGGATACGAAAGTCTAACACCCCCCTGCCTATCAATTCGGTAGATTGGTTATTGATAATTCTTGAAGATTTAAAAGCGCCGGTTATCCATTCTTTAGCAGGCGTTTTGTCATCTAGTAAACTCAGCAAAGAAGTATCCGTTTGGGATGATACTGAATTAAAATAAAAAATAAAAACGGGAAATACCATAACAAACTTTGCCATTGTTTTCCGGGATAAAGTATAGAATTTGCCGCCTGTTAATGTCTTTCTCATAATTAAATGCTATTTCAGTGTGTTATTTAAAAGACTGTTGACGGTGATTGTAACATTGGGAGAAATTTTGTCTCTCACAATTGCCGGGATGTGTATTTTATAATCCGCCAGGGAAATAGTAAACGCAGCCTTGAGTGTTGGAAAACCATCAATAACACTGATAACACCGGAAACTTCCATGGCTTTTGATATTCCGTGCATGGCAAGCATGCCTTTTACAATCACCTTATACTCTCCGGTAAGGGCATAATTAACAACATTCGTATGTTGGATTTCACCACTGAAAGTTGCCTTAGGATACTTTGAAGTCTCCATATAGTTTTCATTAAAATGCTCCTGCATCAGGGCCTTTTCAAATTCAAAGCCCCTGATAAAAACATTGAATTCAACCTTACCGGTTTTGCTGTCAAGTATGGCAACCACCGTTTTGTTTACAGCCTGAATATTTTCCAGGGGCGCCCTTGAAAAAAAATCAATCCTTCCCGACTTGGTATAAAATTTCTGTGCCTGTACACTAACCATTGTTGTCATCAGAAAAAGTAAACACAATAGTTGCTTTATACTATATTTTGTAGCATTCATGTTGCTATTAATTATTCAAAGCCCCGGAGTTAACCCAGCACTTTATTTTATCAATATCCGCCTGGCTTAGCGTAGCGCCTTTAGGCATCAGCTTGCTTTCTACCTGGGTTTTGATGGCGCTTGCATTGGCGTTTATCTGCGTAAAATTCAGCAAAGGGCCGGGGCCATTTACACTTCCTGCAGCATGACAGGAATTGTTAGTGGCGCAATTAGTTTGAACAATAACACTAATATCAGCCGAGAATTTAGCATTGATTGTAGAACATAGGTTTGGCACTATGGGAGCAGGAGTAGCAACCTCGCTTTTGCTGCAACTCAAAAACAGCACTGGAAAAGTAATAAGGACCACGGATACTCTTAAAATTTTATAACACATATATGTAGGATTAAATAATTGATTAAAGAGAAACGCTACTATATTGCGACCCTGCTGATGTAACCATTAACATTAAAATAAACCAATTGATTTTAAGGAATTGCCGGTGCCATATCTTTAACCGGAACCGGCCATTTGCCGGGAGCAGGAAAAGATATCCCTTTATTGGCCCCCATTATCATCGCATCCTGGCCAAAATGATACAGCGGCCAGCCTTTATAAGTAAGTTGTTTTTTCCCAAACACCGTAATAGAGCCAAATAATGTTTTATCCAGAGCAGAGGGCACTACTATTTTATCTGTTTCATAAATGGGCCACACGCCATTATTGGAAAAATCAGCGGCAGTAAAATTATTTTTATTCATTCTGTCATTTGTAAACGTATATAAGGTAAGACCCTTCTCATCTGTAAGGTAAAGCGTTTTTCCTATGCCCTCTGTATAATTAGATAAGTACTTTTTTCCATCGTGGCCCGTTAATTGTGTATTGGCGAACATAATGCTATAATCCGGTTTAGCGACAAACCAAACACTATTCACATTTTCTCCTCCTGTTTTTCCCGCTGCTTCCTGGGTATTCACCCCGTTAACAAGCGGTGCATAATAGTACAGGGGCCTTCCTTTATACGCCAATTGCTTCTTTCCATTCTGTGTGGTAATAGAACTAAAATCCGTTAGATCAAGACCGGTACCTAATTTATCTGCGGTAAGGTTGTCTACATTAAAAACGGGCCAGACTGCTTCGCAGCCTCCGGTACAACTATTGGTAGTTGTAGCGTCATTAGCAAAATAATAAAGTGTACGCCCATCTTTATCAGTAAGAATATTTCCTAAAGTAGCATTAGCCTGAAGCTGCACTTCCTTAACAGGTGCCGGTTGGGGATCTGAAGATTTTTTGCAACCGGCAATTGCCAATAATAACATCAGGATACTTATGCTGTTGACAAACAACTTTCCTGAATTTGCATAGCGCGCAAAAAAAGTGAGAGGAATCTTTAATTTACTTTTCATTTTGATTATCATTTTTAATTTTTAGATAAAAAACTGCTACTCTGATGTATACAATATCCATATATGTCGATTTTATAAGCTGTGTAAAATGGAATACCCTGCTAATCTGGCCCGGCATTATTAAGCGAAATCGGGAAACGTTTTTTCTTTGGAATATTGTATCGTAATGTAGCGGCGGCGCCCATACTAAACAACTTAATATCCGGCCATCCTATACCCATTGTGGGTATTTTTATATACGGTTCAATACCTATTGCCATACCAGGCAAAATGGTTTGTTCATAGCCAACAGACGCGTTTATACTGCTAAAAATAAAACGGGAATCTTTACTTGTATTCCACCCCTCTTTACTTCCCGGATTGGGATTCAAAAAAATATATTGATAGGATTCATCGAGTATAAAATAACTTGAAACACCTGCGGAAACAAGCAGCTTGCCCTTCCCCCGATCCGCTAATTTATATTGCAGCATAAGTGGCACTTCCAGGATACCGCAGTAGCCCTTAATTTTATCAGGAACTACCCCATTCGTGTTATTCCGCCAGTAATTTTTAGGTATGGAAGCATCATTACCACTATACCAATACTTCATGTTACGCTTACTGATCCCTGTTGAAAGGCTTACTTTATTATTGAGATGGTAGTGGGCCGCTAACCCGAAAACCGTTCCCGGGGAAGTAGCTAAATTTACGCTGTTACCGGTATATTCCACAGCGTATGAAAATACCAAACTCCACCGTGAAGGGGCCTGGTTCGTTTTCTTTTTAAAAGCAGGATCAACCCGTGATATGCCGGCTATTTCCTGATTGGCTATACTGTCTTTTATACTTTCTGATGTATTTGTAAGCTTATTCAATACAACCCCCTCTCCAGTATTGGGAAGCTTAGCGTTATCTCCGGATGCCTTTACAACGTCTGTGGGTACTATTTTATCGGTAAGATTCTCAGATGTTTCATGAATGATTATTTGATGTTCAGGCTGTGCTCTTTTCAAAACCACTTCATTTATTTTTTTACTGTTACCAGCAATTAAACTTTTTATTCCGGCGCCCGGTAAACGCTTTTGCATTTCAGAAGATGATTGCATTCGCACAGGTGAGGGCTTTTTTATATCAGGCAAAACACCGGCACTAATTGGGTTTGCCGCTTTTTCTATCCCATTTTTATGTACAGCAACTGTGTTAAGGTTCTGTTGGTTTGAAATAATGAAAAAGTAAGCGCCGCTTAATAATAAAATTGAGCCAATAAACGCAATCACAAATTTCCATCTGCCCCAGAACAGGGGTACAAATTTTCTTCTTTCCTTATCCAGCATGGCTTCTAATTTTTTCCAGTCGCCTTCATTAAACTCCGTATTGGGATTTTTTGAGGCTTTTTGGAAAAAATTTTCCATGTTGTCTTTCTCTCGCTGTGGCATAAGTCTATGTTAAAAAAAAGTTTGTCAATATTTTCCTTAGTTGCTCTTTGGCTTTAAACAAATTCGATTTTGAAGTGCCGGACGAAATGTTCAGCATCATCGCAATTTCTTCATGTGTATAGCCCTCAATTACATGCAGGTTAAACACGGTACGATAGGCGGGTGATACCTTTTGCAACAGTTCAATTACCTCCTGGTAAGAAATACCTGATAATATGTTTTCCGTACCAGGTTCATTATGGGCCGTATCAATTTCTTCTGCCTGTATTTGTCGTTTTTTTTGATGGTAATGGTTAACAGCGGTATTTACGATTACTTTTCTTAACCAGGGTTTGAACGGTTTGTTTAAGTCAAATTTGTCCAGGCCGGTAAATATTTTCAAGAACCCTTCGTTTAAAATATCCGCGGCTTCATCACGACTATCGGCATACCTCAGGCAAATGCTCATACTATAACTATAGAATTCCTGGTATAGCAATTTTTGGCTTAAACGATGCCAGCGAAGGCATGCTAAGAGTAATGGCCTTATTTTATGTTCCTGGTCTTCCAAAAATGGCTATTTTAAGACTATACAAGTATTTACTTAAAAAGGTTGCCTTAAAAAATAAATAAACTGACTTTAAAAGGTATAAAAGCTTTTTTATGAATTCGCATAATTCCCTACAAGTTTTTTATACCCATTGTGGTTTTGGCTAATACACCCCGGTTGTGGCCTCCCCCCTATCCCACCTTTTACAATCCGGTTTTTTCTTTTCAGGCGATAGGCTTACTTTGTAAAAAAATTACGCCATGACGGGCTTTATTATAACATGTCCCAATTGCAATCACCAGTTTGAACCTGGCGATTCGATCCGTGATGAAATTGAAAAGGAATTAAGGGGCAAAATGCTGGATTGGCAGAAAAAAAAGGAAGAAGAAACGATCCTGCAGATTGAAGCCGAAAAAAAGAAATTACAGGCAGCCCTACAGGAATCGATTACTAAATCTGTGGCAACAGATTTTGAAAACCAACTGAAAATGTTGCAGCAAAACGCGGCCGATACGGAAGAAAAATTAAAGGAAGCCCGCAAAAAAGAACTCGAATTTCTGCAGAAAGAACAAAGCCTTAAAATAAAAGAAGAAGAACTGCAGCTTACCCTTCAGCGCCGGTTAATGGAAGAGCGTGAAAAGCTGAAAGAACAATTACAAAAAGAAGAAACAGAGCGATTGAGCCTGAAAGAACAGGAATACCAGCTACGCATGAAAGAACTGGAAAAACAGCTCGATGACCAGAAAAAACTGGCCGAAGAAATGCGCCGGAAATCTGAACAGGGAAGCATGCAGTTACAGGGAGAAGTGCAGGAACTGATGCTGGAAGAAATGTTACAATCCACATTCACATTCGATAAAATTGAACCCGTTGGCAAAGGTGTACGCGGGGCCGATTGTATCCAAACCGTACACAACCGTTTTGGAGTTGAAACCGGCAAAATTATTTATGAAAGCAAGCGTACCAAAGACTTTTCGAACGACTGGATAGAAAAACTGAAGGCCGATATGCGCACATTGGGTGCGGATGTAGCCGTGATTGTTACACAGGCATTTCCAAAAGACATGGAAAGATTCGGCGAAAAAGAGGGTGTGTATATCTGCTCATTCACTGAAGTAAAAAGCGTTGCCCTGCTGCTTCGTGATGCCTTATTAAAAGTGTATGATGCCAAAAAAAGCCAGGAAAACAAAGGCGATAAAATGGTGATGTTATATGACTACCTTACCGGCGCTGAATTCAATGAACAATGGAAAGCCATACGCGAGGGTTTCATGAGTATGAAACTGAGTATCCAGCGTGAAAGGGATGCCATGGAAAAACTGTGGAAGTCGCGGGAAAAACAATTGGAGAAAGTATTGTTGAATGCCGCCTATATCAGGGGTTCCATCGAAGGCATTGCAGGCAATGATGTAAACCTGAATTTATTAGAAGACAACGACCCACTTATTCTTGAATAACCTTTTTGAAAATAGTATCCCCGGGGAACATACCGATAAACCCTCCAGAAAGAAACCCATCTTTCCGGTAAATCCGGATTTGCGCGAATACCTGGTCAAATATGGAAGAGAAGTAAAACTGCCGGCCAGTTACCAGGATCTCCAACGTTTTACCTACACCGTTCCCCTGAAAGATAAATTTGGCAAGGATACAGCATGGGAAAAAGTATCCTACGACCTGAAAGAATGGGCGTTCCTGAAGGAGAACCTGGTACGCAACTACGCCATTCTTAAAACAGAGGGTGATATGAGTTTTATTGATCACCTGGATGTGGCCGGGATTGATTTCTGCTATTTTGGAAACAGCCAGCCTTTTCGTATCCGGATTGTAAACAAGTTCAATGAAAACTACGACCACTATTACATTAAACAGGCTGATGCCAGCAGGATTTATGGGCTGGAACTGGAACACCTGTTGTCACCCAACCGGATTAGTTATTTTACAGATAAAACTACGCTGATTGAAGAACATATACCTGGCATTCCGGGTGATATTTTTATCAACGACTACCTCAACGCGCCCAGTACAAACCAGGTTAGACTGGCCAAAGAGTTTGTAAAATTCAATGAACGCTGTTTCGTGCATTTATTGGGTGATATGAGGGCCTATAACTTCGTGGTAAATATTACACCCGATATTGAAGACTACCAGTGCCGGATAAGGGCCATTGATTTTGACCAGCAATCCTATGAAGGCAGAAAAAATCTCTATTTGCCACAATTCTTTAAAGAGAATAAGCCACTCGTTGATATGGTGATCAAACACCTCAATAATAAATCCATTGCCCAATACCAGGCGGAAGAAAGGACCCTGATGACCTTCCGCCTGGCTTCTTCGCGCTACCGGATGAAAGAAATACTGGATATCATGACAGGCGATACTATTTCAAAACCGGAAAAGATTGAACAGCTAAAACAGGAATTAGCCGCGCACTATGGCAATACAAGTGTTTTCAGCAAAGCCAAAACAATGGGGCAACTGGTAAAAATACAAATGAAACAATTGCTCAGTAAAAGCCTGAAACTGGTACCCAAAACCAAGATCCGGTTTGATGACTAATCACCCACTCATTTATTCTCTCATTGTACTACCCACGCCAAACTCACCCCCTCCCTCACCTGGTAATGAATTTTCAAATCAATCTTTACTGGCTCTTTTAAAAAAATTGCGGGAATAATGCCTTCTGCTGAAAAAGTAAAATTGTTCGTGCGCAGGACTTCACTAAAATCCACTTCTCCATTACCCCACCATTTAAACATGGCTTCTTTGGCGCTCCAGAGTAAAGTGAGCAGCTCTACTTGTTGCGGAATAGCCTGTGAATGAACAAAAGCCAGTTCATCAGGATGCAGAAATTTATGTTTTATTTTTTCAACACGGGGTGTGATCATTTCAATATCTATCCCTACTCTTTGGGTACTACTTACCAATGCAGCCGCATACCGGCCGCAATGAGAGATGGAGAAATGATATTGTTCATCAGGCAAAAAAGGTTTTCGGGTATCCGCGATTTCAATGGCAGCGGAAGGAAAATCAGGAAAAAGATAGGGCAATAAATAACGTCCCGCCAGGTGCTGTAAGCGTTTATTCGGATGAGTGATGCTGCGCTGTAATGGAACTGATCGCAAAAAGAAGGATTCATCCTCTTCGATCTTCCATACACCCAAACGGGTGGTTTCGTTAATATTTTGTTGATAAAACAGCGGCACCGCGGAAATTTTAGAATTTAGATTGCAGATTTAAGATTTATTTGCATCCGAACCTATTAATAAACGAATAATGATCCTTTCAGATACACGCATACTCGAAGAAATGGGAAAAGGTACTATCAAAATTGTACCCTATACCCGGGAAGATCTGGGTAGTAACAGTTATGATGTACACCTTGGAAAGTGTTTGGCTACTTATGTAAACGCGGAGCTGGACGCCAAAAAACACAATACCATCGAATATTTTGATATACCTGATGAGGGCTTTGTACTACAACCTCATGCCTTTTATTTAGGGGTAACGGAAGAATATACTGAAACCCATGCCCACGTGCCTTTTCTGGAAGGAAAGTCCTCTACGGGCCGTTTGGGTATTGATATCCATGCCACTGCCGGCAAAGGTGATGTTGGGTTTTGCGGCAACTGGACATTGGAAATTTCCTGTAAACAACCCGTAAGAATTTATAAAGGGATGCCCATTGGCCAGTTGATTTATTTTCCGGTTGATGGAGAAATTGAAGTGAAGTATAACCAGAAAAGCAATGCTAAATATAGCGGCCAGCCAAACAAACCGGTAGAAAGCATGATGTGGAAAAATAAATTTTAGGCATTTATACCCTCCCGTATTTTTTCTGATACGCTATCAGCCATCCCACCACTTCATTATAACTATCCAGCCCCCTGGCCTGGTTATTGAATTTCAGGTATTGATCGTATAAGGATGAAACAGCAGGAGAAATACGGTTGCTTCTTTTCCTGAAAAATTCCCTGATTTCTTTCCTGTCTTTTTTTACCAATGAATCCAGGTGGGTCTGGTTATATTGGATCACCTGTACAAAAGCGGTAGAATCCTGTTCTTTTGCATAGAGCATTAATTCTTCGCCTTGCGCATAGGAAAATAAATCATTGTACACCGAATATTTGAAATAGGCATCAGCAGAAGATGCCGCAGCCAGGTAGCCCACAAAATTGGCCTCACTCTCGCTGGCATACCCTAACTGGTGGGCTATTTCATGACAGGTAATAAAGGGTATCAATACCCTGGGTAGATCAGACCGAACCTGCGCCTCGCCGGTAAAAGGATTGTAATAACCTGAGTAACCCATATAATCCCCCAACCCGCTGAATAAACTTGCCTTAACCGACCTGTTCCGGTAATTTAAAAAGGGGAAGTCCCGGGAAACCGTTAGGTAAGACCTGTAGGCTTCGCAGTATATCGTATCTAAAGCGGGTTCAGGAAGCGCCGTATCCGAAAACTGTCTGCGGTATGCATTCAATGTATCAATCAGTTGGTGGGTAAGTTGGGTTACCTCTTCTTTACGGTAAGTTGTATTGGCAATTTGCAGTTGAGCCGCAATGCCCGAACGATCATAATTCAATCCCCATAGCAGTTTAAAAATAATATACACCCATAAACCCAGTTTCAGTAAACGAAACAGGAATTGCTGAAACTGTATCCGGGAATATTGTTTCCGGTAAAGGAGGATACCGGTTCTTATGGCTTTTATAAGTAGTAAAATGACGATTATCACATATAAAAAATCACCCATACTAAATGGCGCCCACCTGGTTAAGAAACGCAATGTGGCCGCTATGCCGGGGTAAATTCCAATCGAATACATCCGCTCCACCTGCCCGGGAAAACAGGAAAAGAGGCTGATACCCAACGCTATGGAAAATAATGCACCCGTTTTCGCCCGGGAATAGCCGGATAGTACAGTTTCCTTCTTCATTTATACAAATATGGAATAAAATGGTCTATCATTGCCTGTTGTACAGCAATCCTTCTGAATTCAATTTTCCTTTGGCATTTTGGCTGTTTTTGCGTACCTTTGCAAGCCCTTAAAAAACGGTTATGAGTCAGCACCGGGAATATGAGATAGCATTTGTGGGTTTAAAGCCGGGGATGCATGTATACGAATACCGAATTGAGGATACGTTCTTTGTACCGTATGGTGAGCAGGATTTTGAAAACTGCCTGGCCAATATCAAATTGAGTCTCGAGAAAAATACGGGATTCATGCAACTGAAATTTGATATTGATGGCAGCCTGGATGTAAACTGCGACAGGTGTGGAAACACACTGCCTATGCAGCTTTGGGATGAGTTCAACATCATTGTAAAAATAGTCGACGACCCCGAAGTGATGAATGAACAGGAAGAAGATCCTGATGTATATTATATCGCCCGTGGAGAAAGTCATCTTTACCTGGCTGACTGGATATTCGAGTTTGTAAACCTCAGTATTCCTTTACAGAAAATGTGTAAAGAATCTGAGATGGGCGGGGCAAAATGCAACAAAGAGGTACTGGAGAAGTTAAGAAAGATGGAAGAAGAAGTACAGAAAGACAGTAATACGGTTTGGAAAGGGTTAGATAAATTTAAAAACTTAGAATAATTTTTTGATACTATAAATTTCGAGATATGCCGAATCCTAAACGCAGACATTCACAACAACGCAGCGCCAAGAGAAGAACTCATTACGTGGCACAGGAAGTTACTTTGAGCAAAGACAGCACCACCGGTGAAACACATGTTCGTCACCGTGCTCATGTAAGTGAAGGAAAATTGTTCTATAAAGGTAAATTGGTAGCTGAAAAAGCTCCTCTGAAAGCGTAACCTTTTAGTTCAACTATACTTCCTGCCGAATGAATATTGGTTTAGACATGATGGGTGGAGATTTCGCACCGCTTGAAGCGGTGAAAGGCCTGCAATTATACTTGTCTAACGGTACTCGTACGGCATCTTTATTTTGTATAGGTGATGAATCTTTAGTGAAACCCCTGCTGGAAGAATATAGGGTAGACGCTCCCAATATACACCTGGTTCATGCACCTGAAGTAATCGGGTACCATGAACATCCCACCAAAGCGTTGAAAGAAAAACAACGCTCCTCTATTGCCATTGGCTTTCATTTATTAGCCACCGGAAAAATTGATGCCTTTATCAGTGCGGGTAATACCGGCGCCATGCTGGTAGGCGCCATGTTCAGCATCAAAACCATTGAAGGCATTAGCAGACCTGTTATTGCAACCGTCTTACCCAAAATAAATGGTGGAACCGGCATATTGGTAGACGCGGGTTTAAATTCAGACTGCAAGCCGGAGCAATTGAACCAGTTTGCCACCCTGGGTAGTTTATACGCAAAATACATCTTCAATATCCCTAACCCAAAAACGGGGTTAATGAATGTGGGTGAGGAAGAAGGTAAAGGCAATATACTGGCACAGGCAGCTTATCCCCTTTTAAAAAATAATCAACAGATACATTTTATAGGCAATATTGAAGGGCGTGATCTGTTTAATGATAAGGCCGATGTAATTGTTTGCGATGGGTTTACCGGAAATATCATTCTAAAAATGGCCGAATCTGTTTATGACCTGAGCAAGCAGCGAGGGTTTGGTACTGATGCCTATTTCAGTCGTTTTCATTATGAAAATTATGGCGGAACCCCCGTACTGGGTGTAGCCAAACCAGTGATCATTGGTCATGGCATCAGTACTGCCAAAGCTTTCAACAACATGATCTCCGTTGCGGAGAAGATGATCGAAAGTGAGCTTTGTAGCAAAATAACCGGTCTTTTTAAGTTGTAACCACCCCCCTCTTCTATAATTTCCTTTTTTCGCAGTACCTATTTTGTAATTGGCTACGATCAGGATGGGCAAAACTTTACCTTTGTCGAAATTAATCGTTCATTTATCATGTGGCTCAACAACATTCTGGAAACAATCGGTAACACCCCCCTAATCAGGCTTAATAAGATTACCAAAGATATCCCCGCCATTGTACTGGCAAAAGTGGATTACTTTAATCCCGGTAACTCTATTAAGGACCGTATGGCCCTTAAAATGGTGGAAGTGGCCGAAAAAGAAGGGAAACTAAAACCCGGGGGTACCATTATAGAAGGCACCAGCGGTAATACCGGTATGGGCCTTGCCCTGGCCGCCTGCGTAAAAGGATACAAATGTATTTTTGTAACTACTGATAAACAGTCTAAAGAAAAAGCGGACATTCTTAAAGCCGTTGGAGCAGAAGTGATCGTTTGCCCAACCAATGTTTTACCCGAAGATCCCCGTAGTTATTATAGTGTGGCCAAACGCCTGGGCAAAGAGATTCCGAACTCAATGTATATGAACCAGTACGATAACCTCGCCAATCGCCAGGCGCATTATGAAAGTACCGGGCCAGAGATTTGGGAACAGACAGAGGGAAGGATCACCCATTTGGTTTGTACAGCCGGAACAGGTGGTACCATTACAGGAACTGCCATGTACCTGAAAGAAAAAAATCCCAATATCAAAGTATGGGCGATAGATGTATATGGTTCGCTATTGACTAAATTTTACAATACCGGTGAATTGGATATGAATGAGGTACACCCTTATATATCCGAAGGTTTTGGTGAAGATTTTGTGCCGCAGAATTATGATATGTCTGTGATTGATCATTTTGAACAGGTAACAGATAAAGATGGCGCCGTGATGGCCAGGAGAATTGCCAAAGAGGAAGGGCTTTTCTGCGGATACAGCGCCGGTAGCTGTATACAGGGATTGATGCAATTAAAAGCATCCCTCACTAAAGAGGATATTGTAGTTTGTATATTTCATGATCATGGCAGCCGTTATGTAGGAAAAATATATAATGATGAATGGATGATGGAGCGCGGCTTTCTGGATGTAAAAACTTTTAAGGATATAGTGAACGGAAGAAGTACAAAAAGATTAGTAACCATTGAGCCGGGCAATACGGTGGCAGAAGCAGTGGGACTGATGAAAAAATATGACATCGAACAGATCCCTGTTATGAAAGATGCAGCATTAACGGGTGCGGTAAGTGAAAGTGGCCTTTTTCAGAAAGTGTTTAATAACCCTGAGATAAGGAATGCAACGGTAGAGAGTGTGATGGAACCCGCGTATCCTGTTGTTGCTTTTGATACGCCTGTTGAAAGATTGGGCAACCTCATCACCAAAGAGAACGGCGCGGTGCTGGCAAAAGATGAGAAAGGTGAATACCATATCGTAACAAAATACGATGTGATTCATAGTCTCGCAAAATAAGGTTAACCAGAAAATTTTCAACAGATTTAGCAGGATACGTCTAAAATTCATGTGTAAAAAAGCCTGAACGCGTATGGGTCAAGTAGAGTATCTTGCCTGAAAATATAATAAATTATTTATTCAATAAACAGTAATCACAATGAAAAAATATCGTGCCGGGGTTTTATTCGGCAATGAATTAGAAGCATTATACAACGATGCAAAAGATAACCAGTTTGCCTTACCCGCTGTTAATACCACTGGTACCAATACCATTAATGCGGTATTGGAAACGGCCGCTAAAGTTAACTCTCCGGTAATCATTCAATTTTCTAATGGCGGTGCGCAATTTATTGCCGGCAAAGGAATGCCCAACGATCAACTGCAGGCAAATATTTCAGGTGGTATTTCGGGTGCCTTACATGTTCACAATGTTGCCAAATATTATGGCGTACCTGTAGTTTTGCATACTGACCATGCCTCTAAAAAGTGGTTGCCCTGGATTAGTAGTTTAATTGATGCCGGTGAACAATTCCATAAAGAAAAAGGGCAGCCCCTTTTTAGTTCACATATGCTGGATTTATCTGAAGAACCCATTGAAGAAAATATTTACACCTCAGTTGAGTTTTACAAACGAATGGCCCCATTGGGCATGAGCATTGAAATTGAATTAGGTGTTACCGGTGGTGAAGAAGATGGCGTAGACAACAGTGGTATTGAAAATGATAAATTATATACACAGCCACAACATGTTGCTTATTCTTATACAGAATTGAGCAAAGTTGGCAAACTCTTTACAGTGGCCGCGGCTTTCGGAAACGTGCATGGTGTATACAGTCCGGGCAATGTAGAGCTTCGCCCGGAAATATTAAGGAATAGCCAGGATTTTATAGAGAAAGAATTGAAGACCGGCCCTAAACCTGTTTATTTTGTATTCCATGGTGGCAGTGGTTCACCCCAGAACCAGATAAGGGAAGCCATTGGGTATGGCGCCATTAAAATGAATATTGATACAGATATGCAATGGGCCTTCTGGGAAGGTGTCCGTGATTTTTATAAAAAAAATGAACCCTACCTGCAGTCACAACTGGGCAATCCGGAAGGGCCGCAAAAACCTAATAAAAAATACTACGATCCCCGTACCTGGTTACGCAAGGCAGAGGAGAATTTCAGCAAGCGACTGGAAGTTGCTTTCGAAGATCTGAATTGCATCAACCGAAATGCTTAATATTAAAGGCCCGATTATGATAATCGGGCTTTTTTTCGCTCTTTCTCCGGGTTATTCCGCTTTTTTGTACCTATTTTAATACTGGCTATATCCAGGGTACATTTTATGCACTTTACACCCCGTTTTTTGTAATTATCGTTATCTTCGACCCCCCCAACGATTACCCGTTATGAAAAAAGAACGTGAAGAAGATTTTGAAGCAAATTTAACCGGCGATGAAAGTCAGACCGGCGACCCGGCAAAACCGCGATGGTTTAAACGGATCAGGAAAGGTATTTTAACCTCTACCGCTGATAAGAAAGAAACACCCGAAGGGCTTTGGAACAAATGCCCGGAATGCAATTATATCTGTACCACTTCTGAATTAAAGGAAAACCTTTTTGTTTGTCTTAAGTGCAATTACCATCATCGCATAGGCAGTGAGGAATATTTTGATTTTATTTTCGACAATAGTACATACACAGAACTATTCGATACCATACGAAGTAAAGATGCCTTAGGGTTTACCGATCTAAAATCTTATCAAAAGCGTTTGGATGATATACATTCAAAAACGGACCTGAAAGATTCGATGCGGGTAGCTACCGGAACCATACATGGAGAAGGCATTGTTATTGCCTGTATGGATTTTGAATTTATTGGCGGATCTCTGGGCAGTGTGATGGGAGAAAAATTCAGCCGCGCGGTGGATTATTGTATTAAGCATAAACTCGCTTACCTGGTCATCAGTAAAAGTGGTGGCGCCCGTATGATGGAGAGTGCATTCAGCCTGATGCAGTTGGCAAAAACCAGTGGAAAACTATCGCAATTAAGCGATGCGAAGCTTCCGTTTATCTCACTCCTCACCGACCCAACCTTTGGCGGTATCTCGGCCAGTTTTGGCATGCTGGGCGATCTGAATATAGCTGAACCAGGCGCCCTTATTGGATTTGCAGGCCCCAGGGTAATTAAAGAAACCATAAAAAAAGACCTGCCCGAAGGATTCCAACGCAGTGAATTTTTGTTAGAACATGGCTTTCTTGATTTTATTATAGACAGGAAGAACCTGAAAAATAAATTAGCACAGCTCGTTCTGTTATTCAGAAGCTAATTATTACTAATTAATAATTACTCCCCCTCTTGGCAAACGAAATGAACAACCGGCAGGCCTATTTTCATTACTTCATAGAAGATAAATATGTAGCTGGCATTGTATTGCTGGGGACCGAGGTGAAATCGATACGGGATGGGAAACTGAGTTTCAATGACGCGTTCTGCATGTTTGATGAGGGAGAACTCTGGGTACGCGGACTATACATTGCCAGTTATACGCATGGCACTGCCAATAATCATATAGAAGTGCACGACAGAAAACTGCTGCTTACCAAACGTGAATTAAATAAACTGCAAACCCGGATGAAAGAAAAGGGCTATACCCTTGTTCCGTTAAAAGTTTTTTTTACGGATAAGAACCTTGTAAAGGTTGAGATTGGCCTGGGCCGTGGTAAAAAATTATACGATAAAAGAGAAACCATCAAGAACCGGGATGTGGAGAAGGATATTAAGCGGCACCTGGGGTGAAGAATATCGAATATAGAAGTGATATAAAACGAAAAGTTGAGATGCATTACTCCAGGTACTTCCGTTTTTTCTCTTCCTTATACTCCAACTGCTCCACCAGCGCTTCGGCTGTAGGGTTCTTTGTTACAGAAATCGCAATTTGAAATAAGGCTACGTATATGAGAACTGTTGCCAGCAATTCGCTCCATGTTAACCAATATCCCCAGAATGTATATACTGCCCCCATTTCCGGGTGATCTGTTTCGTAGATAACTTCCGTTTTTTCATTCTTCTTCCAGTTACGCAAAAAGTATCGCGCATCAATGGCGTAATCTTTGTATCCATTATTAAACACCGCTTTTGGAATGGCTGTACCGGCAGCGCTATCCGGTAACCATTTAATAACAGCCGGCGCTTTTTCGCCATCAAAATAATCGGGCTGGCGGGTCATTACCATATAAGCGCCAAAACAAACGAGGTAAAGTATGGTGATGCTTTTGTACACGTAATAAAAGTAATGGGAAACGATTCCTTAATTCGCCAGACTCCTGAAATCTACCGGCACCAGTTTACTTACACCCGGCTCCTGCATGGTAACGCCATAGATCACATCTACCGCGCTCATGGTTTGTTTATTGTGGGTTACAATAATGAACTGTGAGTTATCACTGAACTTCTTGATCATCTGGGTAAACTTACCTATGTTGGCATCATCCAATGGCGCATCTACCTCATCCAGGATACAGAAGGGTGCCGGCTTAATCAGGTAGATAGCGAACAATAAGGCAGTTGCCGTTAAGGTTTTCTCACCACCACTTAACTGGGTAATAGAGGATGGGCGTTTCCCTTTTGGTTTTGCTACGATTTCAATACCTGTTTCAGCCAGGTTTTCCGGGTTAACCAGGATCATATCGGCCGTATCTTCTTCTGTAAACAATGCTTTAAACACTTTCTGAAAATTCTCACGCACCTGGTTAAACGTATCGAGGAACTGCTGGTTAGCAGTGGCTTCTACTTCCTGTATGGTTTGTAACAGACTTTCTTTGGCTGATACCAGGTCATTCTTTTGTTCGAGGATGAACTCATACCGCTTCTTCATTTCTGTGTATGCTTCAATAGCGGTTGGGTTCACTTCACCCATATTATCCAGGCGCTTGCGCATCCTGTCTGAAGCGGCCTGTAATTCTTCCAGGCTGGTATCCGTCTTTCTTTCCTGGTCAAGTATTTCATCCAGTTCTACTTTGAACTCAACAATCAATCTTTCTTTCATCCCCGCTAATGATAGCTTCAACTCATTCAACCTGTCTTTGATATCGGCTACCAAATGATCAATCATTTCCTTGCTCTTCACTTTTAACCTGAGCTCACTTTCTTTCTCCTGTAAAGCATTGCGCAGATTATAATACGTTTGATCCGCTTCATTCAATTTTTTCTCTTCCGCCTCTTTCTTACGCATCATCTCCAGCAACATTTCTTCGGAACCAATCAATGTTTTCTCTCCTTCTGTAATATCCGCAGAGGCCTCTGATAACTGTGTGGTATTATTGGCTATCTGTAAATGCAGATCGTTCAACTGGTTTTCTTTGAACACCAATTCCTGCTGCAAAGTGGTGATTTTACTCTGCTGCCTGGTATACTGCAGGTTGTTTTCATTGTATTGAACCGAAGCAAAATTATATTCCTGTTCAGCTAACTGATAAGCCTGCTCTACTGTCTTCAGTTCTTCGGTAGTGGTTTGTAACCGCTCATTCAGGATATGGAACTCTTCCCTGGTAGCGGCAATGGCATCATGCTCGGCCTGCAGGCGCTGGTCAATATCTTCCAGTTGCTGTAAACCATTCTGCTGAGCTATCTGAAGGTTTTCAATTCGGTTTTTAGCGGCGAATACCTGATTGGTAAGCTGGCTGATCTCGTTCTCTGTTTGTTTGATTACGTTCTCTTTCAACTGGTCGTTAAAAGCGATTACCTCATTGTGCTTGGCCTGTATATCTGATTTAAGCAGGTTAACTACTGATTCCTGATCAGCAATTTCTTCTGATAATTTTTCGAGATTCTTGGCACGGCCTATTTTCTTTCCTTCAAACAAGCCAACACTTCCACCGGTTAAGGTGTATTTCCCTTTTACATATTTACCATGTTTCTCCAGTACCACAGCGCCGTTGCTGTTGGCAATGGCTTCCTCATTTTCTCCTATATACACATTACCCAACAGGTATTCGGCCAGTTTTCGGTAGCGATCATCTACTTCAATTACATCGAGCGCTTTAATGGTATCAGCGGGTTGTTGTGTATCTACCCTGATATCCGCGAATTTCTCCAACAGGAAAAAATTAGCTTTCCCTTTTTTATGCGCATCCAATAAATGAATTGCCTGCAAGCCTTCTTCCAGGTTATTTACCACATAATAATTGAGGTAGGGTTCCAGTACATTTTCAACGGCTGTTCTAAATTCTTCTTTTACATAAATAATGTCTGAAAGAATGGGCGCGGCATGGTTCCATTCCGGATTCTTATGCAGGAACTTGATACTTTCCGGATAGCCTTCCATCGAATCGATCAGGCTTTTCAACAGGTTAAATTCATTACGCTTAGAATCGAGCTTACGGTTTTCTTCGTTCAGTTCATTCCGTAATACTTCCAGTTGCGCCTGTGTTTCAAATATCTGTTCCCTGGTTTTCTCCTGGTGTTCCTGTAATTGCCGCAGATCAATCCGCCTGGCATCAAGGGTGGCTTCTTTATCCCTCAATTCAACAGTAAGCTGCTGTAATTGCGATTCACGATTTTGTTTTTCGTTGTTCAGCTGTGCCTGCGCCCTTTGCAGGTTTAAAATAGAAGTATCGGCTACCGCTACCTTTTTTTCTGCATCAAACTGGCTGCGTTGTATTTGCTGGTAGCGGTTACGCAATGCATCTACCCCGGTTCTTTTTTCATCAAAAATGCGGCGTTTATCTTCTACATCAAACTTGGCATTTTCTACTTTTTCCTGCAAATCAAGCAGGTTGGCCCGCTCATCTCCTACCTGCAACTGCGTGTACTCTATCGAATCCCCAATGGTCTTTAATTGCCCTTCCGCCTTTTCAAGGAATTCTTTCAGACCGGCTTCTTTTTCTTTCAGGTAATGCAATTTCTGGGTGGCCAGGTTCTTTTCATTTTCCCTGGTCCTCAGATCCTGCAGGTAATCATTGAATTCATGTTGCAAGCTTTGTAAAGCCCTTTCTTTTTCAATAAACCCAACTTTTTCCTGTTCAATCAATGCCTCTTCTGTAGCTATCTCTGCTTCCAACCGGATTTTTTTATCGGTTTCCGTATCCTGTTGTTCATGAAGTTCTTTGTAGGTAATATTAAACCCTTCCAGCGCTGCTTTAGCCAGTTCAATGGCTATTTCTTTATACTCTTTTTTTATTTCATAAAATTTCTCCGCTTTTCTGGCCTGGCTCTCGAGTGTTTTTAACTGGTTATTGATTTCAAACAATAAATCCTCAATCCGGGCAAGATCCTGTTCGGTTGCATCCAGTTTATTTTTAGCTTCTTTCTTACGCGTTTTATAGATGGTGATTCCTGCTGCCTGCTCTAACATTCTGCGGCGGCTGTTTTCTTTATCCTTGATAATATCATCCACCATACCCAATTCAATGATGGCATAACTATCAGTGCTAACACCCGTATCCAGAAAAAGATTATGGATATCCTTCAACCTGCAGGTAACATCGTTCAAACGATATTCACTCTCCCCATTTTTATAAAAACGACGTGTTACGGTTACCGTATTGAATTCAGTTGGAAGCAGGTTTTTGGTATTCTCGAATGTAAGACTCACTTCTGCCAGTCCGCTCGGGCTCCTGGTTTTGCTTCCGTTAAAAACCAGCGCTTCCAGATTTTCGCTTCTAAGTGCAGAAATTTTTTGTTCACCAATTACCCAGCGGATACTATCTATGATATTACTCTTTCCACAACCATTTGGCCCGATGATACCGGTTATACCCTCATCAAAACTGACAACGGTTTTATCAGCAAAACTTTTGAACCCTTTGATTTCTAACGACTTTAATCTCACGTCTCTCCTGTTTAAGTACCTGCGAACATACAGTAAAAAGGGCTACTATGTATAGGAAGCAACATTGGCTGTGTATAAGAGGTGGAGAAGTAAAAAAGGAAAGAGTATCCATTCACAAATAAAAATTACAACTATTTGATTATCAATAAAATATATTAAGTTTATTTCTGTTAAAATCGATAGTGGGCCACCCCTAACCGGGAACCTGGCAAAAAAACGTACCTGAACCATCCCAATACAGAAACAATTGCCGGCTAAATGAACCATTTGCCAACAGTTCCTGTTCTGTATATTGAACAGCGGATGTATAGGTTGAGAACAGCGGCAATAAGTAAGATAAAAAAGGATAACAGGTTTCGAAAATCGTTTGCAGGAACTTATCAGATTGGAAAAGCATTTACATATCATTTCGTTTACTGTTCCCTATCCTGCTGATAATGGCGGTGCCATAGATGTGTTTTATAAGCTTCCTGCTTTTCAGGCCCAGGGTATCAAGATTCACCTGCATTGTTTTAATTTAGGCGGGGGTAAACAAACTGAATTAGCTAAATATTGCGCCAGTGTTCATTACTATGAAAGATATACAGGGCATAAAAGCATATCCAATACCATTCCATATATCGTTGCCAGTAGAAAAAACGAACAATTATTACAGAACCTTTTGAAAGATGATTATCCCATTTTTATGGAGGGAGTGCATTGTACTTACCCTTTACTGGATGAACGCTTCAAAAAAAGGAAATGCTTTGTGCGGATTCACCATGTAGAATATCAATATTATCACGACCTAAGCAGGCATACTTCCTCTTTGCTAAAAAAGCTGTATTACCGGATGGAAAGCAGGCTGCTGAAAGCGTATGAAAAGAAGGTGGTAGCCAAAGCTATTTGCTGGGGAACCACCGAAAAAGACGTCGCAGTATACAGGAATGAACTGGGCTGTAATAATATTGAACATGTATCGCTCTATTTACCTGACTGGAAAGTACAATGCCTGGAGGGAATGGGGTCTTATTGCTTATACCATGGCAACCTGGGTGTAGATGCAAATGAGCAGGCGGCTATATGGTTACTGGAGAAAGTATTTTCAAAACTTAGTATTCCCTTTGTTATTACGGGAAAAGATCCTTCACGAAAATTACAGGAACTTGTACATGCCAATAACCTTACCTGTTTGGTTCCCAATCCTTCGGCTAAAGAAATACAGGACATGATTGCCAAAGCACATATTAATATGCTGCCTTCTTATACCGGTACGGGCATGAAAGTTAAACTGGTAAATGCATTGTACCATGGCAGGCACTGTGTGGTAAATGAGGAAACCGTTACCGGCAGCGGCCTTTCGTATGCCTGTCATATCGGAACTACAGCCAATTCCTTTCTGGAAATCATTGCCCAACTTTACCATCAACCATTTACATCTGATGAGATTGTTTTGAGAAAACAATTACTCAAAAGCATGTTCAACAATGAAGCGAATGCCAAAAAGCAGGTAGGATGGATTTGGGGAACCGATACCTAATTCGCCGCGGCGCTATCAATCACTTTTCCATTTTCAGTTTTCAGCATGCGTGAAGGATAACGGTTAATGACTATAAAATCATGTGTGGCCATAATAACGCTGGTACCATAATCTTTAGCGATCTGTATCAATAATTGCATAATCTCATCACTGGTTTCAGGATCAAGATTTCCTGTTGGCTCATCGGCCAGTATCAGTTTGGGAGAATTGAGTAAGGCACGGGCTATATCAACACGCTGCTGTTCACCCCCACTCATTTCGAAAGGCATTTTAAACCCTTTGCTTTTCAAACCAACCTTATCCAGCACATCATTGATCTTCTCTTCCATCAAACGCTCATCTTTCCACCCGGTTGCCCTTAGTACGAATCGTAGATTTTCCTGAACCGTACGGTCTGTCAGCAATTGAAAATCCTGAAATACCACACCCAGGTTTCTTCGCAGAAAGGGCACTTTTTTCCAGTCCATCTCACGGAGGTTAAACCCAACCACAGATCCATTGCCTTCGCGCAGGGTCAACTCGCCATACAAGGTTTTCAATAAACTACTTTTCCCTGTGCCTGTTTTACCAACCAGGTAAACGAATTCACCTTTATTAACGGTAAAATTTACATTACTCAATATCAGGTTATCGCCCTGGTAAATATTTGCTTGCTGGATAGCTACCACTATGTCTGACATAAGCCTAAATTACAATTTCTTACTTAGATATTTTTATTAAGTGCTAATAGGCATACTCCAGTTCACCAAAACTTCCCTTTAGCAGGAGTGATGAATGCGAAGCAGGTTCTACTCTTCCAATCACTTTAGCCTCAATATGAAAGGTGTTAGCCTCGGCAATCATTTTTGCTGCCGCATTTTCATTGGTAAATATTTCCAGCCGGTGACCCATATTAAATACCTGGTACATTTCTCTGAAATCCGCTCCGGAATTCTGTTGAATCAGTTGAAAGATGGGTGGAATGTCAAAAAGATTGTCTTTGATAACAGCCAGTGGCCGGGGCAAATATTTCATACACTTGGTTTGTCCCCCACCGCTGCAATGTATTATTCCGTTCATATCATCAAAATACGTGTCCAGCAATACTTTCAGCAAAGGGGCATAGGTTCTGGTAGGTGATAAAAGTAATTTACCCACACTAATTTTTTCTCCATCAATGATCAGTTCATCCGCTATTTTATTGCCACCGATATACACCACTTCACCCGGTAGTTTCGGTTCAAATGTTTCAGGATATTTTTCGGCATAATATTTACTCAATACATCATGACGGGCGCTGGTTAAACCGTTACTGCCTAATCCACTGTTATACTCAGTTTCATAAGATGCTTTACCCGCGCTGCCAAAGCCAACAATCACATTACCGGGCGCTATTTTATCATTCGTAACCAATTTCGATTTGGGCCAGCGGGCCGTCATAGTGCCATTCACCGCGATGGTACGAACCACATCACCCACATCGGCCGTTTCGCCACCCAGGTAATGGATATGAATACCAAAAGATTGTAAAGTATCAAAGAACTCCTGCGTGCCATTGATAACTGCCTGTAAAATTTCGCCAGTAATAACAGATTTATTCCTGTCGATGGTAGAAGAAAATAAAAGGTTACCGGTAACACCAACACAGAGCAGGTCATCCAGGTTCATAGCAACAGCATCCTGGGCAATTCCTTTCCAAACACTGCTATCCCCGGTTTCTTTCCAGTATAGATAAGCCAGGATGCTTTTGGTACCTGCCCCATCGGCATGCATGATATTCACCCATTGATCATCCCCGCATAAAAAATCAGCATATATTTTACAAAAAGCGTTGGGATAAAGACCCTGATCCAGTTTCTGAATTGCGGCATGAACTTCTTCTTTCTGAGCTGATACACCACGTTGCGCGTATAGTGACATGTTGGAATTTGGTAATTAGGTAATAAAGAAACCTGGCAAAGGTAAGAATTATGAGGGGGAGATTCTGGAATTTCCCAATTTCCGGTTTCCTCCCTTACTTTTGCGATAACTATGAAGGTACATCGTGAATTAGCGGGCTCATTACCTGAATTTAACAAGTCGGTAGTAACCATTGGAACCTTTGATGGCGTTCATTTGGGGCATAAGCGGATTATTGCTCTATTGAAGGAAGTCGCTGCCGGTATAGGTGGAGAAACGGTGATTATTACCTTCCATCCCCATCCCCGTAAGATCATTTCTTCGGTACCGGGAGCCGTTAAATTACTCAATACCCTTGAAGAGAAAATCAGCTTGCTGGAAGCCGCAGGCATTGACCATTTGGTAGTGGTTCCCTTTGATCATGCATTTGCCAACCAAACGGCCGATCAATATGTAAACGATTTCCTGTATAAATACTTTAAACCCCATACGGTGATTATTGGTTATGACCATCGCTTTGGCAAAGGGCGTGAAGGCGATTACCAGTTGATGAACGCGTATGGTAAAAAGCTGGGATTTGAGGTAAGGGAAATTCCTGAACAGATCATCAATGAAATGGTAGTCAGTTCTACCAAAATCAGGCACGCGCTGATTGATACTAATATTGCCATTGCCAACCAATTTTTAGGGTACCCTTATTTTTTTGAGGGCCTGGTGATAGAAGGAAATAAACTGGGCCGAACGATTGGTTACCCTACTGCCAACCTGCATATTGCCAGTGAAGAAAAATTGATTCCGGGTAATGGGGTGTATGCTGTTAGAGTTAGGAGTTTGGAGTCTGGAGTCTGGAGTCTGGAGGGGATGATGAATATTGGGGTCAGGCCAACAGTTGATGGTAAGAAACGGGTTATTGAAGTAAATATTTTTGATTTTGATGAAGATATCTATGGACAAACCTTACAGGTACAGGTTCATCACTACCTGCGTGGGGAAGTTACGTTTAACGGGCTGGATGAATTAAAGCAGCAATTACAAAAAGACAAACTTTCCGCGACCGCCGCTCTAAAAAATAGTCCCTGCTAATAATGGCTACTTTTGGCGTCTCACACGCTTCACGACTCACGTATCACTCCCCTAAACCATCTCCTAATTCAATATGCCCACATCTTATACCATCATCTTCACCGTCATCTCTTTCATCAATCCGGCGTCAGAAGTGTTTCCATCATGCACACCTACACTACGCAGGTTGTAATGGTGCAGGAGCAGGAGAATTTTTTCAACACCGGGGAAATCATATTTTTTGGCGGCACCTATATAATCCTTCACAAAATAGGGGTTCACACCCAGGGAACTGGCTACGGTTTTTTCATCAGGGCTGGATACATTGTAAATCATATAAACCTTACTGAAGAAATTATATAAAGCGGGTAATATCATTTGTATGGGACCCGCTTTGGGATTGGCTTCAAAATACTGAATGATACGGATGGCTTTAGACATGTTCTTTTGTGCCATTGCCGCCTGTAGTTCAAACACATTGAATTCTTTGCTTACCCCAATATAATTTTCAATGTCATCTTCTGTAATATTCTTACGGGTGCCAAGGTTAACCGCTAATTTTTCTATTTCGTTCCGTATTCTACTCAGGTCGTTGCCAATATGATCAACCAGTAAGAACAGTGCTTTGGGGGTAATGCTCAACCCATGTTGTTGAATCATCTGCCCTGCCCATTCCGGTAACTGGCTATCATAGATTTTTTTAGTAGTAAGCAGTACCCCTTTTTGTTTGAGCAGTTTTGAAAGTTTAGAACGGCCATCTACTTTTTTTTCTTTGTAACTAACCACAAAAACCGTTGAGCCTAACGGATTTTCTATATATCCTTCCAGTTTTTCAATATCCTTCATTTGTTGCGCCTCTTTCAACAGCACAACCTGCCGCCCGGCAAACATGGGGTAACGCATACAAGCATTCACAACCGATGCCCAATCAGCATCTTTTCCATAAAATACAGTCAGGTTAAACCCTGCCTCAGCTTCACTCAATATTTGATGCTCCGCATACTCCATTACCTGGTCTATAAAAAACGACTCTTCCCCCTCTAACCAGTAGATAGGCTTGAATACCCCTTTTTTCCATTCTGTTATGATTTTTTCCGCCGGCATGGGTGCAAAGATGTAGCAGGAAGCAGTAAACACGAAAAATAGCCTGTAAAAGTTGTAAACATTTGGATTTGGCACGGTTTTAGTATTTTTAACATCAAAATCACCACTCATGAGTTACAACGAAAGCAGCAACACCGGCACTGAAGCCAACTATCCACAGCAAAAAGACAATCGTAAACTTATCTATGGCATACTGATTGCCGCATTGATTGGCACCTGGGGATATATATTTTATGACAAGAGCCAAACAAGGGAAACAGTTACCCTTCTTCAAACCAAGATCGTAAATGTAGATAGTGCCCGCAATGCTATTCAGCAGGAGTTTTTGAGTGTTTCAGCCAAAGCCGATTCTTTAACGCAGAATAATATCCAGTTACAGGGCGACCTGGCAGATAAAAATTCAGCTATCCAAAAACTGAAAGGCAATATCGGCAGTATTCTCAAAAAGAAAAATGCATCAGATGCTGAACTGGCAGAAGCCAAAAAAATGATAGGCGAGTTGAATGGAAAAGTAGATGGGCTGTTTGCAGAGCTTGACAAATTAAAAGGCGAGAACAAGCAGTTAACCTCTGCCAATGAGCAGTTAAGTACCGAGAAAACGCAACTTACTGCCGATAAACAGCATCTTGAACAGAATTTGACGGTTACCAAAACCGAAAAGAAACAATTAGAAGATAAAGTTGATGTGGCTTCTACCCTGCACGCCTCCTACATTGGCATTGCGGCTATTAAAGTAAGCAATAGTGGAAAAGAGAAAGAGACAAGTACCGCCAAAAGGGCGAACCTGATCCGTATCTCTTTCCGCCTGGATGAAAACCGTGTTACCCCTTCCGGAACAAAGGATATTTATGTAATTGTTACAGGGCCCGATGGAAAAGTGATAACAGAAGGCGGCACATTTGATACCCGTGAAGAAGGCAGTAAATCTTTTACCAGTAAAGTAAGTGTTAATTATGAGCAGGGTAAATCAACCCCTGTTAGCTTTGACTGGAGACAAAAGGATACCTATAAGGAGGGTGATTATAATATAGAAATTTATAATAATGGATTTAAAATAGGACAGGGAGTGAAAACGTTGAAGAAAGGCGGGCTATTCAGCTAAACGCTCATCCGCTAATCTGATCATCATGCTACCACAATGGCTTAACTGGAGAATCATACTGATCTGTATAGCGATCGTTCTGGTGAGCGGCACCATTTTTTATTCGCAATATGTGGCCGGTAAGATCGCTATTGAAGAAAGAAAGAATGTGGAAGCCTGGGTAGAAGCACAACGAACCATCCTTAATTCGTCTGACAGCGCCAGTATTAACCTGGCTACCAAAATATCTACAGAGAATAATCAGATACCGATTATTGAAACCAATGAGAAAGACAGCATTACAGGAAATTTTCTGAACCTGGATGCTGAAAAAGAAAAAACAGAGAACGGCTACCTGAAAAGAAAACTGGCTGAGTTTAAAAGTCTCAGGCATCCTCCTATTATCATGGTATTAAAAGCCAAACCCTATACAGCCAATCAATATTATTATGGTGAAAGTGAGCTGTTAAAGGAAGTAAAGCTCTATCCTATTGTACAACTGATTATTGTAGCCTTATTCATTTCTATTGCCATTGTGGCTTTACAGACATCATACCGTAGTGCCCAGAACCAGCTATGGGCCTCAATGGCTAAAGAAACGGCGCACCAGTTAGGTACGCCTGTATCCAGTTTGCAGGGATGGCTGGAAATTTTAAAGGAACAGGAAGTAAACCAATTGATTGTTCCCGAAATAGCCAAAGATGTAAATCGTTTATTGCTGGTCACAGACAGGTTTGGGAAAATAGGCAGCCAGCCAAAATTAGAACCCACTCATCCCGCAGAACAGATAACCGGTATGCTTGAATACATGAAAAAAAGAATGGGGGGCCATGTACAGATTGTATTTGATGATCAACCCATAAAAAATATTTTTACCATGCTCTCCCCTCCCTTATTTGATTGGGTGATGGAAAACCTTATTAAAAATGCATTGGATGCGATAGAGGGCAATGGTTCCATCAGCATTACGCCAGCCATTAACGATGGATACCTGCTGATTGATGTTACAGATACAGGTAAGGGTATTGCCAAGCACCATTTGAACAGTGTGTTCAACCCGGGTTTTACCACAAAAAAAAGAGGATGGGGATTGGGTCTTTCCTTAAGTAAAAGGATAATTGAGCAGTATCACAAAGGAAAACTCTTTGTAAAATGGAGTGAGCAGGGAAAAGGCACTACGTTCAGAATTATTCTGCCTCTTCTGCCACCTCAACAGGCAGTGTAGCGGCCATCATACCAAAACAATTCATAGCAGCATACCATTGATGCAGTGATTGTGTGGTAGTGGTTTCAACAAACAGGTTGGCCTCACTGCAGAGATTTAATAATTCTGTTTCTGCATTTGCCATTCCTTCATTGCCTTCTGATTCGCCAATACGGCGGAAACAACTGTGCATCCTGGATAATTTTTCATCCGACAGATGATCAAAAGCATGCTGTTGCATTAATTGTCCCGCGGCATTCACCAGTAATTCATACGATGTCGTTTTCATGTCCTTAGGTTTAAGTTAGCAATTACGTATATAGACAATGAAAAGAGGGAAAACGCTTATTAGTAAATTGTTAACGGATTTTTTTAGTGTATAACATGTGCATAGCCCGCGTATGCAGGCTACTTTTTTTCATACTATCTTTTTTGCTTGAAACGTGAAAGGAAATAAAAATCCTTCTCTGTGCAACTCTCATTATTCTGTGTCCTCTGTGTTGAAAACAAACCAATTTTCAACACAGGAGGACACAGGGTAGCACTGAGTTACACAGAGGTTTACCTCAAAACGATGGCTCCCAATGCAGGGAGATGTAGTTTTAATTTATAACACTTAGATGGCTTATCCACTAATTCAGATTCGATAGAAGGATTGTACACATCCCCGGTTCCCCAGAATTCTTTGTTATTACTGTTAAAGATTTCAGTCCATTTACCCTTCCCATGTACATAAATCTCCCAATCGTTCCGCACTACCGGTGTAACATTCAGAATAATCAGTACATCATCTTTTTCCTTCTTTCCTTTGCGGGCATAGACCAAAACAGCATCACTGCGATGGTTCAGGTCAACCCATGCAAAACCGCCGGGTTCAAATTGCTTTTCATATAATGCGGGTTCTGAACGATAGAGTTCATTAAGTTTTTTTACACATTGTTTCATGCCCGCATGACCCGGGAACTGCAATAGTTCCCACTGTAATTCAGTTTTATAGTTCCATTCGCCGGTGGCGCCAAATTCATCTCCCATGAATAAAAGTTTGGCGCCGGGATGGGTAAACATATAAGTATACAGCACACGAAGGTTGGCGAATTTCTGCCATTCATCTCCCGGCATCTTATATAGCATGGGGCTCTTACCGTGCACTACTTCATCATGGCTAAGCGGCAGCATAAAATTTTCATCATAGTAATACATCATACTAAACGAGAATTTATCCTGGTGAAACTGTCTGAAAATCGGATCGAGTTTAAAATAATCCAGCGTATCGTGCATCCAGCCCATCATCCATTTCATGCCAAAGCCGAGGCCCCCTTCAAAAGTAGGTTTACTGGTTTGAGGCCAGTCGGTTGATTCTTCCGCTATGGTTTGGATATCCGGAAAATCGCGATACAGTGTTTCATTCAGGTCCTTGATAAACGCGATGGCTTCCAGGTTGCCATTGCCACCGTATTCATTGGGTTCCCACTGACTGGCGCTACGGCTGTAATCCAGTCGTAGCATGGAACTTACGGCATCAACCCGTATACCATCTGTATGAAACTGATCGCACCAGAAACGCGCGCTGCTGATGAGGAATGATTTTACCTCACCCCTTTTATAATTAAATATGTAAGAGTTCCAGTCGGGATGATACCCTTTTCGCATATCGGCATATTCATAAGTATGCGTGCCATCAAACATAAACAATCCATGTGCATCATATGGAAAATGCGAAGGCACCCAATCTAAAATCACACCAATACCTGCCAGGTGAAAAGCCTCAACCAAGGCCGCGTATTCCTGCGGTGATCCGAAGCGGGAAGTGGGCGCGAAATAACCCGTTCCCTGGTAGCCCCAGCTACCATCAAAAGGATGTTCCATCACGGGCATAAACTCTACATGCGTAAAACCCATTTCCTTAACATAGGGTACTAAACGTTCGGCTATTTGCTGGTAGGTATTGTATACTTCTTCGTTATGCTTATCTGGCCGCATCCAACTGGCCAGGTGTACCTCATATACTGAATAAGGAGAACTAAGTGCATTGTGTTTTTTTCTTTCCCGCATCCATTGGGCATCTTTCCACTCATACGCTGTTTGCCAGGTAATGGAAGCTGTAAAGGGACGTTTCTCCCAAAAATTGGCGAAGGGATCTCCTTTATCGAGCAGGATACCTTTGTATCCATGTATATGATATTTATACGCCTCACCTGCTAGTACGGCAGGAATAAAGCCTTCCCATATACCCGAATTATCCGAACGAACTTTTAGCAGATGTGATGCTTTATTCCATTCATTAAAATAGCCTATTACCGAAACAAATGTGGCATTGGGCGCCCAAACGGCAAAATAGGTACCCCTGGTATCCAAAACCTCCAGTTGCTTATTTCCGAAGAGTTTATACAAACTGTAATGCGTACCCTGTTGAAAATTTCTAATATCCGTATCCGTAAACAATGAATAATTCCAAACAGCTTGCCGCTTATCCACAAAATGAATCTCTTCATATTTTTTGAAAGCCTGTTTTCCAACTTTTGTACTACTCTTATCTCCTGTTGGCAGGTTTTGTTCAGAAGACGACGCTTCTATTGACCTATCCTTATCGTTGCCTGAACTCATAAATCAATGATTATCAAATGATGATTTTATTTAACATAAGTTTACAACTAATTTTTTAGTTTAACCGGTCAACTTTATGGATTTTACACTTCATTGCATCAAATACCCTAACCAGGCTAACTAATGAGAAAATTACAGCTTATTCTTTCTTTTTGCAGCTTTTTTGTTTTGTCGGTAACCTTTGCACAACAAAGCTCTCTCAAAGGAACCATCACCGATACCTTAAACAAACAAAACCTTCACAACGCGGTAATCAGTGTGCTGAGGGTAAAAGATTCTGTATTGGTAAACTTTACCAGAACAGATATGAATGGCCATTTTGAATTAAAGAACCTCCATGCAGGAAATTTTATTCTGATGGTAACCTATCCTTCTTACGCTGATTATGTAGAAAAGATCAGCCTGGAAGCAGGAAAAGAAAAATTACTCGGCAACCTGCCATTAATCACCAGGGCTAATTTATTAGAAGAAGTGATTGTTAGACAACGTATCAGCGCCATTAGGGTAAAGGGGGATACTACTGAATACAGGGCGGATAGTTTTCATGTAAGCGCCAATGCGGATGTACAGGAACTACTAAGAAAAATGCCCGGTATACAGGTAAACAGCAAAGGAGAAATTACGGCCCAGGGAGAAAAAGTTGAGAAAGTACTGGTGGATGGTGAAGAGTTTTTTAGTGATGACCCCGCAGTGGTAACCAAAAACCTGAGAGCCGATGCAGTGGATAAAATACAGGCCTTCGATAAAAAAAGTGACCAAGCGGTATTTACGGGAATTGATGATGGACAAAAAATGAAAACATTAAACATTCAGTTAAAAGAAGATAAAAAGAAGGGGTATTTTGGCAAGATGGAAGCTGGCAGTAATTTTGACAGGTACCGGTACGGTAAATTATTAGGAAATGCCTTTAAAGGAAAAAGAAAAGTTTCTGCTTATTTAACCACCGATAATACAAAATACGAATCGCTTAATTGGGATGAAAATAGAAATTATGGAGGAGACGTCAATACTACCACGGAAATTATGGACGACGGTGGTATGGCTATGTATTCTATGGGTGATGATTTTAGTTATGGACGTGGCTTCCCTATTTCTACAACGGGGGGCTTACATTTTAGCAATAAATGGAATAAAGACAAATACAATACCAACACTACTTACCAGTACAATCAATTGAATGTAACGGGTATTACGCAAACCAAAACACAAAATATTCTACCAGATACCAGTTTTTTTAATACCACTTCACAAGATCAGGTGGCAGAAAAAACCAGAAATAAACTTACCAGTATTAATGAGTGGCAAATTGATTCTTCTAGTTCATTGAAACTAACGGTAAGAGGTTCTTCAGTTAAAGGGTTGAGTAAAACCAACTATTTGGGACAATCTATTAGCGAAGATGGGAAACTGATCAATGAGAGTAATCGTAGCACAGATAATTCCAATAAAAACAATACCCTGAATAATAATATTTTCTGGCGAAAGAAATTCCTGAAAAAAGGTAGAACGATCTCGATAAATTCAGATTTGAATTTTAATAGTGTAGATGAAAATATAATGTTACTATCAGCAAACCGTTTTTACGATAAAAGCGGCTCATTGATAAGTACCTATAATGTTGACCAATGGAAAAAAAATAAACAAACGGGATCAACCATAAATACCCTTGTTACTTATACAGAACCCATTTGGAAAAATACTTTCTTAGTGCTGAATTATCGACTAAATCTGAACAGAAACGACGCAGAAAGAAATACGTTTGGCAAGAATGGAACAGGCAAATATGAAGATTTAGTTGATACACTTAGCAATCATTTTATTTTTAATACAACCGTAAATCAGGGTGGTTTTAATATTCGCTATAATGAAAAGAAAATAAATTTTTCGCTTGGTACGGGTTTGGGTAATGCAGTCTATCATTTAAATGATGTTAAGAAGCTGTCAGAAAGACAAGTATCTTTTACTAATTTTGTGCCTGCAGTTTCCTTTACTTTTAAACCCAAACAACAACGAAGTTTCTCTTTCAATTATATAGGGAACACGCAAAACCCTACACTACAACAGATTCAGCCCATTATTGATAATATAGATCCATTAGATATTGAAATTGGAAACCCAAATCTGAAACAGTCATTCACCCATAAATTCAGTATCAGGGCTTCTGATTATAAAGTGTTAAAAAGCAGGTATCTTTCTGCTTCAGTGAACTATAATAAAACAGAGAATGGAATTTCTGAAGCAAGTACCATTGATAATCTGGGAAGAAGAATCAATCAGGCAATTAATGTTACGGGGAATTATGAGTTAAGTGCTAACCTAAATTTTGGATTTGATCTGGTTCCTTCTTTAAATGTAGGATTTGGGTTTGGCCCGAATAAACGAAGGTATGTGAATGTTATTAACGGGATAATGAATCAAACAGATAACAATAGCATTCGCTTGAGTATCAATGCCGGTTACTGGTCAGACAAATGGATTAACTTTTGGATGAACCTGAGTGCAGTAAACAATAGTAGCACTTCTTCCATTAGACCAGAAGTCGTAACAAAGTATTGGTCGTATAATACGTATTCAAATATTCAGCTCAAGTTTAAGAAACAAAAAATATATATTGATATGAACCTTGAGGCAAATATTTACCAAAAAACGGCTGCATTTGCCAACCAGCAGAATGTATATATTTTTAGTCCCTCCATTAGAAAAGTTATTTCAAAAGATGATAAATGGGAGACAAAATTCTTTGTAAATGATTTATTTAATCAAAAAAGAGGGGTTAACAGAAGTGTTTCAAGCAATTATATTTCAGAAACAACCTCACAAAATATTCAACGCTATTTTTTGCTTTCACTAATTTATAATTTTAGTAAAAACGGTAAACCTACTAACAATGGCTTCTAACATACAAACCATACTATTCGTTGCTTTTAGCAGTATTTTGTTTTCTGCAAATGCGCAAACCCAATTCATCATGAAAGGGCGGGTTGAATATGAAAAGAAAATCAACCAGTTTAAATCGATTGAAGGAAAAGAAGACAATATCTGGTATAAAGAAATGATGAAAGTATACCCGAAATTTGTAAATGATGTTTATGAATTGAGGTTTGATTCGAAGAAATCTGTTTACAAACTGGCCAAAGAAAACACCGATAATAAATATTTGATGTGGGGCAGTAAACCTTCTGAAACGGATGGGATAGTACAGGATTTGGAAAATAAAAGCTTATCCACCCAAAAAGATGTTTTTGAAAATACCTACCTGATTAAGGACAGCCTCCGAAAACTGGAATGGCGAATTACCGATGAAACCCGTGATATTGCTGGTTTTGAATGCAGGAAAGCCGTTACCAAAATTTGCGATTCTGTTTATGTAGTGGCTTTCTATACAGACCAGATACCCGTAAGCAGCGGCCCGGAAAGTTTTGGCGGATTACCGGGTTTGATACTCGGATTGGCTGTTCCCAGATTATACACTACCTGGTTTGCTACCAAATTAGAATTGATAGATCCAAGCATTGCACAGTTAAATCCGGTTCAAAAAGGTAAAAAAGTAACCAGGGAACAATTGTTTGCAGAACTCAAAAAAGGGTTGAAAGACTGGGGGGAAGAGGGTGAGAAAAGAATTTGGGTTGTTTCACTTTGATCATCGTGAGTCGTGAGCTGGTTTTGCCGGTATGATCCCGTCCATCCACCAAATTAGGTACATTTTGAATGGCTTTCCTGATACCAAAGACATTTATCCAATGCCCTAAAGTTAACATTATTAAAAGAACCCATCTTCCGGCCCTATGAAATAGCGTTAAGAAGAATAACATACTTTACTTATCTATTCAGCGCTATCACCCACATTTTTTTGGCAGGAATGGTAAACTGATCTCCAACAATTTGACCGCTGGTTACTTCTTTTCCTTTTGTAAATCCTTTGGTACGTTCATCAAATTGAGAGAACTGAACTGATTTTTCTTTATCAGACGTATTCATCACACACATGACTGTTTGTGTGGCATCATACCTGAAATAAACATATAAGCCATCAGCAGGAAGGTACTGCATTAGTTTTCCGGTTTGAAGGGCGGTTGAATTTTTCCTGAAAATACCAAGCGATCTGGTGTATTGTTGTACTTCTTTTTCTGTTGCGGTTAGCCCTTCACCCGTAAAGGCATTTTTGGTATCCCCATTCCATCCACCCGGAAAATCAAGGCGTACCCATCCATCGGGGTTACTGATTCCTTTCATAACTATTTCCGTTCCATAATATAATTGTGGAATACCGCGGCAGGTTAGTAACCAGGCAAGGCCCATTTTATGTTTTTCAACATCTTCATTTACCGTTGAAAAAAAACGGGTCATATCATGGTTATCGAGAAAGATTACATTTCGGCTGGGGTCTTTGTATACAAAATCATTGCTCAAAGTGGTATATAGTTTCGTAACACCCTCATTCCAGCCAAAAGGCTGATTTAAGGCAGGCTGGATACCATAAAACAGTGTTTGAAAATCGATGGAACCCTGCAGGTTACTTTTGAAGGGGACATGTAGTTTGTTCTCAACAAAATAAGCCTGGTTGAGTACACCATGCACCCAGTTTTCTCCAAACAGTGTCATGAGTGGATATTCATCTGTAAGCGCCTGATTACAACGATTCATAAAAGCAAGGTCGTTATAGATATAAGTATCAATTCTCCAGCCATCTACGCCAAATTCTTCTACTGACCATAGTGCGTGTTGTATCAGGAAATTGGCAACAAAAGGATTGCCATGATTAAGGTCGGGCATTTGCGTGGTAAACCAACCATCAGCCGTTCTTTTAGCGTCTGTTTTAGATGCATATGGATCGAACAGGGGTTGATCTTTATAACTGGTTTGGGTAAATGACGGCCATTGATGTAACCAGTCTTTAGCGGGCGCGTCTGTTACAATAAAATGATAACTGCCAACATGGTTATACACTGCATCCTGTATCAGTTTCATTCCGCGATTATGTAATGCATCACTTAATTTTCGATAAGCTGATTCACCACCCAAGCGGGGTTCAATCTTGTAGTGATCTGTAAAAGCATACCCATGTTCGGTTCGGTCAGGCATATCATTTTCAAGTACCGGTGTCATCCATAGAGTGGTTACCCCCAAACCCTGCAGGTAATCCAGATGGTTAATCACGCCCTGCATATCACCACCATGGCGATGGTAGATAGAATCGCGGTTAAGGCTCTGGTCGCGCATGCCGGCAACCCTGTCGTTACTAATATCCCCATTACTAAAACGGTCGGGCATTAAAAAGTAGATGAAATCTGCAGAGGTAACTCCCTTTGCAAATGTTTTTCCTTTCCCTTCCCTTCTTGGTTTTAATGGCCAATAAACGCCATGCGCCTTGGTGCCATCAATAAAATTGATCAGTACATCACCTGGTTGGGCATCTGCAGAAACAGTAACCTCCAGAGCAAGGTATTTTCCATTTTCAAACTTGCTTACTTTGGTTAATGTAACACCCGGGTAATTAATTTTAACTTTTTCATTTTTAAAACCCTCATACGCTCCCTTAACAAGAATCTGTACTTTATTCCACTTCATTCCGGTGTACCAGTTTGAAGGATACAGCTTCGCATATTGTGCATTCACAGAAAATGCCACAAAACAAATGATTACACCAACCCATATTTTTTTCATAACACAAATTTTATTCAACTAATTATTAATTATTAATTAACTCACTCTCTCCCCTGCTTAATTTTAACCGCCCCCTCATCATACACAAACAACACACTAACCGCGGCGCAAAGCATTAGAAAACCTGCAAACACAATTGCATAGATGGGCTGTCCGCCATATAAATGTTTTACGATCCATCCCCCGCAAATACCATTGACGATCTGTGGCAGGGTAATAAAGAAGTTAAAAATGCCCATATATATTCCCAGTTTCCCGGCAGGTATTGAACCGGAAAGGATCACATAAGGCATGGCCAGGATACTTGCCCAGGCCAGTCCTACCCCAACCATTGAATAGGTAAGCATAGCAGGGTCTTTGATAAAATAGATAGAGATTAAACCTACACCCCCTGCTATCAGTGAAAATGCATGGGTGCCCTTTCTACCAAGGAGTTTTGCTACGAGGGGCAGGCATAAAGCATATAATGCAGCTACTAAATTATAGGTGCCAAAAGCAGAACTCACATGATTTCCTGCTTCATTATAAGCAACTGATTTTGCATAATCGCCGGAAAGCCCATACACATGTGTTGCCACTGCATCTGTTGTAAATACCCACATACTAAACAATGCAAACCATGAAAAGAACTGTACCAGCCCTAATTGCTTCATGGTCTTTGGCATCAGTTTAAAGTCTTTAAATATTTCTGATATCCCCGCTTTTTCTGCCGCCTCATTACGGCCATGGTATTTTGCATATTCTTCCGGTGGATATTCTTTTGATTTAAAAACAGTAATCAGTATGGCAGTAATAAATACAGCAGCACCAATATAAAATGAATACCGGATATTATCAGCCACACCGGTAATACCTGCTTCCTGAGAAAATCCGTTTTTAGCAAGGATAGAGGGAAGTTCAGAACCTGCCACTGCGCCAATACCAATTAAAAATGTCTGAACAGCAAATCCGCTGGTTCGTTGAGAATCGGGCAGGTTATCTGCCACCAGGGCACGAAAGGGTTCCATGGCCACATTAAAAGAAGCGTCCATGATCATTACCATCCCTGCCCCAATCCATAAAGCAGGCACAATGGATGAAATGGCCCCGGAATTGGGGAGAAAGATTAATGCTGCTGAAGACAACAATGCCCCAGCTAAAAAATAGGGCTTACGACGACCCAGGCGATTCCAGGTTCTATCACTATAATGGCCAATCAGGGGTTGTACAATCATTCCAACCAGGGGTGCCACTATCCAGAACATGGGTAACTGTTCCACATCTGCACCAAATGATCTGAGGATACGACTGGTGTTCCCATTCTGCAGGGCAAATCCGAACTGGATACCAAGGAACCCAAAACTCATAAAAAAGATTTGTGCAAGGCTTAACCTTGGCTTGGGAAGTGTACCGGCGGTTACTGGCAAAGGGGTAGATGAAGACATAGCAATCGATTAAAGCAATGAATATGTATTTATTACACGTACTCTAAAATACAATAAAAAACATCCTCCCGGGGATGTTTTACTAATTCGTTATTAAAAGCCTCAGGACTTTTGCTTTCAGCTGCCTCATATCACGAACCCATCAGGCAAAATAGCCATCTTTTTTACCACCACTATACCATCTTTTACTGTGTATAAAGCATGATCAGTATTAGACAAATGCTTGCCACCATTGATTCGTACGTCATTACCAATACGGCAATTTTTATCGATAATAGCATCCTTGATATAGCATCGTTCACCAATACCTATCTTGGGTAAATTATTGACTTTATTCAGTTCCATTTCTTCAATGGTCTCATAAAAATCATTTCCCATAATATAGGAGCTTACGATGGTGGTGCCATGACCAATCCTGGCACGAATACCCACCACGCTTTGTTCTATCCGGCTTGCATGAATGATCGAGCCCTCGGCAATGATCGTTTTTTCGAGGGTGGTTCCACTGATCTTAGCCGGTGGCAACATCCTGGCGCGGCTGTATACCGTTTTATTATTATCAAATAAATTAAAAGGGGGAACTTCCTGGGTTAATGCAAGATTGGCTTCATAGAATGAATGGATATTCCCGATATCAGTCCAGTAACCATCATATTGAAAACTGATTACTTTATAATGAGCAATTGAATCGGGTATTATTTCTTTACCAAAATCTGTAGCAAGCGGATGGGCGGTATTCAACAGATCGTATAATACCTGTTTGCTGAAAATATAAATACCCATCGAAGCCAGGTAAATTCTTCCTTCTTTTTGCATATCGGAACCTGTATCACTGGTCCATTCATGCAAAATATCTTTCTTTGGTTTCTCTATAAATGAAGTGATATAATTTTTATCATCTGTTTTCAATATTCCGAATTCAGGTGCATCACGGTCATCAACCGGAATGGTTGCGATAGAGATATCGGCTCCCTTAGCAATATGCTCCTGCATCATTTCACTAAAATCCATCTGGTATAATTGATCGCCGCTTAAAATAAGGATATACTCAAATTCAAGATTAGAAATATGACGCAAAGATTGTCTAACCGCGTCAGCGGTACCCTGGAACCAACCCGGATTATCCGGTGTTTGTTCAGCCGCAAGAATATCTACAAACCCGGTACTAAATGCACTAAAGTGATAAGTGTTCTTGATATGTTTGTTCAGCGAAGCGGAATTAAACTGGGTAAGCACGAACATCCGGTTGATGGTGCTGTTAATACAGTTACTGATGGGTATATCTACCAACCGGTATTTACCGGCAATAGGTACAGCAGGCTTAGACCGGCTAACAGTTAGCGGATATAAACGGCTGCCGGCTCCTCCGCCCAAAATTACTGCTACAACAGATTTAGAAAGACTCTTCATATGGGCAATTTATATTTTTTCTGGCTTACACCTTTCGGATTTGAATAATCGAATTTCCAGATTAATGTTACAAAACATTTATCAAACTATTGTAAACTTTCATACAAGCGGGTGTACTGGTCCACGGTGCTTTCCCAGCTATGGTCTATCTGCATCATGTACTTACGCATTTTTTTCATATGCGCTTTATCAGCATAAACAGACAAGGCACGGCCAATGGAGTAATCCACATCAAATATATCGGCATTATTAAACCGTATACCAAAACCATCGGGGTTGCCCATATCTACAACCGTATCCTGTAAGCCACCGGTACTTCTAACTATTGGTACCGTTCCATACCGCATGGCATACATTTGGTTTAAGCCACAGGGTTCTACCCGGCTGGGCATCAATAAAAAATCGGCCCCGGCATACATTTGGTGACTTAAGGTTTCATCATAGCCGATTACCGTATTAAAAATTCCTGTATAGGGCTCGACCATTTGCTGAAATGCCCATTCCACCTGGGTATCACCACTGCCCAGCACCAAAAAGCCGGCCTCACCCTGGGTATGGTGTATGGCTGTTTTAATGGCATCGGGTAAAATATCTGCCGCTTTTTCACCCACCAGTCTTCCAATAAAAACAAAGAGTGGTTTTTCAGGATCCAATCCAAACCGGAGGCATAAACCTTCCTTATTTTTTTGTTTACCTTCTGTTACAGTCTCTACATCAAAATGGTCGGAGAGGTATTTATCGGTTGCAGGGTTCCATACTTCATTATCGATCCCATTGAGAATACCGGAGCATTTTCCTTTTTCAAATTCGAATAATTTTTCCATTCCATTGGAGTTAACTCTTAACTCATCCATATAACTCCAGCTAACCGTAGTTACTTTACCGGCACATTTTACAGCCGAAGCCAGCGGATTGATCTGATCGGCCCATTCCAGCATGCCCCTTTTCCAAAGATCCCACCTGGGTATATACCTGCTTTTATCCCAGCCCATCCAACCCTGGTATTGTGCATTATGAATGGTAAAAACAGTGGGGATATTTTTCAGGTGGGCATAATCATAGCAATACTGCATCATAAAGGGAACAAGCCCTGTATGATGATCATGGCAATGTACCACATCAGGTTGGTGTTCCCAGCTGCTCATCCAGTTAACCAGCGCTATCTGGAAGGCGGTGAACCTTTCTGCATCATCCTCATACCCATATATCTTTTGCCTGTCCAGCAAGCCATTGATATCTATCAGAAAAAGATCAAACCCAAGTTTATTACTACTTTCTTTAATTACTGTGTACTCGAAGAACCAGTTTCCCAAATTAGAGGAGCCCTTAAAATCAACCGTCCAATCATTCGCATACAGGAATTTGGTTCGGTACATGGGCATCACCACTTTGGCAATATGTCCGGCTTTTACCTGGTATTTGGGCAGAGCGCCCACCACATCGCCTAAACCGCCCGCTTTGGCAACCGGGTAGCACTCGGCACTTATATGAATAATCTCCATCTAACTCCTTTTAAAAGATTTCTTTCAAGTTAGTAACTTAAATCATTCCACCAAATTCTCTTTTTAAATTTTTTGATTCCTTAAATTCTTTATTTTACATCCTGTACCCAAAATCAACGATTGTTATGAACCAAGCCAAACAGCCAACTAATACCGGTGCACTTGCTACACTGGTCATTGTTTTTTTCTTCTGGGGATTTATTGCTGCCTCCAACAGTATTTTCATCCCATTTTGTAAAACCCATTTCAACCTGAACCAATTTGAGTCGCAACTGATCGGTTCCGCTTTTTATGGGGCCTATTTTATCGGTTCACTGTTTCTGTTTATCAGTTCCAACATATTGGGTTATGATATTTTAAACAAAATAGGCTACAAGAGAGGCATCATCTATGGCTTACTGATTTCAGTAGTAGGGGCATTGCTGATTATTCCTTCTGCCAATGCCAATTCTTTCCCGGCCATACTTGCTTCATTTTTTATTGTTGCACTTGGCTTTTCATTACAGCAAACGGCTGCCCAACCTTTTGCCATCGTTCTGGGTGACCCATCAACGGGTTCGCACAGACTTAACCTGGGTGGTAGCATCAACTCATTAGGTACCACACTCGGACCATTGATAGTTAGTTTCTTTTTGTTTGGCACTGCCGATAGTAAGAATGCGGTTGTAACTGTTACCAATATCAATGTATTGTATTTGATTGTTGCCGGTGTTTTTGCCGCAGTGGCCATCTTCTTCTTCTTCTCGAAACTACCTGAAGGCAAGAATGATGAAAAATTTGAAAAAGCCAATAAAGCCGCGGCCTCTTTACTGGTAATGACATTATTGATTGGCGCCATCATTGTGGTAGGACAATTTACAGATGTTCCCAAGCTATCCCTCTTGCTTATGACCATCGTTTCGGTGGTAGTAGTGTTGTTTTACTCGAATAACAGCGCTATTAAAAATAGTGAAGGCTGGGGCGCCATGAAATACCAACAACTTGTTTATGGAATGATCGGAATATTTGTTTATGTAGGGGTGGAAGTAACCATCGATAATAATTTTGGCGCCCTTTTAAAAACACCGGGGTACTTAACAGATCTGGGACTTGATGAAAGTAAAATATCCAAATACGTTTCCTTATACTGGGGCAGTTTAATGATTGGCCGGTGGACAGGCGCCATTAGTGTTTTTAATTTGAAAGGTATTACCAAAAAAATTATGATGATTCTTGTTCCGTTCATCGCTTTTGCCGTGGTACTAGGCGTTAGTAAAGTATATGGCAATGATATTACTGACCTTTATGGTTATGCTATTTGGATAGCGATTGCCATTGCAGCTTTCTTTTTTGGTCAGGAAAAACCTGTGAAAACATTAGTGGCTGTATCCACACTGGCCACCATTGCCATGCTGGTAGGGGTATTTACAAATGGTATTATTTCTGTATATGCTTTTATGGCTGGCGGCTTATGCTGTTCTGTTATGTGGCCCTGTATTTTTTCCTTGGGTGTGGGTGGATTAGGAAAATATACCAGCCAGGGTTCTGCATTTTTAATTATGATGATTCTTGGGGGAGCAGTGATACCACCTTTACAAGGCGCTATTGGCGACAATGCTTCCATTGGCATGCACAACTCCTATTTGCTGGCAGCGGTTGGTTTTGCGCTATTAGCCATACTGGCATTGAAATTAAAAAGCGTACTGCATGCACAGGGTTTGGATTTTGATGAACAACTGAGCAGCGGACATTAATTTTCAGTATAATTTATTTGATTATGGCGGACCAGGAAAATTCAACGAATATGGCAAGAACAAAACCCAGTTTAGAACAGTTGGCTGTTGGGATAGATATCGGCGGTACAGGAACAAAATTCGGCATTGTTGACAGGCTCGGCAACCTGCTATTTTCAAGCGAGATGTCGACCAAAAAACACAAGGAAGTAGAAAGTTTTATTGATGAGCTGCATGCCAACCTTATTCCGATGATTGAGCAGGCCGGAGGTATAGGCAGAATGAAAGGGATTGGCCTGGGTGCCCCCAATGGCAACTATTATACCGGCACTATTGAGTATGCGCCTAATCTTCCCTGGAAGGGCATTTTGCCGCTTGCCAAAATGGTAGAGGATAAATTTAAATTACCTGTTGTACTCACCAATGATGCCAATGCAGCCGCCCTTGGTGAAATGATGTATGGTGCAGCAAAGGGGATGAAAGATTTTATCCTGATTGCCCTCGGTACCGGTGTGGGTAGTGGTATTGTTGCTAACGGTAAATTAATTTATGGCCATGATGGCTTTGCCGGTGAGCTGGGCCACACCATCATTATTCCGGACGGAAGAATGCATGATGGCACTGGTAAGAGAGGGTCTCTGGAAAGTTATGCTTCTGCAACGGGCGTTCGTTTAACAGCGCTCGAATTACTTTCAAAAAGCACGACACCGAGCCTGCTCAGAAAAATTGCCAAAGAAGACCTCGACTCCAAAAAAGTATATGAAGCAGCCGTAGAAGGTGATGAATTAGCTAAGGAAATTTTTGAATACACCGGAAAAATACTGGGTATGGCATTGGCTAATTTTGTGATGTTCTCCAGTCCGGAAGCCATCATATTATTTGGTGGTTTAACCAAAGCCGGCGATCTGATTTTAAAACCTACCAGGGAACATATGGAAGCCAACCTGATACAGGTTTTCCAGCACAAAGTGAAAATACTGGTGAGTCATTTAAAAGAATCTGATGCAGCCATATTGGGGGCGAGTGCACTGGTGTGGGAGTTGAAATAATTAATAATTAAATTATAATCAATGGTATAAAACCTTTTGTTATAGCAACCCTGCCCCCTTCTTTTTTTCATTCCGCTTAGTTGCCTCTATCATAAATAGAAAAGGTTCACTTCGGCTTTCGCCGTTGCCATCTGTTTGTATAACAGGTAACCCGGTATCATCTGATGTTTGGAGCGTCCATATAAACTTAACGGGCAGTGAATCCGTTGCACTAAAAGCCAAACCTGGCCGCCATATATACTGGGTGATCGCTTTTACAGAAACATCAAGCAAAGGTTGGTTACTGCGTAATGCCTGCACCGGTTGCTGGTTGGCTAATACTTCAAAAACCTGTAGCCGGTAAGTAGGCAGGTTTTGTGTTTGAGGAATTAAAGGCGTCCATCTGAAAGTAATGGCAGTTTGTGCAGACAGTTTATTTAAAACAGCATTATTGGCAGGCATGACCAAAATAGGTAATTGTAATGCAGCCATATTAAAAATTTTACATTTGGCAGCCACTAAAGGTTGAAAACCTAAAGGGCCCTGACCTATCAACTGAACACATAACTGGTAATTATCTGCAGGTAGTTTTCCTGTTCGGTCTAATATTGCTTTGTATTTACCTGTAAAATTCATGATTTCCAAAGGCATCACATCTTTACTGAAATAAACCCGGGTGCCTTTGGTAAGTATGATGGGTACTGCTTTGGTAATATCCGTTACGCCAATAACCGTTCCATCTATCAGTTTCATTTCCGTTTTAAAAATGGCCTGTTGTGGTATTGAATCTATTTTGGTTACGATAAAGGTTACCATAGCATTTTTCCCCGACCATTCACTCAATACGGCTGTTGGGGTGGGTTGTATATTAAGGGTTGTGTTTAATTGTGCATTGGCTGTAAACGCAACTACCAAAAAAAGGGGAAGAGAGATATTTTTTTTCATATATACTGTTTTTTCAGGCAACGATGTACTGATTGTATTACCTGCTATATTTAAAATTTGTATTGCAACCCTGTTCTCACTGAACTTTCCAGATAATTAGCACCAATTAAGGGTATTGAGCCAAGTTCATTGCCATATCTGTAATAATTTGTAGAGAAAAAGCTATTCCAGCTTAATTTTTTATTTATCTTCCAGTCAATAGTACAGGAAACAACCAGGTTATTGTTAGCGGTAAATGTATTGAGTTTGCCAATGGTATATTGTAGTTGTCCCCTAAGCTGAATTTTCTTTTTAGCCACCGGCATACCCAGGCTGCTGCTTAAGGTAATAAATGTATTCTTAAACGCAGGCATGGTATTGGTAAAATAGAGTACACTAAAGTCTGGTGTTAGTTCTTTATTAAAATAAACAGGTACATACGTAAGCAATGCCGTATGTGTGTTATTACTGGTGGTGATGCCGGTTATCACATCCCGTTCATCGTACTTACTGTAATTATAGCTTACAGTTAAAAGATGTGTCATAGTAGCGGTTGTCCAGGTATACATTGGGCTTATGCCCAAATCATTACTTACATTTTTAATACCAAAAGGGTTTAAGCCGCTGGCTGTTTGAAAACCAAAATTGTTGTAGTTAATATTCAGGCTAAAACGGTCGTTGAATTGTGTAAACCAGTTAAGGTTGCCAAGGAACTGGCTGGCCCTTAATGAAGTATTACTAATATTGTTTACACGTTGGCCCATACTGGCCGTAACATTTATTTTATTTTTCCATGTATTGAAACGGGTGTTAATAGTATTATCCCAATGATCCGGCTGCATAAAAGGAAAACCGGTTGTTTGATAGCCGGCTCCAATGTATTTGGTAGCATAACTGATGTCCAGGTTTGGCGACTTTTTTCCAACGCTCATCTGTCCTGCAAAGTCTTTCGCGGTAGATGTTCTTGCTGCAATAAAGGGTTTGAATGATAAATTATCAGCCCCCGGTATCAATGGCTGAGTCAAATCCCTGGTAAAAAAACTAAGTGCGGATTCCAGGTTAATAAACCATCCTTTTTTAAAGTATTTATCGAGTATAAAGCTCGTATTAAACCCTTCCTGGGGTTTGATGGCAAGTGGCGGTGCGGTAACTGAGGTTACCGCGTCTTTTCCTTTAGAAAAATTAAAAGCAACTTTATGGCTGCCCTCAACTTCTGTTCCTATCTGAAACATGTAATGGGTTCTTTTAAATGCCCCAGTTATTCCTGGCGGTGGTGCAGCCGCGTAGTTAATACCCTGTTGCGAGGTTCCTGTAAAAAACCTGAACATAAATTTACCGGGATGAAGATTAAAACCTGCCCCAAAAATACCTATATCGCCGGTACTTAAATCGCTGTACTTCAGATATTGCGTACCCAATAATAATTCTGCCCACTTGTATGCAGGATTGATGCTAAAGTTATTCATGGGATTGGTAAGCCATTGTCCAATACTTTGGTTTTTGAGGCCTGCATAAGGACCGGCAAAATTGGTGGCCACAGAAGCAAAATTAAAATTGAGCGGAAGGCTGAACTTATTACCAAACTGAAGAGTTGGTGCAAAAAGAAAACGAACCTGGTTCCATGGGCGGCGGGGCGTGTAAATATTACTGCCGGTTGGTTTAACATTCAGGCCATAGCCTTCATAGGTAATGCCCATGGTGCCGGTGACTTTTATAGGAAATTTTTTATTGGTGCTATCTTGTGCACTTAGATTCACAAATCCAAACAAAAAACATATACATATAAGTTTAGTTAGCTTCATTTGCCTGGGTTAAATATAAAATGATTAATAAATTATTATCTCTTCTTTACTAAAATTTGAAACCTTATTATTCTCATCACCTAGTTTTGCTGCATAACGTATTTTCTTTTGTCCTTTACCAGGTTCATGAATAAATTGTTTCCCTTTTTCAAACGGTGCCGTTATCAGCAATTTCCAATCCTCATTTTCATCCACTCTGTAATAGATATCAACCATTATTTTTTTACCGATTAATTTTTCATCAATAGTTATTTTTAAAGTTACTTTTTCGGTGGCTTTATCATACAGTCCATTAATAACCGGGGCAGGAATTCGATTGTTTAATATCGTTTTCAAAATAATTGAATTAGAAAGTTTTGAATACATACCAGATTCATCCTTTGCTATCATGGCGTACACATATTGATTGTTGGAAAAAATGTTATTATCTTGATATGTTGTTATGTTAGAATTATTATTTCTAAAAATAGTATCATATTTTTCTTTGCCCATTATCCTCTTTAATAAGATATTATATGTTACATCATCACTAGAAGAATTTATAAATTTTATATTAATTGAAGAATCACTAACCTTATAATCTGTTATTATTGGAGCAATTGGTGGTATAGTATCCCTTCTTTTTAATTCAATAATCTTAGAAGGTCCTGATTGATTATAATGGGTGTCAAAAGCATAGAGTTTATAATATATATTTTTAGTAAGCGTATTTAAAGTGGTTGAATCGTATAAAATATATTTTGGACTATAGATACTATCATTAAATGTTTCTTCAATTACAGAAAATTCATGGTCTGCTTGATTTGCTTTTAATAATTGATATCCCATAAAATCTTTTTCTTCGTTAGGTTGAATTGTTATAGTTATCTTTCCTAATGAATCGATAATGGCAGATGTAATTATTGGTGCATGTGGTGCTGTACTATCAATAAGTGTTACATAAGCAGGAAAAGAACGGCTGATATTACCCGCTGTATCAATAGCTTCCACTACATAGTAAATAGAACCATCTGGGTCAAAGTTTTTATCTACATACTTTCTGGTTAAAGTTGGGAGTAAATCTTTTGTGATTTTTTGATACCCTGTTTTTTCATTGCTACTTCTGCTGATGGTAAATCCTTTCAAATCACCGGCATCTTTTTCAATCATCTCCCAAGTCAATTCAATTTCTTTTGGCTTAATATGGTCGGCCGATTTTAGAAAGGGGGCTGGCGGCGGAGTTTGATCTGTTGGCATTGCAGAAAACTCACTTAATATTAATTCATCTGCAAAAAGCGTAGAAACAGTTACTCTGTAATGATACTTTTTATTGTTGATTAAACCAGCGTCTACAAAACCATAGTCTGTTTTATTAATATAACCAACGGGTTGTAGCTTTATGGAAGGCATATCTGTTAATTTTTTATAAGTAATACCATTATTATCAGAACGCTGAACATTGAAAGCATAATATTCTGTTGATTCAGGAAAAGTAAAACTGATACTTTTATCAGCTTCAATTACTTTAATAGTTGTATCATTTCTTAAATAAGCAGCATTAAAATTTTTACACTGTACTTGTACATACACCCAGTCATCCAGATTAGTTTTTATTGGCTGATTGACCCGAATTCTGTAAACATATGTTGTACCAGCAACTACATCAAAATCAGAAATTCTAAGGGCTAAACCTTCTGCTGCCAATTTGCTTCTGTTAGCAGCAATTAATGTAAATCCAAATTTCATACTGGCATTATCTCGCTGTTCTTTCAATGATTTCAAATCATCACTCAACACATCTCCTTTCATTGCAGATGCAGCACTATCTGAAAATGCCATGGCTAAACCAGCCAGCTTCAATTCATTACTATCTGTAAATGCAGCATTCTTATATCCAGCTTCCCACTTCGCTTCATTCCACCTAACAAAAGGAGATGCTTTCAATGGCAGATAGCGGAGTTTTTCTATTGCTGTATTATTAACAACAACAGATTTTTCAATAATGTAACCTAACTTATTTGCAGTATTAAATAAAGCAGGAGTAGTTGCAAAATATCGCAGCACAATATGATCTGCATAGCTACGGGCAACTAATGCAATTGGCTTTTTATTCTCGGTCTGTGTTATACCTGTTATTGTAAAAATAATCGCCAGAATGAGCAGTAACAATTTTCGTATATGAAGTGTAATCATTGTCATAATGTTTTAGCTTACAAAGTCTTCTTAAGGGAATTTGATGATCCGGAGATAGCGGTATTTACGGGGTCTGAGTTTGTTTTAAACCACAATTTCTCTGTTTGTACTATGGCCACATTGGTATCTTTCTTTTTTACAGGTTTCCATACTCCACCAATCATTTCTTCTAACTTACCCACAATCTGAAACCGATAACTGGTATTCGCCTTTAAAGGATTAGTAAGAAATTTCGTTTTAGTAAGTACAAATCGCTTTGCACCAAACATATCTGCACTTGCAGGCAATAAGGCAACCAAATTTGCATTCGTATTTGCCGTTGTTGTAGAAGTAGAAACTCCGCTAATTTTATTGGCAGTCATTGAAGGTGCTGCAACCATTCCTCCCGGCTGATTAACATTACCACTTAGGGAATCTTGCTTTAACGTAACAGTATAATTAGCCCTGAATTGTCTTACTATAATTTCACCAGAAGATTGTTGCTCTTCTACTTCAAATGGTTCATTGTAAGGATAGTTGAGTAGTACGGAAAAATCAGTTGTACGGGGTACATTAGTAGTGCCCGGAGTGACAATATTCTTAATCAGTGAATAATTTAATGAATCAGCTACATTTTGCTGGGTGTAAGTGCTGGAAGCAGGGTCTGGAGTTTGTTCTGTTCCGGCACATTGGTTACCACTAACAAAATATTTATGAAAGCCCACACCATACCCGGCAATAGAGAAATCTCCATTCAACTCCCCTTCTATAAATGTTGGGTTAGGAAACTCTGCTGTGGCATAAGCAGCAGCCGAAACCCTGCCCAACTCTCCAGAAGCGGACCCAGCCAATGGAAGGCTGTAGTTATAATTGAGTATTGCTCCAGCATACACCGCTATACTCATCTTAGCCCTCCAGCCCTTCCCAAATCCTGTACAATTTGCATATTGTAGTAAAGAAGCAGCAATTTCTCCACCTGCTACAATACTATAATTGATATCAAGGAAGCGTCGACAATCACATACACTTCCATGAAAGTCTACTACACTCCACCCACTAGAAGTTTTGTAGTTAATGCCCAGTCCAAATGCAAAACCTTTAGCCGACTGGTATTTATTATCGCCAGTTGCAGTTTCTGTAAATGCAGGTAAAGAGTAGCCAATAGAGGCAAATCCATTTCTTGTTTCTCTCATAAAGCCTTTGGGAATATCATTGCCTAAATCGTTACCAAACATCAGGTATGATTGTATATCAACACCTGAAATTCTAACAATCATTGGTGTATCAGGAATGCCCGCTTTAAAATACCACTTATTCGTTTTACTGTTTACATATAACCGGGTAGAAATAGGTGTTGGGGTAGATATTGGGTCTTTATTAATATTCAGCAGTGTATTCATGCTGAATATTTTATTGGGAAAATCATATTTTACATTGATAGCGCCATTGGCAAATGCCTGTGCTTCTTCCCCAATCTTAGCACCGCAATTGAACAAACCATCAAACTGAATAAAATTCATACCTCCTGTTGAATTGAATTCAGCAGATAGTGCCACACTTCCGTTAAAAGTTTCTTCTTTAGGGGTTGTGGCAATAATGGCTTTCGCTTTAAAGCCCATTTTAACCGTTGCATCTGGTGTAAATACCGCTCCACCAAATGTACTGGCAGCCGCAGTTGCAGGATTAAATATTACCGGTGGCGTCATATTCATACGACTATACACACCTGCACCAAACCCTCTGAATGCAACACCCGTCATAAAAACAATACCCGGTGGCGGTAAATTTACCTGTGCTTCTACCATCCAGTATTTAAAACCAACGCCATTACTACCAGGTATATATTTCGTGTTACCAAAAACTGCCCCTGCCTGTATAGCCATGTTCAGTGTAGTAAATTTGGCTTGTAATTCTCCTTTAAATCCATTGCCATATATAACATCATTTTTATAAAACTCTACCGAACCCTTAATCTTAACAGCTGGCATGGTAGCATCAATATGAATGCTTTTTACTTGTACTCCTAAATACTTAGGTTTGAGTTGTGTGAGAAAACCAAAATCAGCTTTTACTGCTGCCGTAATTACACCTGGGTCATTTGTATTAATTGCTCCCATCGTTTGTGACTGGGCGGTAATAGTATTCAAATTAGCAATAGAACCAGTATTGCTGGAAGATGATGGTGGTGTGTACTTTTCAGACTCAATAGCACCTCTAAGCACAATCTTGGTATCTCCACTAATGGCAATATTGGAATTTTCACTGCCAATATTTATTTTGGCTACCAGTTCAACACCTCCTTTAAATAAATATTGTTTTTCTGTTCCTGTTCCAATAGGGTCTATTTTTGGTTTAACATCAGTTATTGTAAAAGCAAAACCAGATAGTTTTTTTTGAGGGCTGGCAAAAGACCACTGGCCCGGATTAAAGCTAAAATTATCAGCAGTTCCTGTAACATATGTCATTCCTAAATGTTGAAAATTGCATGAAAGGTCTAAATCAAGTGGCAGTACGCTACCGGGATCAATAATTTTTCCAGAAGGGTAATATATACTTCCATTAATGTCAATATCAAAACTAATTGCTCTTTTCTTGTTTACTTTTGAAAGGGTAAGATTTAGAGTAGAGGTTTGATCAATTTGTAGCTTTCCTTCTCCTAAAAATTTCGAAGTAATATCTCCTCCTGGTTTTAAAGAAAAAACAATTGAAGAATTATTAGAAGCAAATAAAGCCGAATAATTTAAAGCATTGGAGACATTGTCGGTTGAGCTTAATGGCAATGTTATTTTACCTAACATTTTACCTTCGGTAAGCGTTCCATTTGCAAAACTAACACTAACAGTGTCTATACTTGCACCTAGATTTCCAATATTAGCTTTGGGGAAATTAATTACGTTATTTGCAAATATTTTTCCTGAAAGCCCATACTCATCTATTATTAAATTTTGAGCAATAATTTCAATTTTTTTACTGGTATCGGCATAACTTCTTAATTCATCTGGCAGAGTAAGTTTGAAGTTTTTTAAATAAAACCCTGAAAAGAAATTATTTGTATTGCCGGCATAACCTGTAGGAAATACCATTCCCGTTGGATTTGCAACAAAAGAATGATCATAGGCTATAACAGCAGATTCAATACCCAAACCTTTCGCATTAGGTATAATACAGGCAGGTAATGTACCTTCTGCCAAAAAATCAGTCCATTTAGATGTATTAAATTGGAAATTAAAACTAACATTGGTTTTTGTTGTATCAACCGGCACAAGCCACTCTTTAGGCAAATCCATATCAACATCAATATTATATTTCCAAAAGTCGGTGTTGGTACCACTAAATACTATTCCGTTTCCAATATGCCCTGATGCTTCTTTATTAAATGTGAGTTTAAGATTTTCTGTCCCGGTATTAGCATATGAAACAACCAAAGGCTCCATTAATTTCAACGAACCAACAACTCCATTTAATCCACTATTTGTAAATTTTATTCCAACTCCATGTAATCCTATTGACTCTGTTCCATATAATGAATTACTTGGGTTTTTAAAAATCTTCTCCGTATTTAAAGATGCTATAGCTTCAAATTCAGCAAAATCAGGCCTGAAAATCATTTCTGTAAAACCAAATGCGTTTGAGGTATCGCCATTTTTAAAATACCCAACCGGCATATTAATGGGTTGAATGGCTAATAAACTATCAACTTGATTTGCAGCAGGTACAAGTGGTTTTAAATATTTATTGCTTTTGATATATTGGGATACTGATTTCAATTGGCTTATAGTCCAAGCTCCCCCGTAATTATTAACATTTGTTGCATTAACCAGAAACTGCACAGGATAAACTTGATTTGGATCTGTATTTGTATAAATAGCACCGCCACATAATTTATCCTGATTGTTAATCTTTATTCCCTTAAATTTTATATTAAAAATACCTAACCATTTTACTCTTACCGTTCCTACACCAGTTAAAGAATCATTCGTACCTGTTGGTACAGCAGTAAACTTCATCTTAAAATCATCTGATAGACTGATTTCATCACCAATAGCAAATGTTTTTGTTGAGATAGTTCCACATGCTGTTGTATTGGTTGTATTGTTATTTTCAGTTCCGGTTTTAAAAACAGTAAAATCGCTTTTGCCATTATTTGTTCCATAAGTTTTACCATTTAATCCCATTGCTTGCACTTGCCATACAAATTGACAAGTAGAAGGAGTTAGACAAGATGGATCAATTAAATTGGTTACTATAGTTTGAGAAACATTTATGATATCTTTTATTACCAAAGGCTGACTTTGATTTATTACCTGAGTGGGGGTTTGCCCACTAGCTATTTTCCATACTTTTAATTGATAGGTTACTTGTTCGTTGGGGTTTGGCACAACAGATGTCCACTTAAATATTACTGGCTTAGATACCATACTTGTATTGAAATTTGAATTATCTACCGGTAAAATATTTTGTGGTTTTATATATGAAACATTTGTTGATTTAATAGTAAAAGCCTTGCATTTTTCTTCACTTATAGGATTATTTAATGGTCCGCCGTAAAACCTAACACATAACTCATATTCTCCCGGGGCCAAAGTACAATTCTGTCCTAATAAACTAACTGCAATTGGTCCATTCCAAATTTTATTGACAGAAGTGAAATTTGGATTTGGTGCACTATTTTTTGTATAAGTACCACAAACTTTAGAACCAGATTTTTTTATCAAAACCAATATTTTACATTCTTCTAATTGTGGATCTAATTTTCCGGCCAACGGCCTATACGATACATTTATACTAAAAAAGTTTTGCCCAGTTCCCCAATTGGCTGTATTGGCATCGGGGTTGGCCGGCAACGAAATATTAATACCTGTAATAGGGTAAGATTGTGCAAACAATTGCACTGAAACCACCAGCAATAAAAGTGTGAGCGTTTTTTTCATTGAGAGGGTAATTTAACGAACATTGTAAACCAGTACTAAAATAGTTTTATATTTAAAAATGCACAAGCCTGCCTGTGCAATGTCGGGGTTTAGTTGCGTGAGTGAGGCTTGTGGTTGAGTGAGTGGTAAACGGATAGCCGATTGCATGATGGATACTGCAGCATCCACTAACAGTTGAAATTCCCGACACTTGTGACAGCGAGGTTCATTTAAAATTTAAAATCATGCATCATCTGACCCGGATCATGAAAAAGAATCGAGCCATCCTTCTCTTTGGTATATAGCAAAGCCATCACCTGGGTGTATCGTTTCTGCTTACCACTTGTAATGGCTTTCCGGGCATTGGCGTAAGTTTTTTTGATAGTTTCGACATCCACAAGTCTGGAATCCGGATTTTTCTTAGCCCTGGCACTCGCAGCAAGCTCATGTGCCCAAAGCACGGCATTTGCTTCTGAATTTGCTGCAAGACCATCGTCCCAAAACTCAGCCGCATATTTATTCCCGCCAAGCCATTGAACACGAAAATCAGATTCATTTACAAATTTCTTTTGGTCCGTATTTCCAAAATCATTGAAAATCAGCATAAATATCCCAAAATCGAAATGTGCCTGGTCAGTATAATCCCTAAGTGATTTTAAAAATATATCATTGTATTGATTTTGCTTTTCTTCAGGCCATGATTCCATTTTTGCTTTCTTCAATTTGTTCTCTTCAGAAGCCGGGTCCGCTCTTTTTGCAGACATCGCCAAATCGGTTATCGCCCTTCCTTTGATTAATAGGAATATGGGATCATTTTTACCGAGGTAAACAGGTGTCCCATTCTTTGTTTGATTATTAAGCATTGTACTCATAGCGTCTGACATTTGTATAGTAACCAACAGCATTAAAAATATTAGTGTCTTTTTCATTGAAGATTGTTTTAGTATTGGTTAAGCCTATACTAAAATAGGCCCGGATATAAGCAAGTGCAATGCTGCCTGTGCAAAACCTACGTTTAATTGTGTAAGTGAAGCATCTGAGTGAGTGAGTGGTAAAGGAATAACCAATTGCCTGATGGGTAGTTTAGAATTCTATTTTTTAATTCTTTTTCCCTTCTTGTCAATGTAATACCAATTATCACTTAACCAAATGCTATGCTCTCCATTTGACTGTATTTTACAATGTGTACTAACCTTCGCTTCTCCCTCCTCAAATGGAAAGGCACAATCAAACTGAGGATTAATCAAAACTTTTCCGGTAGTAGCGTCTGCAAAACCAATTTTACTATTTTCTATCATTCTAAAAAGTCCATCTGATGGATAGTCAGGGCCATTGTCAAAAATGAATACTTTATATAAAACTTTTTCCTGTCTGTTAATAGCAACAAAGCCAAAGTTTTTCTTTAATACTATAGCATAGGTGTTAAAGGTATCTGTAAAACAAAATTGATATTTTCCTTGCGGAATAATTATTGCTCCCTTTTGATCCTTATAGCCATATTCATTCTTAGTTGTATCGTAAAATGAAAGCAGGTAGTCATTTGTTTTAACAGGCTGTCCACAACTTGCCAGGATACAAAAAAGAAGTAAAAATTGTACAAAATTTATTTTTTGATTTCCTGTCATAAAGTAGTTTTTATTGTTCCCGCCTGGGTGTTGTTGCGGAATTCAGTTTTATTTCTGCTGGGCTTGCAGCCAGGCTTTATGCAGTTTGGCAGGAATGAATAGTATAATTTGATTGCCGGGGTTTTTAGCGTTGTCAAAAGCCGGAGTCATAGTAAGGATGATGGGCTGCTTAACAAAATGGTTAAGCGCTGCAATACGTTTTTTTATTAATTCCATGCCATGACTTTTGTGTTCACTATTTTCTTTTAATGCACGGCTGTTTGCAATGCCAATACCATTATCGGTAATGGTGATCAATAGATTTTCATCTTTCTCTTTTAGATCAATTATCAGTTCCCCCATAATAACTGAAGGCATTATGCCATGCAGCAATGCATTTTCCAAAAGGGGTTGCAGCATCATTGTGGGTATTATCCAATGATCAATATCCAGGCTTTCATCAACAGTAATACGGTAAGAAAACCGGTTGGTAAACCGCATTTGCTCTAAACGCAAATAAATCCGTACATTTTCCAGTTCCTGTTCCAGGGGAATAAAGGATTGCTGGGCCGCTTCAAAGTTTTTACGGATGAGTGAAGCAAAATCAGTGAGATAGCGATTGGCGCTTTGCCTGTCCTGTAGGTTAATATAATGCTGAATGCTGTTGAGTGCATTAAACATAAAATGCGGGTTCATTAAGGAAGTAAAGGCCTGTTGTTCCAGTGAGGCTGTTTGCACGCCGGCGATTTCTTTAGCCAGTTTGGTTTCTTTTCTTTTTTTCTGCCAAAGGCTTATCAGGTAAATGGTTAGTAATTGTATGCCTATGGCAATTACCAGCCAGAACCAGGCTGCTTTCCAAAAAGGTGTGGCAATGTTAAACTGAACGGTAAGTATTTTATCACTGATATTTTCATTTACATCCACGGCTCTCACCTGCAAAGTATGGCGACCATTATTGAGCTGAAGGTTCAGGGTATTCTCATCTAAAGTAATCCAGTTCTTATTATTATCCAATGTGTACTGGAGATTTTTGAAGTGGCCGCTCAATTCGATACCTGCAAACCGGATAAGAATATTTTGCTGATGATAACCAAGATCATATTTATTTGTGATGATTGTATCACGTTGATTAATGCTAACGTTTATTATTTGAATGGGAATATTAAATACAGGAATAGAAATGCCGGCAGGTATCACCGAAATACCATTGGCGGTGGCTGCATAAACGGTATCGTTCCGGTAAAGCATTTCGTTGATCACATTACTGGTTAGTCCATCATTTACAGACAGGTGTTGCATGGTATAATTAACTTCATTATCCTGCAACGTATAGTTAATTACACTTATACCTCCGGCAGTGCCTAACCAAACCTGCCCAGGTCTTGCCGCCGTTATACTGCGGGATGAATTATTGATAATGCCTTCCCTTTCTGTAATATGAAGCAATACTTTATCATCTTTTAGCGCTACTATACCATTGCCGGATGTGGCCATCCATAGCAGGTTATCGGCTGTGGTACAAAGTGCAACAACATTCTCGTTTAGCAATGGATCGCTCTGTTTGAATGCAACCTTGCTGTTATTAATATAATCATATTTATATAAACCATCTGTAGATCCAAGATAAATTGCGCCATTATTTGCTTTAACCAATGCTGTTACCCTCTTAAAAGCCTGGAACAGTAAAGTAACTTTTCCTGTGCGGGTATTTAGTTTTTGCAGTCCCCCGATAACGCCGGTAATAATAGTGCTGTCATTGTAATTAATGGCCGTTTTCGCATAAAACAGGTTGGCTATTGGAGTTGTGATCTGTTTTGTAAAATTTACAAAAACACCAGCTTCGGAAAAGGTGAAGATTTTATTTTGTGACAGAAGTATCTTACGTTGCCTGAAGATGGCTCTGCTTTTTTGAGGGCTTGAATGAATTGTAAATGCATTACCGTTGGTTTCCAATACTTCCCCATAATAATTGCCGGCCAGTAATGTGCCATCCTGCTTACGGGCAATACTTAAAAAATTGGTGTTACTGAAATCACCGGGCATGCTAATATTATCAAATTGTCTTTTTTTATAGAGTATTAATCCTTTATCAATGGTACTTACCCATATATTTCCCTTACTATCGTTATACAGGGAGTTAGGCGCATATTTACCGCTGATAATAAACTGCTGTTGCAAAGTGTTTTTGTCAAAAACATATATTTTACCTGAGTAGCTATAAAGGTTTATATAAGAACCTGTAAGACTAAAAATAAAAAAAGGTTCCGGAATATTAATAGAATCAAGCTTAAAACGAATGGGGTGAATGCCAATATTGGAATAGATATAGCATTTTTTCTTAACACCGTTGAATACATAGAGTTTTCCATCATCAATGCCCGGCCCCGGGTGATCAGAAAAGCTGTTGCTCCTTATGACTATACTGTCTATACACCTCCCCCCCTGTATATGGAAGATTCCTGATTGATATGTTTTTAGCGTGGTGTTGTAAATTACGGAGCCAAATCTTAATTGAGAGCCATCATCATTTTCTTTGATCAGAAAATTAATGTCTTTCCTTTCCGTATTATATTCAATGAGCTTTTTATTCCTGAAAATAAAGGACCCTTTTTCATTATAATACATCACGCCACCGTTTTGTAATGCATAAACATACATGATTCCGGTACCGGAAACCTTCGCTAAATTGCTATCTTCTTTTGCATTAATAAACCTGTTTTTCACTTCATCAAAATAAGCAGGGCTTTGTTTAAAACAGCTTACCCAAATACGGCCATTTTTCTCTTTTACAACTGCCAGCACCTCATTATCCGGCAAGCCTTGCCGGATGGTAAATACCTGGAAGCGCTTTCCGTCAAATCTTGCAATGCCGGCATCAGTCGCTATCCATAAAAAGCCTTTATCATCCTCAATACACCCGTAAATAAAATTGCTGGGTAAGCCATCATTCACCGTAAAGGCAGTATAGTTTGCCTGCTGCGCCTGGCAGGTAATGATCATACAAAAAATAAGTAACCACGAAACGATAAAACGCATTAATAACACTGGTTTGGGTAATAATGTATAAAATGAAATGTTTATTTACCAAACATCAAACTGCCTGTCTTCATTTTTTCCAGGAAAGTATCCAGTTGCCTGCGGCTGATGCTCCACTGGTTGCCATCTGTCATTTTTACAACACCGCCATCTGTGGTGCTGTATTCTTTTATATATCGCAGGTTTACGATATAGGATTTATGTATCCTTGCAAATTGTGTTTGATCAAGCAATTCTTCAAAATCCTTCAGGGTTTTACTGATCACCAGTTTTTGCATGTTATTCATGTGTATAATGGTGTAATTACTGTCGGCCTGCAATGACACCATATCATCCACCTCTATAAAACTAATGCCACCCAATTGAGGCAGTGCGATTTTTTTGGGTGGCGTTTTTTTATTGACCGATTGCAGAAGATGCTCTAACAACTGCCGGTTTTGTTCCGCCGCCACAGGACTGCTTAGCGAACGCTTTACTTTTTCCACTGCGGTTTGCAGTTCATCAATATTAACGGGCTTTACAATATAATCCAATGCACTTGCCTTAATGGCTTGTATGGCATATTCGTTATAAGCGGTTACAAAAACCACTTTAAAGTTTTGTGTAACAAGGCTGCTTAAAAACTGAAAGCCATTTTCGCCGGGCATATTAATGTCCAAAAAAATAACATCGGCAGTATGCCGTGCTAACCAATCTCTTGCCTGTACCGCATTAACTGCCTTTCCGATTACTTCTACACCCTCACAATCATGCTGAAGCATAAAATGTAAGCTCTCCAGATTGTTAACCTCGTCATCAACCAGCAACGCTTTCATCATGCCCGGCAAATTAAGATTGTAAGGTACAGACTATAGACGCCACATTGTAAACAGGTGCGTAAATACTTGTAATGATTGAGTAAAGATTAGAATGGGTGAGTAAACGGGAACTGAATAACCTTACCCTGCCGTTATTTTTTTCTGATTACAACCACCGCCGGCACTGCCCGCTGCCCCTCTTTATCGCTTGGGGTGATGGTTTGTTTGCCATTAATCAATAAGCAGCTACTACCTCCGCCATCTAAATTCAAGGCTTCTATACAACCTATCTGTTGCAGCATTTGTGCCTCTTGTATGAGTGAGGCGCCTTCCGCTTTTCCGGGGAAACGACCTTCAATCACCATTAATATCAATTTATCATCGGCCGTATAACCCATCGCGGTGCGTGGATGTTTATCATTAATGGCTTTACCCGCGAATTTCAGTTCTTCATTATTGGTAATTTGTATCTCACCATTTTGTACCAATACCGGGCCACCGCCTACTGCTGTTCGCATTTTCCATTTTTTAAACCCACCATACCGCAACATCTCAGCTTTTGTATGTTGTGGTACAGAATCTTTCAGTGTATGGATAACCCGTTGACTTGCATAAGCATACCTATCAGCAGAATCTGTATATAACCAGGCAATATCCGCTCTTCTTCTTTTATCTATACCAATAGCGCTTCCAAAAACATGACGATAGGTAAGGCTATCCCTGCCTTTACCCGTAAGGGTATGCACTTGATAAGCCTTTATGTTCCCGTCTTTGATTACTACATTCAGGTTCCTGTTATGCACAAACTCAAAAAAAGTAGTATTCATTACCAATAATGGTTTTTGTTCCTGTTCAAAAAATTGAGCAGGGGTATATCTTTTACCATTGCCAACCTGTGTAGTAAACTCAACCAACCTGTCTTTTAAATCAACGCTAACATAATAAGCGATATTGGGTTTCCCTTCTGTAGAATCATGGGTTGCATATACATGCATAGCAGCAGGTAAAGGCTGAAAAAGAGAATCAACATTCTTCCATTTCCATTGCGCATTGGCCATTATGGATAAAAGAAGGAAAGAAATCATTAGTCGCTGAAATTTCATAAATACCCAATAAAAAACGTCAGGGAATCCTGACGCGATGAAAAATTAAATGATTGCCGCTTGTTTTTCCTCCATCCATTTATTTCTGCCATAGCCCTGCAGTACATGCTTGTCGCTATGATAAGATGAACGAACCAACGGACCACTTTCTACATAATCAAACCCAAGCTGATAGCCTATCTTACGTAATTCCGCAAATTCATCCGGATGCACAAAACGTTGTAACGGTAAATGTTTTTTAGTAGGTTGAAGGTATTGACCCAGGGTTAACACATCGGTACCAACTGAAACAAGATCCTTCATGGTTTGAATCACTTCTTCTTTTGTTTCACCAAGACCCAGCATCATACCTGTTTTGGTGCGCATACCACCCTGTTTCAGCATTTGCAATACTTCCAGGCTACGCCTGTATTTGGCCTGTACACGAACCTGGCGTGTTAGGCGTTCACAGGTTTCCATATTATGACTCACTACCTGTGGCGCTGCAAGGATGATGCGTTGTACCTGTTCAGCCTTACCCTGAAAATCAGGAATCAGTGTTTCCATGGTGGTATCCGGATTGAGTGCCTTAACGGCTTCAATAGTATTGTACCAGATAATGGAACCACCATCTTTTAACTCATCGCGATCAACACTGGTTAACACGGCGTGTTTCACTTTCATCAGGTGTATTGCCCCGGCTACCCGCTGTGGCTCATCCCAATCTACTGCTTCCGGTCTTCCGGTAGCTACGGCACAGAACCCACAACTTCTTGTACATATATTGCCCAATATCATAAAAGTTGCCGTTCCTTCTCCCCAGCATTCACCCATATTGGGGCAATTGCCACTTTCACAGATGGTGTGTAATTTATGGGTATCAACCAGTCCACGAACATGCTGATAGCTTTCGCCGATAGGCAATTTTACCCGAAGCCAGTTAGGCTTTTTTAATATAGTATTGTTGGGGGGGGCTATGGGTAACTCTTGCATTGATAATACTTATTGAGCGTTTGGCGTTTGGAGTTGCAAAAATAACTTACTTTCTCTTACCAAAAACAAGCGAGATATAGGCGTTGAAAAAGAGTTTATTCTCTTTATTGAGCAGCAGGATAGGCATGACTTTCGTATAATATTCAGCATTTACACCAACTTCCATGGCTGAAAGCACTTCATTATACCGGCCATAATCAAAACGAAGCGCCGCTCTGGCATGTACGCCGGGTACAAAATTAATTTCATTGAACCCCTTTCCAAAACTACCTTTTCCCAGTATGATTGTTGGATCGAGAAATAGATTATCGTTGCTATTGTATTTGATTTGCTCCTTGGTATTGGTAACCGGATTTTGTATCTCTAAATAATAAGGTTTTAACAGTCCGGCAGAAAAACCGCCGCCATAAATGGCAGATACCGCCACCCCATTTTTATTGCCTTTACCTCCAATCAGGGTCTGCTTACCAAGACCTGCTTTAAGATAATAAAAATTGTTTTGCTTACCGTATATATAGCTCGAGATGATTAAAAAGCCCTGAGAGGCGCTAAGGGTGGGCACTTTTTCTTCTTTAGGATGCTTTCGTTCGCCCAACTCAAGCCACCATAAATTGGTTTTGGTGATGGTTTTGTATTTGCCACGTTCATAAAATATACTCCAGGCATCGGTATTGAATTTAACGCCAAATGCACTTTGTTTCTGATAAATTAAGGCTCCTTCTTCTTCCTGCTTAATAAGCTGGTTGATCTTTTCTCTACGCTCTGCCTTCTGCTGCTGTTTCAGGTCAGCGGCAGCAGATTTCACTTTCTGTTGGGCAGATGCAAAAACCGAACTCAATAGAATTGTTATAAAAAATAGCTTCTTCACTAACATTTGATTTGTTACTTGTAAATTTATGGCAAAATGATACAATGACTTCACAAATTATTTACAATAGCGACCTCCGTACCACCGCTATGCATATCCAGAGCGGAACCAACATCGAAACCGACGCCCCCACCGATAACCAGGGTAAAGGAGAACGGTTCTCCCCTACTGACCTCGTTGTAACCGCTTTGGGTAGCTGCATGGTAACAACCATGGCCATTAAGGCCCGCACTATGAATATCCTCCTGGATGGCACCCGTTTGGATATAACTAAAATTATGGTGAGCGATCCACGCCGGATAGGCAAAATTATTGCCCATGTTTTTTTCCCGCCCGGATTAAATCTTGATGACAAACAAAAAGAAATCCTTGAGAAAACGGCCCGTACCTGCCCCGTTGAAAGAACTTTACACCCGGAGGTTGTACTCGATATGGAATTCAACTGGTAATCAGAGTCCGTTTTTCAGAATTTTGTTGCCTATCGCACAATCCAGGCAACGCTTGTGTACACAATAATAATTTGTTAATTCTATCAATGCCTGTGAATCAAGCGCCGATTTGTTACCAATTCCATCTACCTGCCATTGCCTGGTAATCCGGTTTTGCTCTGCAGGTAACTGATGCAACCATTGAATGCATTTTTCCGTATACGTTTCATCCTGATGGTATAAACCATAGGCAAACAAAAGGGGTATCACCGTATTAATCAGAATATTTTCTGCCATCTGTTTACCCAGATGCTTGGGTTGAAAGGCTGACAATTCATCAAACCGGTAATGATCATTCCAGTAATCATTGGCTGTTACCATGAATAGTTCCAGTGCATTTCCCAATTGGTTAATCACTTTTATTTTTGAAAAAAGATGTGATGAATAAAAAGTTAACATGGCCAGTTGCGCCAACCGGAGTGTAGGGAAAGCCGCGGGCCGCATCCGTAAAAAAGCCGGTTGTTTGTTTACTGCCTGTAACTTATATTTTTTCTTCAGAAAAAGATACTCCCGCTGTAACATAACTGCATACTTTTCTTTGTACTGTCCGGATAAAAGATTGGCCTGGCCAAGCAATAAAGCCTCCAGTTGATGTATTTGATTTTTGTGTTTGGCCAGGAGGGTAATCGGAATACTTTTGGCTACCTGTTCAAACAAATGGCTGTTTATTTTATTGCCAAAATTGGCAGCCAGCAACCACCAGCAAACTTCTTCCCAATGGTTATTGGATTGTTCCAGCACAGCCAATACATTCGCCGATTTTCTTTCCAGCCTTTCAGCCACTAACCGCTCTTTCCAGGCCGTCCATCCCAGTTGATTGAGTGAGGGCAAAAAGCCATGGCAGGGAACTGGTTGTTTGGTTACCATCATGGACCGATACCTATCCAGCAGTAAGGCAGAGATACGTGATGCCAATACAAAAGTGGGTATCCGATTATCAAAATCATCTGTAACAGGCTGATCATCTTCCCATACTACATGAAGAATGATATTGGAATAACGGATATCTGTTTCATGCCGGTGTTTGTACCAATCTGATGAACGCAGGTGCAGTTCGATGTTGCCGGCCCAGGTGGTTTGACCAATGCGGATAAGGGCCTCCGAAAAGTCAGGCCCCTGGTGAAGGTTGAGGATTCCGGGCTTTTCAATAAACAAGGTTTCTCCCTGGGTGGTGGTACACTGCTGTTTTTGGTAGTATTGAAACTGCCAGATAAATTGTAGCAATTTTTCATTCATGATTTACCGCTTTTATTGCGGGAAACGAAAAATTACTAACTAAAGGAGCGCGATAAATACCTGATTTTCGTTTAAGAATTTATTGTATCTAATGCCTGTATCACCCTGCTGACAGGCAGCCCCATCACATTATAAAAATCACCTTGTACTGAACGAATCCCCACAACACCTATCCATTCCTGGATAGCATAGGCGCCGGCTTTGTCGTAAGGCTCATACTTGTCAACATAATATTCAATCTGCTCATCAGTAAGTTTGTGAAAGCTTACTACTGTAATATCTGCAAAAGCAATCTCACCGCCGGTATGCAACAGAACAACGCCGGTAATTACTTTATGTTCTCTGCCGGAAAGGGATTGTAATATCCTGATGGCATCTGCACGATCTGTGGGTTTACCAATAATAGTTTCATCCAAAACAACCACCGTATCCGCTGCCAAAATGGTTTTATTTGCGAGGCTCCCCTGAAAAGCGGTCTTTACATGCACATGAACGGCCAATGCTTTTTCGCGGGCAATATGAATAGCCACTTCAGAGAAGGAGAGGCCTGAGGGATAATCTTCTTCAGTATGTTTCACAATCACATCAAAAACAACCTCGGCCCATTCCAGTAATAATTTTCTTCTGGGTGATTTTGAGGCCAAAATAATTTCCTGCATAGCATATAATTTTTCCAACCATTTCTGAAAGATATCAATAGATTCTGAAGAAAATCATCGATAGGATTCCGGTGAACATAATCAGTTTCACAACCGTACTTAGCCGGTGAAAATCTTCTGATGACTGGGCCTTGAACAGTTTCAATAATATCCAAATCAATGGAACCATAATAAATAACAGGCAATACAGTGCACTATGCCACCAGCCAAATGGCAATACATATAGCTGAATAATGGTTAAAACAGCAAGCAATACTATGATCCAAACGGCTATAAAAACTTTACTGGCATTAAGGCCCCAAACAATGGGCATGGTGCGGCAACCGAATTTTCTATCACCTTCCCTATCTTCCATGTCTTTGATTACTTCCCGGATAAGAGAAATAATAAAAGCAAAAGAAGCATACAGTATGGTTAGCCTAAAAAAACGGATCTGGTTGTGATCCACAACCAGTGGGCCATTTATTTTCACCAGGTATTTGGAAAAAAATATAATACCAATCACCCAGGCTGTTAACAAAGAGATCAGCACGTTACCTATAAGCAGCCGCTTCTTTAAATTGGTTGAATAAAACCATAGTAAAATGATGCTGGCCAGGTTACCCAATACCAGGTGCCAGTATTCGGCTACCGGCAGCGCTAAAACGGTAAAAAACAGTCCGAGCAGGCTCAGAAACATATGCCAGAAAATAACCCACCTCCTGCTGATCATCACATTAACCACCACTTTACCGGGTTTATTTACCTGGTCAATATTCAAATCAAAATAGTCATTGATAATGTACCCTGCGGCGGCTATTAAAATAGAGGCAAGTATCAAAAAAAGTAACTGGCGTGTTTCAGCAGGACTTCCAGTAGTAGTACCATACACATGCCGGTAAATGCAATAGTTGAATAACAATTGCGTTATTACTATAAAAACCAGGTTGGGCCATCTAACCAGGCGGAAAAATGCGGCAATGATTTTCAAAATGCGTATTTATTGGTACAAGTTAACTAAGCCGGCGTAAACCTGAATTAACAAACCATTATTGTGCCCTTACGGCGGTATCTTCTCCCCAATCGCCACGTAATTTCATCACTTTTTCTATTACATCTCTTACACAACCCCCACCGCCTTTGAGAGGCGAGATATAAGTTGCCATCTCTTTTATCTCCTGTACCGCGTCTGCCGGGCAACAGGGTAAGCCTGCCATCGGCATTACTTTCAGGTCGGGAATATCATCTCCCATATATAACAGGGCTGTTTTTGAAAGTTGATGATTGATCATAAATTTTTCCAATACCGCCTGTTTATTTTCAACCTGCATCCATACTTCCTTTATCCCCAATTTCTCTAACCTGTTTTGCACCTCAGGAGAATTTCCACCGGATATAATCACTACCTGATAGCCTTTTTTTACTGCCAGTTGCAAAGCATAGCCATCTTTAATATTCATAGTCCGGGCCATTACTCCATTGGGCAATACCAATAAGTTACCATCGGTTAATACACCGTCAACATCAAAAACAAAACAGGTAATATATTTGAAAGTTTCTAGCAAGGGATGGTTTATTTATTGGTTTATTTTGTGGCAACCGTTTGTTTATTTTTTCTGGTTATCTCTCCATTCGTATACCCAGGCACTTTGTATCATTTCCAGATGTCCTTCCGTACTTTGTTCACGGGTTCCGTCGAAATTGGGAATCGATAGTATCCAATCAAGTAGTTCCGTAAAACGGATACGGTAAATTTTACCTTCTGTAAAATCATCTCCAAAACGTTCATACAATTTCATGGCGATGTCTTCGTGATCGTTCCAATGTATCGGGGGTTCAAAATGGGTCATAATAATATTAAAAGTTAGGAATTAAATGTGAGTACTTATCTATTCACCTAAGAATTGGGTTTGATCCGGCAGGGTAATTTCCAGTTCACCGTTTCCTGGCTGTAACACACATTGGCAACCCAGTCTGGAATTGATGCGCGGGTTTACTGCCCTGTCTATAAAGTCTTCTTCTTTATCACTCAATTCTTCCAGGTAGTTCATACCCTTATCAATGTATAGATGGCAAGTGCTACAGGCACAAACAGCACCGCAGTTATGGTGAAGTTCAATACCATTGTTCAGGCAAATCTCCAGCAAACTCTGGTCATCACTAATGTGGTGAAGCGTAATGGGAGCCAGTCCTTTTTGTTCAAATTTTATCTTAATTGTATACATACCTGTTCCGGTTAGCAGCAAAAGTATCTTAGAATACTTATTTAACCATCCGAGTTACGGAAAAGTTTACTTAACCCCCTAAACACCCCCCCGGTACCCACTGAATAGTTAAACATGCCTGGCCATATTTTGGATTTAGAAATGGCGCCAATTTTCGTAACTACCTATCTTTGACCTAATGAAGATGAAATTGGCACAACGAATATTACTTGGCTATTATAAAACGAAACTAAAAACGATAGCGGTTCTTTCTCCCCGAAAAGCGGCAGAGGCCGCTTACCAAATATTTTGTACCCCGTATACAGGCAGGCCAAAGCAAAAAGCGCCACCCGTATTTCATAAGGCTGAAAAATTGTCGTTTGAAATGGATGGAGATATCATCCGGGGTTTTCGCTGGAAAGCAGCGCATCCCAATGAAAAAAGCATACTTATCGTACATGGCTTTGGCAGTTATTCCTACAAATTCGAAAAGTATATTTCATCCCTAAAAAAAGAAGGCTTTACTGTGTTGGCTTTTGATGCCCCCGGGCATGGCATTAGTGAAGGCAAAAAAATCAATGCCGCTACCTACAGAAATGCACTTCTCCGCATAGAAGAGCTCTTCGGGCCTATTAATGCGATCATGGGGCATTCACTGGGCGGACTGGCAGCGGCCCTTATGTTTGAAACATTATCCGGGCAAGAGAACAGGAAACTGGTTTTGGTGGCCCCTGCCACAGAAACAGATAGCGCCATCAGTCATTTTTTTTCGGTTTTACCGGTTGATACTAGGGTAAAACAAGCTTTTGAACAATTGATTTGTGAGCTTTCCGGTAAGCCTATCAGTTATTTTTCTGTTAGCAGGGTAGTAAAAAATATGGATGCGCCGGTTTTATGGGTTCACGATAAGAATGATACCATTTGCAGTTTTGAAGATGTGAAACCCTTGCTTGGCCTCAATTTACCACATGTCAGGTATATTATTACCGAACAATTAGGACATAGTGGCGTATATAAGGATAACAACGTTTGTAAAGAAATTGTACAGTTTTTAAGCAACGCCAATTCCTGATATTTTTTGTGTTTTGATGGTTTCGCCTAATATTGCAGGGTAGCAACCTGTATATCCTCTCCTCGGGGGAAGTGATTTATAAGGGGTTTCGTATTTCAAAAATTTCGATAAAAATTCCGTTTAAAGCGGATTTACAGGCTGTATGGCAAAAAACTTATTGATTGTTGAGTCACCGGCAAAGGCCAAAACCATAGAAAAGATTCTCGGAAGCGATTTTGACGTAAGAAGCTGCTATGGCCATATTCGTGATCTGGAAAAGGATGATATGGGTATTGATGTAAACAATCATTACCAACCCAGGTATAAAGTACCCGAAGAAAAGGAAAGGGTGGTTAAGGAATTAAAACAAATGGCCAAAAAAGCGAATGAGGTTTGGCTGGCATCGGATGAGGACCGTGAAGGAGAAAGCATTAGCTGGCACCTGGCAGAAGTATTGGGACTGGATCCAAAAATAACCAAGCGCATTGTTTTTCATGAAATTACTGCTCCTGCCATCAAAGCGGCTGTGCAGAATCCCCGCATCATTAATATGAACCTGGTAAATGCGCAACAGGCAAGACGTGTGTTAGACAGGTTAGTAGGATTTGAACTGAGCCCCGTTCTATGGCGCAAAATAGGCATGCAAAGAAGCCTGAGTGCGGGTCGTGTACAAAGTGTAGCAGTAAGATTGATAGTTGAGAGAGAAAGAGAAATCAATCAGTTTATACCAGAAAGCAGTTTCAAAATCGAAGCGTTTTTTACTGCCCCCGACATCAATAAAAAAAATGTAACTTTTAAGGCAGAAGGCCCATCAAAACTTGCAGTGCTGCAGGATGCACAATCTTTTTTGGACAGTTGTAAAGGAGCTAATTATACAATAACAGATATACAGGTAAAGCCTACCAAACGTACGCCTGCAGCGCCTTTTACCACATCTACCCTGCAACAGGAAGCCTCCCGGAAATTAGGCTATGGCGTAAGCAGGACAATGCTACTGGCACAAAAATTATATGAAAGTGGTAAAATCACTTATATGCGTACGGATAGTATCAGTTTAAGTGATACTGCCTTAACAGATATCCGTAACCAGATAACCCATTCATACGGTGGCCAATACCACCAACCCAGAAAGTTCAGGAATAAGAACGAAAGTGCACAGGAAGCACACGAAGCCATCCGTCCTACTTATATGAGCGCTTTTTCAGTAGAAGATGAAGATGCAAGAAGATTATATGAACTGATCTGGAAACGAACCATCGCCTCACAAATGAGTGATGCGGCATTTGAAAAGACTACCGCAAAGATTCTTATCAGCACAAACAGGGAAACACTTTCTGCCACCGGTGAAGTAATGAAATTCAATGGATTTCTAAAAGTATACATGGAGGGCAAAGATGAGGAAGACGAAGAGGATACAGAAGGTATGTTACCACCCTTATCCATCGGCGAAACACTCAATTTTGCACAGATGACGGCATCTGAAAAATTTACACGTGCGGCTGCAAGATATACTGAAGCCGCTCTCGTAAAAAAATTAGAAGAGTTGGGTATCGGCCGTCCATCAACCTATGCACCCACTATTTCAACCATCATTAAGAGAAATTATGTTGAGAAAAGAGAAAAAGAAGGCATCAAACGGGCAACAACCCTTTTAAGGCTAACCAGCGCGAATGAGATAGAAAAACAGGTTTTACAGGAAAATACAGGCGCTGAAAAAAATAAATTATTCCCTACTGACCTGGGCATAGTGGTAACTGATTTTCTGAAACAATATTTTACCAAGGTGATGGATTTTGGATTCACCGCTAAAATTGAACAGGAGTTTGATGAAATTGCTGAGGGAAAAATAAAATGGAGTAGTATGATTGATGGGTTTTATAAGCCCTTTCATGATACGATTGAACATACCCTCGAAAATGCCGAACGGGCCAAAGGCGAAAGAGAACTTGGCATAGATGAAGCAACAGGTAAGAAAGTAATTGCCCGAATGGGGCGCTATGGCCCGATGGTACAGATAGGCGATACGACTGATGAACTGGAAAAACCCCGCTTTGCCAAACTAAACCAGTCGCAAAGTATAGAAACCATATCTATGGAAGAAGCGATGCAGTTATTTTCCCTGCCTCGTACCCTTGGTGAATATGAAGGCATGGAACTCGCCGTAAATGTGGGAAGATTTGGACCTTATATTAAACTGGGCGACCAATTTATTTCCATTCCTAAGGGCGAGGATTTACATACCATTGAACTGGAAAGAGCCATACAGCTTATCAATGAAAAGCAACTGGCCGATGCACCTGTTGGTTTTTTTAACGAATTACCGGTAACCAAGGGTAAAGGACGCTTTGGACCATTTATTAAATGGAACGACATATATATCAATATCCCGAGAGCCTATCATTTTGATTCGCTTACACAAAAGGATATTGATGAACTGATTGAGAAAAAAGTAGCCAAAGAAGCCAACCGGTTCATCAAACAATGGCCCGCGGAAAAAATATCCCTTGAAAACGGCCGTTGGGGACCTTTTATCAGGTTCAACAAGAAAATGCTGAAGCTGGGCAGGAAAGCGGACACATCCAAATACACACCGGAAGACCTTATTGATATTGATATCGAGATCATCAAAAAGATGATTGAAGAACAGGTACCGAATGCTTTTGCTAAAAAAACGAAAGCAGCAGCAAAAAAAACTACTGCTAAAAAGCCAGGCGTAAAAAAATAACTCCTAACTCCTCCCCATTGCTCTCAAAAATCTCACATGGGCCACCACTGCTTTTCGCATGGTTGGATATTCAATGTATTGTAATTGATATTCTCTGCACACATTTTTTACAATCTCACTGATGGCAGGATAATGTACATGTGATACTTTAGGGAAAAGGTGATGTTCAATCTGAAAATTTAATCCGCCAACCAACCAGCTAACCAGTTTGTTACGGGTAGCAAAATTAGCAGTTGTTTTAATCTGGTGTGCCGCAAACTCATCCGGTAATTTATTAGTTGCAATATCTGCAATCGGAAATACAGTATCCTCTACTGTATGAGCCAATTGGAAAACAATACTCAGTACAAAACCGGCAACAAGGCTCATGGTAAAAAATCCAACCACCCAGCTTACCCAGCCAACAGCCAAAATTGGCAGTACTATAAAAACAGCCGCATGGTATACTTTCACACTCCAAAATTCTATATGATCATTCATATTCATTTTCTTCAGGGGCACATTACCGATCTTTTGTGAAAAATATTTTTTATAATCTGTGAAGAATATCCAAAATACATACAAAAGCATATAGAGGAACCAAAAATAAAAATGCTGAAAACGGTGCATTTTATACTTTTTTTGGGTTGGCGCCATACGCATTAAAATACCTATCTCAATATCATCATCTACCCCATCAATATTGGTAAAGCTATGGTGCAGCATATTATGCTTCATGTTCCACATAAAATGATTAGCCCCTAATAAACTGATAGAGGAGGCAGCGATCCGGTTAACCCATTTATTGGTGCTAAAACTACCATGGCTGCCATCATGCATCACATTAAAACCGATCCCCGCAACCAAACCGCCCAGCAGGATACATTCACCAATCGCAAGATACCAAACAGGGGTCCAGACCAACAGATGAATATAAATAACTACCAATGCAATTACCATGATAATGGCCTTGGTAAACAAAGTGGGATTACCGGTAGAATTGATCCCTTGCTCATCAAAATACTTTTGAACCCTTGATTTCAGGTCGGCATGAAGTGATTTTACTGTTGAGGGGAACTTGGGTATGGCAAATTGTGACATAATAAGCTTTAAATGTTTGAGTGCAAAAGTAGCTATTAAAGACCTTGGTGAGCTGTTAATTTTTGCTTTTCGCAGATAATCAAGGCCTTGCAACGTACATATATCATTATTATTATTAAAAAGCCTATTCTTATTTCCACATCCATGGGATAACTTACCAGGGCTGGGTAACAAAAATTTAATTTAGTTTGATATGGAATTCATGACAAATTAGCCGGTAATCCATCCGTTTATTCATCATGTTTTAACCAGCCGCATATATGCAGGAGACCAGAGAAATCAATGCACTTTTTACACTTATAGATGATCCTGACGAGGAGGTATATTCTACCGTTTCAGAAAAGCTGGTGGCTTACGGAAAGAATATCATCCCCAACCTTGAGCATCTTTGGGAAACCACCCTTAGTGAAGAAGTACAGGAGCGAATTGAAATGATTATTCACCACCTGCATTTTACCGATCTGTTTGATGACCTGGTTGAGTGGCGCGACAGTAGTTACCACGATTTATTGTTTGGCGCCTTATTGGTTTCAAAATTCCAATATCCCGATCTGCCTACAACCCCTGTATTGCAGGATATTGAAAAAATTCGCCGCAATGTATGGCTTGAACTCAATAGTTTTTTAACCCCGCTTGAGCAGGCTAATGTATTGTCCAGTATTATCTATAACTATTATAACCTGAAGGGGGTTGAAGTAAATTATGAGCATGCGGATGATTTTTTTATCAACAAAGTACTGGAGAGTAAGAAAGGCAATGCATTAACCAATGGCATCCTATACCAGGTAATGTGCGACCAGCTGGATATCAATGCTAAAATCATAAAAATACCTAAACAATGCATCATCGCTTTTTATCATTCAGATTATGATCAGGCAACACATATGGGCCATCCGCAGGATAAAATCCATTTTTATGTAGATGCCACTACAGGTCAGGCTTTTTCGCATAAAGACGTAGAAAATTATTTCGAAAAGATAGCTGTCGCCGCATCGCCCGCTCATTTTAAACCGCAATCACCTGTCTGCATCATACAAACTTTGCTTAAGGAAGCTGCCAAATGTTTTAATTTGCCTTCCAATAAGTATAAACAAAAGGAATTGTTACAGCTTGCGGGCCTACTGGATATTTGATCCCAATATTGCTATCCGATGAATTCATATGGTTCTTATTGTACTTCCTTTACGCGTTTTTTGGAATAATTTTTGAGCAATGCACCCGGTAATGTTTGCCACTCTCTCGTTTCATAACCATTTAGTGTTTAGATTTGGGTAAACTACCCAATCATGATACAATGGGATGATTTTGAAAAAGTTGACATCCGCAGCGGAACCATTCTGGAAGCCACCGATTTCATAAAAGCAAAAAAACCGGCCTATCAGTTAACCATAGATTTTGGTCCGCTGGGTATCAAACAATCCTCTGCCCAAATCACCCATCATTATACCAGGGAGGCATTGAAAGGCAAACAGGTGGTAGCCGTTATAAATTTTCCTCCCAAACAAATAGCCAACTTTTTTAGTGAATGCCTGGTATTAGGTGTATATGATGAAAATAAACAGGTAATTTTATTGCAACCGGATACTACCGTCGCAAACGGACAACGAATTGGCTAATGAGTGAACTGCACTATACATATTATGAAAGTCCTATTGGAATGCTGAAAATTGGCGGTACTGAGCATTACATTGGTGAATTAAGCTTTGTTGATAATACAGATCAATTGACATATGGCGAACCAGGTATTACAGAGATCATGCACCAATGCACAGAACAACTGATTGAATATTTTCATGGCAAAAGAAAAAATTTTGATTTACCCGTTCATCAGGAGGGCACAGCGTTTCAGCTTAGGGTTTGGAGTGAGTTAATGGAGATAGCCTATGGAAAAACCATCAGTTATATGGATCTTGCCAAACGTCTTGGCGACCCCAAAGTTATCCGCGCGGCTGCCAGCAGTAATGGAAAGAATCACATAGCAGTAATTGTTCCCTGCCACAGGGTAATTGGCAGCGATCGCTCCCTGGTGGGCTATTCAGGGGGCATGTGGCGCAAGAAATGGTTATTGGGCCATGAGTTCAAAGTGGCGCACGGGGTTCAGACACTTTTCTAACGCAGGTAGTATTGAAAATTCCTTCTCATTACAAGAACCGAATGAAATACTTTTACAGTAATGTTTCAGTTTGGTAAAATCATAGTCTTTTTTCTTTGTCTGAGTATATTGGCAACTGCAGGATGGTCGCAGGTTTGTACAAACTTAGGACAGAATCCTTATTCTGCTTTCCCTGTATGCGGCGCTACCAAATTTGTTCAAAAAACGGTTCCGCTCTGCAGCAACAATGCTGTGCCTGCTATTGGTTGTAGAAGACCAACCTTCAGTACTGCCAATCCCTATTGGTATAAATTCACTTGTTATACAGCAGGCACACTTGGGTTTATCATTACCCCACTGAGTAACGTAAATGAAGACTATGATTGGCAATTGTTTGATATAACAGGCCATGACCCAATAGACCTGTTTACAGATCCCTCATTAATTGTTACGGCCAACTGGGCTGGCACTTATGGTCCTACAGGCGCCTCTGCCGCGGGTACAAAAGTATTTGAATGTGAGTCTGATCCGAAAGACAATATATCCACCTTCGCTAAAATGCCGGTACTGGTGGTTGGTCATGAATATCTTTTATTAATCAGCCATTTTTTACTGAATACAGTTAGTGAGGCAGGCTATACCTTATCCTTTGAGGGCGGTACAGCCAGTATCGTAAACCCTATTATTCCGGTTATACAAAGCGCCTATGCTGTTTGTGATGGTACAGAAATAGTTGTCAAACTCAATAAGAAAGTAAACTGTAATAGTTTGGCAGCCGATGGTTCTGATTTTACCGTAAGTGGTCCGGCACCTATTGCCATTGTATCCGCATTGGGGAATGGATGCAGTACCGGATTTGATATGGATTCTATTGTCCTGAAATTAAGCGGTATACTCTCACCGGGCACCTATAAGGTTACTTCTAAAACCGGCAGCGATGGCAATACGCTAATTGATAACTGCAATAATCATTTGGCCACGGGGTTACAATCAGGCCTTTCGTTTACCCCTTCAAAACCCACACCGATGGATAGCATCAGGCCGGTAGTTTGTATAACGGATACCTTGTATTTGGTTTTCAATAAGCCAATAAACTGTTCTTCCATTGCTGCTGATGGCAGCGATTTTTCAATCACCGGGCCAACGGCTGTTACGATTAAAAACGCATCTGGTATTTGCACCAATGGGGTGAGTACCAGCATCAGGATCCTTCTAACAGAACCCATCAGGGTAAATGGAACATTTAGCTTGCGACTTACTATTGGCAGTGATGGTAATTCGTTGATTGATGAGTGTAACCAGGTTACACCTACCGGCTCAACCCTTTCCTTTACCACTAAAAATATTACAACTGCTCAATTTCAGTTTGCTGTTAAAACAGGATGTAAAAAAGATAGTCTGTACCTAACCCATAATGGCTATGGTGGCACTACCAATTGGCAGTGGCGCTTAGACAGTAATAGACTATCCGGCGTGCAAAACCCTGTATTGATATCAAAAGCCTTCGGCGCGCATACGGTGCAACTCTCTGTTAACAACAGATTCTGCTCCGATACGGCAAGTACGGCTTTCATTTTCCCTGATAACACGGTTACAGCGGCCTTTGCTTCGGCAGATACTTTATGTCCCTCAGATACCTTGCATTTTACAGACAGGAGCAGCAGTAATGCCATTTCATGGAAATGGAATTTCGGTAATGGTTATACGGCTAACCAGCAAGCACCGGGGCCACAGGTTTACCCTCTCACCAACCGTAGCAATAATTATGTAACCAGGCTGGTTGTTCAAAATAATCTTAATTGCACAGATACAGCCTACAAACTTATCTTTGTTCTGGCCAGTTGTTATATAGCCGTACCTACCGCCTTTACACCAAATGGAGATGGGTTGAATGATTATCTTTATCCGCTTAACGCCTTTAAAGCAGACAACCTGTTGTTCAGAATATATAACCGCTACGGACAGATCATCTTTGAAACAAAAGACTATACCAGAAAATGGGACGGTCGGGTAAACAATCAATTACAGCCCAGCGGTACCTATGTTTGGGTACTTAACTACAAAGACAGGAAAAGCGGACAAGCGGTGTTTCTTAAAGGAACCACTGTGCTTATCAGGTAATAAATAATAAAAATTTATTGCAGGTCCTTTCCGGAAAATCCAAACGGCAGTAGTGTTCCGGCATTAGGTAAGACTACTATTTTTCCTTCCATTCCTGCCAGGATCAGGCGTATAGGATATTTTAGCATTGATTCATATTCAACCAGAGTTTGACGGCAAATACCGCAGGGGGAGATGGGTTTTATGCTTTCACCCAGTTCATTTCGATAACTGATGGCAATGGCTTTTATGGGAATTCCCGGAAATAGCGATGATGCGGTGGACAACAAAACCCTTTCTGCGCACATACCTACGGGGTAGCTTGCATTTTCCTGGTTACTACCCAGCAGTGTTTTGCCATTCTGCAACAATGCGGCCGCTCCTACCCGAAACTTTGAATAGGGCGCATAAGCAATAGCAATAGCTTTTTGAGCTTCTATTAACAACGCGGCATCTTCTCCGGATAGCTGGTCCACAGAATCATATTCATCAAATGCAATACTAATTTTTTGATGCACCATAAAATTGTATTTAGACAAAAAAGTCCTCAAAGCTGATAGCTTTGAGGACCCCTCCATACCCTAAAGATAATTATTTTATAGCATTGAACAATCGCTTCCAGCGCGGGCCATTTTCCCAGCTAAACCAGATCAGGGAAGCTTTGCCTACCACATGTGTTTCAGGCACCAACCCCCAATAACGGCTATCCTGGCTGCGATGACGGTTGTCTCCCATCATCCAGTAATAATTATATTTGGTGGTATAGGTAGTAGTTTCCTTTCCGTTCAGGATATATTTGCCATTTACTTCTTCCAGTGTATTGTTTTCATAGGTAATGATAAGCCTTCTGTAGAGTGCAATGGTTTGTGGTGTAATGGCTAACACATCCCCTTTTTTAGGGATAGTAAGCGGGCCGTAATTATCAACCGTCCATGGAAAATTAATTTCATCATTCGGGAAGGTCAGGCCTATTTGATTATCAGAATAAGGCAGCACAGATTTCACATGGGGCTGTTTCTGTACTTTTTCAACACCCTCTTTGGTTAAATTAAGCACAATAGTACCCGCCTTATCTGATGTACGAATTTGATCAGATCCATTCTCCAGGTCAATTCCTAACTCATCTGCTAAAAATTCGTTCGTTAACCCGGCGCCATCCGTTTCAACGGCATATTCTGTTTGTGAACCCGGCGGCACAAAAGCGGGTGCCTGGTTAATAAATAAAGAACCATTCTTCACCTGTACTACATCCCCACCAACCGCCACGCATCGTTTGATATAATTATCCGTTTTATCCATCGGATGAACGATAACGGGAAAATTAGCATTGAGCGCTTCCCTGTCGCCTTTATAGGTAAACCGCAGTTCATCATAATACGGCCTGGCGCTTCCATATTCCGGAAGATTAATAATCGTATCCCCGGCAGGAAAATTAAATACAACCACATCATTCCGTTTTACTTCTGTAAAAGCAGGTAATCGTTTATAGGCTAACTGTACACTTTTGATATAAGAGGTGGTGGTTTTTGAGAATGGCATGGTATTGTGTACAAATGGAAATGAGAGGGGTGTTTGCGGAATACGCGCCCCATAACTCATTTTGTTTACAAAGAGGAAATCATTAATGAGCAGTGTTTTTTCCATACTACCGGTAGGTATTACATAGGCTTCAAAAACAAATGTGCGGATAATAGTAGCAGCCACAATGGCAAATACACCTGCATCAATCCATTCCCTCGAAGCTGGTTTATGATAATGCTTTAATACATCTTCCCCATACCATTTTTCTTTGGCAGAAAACCCGAGATATGGGAAATACAGAAATGGGAGAAATACGGTAGCGGCATGATCAATTACAGTAACCCTTTTAAAATGCATCACAAAAATAATCGTGATCCAGATGGTGATGAATTGACCGGCTATAGGAATTAGCTGAAGCCAGAACCAGTATTTACGGATCTTACATTTTTCAACAATCAACCAGGTATTGTATAAAGGGATCAACGCTTTCCAGGGTTCAAGTCCCGCTTTACGAAACATACCATACATACCTACATGCCAACCAATAACACCGATAATGAATAGAAATAAACCCATAGTTTACAATTAAGTATAGACAAAAATATTCTTTTCACCCGCATTCGGAAGTTTTACAGGCAAAAGTTTTCTTAAATATGCAGAAGTCGGTTACTTAGGCACTACGTATGCTTCCACATCTGGTAGTAATATCTCTTTTCCCGAGAGGATTATCAACCGCTCTACCACATTCCGGAGTTCGCGGATATTACCCGTCCAGTTATGCTTTTGAAGGGCGGCCATTGCTTTTTTATCAATAGGCTTTTTAGCCTGCCCATATTCTTCGGCAATATCCGCCAGGAATTTTTCAACCAATAGTGGTATATCCTCTATTCGCTGGTTCAGTGAAGGAACATGTATTAAAATAACCCCCAGCCGGTGATAGAGGTCCAGGCGAAAGTTTTTACTATCCACTTCCTGTAACAGATCTTTATTGGTTGCAGTAATTACACGAACATCTACCGAAATTTCTTTATCACCCCCAACTCTCGTAATCTTTCCTTCCTGCAAGGCACGCAATACTTTTGCCTGGGCGCTCAAACTCATGTCTCCTATCTCATCAAGAAATAAAGTGCCGCCATTTGCCTGTTCAAACTTGCCAATACGTTGCTTGATGGCCGAAGTAAAAGAGCCTTTTTCATGTCCGAATAATTCGCTTTCGATCAGTTCTCCAGGGATAGCGGCGCAGTTTACCTCAACAATAGGCGCATTGGCCCGGTTGCTTTTTTCGTGAAGCCATCTGGCCACCAGCTCCTTACCACTACCGTTTTCTCCGGTTATCAATACACGCGCGTCTGTAGAGGCCACTTTTTCAATCGTTTCTTTTACTTTTTGGATGCCTTCACTTTTGCCAATGATCTCCTGTACTTTCGACACTTTTCGTTTTAGTACTTTGGCTTCTTTTACCAGGGTTGTTTTATCGAGGGCGTTGCGGATAGTGATCAATAAACGATTCAGATCGGGTGGTTTAGCAATGTAATCAAAAGCGCCTTTCTTTACCGCGTCAACTGCCGTTTCAATATTTCCATGCCCACTGATCATAATAACAGGTATTTCGGAAAGGGTGTTGGTTACTTTTTGTAAAAATTCAAGCCCATCCAGTTTAGGCATTTTGATATCACATAGAACCACATCATAGGACCCGGACGTAAATTTTTTTAACCCTTCTTCTCCATCAATTGCTTCATCTACGGTGTACCCTTCATTCATAAGAATTTCTTTCAGCACATTCCGTATGGCTTTTTCATCATCAATAATCAGAATAGAAGTCATGTTTGTATTTATTTAGCGCTAAGATACCCTAAGTTAAAGTGTTTCATCAGATTCATTAAAACCAGCACTGGATACCTGTGAAAAAATTAACACCCATTGCGGGGTTATAATACCGTTTCCCGGCAGCATTAATATCATTTCCAAGACTGTAGTGCCGGTTGAGCAGGTTATCTATTCCCGCGAATAAATCGAATTTCTTACGATGCTGTTCGCGACGGAAACCAAGTTTTAACTGCACCAGCTGATAGGCATTTGCATAAGCGTCATTAGCGTCTGTTAATGGCAATGATGCGGTTGCATTTAATGAAACATGCATATAAATGCCTTTCCCGGTTTGAAGGTCCATCCCGCTTACCCAAATCGTACGGGGTACCCCCGTTAATTCATTTCCTGAATAATTATTTGTTGTTTGCCGGTATTCTTCAAAACGATAAGGCTGATAGCTATAACTGCTCCAGATATGCCAACCGGAAATGAAATCCCGGTTATTTTGAATTAGCTGATATTTAAAGAGCGCCTCCATACCCTGCTGTTTGGTGCCCCCTGCATTCACAAAATATTCTGCACCGGCAGCATTATTTCTTCTAACAATTGCATTCTTTACAGCGAAAAAATAAGCGGCCATATCAAACTGCAAATGCCCGTTTAATAGGTCGCCTTTAATGCCAGCTTCATAATTCCAGCCATATTCTGCAGCCAGCTCACCATAATATTTACCATCAGAAGGCCTTATTTCTGCCAGTGCAGGCGGCGAAAATCCTTTGGCAGCAAGGGCATACAGCGATACATTTTTTGTTAAGCGATACAATACCGCCAACCGGGGTGTTACAACAAGACTTATTTTTTTATCTGCAAAAAAAGGAACAGGATCAGTTAGCCGTTTAAACCGAAAGGTTTGATTATTCAGGCTGAGGCCGGCAGTGAAGTTCCATTTTTCATGAATGGCATATTGCACCTGTGAAAAAGCAAACCATTGACGGGCATAAATATTATCTGAAAACTGAACGGTATCAGCTATACCCGAACGGTTGCCAAAATTGCTGATGAGAGAATGGTTGTATAGCCATTCTACTCCATTCATCCATTGAAATAAAGAGTTGGTTGTTTTAGCCTGATAAATAAGATTAGTTCCTGCCCCATAATTAGTTTCTTCTCTTTTTTCATAATTTGTGATAAAGGAATTGGCATATGCAGTACGGTTGCCTGTAAAAAACGACTTGATTGAAAAATGATCATTCAGTTCAACGGTATGATGTATGCCTCCCAAAAAGGTTTTATTATATACAGCAGCCTTTTGTTGAACAGATCCGGGAAAACTACCTGCTGCCTGTCGCGATAATTTCGGGTTCAATTGCATTTGAGCAAGGGTAATACCACCCGGTGTTTGATAAAACAGATCTGTATAAAAAATAAGGAATTTGATTTGCTGTTTTTTTGCCTGCCATAAACCCTGCCATTTCAACACCTCTTTTCTAACAGCGGATTGTTCGCGGTAGCCATCAGATTGCTGGTGTGTTTGCTGAATGGCAGACGCGAAATTTTTGGAACTATATTGCCAACCCGACTGCTGTTGAAAAAGTCCATAAGAACCGCCTGTTAACCCTGCAACAAAATGATTTTGACTTGCAGGAGACAACTCCTGGCTTGATTTTAGCAGCAAAGCGCCACCGGTACCCGCGCCATACATGCTGGCTGCGGGGCCCTTTATAATCTCAGCACCGGTAAGCTGATTGATATCCACCAGGTTGAGATAGGTATTGCCACCAGCATCTGTTAAGGGAATTTCATTCCAATATACTTTTACATTCCTAACCCCAAAAGGCGAACGTAATAAGCTTCCCCTAACTGATAACCGATAACTGGCCGGGGAACGTTCTTCCATTCGCAAGCCCGGTATTGTGTTCAACACAGCTACCAAAGAGGTGTTACTATAGCGGTTGATTTCTTTTGACATTACAATGGCAACGGCAGCCGGAACTGCTTTCCAGTATTGGTGTGAAAGAAAAGCATTTACTATAATTTCCTGTAATACGCTATCGCCGGAAGGTGAGCGCCGGCTGCTATCTTTTGGTTGTGCCAATAAGCATACCGGTAAGCAACATCCATAAAGTAAGAAAAGTAAACGCAACAGGTTATTTTTTCAGGTTCATCACTTCCTTCACCAGTTTCACCGTTCTCTCCACATCAGGAATAGCAAGCGCTGCCAGGTTAGGGGCATAGTGCATAGGTGCATCCGCGCTTGTAATACGTCTGATAGGCGCATCCAGGTAATCAAACCCTTCCTTCTGAATACGGTAACTGATTTCTGAGGAAATGGATGCAAAGGGCCATTGTTCTTCTACAATGACCAGGCGATTGGTTTTCTTAACACTTTCCAGTATGGTCATCCAGTCTAAAGGGCGTATGGTTCTCAGGTCAATTACTTCTGCACTAACGCCTTCTTTTTCCAGTTCTTCCGCGGCGCTTAATGCCACCTTCATCATTTTATTATACGAAACGATGGTTACATCACGTCCTTGTTTTTTTACATCAGCCTTTCCCAACGGAATATAATATTCTTCATCAGGAATATCACACTTATCGCCATACATCACTTCACTTTCCATAAACATTACAGGATCCTGTTCATAACGGATAGCCTGCTTTAATAAACCTTTGGCATCATAGCCATTGGAAGGTGATACTACTTTAATACCCGGAATATTTGCATAATAGCTTTCAAATGCCGTTGAGTGTTGAGCGCCTAATTGACCCGCGCTGCCATTGCCGCCACGGAAAACAATTGGGCAACTAATCTGTCCACCACTCATAGCAAGCATTTTGGAAGCGGTATTCAATATCTGGTCCAGTGCTAAAACTGCGAAGTTCCAGGTCATGTACTCAACAATTGGCTTTAATCCGTTTTGGGCAGCGCCTACCGCTACGGCGGTAAAACCCAATTCAGAGATTGGGGTGTCAATCACTCGCTTGGCTCCAAATTCGGCCAACATATCCTGACTAACCTTATAAGCTCCGTTATATTCGGCTACTTCCTCTCCCATCAGGAAGACCTTTTCATCTCTTCTCATTTCCTCATTCATGGCCTCACGTATAGCCTCTCTGAAAGCAATAGAACGCATCATATAGTTTATTAAATGAGGAGCAAAAATATAAGATTATCAAGTACAAAACCAAAAAACGCTGAAAGCGGTTAGCAGAACGCTGAAAGCTTACCGCTGAACGCTGGGAAAAAGGCGTAAGTGTGTGCAAAAAAATCCCCCTGCCATTTTAGACAGGGGGATGGAAAACATATATCATCTATTCGTTAAAATACATTCCAGCCATAGCTTACATAGTATAAACCACCGATGGCAGGGTTACCGTAACCTGTTTGATAATATTTATTTAACAAATTGGTAGCGCCCACTTTGATGAGAGATTTGGTAGAAGGCAGCTTGTAGCTAACCATCGCATCTACCGTTCTGATATAAGGTATTCGGCCTACGGAGAAAGTACCTTCATAATTGAATGTATTTGTCCACCTGTACACCACACTGAATCCAAAACGGTTGCCTTTGCCAAATCCGCTGTTATTGAATGCCATATTCACACGGTATTTTGGCGTATTGAAATAAGAGACAAATCCCGTAGGAAGGGTGCCGATTTCATCTGAATAGAGGTTACCGCTAAATGAAAAATTCTTAGGCATCAGGTATTCTACAGAGGCGCCCCATCCACTTGTTTTTACATCCCCAGGGGTATTTACAGAAATACTGTACCCAATACGTTTATTGGCATCCAGCACATCAAAAAAGCTGGCCGGACCTGTAGGAGCAGTTCTTGCCTGGATAACGGTTACACCACTCAGGAAGTCTTTATAAGTAGCCCAATAGGCATAAACATCAATTAATACTTTTTTTGCAATAAGGCCTTTATAGCCAACTTCAAATGACTTACTTGACTCAGGTTTAAACTCGCTGAATTGCTGTTGTTGCAGCAAAGCGGTATTCGGAGCGCCTGCCAAAGCGCTTGCCCCAAAAGCCTGAACACTGGCCAAAGTATAGGCAGGATTGGTACTGAATTTATAATAATCTCTCAACTGAGGTAATCCACCCATTAAACGGGTACCCCCACCAATGGTTAGATTGATCCATTGGTTCTGGGTGGTAGGGAAACGATAGGCCTGTTGATAAGAAAAACGAAGATTCTGATCTTTCGCCAGCTTCACAACCGCAGAAGCTCTTGGCGTAAACTTGCCTTTGAAATTACCATTTTTATCATATCGCCCGGATACTGTGAGCTTCAGCACATCATTTAATAATTTTTGTGATAACTGCGCATAAGCGCCTACTTCATTTATTTTTATACTTTCCGCCGTATCGGCAAACAGTGTTCCCTGTGAATTAAGGATAAACGTCCTTGCACTCGCACCCATCAGAAATTCAGTTCCGCTTTTTGCCAGTCCCAGATCTTCTGTAAGATTGTATTGCCCTTCAAATACATTTAACCTTGATCTGTCAAGAAACAATCCACCACCTTTTGAAATGGGCGTATTAGCAACTTTTTGGTATAAATCGGTTGAACCAATAAATCCGGTTGGTCTTCCCTGGTCCGCTACATTTCTCGCAGCGTTCAATAAAGCCAGTTTATTAGAAGTTACCACACCCGGAGCAACCGCCTGGGCAGCGGCTAATGCTGCGGCCGGAGATAATCCTGCCCCTAATCCGGCGCCATAGGCTGCTGCTAAAGCCCCAATATAAGTACCTACCGCGCCACTGGTACTGCTACCAATTACGGCGCCTACAAATTTAGGGTACCATACACTGGCACTTGGACTCCAGCCTTCATTGAACAACCGGGTTGTAATGGTGGCGTTAAAGGAATTACCTGAATTTTCATGTGTAGTATATGCTCTCAGATACCAGTTCTTACTTTTTATTTCCAATTTGTATTGGCCCATCTTCAGGTCTTTCAGAGAATAACGGTCACTACCGGTATATACGGTGTTACCATTGCCCCAGTTAGCCAGGAAAGAGGCTTCTGTTTTTTCTGATAATTTATAATGAACGGCACCTGTCAATTTCACATTCATGGTAATAGGGTCAACCACATCTTTTTCATTATAACCGGTTCTGGAAACATATAATGGTACAGCAGAAAATCCATTCAATAGGCTGGATGGGATGGGAATAGCGGTTGAGATACCCGGAAAGGCACCTGCAGGAATCACACCAAGAAAAGGCAGAGATGCAATCAGCCCTGCAAATGAACCACGCAAATCTGCATTGGTCTCATCACCATAAACGTTTACACCGTCATAATTCGGATCAGAAAGCCTATCGCCAATCTGGGCGGATCCATTGGGGGCAACAGAACCCGGACTAGGCGGACGAAGGTAGTTATTGGTTTGATTGGCCAGCCAATCCTGGGCCTGTATGAACTGGGCACCTATTTTGAAAGCTAATTTATTTGATATTTTTTTAGCCCAACGAAAGCTCCAGTCATAATACGCAGAAGTATTGCGTTGCTTTTGGTCAACATCCTTTACACCCTGTTTGATCTGGAAACTAAGTCCCTGGTATTTAAAAGGGTTTTTACTGTTTATCAGTACCGTACCATTCATACCTCCTGAACCATATAGGGCAGAAGAGGCACCGGGTAATAATTCAATATTTTCAACATCCAATTCTGTTGGGCCAAGAATACTGCCTACAGAGAAGTTAAGGCCGGGGGCCTGGTTATCCATACCATCTACAATCTGGTTCAAACGGGCATTACCACTATTGTTAAACCCCCGGGTACCCACACTGCGGAAAGTTAAACTGGCGGCAACCACATCTACCCCTTTCAGGTTGGTGATCATATCATAGTAGTTCGAGGCAGGTGTATTACGGATAGCAGCTGTTCCAATCCTTTCAATAGAAACCGGCGATTCGAGAATCCGCTCCGGTACTCTTGAAGCTGCAACCACCACTTCATCTCCTAAAGTGAAAGTAGCATCCATCTCTACAGTTACCACTTCATTATTGTTTTTTACTGTAACCTCTTTATTGGCATAACCAACAGAAGAAAATATCAGGGTAAAAGGCGGCTTTTGAACAGTTGAAAACTTAAAACCACCCTTATCATCGGTAAATGTACCTGTTGAACCTCCTTTGATTGTTACGGATACCGCTGAAACGGCTTCTTTGGATTTACCGTTTGTTACACTACCGGAGACAGTAGTTGATTGTTGGGCCGAAGCAGATATACAAATAGCTGCACCAATAGCCAACAACCCGTAATGGGTTAATAGTCTTCTCATATTAGCAAGTTTTTAATGAATTGTTACTAAAAATAACACTTGTATGTTTTGTATAAAAATTTAATTTGTTCACAAATAACGAATGTGTGTTGAGAAAAATTATGTTCAACAACCTTTATTTATGCCGTAGCTCGTTATTTTTGGGGCATGCCTTCCTTTCATTTTCCTTCTCAGACCCATTTATACCATGGTAAAGTAAGAGACGTTTATAGCATAAAAGACAGTTGGCTGGTGATGATCGCCAGTGACCGTATCTCGGCTTTTGACGTAGTTTTACCCAGCCCCATCCCTTATAAAGGACAGGTACTGAACCAGATAGCTGCTTATATGCTGGAAGCCACCCGCGATATCTGCCCCAATTGGCTGGTTGATGTACCCGCCCCGAATGTATCAATTGGCAAACGCTGTACCCCTTTTAAAATAGAAATGGTGGTAAGAGGCAACCTGGTAGGTCATGCCTGGAGAACCTATAGCAGTGGTAAGCGGGAATTATGTGGTGTACGGTTAGCCGAAGGACTGAAAGAAAATGATTTCTTTCCCACCCCTATCATTACCCCTTCTACCAAAGCGAATGAGGGCCATGATGAAGATATTTCCAAAGAAGCGATTATAGCCAACGGACTGGCATCTGAAAAAGATTGGAAAATTTTGGAAGAATATACCTTGAAACTCTTTGCCCGTGGTAAAGAAATTGCCGCGAAACAGGGGCTGATTCTGGCTGATACCAAATATGAATTTGGCAAGATCAATGATATCATCTACCTGATGGATGAAGTACATACGCCAGATTCATCCAGGTATTTTTATTCCGCCGGTTTTGAAGAAAGACAGGCCGCCGGCGAAAAACAAAAACAACTTAGTAAAGAGTTTGTAAGAGAATGGCTGATCGCTAATAATTTCATGGGCAAAGAAGGCCAAAAAATTCCTTATATGTCTGATGAATGGATTGATACCATCAGCAAAAGATATATTGAACTGTTTGAAAAAGTAACCGGCCGTTTCTTTATACCGGAATCATTAGATGATCTTGTTATTGAACAAAAAGTAACTGAGGCATTGCACAGGCTAAAGGCAGTCTGAAACCGGATAACATTCGATACAGTCTTCTCATTTGCCTGCTTTGCTTACCGGCTGTGGCTTTGGGCGAAGCCTTACCCTACTCTTGTTAAAAATATTTTGCCCGTTCTCTATCCCTTTTCGTTGCTCCTTTTGTTGCTCAACAGGCATGTGTAAAGTGTTCTTACAGTCAGCACTGCAACAACCTTCAAATTCAATAGCACAGGCATCACACTGAATAAAGAGCAGGTGGCAACCATTATTTTTACAGTTAGTATGCTCATCGCAGGGTTGCCCACATTGATGGCAATGGGCTATAACATCTTTGGTAATACGTTCTCCCAGCCTGTCGTCAAACACGAAATTCTTTCCAATGAATTTCGTTTCTACATTTGCGTCTTTCACCTGTTTGGCATAATTAATGATGCCACCCTCAAGGTGAAAAACATTTTTAAACCCATTGTGTAACATATAAGCGCTTGCTTTCTCACAACGGATTCCACCCGTACAATACATGATAATATTTTTATCTTCTTTTCCCTTCATCATATCAACGGCCATGGGTAATTGATCGCGAAAAGTATCTGAAGGTATTTCTACTGCGTTTATAAAATGACCCACCTCAAACTCATAATGATTGCGCATATCTACTACAACTGTATTGGCATCATTCAGTAGTTCATTCATGCGGGCGGCATTTACATACTTTCCTTTTTTTCCCATACTGAAGCCGGGGTCGCTAATTCCATCCGCTACTATTTTATCACGTACTTTTATTTTCAGTACCCAAAAACTTTTACCATCATCATCAACGGCTGCATTCAGTCTCAAACCATCCAGGTGTTCAATGGAATATAGAAATGTTCTGAATGATTCAAGATATTCATCAGGCACACTAATTTGCGCATTAATCCCTTCTTTGGCCACATAAATTCTTCCGAATACGCCAAGGACAGTAAGATGCTTATAAAGAAAATCACGAAAAGCCTGCGGATGCTCAACAGGAAAATAACGGTAAAAACTGATAGTGGTTCTTGGGAAGGGCTCTTCCATAAGGCGCTTCTTAAGCTCCTCATTTGAAACACGGTTGTGTAACAATGCCATAATAATTCCATTCTTAGACATCCCCCCAGGGAATGTTCCATGTATAAAGGAGCCACTTGCAGGGTGGCCAAAATTTCGGAGCGAAGATACGGAATTACGGATATATTAAAATAATGGCAGCGTAATTCGAAAGCCACTGGGCCTTCCTCCCCCTTTTTCAAATCCCTGCACAAAATCTATCCTGATAATTTTTAAAATATTTTCTATGCCGCCAAATACTTCATAATAATTAGAAAAAGTACTGATATGTAAGGCATTCACCCCCCCAACAAAAAACCAGTTTAATTTCCTGAAACCCGGAATTTGATTACTTAACAGGCCATTTAAATGATATTCTAAGTGAGCAGTAGCCTGAAACCCGGATGTATTACTGTATAGATAATAAGGCGCCAGTTGAAAACTATTCAATTCCCGGGAAGCAAAAATTGTTTGATTTCCCTGGTAATGCTGGTAATCAGGAATATATCCTTTACGGGCATCAAAGAATCCGCCCATGGTGATGCGGTAATTGAACTGACCAGCCAGTGTAAGGTTAAGTTCATCATGGATATTGATTCGCCATTTTGTATAATCTACCTCACTTCCGAATAATCCAGGAATGCCTTTTGTGATAGCTGCAGAAATGGTCGGATATTTTGAACCCAAACTTATTTTCCTGTTCGGAAGCTCTACATAATCGGCGCCCGGCGTCCAGCTAAATCCAAGAGAAAGAATGGTTGCTTTATTCCGCGGCATTTGTGTAGCAGTAATTTCAACCGGATAATTAGGCGTAAAGTCTCTGTTTGCAATATCTTTCCAACGGGTCATATCATCCAGATTTTCCAGTGGATACCTGTTTTGAAACTGTAGACTGGCATTGAAGTTTAACCCGTTACCAATACCTGTGCCATAGCCAACCCTGAAATAATCGGCTTCATATATTTTCTGGAAATTATATTCAGACAGCAATGTATAGACTGTATTTATGCGCGGGGAGATGGATTCGTTATTATTAAACTGGTACACTTTCCGACCGCCGGAAATACTCAATGAGTGTACATATCTTCTCCCGAAACTGTAGGTTGCCGTAACAGACGGATTTAGGCGCCTGCTGGCAAAACCATATCGGATAGCCGGATTGATGAGAATGGTGCTTCTTCCTTCCAACCCTGTATCAAAACGCTTTTGATAGGTGGGCGAAAAATGAATAACGCCCCCTTCAACCGTATTATAGTTTAGCATACCTATCAATGACGAAAAACTGAAACTCTCTCTTGTTTTTCTTTTGCTAAACGACTGACCCGTTAACAGCACCCCACTTAATTTTAGTTTATTCCTTTTCTTATCCAGTGAATCAAGATACCGGGGTTCTTTTCTTAGCTGTTCCAGGCTGTCTTTCTTTTGATAGTCGCGTACTTCTTCCGCCAGCAAGGGAACCGGACGGATACTGTCCCAATAAGTAATGGTTTTTTTATTGGAACTGTCAAAAAATTTGAGCAGGGTATGATTAAAAAATGATGGTTTGAATACAGGGTTCATATCAAACTTATCATATACCTGAACAAAATTTCCAAAAAAATCAAACCCAAAAAATTTTCCGGAAGGATAGATAACCTGGTTTTTAATTACCCAGGTATTACCGGAGGGTACATAAAGTTGTTGTATGCGGAGGGTATCCAGTAACTGCAGTTGCTGTTCTTTTAGTATCATCAGATCAACACTCTGAATGCGCCATTCATTTTCTATAATGTTGATATATCCGCTAAAAACCGGTTCATACAATCTTTTGGGTACTACTTTTATCCGGCTCACTTCTCTGCCGTTTTCATAGAATGTTCCTTCAAACTTATACCGGTAATAATTGAGTGCCCCTGAAGCGATGGGAGAAATAAAACCCCTTGGGTTAAGGTTTTCGCCGGCAGTTATTGTATTCTCATAAAATGAAATTATCTGTGGATCGCTGAATCCAAAACTGTTACTTCGTCCGCTTACTTTGGTAGAGAGTACTTCAATTTTTTGTTTCCCCGGCTCCTGTACCGAATACCTGGCAAGTGATTCTGAAAGAAAGATCATTTTCTTTTTACTGGAATCACCATCTTCAAAATCAACTTTTCTGCCAAAAAATGATTTAGGAAAGTTGCGCAACTGTAGTTGACCCTTTATATAAACCTCGCACTGAAATGCTTTGATTTCTTTCAAATGCTCCACCCTTTTTTCAATCGCTTTTCGGATGATAGCATAAGCCGGATCTTCTCCTGCGCTTTTAACGATAACTTCTTTCAGGCTAAATTGCTGCTCTTCCAGCTCAAAGTCAATCAACTCATCAGCCTTACCCAGTTTTATTTTTTTTTCGAGGGTGGTATGACCAATGTATTGGCATACTAAAGTATAGTTGCCTGGTTGCAGTGTAATAGAATAAACCCCTTTACTATTGGCAGAAACACCTTGTGTAGTTCCTTTTACAAGAATGGAAGAAAATGGCAGCAGCGCTCCGTTCTTCGCTCTGATGGTTCCACTGATAGTGGCTGAATAAACAGCCGTACTGATTAATACAGAGAAGGAAAAGGCAAACAGTTTGCGCATACATTCAGACTTAGAACGAAATTAGTGGCAAAAAGTTTGGATATTGCCGGCTGACATCAAAAATAATCGGCTTTAACTTACTGTTATAAGCGTAGAAACAGCCGGAATACCAATTTCATTTTGATTTTTTCACATAACTGCCTGTTACAGAAGATAGTCCACTTACCAAACCGCCAATAATACCCGTTACCAGGATCAGTGCGATATAAGACCCCCCAAGTGGCAATATCTTAGCTACTTTGGCAGACAGGATATGTTCATTAGCCGCATCTTTAAACAATGACAATCCTACCCACAATAAAAATAATCCAAGAAAACCTGATAAAAAAGCTTTACCAGGTTTTTGATGAATAGCTATAGCAACAATCAGTGAGGTTACAGCAAAACTCCACCAGGGTATTGTACTGTAAATACCCGCTACAAATGCAAGAAAAGCTGTCAGGACTATGGATACAAAAAATTTCATACTTCTCTTTTAACTATTAGTAAATGTTAAGTGCCATTTCATTTTTTCGCTTTTGGCTGCCGCTTCCTTACCGATAAATACAATACGATAATATTTACCTGCTGCCCAGGCATCTACGAAACTGTCGTAAAATTTACTGCCGGGATTACCACTTTGTCCGCCGGGATAAACACCATACGCTTCTATCTCATCTGTTAAATGCACAATCATCCGCCAGCTAGGGCCATGTGTTTCCTTGGCAGCATTGATAATGTGTTCCCCGCCACCAATGGGTAATTGCAACCTGCTTAATGCCGGCAGTTTTAATAAATGGTTCACTTTTGTGCTTTTGAACCTGGCCCATTCGAGACGGTCCTCTTTTTCCAATTTTACTAAATAGGTATAGGCTTTTTTGAAGGCAGCCAAAACATCATCATGAATCGTCTCTTTCTTATCGGTTGTATTAATATTGTCTTCAAATATAAAAGATGCGTTGCGAAGCAGACTCTCTAACAATGTTGGCGCATCCGGCCTGGGGAATGGCAATTTGCTTTTACTGATTTCATCGCCCCATACTTCATTTTCCAGGCTATCCCATATGCATTTAAAAATGGTAGGGCCTTTTTCATTTACGTCTGACCGCAGGTTCCAATTGGCCAGTAGGTCAACATACTTTTTTTCATCAGCATTCAATGTGTTGATAGCAAGATATTTCAATAAAACAGGGCGGGCCATTTCGGCAAATACATTGTAGTTATCCATTTGTAAATGCTGCATATCTTCCACCGTAATATTATTCATTTCCGAAAGTTTCCGGTTAATGATAATACCTCTGTACAATGGAAAATTATTGGCTGCTCCCAGGTAGTAAGGGTAGGTAGAATCGGTAGACATTTGGTTGGCACTGCTAACAAAACCTCTCCCGGGGTTTTTCATCATTGGGTTTTCTTCCAGCGGTATAATTCCCTGCCAGGCATAACTATCGTCTGTTCCCGGCATCACAAAATCTCCCTGTCTTTCCCAGCGGGCAATAAAGGCACCCTGCTGTTTAATGGCTATATCATTGGTTTTGGAGGCAAACACAAAATTCTGTCCGGGGCAGGACCATAAAGAAGTTGCATTGATGTATTCATCATAATTCTTTGACCGGTTCAGTTTATAAAAGGTTTGTAAACCGGTACCGGGCATATTGGCTGTCCAGTGAACAGCCAGGTATTTACCATCGGTGCTGCTATTTTTATACGCATTATCATACATAACCGGACCAAAAACGGTAAGTGCCATATTTTCTATAGACGCCGGTTTGCCCTTTACTTTGATGACTTCTTTTCTGTGTTCCGCTTGTGTCCATTCACCATTATACATATACTCAGTTAAAGTGGAGTCTTTGAATTGTATATCATAATAATCCAGTACATCTCTGCCTGCATTGGTAACTCCCCAGGCTATGTTGTCGTTAAATCCAATAATGACTGCCGGCGAACCGGGAAAACTGGCGCCATAGGTATTGTGAGAAGGTGTATTAATCTGTACTTCAAACCATAGTGATGGCAGATTTAGACCCAGGTGAGGGTCGTTACACAATATAGGGCGGCCGCTTTTGGTTTTAGAACCCGATACTGCCCAGTTATTACTACCGTTGTCTTTATCAGGTACCACCGGTGCCATAGCCGTACTGGAAATGGTATACTTCAGGTAAACAGAATCTGAATTCAGGGGTGCAACAGGAATAATGGCAGGGTCAGCGAACAGGGTACCACTGGGAATAATAGGATTAAGCGAATCATGCACATTCGGATACAGTTTATTAAAATCTTCATATCCGAAATAATTTTTAGCATTGGTCATCTTAAGGTCCGTAGCCGCGGCGCCACCGGTAAGGTCATACGACATGTACATCAAAAACAAATAGGTTTTCAAAGGTGTCCATGCCTCCGGTTTGTAATCCAGCAACTTGTATTCAAAAGGAATTTGTTCAGGCTTAAGTGATTGGATATATGCATTTACGCCATCAGCATAAGCATCAACTGTAGCTTTCATTTCAGGATCAGTATCCATATTGGCCATGGTTTGCTCGGCCCCATATACCATGCCTAACCTTCGGAAGAAGCGATCGGTAGCTAACCTTTCTTCGCCTACTATCTCGCTCAACCTGCCTGCGGCTACATGTGTTTGAAACTCCATCTGCCACAAGCGGAACTTTGCATGAATATAGCCCTGCACATAATAAGCATCCAGATCGTTTTCAGCATAAATATGCGGCACCAGGCGGTCATCCATAAAAACATCCACTTTACCTTTAAGGCCATTTAGCTTTAATTCACCTGAAAAATCTGTATTTGTTGATTCTGCATTCTGCCAGAAACCCAGTTGGGGAGAAAGAAAATATCCCAGGCGCGGCGTTTTACTTCCACCTACTGTCAACTGTGTATTGAGTACCAGAATCAGTCCGGCAGTACACAATCCTGAGATCAAAAATGGAACAATTCTCATAGCAAACATTTAAGAAATGAAAATACAGATTTTTAAGCAGCCGGGAACAGAATATCTTTAGTCCAAAATCGAAAGTACCTCAATACTTTTGTTCGGATTATTAAAGATTATTTACGAATAACTCCCCATATAACTCCGTATTTTTACTACCGCTATGAAGCAATTCAACGTACCAAATCTTTACCGCAGCTCACTAATCAGCAGTATTAAGCAGCAACGTAAGCAGCAGGATAAACTGAAGAAGGATTTCACACCCACGCTGCTAAACCTGGGGCCTCTTCATATATACCTGGCGAGGCATTTTGGCTTCTGCTATGGCGTAGAGAATGCGATTGATATCGCTTTTACTACGATTGATGAAAACCCCGGCAAGCGTATTTTTTTATTGAGCGAAATGATCCATAATCCACAGGTTAATGCCGATCTGGTTAAGAAAGGTGTACGGTTTCTACAGGATACTTATGGCAAACAATTAATCCCATTTGATGAGTTAGATGCAAATGATGTGGTGATTATTCCGGCATTTGGTACCACACTCGAAATAGAATCATTGCTGAATAAAAAAGGCATCACTACCGCTAAATATAATACCACCTGCCCCTTTGTTGAAAAAGTGTGGAACCGTAGTGAGCAGATTGCCGTTAATGGATACAGTATTGTAGTACATGGCAAACCCAAACATGAAGAAACAAGAGCTACTTTTTCACATGTATCCTCACATACACCAACCGTGGTGGTAAGTAATATGAGTGAAACAATAGCGCTTGCCGGATATATAACCGGTAAAAAACCTGCTCAGGATTTTTACACTGAATTTCAGGGCCGCTATTCAGCAGGCTTTGACAGTAACCTGCACCTGCAAAAAATTGGCGTTGTAAACCAAACCACTCAATTAGCCAGTGACACGCAGGCAATATCAGATTACCTGAAAAGCGTAATGATACGGCATCATGGCCTCTCTGCCGCCACTATTGGAGAGCATTTTGCAGACACAAGAGATACTTTATGCTATGCTACCAATGATAACCAGTCCGCTGTTACTAGCATGCTGGAAACAGCGGCTGAAATGGCGATTGTGATTGGTGGACACAATAGCAGTAACAGCTCTCACCTGGTAGAATTATGCGAGAACAAATTGCCAACTTATTTTATTGATTCTGCAGACAGGCTTCTTAACACGAAGGAAATAGAAAATCGTAATTGGCAAACAAAAGAATTAAAAACTATTTCGAACTATCTGCCAGCTATTTCGCCAATGAGAATATTAATCACCAGTGGAGCCAGTTGCCCGGATGCAGAAGTTGAAAAAGTAATCAGAAAACTGGCCGGTTTTTACGAAGTAGCTGAGAAACTGGATATTCTATCGGCTAAGTACCGGTAAAAAATCATTTTTTTTTGAACGGTATATTTTTAATAGGATAGTTTCCAATCACCCCTATTTATACTGGTCGTACCCGGATATTAACTATCTTGAAACTTATATTAATTGTTGATTTATGAAAACTGCTTACTTATTCATCGCCATTTTCTTGCTGCCATCCGTCGTTTTTAGTCAACAAAAGCCTGCTTATATATTGTATAATGCCAAAGGCAAAAAAATAGGGTATGAAAAAATGATTAGTGTACTCGGTAAGAAGGATATCGTACTATTTGGAGAATTTCACAATAATCCAATCACCCACTGGCTGCAATTAGAAGTGACTACTTCACTCAAGCAAACGCGCGATCTGGTACTGGGAGCGGAAATGTTTGAACAGGATAACCAACCGGCACTGGACCTTTATCTGCAAGGTAAGATCAAAGCAAAAGGATTGGATTCATTGGCCCGCTTATGGAAAAACTATCCTACTGATTATGCGCCACTGGTAAATTTTGCTAAAGAACATAACCTCGCTTTTGCCGCGTCCAACGTTCCCAGAAGATATGCCTCCCTGGTTGCCAAAGGAGGTTTTGAAGCCCTGGACACCATTTCAGCGAAAGAAAAACAATGGTTAGCTCCCCTTCCAATAGTGTATGATGCCGAATTACCCGGTTATAAAAAAATGATTGAAATGATGGGTGGACATGGAGGCGCCAACTTACCAAAAGCCCAGGCTATCAAGGATGCGACTATGGCTCATTTTATTTTACAGTACTATAAAACCGGCAGCCTTTTCATTCACTATAACGGATCCTATCATTCAGATAATTATGAAGGCATACTCTGGTACCTGAAAAATAAACAGCCCGGACTAAAATATGGTACCATCACCACCGTATCACAGAAAGATATCACTGCTTTATTAGCGGAAAATAAAGGGAAAGCAGATTTTATCATTTGTGTGGATGAAAATATGACCACCACCTATTAAGGGCATGTTGATTCCGCTTTCTTAGTATAAAAAAGCTTATTTTGTTTACAAATAGCAACCGGTTCAATGCTTCGGAAATGTATATTGGTATGTTTTTTCTTTAGCTTCATTTTTGGCAGGTTATACAGCCAGGCACTAACGGTTGACAGGTATACCAACCAGTTGCTCTTTAATATTTTCAAAGAGCAACCGGATTCCTCCATTCTTGATTTTAGTAAACAATATCTTCCCTCTCTTGCAGAAAAGAAAAAAAAAGACGGTATTCCGGCATCAACCCCCTTGCTGAGTGGCCAGCATAAGTATGCAGAGATCCATTCTTTCATTTTCGCCAGGCACCCTTTTTTAAAAACAAGCTTTACTTCAGGAAAATTGGAATTCTTCTGCCTGCGCAACAATAATGCGAAAGATAGTCAGGTAACGAATGTAAAATTCTGGCTTGAATTTGATACGCAACCAGAAGCGGAAATGGCTTTTTCAAACATGATTGAAACTTTCATCCCAATCAGCACCCAAAAAAAGTTCAGCAGCACCAATGGCTCACAAAAAGCTGAATTTTCAGATGAGAAAGAAACGAATGGATTTGGTAAAATACGTATCCGGTTAACAGCAGATAACCTGGACCGGCATACATTTAAGATACTTCTCGAAACAGAGAATGATTTGTAGTCATTTTCTGCTACTGAGCTATTTTTTCTTTGGCCCATTGTAAAACGATAGCCAGTTGCTCTTCACGGGTAAGGTTTGAATTATCCAGTTCAAGGGCATCCTCCGCTTTTCTAAGCGGACTATACTCCCGGTTACTATCTGTATAATCCCGCATTTCAAGATTGGCTTTTACGTCTTCGATAGTGATACCCGGATTTTTGGCATACATTTCTTTGAACCTCCTTTCCACACGTACGGCCGGATCGGCAGTTACAAAAACTTTTAATTCAGCATCCGGAAAAACGGTGGTGCCAATATCTCTGCCATCCATCACTATTTTTTTTTGTTTACCCATCTCCTGTTGCTGCGCCACAGCAAATTCGCGCACTTCCTTTAAAGCCGATACCTCACTCACATGTTCACTCACCAGCATATCACGAATAAGCGCCTCTACATTTTCATCGTTTAAATACATATCACAATTCCCGGTCAATTCATTGTATTGAAATGCCAGACTGATCCCGCCAAGGGCTTTATGGATCGCTTTTTCATGCGCTATGTTTACACGCAGTCGCAAAAAATATAAAGTGATGGCACGATACATAGCCCCACTGTCAATAAAAACATAATTCAGTTCTGAAGCCAACTGCCTGGCCAGTGTACTTTTACCGCAGGAAGAATAGCCATCTAAAGTGATAATAATATCTCGCATAAAAAAATAGCCGGGCTGCTTGGGGTTCCGGCTAAAAGCAAAGTTGCACTAAAATAAACTATGCGCAAAAAGATCAGGAAAATCAGAGATTACCCCATTCACACCCATTTTTTTTAACTCATGAATCTTGTCAATATCATTCACAGTCCGGGAAACCAGGCTGATTCCGGCATCTATTCATTGCTTCAGCAACCGCTTTCGACTCATAATCGCCGTTTTGTAGCCTTTCAACGATGTTTTCAAAACTTTTTTTATCCCTGTTCTGGCTCAGTTTGAAAACATGGTCCAGGGAAGTTACTTTTATTTCGAATGCTACGATGGCTTTTGTTAAACGCCTTACATATTCATCAGGCAATTCTTTATAGAGGGAGGGAGAGGAAGGATTATTTTCATAATGAGAGGTCAATTCATCCAGCATAACCAATAGCGCGGCATCATCTAAAAACAACAATTCGCCTTTGGCATGAACGGTCATGTAATTCCAGGTAGATGCCTGTTGCTTATTTTCATACCAACTGGCGCTCACATAGGCATGTGGACCCGTAAAAACCGCCAGTACTTCTTTATTTTTTTCGAAAGCCCGATGATGGTCGGCGCCTTTCATAATATGACCATGAAGAAATAACTGCCCGTCTCTTTCAACAAACAATAATGGGATCTGTGTGGCAACCGGCTTCTGTTCCCCATCAACACCCATTATGAGCGCAAAGGAATGTTGCTTCATAAATGCCAGTACAACTGCTCCCTCTTTTTCTTTAAAGTATGGTAGATTATACATGGTTCTAAGGTAATAAATCTGTTTACGTTACGACTGGCTATTTCTTTTCCCTTGCTAAACAGCGAACAAAAAGTACAGGTGTGCGACGCAACCAATGCCCAACCAAAGAACAGAAGCCCGGCTACTTAATCATTGTAATTAATTGGGTTGTGGGAATATTCGCATTTCGTTTGGCAATATTCCTGACAGCAGCCGAAACAAAATTTCTGAATGCCTGTTTACTGATCTCATCATTGCCCACCATTGCCGGCAAGCCGCTATCGCCACCTTCCCGTATGCTTTGTACCAAAGGAACCTGACCAAGAAAAGACAGATCATATTCTTCTGCCAGTTTTTTACCGCCTTCTTTTCCAAACAGGTAATATTTATTATCCGGTAACTCTGCCGGGGTAAACCATGACATATTTTCTACCAATCCGATAATAGGCACATTAATCTGCGCCTGGCCAAACATGGCAATGGCTTTTTTCGCATCGGCCAGCGCCACATTTTGAGGGGTGGTAACAATAACCACGCCGGTTACAGGCACGGTTTGCATAAGGGTTAAATGAATATCGCCGGTGCCGGGTGGCATATCAATAACCAGGTAATCGAGCTCGCCCCAGTCAACATCGGTAATAAACTGCCGGATGGCGCTGCTAGCCATCGGGCCCCGCCATACCACTGCATTCTTTTCATCCACCAATAAACCAATACTGATGAGGCTGATGCCATATTTTTTGAGGGGAACAATCATGCCTTTGCCATCCACTTCCTTCATCAGGGGGCGCTCACCCCTTACGCCAAACATCATGGGTACACTGGGACCGTAAATATCTGCATCCATCAAACCTACAGATGCGCCTCCTTCAGCCAGTGCCAATGCAAGATTGGACGCGATGGTGCTCTTACCTACTCCTCCCTTACCACTCACTACCGCAATAATATTCTTAACCCCTGCCAATACCTGCTGATTATCCTTTCGGGTTGAAGTAGTGTTGGCTGTAAAATTCACTGTTATGATGGCTTCTTTGTTCACAAGAATTTTAATGGCATTCTCACTGGCTGTACGCATCAAATCTTTCATAGGGCAGGCAGGGGTGGTTAGAATGATGGTAAAACTCACCTCATTACCCTTAATGGCTATGTCTTTCACCATATTCAGGGTTACCAGGTCCTTACCCAAATCAGGCTCCTGCACATTGCTTAATGCCTTCAGTATAGCTGCTTCTGTCATCATGAAAGTTTTTGTTAAAAAAGAATTGAGTTTGCAAAGTTAACCCCTGGCATCTTTACTTTGTCCGGAATTTAACCGGAAGAAAGCATTTGTATCGTATTTTTTGTACAAAGGCCTGTATTTTTGACCAGCATGAAGAAACCACTACGATACATTTTATTATTGTTTGTTGTACTTACGATTGAAAAAGGCTTTTCTCAGGTAAGCCCCTACCGCGATTCTGTGGTACAATTGTATGGGGTGGTTATGACGGCAGACAGCCTGCAGGGTATCCCCTCCTGTAGTGTGATCGTAGAAGGCAAAGGCCGGGGTACCATTACCAGCTATGATGGTGTATTTTCCATCGTGGTATTAAAAGGGGAAAGGATTACTTTCTCCAGCATTGGTTTTAAGAACCGAAGCATACAGATCCCTTATAACCTTACCGAAAATCAATACAGTGTTATCCAGTTACTAATAAGTGATACGGCCTACCTGCCGGCCACCATACTCAAACCCAGGCCCACCAGGGAACAATTTGAAAGGGATTTTGTGAATAATAAAGTAACAGACGACTTGTATGAAACGGCCAGGAAAAACCTGGATGAAACCCAACGCCGCGTATTAATAGCCAACTTACCCTCTGATGGCAGGGAAGCGGTTAATTTTCAGCTTCGCCAGCAGGCTAATAAAGCCTACTATTCCGGCCAGCTTCCTCCAATGAATATCCTGAACCCTGCCGCATGGGCAGATTTTATACAGGCATGGAAAAGGGGCGACTTTAAGAAGAAGAAATAAAATCCTTTTAAATAATTCTTCTCACAGGCAACTAAGATTTTACATTTGCTATAAGCGGGATTGCCCGATCAGTTAAAATATACCCTTATCATGGCCTTACAAAATATAACAGTTATAGGCGCCGGCACCATGGGTAACGGCATTGCCCATGTATTTGCCCAAAATGGTTTTACGGTTACGCTGGTGGATGTAAATGCCCGCCAACTCGAAAAAGCGATAGAGACTATCGGAAAAAATATAGACAGACAAATAGCAAAAGGAACCCTAACCGAAGAGCAGAAACAGCAAACCCTGTCACATCTTTCTATCCAAACTGATATTGCCAAAGGCGCGGCACAGGCCGACCTGGTGATAGAAGCAGCCACAGAAAATACAGAGCTGAAACTGGCCATTTTTAAGCAGTTAGATGAGGCCGCTCCGGTGACTGCTATTTTGGCAAGCAATACATCCTCCATTTCTATCACTAAAATCGCGGCAGTTACCAAAAGACCAGAACGCGTGATTGGTATGCATTTTATGAACCCGGTACCGATAATGAAACTGGTTGAAATCATTAATGGGTATGCTACCGGCCAGGAAGTAATTGAACAGATAGTTACCCTCAGCAAGCAATTAGGAAAAGTTCCCTGTGTGGTGAATGATTACCCGGGGTTCATCGCCAACCGGATTTTAATGCCCATGATTAATGAAGCCATCTATAGTTTGTATGAGGGTGTTGCAGCAGTAGAAGCGATTGATACGGTGATGAAATTAGGTATGGCCCATCCAATGGGGCCCTTGCAACTGGCCGATTTTATTGGGCTGGATGTTTGCTTAAGCATATTGAATGTGCTGCACACGGGTTTTGGCAATGCAAAATATGCACCATGCCCACTACTGGTAAATATGGTTACTGCCGGAAAATTAGGCGTGAAAAGCGGCGAAGGATTTTACAGGTATCTGCCCGGAATTAAGGAATTAGTAGTGAGTAACCAATTTAAAAATTAATCGCTATGTTTTTTATTCTCTCTAAAATTTTATATTTCCTGCTCGTGCCTTTCTGGTGGATCGTTATTTTACTTGGTTGGTACAGGTTCAGCAAATCAGCAAAAGTCAGAAAATATTTATCCATACTGATAATTATCCTTGTTATTGTTTTTACCAACCCATTCCTGTATCGTTCCCTGGTTGCCAAATGGCAGCCTGCCCCCGTAACCCTTACCAATACCCAAACCTATGAAGCGGGTATTTTATTGGGCGGCATGGCTGATCATGATAAAGATAACCGTGGCTTTTTTGGTAATAATGCAGACAGGTTTATACAAACAGCTAATTTATATCACCGGGGTATTATCAAAAAAATAATTGTGAGTGGTGGTACCGGCAGTCTTAATCAGGACGGCCCGCCTGAAGCAACTTTTTTAACACAGGAATTAATCGCCAATGGTGTTAATGAAAAAGACATTATCATTGAATCCAGGTCGAGAAATACCTATGAAAATGCGGTCTATTCTAAAAAATTAATTGATTCCCTGCAATTGAGGCCCCCATTCGTTTTAATTACTTCGGCCTTACACATGAAAAGGTCTAACAGTGTATTTAACAAATCAGGCATTGATTTTATTTCATTCCCCTGCGATTACAAAGTAATTGCTAAATCCTTTAACCTGGATGATACCATCATTCCGGATATTTCCTTACTCAACAACTGGTCATATTTTATTAAAGAAGTGGTGGGGCTTTATGTTTACAGGTTAACAGGCAAGGCCTGATTTTTGCGGGAAACCTATCGGTTACTTTTTTTGACCTGGCTTACTTCAATGTTACGTATCTCTTTTAACCGGTGTAACACTTCATCCAGTCTTGCTTTGGGTATCCCTATCCGCAATAAACAGAATAACTGCATTTGCTGTTCAAGAACTGTACAACTACATTGCTTCACAATCATCATCACTTCATTCATCCGCGTATAATCAAACTGTAATTGATATACTATTTCAATTGGCTTTTGTACAACCGGTATTAATTGCAGGGCCATGGCTGTTGCCGATTTATAGGCCTGTATTAATCCTGGCACACCTAATAAGGTACCCCCAAAATATCGTACCACCATCACCAGTACATTGGTCAATTCTTTACTGTCTATCTGCCCCAGGATGGGCCGCCCGGCAGTGCCGGAAGGTTCCCCGTCGTCACTTACCCTGAACAGGGTTTCATCCCAACCCAACCGATAGGCAAAGCAATGATGCACTGCTTTGGGGTGCTCTTTTTTTAGTTGCTGCAATAATTGTTTACACTCCTCAACTGTTTGCACAGGGTAAGCATGGGCCATAAACCTGCTGCCCCTGTCTTTATATTCAGCATAAGAAGGTTTTTCAATCGTTTGATAAAATGTTGCGTCACTCATAGGGTATCTCCGAAAGCGATTAAATAAATAGCTACTGATGAAAGGGTAATACCTACCCAGTTTAACCTGGATAGTTTTTCTTTAAACAATAGCCAGGCCACTACCGAACTGAATAAAACAATACCCATATTGTTTACAGGAATACTGGCGCTGCTTTGCCAGGGACTCTCTTTTAAAAAACGTACCAGGCACCAGATAGAAAAATAATTGGGCACGCCGATAATGATTCCGGCCAGCAAATTTTTGAAAGCGAATTTCTGCCTGCCTGTTATATACTGTGTAAGCAAAATAGTTAACCCAATTACGCCGGCAGATAAAAATCCGCTGATCAGGTAAGCATTTTTATTTTCTTCCGTAACATACAGTTTCTGAACATGATTGATAAGTGCATCCAGCATTCCACTGCCAATGAATAAAATAAATGGTAAAAAATATTTCCATTTATTGGCTGAGGCTTCCTTCGCGGATCCCTTTGTATTGGCCTGGTAACAAGTTAATACCACGGCCACTAAAGCCAGCAGCACACCTGCCAGTTTCCAGCCCTGCACTGCTTCGCCATACAAATACACTGACAGCACAACCGGAATAATCAGTGATAATTTATTGGCCACCGAAGCCACGGCCACACTTATTTTCTGGGCCGTAATACCAACCATATTAAAAATGGATACAAATAATACCCCCATTCAGGGCAAACGCATCTAAATTTGGCACAAGAGCAGATTAGCCAAGAAGTCTTCATCCCAGCCACAGAGTAACCGTTTGTTTTTAATACTTCTTTTTTTACTGTTTTCGTTTTTCA
>JALNZE010000020.1 GCA_023229465.1 Chitinophagaceae bacterium
AATCTTTTTTAATAATTGCCGCAAGCTTTGTTTTACTCAGCAGCAGTTGCCGAAAAAATAAACCTGTAAATCCTATTGACCAATTACCACCCGAAACACAAACAGGTGCTAATACTTTTGGTTGTTTAGTGAATGGAGAGGTGTTTAAGCCGGGAGGTAGTATTTTTTCCGGATCCAATCTTGCATGCATCTATCAATATCTTATTAGTGGCACACCCGCAGGATATACATTTGCCTTAGGTGCAACAAACAAAAAAGATCCCACAAATATCACTACTGTAGGTTTCGGACTTGATAGTATAAGAATGAACATAGGGCTTTTATTGTTAAAAGTAAGAAGAAACGGACACGGGGGGGGACAAGTAGGTTTCTATAATGATAGTAATCCTAATGGAGATATATATTCAACAAATAATTTTGTAACAGGAGAATTAAATATTAAAAAACTGGATACTGTTAATCAAATCGCTTCCGGTACTTTCTGGTTTGATGCAGTGAATGCCAATGGACAAAAAGTACAAATAAGGGAAGGCAGGTTTGATGTACGCTATACCCGGTAATCATATTCAATTTATCATACTAAAACCAATATTATGAAACCAAAACCAACTAAACACATCTGGTCTTTGATTATTTTATGTGTCCTTACCCTTTCCGCGTTAGCGCAGGATGAAATAAACACTGAATTCATCAACCGGATAAACTATGTGTTTTCACCAGTAGAAAAAAATCGTGTACCCAACGGATTGTTGCTGGATTATGCCATGGAATTTGCTGATGTAAAAAGCTATAATGGTGTGCTTACCGACAGCAATAAAGTGAATGCGGGGTTGTTACGAGATATCTACACAACCATTGCTATGAGTGCCATTCATAGCAATGCAGGCGGCTTGTACAGTCCTGATTCTGTTGACAGCATTTGGCAATTGCAAAGACAACCAGATATAATTACATTAAGCGGATTGTACTACAATTATTCAAGATTGAGAGATGATGCAGTAAACGCAGGTTTGATAACGGTAAGCAATGATCAATTGTACGACAGATATGTGAATGGTGTATGGCAAAATCCATATCAAACTGAAACAGTTTTTGCTATGTCGCCGCCCTTGCATGCATACAGCGGTAAAAGCTTTCAGGTAATATTACCTTCTAATTTATGGCTCACTAATAATGCACCTTCAATTAGTAGTATTGCGGTTGATTTTAATGATGGTGCAGGTTACAGAACTATTACCATAGGACAAGCTATAAATATCAGCTATGCCGATACCGGAAGAAAAACATGGACGTTCCGGCTAACGCATACCAATAACACCAACCTGTACAGCCACACTGAAATGCAAATTGAGTTGGAACCAAACAAATACAGCCTGTTTTTTTTAGATGCTGTCCCTGAATATCTGTTATGTTGAATGTTAAATAATGTGGACAATAATTAGGTATTCAACAATAATCCTCCAAAATCACGTTTCAGACATTCACTTCGCCGCATGAATCACATACTTCTCTGCAAAGTATTCTTCCGGGAAAATTTTAAAGATCGGCATCATCCTGGGGCGCAGGCCGCTTTCAAAAATTTCCTGGGCCAGGTCTCCGCCTTTGAGGCAGATTAGTCCATTGGGTAATGCTTTTGAATGATCTTTTCTTAAAAGAGGGGCGCTCCATTTCCAGAGATCCTTCAGCGGGGCCACGGCTCTTGAAATGGCATAGTCGAATTTGCGGTTCTTGATTTCCTCTGCACGGGTATGCTGTATCGTAATATTTTTGATATTGGCCCCTTCACAAACGGCTTCCACTACTTTTAATTTTTTAGCGATACTGTCTGCCAGGTGAAATTTTACTTTCGGAAAAAAGATGGCCAGCGGTATGCCGGGGAAACCACCGCCACAACCAATATCAATCACCTGTGTGCCGGGCTCAAAATTAGCAATGGCGGCAATGCTTAGCGAATGCAATACATGGTGCAAATAAATCGAATCAATATCTTTTCTCGATATCACATTGATCTTCGCGTTCCATTCAGTATATAATGCTTCCAGGGCGGTAAACTGCGCTACCTGCTCTTCAGAAAAATCGTCAAAATATTTCTGAATCAATCCCAGTTTTTGCGGGGCGCTTTCCATATAGCGGGTAGTGTAAAAATATGATAAAAGAATAACCAGATATCCAGTAACAGGAACCAGGGTACCAGGTCCCGCTCATTCAGTTTTTTCATGGTTCTGAAAAAAACAACCGACTGTACCAGTAACCGTACACCATATACCGATAATGCCATCCACCAGTTACAAAAAATGAGGGCAACTGCCAGTAATGGATAAACCAGGAACTGTGAAAGGGAATAGAGTCCCAATAAAAATTTATGCTTTGGCTTATAATACCGGCTGGTGGTATAATGACGGTATTTCTGCGTCATCCAGTGACTCCATCTTTTTTTAGGCTCACTCAGGGTATGAGCATCCGGATCAATTACTATCGCGGTATTGTTTGCAGTAGCTACCTGGTTAATAAATAGATCATCATCACCACTTGGTATCTGGTTAATGGATGAGAAGCCTTTATTGCGTAAGAACACTTCTTTTTTATAACTCAGGTTCCTGCCAACGCCCATATAAGGTGTGCCTGCGAGGGCATAAGATAAATATTGTAAAGCGGTATGAAATGTTTCGAACCGGATGAGCTTATTTAGAATGCCCGGCCTTTTGTGGTATGCCCCGTAACCGAGTACAATCTCTGTATTGTCGGTATAGGCATCCTGCATTTTCTGCATCCAGTATTCAGAAGCGGGTGTGCAGTCCGCATCGGTGAGTAATAATATCTCATATTTGGCGCTTCTGATACCCATGGATAAAGGAAATTTTTTACCGCTGATCATCTTCGCTTCCTGGGTAAGCTGTATATGATTGATGTTCTTGAATGATTTATTGAATTCATCAATCACATATCTGCCATCATCGGTAGAGTTGTCGTTCACTACCACCACTTCATGGGTGGTCTTATAATCCTGCACCAATACACCGGGCAGGTTCCTGGCAAGATTATCCGCTTCATCACGTGCGCAGATCACCACAGATACGGGGTGCTCATGGCTGACTTCTTTAGCAGGCGCTTTATAAAAGGCCAGGCGGCTAAAAAAATACAGGTAATAAAAAACCTGGATGGCGATCACTGTACAAAAAGCATAGAAAAGAATGCTCCATACAACGGGTGGTATCATCATCCGGCAAAAGTAGCGTTTTGGAGGGTTAGAGTGGATGGGGTGTGGAAAAGAATAGCGGGCGTCTTTTCCTTACTTTTGCCGGATGGCAGCATTGGAATTTCAGTTACCGGCAAATGCAACGGGCTCAAAGGCGAGAGCGGGTAAGATGATTACCGGTCATGGGGAGATACTGACGCCCATTTTTATGCCGGTAGGTACTGTGGGTAGTGTAAAAGCCGTAACACAGCAACAATTAAAACAGGAGGTGCGGGCGCAGATCATACTGGGCAATACCTATCATTTATACCTGAGGCCCGGTACTGAAGTGCTGGAAGGGGCCGGCGGCCTGCATACATTCATTGGTTGGAACAGGCCCATTTTAACCGATAGCGGGGGCTACCAGGTTTTTTCACTGGCAGCCAATCGGAAAATTAAGGAAGAAGGGGTAATGTTTCAATCGCATATTGATGGCAGCCGGCATTTATTCACACCCGAATCGGTCATGGATATTCAACGCAGTATTGGTGCGGATATCATCATGGCATTTGATGAATGTCCACCTTACCCCAGTGAGTATGCCTATGCTAAAAAAAGTATGGAACTCACGCATCGCTGGCTGGACAGGTGTTTTCAGCGATTGAGTGAAACGCCGGACAAATATGGCTATTCCCAGCATCTTTTCCCGATAGTACAGGGAAGTACCTATAAGGATCTTCGAAAAGCTTCCTGCGAATACATTGCCTCCAAAGGGGCGGCGGGTAATGCGATTGGCGGACTGAGTGTGGGCGAACCGGAAGAGATGATGTATGAATTCACGGAATACTGTACCGGTCATTTACCTGTTGATAAACCCCGTTATTTAATGGGAGTGGGCACCCCATGGAATATACTGGAGTGCATTGATCTGGGTATTGATATGTTTGATTGTGTAATGCCCACCCGCAATGGCCGGAATGGGATGCTGTTTACTACACAGGGTGTCATCAACATAAAAAATAAAAAATGGGCAACCGATTTTTCTCCTGTTGATCCGGGCCTGCCTTGCGAAACCAGTCAATATTATTCCAAAGCCTACCTGCGTCATTTATTTGTAGCCAACGAAATCCTGGGCCTGCAACTGGCCAGCATTCAAAACCTTGCCTTCTACCTCTGGCTCATGGGAGAAGCCAGGAAACATATACTGGAGGGAGATTTCAGCAGTTGGAAAAAAGAGATGGTTATAAAAGTTAAACAAAGACTATAAATCAAAGGACCATATAACTTATAACATACAACAATATAACTTACCACTCCCCCCTGTATCTTTGCCAGGATAACCTATCATGAAGAAAATCGACTGGTACATACTAAAGAAGTTTCTGACCACCTTCTTCTTCGCCATTTTCCTGTTTTCCATCATTGCCGTGGTAGTGGATGTAAGTGAAAAAACGGATGATTTTGTTAAGTCGCAACTGGGGCTTAAGCGGGTGCTTACGGAATATTATGCCGGTTTTATACCGCATATAGTGGCGTTGCTGTTTCCTTTATTTGTATTTATCGCTGTGATTTTTTTTACCTCTAAGATGGCCGGCAGAAGCGAGATTATAGCCATCCTGGCCAGCGGAACTTCCTATTCGCGATGGTTACGGCCTTACTGGATCGGTGGCATTATCCTGGCTGCTATGCTTTGGTTCTCTAACCAGTATATAGTACCCCGTGCCAACCAGGTAAGAGGGGCTTTTGAAGCCAGGTATATTGATGGTAATAACTCTTATAACAGCCTGGTGGCGCCGCCCAGCAATATTTATTTAAGGGTGGATTCATTTACGTTCGCCGGTATTTATACCTATGATACGGCGCTGAAAAGGGGTGGCCCCATTTTTTTATATAAGGTGGAGGGTAATAAAGTGGTGCTGAATTCAAGGGCCGATGTGATCCTTTGGGATACGGCAGGCAAAAAATGGAAACTCGAATCATTGGTTGAGCGGAAATTGAATCCTTTGAATGAACAGGTTACTATTGAGTTAAGCAGGGTGATGAATTTTAATTTTAAACCTTACGACCTTAGCCGCGACAAATACACCAAAGACAAACTCACTTCTCCCGAGCTGGACCGGTTTATACGGCTGGAAGAATTGCGCGGTTCTGAGGGGTTGAATGAATTGAAAGTGGAACGCTACCGCCGTGATGCCACCTGTGTAACGGTACTCCTGTTAACACTTATCGGGGCCATTGTGGCCGGGCGTAAGGTGAGGGGTGGCAGCGGGGTACACCTGGCAGTGGGTTTTGTGGTGGCGGCATTATTTATTATTACCGACAGGTTCTCTACCATTTTCTCTACCAAGGGTAATCTGCCCCCGTTGTTAGCTGCCTGGATACCCAATATTATCTTCGTTTTTGTAGTGGTTTACCTATATCGCAAAGCGCCGAAATAATTTTATCATTATTTCAACAACCTTCATCCCATTTGTTTTGTCGCGGATGGCAACTTGTTTTACCTTTATCGCATTTAGGAAAGGCTTTTCTGATATGGCCTGCCTATCTAAGGTATTATGTAAGCTTATCAATAAAAAATCAGTCATGGAATTAATTAAAGAGCGGTTTAAAGTAAAAGCGGATGCCTCGAATGTAGAAATTAAGGAATTGCTGAAGCAGCATGGTAGCAGAAAGATTGGAGAAGTAACCCTGGCACAGGTTTACCAGGGCATGCGTGGCATTACCGGTTTGGTAACTGAAACCAGTTTGTTGGATGCGCAGGATGGTATTCGTTTTCGTGGATACTCTATTCCGGAATTGCAGGAAAAATTGCCCAGGGCCCCTAATGGCGGGGAACCACTGCCCGAAGGTTTATATTACCTGATGTTGATTGGCGAATTGCCCACGGCAGAAGATGTGGCCCATATTACCAATATCTGGCAACGCCGCAGTCATGTACCCAACTATGTGTTTGCCACTATTGATGCATTGCCCATTAGCGCGCATCCCATGACCATGTTTGTTACCGGTGTGATGGCGCTGCAAACAGAAAGTAATTTTGCCAAAGAATATTCTAAAGGCATCAGTAAGTCGGATTACTGGAACCCGGCTTTTGATGACACGATAGACCTGATAGCCCGTCTGCCGCGTATTGCCGCGTATATCTACCGGAGAAAATATAAAAACAGTGAGCATATACAACCCAATGGTTTGCTCGATTGGGCAGGTAACCTGGCGCATATGATGGGTTTTGAAGATGAAAGCTTTAAAGAGCTGATGCGTTTATACATGACCATTCATGCCGATCATGAAGGTGGTAACGTATCGGCACATACCACACACCTGGTAGGATCCGCTTTAAGTGATCCATTCCTGAGTTATGCAGCCGGAATGAATGGTTTAGCGGGCCCTTTACATGGATTGGCTAACCAGGAAGTGATTAAGTGGATCTATGAGATGCAGGAGCAACTGGGTACCGATGAACCAACAAGGGAACAGATAGCTGGTTATGTTCAAAAAACATTGTCCGACGGTAAAGTAGTACCCGGTTATGGCCATGCCGTATTGCGCAAAACAGACCCACGTTTCACCGCGCAAATGGAATTTGGTAAAAAACATATGCCGGATGATAAACTGGTGAATACGGTTTGGAATATTTATGATACGGTGCCACCTATTTTACAGTCGCTCGGTAAAATAAAAAATCCCTGGCCCAATGTAGATGCGCATAGTGGCGCCTTATTGGTTCATTATGGAATGGTTGAATATGAATTTTATACCGTTCTCTTCGCCGTTAGCCGTGCATTGGGTGTAATGGCAAGTCTTTGCTGGGACAGGGTCCTCGGCTTTCCGCTCGAACGTCCTAAATCGGTTACTACCGAATCGGTTAAGTTATGGCTGGAAGGGAAAGATGAGATTTGGGAATAAGTGGTGCGGTTCACCAATCACAAACAATGATAAAATTTGTCCGCCGGAGTGTTTGCTTTGGCGGACTTTTTTTTCCTCCGGGAAGTCTCCCGGCAGGGAACCTTTAGATTTGCGGTTGAGAATTACCAATGCCCCTGGCGCAGTGAAAATGATGAGTATATCCGGTTGGTTGAGAAGGGGAGGATTCCTTTATAACTAAAATTTTGTCATACCCCTCTGAGCCTATACATTTGCAATCCACATGGGGGGTTAGCTCAGTTGGCTAGAGCGCTTGCATGGCATGCAAGAGGTCGTCGGTTCGACCCCGATACTCTCCACTTGATAATCAAATACTTACATATAAAATGTAAGTATTTTTTATTAAAGGTAAAACTTGGGTAAAACCAAATGTCAAATAGTTAGGGCGATAGAAAACAGGTTAACCTGAGATTGTTTTTTTTATAAAATTTTAATCAGCCCAGGTTGGTAATACATCAAACAAGAATACCGTCAAATCAGCGTAAATTATTTCTCTGTTATAAAAGCATTTGCCAGTAATTCCTGTTCAGCTTTGGGTAATTTATTTTTTTCTGCAACCAAACGCCATTTAGAAACGGATGCTTTTACCAATTTAATAATTTCGTTTGCACGCTCTTTCTTTACCCTGAATTCTCCCGCTACTTCGAGTGCGATTTCCAGATCAAGTGCATTGTCGGTAAGCGTAATATTTAATTTTAAACCGGTGCTATTTTCCACAGGATTTATATCAAAGGCGGGCGATAATAACCATCCACTATTGGACAATAAAAATCCATGATTGCGTAAATGATCATCCGTATTTGAAACGCATATATTGAAAACGATCCGGCGCCATAATTCTTCCAGGTCAGCAGTTACATTTGCACCGCTGCGCATCAGGAATTCTGCAAGGTGCAAATAGCTGATACCCTCTGTATGATCATTACCATCATTTAGCCCAAGCAAAGTCATGGCAGAAGCAAAATGTATCCTCTCCCCGGTATTTGTCCTGTCAAATCTTTTGGTTAAAAATGTATGTTGTTTTTTTGAGAATTGCCTGGCTGTTCCTTCGGCTACATTCAACCCTGCTTTAATGGCCAGTTCATTGACAACCATTTCCCAGCCGCCTATATCTTTTCCATCGTTATTGCTTGGAAATTTTGCGATCCACAAATGCCGTTTCCCATCGAGTACACTTGCCTTGGGTCTTGCTCCGCCAAGGGATGAACCGGGGGCGACCAACAGATTCAGCCATTTTAAATAATCAGGATCATTTACCGCATCATCCTTTTCTAACTGAAGGCTTGCATATTCAAGCTCTTTAAGAGAAGTCCAGGGAGGAGAAGCCATAGCTGCATTATCATTCAGGAAAGCGCCTCCGGGATCTGTTTTAAACCTTATTCCCCCCATCCTGTGACCGTCAAAAACACCAAGTAGGTAATCCGTTTCAAATAATGTGTTTTCTTTTCTTTTTTCCGCCCTGGCTATTGCGGCTTCCCTTCTGCGCATTAGCAACCTTCCCCAACGGTCAGGGGAAGAATCCAGAAATACGCCGAAATTATCTTTTGTATCATCAAGATATTGTGGCCCTGTATAGAGTTGCAATGCCGGGTCAATATATTGCGCAAATCCGCTGTCAAACCATTCTTTTGTATAACTGAAAGAAAATATTTCTTTTCCTTTCAGGCGTTCAGAAGATAGCACTCCCATCAGGGCCGGATTCTCCAAACCTTGCCAATGAGCATATACCTGTATGTTTCTTTTTTCTGCCATCCTGTTATTTCTTTTTTGGCGCCCTTTCTTTTACCGTTAATTGAGCATCCTGCAGTTTTCTGCCAAGTGTGTCGTCACTGGCGACTTTCAGCATATCTTTTTCCAGTCCGAGTACAAAAATGACCTTCATATAAATACCCATGGCAACAGAAGGGGAGCCTTTTTCTACTTGCCATAAAGTGGACCGGGCAATATCCGCCCGTTCCGCTACCTGCTCTGCACTCAGCCGCCGCCGCCGCCGGGCAAGTTTGAGGTTGTTACCGAATTCTACCATTATCTTTTCGGCTGTAGGTAATAAGATAGTGTTTCGGGATTTCATAATGTTTGCTATTTTGGACAAAATTACATAAAATGTTCGTAATAACAAACATTAAATATTTTTGTTGTTAGGTCTACCATAGCCACTTACGCTATGGATAAGGCGCTACTGTATCATAGTTTTGCTTTTAAACACATTCAGTATTTCCGTTGCCTTACCATTTAATGTTCCTGGCATAATAGTAATATCTACAGCAATACTTATGGTATTAAATTAACAAAAATTGATAATAATCTATCAGATTAGCCGCCGGAAGTAAAATATTGCTTTAGATTTAAGGAACGAAAATTGCCCTAACTCCCTTGCTATGCCAGACTCGCTAAATATTAATACCAAAGGTGTATCTAACCATTCATTTGATGCTATCGTAGTTGGCTCAGGGATCAGCGGTGGCTGGTCGGCCAAAGAACTTTGTGAACATGGATTGAAAACCCTCCTGATAGAGAGAGGTAAGGATGTAGTTCATCTTAAGGATTATCCTACGGCTACTAAAAACCCCTGGGACTTTCCGCACAGGGGTAAAATTCCACCTCCTATCGCGAAGGAGAGTCCTGTTTTAAGCAGATGCTATGCGTATTCTGAAGCAACCGATCATTTTTTTGTGAAAGATAATGAGCACCCCTATATACAGGAGAAACCTTACGACTGGATACGTGGTTACCAGGTAGGTGGTAAATCATTGTTATGGGCCAGGCAAACACAACGCTGGAGTAAGTACGATTTTGAAGGACCGGGCCGGGATGGTTTCGCGGTAGACTGGCCCATTCGATATGATGACCTGGCACCCTGGTACACACATGTAGAAAGATTTGCCGGTATTAGTGGTAATAAAGATGGCGTGGAAACGTTGCCCGATGGAGATTTTTTGCCCGCATGGGAAATGAATTGCGTAGAGAAGGAAATGCAGCAAAAGATCATGGCTAATTACAAAGACAGGCATGTGGTTCAGGGCCGTTGTGCACATCTGACACAGCCGCGCGATATACATATTCAACAGGGCCGTACCCAATGCCAGGCAAGAAGTTTATGTGAAAGAGGATGCCCATTTGGCGGGTATTTCAGTTCCAATTCATCCACCATCCCCTGGGCGCAAAAAACGGGTAATCTTACCCTGCAAACCAATTCGGTGGTGCATTCCATTATTTATGACGAAGCAAAACAAAAAGCCATTGGGGTTCGTGTGATAGATGCACTTACACATAAAGCCACTGAGTATTTTGCGAAAATTATTTTTGTCAATGCGGCCTGTTTAAATACCAATTTAATTTTACTCAATTCAACTTCTCACCGTTTCCCGGATGGATTGGGTAATGATAATGGTTTGTTAGGTAAATATGTTGCTTTTCATAATTACCGTGGCAGTCTTAGCGCTTCTTATGATGGCCCACCGGATAAATATTATTATGGCCGGAGACCTACGCAGGCAATGATGCCCAATTTCAGAAACGTAACTAAACAGGAAATGGATTTTCTGCGTGGCTATATGGTGTTTTTTGGCGCCGGCCGCGGCAGGGCAGGCGCGGAAGGTATTGGCGGGGATTTTAAAGATGCCATTTCAGAAGCCGGTGGATGGCATGTTTCGATGATGATGCAGGGGGAAACCATTCCAAAAGAAAGCAACCATGTTCGGTTGAGTAAAGACCTTACAGACCAATGGGGTATTCCGCAATTGATTACTTCAATAGGTTATGATGATAATGATGAAAAATCAATGAAAGATTTTTTAGCCCAGGGTAAAGAAATGTTAGAGAAAGCAGGGTGCACTAATATTAACGCTCGCGACAGCAAACAGGCGCCTGGACTGGATATACATGAAATGGGTGGGGTTCGTATGGGTAGGGATCCGAAAACATCTATGTTGAATGGATGGAACCAGTTGCATCACTGTAAGAATGTATTTGTAACGGATGGCGCCTGTATGACATCAACCAGTACACAAAATCCATCACTTACTTTCATGGCGCTTACTGCAAGGGCGGCGAATTATGCAGTGGAAGAATTGAAGAGGGGGAACTTGTAGGAGTTAGGAGTTAGGAAATCATCTTTCAACCAAAAAATAATCTATGCCCTACGATTCAACAAATCTCAACACCAGGGCCCAGGCACAAAATACCTATGATGCTATTGTAGTAGGATCAGGTATCAGTGGCGGATGGGCGGCTAAGGAATTAACTGAAAAAGGCTTGAAAGTATTAATGCTGGAGCGCGGTAAAAATTATGAACACATCAAAGATTACACAACTGCCAATAAAGATCCCTGGGAGTTTGCACACAGGGGGAAAACAACGGTAGAGCAAAAAAATAAATACCCTGTCATACACCGTGGCTGGGCCGCCAATGAACCGGTAATGGCCTCATGGACCAATGAAGAAGATTGCCCGTACACAGAAGTAAAACCCTTTACCTGGTGGCGCAGCTATCAACTGGGTGGCCGTTCTATTTTATGGGGCAGACAAAGTTACCGATGGAGTAACCTGGATTTTGAAGCGAATGGTAAAGAAGGCGTGGGTGTTGACTGGCCCATCCGTTACAAAGACATTGCACCTTGGTATGATTATGCCGAAAAATTTGCCGGTATCAGCGGATCAATGGAAGGCTTATCACATTTGCCCGATGGCCATTTTCTACCACCAATGGATCTGAACTGTGTAGAGAAAGAGGTAGCAGCCAGAATTAAAGCGCAATACAAAGGCGAACGTCATTTATTTATTGGCCGTGTAGCAAATTTAACAGCCGCCATCGAAGGAAGAACAAAGTGCCAGTTTCGTAACCGTTGCTGGGAAGGCTGTCCGTTTGGCGGCTATTTTAGCACACAGTCATCTACTTTGCCCGCTGCGATGAAAACGAATAACTTAACGGTACGGCCTTTTTCTATCGTGACTTCGATCATTTATGATAAGGATACGAAGAAAGCAAAAGGCGTTGTAGTGTTAGATGCTGAAACCAACCAGGCGTATGAATATTATGCAAAAATAGTTTTCTTAAATGCTTCCGCATTGAATTCAACCTGGGTATTGTTTAATTCTGCAACGGATATATGGCCAGAAGGTTTGGGAAGTAGTAGTGGAGAACTCGGACATAATGTAATGGATCACCATTATAATCTGGGTGCATCGGGTGAGATGGAAGGGTATGCAGACAAATATTATGCAGGCAGAAGGGCCAATGGATTTTATATTCCACGCTTTGCCAATATCGGAAATGATAAAAGGGATTTCCTTCGTGGCTTTGGTTACCAGGGTGGTGCCAGCAGGGCAGGCTGGAGCAGGGATGTGGCCGAGCTGAGCATTGGTGCGGATTTTAAGGAAGCGCTTACAGAGCCCGGTGGCTGGAGAATTGGGGCAACAGGTTTTGGAGAGATATTACCCTATCACGAAAACAAAATCTCACTCGATAAGCATAAAAAAGATAAATGGGGTCTGCCTGTTTTATCAATGGATTGTGAATTGAAAGAGAATGAACTAAAAATGCGTAAAGCAATAGTGGCAGAACTCAAAGCTATGTTTGAAGCATCTGGTGTAAAGAATGTAACAACGTATGATAGTGGGCACGCCATTGGACACGGCATTCACGAAATGGGAACGGCCCGAATGGGTAAGGATGCAAAAACTTCCGTGTTGAATGGCAATAACCAGGTATGGGATGCGAAGAATGTATTTGTAACTGATGGAGCATGTATGACATCTTCTGCCTGCCAGAATCCGTCACTTACCTATATGGCTTTAACCGCGCGTGCGGCGAATTTTGCAGTGGAGGAATTGAAGAAAGGTAATTTGTAAATAAACAATTACCATCCGCCTTCTAAGCCATCCTGCAATGCCTTCTTGTATTTGCGAAGATAGAATGAAAGAGAGACCTTTATTTTTTATAGATTAAACTTACCCGTATGAAAAAAAATTTCGCGATAGCGGTAATTGCTTTACTTAGCTATCCATCCTTCTCACAAAATGATATCCCATCAAAAGCCAAAGCCTTACTGGCCAAAATGACGCTGGCAGAAAAAATTGGTCAGCTTAACCTGATTATTCCGGGCGGTGCCGCTGTAACGGGTTCTGTGGTGAGTTCAGATGTGGAAAATAAAATTAAAAATGGCCAGGTAGGCGGTTTATTCGGTATCACTTCTCCGGCAAAAGTGCGTAAAGCACAGGAACTGGCTGTTAAAGGATCCCGCTTACAGATACCCATGATTTTTGGCCTGGATGTGATTCATGGTCATAAAACGATTTTTCCTATTCCCCTTGGCCTGTCTGCTTCCTGGGATATGGGTCTGATTGAACAATCTGCCAGGATAGCTGCTACCGAAGCATCTGCTGATGGATTAAACTGGGCCTTCTCACCTATGGTGGATATTGCCCGTGATGCACGCTGGGGAAGGATTTCAGAAGGATCGGGGGAAGATCCCTATTTAGGCGGACAGGTTGCCAAAGCCATGGTACATGGTTACCAGGGGGATGATCTTTCTAAAAACAATACCATCATGGCCTGTGTAAAGCACTTCGCTCTATATGGCGCCGCTGAAGCGGGTAGGGAATATAATACGGTGGATATGAGCCGTATTAAAATGTATGAGTATTATTTACCTCCGTATAAAGCGGCAGTTGATGCAGGCGCGGGAAGTATCATGAGCTCATTTAATGAAATTGATGGGGTACCGGCTACTGGAAATAAATGGTTACTTACTGATCTGCTTCGTAAAGAATGGGGCTTCAAGGGTTTTGTGGTATCTGACTATACTTCGTTAAACGAAATGACAGCACATGGTGTGGGTGATCTGCAAACTGTTTCCGCCCAATCGCTGAAAGCCGGACTGGATATGGATATGGTAGGTGAGGGTCTGTTAACTACTTTGGGTAAATCTGTTAAGGAAGGAAAAGTGGCTGTTGCTGATATTGATAAAGCCTGTTTACGGATTCTGGAAGCAAAATTTAAACTGGGTTTGTTTGATGATCCTTATCGTTATATTGATGAAGCAAGAACTGCTAAAGATATTTTAACGCCCGCTAACCGGCAGGCTGCCAGAAATATTGCGGCACATAGTATGGTACTGTTAAAAAATAACCACCAGGTACTACCCTTGAAAAAATCAGGAACCATTGCATTGGTGGGGCCACTGGCTGATAATAAAAGAAATATGCTGGGAACATGGGTAGTGGCCGGAGACTGGAGAGAATCGGTGAGTGTGTTGGAAGGTATTAAAAACGTAACTGGTAACAGTGTCAATATTCTAACTGCCAAAGGAGCCAATCTAACCGATGACTCCTTATTTGCTAAGCGTACCAATGCACTGGGGATAGAAGTTGAGATAGATACCCGTTCGCCACAGGCGATGATTGATGAAGCGGTAGCTGCTGCCAACCAATCGGATATGATTGTTGCGGTAGTAGGGGAAGCGGCGGATATGTCCGGCGAATCTTCCAGTCGCGCCGATATCAGTTTACCGGCCAGTCAGCAGAATTTATTAAAGGCATTGTCGAAAACCGGCAAACCCTTGGTGGTAGTGCTTATTAATGGCAGACCCCTTACACTGGTATGGGAGAATGATCATGCTACCGCTATTCTCGAAGCATGGGCGCCCGGAACAGAGGCCGGTAATGCGGTAGCTGATGTATTGTTTGGTAATTATAATCCTTCCGGAAAAATAACGGCTACTTTTCCACGCAGTGTGGGACAAATTCCTATCTACTACAATCATAAAAATACAGGACGCCCTTTTGATGGTACAGGGTTCCCTAAATTTAAATCCAATTACCTGGATGAATCCAATGATCCTTTATACCCATTTGGGTATGGTCTAAGTTATACCAGCTTTCAATATAGTCCTGTAAAATTGAGCAGGACAGTTTTGAAAGGCGAAGAAAAATTGACTGCCAGTGTTACCCTACAAAATACGGGAAGATATGCGGGAGAAGAGGTAGTGCAGTTATATATCAGTGACCCGGTAGCGAGTGTAACCCGCTCTGTGAAAGACTTAAAAGGGTTTCAGAAAATATTATTACAGGCTGGCGAAACAAAAGAAATCAGCTTTCAAATTACTACAGAACAATTATCCTTCTTCAATTATGATCTGAAGAAAGTATGGGAGCCCGGAAAGTTTGTGATACATATCGGCACAAATTCCTCCGAAGTTCAATCAGCGGCATTACAGTGGAATAAATAGGGGATACTAACAGTAGCCGCAGATTCGCAGATAAAAAAATTTTCGGATCCGCGGTTTTTTTATTTTAATACGCTCCTACAGAATCAAATACGGTTACCCTCTTCCACAAATGTTCGCAGGTAGCTACAAAGTTTAAATGAACAGGGTCTACCTGGTAAGCATCCTGGGCTTCTTTGGTTGGGAAAACAGCCAGCCAGGAAAATTGGTAGGTAATATCAATCACGTCCCGATTGGTAGTAGCGGGTACACCAATATGAAATTGTTGAATAGAAGGCACTTTGCTTAATGCCTGCAGGCCCGCCAGCAGGGCAGCTTTGGCTTCTTCACTTTCCGGATGTTTGAGCCAGAAATATACATGGTGAACGAAAAGGTCTTGGGTTAACATGTTTGGTGAGGTTGGTTATTTTTTTATTTTAAAGTGAATGCAATATAACTATCTCCGGAAGCTTTCCCTAATTTACCGCCACCACAGGCAATAACAATAAATTGATGCCCGTTTTTTTCATACACAGCGGGTGTGGCAAACCCTGCGGCAGGCAGATCATATTCCCATAAGAGTTTGCCGGTTCTTTTATGAAAGGCGCGGAATTTTTTATCGCTGGTAGCCGCTATAAATAACAATCCACCCGCGGTAACTACCGAACCTCCGTAGTTTTCTGTTCCCGAATGAATGCCTTTCGCCTTTAATTCAGGATAATCTCCCAAAGTGGTTTTCCATTCCAGTTTACCGGTGTTCAGATTGATGGCATTCAGGCTACCCCAGGGTGTGTCGATGGCCGGGTACCCTTCTTTCGTAAGAAATTTATGGTAACCGGTAGATGTATAGGGCATATCGAGGTATGGGTTTGCTTTTTTGGGTGGGGCTACGAATTTTTTTTCCTGTTTGGATTTGATGTCTAACACAAATGCGGCAAGCGCTTCTTTTTCGCCCTCACTTATTTGTTGTAAGGCAGGCATCATCCTCCGGCCCGTAACCAGCAGGTTTTTGAAAGAATCCTCTGTATATCTTTTATTGAGGTTAACCAGGCCGGGGTTATTGCCGGAACCCTGTCTTTCGGCGCCATGACAGTTCATACAGGTGGTTGCGTATATTCTTTTACCTGCTTCCAGGTTATTTTCTTTAAGGGGCGTTTTATTGCTAACCTCAACCATGGTTAATATCCAGGCCATTTCACTGGCATTCACATACAATAAACCGGTGGTTGAATCAAAGGAAGGGCCACCCCATTCCGCACCACCATCAAAGCCGGGAAAAATAATGGTTCCCTGTTTGGAAGGCGGTGTAAATAGATGATCATGTTTTGTTAGCTGCCATCTTTTTTTAATATCCTGAAAAGAAGAGTCGGGAACCAGGTGATTCAACTCTCTTTCAGTAAGTAACTGCCTGACAAATGGGTTAAAAAATGATGGAATGGGTTGAGTGGGCCATGGTTTTTCACCAATCAAATCCGTTGTGGTGGGTACTTTGGTTTCCGGGATGGGATATACGGGAACGCCTGTTTTCCGGTCTAATAAAAATATAAATCCCGATTTGGTAACCTGAGCAACGGCTTCCATTCTTTTGCCATCTTTTGTAATGGTTACCAGCACAGGAGCTGTGGGCAGGTCCCTGTCCCAGATGTCATGATGCACTGTTTGATAATGCCAGATTCTTTTGCCTGTAGCTGCATCCAGCGCCAAAACAGCATTGGCAAACAGGTTCTGGCCAATTCTTTTCCCGCCATAAAAATCATAGGAGGCAGATCCAATTGGTGCAAATACGATTCCTTTTTCTTCATCCATACTAAAACCAGACCAGGCATTGGCGCCACCAATTTGCCGGTATGCATTTTTATCTTCCCATGTTTCAAAACCTTCTTCCCCGGGTTGTGGAATGGTATGAAATATCCATCTTAGTTTACCTGTGTATACATCATAGGCCCTGATATGTCCGGGCGCTGCGGCAGCTCCTTCATCTACCCTTGTGCCAATGATGATCAGGTTCTTGTAAATAATACCAGGTGAAGTAGATGCTACATACAGGTCCTTCACATCCCTGTTAAGATCATTGTGCAGATCCAGTTTGCCATTATTTGCAAAACCGGTGATTGGTTTCCCGGTATGGGCATCAATGCAAAAAAGAGTAGAGCCGGCTGAGTAAAAAATACGTGCCTCTTTTTCATGATTGCCGTAGTAGGTAACACCCCTGCAAACATTCATCGAAAAATATCCCTGTCCATTCTTTGCCGAGGCAGTATCCAGTGGATTGAATACCCATTTTTCTTTTCCGTTTGCCGCATCAAGGGCAAATAATTTTAGTTTGGGTGATACGCCATACATAATACCCTCCACAACAATCGGGTTAACCTGTATCTGCGTTTTATCCTCCGCATCACCGGTATGGTATTCCCATGCTACCTGTAATTGCGAAACATTTGAAGTGTCAATCTCTGTTAGAGAGGAATAATGTGTTGCAGCTTTATTACCTCCGTATACCTTCCATTCAGTTGCATCATTATTCGACCTGCAACCAGCCAATGCGATCAGGCAGGCCAAAGAGAGTATGTATTTTCTTTCTGATAAAGTATACATGGCATCCTATTTATTCTCCGTGTAACTCTGTTCCCCCTGTGCCCTCTGTGTTGAAAAAACCCGCTATTACAGAGTAATCTTTTTTCAACACAGAGGGCACAGGGGTTGGGAGTTTCACAGAGGGGGGGATTATATTATTCAAGAACTTTCTCAATGATCTTGCCTGATTTTTTATTTTTCAGGATCAGTTTTTTGGCCCCGTAATGAGTCATCTCTTCCTTCACTAAATAATGATCGGCATCATATTCCACCAAATTACTTTCCTTACTCAGTCCGGTTTTACCTCTCCAGATATCCAGTTTAACGGGTTCCCATATTTTGGTTTTGGCAGAACGATAGGCAGCATCGAGTATGGCATTCACAACATAGCCATCATAAAAGGTTTCCCTGGGCGCTTCCCCTTTTTCCATGGCATTGAACATATCCATGAACATATGGTTATACCCGAGTTCATTCAGTTCATCACCCACCGGAAACAGCCAGCCTGTATTGCTTTCAGCTTTCTCTGCAATATAATCGCCCCCTTTTCCTGTAGTAAACATATCAAAACCGGTGCGTAAAAAACTATTGATCCAAATGGTTCCTTCTGTACCCATCACTTCATCACGCAGATCCAATCCGCCCCGAAATGTCCAGCTTACTTCAAATTGCCCGATAGCTCCATTTTCATATTTTACTAATCCAATGGCATGATCCTCCGCCTCTATTGGTTTCACCTGCGTATCCGCCCAGCACATCACTTCAATGGGTTTAATGTCTTTACCGATATAGCTTCTGGTAATTTCCACACAATGGCATCCAAGATCGAGAATACAACCGCCACCTGCCTGCTCAATATCCCAGAACCAGTCGCTGTGCGGGCCGGGATGGGTTTCTCTTGATTTGGCCCATAATATCCTGCCCAGGGCCCCCTCTTTCACACTCTGGTTGGCTTTGATGAATTTGGGTGTATATACAAGATCCTCTAAATAGCCGTTAAAAATGCCGGCCTCTTCCACTGCCAGCAGCATCCGTTTAGCCTCTTCAGCATTACGGCCAAGTGGCTTGGTTGTCATAACCGCCTTTTTGTGTTTACAGCAAAGCATTACGGCTGTCTCATGCAGATTATTGGGTAAGGCTATACAAACAATATCTACTTCCGGGTGGGCAATGGCTTCTTCCATAATGGTGGTCCAATGGGCACAGGCATAATCATTGGCAAATTTTTTGGCGCTTTCTTCTCTGCGCGAATAAATGCTGATCACTTTATCCCTGCTTCTGTAACCTTGCAGTGAGTCTGCATAAAACCGGCCGATAAATCCGGAGCCGAGCATGGCGATGTTTTTCATGTAATGGTTTGTTTTTATAGTTGAATTGTTATTATGTGAGTCGTTACGATTGACTAACAACCTTCTTTTCCTTAAAAAATACAATAAAATAGATCAACACCCCCAGTGCAATATATGCCGGCACATACCAGATATTTTGCCAGTTATGGGTGTTGTCTGTATTTTTATTCTGATCAACAATATAGCCCGAAAACCAGGTGCCTATGAACATGCCTACGCCATAAGTAGCGAAAGTGAACAGACCCTGTGCCGCATTTTTTATTTTTTCACCTGCTTTTTTTTCTGTGTACATATAGCCTGTTACAAAAAAGAAATCATAACAGATGCCATGCAGGATAATACCACCGTATAACATCCAGCTATTGGCTTCCGCATTTCCGTAGGCGAAACAGATATAACGTAGTATCCAGGCAGTCATACCCAGTAACAACATTTTCTTTACACCAATGCGGTTGAATAAAAAAGGGATGGCCAGTATAAAAACCGCTTCGGAAACCTGCCCTAATGTCATTTTACCCGCGGCATTTTCAAAATGGATCTCATTTAAAAAAGGATTGGCAAATCCATAATAAAAGGATAAGGGGATACAAACCAAAATGGCTGCTATGAAAAAAATCAGGTAGGGCCTTTCTTTAAATAATACAAAAGCTTCTGTACCCAGCGCCTTTGAAGCATCTGCACTTTGTGCTTTGGGTGGTGTATTGGGAAGCATAAAACTCAGTAAACCCAGTACGCCCGAAACAGCCGATGCCATATAAAAAGTGGCGGAAGTTTTTTCAATACCCAGTTGGCCAATGAGCAGTCCGGCTATGATCCATCCCAAAGTTCCGAATACCCTGATCCATGGAAACTGCTTACCGGGGTCGGTCATCTGAGAAAAAGCTACACTGTTACTCAATGCAATTGTGGGCATATATAAGAGAGAATATAACAGTATTATCCAGTAAAAGGTATCACTGTCCTGGATTTTAGTGGCAAGGAACAATAAAAGGGCGCCCACCAGGTGTAATACCCCCATAATCCTTTGCGCGGCAAAAAAACGATCGGCAATTAATCCTACAAAAAAAGGGGATATCATGGTAGCAATGGCCAAAGCGCCATAAGTGGCCCCTATCTCAATGCCGGTAGCATGCAGGTGTTCCACCATATACGTACCCATGGTAACATACCAGGCGCCCCAGATGAAATATTCAAGAAACATCATGGAGGCGAGTAATGAACCCGTTTTTGCTTTCATAGGGTAATTGCGTTTTGGTTTTCTTTCCTTAGTTTTAGACAGTTGTTTGGCAAAGACTGAAAGTATGAATAATTAATAATTAATAATTTAAAAATTAATAATTAAAAATTATTGCAGAGAGGTTGGAGGAATACTTTGCCTGCCTTTTTTTTGTTTGAAAATTTGATTACTATGTATAAACGATTGCTGCTGCATTTTTTTGCCTGCATGATTACGATGAGCATTTCTGCTCAGACCCCGGAGCGTACTTACGCAGAAAAATTAGGCTATCCAAAAGGCGCCAAAGTGTTGATCTTACACGTTGATGATGTGGGTATGTCTTTCGACTCTAATGAAGGAACCATCAATGCCATCACCAAGGGAGTGGCCACTTCCTGCAGTGTAATGATGCCCTGCCCATGGGTACCCGCATTTGTGCATTATATGAAGGAACATCCGGGTATTGATGCCGGGTTACATTTAACCTTAACGGCTGAATGGAAGGGATATCGATGGGGACCATTATCGGGGAAAAATTCTACCCCTGGCCTGGTTGATAAAGAAGGAGCCATGTGGTATAGTGTGCAGGATGTAGTGAACAATGCAACAGATGATGAAGTGGAAAAAGAAATCAGGGCCCAGTTGGAAAGGGCTCGTAGCATGGGTTTTGAGCCTACCCATTTTGATACGCACATGGGTACCTTATTAGCAACACCCGGATTTACACAGAAGTATGTGCAACTGGGTATTGAAAATCATATCCCCGTTATGTTACCTGCCGGACATGCTACCCTAATCAAAGCGGATATGAACCCATCAGCATCACTGTTACTGCTATTGAGGACAGTGGGTAAAAAGCTTTGGGATGCAGGATTACCGGTATTAGATGATCTGCACAATACCAGTTATGACTGGAAGATAGCTGCTGACATGGCAAGTGACGATAAAAAAATACAGGAATACAAAACAAAAAAATTCATTGAAGGGGTACATTCACTACTGCCGGGCTTAACCATGATGATCATGCATTGTACGGCTACTACCGAAGTATTTCCCTATATTTCGGATTCAGGTCCTGTGCGCAGGGGCGATATGCTGGCTATGATGGATCCGGCGCTAAAAAAAGCGATCCAGGAGGAAGGGATCATCTTAACTACCTGGCGTGAAGTAAATGAAAGAAGACAGAAAGTACAGAAATAATACAATCAAGCTTAAAATAATTAGTATGAAAAAATTAATGATCATCCTCTGCGTTACTTCTATCGCATTGCTGGCAGTTTCTTTTGTTTCAATAAAAAAAGCGCCCCATGTGTTGGTATATTCCAAAACAATGGGTTTTCACCATGCTTCTATCCCTGCCGGTATAGCGGCTATTCAGAAACTCGGACTGGAAAATAATTTTAAAGTAGATACCACAACAGATGCTTCTTATTTCTCCCCGGAGACACTAAAGAAGTATGATGCGGTTATTTTTCTCAATACAACAGGTAATGTTTTGGATGATGCACAACAGGCTGTATTCGAAAAATACATTCAATCCGGTAAAGGATTTGTAGGTGTGCATGCGGCAACGGACACTGAATATGACTGGCCATGGTATAATCAATTGGTAGGCGCTTATTTTAAGAGCCACCCAAGGCAACAGGACGCGGTTTTAACCATAACAGATCCTACGCATCTTTCTACCAAACACCTGCCCGCCACCTGGAAGCGGTATGATGAATGGTATAATTTCAAAAGTATTCAGCCCGGACTTAACGTATTGATTACGATTGATGAGAAAAGTTATACCGGCGGAGAGAATGGCGAAACACACCCTATGGCATGGTACCATGATTTTGATGGCGGACGTGCTTTCTATACAGAATTCGGCCATACCGATGAATCCTATAAGGATCCATTCTACCTGCAGCATCTATTAGGCGGTATTCAATATGCCATCACCCAATAATGAAATTTTTCTCTGTGGATCTCTGTGTCATCTGTTTCTCTGTGTTGAAAAAAATAATCAGTCAAAAAAAACTTTGACAGTATGAACGCTATCCGAAAAATTTTCATCCCTGTTTATTTCACCACAATTATCATTGCGCTGAGTAGTTGTAATCAGTTACAGCAACAGAAAGCTACCACTACCATTGATTCTACCACTACCTGGGCCATGCTCTCTTTTGAAAAAGCAGACAGCGTTAACCCCGTATTGAGTCCGGGTAAGAATATGTTTATGGATCCTATCCTTAAAATGCAAATAGCCTGGGAGAAAAAAGACGTATTCAATCCCGCCATAGTAGTGAAAGAGGATAAAATATATATGCTGTATCGTGCCCAGGATATGGTAGGACTGCCCGGTGGCACTTCCCGTATTGGATTAGCTGAAAGCAATGATGGTTTTCATTTTACAAGAATGGCCCAACCCGTTTTTTATCCTGATAATGATGCCTATAAAAAATATGAATGGCAGGGTGGCTGCGAAGATCCGAGAGTAGTAGAAGACGGGAAGGGTACCTATTATATGACCTATACCGCGTATGATGGTAAAGTAGCCAGGTTGCTGGTGGCTACGTCGAATGACCTGTTACACTGGACCAAATACGGACCGGTATTTGCAGATGCCTACCAGGGTAAATACCTCGACAAATGGTCAAAATCAGGAAGCATTGTTTCGCGATACCTGGATGGAAAAATTATCGCCACAAAAATAAATGGAAAGTACTGGATGTACTGGGGTGACCAGTTTATTTGGGCCGCAACTTCAGATGACTTAATTCATTGGATACCTGTTGAGACAGGGGATGGTGAGCAACCTCCGGTTCCTTTAAAAGGGGAGGCCCTTAAAATGCCTGACCTGAAAATAGTTGTCGCTACCAGGAATAAAAAATTCGACAGTGACCTTGTAGAGCCCGGTCCACCCGCCATACTGACCGATCAGGGCATTCTGTTACTATACAATGGCCGCAACATTCAATCAACAGGTGATAGCAGTTTGGCTGAGGGCACGTATGCAGCAGGACAGGTATTGATAGATAAAAATGATCCCACCAAAGTAATAAAACGACTGGACAAAAATTTTATGCAACCCGATAAACCGTATGAATTAACCGGACAGGTAAACAGGGTTTGTTTTATAGAAGGCCTGGCACAATTCCAGAACAAGTGGTTCCTGTATTATGGAACGGCGGATTCGAAAATTGCGGTGGCGGTGAGGGGGATTAATTAATAATTAATTGGTGTTAAATTTTTTCCAGGGCCTGTAAAATATCCTTTAAAATATCATCCTTATGTTCAAGACCTACGCTGATCCGGATTAGGCCGGGGGTAATATTTACAGACTGCCTTTCCGCTTCTGATAATTTGGCATGGGTAGTACTGGCGGGGTGTGATGCAATGCTCCTGGTATCCCCGAGATTGGCAGTAAGAGAAAGCATTTGTAAGTTGTCCAGAAATTTTCTGCCCGCATCCAGTCCGCCTTTTAGTTCAAAGCAAACGATACCGCCGCCATTCTGCATTTGTTTTTTAGCGATGGCATAATTCGGATGACCGGGTAAGAAAGGATAACGTAAAGAAGCAATCCGGGCATGGTTTTCCAATGACTGTGCAATGAACAAAGCATTGCCTGCGTGGCGCTCCATGCGTACATCGAGCGTTTCCAGGCTCTTGCTCAATACCCATGCATTAAAAGGCGATAAAGCCGGTCCGGTGCTTCTGCAGAACAAATAAATTTCTTTAATCAAATCCTTCCTGCCAACAACTATACCACCTAATACACGACCCTGTCCATCCAGCCATTTGGTAGCAGAGTGAACAACCAGGTCGGCGCCAAAAGCGATAGGCTGTTGGTTTACAGGAGTGGCAAAGCAATTGTCTACATTAAAAATGATGCTATGTTTTTTAGCCAAGCAACCAATCATTTCCAGATCAAGTATATCCAGTCCCGGGTTGGTGGGTGTTTCCAGGTAAATCATTTTAGTATTGGGCCTGATAGCTGCTTCCCACTCAGCTTCGGTTGCGTTTACGCCGATATAAGAATACTCAATTCCATACTTAGGTAAATATTTGGAGATCACGGTATGGGTGCTTCCAAAAATAGCATTACAGGATAAAAGATGATCGCCCTGTTTTAACAGCGCCATGAACGATCCAAACACAGCGCTCATGCCTGATGCGGTAGCATAACCGGCTTCCGCGCCTTCCATGGCACACATCTTATCAATCAATTCCTGTACACCGGGGTTGCTGAAGCGGCTGTATATATTATCATCCGTTTCATCCGCGAATGCGGCACGCATCTCTTCTGCATTATCAAAACAGAAACTGCTTGTCAGGAACATAGGCGTGGAATGTTCCATTTCATGGGTTCTGGGTGTTTGTATGCGGATGGCGTTGGTTTGAATATGTTCTGACATGTATTTTGTTTTAATTGTTAATTAGTTGATGACTTCTACCTCCTGTTCAATGGAACAACCTGCTGCCGGCATTGGCCCGCCTATGCCTTCTATTGCGTCCATCCAAAGCGAATGACCGTTAGTATTGGTGGCTCCAAAGGCATAGTCATCGTCTACCCGGTTGATCTCAATTCTGGTCATTTTAAAGATTTATGCAAATGTAATTTATCCATACCCTTATTTTGCTACTGAAAGCGGAATAATAAGTATGAAATTTTTTGATCATCAGCAGGACTTTAGTTTAGAAAGCGGAACCATGTTACCGGGTTTGTGTATTGCCTATGATACCTATGGCCAATTGAATGCTGCCAAAGATAATGTGGTATGGGTGTGTCATGCACTTACGGCCAGTTCCGATGCAGCGGATTGGTGGAAGGGATTGATTGGTGAGGGATGTTTGATCAACCCTGAAAAATATTTTATTGTTTGTGCTAATATGCCGGGTTCCTGTTATGGTTCTACAGGGCCCGTTAGTAATAATCCCCAAACAAATCAACCCTATTATTCCAGTTTTCCACTGGTTACTATCCGCGATATGGTATCGGCTTTTATTCTACTGCGTAAGCATTTGGGTATTGATAAAATTGCATTGCTCATGGGGGGCAGCATGGGGGGGTACCAGGTTTTGGAATGGACGGTGATGGAGAAAGAGGTGATAGAAAATCAATTCCTGATTGCCACTTCACCTTCTGAAAGCGCCTGGGGCGTGGCAGTGCATACGGCACAAAGATTAGCCATTGAAGCTGATAACAGTTGGCTTGATCATAGCGCCACGGCCGGGGCCAAAGGATTGAAAGCGGCAAGGGCCATAGGCATGCTTACCTATCGTAACTATAATACTTTCCAGGAAAAACAAACAGATCCTGATCCGGAAAAAACAGATGATTTTAAAGCTTCATCGTATTTGAATTACCAGGGCGATAAACTGGTGAAACGATTTAACGCGTTTAGTTACTGGTTGCTTACGAAAGCGATGGATAGCCATCATTTAGGCAGGGGAAGGGGCGGTGACCTGATTAAAGTTTTACAATCCATTCAACAACCTACTTTCATTATGGGTATCCGAAGCGATATTTTATGTCCGCTGGACGAGCAGCGTTTTATGGCAGAACATATACCTAATGCCAAATTGATAGAAATTGATTCTGCTTTTGGGCATGATGGTTTTATCATTGAAACGGCACAGATATCCCGGTTTCTGGGAGAATGGTTGCAAACCAATAAACGATAAACCAATAAACGATAAACCAATAAACCAATCAACCAAAATGGGCATCTGGAAACAACTATCCGAATACCTCTACCTCAAAAAAAGAGATCCCAATGAGCCACGTACCAGGTGGATGAAGTATATGCATGGTATGAACCGGCTTTCGATTCTTATGTTTTTGGTGGTATTGTTAATAATACTCTTCAAGCGGTTGATACTACCGCTATTCAGATAATGCATGCTGTTATTGCTGATCTGCTATCGCCTGTTAACTGATTCGGGGTATGGGGTATCATCCACAGGTACTGATACATTAACGGATCATCTTAATAATTTCCTGCGCCGCTTTTGCGGAAGCATGCCCGCCGGCTGCCAATAATTTTTTCAGGTCAGCATACTCTTTTTCCAATTGTTTTTTTCTCGTTTCATCTGTCAGCAACAGCTTTAATTCTTTTACCAGGTTCGCGGTGGTGAGTTCATCCTGTATCAATTCTTTCACCACTTCTTTATCCATGATCAGGTTAACGAGAGAGATGTATTTTATTTTGATCAGTCGTTTGGCAATCTGGTAACTGATGGGGCTTCCTTTGTAACAGACAATTTCAGGAATACCAAAGAGGGCCGTTTCTAAAGTTGCTGTTCCGCTGGTAACCAGCGCTGCTTTGGCTTTCAGCAGCAGGTCGTAGGTTTTATTTTGTACAGACGATACATTTTGATAAGGCTCCATGAATGGTTGATAAAAATCATTCTCTAAGCCCGGCGCCTGTGCCACCACAAACTGGTAATCCGGAAAAGATTTGGCCACTTCCAGCATAATAGGAAGTTTTTTAGCGATCTCCTGTTTTCGGCTGCCGGGAAGAAGGGCGATGAGTGGGGAGCCTGGAGTTGTTCCCCATCTCACGACTCCAGACTCCAAACTCTTAACTCCTAACTGCTTCTTTTCAATCTCCTCCACCAACGGATGCCCCACATATTCCACGTCCCAGTTCCACTTATTTTTATAGTAATCTTTTTCAAAAGGAATGATGCAGAGCATTTTGTCGATGAACCGTTTCATTTTTTTAACCCTGTTTTCTTTCCAGGCCCATACCTGCGGGGAGATATAATAAACGATTTTAAATCCCTGTTTCTTACCCCATTCAGCAATGCGTAAATTAAAACCGGGGTAATCAATCAGTACCAAAATATCCGGCTGAAAGGTTAGGATATCCTGTTTGCAGAAACCAATATTGCGTAGAATAACGGGCAGATTCATAATGACTTCCGAAAAGCCCATGAAGGCGAGGTCGCGGTAATGTTTTACCAGGGTAGCTCCGGCCTCCTGCATCAGGTCGCCACCCCAGCAACGGATAGACGCCTGGAGGTCTTGCAGGTGTAACTGCCTTACCAGGTTACTGCCATGCAGGTCGCCACTGGCTTCTCCGGAAATGATATAGTATTTCATGCCCCTGGATGGGAATTAGATGAAGCCGCAAAATACAACATGGTTTCCGCTTTCAGATGGGTGGGTTTTCAAACTGTTTTTCTTTTAACTAAAAAAATAGTTTGTAAACTAAATAATTAGTTTTAAGTTTGGTTTATTAAATCATTTCCCCAATGAAACCATTAACCAAAGCGGAAGAGCAGATCATGCAAAGCATCTGGAAACTGGAAGAGGCATTCCTGAAAGACATCATTGAAGCGCAGCCGGCGCCCAGGCCACATTCCAATACCATTGCCACCATTGTAAAAATACTGGTGGATAAAGGATTTGTAGGGGTTACACCTATCGGCAGGGTGCATCAGTATTATCCCCTGGTATCTAAAGAAACCTATTCGTCCGGTACCATCCGCAACCTGGTGGAAGGTTATTTTGAGGGCTCTTTCAGTGAGGCTGTTTCGTTTATGGTGAAACAGAAAGACATCAGCGTAAAGGAACTGGAATTGCTTTTACAACAGATCAAACAAACTAAAAAATAATGCCATGCTAACAACCGCCTATTACTTTTTGCAGGTAATACTCTGTAGTGGTTTGATGATGGGGTATTACTGGCTGGTATTGCGTAACAAACGCTTTCACCAGTACAACCGTTTTTATTTGCTGGCCATTGCGCTTCTTTCCTGGGTGGTTCCGTTGGTTAAGATTAAATGGGGCCGCCAGATGATGAGCAGTGATCCGAGGATGATGCGGTTTTTGTCTGTGGTGGCAGATAATAATTCGCAGATAGAGGAAAACCTTACCCGGAAAGGGTTTCAATGGAGTTGGGATGCGGCAGCCGGTTTCATGTATGTAACAATAGCCGGTATTTTATTGCTGGGGATGCTTCGCGCTTTTTTCAGGTTATATCAATTATTAAAAACCAATTCATGCAAATCTGTGGGAGAAGTGTATCTCATTATTACACGGGCCAAAGGAACGCCCTTTTCCTTTTTCCGTTATATCTTCTGGAATGAGGAAATCGATATCCGCAGCGAAGCCGGTAAACAAATTCTGCAACATGAACTGACGCATGTGCGGCAAAAACATTCTTTTGATAAAATATTCATACAGGTGGTATTGATTGCCGGCTGGTTCAATCCGTTTTTTTGGTTGATAAGAAAAGAAATGGATATGATCCACGAATTCATCGCCGACCGTAAAGCGGTAAATGAGGGAGATACGGCTTCTTTGGCACAAATGCTGCTCACCGCCGCTTACCCGCAACAACAATTTGCTTTAAGTAACCCTTTCTTTTTCTCACCCATTAAAAGGCGATTGAAAATGTTAACCAATCATACAAACCCGCGCTTCAGTTATATCAGGCGATTAATTGTATTGCCTTTACTGGCCATCGTGGTTGTTTTATTTGCCTTCCGGAATAAAGAAGAAAGAAAACAGGGTACCCTATCTGTGGCAACGGTAGTAGAGAATGTAGTAGATGCCATTTCTGCGACCGGATCGGAAACAACTAAATCCAATATATCCGTATTCGATCATGCCATGCTTGACAGACCCTATACAGTGGTCATTGATGCGGGCCATGGCGGAACGGACAAAGGGGTAACCGGGGCAGACGGAACTTCGGAAGCACAGATCACCCTGCAATTGGCCAAACAGATCAAAGAACTCAATGCAAATGAGAACATCCGTATTGTTTTAACAAGAGATGCCGATATATTTCAAACCGTTGTACAGAAAGCTGAACTGGCTAATCAATCAAACCCTGATCTCTTCATTTCATTGCATTGTAATGATATGGGATTGGCTCAGGGTAGCACTACCGGTATTGAAATGTTCATTGCTTCAAAAAATAAAACTACCTATTATGAAGCCAGCCAGGTATTAGCAGGGCAACTAACGGCTTCTCTCCAAAACCTTAATGAAAAGATGATCGGTACCAAATCGAGGGAAAAAGGAATTTGGGTATTACAGAACGTTCAGAGTCCGGCAGTATTAATTGAAGCGGGTTTTATCAGTAATACCAATGACTTACAGAAACTGAAAACGCAAGCTTATCAGCAGCAAATGGCCAATGCTATTTTGCAGGGGATCAATCATTTTTTGAGTAAGCCCGTTCAAACACAACTGAATATGAATAGCCTGGGCCTGGATACGGTGGTGATCAAACAGAAAGGCCAAGAGGAGGAAGTGAAAGTGAATATCTTGTCGCAATCCCCCGCGCTCTTGAAAGCATTGATCATACTGGATGGCAAAAAAGTAGACAACAAAATACTGGAACTACTTGATCCAAAACAAATCGCAACAGTTGATGTACTCAAGGGGGAATCCGGGATGGCTTTGTATGGGGAGGAAGGGAAGAATGGGGTAGTAGTCATTAGAACAAGTATCCAAAATTCCTTTCCGGTATCAGTAACAAATGTAAAAAGACAAATCAGTCAAGCGGATACAACTCCCGCAATAACATCTGCCACAGTCATTGGGTATGACGCTAAAGAGAATGCCGGGGTGAAAAATTTTTTAAAAAGAAATCCTTCTGTAAAAAATGTTTATTGGTGGGCGCATACTTCTTTAAAGATGCAGGTTGAACTAAAGAATGGTTCTGAAGAAACCTATGATCTGTCAAAACCCGCGAGCAAAAAAAAGGCGGAAGTGAAATACGGTAAATTACCTGTTGCGCCACCACTACCGCCAGTAAAAAATTCTGATATAGTTATTCAAGATATTAAACTGGAGAAAGGGAACGCAAAGGAATTAACTTTTACGTTAACCCCTAATACAACTACTGCTAAAACAGTTAAAGTTCCCGGAGTTAAAATAGGTGATCAAATATTAATAACTGCCCTTAATAGTGTTCGTAATTTTTCAATTTTTAGCGCTTGGGTTGTAAAAGATAATTTGGTAAAGATTCGTTTTATAAATTTTACGCATAAACCAATAATAATTTCCGGGAATGACTATAAAATTGTTGTAATAAAGGCCGGAAATAAAATTGAAGGTTCCGAAGTGATAAAATTTGATCATGTGTTTACTGAGGTACAAATTCTTGCAGAATTTCCCGGTGGTATACCCACCTGGACAAAATACCTGGAACGTAATCTGAACAAAGACATCGTTAAGAACAATGGCGGCCCTCCCGGCAAGTACACGGTAGTAGTTTCCTTTGTGATTAGTAAAACTGGAACTATCAGTGAGGTAACGGCAGAGAATGATCCGGGTTATGGAACAAAGGATGAGGCGATTAGATTAATTATCAAAGGACCAAAATGGAAACCGGCCTTGCAGAATGGGAAAGCTGTTGTTTATAAGCACAGGCAATCCATCACTTTCTTTGTTCCGGAATCTTAGACAAACCATTTAAAGGCAAGTGCTATAATTGCATAAATACAGGTTGCGATAAAAATACCGGTAGCTGTCTTGTCTTTATGCTTGTTTATATAAAGTGTAAACACCACTGCATTAGAAAATAAACAGATACTGATGATGCCGGAGATCAATGATTTCTGCATGATCAATACCTCGAAAAATTCTTTTACCGTAAACAAACGAAACTTTACCAGGTAATAGGCGGCAAAACCCAGTACGGGCGCCAGAAAGCCCAATACCAAACCAAAAATGAGGTTGTCTTTTTGCAGCATCAGAATGTCCAGTTGGTTTCTAATTTCTTTTTCAGTTCATAATTGGTGAGGTCGAACTGAACGGGTACCACGCTTACATAATTATTCTTCAGCGCCCATACATCGGTATCTTTTCCTTTGTCAAAATTTACGAACTCGCCGGTGAGCCAGTAGTAACGCCTGCCATGCGGATCTTTTCGCTCATCAAACTCTTCTTCGTATTTGGCATAAGCCTGGCTGCATATCTTAATACCCTTAATTAATTTCTCATCGCCTTTAGGGATATTCACGTTCAGGCAAAGATGTTTCTCTTCCTGTTTACTTTTCAGCACATGCTCAACCAATACTCTGGCAAATTTCGTAGCGGCTGTAAAATCGGCATCAATGCTCAGGTCCAGCAAACTAAAACCAATACTGGGTATGCCCTCAATCGAGGCCTCCAATGCCGCCGACATGGTACCTGAATAGATCACATTAATCGAATGATTGGCGCCATGGTTAATACCACTCAGGCAGATATCCGGCTTACGGTGAATTACTTTATCAACCGCCAGTTTTACACAATCTACTGGTGTGCCGCTGCAGCTATAGGCTTCTATGCCTTCAAATACATTTACTTTCTGCATGCGTAACGGGTGGCCAATGGTAATGGCATGCCCCATACCGCTTTGTGGTTTATCGGGGGCTACTACCACCACTTTACCCAATCCTTTTACCGCTTCTACCAGTGCACGAATACCGGGTGCGGTTACGCCATCATCATTGGTTATAAGAATAATTGGCACCCTCTTCTTTTTTGTCTTTGCTTTTGCCATAACTGCAAGATACGATTAAGATATTTTGCAGGTGTTAAACCTATTTAAAATCGTAAAAACCACTGTGCCCTTCTCTTTTGTTTTGCCGCATTCTTCCTCTTTTACCCCGCTCTTCAGAGCAGGGTAAAAGAGGAATTTCCTTCCTTTTTCCGGGGGAAACTCTTAGTTCCCTGAAGAGTATTAACCAAAAAGAATAGGGGGCATATAAAAAATATTTTTTGATTTAACTAAAAATATTAGTAATTTGCTAACTAAATCAGTTAGCTATGTCAAACGCCGGAAAAAATTTACGCTACCTGCGCAAGCTGCGTGGCTGGACACAGGAAGAATTTGCCAATAAACTCAAGATCAAAAGATCCCTGGTGGGGGCCTATGAAGAGGAGCGTGCAGAGCCCCGGCTGGAAGTGATGGAACTGATCTGCAATATTTTTAAATTAAGCCTGGAGGATTTTTTATTCAAGGACCTGTCTGCCCCCAAAGCCATTAGTTATCTTGAAAAAAGGCGCCAGATGAAAATGGTATCCGAAGTAGCTGAAGTACGTTTTGTGCCCGTAAAAGCCGCCGCCGGTTACCTGGCAGGCTATGGTGATCCGGAGTTTGTGGATGAACTGAATACGTTCACATTGCCCATGCTTGGTCCCGGGCAATACCGTGCTTTTGAAATCATTGGGGATAGTATGTTACCCACACCCAGCGGGAGCGTGATTGTTGGTGAAAAAGTGGAAGACCTGGATGATGTTAAGAACAGCAATACGTATGTGGTGCTGTCTAAAAATGAAGGGGTAGTGTATAAGCGGCTTATGAAAAATAACCGTCTAAAAAATAAGATCACGCTCATTAGTGATAATCCTCAATATGAACCTTATCACGTGAGTGCGGAAGATGTATTGGAAGTCTGGAAAGCGGTCTACATCATGCAAAAAGCCAATACCGGCCCTCGTTGGGATGTAAACCAACTGGCAGGTATGGTTAATAATCTGCAGGAGCAGGTGAGTAGTTTGAAGAAGAAAATGAATTAAAGACTTATTACGCCGTTTGTATATTTTTTGGTGATCACCCGCCTCATTCTGTTATTTTTGCGGCACTATCAAAAGAATGAGAAAAATAGTAACTATTACCGGTCTTTTCCTTGTTGTGTTATGTGCTGCCCAGGAAAAAAAATTGTCGGCGCTAAGAATTCAAACGGCTATTAAAATTGATGGCAATTTAGACGAAGCGGTATGGAAACAGGCGCCCGTTGCCGACAGCTTTATTGCCAACCTGCCGCGTTTTGGCAAGCCTGCTTCAAAGAATACCATTGTTCATATTTTATATGATGATCAGGCTGTTTATGTAGGAGCCTATTTGTATGATGAACCAGGAAAAATACGCAAACAATTGACCTCCAGGGATGGAGAGCAACGAAAGGATGTGGATTTTTTCAGCGTATTCTTTGATACCTATAATGATGAGCAGAATGGGTTTCAGTTTTTGGTAACCTCAAGAAATGTACAGTCTGATGGAAGGTTGGTAGCTAATCTGGCCACTCAATTCAGTTTACCTACCGATTATACCTGGGATGCGGTTTGGGAAAGCAATGTGAAACTGCAGAAAGACGGATGGAGCCTGGAAATGAAAATTCCCTATTCGGCGCTTCGTTTTGCCAAAAAAAGTACCCAGGACTGGGGCATCAATTTCCAGCGCTATATGCGTCGTACCAATGAAAGCGTTTTCTGGAATAAGGTAGATCCCAATCAAAGTGGTTTTGTAAACCAGTTTGGAAATTTGGCGGGGGTTGACGATATTTTACCACCACTTCGCTTATCTTTTCTTCCCTATATCACTTCAGGTTTTAGAACAGTACCCTATGCAAATCGCGCCAGCAAAACAGATTTCCTCCGAAATGGCGGAATGGATGTGAAATATGGCATCAATGAAAGTTTTACACTTGATGCTACTGTAATACCGGACTTCGGGCAGGTGGTGTCTGATAATGTTGTACTGAATTTAACACCTTATGAAGTTCAGTTTCAGGAAAACAGGCCTTTTTTTACTGAGGGAATTGAATTGTTTAATAAAGCGGGTTTGTTTTATTCCAGAAGGGTAGGTGGAATGCCTTCGGGCTATGGGGGCGTGACTACTATGGTAAACAATGATCCCAATTTGCAAATTAATGCAAACCCGGGGGTTACACAATTATTGAATGCTTCTAAATTTTCGGGCCGAACCAAAAACAAACTGGGTATTGGCATATTCAACGCCATAGGCGCACCCATTCATGCGGTGATTGAAAATAAAATTACTAAAGAAACCACCACCATTGAAACCGAACCGCTGTCTAATTACAATCTGATTGTGCTGGATCAGGCATTAGCCAACCGCTCCTCACTCACATTCACTAACTCGAATGTATGGCGCAGTGGCGGAAGAAGAAATGCGAATGTAACCGGGCTTGATATCAACTTATTTGATCCGGGTAACCGACATAACTTTTCTTGGTCCGGTAAATACAGCCAGATAGCGGGGGTGGATGCTTATAATGGTTTTGCCAGTATCATCTCTTATGCAAAAGTGAGTGGCCGTATACAATACCTGCTGGTGAATAATATTGAATCGGAAAGATATGATCCCAATGATCTGGGTATTTTAAAAGCGCCCAATGAATTTTCGGGTATTGGACGAATTTCGTATAGTATGTTTACGCCTACCAAAAACTTTCTCAGCTATAACTATAGTGTAACCGTTTTGCCAGTCTATCTGTTAAAGCCTTTTAAGTTCGCTAACTATGTGATGCAGGGAAAAGCATTCTGGTTCTTCAAAAATTTCTGGGACCTATCGGTTAACAGTAACTGGCAACCAGTATGGCAGCAAGATTATTTTGAGTTACGAACGCCCGGTAGAATGATGAAGAAAACGCCCTATTGGTATGTGGGGGCCAGCGGCAGCAGCGACAGCCGTAAAAGATTTTTTGTAAGATACCTTGCCGGCTTTGCTGAATCGCCCTTGCCGAACGATCCCTATTTTACTTTTCAAATTGCTCCACGATATAGATTCAGCGAACATTTTAGCCTGGATATTGATGTAATCAGCACCCGTGATTATGGCAATTATGGATATGCCTACCGGGATGCTTCAGGAGAACCCATAGCCGGCCGGCGGCAAGCCACCAGCCTGTCTGCAATTGTAAACGGAATATATAATTTCTCTTCACGCATGAATTTTTCATTGCGGGCAAGACATTACTGGAGCCAGGTAATCTATAACAATTTTTATTATGTTGGCGCTGACGGTAACCTCCTGCCGCATGCTTTTGTAAACGGGAAGGACCAGAATTTTAATGCTTTCAATCTTGATATGTTCTATACCTGGGATTTCAGTTATGGAAGTAAACTCATTATTGGATACAAAAATTGGTTAGGAAATGATTTCCCCATTAATGGTATCAACTATAAAAATTATACAGGTAACCTACAACAGGTATTTCAACAGCCGCATGGAAATGAACTCACCGTTCGGTTGATTTATTATATTGATTACCTAACCTTGCGTAAGAAAAGTGTATAAGAAAACGGCCAATCATTCAGATAGAAGTATGCGTTGTAGTATCAATTCACAGATGTAATCCTGCCATCTGTTTTGCGGATGAAATATAATTTTTTGTTTTCAAGGTAGTCGGGGAACTTGCTATTTTTGTCGGACCTAACCGGCCTAATATCAAAATCATTAAATAACCTGAATTCTTTGCCCGACAAATTTTGAATCAATTGTTTGTTGTACTTCAATAATAATTTTCCAAAATGATACATGGCCTCAAATCCTTTGAAAGCCATATCACTGGGCCTCCCGGCAAATTTTACCCTGTAATTGTCGGTAAATTTCATGCTGAGTTTACTGGTCCGGCTATAGTTATAAGGGGTAGTATACACGATCTCCAGGTCCTTACTGATGTCTTTAATCCCATCCCAGGTGGGCATACCCATTGCTATCACCCGATAGCTATTAGAACTTCTTAATGCTTTGGTAAGATTTGTTCCGAAATTTTCATTCAGTGTTCCGCAAATAATCACATTCAGTTTGGCGCTGTCCAGATATCCGGTTACCTGGCTGGAGGTAAAACTGTCTGTTAGTTCAATTGTTTTTATGTTGAGGGGTAGTCCGGGCGTCTTTTTATTTAAATCGCTGAATGTATTTTGGATCATATCCTCCAGGGTTCCTTTTTTTCTGAATACGGTAATATTTTCTGTGGGATAGTATCGCTGCATAAATTTATAAATGGCTTCCAGATGGGTAACAATGGTAGGGTTAATTAAAACGAAAAACGGGTTGGCTATTAATCCGCCGTCATTGGGATAGGTGGCTGAAATGAGCGGTATATTTTTCTCAAGGGAGAAGTCTGCCAATGATTTTATTTCGGATCTCATATTAAATGACGCGATAATCAATGATACATCCTGAAACTCAGGTTGGTTAACGATGGATTGAAGTGGACTTTCAACACTTTTGCTATCAAAGAATAAAACCTCCAGCGAAGCCTGTTCCGCATTCAATGAATCGATAGCCAGCATCACCCCATTGTAAAAATCGAGTCCGGGTAGCAGATACTTAGGCAGGTTATTCTTTCCCAGTTTATAGGTATCATCCGCAAATGCCGAATCAAGGTAAACAGGGGCAAAGACCGCGATCTTTAGTGGTCTGGCTAAACTGTCTTGTGTACTGCCTTTCAGTACAAACAGCAAACAACAAATGATAAGCCCTGTTTTTTTGAGTTCCCGCATAAAATGTATTTTACAAAATTATTGTAAAAACTATTCCCACTCAATGGTTGCCGGTGGTTTGCTGCTGATGTCGTATACCACCCTGTTTATTCCGCGCACATTGTTGATAATCTCGTTCGAAATATCCGCCAGAAAGCTATAGGGCAGGTGAGCCCAATCTGCCGTCATACCATCTACAGAGGTAACCGCACGCAAGGCAACCGTAAATTCATAAGTTCTTTCATCACCCATCACTCCTACACTTTTAACCGGTAGTAAGATGGCTCCGGCCTGCCAAACTTCGTTATAGAGATTGTTTGATTTCAATCCCCGGATATAAATATCATCCGCGGCCTGCAGCATCTTTACTTTTTCTTCCGTTACCTCACCCAGTATGCGAATGGCCAGTCCCGGACCGGGGAATGGATGCCTGTTAATCATGGCTGCTGGTATGCCCATTTCGAGTCCTACTTTGCGCACTTCATCTTTAAATAAAAAGCGAAGAGGTTCTACCAGATCGAGGTGCATAATATCAGGTAAGCCACCAACGTTGTGATGCGATTTGATGGTCTGTGAGGGGCCATGTACACTTACACTTTCGATTACATCAGGGTAAATGGTTCCCTGTCCTAAAAATTTTACACCAGCCACTTTCATAGACTCTTCATGAAATACATCTATAAATAAGCCTCCGATCACTTTTCTTTTCTGTTCAGGATCAGATTTGCCTTTGAACGCATCATAAAATAATTGCCTGGCATCAATGCCTTTTACATTCAGACCGATGGCCCGATAGGTTTCCAGTACCTGCTCAAATTCGTTTTTACGTAATACCCCATTGTCAACAAAAATGCCATGCAATCTTTCTCCAATGGCTTTGCTGATCAGTGTCGCGGCTACCGTACTGTCTACTCCTCCGCTAAGGGCCATAATCACATGACTATCGCCAATCTGTTCTTTCAGCCTGGCAACGGTTTCTGTAACGAAAGAAGCCGGTGTCCAATCCTGTTGGCAACCGCAAATTTCTACGAGAAAATTTTTGATTATTTTTTTCCCTTCAACTGAATGATATACTTCCGGGTGAAATTGAATACCATACAAGGCCTGACTATCTGTTCCTGATTTTTTAAAACCTGCTACAGGAATACTTTCTGTGGTAGCTAATACTTCAAAGCCACCTGGTAAAGCAGTAATTGAATCACTATGGCTCATCCATACCTGGGATTGCTCAGCAACGTCCTTTAGTAAAATATCCGCTTTTTGTATATGCAGTTTTGCCCTGCCATATTCACGTTTGTTCGATTTGTCAATCCTCCCGCCAAAAACTTTTGCTGTTAGCTGGGCCCCATAACAGATACCTAAAACAGGTACTTTTTTGATAAAAGCCGCTATGTCAACGCCAGGGGCATTCTCTTCGTTTACACTAAAAGGGGAACCACTAAGGATAATGCCTTTTAATCCGGGTTCTATGGTAAAAGACTTCTGAAAAGGGATGATTTCACAAAATACATTGGCTTCCCTTACTGCACGGGCGATCAATTGGGTAAACTGGCTCCCAAAATCGAGAATGAGTATTTTTTCTGTCATGCCGCGAAGGTAATAGAAATTTTGATGGTTCTAAAGCCTTACAGGCGGTTAAGAAACCAGTGGGAATGGATATGATTAGCCATGGGTTTTAGCTAACTTTCCTGTTCAAAACCATGCTATGAACAGAATTGCATTATTCCTTGCCCTTATACTCATAACCTTTTCTTCCTGTAGATGGATGGGGTATAAGCATATTACCGGCAATGGCCATATTGAAACCCAGGACAGAATGATACACCGTGCAGAGCGGATTAAACTGGCGGGTAGTTATGATGTGGAGATTACACAGGGCCCTGAAACTTCTGTAAAAGTGGAAGCGGATGAAAATATTCTGCCTTTTCTCATTGTACAGGAAGAAGATGGTTTTCTGTTGATCAAATCAAAAAATCATGTTATTTTTTCTACTGAGCATGCTATCAAAATTTTTATCACCACCCATAAACTGGAAAAGATTCATTTAGCGGGTAGTGGTAATATCATTGGCAAAACTAAATTCACGGGCAGTAATAAGCTTAACCTCAAAATTGCCGGTAGTGGTGATATTACGCTGGAAGTAAATACCCCTGAAATTGAAGCTGAAATTGCCGGTAGTGGATCTATTACCCTGAAAGGTGAAACCCGCGATGAAACCATCCGTATCAGTGGGGTGGGTGATTTTAATGCTGAAGAAATGAGAGCTGAAAATGTGGTAGTGAAAATTGCCGGTAGCGGAGATGTGAAAGTATTTGCAGACAAGACCCTTGATGTAAATATAGCCGGCGTTGGATCCGTATACTATAAAGGTTCGGCCAGTGTTAAACAAAAAGTAGCGGGTAGTGGCGACGTTAAAAAAATTGATTAACGTATATTTACGCAAGAATCATACACAGGCGGTCTTTTAGGGCCGCTTTTTTTGCTGTTTAGGGCGCTTTTATGCCATTATTATTACAGACAGGTACAGCGTATGGAAATATTATTTAAATTACCGGGGCAAGCAGGTAATGGTGAGTATAGGTGTTTCTTAGTATTCAGATGAAAACCAACTATCGGTAATGAGTATACTACAAAAGATCCTTCTGGTTGAAGATGAGGTAAAACTGGGAAAGGTAATCCAGGATGAATTGGTTCTTAATGGCTACCCTGCGGATCTTGCGGTTGACGGACTGGAAGCATCCAGGTTATTCACCCGAAATACCTATTCCCTGGTTTTACTGGATATTAATCTGCCGTATAAAAATGGCTTTGAATTATGCCGTGAGTTCAGGGAACAGAACAAAAGTATCCCGATTATTATGCTTAGCGCGGCAGGAGAAATTCATGATAAAGTAGAGGCATTCAATATTGGCGCCGATGATTATATTGTAAAACCTTTTCATTTTGTTGAATTATTTGCCCGGGTAAAAGTTTTTCTGAAGCGGGCCGAATTGCCTACCGATACTGAAAAGATTATCATAGAAGATATGGAGATCAATTTTACCAATAAAACCGTGGTACGGAATGGCGCTTCTATTAACCTAACTGCAAAAGAGTTTACCTTACTGGTATTACTCGCCCGAAATAAAGAAAGGGTGATATCCAAGCAGGAGATTCTTGAAAAAGTGTGGGATCTTAACTTTGATACAGGTACCAATACCATAGAAGTGTACATTAGTTTTCTCCGGAATAAAATTGATAAGCCCTTTGATCATAAACTAATTCACACAAAACCGGGCTTTGGTTACTATATCAAATAAAATGTCGGTGCAATGAACCTGAAATTACGTCTTGCATTGCTGTTTACTTTTTTTGTGGCTTGCTTACTTGTCTTATCGTCTTTAGCCACTTATTTTCTCTACTATAACTACCGGGCCACGATTTTTTTTGAAGAAATAAAAAATGAAGCCATAGCATACCACAACTTATCTCTATTGCTAAAAAGCCCTGCCGGCAATGGTTCAGATAAATTTATTAATTCACTTCACAGTAATACCGCTTATGTTGAACAGGTTGTTGTACTGGATTACAGTGGTAGATTAATTGAAAAAGCGCCAGACACTTTACATTTTTCCATCAGTCAGAATATCATTGATAAGATAAAAAGCGGTAAAGAATATTATTGGGTTTCCGATAATAATTACCAGCATGTTGGGTTGGTGTTAGATAATACCAAACAACTGCTGCTGGCTGTAGGGTATGATAAATCCGGGTTTCAAAAGCTGGATAATCTGAAATGGATTCTTTTCTCTGTAACGCTGGGGGGGTTACTGGTTACCGGCTTCTTCTCCCTCTTTTTTATAAGGCAGGTATTTATGCCTTTAACAAAAATGAGTATGCAAATCAGTAAAACAACTTTTCAGAATCTTGCCCATAGAATAGATGTAACGGACGCCAAGGATGAGGTAAATGATATTGCCAGAAACTTCAATAGTGTGCTTGAACGTTTGAATGTGGCATTTGAATTTCAAAAAAGCTTTGTGTATCATGCCTCTCATGAGTTGAGAACGCCATTAGCAACTATGTTATCGCAAACAGAATCCGCGCTGGAAAGAAATCTGTCAGAGGCTGAGTATAAAAAAGTATTGGCTTCCTTAAAAGAAGATCAGCAGGAGATGATCGAACTTACCAACTCCTTATTGCTGATCTCTCAGTTTGATCAGATGGAAAAGGCGCATGACTGGCCGCTCCTGCGTATTGATGAGGTACTGTATGAAACCATGAGTATTGCCAAAAGAATGTTACCGGAGCTGATGGTAAATATGTGTTTTGGTACCCTGCCGGAAAGTGATGATGATTTTATTATCAGGGGAAATGAAGCCTTATTGAAGTCTGTTTTTATAAACCTGCTAAAAAATGCCAATCTCTATTCTATCGATCATAAAGCAGAGATTACCCTCGAATCTGATGGCGCCACCATCCTTGTTCATTTTGATAATAAGGGTACACAGTTGCACGCTGATGAAAAGGAAAATATTCTGACACCCTTTTTCAGGGGTGGTAACGCCTTAAAAACAAAAGGGTATGGTTTAGGCTTATCCATAGTGTATCGTTTTATAACCATCCATAAAGGTACCATTACCTATACACCTGTTTCGAATGATATCAACCGGTTCACCATCACTTTAAACAAAGTAACCCCGGCTGCTGCCATAATTACATAAAAAAGCCAACCCGTTAAAGGGATGGCTCTCTAAAAAATATTCAATGAATAAACTTAGGCTACTGCCTTCGCTTTCTTTGCCAATTTGCTTTTTAGGTTAGCAGCTTTGTTTTTATGAATGATACCGCGTTTTGCCAACTTATCAATCATGGAAGCCACTGCTGGTAATTGCTCATCGAATACCTTATTATCAGTATTCGCTTTTAACTCACGTATCGCGTTACGGGTAGTTTTACCATAATAACGGTTACGCTCACGACGTTTTGTCGCTTGTCTAACATCTTTCTTTGTAGCTGAATGGTTTGCCATGTTCTGTTTTTTTCAGGACGGCAAAGGTAAGGGCTTAGACTGAAAGACAGAAATTTATATTGATTTTTCACCCTTTTTTGGGTAATTTAATGCCTTTTAAGCCCGATATTTGTCCACTATTTGACCTGAAAGTAGCATAATCAAACCCAATGAAGGATTTTTCGTACATCACCAGCTCACATCCGGCATATATCGAAGGCTTATACCATGATTTTATAAAAGATCCGGCCAGTGTGGATCCGGATATGAAGAAATTTTTTGAGGGATTTGATTTCGCGGTAAGTAGCGGGTTGAAGGGCAGCGATAGGCCCACTGTTCCCGACTCACCGGCAACAACCGACTGGATGAAGGAAATCAAGGTATACCGTATGATTTTAGGATACCGGAATAAAGGGCATCTGCTGGCTACAACCAATCCTATCCGCGCCAGAAAAGACAGGGGAGCAAACCTGGATCTCGCATTTTTTGGTTTATCAGAAGCAGGTATGGATGAAACCTACCAGGCAGGTAACCTGTTAGGGTTGGGTGCCACTACCTTGCGGAAAATACTGGCACACCTGCAAAATAGCTATGCCAATCATGTAGGTATTGAGTTTAAATACATTAGTGATCAGGCACGGGTGGACTGGCTTACCAATGAAATGGAAAAAGGCTTCTCTCAACCCATTGGATTAGAACAAAAAAAAAGAATCCTGGAAAAGCTGAACCAGGGGGTTATGTTCGAAAAATTTTTACACACCAAATATATTGGCCAGAAAAGATTTTCATTAGAAGGAGGCGAAACCACCATTGCTGCGCTGGATGCCATCATTAATGTAGCCGCCAATAATGAAGTAAGTGAAGTGGTTATTGGGATGGCACATCGCGGCAGGTTGAATGTGTTGGCCAATATTATGGGCAAAACCTATGAGCAGATATTCAGTGAATTTGAAGGAACCTCTACCCCGGATCAAACCATGGGTAGCGGAGATGTAAAATACCATATGGGTTATGGTAGTGAGGTGCTGACTGCAGACAATAAGGTCATGCACCTGAAATTAATGCCCAACCCTTCACACCTGGAAGCGGTAGACCCGGTAGTAGTGGGCTTTTCAAGGGCCAAGGCCGATGTGATGTATGAGAGCGAATTCGATAGAATATTGCCCATACTCATTCATGGTGATGCCTCAGTTGCCGGCCAGGGTATTGTATACGAAATATTACAGATGAGCTATCTGCGTGGATATTATACCGGTGGAACCATTCATTTTGTAATTAATAACCAGATAGGGTTTACTACCGATTTTGATGACGCCAGAAGTGCTGATTACTGTACCTCACTGGCAGCCATGGTTCAGGCACCTGTGTTGCACGTAAATGGAGATGATGCAGAATCAGTAGTGAAATGCGCGGAAATAGCTACCCGTTACAGGCAGGAATTTAACAGTGATATTTTTATTGATATGGTCTGTTACAGAAAGCATGGCCACAATGAAGGAGATGATCCTAAATATACACAGCCGCAACTCTACGCTCTAATTGATAAGCACCAAAACCCCAGGGAAATCTATACTCATTTCCTCATTGAAAATGGCGAAGCCGATGCACAGCAACTGGCACGTGATATGGAAAAAAAATTCTGGGCCGACCTGCAGGAACGGTTGGATGAGATTAAACAGAACCCTTTACCTTATCATTACCAGCAACCGGAACTGGCCTGGAAAAGTTTGCGCAAGGCAACAGCGGAAGATTTTGACAGTTCGCCATCTACCGCGGTAAGCGAAGAAGAAATTACCCGCCTTTTCAGTAGCCTTATGCAATGGCCCGCGGATTTCAAACCATTGAAGAAAGTGGAGAAACTATTGCAGGATAAAATAAAATTATTAGCGGCTGAGCAAAAAATAGATTGGGCCACCGGAGAGCTATTGGCCTATGGTTCACTACTCGTACAAGGCAATATTGTTCGGATGAGTGGCCAGGATGTTCAGCGAGGCACTTTCAGCCATCGCCACGCCATTTTGAGGGATGAGCATACCAATAAAGCGTACAACCGCCTAAACCATTTCCAGGAAAAACAGGAAAAATTTCGCATCTATAATTCGTTGTTAAGTGAGTATGGTGTATTGGGTTTTGAATATGGCTATGCCATGGCTAACCCGAATGCTTTGGTAATTTGGGAAGCACAGTTCGGAGATTTTTCTAATGGTGCACAAACCATGATCGACCAGTTCATCGCCGCCGGCGAACAGAAATGGCAGCGCCAGAATGGAGTGGTTATGTTATTGCCACATGGCTATGAGGGTCAGGGCCCTGAACATAGCAGTGGCCGAATGGAAAGATTTTTACAATTGTGCGCAGAACTAAACCTGGTTGTAACTAATATTACTACCGCGGCCAACCTTTTTCATGCATTGAGAAGACAGTTAACCTGGGGCTTCCGTAAGCCTTTGATTAATTTTTCGCCTAAAGCCAATCTGCGCAACCCTGTTACCTATAGCCATATCAGCGAATTTACCAGGGGTGGTTTTAAAGAGCTGATTGATGATAGCTTTGTGGAAGATGCTTCATTGGTAAAGAAAGTATTGTTGTGCACCGGTAAACTATACTTTGAACTGGCAGAAAAACAGCAAAAAGAAAACAGAAAAGATTTGGCTGTTGTTCGCCTCGAACAATTATACCCCTTGCCATCTAAACAAATAGAAGTCTTGCATAGAAAGTATGGAAAAGCTACCTGGTTCTGGGTACAGGAAGAACCATTGAATATGGGCGCCGCTTCATTTCTTCAAATGAATCTAAAGACAATTAATTTTGGCGTGATCAGCAGAAATGCAAGCGCCTCCACCGCATCGGGTTATTATAAAGTACACCACCAGGAACAGGCGGAGATTATTGAGACAGCCTTTAATATTTAATTAATAATTAATAATTAATAATTAATAATTAGCTTGTAGTAAGAAGTCTTAGATAAGCGATTGACCACAAATAATGATACAAAATGATCGATATTAAAGTTCCAGCCATCGGAGAATCTATCAATGAAGTAACCCTTTTAAAGTGGACTAAAAAGGAAGGGGAATGGGTGGACCGCGATGAAGTGATCGCGGAACTGGAAAGTGAGAAAGCTACTTTTGAAGTGAATGCTGAGCAGGCGGGTATATTAAAACCGCTTGTGAAAGAAGGGGATACTTTACATATTGGGGATGTACTGGCACAGATTGATGAAACAATAGTTAAACCGGAAGGAAATGTGAAAGTAGCAGGGCCCGCCGGCAAACCCATAACCAATACGGCACCTGTAACAGCGGTTCCCAATGATATTAAAGCAACACCGGTTGCATCGGCCATTATTGCTGCCAAAAAAGTAGATGCCTCTTCTATTACACCTTCAGGCGCCGGTGGTAAAATATTGAAGCACGATGTGCTGGAAGCATTGGCAAATCCTGGTAAAAAAGCATTTGCCGGGGTTGCATTATACAGCCGAAATGTACGCAGTGAAAAAATGAGCAGTCTGCGCAGAACCATCAGCAGGCGCCTGGTAGAATCGAAAAATACAACGGCCATGCTCACCACTTTTAATGAAGTGGATATGTTTCGCATTATGGAACTGCGAAAATTGTATAAAGATAAATTTAAAGAAACCCATGGTGTAAACCTTGGCTTCATGAGCTTCTTCGCAAAAGCCTGTGCCATTGCTTTGGCTGAATGGCCCTCCGTAAATGCTTATATGGATGGCGACAATATTCTGTACCATGATTATGCGGATATCAGTATCGCTGTAAGTACACCAAGGGGACTTACGGTTCCTGTCATGCGCAATGTAGAAAGTATGGGTATGGCCGATATTGAGAAGAAAGTAGTGGAACTTGCCGGCAAGGCCAGGGACAGTAAACTAACTGCCGAAGAGCTGCAGGGTGGAACCTTCACCATCACCAATGGGGGAGTGTTTGGAAGTTTGATGAGTACACCTATTATCAATATCCCGCAGAGCGCAATCCTGGGTATGCACAAGATACAGGAACGTCCCATGGCTGTGAATGGCCAGGTGGTTATACGGCCCATGATGTACCTCGCATTAAGTTATGATCACCGTATTATTGATGGCAGAGAAAGTGTGAGCTTCCTGGTAAGGGTAAAAGAATTATTGGAAAATCCTGAACTGCTTTTATTTGGTAAAGATCCGGTGAAGACCTTACTGGAACTCTGAGTATGCGTTTTCAATCCTATTTTAATACCGCCATTTTTATCCTTCAGCAATATGATGGCAGTATGCCCCTGCTGCATTTTCTGAAACAGTATTTTTCGCAACATAAAAAACATGGATCAAAAGACAGGAAATGGATATCTCATCTTTGTTATAATTATTATCGCCTCGGCCATGCATTAAAAGAACTGGCCATCGAAGAAAGATTGCGCATTGCTTTATTTTTATGCAATGAAAGCGCCGGTGACTGGCAAATATTGTATGAAAGAAACTGGATAGATAATTGGGAGAGTGATCTGACAATGCGCATTGGTTTTATCCAAAAAAAATATCCTTCTTTTACTGTCGAATCCATTTTCCCATGGGGCAAGGAACTAAGCGGCGGTATTGATCAAACTGAATTTATCCTTTCACATTTTATCCAGCCCGATCTTTTTTTACGTATCAGACCCGGCAAAGAAAAAGGGGCCATTCAAAAATTAACTGATCAGCAAATCCCCTTTCAAAAAATTAGCCCAACTTGTTTATCACTACCCAATGCCAGCAAAATAGATAAGGTACTTACCATAGATAATGAGGTAGTAGTTCAAGACTACAGTTCTCAACGTATCCAGGAATTCCTCATTCACACGACTCAGTTCTTACAACTCCCAACTCCTAACTCCCAACTCCCAACTTCCCTCTGGGATTGCTGCGCCGCCAGTGGTGGAAAATCAATATTGGCGTATGATACTATACAAAACAGCCAACTAACCGTATCCGATTTGCGCCCTGCCATTTTACGAAACCTAAAAGAACGGTTTGAACAGGCTGGAATCAAAAATTATCACTCTTTCATTGCTGATCTCTCAACTCCTAACTTCCAACTCCTAACTCCTAACTCCAATCCCCCTACTCCTCACTTTCACCTCATCCTCTGCGATGCCCCCTGCACCGGCAGCGGCACCTGGGGCAGAACCCCGGAACAGCTTTATTTTTTTACGGAAGAAAAAATCAATGAATATGCATCCCTGCAAAGAAAAATAGTTGGCAATATTTTACCGCATTTGGCCGATAACGGATTTTTACTCTATATCACCTGCTCTATTTTCAGGGAAGAAAATGAAGGGATGGTTTCATATATGCAACAGCAATTAAAATTGTCATTAGTAAAGATGGAATTATTGAAAGGCTATGATAAGAAAGCGGATTCTATGTTCGCGGCTTTGTTTAGCCTGCAATCAACTCACCCCGTTGTATAATCCCACCTCCAATCACATCATCACCTTCATAGAATACAGCGCTTTGTCCGGGTGCGATGCCTTTTACATTCTCAAGAAAGCGCGCACGTATTCCGTTGTCTGAATAGTATAGATTACTAAGCGCCCCTTTGTCTTTATACCGAATTTTGGTGATGGCTTCCATGCCATTGGTGATGCCATCATATTTCATCCAGTTGATCTTACCAATCAGCATATCATTCTGTTCAAGGTCGCTTTCATCACCCAACACCACTGTATTGGTATCGGGCTGTATAGAAGTAACATATACGGGGTGCCCCATGGCAATATCCAATCCTTTGCGTTGGCCAACGGTATAAAAGGGATAGCCTTTGTGTTGTCCTAATTTTTTCCCGGTTTTATCAACAAACCATCCGCCATTCACTTTTTCTTCCAGTCCATCCACTCTTCTTTTTAAGAAACCGCGATAATCATTATCCGGCACAAAACAGATCTCATAACTTTCACTTTTTTTGGCCAGTTCAGGATAACCCATATCAATGGCCATTTGCCTGATAGCGGATTTACGATAGCCGCCTAAAGGAAGCATTGTTCGTTCGAGCAATGCCTGGTCCAGTCCCCAAAGCACATAGCTCTGGTCTTTGGTTTCATCTAACCCCTTACTGATTACATACCGGCCATTATCATGCCGGCGAACGGTACCATAATGCCCGGTTGCGATGAATTCACAATCCAGTGCATTGGCTCTTTTTAAGAGGGCCCTCCATTTAATGTGGGTATTGCACATAACACAGGGGTTGGGCGTACGGCCGGCGAGGTATTCCTCTACAAAATTGTCAATCACAAAATCACCGAATTCTTCCCTGATATCAAGAATAAAATGCGGAAAACCATGGTGCACAGCCGCCTGGCGGGCATCATTGAAAGAATCAATATTGCAGCAGCCCGTTTCTTTGGTACTGCTGCCACTGCTGGCATAATCCCATGTTTTCATGGTAATACCCACCACTTCATACCCTTCATGGTGCAACATAAGGGCTACTACGGTACTGTCAATACCGCCACTCATGGCTACCAGTACCTTTCCTTTACGACTCATATTATAATTTACTTGTCTGTATTTGAACAGAAATAAGCAGCAAAAATAAAACAAGTGAGCGGAATGGGGGTAGGTAAAATTGTTAATCCCAAATTATACAGTGAAAACAAACTTGTTTATGCGGTAAATACGCAATTTCAGTAATTTCATTTTTTCAGACATTTATTAAAACAATAAACACATGATAAAGCTCCAGGTAATCGGGAATCTTGGGAAAGATGCCCTCGTAAACAATGTGAACGGAAAAAATGTGATCAATTTTACGGTAGCACATACCGAACGGTATAAAGATGCGCAGGGTAACCAGAAAGACAAGACCACCTGGGTGGATTGTGCATACTGGACCGATAGAACGGCCGTGGCCCCTTACCTTAAGAAAGGTACGCAGGTATATGTGGAGGGTCAGCCCGATGTAAGAACCTATACTACCCAGGATGGCCGCAATGGGGCAACCTTATCGCTTCGTGTGGCCAGTGTTCAGTTATTGGGAAGTAAAAGCAGTGATGGTGCCGGAAGCAGTAATGAAGGGGGGGCTGGTCATTATCAATCAGCGCCCGCCAATTCGGAGCCTGCAACAGCGGCGCCTTCAGCCGGTGAATTAACCGAGCCTTTAGACGATCTGCCATTTTAGTCTGTTTGGATTGACTGATAAATTCTATATTAAATAAAAAGCAAGTGGCCATCTTTTCATACAAACGGTTATATGCGTTTACACATTCCATTTTCAAAAATATCGGTTGTACTGAGGAACATGCCGCAACGGCAACAGTTGGATTACTCGCGGCCGATCTTCGCGGAATTGATAGTCATGGCGTAGCCCGGCTCAGTGGCTATGTTCGCTTATGGGAAGCAAAAAGGGTAAATGCAAAACCTGGTATACGAATAGTGCATGAAACACCTTCAACAGCAGTGGTGGATGGAGATGCGGGCCTTGGCCTGGTAGTGGCGCCCTTTGCCATGCAGGTGGCTATTGAAAAAGCCAGGAAAGTGGGTACAGGTTGGGTAAGTGTGCGCAATTCGAATCATTTTGGAATAGCGGGCCACCATGCCATGATGGCCCTGGAGCAGGATATGATTGGTGTGGCCATGACGAATGGAAGTGCCCTGGTGGCGCCTACTTTTTCCATAGAGAGGATGCTGGGTACCAATCCGATTGCAGTGGCCATCCCTGCCGGTAATCAACCTCCTTTTGTGGCAGATTTTGCTACGACCACAGCGGCCAATGGAAAGCTGGAAATACTGCAACGAAAAAATACGGATGCACCATCTGGTTGGGTGCAGGATAAAGAAGGTAATCCGTCAACCGATGCGAATATTTTGCGAAAGCAGGGTTCAATGCTTCCATTGGGAGGTGATAGGGAGCATGGGAGCCATAAAGGATATGCATTGGGTAGTATTGTTGATATTTTTTCCGCGGTGTTAAGCGGGGCCTCATATGGCCCCTGGGCGCCACCTTTTCCTGCCTATGTGCCCATACCTGAGAATATGCCTGGCGAGGGGTTGGGACATTTTTTTGGCGCCATGCGTATTGATGCATTTCGTCCCGCAGAAGATTTTAAAAAGCACATGGATAATTGGATAGAACGTTTCCGGTTGGCAAAACCGGCTGAGGGGTATGAAAAAGTGTTGATACCCGGTGACCCTGAGCGGGAAATGGAAAGTATACGCATGAAAGAGGGAATTCCGTTGGAAGATAGTGTGGTAGCGGATCTGAAATCACTGGCGGCTAAGTACTCGCTTACACTTTAATGTTATAGTGAATGCCCTGCTGATACAAAATACTTGTATCGAAATAAGGTTCAAAATGTACATTTGCAGCGAATTTTACTAAACCATAAAAATCGGGGGAGGGGGAATACATGAAAGTAATGAAGTTTGGCGGCACCAGCGTTGGTAAGCCGGAACGAATGCACCAGGTGGCACAACTGATCACAAAAGGCGATGAACCAACCATTGTAGTGCTTAGCGCCCTGAGTGGCACAACCAATTCTTTGGTTGAGATAAGTACCAGTCTTTCGCAGGGCGACCGCATGGCCGCGAAACAGAAAATTGATCAACTCGAGGCGCACTACAGGGCCTTTGTATTGGATTTGCTTAAAAAAGAGGATACAAGGCATAAAGCGAATGATGTTTTGAAAGAACATTTTGAATTTCTGAATATCATCCTTCGTATTTCTTTCAGTGAGGCATTGAATAAAGATATCCTTGCGCAGGGTGAATTACTGAGTACTAAATTGTTCAGCGCTTACCTCGAAGAACAGGGGATTGATCACCTGCTTTTGCCCGCACTGGAATTCATGTCTATCGATAGTAATGAAGAACCCCAGTTGGGAAGTATCAAAATAAAATTAAGTCAGTTACTGCATCATAATAACGCAAAGAAATTATTCATTACCCAGGGCTATATCTGCCGCAATGCAAAAGGGGAAGTGGATAATTTGAAACGCGGGGGCAGTGATTATACCGCTTCATTGATAGCCGCCGCTATCAAGGCAACTGTATGCGAAATATGGACGGATATTGATGGCATGCATAACAATGATCCGCGCATTGTTGATAAAACCATCGCGATCAAGCAACTGAGTTTTGATGAAGCTGCCGAGTTAGCTTATTTCGGCGCAAAAATTTTACACCCAACCTGTATCTGGCCGGCACAGCAGGAAAATGTTCCGGTTAAATTGCTCAATACCATGCAACCCGAAGCGGCAGGTACCGTAATTACCAAAGAAGCAGGTAGCGTGGGTGTAAAAGCGGTGGCAGCCAAAGATGGTATCATTGCCATCAAGATCAAAAGCAGCCGGATGTTATTGGCCTATGGTTTTTTACGCAAGGTGTTTGAAGTGTTTGAAAAATACCATACCTCTATTGATATGATAACTACTTCTGAAGTAGCGGTTTCTGTAACCATTGATTCTGACATCTATTTGCTGCAGATTGTAAGAGAACTGGAGCCATTTGGAACGGTGGATGTGGAACAACAGCAAACCATTGTATCTATTGTTGGAAACGAGATAGCACAAACAGAAGATGTGTTGCAGAAACTATTCAGCGCTGTAAAAGAAGTGCCTGTTACGATGGTAAGCTATGGAGGTAGCCCGCACAATATTTCTTTATTGGTGCCAAGTACTTATAAAACCAAAACCTTGCAGTTGCTGAATAAGGGACTATTCGGTTTATAATAAGGCAAATATTTTTTTTCCAAACCGCTGAACTTTTTTCAGCGGTTTTTTTTATGCAAGTGCGTGCAAAAAAAAGCCTCAACAAATGTTAAGGCTTCGGTAAGCAATTGGTAGTGGGTTATTAAACGATCAGTAACGCGTCTCCATAACTGAAGAAACGGTATTTATCCTTGATCGCCTTTTTGTAAGCTTCTATGGCCAGATCATAGCCTGCAAAAGCGCAGGTCATAATCAGCAAACTGGTTTTTGGTAAATGAAAATTCGTTACCAAACTATCAGCCACATTAAATTTATAGGGAGGATGTATAAAGTGATTGGTCCAGCCTTCGCTTGGTTTCAGCATTTTCTGCGCGGTAAAACTACTTTCCATGGCACGCATGGTAGTTGTTCCGATAGAACAAATGCGGTGCCCGGTTTCTTTGGCTTTGTTTACAATTTTACAGGCCTGTTCATCTATCGCGTAATATTCAGCATCCATTTTATGTTTGCTCAGGTCCTCTACTTCAATGGGGCGGAAAGTGCCTAAGCCGGTATGTAAGGTTACTTCTGCAAAACGGATACCCAATATTTCACAACGTTTAATCAGTTCTTTGCTGAAGTGCATTCCGGCAGTTGGGGCAGCTACCGCGCCTTCATGTTTTGCATAAACAGTCTGGTATCTTTCTTTATCTTCTTCGTCTGGCTTACGCTTGATGTATTTAGGAAGTGGTGTTTCGCCAAGATGCTCCAGCATTTTTTTGAAACTCTCATCATCTTCATCCCATAAAAAACGGATGGTACGGCCACGGCTGGTAGTATTATCAATTACTTCGGCAACCAGTTCTTCATTTTCACCAAAGTATAATTTATTGCCCACACGGATTTTTCTTGCGGGATCAACAATTACATCCCATAAACGGTTGGGTTTATTCAGTTCACGTAATAAGAAAACTTCAATTTTAGCGCCGGTTTTTTCTTTGCGGCCATACATTCTTGCGGGAAAAACTTTTGTATTGTTAACCACAAAAACATCTTTGTCGTCAAAATACTCCAGGATGTCGCGGAAATGCCTGTTTTCCATGTGCCCGCTTTTACGGTCAACAACCATCATTCGGCTGTCTTCTCTTCTTTTGGTCGGGTTCTGTGCAATCAGGTTTAGGGGAAGGTCAAACTTGAATTGTGATAATTTCATGTGTCTACTCTTATTTTACGATGATAGCCACATTCAGTTTGCCGTCCCAACCAGGTTGGGAGGCGATAACTTCATGTTACGGCATGAATTTCGGAAGTCGGCAAAGGTAAGGTAAGAGGGGCAATATGCCAATTTGATTGCCTGAAGGTAGTGTCTCAGTTTGGTCTTAGCCCTTGTTTTTTATCATAAATAGCCGTAAATCTGTATATTTTGCCATTTTTTGATAGGAGAGTAGTGGATAAAATCTTAATATATTTTATAGCATCTTATTACTCTTTTTTACCACTTCGGCATGAGTTTGCCATGGTTAAATAAAATACGGGAATCTCAAATCCAACATTGTGTTTTAATACGTAATTTTTACACAATCATTATTTTTATTGCCACCCTTTCACCTAATTTTGCACTCACAGTTGTTAGTTTGTTGATTAGTGAAAGGAATTATTGTAAAAAACAAAGCATGATTCGAAAATCCTGGTGGAAGCTCTTAAGTTTCATTTTATTAGTATATACCTGTTCCTACGGTTTTTTTGTAAAAGTACCTTCTCCGCCGGGTGTTCCTTTGAAGGAAACCATCCGGAACCTTTTCTTTCATGTGCCTATGTGGATAGCGATGATGGTATGTTTTACCGTTTCGGTAGTATATGCCATTAAATATTTGCGTAAACATGATCCGGTAAATGATATTTATTCAACAGAATTTGCCAGAACCGGAACACTGTTAGGGATATTAGGGTTGATTACCGGAATGATATGGGCCAATTACCAATGGGGTAAACCCTGGAGTGGCGATGCCAAACAGAATGGCACCGCCATCGCCCTGTTAATGTATTTCGCCTATTTTGTATTAAAGGGTAGTCTGAATGATGAAGAGAAACAGTCCAGGATAGGGGCCGTGTATAATATTTTCGCTTTTTTCATGTTGTTTCCTACACTCTGGATTCTGCCAAGATTAACGGAGAGCCTGCATCCGGGCGGAATGGGCAGTGAAGGCAATCCGGGATTAAATCCAAAAGATACTTCCAATGCTATGCGAACAGTGATGTATCCCGCTTTTATCGGCTGGACATTACTCAGTGTATGGATAACCACTTTACGGATAAGGGTTCAACTCATTCAACAAAAAAAAATTGAGCAATGAATAAATTAAAAAGAATTTCCGGTGTTATGCTTTTGGCAATACTAAGTGTTGCGGTTCATGCACAAACAGCCGTTCCGGAAAATGCGGATCTGATGCGCAGTAATGGAAAAATATATGTAGTGGTTACCATAGTGGTAACTATTTTACTCGGTTTATTTTTTTACGTATACCACCTCGATAGAAAAATCAGCAAACTGGAAAAAAAATAGGTTCCAATCTCTCTAAGTAGTTTAGTCGAAACAAAAAAATAAAAACAGAAGCATATGTCAAGTCAACAACCGTATAGCTTTTTTGCAAGTGTAGAAAAAAGCTTTGATAGAGCATCGAAATTTACTAAATGGGAAAATGGCCTCCTCGAGCAGATTAAAGCCTGTAACAGCATCTATAGTATGCGTTTTCCGGTTAAAATGGATGATGGCAGTATCGAAGTGATTGAAGCCTACCGTGTACAACACTCGCAGCATAAATCTCCCTGTAAAGGGGGGATCCGTTTTAGTGAGGAAGTGAACCAGGATGAAGTGATGGCGCTTGCCTCACTGATGACGTATAAATGCGCTATTGTAAATGTTCCTTTTGGTGGTGCCAAAGGGGGAATCAAGATCAATCCCAGGAAAAAAAGCGTGTATGAACTGGAAAAAATTACACGCCGTTATACCAGTGAACTGGTTAAGAAAAATTTTATAGGTCCGGGTATTGATGTACCGGCCCCTGACTATGGAACCGGTGAAAGAGAAATGGCCTGGATTGTGGATACTTATTCTTCTCTGAAGCCCGGGGATATTGATGCAGCCGGTTGTGTTACAGGTAAACCCATCACACAGGGCGGTGTACGTGGCCGAAAAGAGGCTACCGGTTTGGGTGTATTCTTTGGCATACGCGAAGTATTGAATATGCCGGATGAAATGAAAAAATTAGGAATGAGTGTGGGTGTGGAAGGTAAAAAAATAATTGTACAGGGATTAGGTAATGTGGGCTATCACTGCGCTAAATTTTTCCGTGAGCATGGTGCTGTTGTCATTGCCATAGCTGAATATGAAGGAGCCATTTTTAAAGCCGATGGTTTACATGAAGAAGAGGTTTTTCAGCATAGAAAAGCAACTGGGTCTATTTTAAATTTTCCGGGGGCAACCAACCTGGCAAAGAGTGGGGATGCATTGGAGATGGAATGTGATGTACTGATACCGGCGGCACTGGAAAATGTGATCAATGGAGAAAATGCGCCAAATGTAAAAGCAAAGATTATTGGGGAAGCTGCCAACGGACCATTAACACCTGAAGCAGATGAAATATTAGCTAAGAAAGGCATTCTGGTAGTACCTGATATGTACCTGAATGCGGGTGGCGTAACTGTTTCCTATTTTGAGTGGTTAAAGAACCTGAGTCATGTACGTTATGGCAGAATGGAAAAAAGATTTACAGAAAACATGAACGGTCTCATGCTTGAGCAAATTGAAACGCTGACCGACAGGAAAGTCACTGCCAAAGAAAGAAAGTTGATTATCCATGGCGCTGAAGAAGTAGACCTGGTGAATAGTGGGCTGGAAGAAACCATGATAGGTGCAACGCGCGAAATCATGGAAATCTGGAAAAGTAATCCTGCTATTCCTGATATGCGAACCGCGGCTTATGTATGTGCCATTAATAAAGTAGGCACCACTTATGCCGAATTGGGTATCTTCCCTTAGAAAGATGTTTACTGATATTCTTTAAAGAAGGCTCTCTAAATTATTAATTAATAATTGGGCAATTGGTCCAATGGGTTGGCTTTGCCATTAATAATGGCGAATCCGTAATTAGCTGTTCCGTTAGTGATTATCATAAAATCTGCCTGAACGGAAATATTATAATTGAGTACCTGCCTTAAGGCTGTTTCGGTAAGTGGTATATTCATTTCTTTACATTCTATCATCATCCATGGTTTGGATGCTTTGTAGACCAGTATATCAAAACGTTTTTTTAGTTCACCCAGTGTAATTTCTTTTTCAATGGCAATTAATGAAGCCGGATACTTTTTTACCTGTACAAGGTATTGAAGCATATTTTGGCGCACCCATTCTTCGGGTGTTAACCGCACCCATTGTTTGCGTATTTCATCAAAAATCCATTCTTTTCCGTTCTCTTCTTTTACCCGGAAATCATGTGCCGGGTAATCTATTTTGATCATATTGCTTGTTTACGGTTGCGATTTTTTGTATTTTAGCCAATTCATTTGTTCAAAGATACAATAGAGCATTACTAAACTATACGCAGTATGAAAACTAAACTGGAGATCGTTAACAACTGGCTTCCAAGATATACAGGAGAATTATTAGAGAATTTTGGGAAATATATTCTGCTAACCAATTTCAGTAATTATGTTACCCTGTTCGCCAAATGGAACAAAGTAAAAGTAATTGGTCATGACAGGCCCATGCAATGCGCTACTGCTAACGGGATTACCATTATTAATTTTGGAATGGGAAGCCCCGGAGCCGCAACCGTTATGGATTTGCTTACAGCCATTGCACCGGAAGCGGTATTGTTTTTAGGTAAATGCGGGGGATTAAAAAAGCGAAATAAAATTGGCGACCTGATCCTGCCCATCGCGGCTATCAGGGGAGAAGGTACTTCCAATGATTATTTTCCGCCTGAAGTGCCTGCCATGCCTGCATTTGCACTGCAAAAAGCCATCTCAACCACCATACGCGATTATAAAGTTGATTACTGGACAGGTACTGTTTACACTACCAATAGAAGGGTATGGGAACATGATGAAGAATTTAAGGCGTACCTCACTAAGGTTAGGGCCTATGCTATTGATATGGAAACGGCTACCATTTTTACAGTTGGGTTTTATAATAAAATTCCTACCGGCGCCCTGTTACTGGTAAGTGACCAGCCCATGATACCTGAAGGTGTGAAAACAGAATTGAGCGATAAAAATGTAACTTCTCAGTTTGTTGAGAACCATTTAAAAATTGGCATTGATTCCCTGAAGCAACTGATCAATAAAGGACTAACCGTAAGGCATCTCCGGTTTTAAAGAGTCACTCCGCGTTAACTCCACCCCTCCTGTTTTCTGCGGTGTAAGCGCAGAGATTAGTCTTTCCATAGAAACGGGAAGAGGATTACCGCCAGGGCAATAACCATTAAATCTAGCCCCACCAGCAAAAATACCATCTGCCACCAGCCTGCCTGTATAACGGATGAAAAGGCAGCGGTTGATATCTTCATTAATAAGAGCAGTTGCGGAATAATGATGGGAAATCCCATGATAGCCATTAATGCTGCCTGTTGTTGCGCTTTGGCTGCAATGGCTGCGAGAAAAGTAAATACCAGGCTTAGGCTCATACCCCCCAAGCAAGTGATAAAAATAAACTTACCTCCATTTTCAAGCGGGTTGCCCAATAAAATGGTGAAAACACCCAGGCTAAGTAAACTCATCGCAATCATGAGTATCGCATTGAACAAAAGCTTTGATACCACAAAGTCTACCGCACCGGCGATGGAGTAAAAATATAACATACGACCCCTGCTTTCTGCCAGAAAACTTTTGGCAACCGCGTTGATACAAACGAATAACTGGATTATCCAGAATAAACCATTCCAGGTCTTGTCTTCCGGCCTATCCATTGAAAGGTATACAACAAAAATAGTAGAGGCCACATACAGAAGTATGCCATACAATGTATACTGCTGGCGCATTTCGAGCAATAGGTCTTTTTGTATCAGCGCTAATATGCGTCGGTTATTTTTCATGGGCGCATTTTCTGCATCGGGGTTCATAGATTTCTTTTTCACCAATTAATACCTGTCCTTCCTGGTTGGTTTTCCGGTAAGAGATATTGGCAATATTGCCACATTTCATACAGATCGCATGCAGTTTGGTAATATAATCAGCGATTGCCAGCAGGTTAGGCATTTGTCCGAATGGCTTTCCAAGATAGTCCATATCCAGTCCGGCCACAATCACACGCACACCCCGCAATGCAAGCAGTTCACACACATTCATGATCTCATCATCAAAAAACTGGGCCTCATCAATACCCACTACATCTACTCCTTCTGTCATCAGCAGAATCGTTTGTGAATTGTCGATGGGGGTGGAAGGGATGGTATTGGCATCATGACTCACTACATTTGTTTCATCATAACGGACATCAATACCCGGTTTAAAGATTTCAACCCTGAGGTTGGCAATCCTGGCCCTTTTAAGCCTTCTGATCAGTTCTTCTGTCTTACCGCTAAACATGCTGCCGCAGATAACTTCTATCCAGCCCCTTCTTTCACCCGATATATTTGGTTCAATAAACATCAGTAATAATAAATTATCAGAGAAAACGTTTGTAACTTTAAGCGGTAGCTTACTATTGGTAACCCCCAAATGTATTACATCCAATGGAAAGAGTGGGCACGTTGATTAATAAACTGAAAGAACAATTTGAACAGCATGCAGACGCCGAAAAACTAGCATTTACGGCGCAACTTCTCCTGGTAGAATTGCAGCGGAACCATGCCCCATCTCAGGCAGGTAGTAAAATCTCTGTGGTATTACCCGCAGGTACCGGCCCTTTCCAGCCTACTTTGCCTCTTTTTTCCGCGGAGGAGGTTTCCAGACAGGATACCATTGTGAATAACTGGATTTTTGATACTGCCACAGACATACCTACGCTTTCTCACCAGGAACCTATGTCTGTTTCTTCACAACAGGAAAACCCTGAAGTGACAGTAACGGCAGAAAAATTTGAGTTCAATACCTTGCTGGCACAACAAATTGAGATACTGAACGAAAAATTAAAAGAAGAGAGGATAGAGGTGGTTACCGCTTTGCAGGAAGCGCCTATTCGCGACCTGAAAAAAGCCATTGGATTTAATGATCGGTTTCTTTTTGTGAAGGAGCTTTTTCGTGGCGATGAAAATATGTATGAACGAAGTATAAAGACCATTAATGCTTTCAGCATTTATCCAGAAGCCGAATACTGGATACAACGGGAACTTAAAGTAAAACTCAGTTGGCCGGATAATTGTGAGGCCGGCAGACATTTTGATCAGTTAGTTAAAAGACGGTTTGCCTCTATATAAGCCATTAGTTTTTCTGTGGCTCCTGCTTTTGATAGTACATATTCAGCTGAAGCGGAGGCTGATTTGCTGTAGAGTTCCTGGTTTTCCAATAATTTTTTTAAGATGTCCTCCAGTTCCAGTGAATTTTCGATACTGAAGGCGCCCCCCACATCCAATAATTCATCAGCCTCAAAATACTTGTCGTAAACCGGACCAAATACTACCGGTTTGCCATAAACAGCCGCTTCGAGTATATTATGTATACCATCATCTCCAAATCCGCCGCCTATATAGCAGATGGTGGCATAGTGGTAGAGCCTGCTTAGCATACCCATATTGTCTATGATTAACGTAGTCGGATTTTCCGGAACACCATTTCCCGAACGGTATATTGTTTCATATACTGAATAGCGCATCGCATTTTTATACAATGCCAGGCACTCCTGTAAACGATCTTCATCAATATCATGCGGCGCGATAATGTATTTGACTGCCCCATTTATTTTGGTATAATGTACCAGTTCCTCATCATCTTCCGTCCAGGTGCTGCCCGCAATAATAACAGGCTGCTCCCGGCAGAAATGACTGATCAGTTCCAGCGGTTCAAAGTTCCTGGCAATCTCAATTACCCTATCGAACCGGGTATCACCACATACTAATACATTTTCATGAAAGCCTATGCCGGCAAGCAGTTCAGCCGATTCTTCGCTTTGCACAAATATTTTTGAAAAGAAGGTCAGCATTTTTTTGTGTACCCCTCCATACCATTGAAAAAAAGGTTGGTCTTTTCTGAAAATACCTGATACCAGTACGGTTGGAATATTCCGCTGACTGGCTTCCTGTAAGTAGTAATACCAGAATTCATATTTTACAAATAGCACCAGTGAGGGCTGAACAATATTAAAAAAACGATTGGCATGGGCAGGTGTGTCCATGGGTAAATAAAAAATATGGTCAGCGCCTTTGTAATTTTTTCTGATTTCAAAACCGGAAGGGGAGAAAAAGGTTAGCAGAACTGTATAGCCGGGGTATTGCTTTCGGATAGATTCCAGCACGGGTAATCCCTGTTCAAACTCTCCCAGTGAAGAACAGTGCATCCATACCACCGGTTGTTTGTTTGTATGAAAAGCCAATGCCAGTTTTTTAAACAAGCCCCTTCTGCCTTTCAGCCATAAAGAAGCCTTTGGGTTTGCAAAGCTGATTAGCCAGGCAAGTTTAGGGTATAGCCAGGTGAAAAGTCGGTAGAGTAGCATCTGTTAAGTAAGATAATACTAAACAAAGAAACGAATTAAACTGTTTGTTTGCTCGTTGGTCATAATATGACAGGGCAAACGCATCTAAATTTTAGGGAAGGGATGCGATAATTGAAGAAAATACGTTTATAGGGATAAAAGCATATGAACGGGATACTTCCTTTCTTCGATGATTTAAAGGATCCGAGAGTAGAGC
>JALNZE010000021.1 GCA_023229465.1 Chitinophagaceae bacterium
TTTTGACCGCTAAAATCCCGTAGTTTAGTTGATTCGCTTTTCATATGTTTTCGTTTCTTTGAATTTAGCAAACTCAATTCGCGAATTCAAACATATAAACTGCGCGGAACACATTGCGAAGAAAAAAGAGCATGACGCTTAGTAACCCTGAATTTATCCGGCGTTTTGCCATGCACATTTTACCACTACGTTTTGTACGCATCAGGCATTATGGAATACTCAGCAGTACCTGGAAGCGTGTAAAATTTATGGAATTAAGAAAGCAGCTAAAAATGCCGCTTACAAAAATTGATATCAAAACAAAGTTACACAGTTGCCCTTGTTGCAAAACGGGAACGATGATTACCCTTATGATCTTTGGTAAACGAGGACCGCCGGAACAATACATTACTGGTGAAAAAAGGAATGCCTGCTAAATGTGGGTAAGGGAAGGTTTGTGCTGTACAAAAAAAATAAAGAGATAATATACCCAATTACAATAGAAATTAATGGCGTAAAAAAAATCGTATCCTATTTTCCCTTCGCAACTGCCAAATGGCAAAACGATAACTCCATAATACAATAGCCCTCTATAATTTACCGGTTTCGTTCAACAGTAGGCTTCATTGTTGGTGCTGCGCACCCAACGAAGCCTTAGTTGTTAGGCGTTCGTTTTATATCTATTTGTTCATTCAACATTTCTATTGTACCACAACATTGACAGTGACATTTTCATTCGGCTGCAATTTTGGTAAAAGGCAATTGTAAATAATCATAGGCGCTGCAGTAGTAAGATTAGTTTTCATAGTGACATTTACTGTTACAGTATTACTTTGGCAATCTTTAGAAAGATCGTAAATAATTTCTCGGCATCCGCTTGTTAATTGCTTTTGACCAATAACTAGATCATATGTACTAAAATCTACATTAGGCTTGCAACTACCGATAACCGTATTGTTAAAATCGGTTTGATTTCTAATGATAACAAATGTAACTCCGTTGATGTTTGTTGCATAACTATTGTTACTACAACCATATTCGGATTTAAGACTTTTATATGGGACAGGACCGGAGTTACAAGTTTCTGTATTGGCTTTCTTACATGAGATTATCAAATAAAAAATGCGCTTTTCATAATAAGCTGTTTTGATGTAAAAATGATCAATATTTGTTTCGTGCTGATGAAAATGACGCACAACACTTAAAATTACGTTGATTCTCTGCATAATTCCAACAATAATCCAACAGTAATTTAAACCTTTTTAGATCTGTTTTGTCTGCGTTTTTTGGGTCAGCCCACCTTAATAGCAATTGCCCGGTCAACTTACCAATCGCTGGCGCCAACACCAAAAACGCAAATAATTCACACTTCAGTAATTAAAAATTAATAATTACAATGCTCATTTATTTTCCCCCAACTCCTAACTCCTAACTCTCCCCGGATTTTTCGCTATAAAATCATCCCAGCCTTTTAATCCTTTTACTGTGCTGTTTATTATGGAGGATGTTTGGTAATGATGGCATAGGGCAACGGCTAATGCATCGGTGGCATCAAAATACTGGGGCTTTTCTTCAATGAGTAATGTTCGTTGCAGCATTTTCCAAACCTGGTCCTTATTGGCATTGCCATTACCGGTGATAGATTGTTTTACTTTTTTAGGAGAGTATTCTGTTACAGGAATTTTTGCCTGCATGGCCGCCGCGATAGCCACCCCCTGGGCTCTTCCCAGTTTTAGCATACTCTGCACATTTTTGCCAAAAAAAGGAGCCTCAATGGCGAAAGTGGAAGGCTGGTATAGTTTAATCAGTTCACCTACTTTGGTATGAATCATTTCAAGGCGGGCATAAATGTCTTTTTCTTTGGTAAGTTTCAAAGCATCCATCAAAATCACCCGTGGCTGGCCCTTTTCAATACGCAGCAAAGCATAACCCATTAATTGAGTACCGGGGTCAATGCCGAGGATGATGGGCGATGGGGAGGTCATGCGTTGTAAAAATACGGGGAAATGGGTTATTGGCAGGGGGCAATCGTGAGTTGTGAGGGCAGATGACGGATGACAGATGGGTGTTAAAAACTATTGGCAAAATTTCTCACGACTGGCGGCTCACGTCTCAGGATTAACCACTACCCCTCTTTTCAGTCTCGCAACTATCCCCGTTCTTTGCAGTCAAATAACTGAATTTCTGAACAGGAAACTGAAAATATTTCTCAATTACTTTGTTGGTCCCACGCTGTTTGTGTGGCTGTCGTATTCTATTTACAGGCAGATACAAAAGCAGGCGGATGTGCAGCAATCCTGGGATCTCATCCTCTCCGCTTTTACGGGCCCCCGGTCATGGAAATTTGGGGTAGTAATTATTTTGATGTTTTTTAACTGGGGTATTGAGGCCCGTAAATGGCAACTATTGGTTGGGCGTATCCAGAAAGTTTCTTTTATTACGGCCTATCGGGCCATTTTATCCGGACAGGCATTTGCCTTTAATACACCCAACCGGGTAGGAGAATCGGCGGGACGTTCGGTTTTTCTGGAAGAAGGTAACCGCTTGCGGGGAATTGTTTTGTCTGTGGTGGGTAGTATGAGCCAGGTACTTGTTACTTTTCTGATGGGGTTACTGGGCCTGATCTATCTGCGTTTTCATATACTTGATGCTACCCGCCATGTAGAAGGCTTGTCGGCTTTCTGGATAGATGGGCTGATAGGAATGATTTCGGTGGGTATCCTGTTATTTATCCTTTTGTATTTCCGGTTATCATGGCTGATCCGGTTATTGGAAAAAATACCGTTTATCGCGAAGCATCGGTTCTTTGTGCAGAAGCTGGAAGATTTTTACTGGAAAGAATTAACAGGAATTTTACTTCTTTCTTTCTGCCGGTACGTTGTATTTGTAGCGCAGTATGTTATTTTGTTAGAGGTATTTGAAGTGAATGTGAACTGGATAGATGCCGCTACGATGGTTTGCGTAATGTTCCTGGTGCTGGCTATCGTACCTACCATTGCGCTGGCGGAACTGGGTTTTAGGGGGAAAGTGAGTATCCAGCTATTTGGGTTGTTAAGTTCCAATACCGTAGGCATCATTGCAACAGCCGCCGGTATCTGGATCATTAACCTGATTATTCCTGCCATTGCCGGCAGTTTATTTATATTAGGAATCAGATTGTTTAGAAATAAATAGTGTAGCGTGAAAAAAACCGGGTTACTTTTTTTATTGGTGTTTGGTTGGCGTTCTATCGCCGCGGGAGATGAATTCTGTGGTATACGTAACCTTGCTTTTATGGAAGGCGAAAACATTTCTTTCAATGTTTTTTATTCTGTTGTGGGTATCTATATCAATGCGGGTACGGGTAATTTTACGGTAAATAACGAACACATGAATAACAGGGCCGTATATCATATAGTAGGGTCGGGGAGTTCTAATCCGAGTTACGACTGGATATTTAAGGTACGTGACCGTTATGAATCTTATATAGATACGGCCACTATGCAACCCCTGAAATTTATCCGGGATATTAATGAAGGGGGTTTTAAAAAATATGAAAATATCACTTTTAACAAGAAGGCCAATACAGCCATTACTACAAATGGTGTGTTTAAAGTGCCTGTTTGTGTGCAGGATGTGTTGAGTTCTATCTATTATGCCCGGAATATAGATTTCAGTCAATACCAGGTTGATGATAAAATACCTTTTACCATGTTCCTGGATAATGAGGTGTTTAGCCTGTACATAAAATATTTGGGGAAAGAAGTGATTAAAACCAAATATGGCAGATTTAATGCTATTAAGTTCAAACCCTTACTGGTAAAAGGTACCCTGTTCCAGGGTGGGGAAGATATGTCTGTTTGGGTAAGTGATGATGAGAACCATATTCCTATCCGTATAGAAAGTCCGATTGTGGTAGGCAGCGTAAAAGTAGATATGATGCAATACCGAAATCTTCGGTACCCACTTTCTTCAATGATTAGTTTTAGATAGAGGAAAGGCTATGGCAAACATATCCGGTTTAGTTCAGAATGCCGGTATGCATAGCGGCAAATAGCCACAATCATTACAACAGACAAGCAGATTCCGGAGAACAGGCCCCCCAAAAACGACTGGTACTCTTTCTCGCCTATATAGGCACAAAAAACAATGGCAATAGCGGAAATAATAACGCAAACCCCTGCCATTACCGCATTGGCCGATCTGTTTGAGATCTCAATCCGGGTATTGCATGTTCCACAATTGGTTGCAGAAAAATTATTCAGCTGTACGAATTTCTTAAAAGGAATACGCTCTCTACAGCTTGGGCAGCAGGCAGTTTGGTTTTTGGACATTGGATATCGGTTTCGTTTATAACAATTCCTGAATCTAAGATAGAAAATTTATTTTGAAAAATCCTACTACAAAACACCGATTTTACTGGGGGGTAATAACGGGGAAAAAACGTGAAATAACCCTGCTCTTTGTAGTATTATATATCCCCTATTTGGAAGAAACTCTTATGCCTGACACCTTTTTCTGTTGCCTGTAAGCTGCAACATTCGTTTACAGGGTCATGTTCAAAGTAGAGGATATAGTCGTTGTTAACCGCCTCCTGTAAAAATGTTTTTTTCTCTTTCAGCGTTGTCAGGGGGAACATATCATAAGCCATAACATAGGGTAGTGGTATATGTGATGCGGAAGGTAAGAGATCAGCCATATATACGATGGTTTTCCCTTTATACCGTATCTGCGGCAGCATCATTTTATCGGTATGTCCGTTTACAAATCTGATGGAAATATTTTCAGTAAAATCCATGCTGCTGAGTAGTCCGTTTGTATCGGGCCCTTTTTCAGGCAGGGGTATAAATTGCAACTGACCGCTCTCCTGGATGGGTAGAATATTCTCTTTCAGAAAGGAAGCTTTCTCCCTGTCGTTGGGTAGGGTTGCCCATTGCCAATGGTCTTTATTGCTCCAGTAAACCGCGTTTTTAAATGCGGGCACCAACCTGTCGCCTTCCCTGATAATACTGCCACCACAATGATCAAAGTGGAGGTGTGTAAGAAATACATCTGTAATATCTTCTCTTCTAAAACCTTTACCGGCCAGGGAGGTATCCAGTGTATCTCCCTGTAAATGATAGTGGCCGAAGAATTTTACATCCTGTTTATTTCCCACACCGGTATCAATTAATATTAACCGGTTTCCATCTTCAACCAGTAAACAACGCAGGGCCCAGTCGCATAAATTATTTTCATCAGCCGGGTTCAGTTTATTCCACATGCTTTTGGGAACTACGCCGTACATGGCGCCACCATCTAATTTAAAATAACCGGAATTGATCGTATGCAGTTTCATCTTTAGGTTACCTCGCTTTTTTTGTGCTGTGTGCCGGATGCAAAGATCAGGAGTATTAATCCTATTACAAAGAAAACAACCAGCGCCAATACAGCATTCCGCTGCGAACCGGTAAATTCATTTATGTATCCGAAACTGAACATGCCTATCACAATGGCTATCTTTTCCGTTACATCGTAGAAACTGAAAAATGAAGCGGTGTCTTTGGTTTCGGGCATCAGCTTGGCATAGGTACTTCTACTGAGCGATTGGATGCCTCCCATTACAAAGCCTACCAGTACGGCCAGTCCATAAAATTCATTAATGCCATCTCTCGGTAACAGATACCCGATCACACATAAAATAATCCAGACAGACAGGGTGATCATCAATGCGTTAAAATTGCCAATCCTCTCAGACAGTTTTGCTATCAGGAAGGCGCCGGGTATAGCCACGAGCTGTATAATCAGGATGGCTATGATTAAGTTGGTGATGGGAATATTCAATTCACTTTTGCCATATAATGTGGCCGCAAGCATAACCGTTTGCACACCCATATTATAGAAAAAGAAAGCGCCTAAAAACCTTTTGAGTACCGGTAAGTGGCTTAACTGGTTCCAAACCTTATTTAACTCTTTGTAGCCTTTGTTAAAAATACTACCGCTGTCTGATTTTTTTTCCAAAGGGGTTCCTTTGGGTAACCTGCTTAGCGCGAATTGCGCGAAGCCCCACCACCATATACCCACTAATAAGAATGATATCTGTGAAGCCTTACCTACGGTGATGCCAAACAAACCTGGTTTTAAAATAAATACAAAACAGATAATCTGTAATAACACACTACCCGTATACCCCATGGCAAAGCCTTTGGCGCTTACCTTGTCCTGGTCTTCAGGGGCGGCAATTTCAGGAAGATAAGAATTGTAAAAAACCAGGCTACCCCAAAAACCTACACAGGCAACGATTAAACAGGCCAGCCCGTAGGCTAAATTGGTTTTATCAAAAAAGTACAGGGCACCGCAGGCAATACTGCCCATGGTGCAGAAAAAAAATAAGAATGATTTTTTATTGCCTTTGTAATCCGCAATAGAAGACAGCAGGGGCGATAGGATGGCTACCAGTAAAAAAGCGATGCCCAGTGCATACGTGTATAAAGAAGTATTAATAAATTCACGTCCAAGAATCCGAACGGTATCATGAGAAGTGGCATCATTGCCATCGCCTGTAACCGCTTCATAATACGCGGGAAAAATGGTAGAAGTAATCACCAGGTTATAAGCGCTATTGGCCCAATCGTACATGGCCCAACCCGTGATTACTTTCTTTGGAGCAGTCTTCATTAAGGTTGGTTAGGTTTACATTCCGACTAACAAAATAGTAATTAATTCTTAATTATTTCAGATACCCTGCTAATACGAGAGCCAGCAAAACAGCCCCCACAATTACCCTGTACCAGCCAAATAATCTGAATCCATGTTTCTGTAGAAAACCGATAAAGAATTTTATAGCAAGCAGCGCTACTATAAAGGCAACTACATTACCTGTTCCCAGTGCTATCAGATTTTCTTTGTTCTGTAATAGTTCAGGGTTTTCTTTCCAGGCTTTCAATAATTTATAGCCGGTTGCAGCCGCCATGGTTGGTACGGCTAAAAAGAAAGAAAATTCGGCTGCCAGGTTACGGGTAAGTTTCTGCTGCATCCCACCGATGATGCTGGCTGCACTACGGCTGGTGCCGGGTATCATGGCCAGGCATTGCCAAACACCAATGGTAATGGCTTTTCTGAAACTGATGGATTCTTCTTTTTCTATAGCAGGCTGTTTAAAAAGCCGGTCAATAAATAAAAGGATGAACCCGCCGGCAAGCATTGTGACGGATACGGTTAAACTGCTTTCTAATAAAGCATCAATTCTATCAGAAAATAATGTACCCAATGCCAGCGCGGGTATCACGGCTACAATCAGTTTCAGGTAAAAATTAAAACGATTGAGCGGGAAGAATTTTTTCCAATACAATACCACCACAGACAGGATGGCCCCGAACTGGATGGCAACTTCGAATAACTTAGTAAAAGGATCGGAAGATATATGCAGTATCGAACTGGTGATAATCATATGGCCTGTAGAAGATATGGGCAGAAATTCTGTTAATCCTTCAACAATAGCAATGACTATAGCTTCAAAAATGGACATAATAGCTATTTCGGTTTCTTAAAGATCGCATATACCTCAACCAATAAACCCAGCACAATCAATATAGGTGCAATCGTAATTCGGGTAGTGCTGTAAACTTCTTTGGTATCAAAAATAGCAGGATCGGGACTTTTTCCGCCACTCAATAAAAACATACCCAAAGCAATTACCAATCCCCCAATCAGCATCCAGGTATAATTTTCCTTGTTGAATAAAACAGAATCTACATTTTGTTTATGATGGCTCATATGATTTAATTTATTAGGTTGTAAGATAGGAAAAAAGTTAATGGAGGAGGAACTAATACAATTCATCCAGTTTCATTTTTAAATATTTCAAAACACTCCGATGGGTACTGTATACAGAAATACCTACGCCCAGAATTATCAGCCCCCCAAAAAGAATTAAGGTAAGTGTAAAGTCGCGTATCGCTTTTAAAGGCTCAAACTGGCTTTCTGCCCAACTGATCAGCGTAAACAGCAGCACAATTGCAATGCCGGAACTGATCAGTCCGTTAATGAGTGCCTGTATATTTAGTGGTTTTGAGATAAAGCCCCTGGTAGCGCCCACCATTTGCATGGTTTTAATGAGGAAACGGTTACTGAACATGGTCAGGCGGATGGTATTGTCAATACTGAAAGTAACAATCAGGCTTAAAATAATCGCCACCACTAAAAAGATGAGGCCGATTTTGGAGGCTCTTTCATTCAGGTTACTTACCAGTATCTTTGGGTATTGCAGTTCAGTGATCTGGTCTCCGTAAACCGCCATCAGGTCGTTTGATATTTTGGTGAGGCTATCGCCATTCACATAATTGGCTTTCGCGTAAAAATCAATACTCTCTGGTAAAGGGTTTATATCCAGAATGGTGGCCCAGTCTTCATTGTTCTCTTTATTCCATATTTGTTTGGCTGAATTCTTATCTATATAAGTAACACTCCTGGCGTAGGGCTTCCCTGCTATAAATTGTTGTATCTGGCCAATGGTATCTTTGTTCAGCGTACGCAGGTAAGCGCTCAACCGGATATCTTCCTTAAAAGCATTACCTACCGAACTGATGTTCAAAAAGAACCAGCCCATAATGCCCATGATCAATAAAACCAGGGCCACACCAACAATACTATAAATATAATTGGGCTTGCTGCGTTTAAGTGATGCTTTTCCGATTATCGCCATGCTAAATTTTTTTAATATAAACACCTGCTAGTGTGTAAGTGACTCTATAGGCAAATGTACGGTTTTGAAGCCTAAACACTTACATTTGCAGCCATTCTAACGATCATTTTGTATTTGAAAATAGCTCATTCCCACAGAAACCGGGTTAAAGGTTTGTTAGGATTATTTTGCACCCGGATTTAGAGTGGTTATTAAATATTCGTTAGTCGGATTATTTTTTCAATAAACAATACAAATACCCCGTTGGGGTTGCGCGGTGATTATGGAATACAATTTCAGGGAAATCGAAAAAAAATGGCAGTCGCATTGGAAAGTATCCGGTGCTTACCGGGTAAGTAATGAAACAGACAAACCCAAATATTATGTACTGGATATGTTCCCGTATCCCAGTGGTGCCGGCCTGCATGTAGGGCATCCCCTGGGTTATATCGCATCTGATATTTTCAGTCGTTTTAAAAGATTAAAGGGGTTTAATGTATTGCACCCGATGGGATATGATGCATTTGGCCTGCCTGCAGAACAATATGCCATTGAGCATGGCGTACATCCCGCTGCCAGTACGGCACAGAATATTGATAATTTCAGAAAGCAATTGGATAATATCGGGTTTAGTTACGATTGGGACCGTGAAGTGCGTACCTGTGAGCCGGGTTATTATAAGTGGACACAATGGATATTCTTACAGCTCTTTCACAGCTTTTTTAATCGCTTAACACTGAAAGCGGAAAGTATACAAAGTTTAGTGGCAACATTTGAAGCCAATGGTAATGCCGCGTATATATGCCCGGGAGATGGTTCCGTAAAATTCTCCGCTGCTGAGTGGAAAGCGTTTTCTGAAAAAGAAAAGCAGGATATCCTCATGCATTATCGCCTTGCTTTCTGTGGCTATGGCGAAGTCAACTGGTGTGAGGCGCTGGGTACGGTATTAGCCAATGATGAGGTAGTGAATGGGGTAAGTGAGCGTGGCGGGCATCCGGTGGTAAAAAAGAAATTGCGCCAATGGTATCTCCGTATAACTGACTATGCAGACCGGTTGCTTGAAGGACTCGAAACCATTGAATTTAGTGAGGCGATGAAAGAAATGCAGACCAACTGGATTGGTAAATCGTATGGGGCGGAGATTGAATTTGCTATCGTAAGTCGTGAATCGTCAGACGTGAGTAAGGAATTCAAGTATCACGATTCGCGTCTCACGGTTTATACCACCCGTCCAGATACTATATTTGGCGTTGACTTTATGGTAGTGGCTCCGGAGCATGAGTTGATTGAAAAAATAACTACTCCTGAACAAATTCAACCGGTTGAAGAATATATCAATTATGTAAAAAGCCGCAGCGACAGGGAGCGGCAGGCAGAGAAAAAAATCAGCGGTTGTTTTACCGGGGCCTATGCCGTTAACCCTTTTAACGGCAAGCAGATTCCCATCTGGATTTCTGAATATGTATTGGCAGGATATGGAACCGGCGCCATTATGGGTGTGCCATGTGGTGATGAACGGGATCATAAATTTGCATTGCATTTTAATATACCCATCACTAATATCATTGGTGATTATTATGATGGCAAAGAAGCCAATCCTACCAAAGAGGCCAAACTCAGCAACAGCGAATTTTTAGATGGCATCGTTATGCGTGATGCGATTGGTATGGTGAATGCGAAGCTGGAAGAAATGGGTATTGGCAAAAAAAAGGTGAACTATAAAATGCGTGATGCCGCATTCAGCCGTCAGCGCTATTGGGGCGAGCCGTTTCCCATACAGTGGAAGAATGGGGTGGCTATTCCTTTGAGCGAAAATGAATTGCCTTTGTTATTGCCGGAGGTGGAAAGTTATAGCCCGGGCCCCGATGGCCAGGGCCCCCTGGCCAACATACCTGAATGGGTGGCCAAAGAGCTGGAAACGAGTACCATGCCCGGTTATGCCGGTTCTTCCTGGTATTTTCTGCGGTATATGGATCCGCATAATACCGAAACTTTCTGCGACCGTAAAGTGAGCGATTACTGGAACCAGGTAGATCTTTATATTGGCGGAACAGAACATGCCGTGGGCCATTTATTGTATAGCCGTTTATGGACCAAAGTGCTGTACGATTTGGGTTATATTGGTTTTGATGAGCCGTTTAGAAAATTATTGAACCAGGGTATGATTCAGGGGAGTAGCCGGTTTGTGTATCGGTTAAAAGGGACTAACCAATTTATTTCTTCCGGATTGATGAATGGGATAGCGTATAAAGTTGAGGATACAGATCCTATTAGGGTTGATGTAAACTTTGTAGATGGTATTGAACTGGACATACCAACCTTTACCAAATGGCGCAATGGAGAATACGCGAATGCTGAATTTATTTTGGAGGACGGTAAATATATCTGCGGTTCAGAAGTTGAAAAAATGTCCAAATCAAAATTCAATACCGTTAACCCGGATGAACTCGTTAATAAATTTGGCGCCGATACCTTTCGTATGTACGAAATGTTTCTCGGCCCGGTGGACCAGAGTAAACCCTGGGATACCAAGGGTATTGAAGGGGTACACCGCTTTCTTAAAAAATTATGGCGTTTATTTTTTGATGAACTGAAAGGAAAAGTATGGAATGAAGCAGCCGCCAATGCCGAAGAGTTGAAAGTGTTGCACCGTACCATCAAAAAAATCGAAGAAGATACGGAACGATATAGTTTCAATACCGCGGTAAGTACCTTCATGATCTGTGTTAATGAACTGACTGATCTGAAATGTAACAAACGCGAAGTGTTGCAACAGGTACTCATCATGCTAACACCGTATGCCCCGCATATCAGTGAAGAACTATGGACCGCTTTGGGAAACAGTGGTTCCATCCTCGATGCATCCTATCCGGTATTTGAAGAAAAATATGTGACCGAGTCTTCCAAAGAATATCCCGTAAGTATTAATGGGAAAGTGAGAACCAGTATGAGCATTTCGCTGGATGCTACCCCGGAGCAGGTTCAGGAAATGGTACTTTCTAATGTGCTCATTCAAAAATGGATGGATGGCAAACCCCTGAAGAAATTCATTTTTGTAAAGGGTAAAATGATCAATGTGGTAGTGTAATTCGCCGCTTTATAGAAATATTCCGGGCCCACATGTAAAATACGCGGGTGCTTATGTAAAATTTCAATATTTTCATAAGTGCTTCCTTATCTTCATTTTCTTAAATAAAACACATGAGCATAGTAAGAGGATTGTTAACATGGGTAACCTTTGCAGTTATCACAACCGTTCAGGCACAGCAAAAGCAGATCAGTAACAGTGACCTGATGTCAAATAAATTGCCTGAAAATTTATATAACAATTTACCCACTGTTTTAAAATGGATAGATGATGAACAAGTTATCCTATATCAGAAACTGGATAAGGATACTGTTGCTAAAAATTATATTCTCGATAGTAAGACAGGAACTTTTACCGAAACAATGATGGGCGCTAAAACCATTAACGGTATTGAATTCAGAAATAGCGGGTTGGCTAACAAACCTTCTGTTTCTCCTTTTGGAAAAAGCGTAATGGTTTGGGATAAGGATCTTTTTTATAGTAATAATGGAATGGAAACCAGGCTGACAAATGACCAGGGGGAAGAAAAAAATCCAACGTTCTCTCCGGACAGTAACTATATCGGTTATACCAAAAAAAATAATTTATATAGTTATGATTTGCGTACTAAAAAAGAAGTTCAGTTAACCACAGATGGTACCGGCACTATTTTAAATGGGTATGCCAGTTGGTTGTATTATGAAGAAATATTTGGCCGTAATACCCGTTATCGTGCATTCTGGTGGAGCCCCAACAGTAAAACACTGGCCTACATGCATTTTGATGAAAGCAAGGTACCCATGTTTCCTATTTATGTGAGTGAGGGGCAGCATGGATACATGGAACAAACAAGGTATCCGTTACCCGGTGATAAAAACCCTGAAGTGAAAATTGGAATGGTTAGTCCGGATGGCGGTAATACCATTTGGGCCGATTTTAACGCGAAGGATGATCAGTACCTTGGATGGCCCCTCTGGAAAGAAGATGGTAATGTTTTAATGGTGTTTTGGATGAACCGCGAACAGAACAATCTGAAAATATTTGAGGTTAAGCCGTTTGATGGAAGCAAGAAAGAATGGTACAATGAAACCCAGCAAACATGGATAGATCTGGAAGACAGGGTTGGAGGCAGGGTTAACTTTTTAAAAAATGATAAAGGCGTTATCATACAATCTGATAAATCGGGATGGAACCATTTGTATTTATATTCGAATGATGGCCAATTCAGAAATGCTATTACGAATGGCAAGTTCACAGTTACGAATATTAGTTTGATTGATGAAAAAAATGAAATAGTTTACTTCTCTGCCAAAGGCCGCGAGAATACGGCCCGTACTGATTTGTATCGTGTGAAATTTGATGGGTCTGATCTAAAGCGTCTTACATTTGGTGAATACAATCATGCGAAAACCAGTCTTTCGCCCGGCGGAAAATATTTTATTACAACCTATAGTAATGCCGCTACCCCAACCAGGATGAGTTTGGTTGATAATAATGGGAAACTGGTTCGTGAACTGGGCGATATGAAGGGCGCGGAAACCGGGCAATACGCCCTTGCCAAAACAGAACTCATCCGTATTAAAAGCGAAGATGGTTTATATGATTTACCCGCCCTGGTTACCTGGCCGGCAACTATGGATCCCAATAAAAAATATCCTTTACTGCTGAGTATTTATGGTGGCCCTAATGCGGGAACAGTTACTGATAGCTGGTCGTGGAGCGCCAACCGGCAGTTTTATGCCAATGAGGGATTGATACAGGTTTCATTCGATCACCGTGCCAGTGGACATTTTGGAAAAGAAGGCATGAATTATTTGTATCATAACCTCGGCTTCTGGGAAATGGCTGATTATACAACCATGGCCAAATGGTTCATTAAAAACGGGCAGGCCGATCCCGCCAGAATGGCCATTACCGGGTTTAGTTATGGGGGTTATATGAGTGCTTATGCATTAACGTATGGAGCGGATGTGTTTACGCACGGCATGGCAGGTGGCAGTGTGGTGGATTGGCATTTGTATGATACGCATTATACCGAAAGATATATGGGTACCCCGCAGAGTAATCCTGATGGGTATAAAAGCAGCAGTGTATTAACTTATGCCGACAGGTATAAAGGCGTATTGCAAATCGTTCATGGTACCAGTGATGACAATGTACACATGCAAAACAGCATACAACTGGTGAGCGCTTTACAGGATAAAGGAAAGGGTTTTGAATTCATGTTATACCCGGGTGGCCGGCATGGATGGGGTGGAGCGAAAGGAGTTCACTTTAATAACCTGAAAACTAAATTTATTTATAAATACCTGTTGGAAAAACAAGCGCCTAAAATTGCTTTGAGATAGTTCTCCTTCAGGGGATTTTAGGATATAAATACAGGTATACGCGATAATGAATTGTGTATCCTTATTTCAAGACGCGACAGATTCTTACATAAAAAGACCCCTCAAATTGTTTGAGGGGTCTTTTTTATGCAGTTAATTTATTTTTTAATCACCCGTAACATCTCTTTTACCGCGGCTTCCAATTGTGCATCCTTTCCTTTCATAAATTCTTCGAAAGGAAGTGTGACCCTTATATCCGGTTCAACCTGTAAGTTTTCCGTTGGCCTGTTTTCTTTGCCAATGGTTGCCACCATTGGTATACCAAAAACAATTGTCGGGTCAATCTGCGTTTCCCACCATACAGCGGTACCTGTTCCGGCTACCGGCATACCTACCAGCTTCCCAATTTCATTTTGCTTATAGATATAGGGGAAGATATACGCGTCACTGTAGTTGCTTTCACTCATCAGCACACAGCTTGGCTTTTGCCATCTATTGCCCGGCTCACCTGCAGTTACCCGGTTGCCCTGTGGCGCAAAATCAAGGTAGCGTTTGCCACTTAAAAATGTATTCAGGTCATCGTGCAACCAACCGCCACCATTAAAACGGGTATCTACAATCAACGCTTCTTTGTCGATATTTTTTCCAATCACTTCATCCAGTACGGTTCTGAAGCTTCCATCGTTCATTCCCTGCACATGTACATAACCCACTTTTCCTCCACTCAGTTCCTCTGTCATTTTTTTCATTTTGTTTACCCAGCGCTTGTACATTAAGGCAGCTTCCATACCGGTATTGATTGGTTTTACCGTTTCTTCTATTTTATTTTTTGTGGATGGATCAAGCAGGCTCAACAATACATTTTTGCCCACTTTTCGATTAAGTAGCCTGGCCCAGTCATCCTTATCACTTACCTCTTCGCCATCTATTTTTTCAATGATCTGTCCCGCTTCAACTTTCGAAGCTGCATTTTCCAATGGACCGCCGGCAATTACTTCTGTAATCTTTAAACCTTTACCGGTAAAGGTTTCATCATATAATAAACCCAATGAGGCAGTCATATCACCACTCGGTGTTTGAGGAGAATATCTGCCACCGGTATGTGAGGCATTCAGCTCTCCCAGTATTTCACTCAGCAGTTCCTGAAAATCGTAGCTATTATTAATATGGGGTAAGAAGCGGGCATAGTTGGTTTTATACATTGCCCAGTCTATTCCATGAATTTTCGGGTCATAGAATTTCTTTTGTACCTGTCTCCATATATGTTCAAAAATGTATTCCCTTTCTTCCGGAGCATTCAATACCATTTCGCCATTAATGCCCACAGGGCTCACTTTGCCGCTTTCGGTTTCTACTTTTATGATGGAGCCGTTGTTTACCAGGAAAAGTGTTTTTCCGTCTTTGCCCGGTTCAATTCCACTTGGGGAGCCACTCAACTTAGCCAAAATTTTAGTTTCTCGGGTACGTGGTTCTGTTACCCATAAATCAAATCCTTTTTCGAATGAAGACAGGTAATATACTTTGCTGCCATCAGCGCTTATATAATAATCTGAAATGGATGAACTGTTGATAGTGAGTCTTAATACCCTATCTTCAAATCCGTTCAGGTTAGGGATAAAATTAGCTGTAGCTAACGAATCTTTTTTGCTTTTTGTGGTATCCGCTTTTTTATCCTTCTCTTCTTTCTCTTTCAATAAAGCAAAATCTTCTTTGCTTAAACGCGTGCGATCATAACTGTCCTGATCCAGGAATCCCTCATAAATATCTACTTCCCTGCTGCCTTGCAAAGCAATGGATTTTCTGCCTAACCGTTCATTTACCCAGGTAATGGTTTTCCCATTCATACCCCATTTAATATTGGCTTGACCAAATCCAGACCGGATAGGCTTTTCAATACCACCGGTTCCGTCTGCTTTAAGTAAAGCCAGGTTACCGTATTGCCAGCTTCCTTCCTGATCGTCTGCGATGATCCATTTACTATCCGGGCTCCATTGAAAATCCCAGTCGCCATCACTATAACTATAGTTTCTTCCGGCAGGGAGTAATGTTTTTATTTTTTTATCGGCAAGCGTGTACACTTTTAATAAATTCCGCTCTGCTATATAGCCAATCTGTTTGCCATCGGGCGAAAATTTAGCGCTGAATTCTTCTTCCGGAGTGGCAATCAATGCCTCTTCCTTCAATAGGGTTGATGCATAGAAATAAGGTTCTTCACTTCTTGCCATACCGGTTTGATAAATATCCCAGTTGTTGTTTCGTTCAGCGGCGTAAATAATTTTTTTGCTATCGGGGCTCCAGCTTACCATTCGCTCCTGTTGCGGTGTATTGGTAATTCTTTTGGTAATACCCCCTTCCACACTGGTTACAAATACTTCACCGCGAAATACAAAGGCAATTTCTTTTCCATTGGGCGCGAGGGCTATTTCTGTTGCACCACCATTGATAGGTATTATTTTTTCCGCATTGTTGCGTACGTCTGCATTAATAGAGATCACTACTTTTTTGGGTTGATCTCCTTCTTTTAAAGTATAGATCTCTCCGTTCCAGCTAAAACATAAATGATTGTTATTCGTTCTGGAAAGATGTCTTACCGGATGATTTTTGAACCTGGTAAGTTGAACCATTTTGCCATCTTCTGTTTGCTTAAACAGATTCTGGTCGCCACTTTTTTCACTGAGGTAATATACTGTTTTATCATCGGCACTAAAAACAGGCTCTCTGTCCTCACCCTCAAATTCACTAACTTTTTTATAGCTGGCCGTTTTAATATCCATCACCCATATATCCCTGGTAACGGCCGAGGTATGGTGTTTTCTCCAGGCATCTTCGTACCCTTTTCTGTCCTGAAAAATAACCTGTGTTCCTTTGCTGTTATAATGTGCCGATTCTATACCGGCCTGACTAATTAAGTAAGGCTTGCCACCTGTTAGAGGAATACTGTAGAGGTTCGTAAATAATCGTGGACTGTAAAAGCGAATATTGGTATGGCTGATCTGTCTGGCGCTTCCAAAAATCAGTTGTTGGTTATCCGGTGAAAAATCAAAAGGATAATCAGGGGCGCTATTAAAGGTTAGCCTGGTGGGTGTTCCGCCTGTTGCAGGAATAGTAAACACATCAAAATTGCCATACCTGTCTGAAGCAAAAGCGATGGTTTTTCCATCGTGGCTCCATACCGGGTAAAAGTCCTGCGCTTCATGCATGGTGAGTGGAAGCGCGTTACCCCCGATCGAAGGCACTGTGTACAGATCTCCTTTGTAACTAAATACAATGGTTTGGCCGTCCGGAGAAATAGACGGGTAACGCATCCATAAAGGATTGTTTTGCGCGGTTAATGAGTTGGTTATACAGAGTAACCAAAAGGCAATCAAGGTTTTCTTCATATAGTGTTTTTTTGGCAGCATTAAAGATAGATACCCTCCGCCATGAATGCAACAAATTTTGAAGAACGGTTCTCAATAGCTATACCAGGGCTTATTTGGTTGCTATCATAATAGCAAAGGGATGGATGAATAGTATTTTGTATTTTTGAAACAGTATGTCCAATGTTAATGTACAAAATGAGTCTTCCAGCCTAAACCCTGCCGACCGGGAGTTTGAGAATACGATACGTCCCAAAGAGATTGACGATTTTTCCGGTCAGCCCCAATTGGTGGAGAACCTGGTTATTTTTATCAAGGCCGCAAAACTTCGCGGAGAGGCGTTGGATCATATTTTATTTCATGGCCCGCCCGGGTTGGGTAAAACAACCCTGAGCAGAATTGTTGCGAATGAACTGGGTGTGAATATTAAAGAAACCTCTGGCCCGGTTATTGAAAAGCCAGGTGATCTTGCCGGCCTGCTTACCAACCTGCAACCCAATGATGTTTTATTTATTGATGAGATACATCGCCTGAGTACGGTAGTAGAAGAATACCTGTATGCTGCCATGGAAGATTTCAGAATAGATATCATGATTGATACCGGCCCCAATGCCCGCAGTATCCAGATAAACCTTAATCCTTTTACACTCGTAGGCGCTACCACCAGGAGTGGTTTATTAACGGCTCCCCTGCTATCACGTTTCGGAATTAAATCGAGACTGGAATATTATAATGCAGCGGTATTACAAAAGATTATTGAAAGAAGCGCCGCTATCCTGCAAACATCCATCAGTATGGAAGCTTCATTCGAAATTGCCAGAAGAAGCCGTGGTACCCCGCGTATTGCCAATAGTTTACTAAGAAGGGTAAGAGATTTTGCACAGGTTTTAAATGATGGTATTATTGATATCGGCATTACACAACATTCCTTAAAGGCTTTAAATGTAGATGAGCATGGTCTTGATGAAATGGATAACCGGATTCTCAATGCCATCATCCATAAATTCAAAGGGGGGCCTGTAGGCCTTACTACCATTGCCACAGCGGTGGGTGAGGAAGCGGGTACTATTGAAGAAGTTTACGAGCCATTCCTTATCCAGGAAGGATTTTTACAGCGTACACCAAGGGGAAGAGAGGTAACGGCAAAGGCGTATGAGCACACTAAAACCGCGATGCCGGGAGGTTCCAATCCGGACCTGTTCACTTAGGGTTGATTCGTTTTTGTGCAGCTTTAAGGGGATGTATTGATAGACTATGATAAAGTCCATCAATACATCCGATTTATCAAAGTTATGGGGCTACCAGTCTGAATCCGTTTCCATGAATATTCACAATCTCAATATTCGTATCATCTTTCAGATACTTGCGCAGTTTAGCAATATACACATCCATGCTGCGGCCATTAAAATAGGTGTCACTACCCCATATTTTCTTTAAGGCTCTTTCGCGTGGCAGCAGGTCGTTTTTATGTTCGGCCAGCATTTTTAATAGTTCATTTTCTTTGGGCGAAAGGGTTTGTGTGAGCTCATCATGTTTTAATTCGCGCAGCCTGGGATTAAAATGGAACCTGCCTAAATCAAACTCTATATTGTCACTTATCCGGTTCTCTTCTTCATTGCGTTTCAGGATGGCTTTGATTTTCAGTAACAAAACCTCAGAGTCGAAAGGTTTGGTAATATAATCATCCGCGCCCAGTTTATATCCCTGAATGATATCCTCTTTCATGGTTTTGGCGCTCAAAAAGAACAGGGGTATATCCGGGTCCACATCGCGTATCTCTTCGGCTAATGTAAATCCGTCCATATTGGGCATCATCACATCCAGTAAACAGATATCAAATTTTTCGCGTTGAAAAGCGGCCAGTCCCAGGCGGCCATCTCTTTCCAGGGTTACTTCATATTCATTCAGTTCTAAATAGTTTTTCAGTACCATTCCGAGATTGGTATCATCTTCGCATAACAGTATTTTACTTTTCTTGTCTTCCATGGTGTTCATTATTTAACGTGAAATAAAGATAAAACAATGCCAATTTACATCCTGTTGCCGCAATCTTTTGTTAAAAAGGCTGTTATGGTTGCAATGGCAGTGAAAAGTTAATTCTTTCTAAGAAGGAATTCAACATAAGTGAGGGCTTATTTATGGAAAAGCTTCCTGTAAAGAAAATTATCCCATTGCCTGTAAGATTCCCTGTTCATCAACCGATAAAATATGTTCGGCCTGTAAGAATGTGAGTACGGTCCAGATTTTTTCCTGGCTGATGGAGGGGTGTGTGGTAAAAAATTGCTCAACCGAGATGCTTTTGCCGATGGATTGCCTGATTTTTGTTTCGATCAATTTGAATTCTTCCGGTGAGAGGGCTTTGCGTTTTTTTGCCAAACAATTATCACAAATACCGCAATCCTTCAATTCAGTATCGCCAAAATACCGGGAGATATAGCTGCTGCGGCAGGCATCCGGTAATTCAATATACCTGATCATATGCTCCACCCGTTCAGTATATTGTTTTTTTCTTTCGAGATAGGCGTCCTGCTTAATCTGCAGGTATTTTGCCGATGCCCTGTTTAATACAAAATGAATTTGCGGGGTATCTTTTTGTGGTAAATATTCCAGCAGGCCAAACGATTGCAGTTGCCTTAACTGATCAATAACATTTTCAATGGGTAGGCTGGTTAACCTGGCCAACTGTTTTTCGTAAACGGATACGCGGTTATCATAAATGCCTTCATAGGTTCGTAATAAACATTTGATCAGGGGTTCCAGTAAAGGATGACTGATCTCAAACTGATACAGGGTTTCTTTGGAAGCCGTAAAATTTACCTGTGAGGGCAGAAAAATATTTTCTGAAAAAGTGATATGACCTTCCTGCTCCAGTACTTTGAGTGTATTGATCACCAGTAAGCTATCCAGTTTGAAATTCTTTATAAAGGTAAGCAGGTCAAAGTCATAATACTGTCCTTCGCCATTTCCAACCGGTATCTGTAAATAATCGGCCAGCGACTGATAAATTCTTTTTATTTCAGGGATAGGCGGAAAACGCTTGCCTGGCATGGCTTTCAGACCGGTTATATTTTCTTTCTGATACACCAGAACCGCGAAAGCTTTTTTTCCGTCTCTTCCGCAACGGCCCGCCTCCTGGTAATAACTCTCCATGCAGTCGGGTGTATCAAAATGAATCACTGTTCTTACATCCGGTTTATCAATGCCCATTCCAAATGCGTTGGTACATACCATTACCCTTGTTTGGTTAGTAATCCATGCCTGTTGTTTTATATCACGATCCTGTTGGGTTAGTCCGGCATGATAAAAACCGGCAGCTATTGATTGCAGCAAAAGTAAATTGGCCAGTTCTTTGGTTTGTTTGCGGCTACTGCAATACACAATACTGCTGCCGCTTACTTTTTTCAGGATATCAATCAGTTTATTAATCTTGCTGTCTACACAAAAACTGCTATACGATACATTGGGCCGCTCAAATGATTGCCTGAATACCTGGCCGTTACTGAACTTTAATTTCGCGGTAATATCTTTTTGTACCACCGGCGTTGCAGAAGCGGTTAAAGCAACCAGTGGAATACCGGGTAGTTCCTCCCTTAAATTGGCTATACGCAGATAAGGGGGCCGGAAATCATAGCCCCATTGCGATACACAGTGCGCTTCGTCAACAACTATCAGGCTAATATTGAGCGCGGGAAGGTATTCTTTGAATAAGGAGGTTTCTAATCTTTCAGGCGACAGGTATAGAAATTTGTAATCACCCTGTGTGGCATGCTGCAAAATTGTTTTCACCTCATAGAAACTTAACCCACTGTGTAAGGCTATTGCGGGAATATCTTTTTGCAGTAAATGATCCACCTGGTCGCGCATCAGGGCAATGAGCGGACTAATCACCAGGCAGAGTCCTTCCTTTAGTATAGCCGGCACCTGAAAGCAGATAGATTTGCCCCCACCGGTGGGTAATAAGGCCAATGTATCCCTCCCATCTAATACCGATTGTATGATCTCTTCCTGCATGGGGCGGAATTGATCGTGATGCCAGTGGAGTTGCAGTATGTTTAGGGGCGTGGACATTGGTGAGTCGTGAGTCGTCAGTCGTGAGACGTGAGATGTGAGACGTGAGTTTTTTTAGGTGTTTATCATTTTCTAAGCGCAATCTCCAATTATACTACTTTCTTGAAATTCAACCTCACCGAATTTATTGCCAGCACCACATCACTCAATCCCATTACCAATGCGCCAAAAGCGGGACTCAGAAAACCGAAGGCTGCAACGGGTATGGCCACAATATTGTAGGCAAATGCCCAGAAGAGATTTTCTTTGATGGTGATATAAGTATGTTTTCCTAAACCGAGTGATAGGGGAAGGTGCTTTAATCCGTGATTCATTAATACTACCTGCGCGCTCTGCATGGCAATATGCGAGGCATCGCTTAATGATATGCCTACGGTTGCTTTGGCTAAGGCAGGCGCATCATTTATGCCATCGCCAACCATGGCCGTAGGAGCGATATGGTTAAAAGCCGCGATTTTTTCTAATTTTTGTTCAGGACTTTGTTCGGCAATCACTTCATCCATGCCTAATTCTCCGGCAACCTGTTCACATTTCTCTTGCTGGTCGCCACTTAATAAAATTGTTTTGATGCCTTTTATTTTTAACAGCCTGATTACTTCTTTGGCTTCGGGCCTTATCTCATCCACTACATCAATCGATCCCAATAATTGGTTATTCCTGATGATATAAATATTGTGCAACCTGTCTTCTGTTAAATGAGCCGCTGCTTTGTAAGAGCCGGCTATGTATTCATTGCCTTCTTTATCTGTGGCTTTCATTCCAAACCCCTTCACTTCTTCCACTTTTGCCCAACGGATATCATCCTTTACTTTCCATTCTTTGGCTATGGCTTTGGCAATGGGGTGATTAGAAAATTTTTCTAATGAGTAAGCGATGAGCTTGAAGGAATCGTGAGTCGTCAGACGTGAGTCGTGAGAATTTTCCATATCGCTTCTCTCACGACTCACGTCTGACGACTCACGATATACCTCTGCCGGCTCCCGGACAACCTGAAACCCGGCGATGCGAAACTGCCCGGTAGTAAGTGTTCCTGTTTTATCAAATACTACCTGTGTAATACTTTTAAATATTTCCAGGCTTTTTGCATTTTTAAAAAGCACCCCGTTTTTAGCGGCTCTTCCCAAACCAACCGCGATGGCGGCGGGCGTGGCAAGTCCCATGGCACATGGGCAGGAGATGACTAATACAGCTATCGCTCTTAATAAACTGTTGCTGAACGGCAGGTGCCCCAAAAAATAATTCATTAAAAAAGTAATCACCGCTATGCTTATGACAACAGGAACGAAAATAGCGCTGATCTTATCTGCCAGTTGCTGAATGGGTGGTTTTTCCGTTTGCGCCTCTTTTACCATTTTTAAAATGTTGGCAAGCACTGTATTTTCACCCACTGCGGTTACCATGGTTTTAAGGGTACCTGAGTGCAATACAGATCCGCCAATCAGTGTATCATTCATTTTTTTGTCTACCGGTGCACTCTCACCGCTGATGATGGCTTCATTCACACTCGCTTCGCCCCATAGTATCTTACAATCCATCGGTACGGGTTCGCCACTCTTTATTAAAAGGAGGTCGCCCACTTTTAAATGCGTACTCTCAACCGGGAAGATATGTTCCTGATGCTGGTCGTCATAAGCAATCATATTCGCCATCACTTTCTGACTAACCGCTAATTTTTTTAGGGAAGCCTGGGTGGTCTCAACAGATTTATCTTCCATCCAGTTACCCAAAAACACCAGTGTTATAATGGTAGCTGCGGTTTCATAAAACATATACTGCTGCGCCTCGCCAATCAATGTGCCATACAGGCTGTAACCAAAGGCTGCTATGGCTCCCAGCGCAATGAGCACATTCATATTAGGTATTCCTTTCCACACACTTTTGATGGCGCTTCTTCCAAAAAAATCCATACCCACCAAAAAAACAGGAATGGTTAGCGCTAATTGAACATAAGGATCCATCAATAAATGAATATGTGCCCCCGGTATCATATGCAACATTAATGGCGCAGTAAAAACAATGCAGAAAAGAAAGCGTTGGAAATGATTTTTAAAGAGGCGTTTATCTTTTTGTGTATCCGATGCATCGCCTGTAATAACATGATACCCCAATCCCTCAATGCCCCTGGCTATCTCCAGCTTAGGTATTTCCAAGGGCTTCTCAAAACTAACTTCCCCACCAATAAAATTTACTTTCACTTCCTGCATACCATTATCATGCAGGTATCTATCTATCGTTAATGCACAATTGGTGCAACTCATGCCTTCGACTTTCCAGTTCAGTTTTTCCACAACAACACGTTTAATTGAGAAGTAAGAATTAATAATTTTTTTAAGTGGGTTAGGAAACTCACCGTTAGTAAAAATGTCATTTTACTGATCCCTCCCAATTCTTAAGTATTAATTACAAAGATACCCCTCCCCGATTGTCGAAATTGGAATTAAATACAGCATGGTTTCAAATTCTTACTGGTTGGGATGATTATCTTTGCTGCATGGATGCAATTTTTACATTGGACCAGCTAAGCAGGGTAGCGGCGGCCCTTTGGAAAGAGGGGGACAAGAAAAAGGTCTGGGCTTTTCATGCGGCTATGGGAACGGGCAAAACTACTTTTATTCATGCCTTGTGTGCGGAGCTTGGAGTGCAATCTGTTGTCAGTAGTCCCACTTTTGCCATTATTAATGAATATAGCAGCCCCATTGCCGGAATCATCTACCATATGGATTGGTATCGGCTGAAAGATGAAGAAGAAGCCATTCAGGCAGGGGTTGAGGATACTGTAAACAGCGGCAAGCTCTGCCTGGTAGAATGGTCCGAAAATGCCCCCGGACTCTTGCCTGATGAAACATTTCATGTATATATGGAAGCATTGGATGAGATTACCAGGAGGGTGTATACGAATAGATGACGGATGAAAGATGAAAGATGCGGCTGGCAGGAGCAGGCGTTCAAACTATCTGCCTTTCTTTCTGGTAAAAATGAATTAATTTTATCTCAATCACCTAATATATCAATCTTATTCTCTCCATGGCTACCAAACCCTCCATCAGTGCATCCTTTACCTATGAAACACTGGAAGAAACCCTGGATATAAAACCACAGGGCGCCAAGTTGCATATTGGTATTCCCAAAGAAATTGCTTTTCAGGAAAACCGTATTGCACTAACCCCTGATGCAGTGGGTGTATTGGTGGCTAATGGAAATCATGTGGTGGTAGAGCATAAGGCAGGTGTAGGTAGCCATTACTCGGATAAGGATTATGCCGAAGCGGGTGCCCAAATTGTATACGACCGTAAAGAAATATTTAACTGTCCCATACTGGTTAAAAGCGCCCCTCCGGTAGAAGAAGATCTGCCATTGATTCAAATGAATCAGACCATCATATCGCCTGTACATCTTTCTGCTTTAAAAAAAGAATATATAGAGAAGATGATGGAGAAAAGGGTTACGGCGCTCAGCTTTGAAAATTTTAAGGATGATAGCGGAACCTATCCCATTGTGCGCAGTATGAGTGAGATTGCCGGGAGTGCGGTTATGTTAATTGCGGGCCAGTACCTGAGTAGTTTTAACAAAGGGAAGGGCGTGTTATTAGGTGGTATCAGCGGTATTCCGCCAACTAAAGTAATTATTATTGGCGCGGGTATTGTTGGCGAATTTGCCACCCGTAATGCACTTGCCCTGGGCGCTTCCGTGAAAGTATTTGATAACAATGTTTACCGCTTAAAACAGTTACAGAATAATTTAGGGCAGCGTATCTGGACCAGTGTGCTGGAGCCAAAAATTTTATCCAAACAACTTAAGACTTGCGAAGTAGCCGTAGGTGCCTTAAGCAATGAATATGGAAGGGCGCCTGTAGTAGTTACCGAAGAAATGGTAGCGGCAATGCGCCCCGGAAGCATCATCATTGATGTGGCTATTGACCGTGGCGGCTGTTTTGAAACCAGTGAATTAACCAGTTATGAGGACCCCACTTTTCTAAAACATGATGTAATCCATTATTGTGTACCCAATATACCCAGTGGTTTTGCCCGTACAGCCAGTCAGGCCATCAGCAATGTACTGATGCCATTAATTTTAGAGATCAGCGATGAAGGCGGCATTGAAGAAATGGTATGGCACAAGTTCAATCTTCGCGAAGGCATCTATATGTTCAAAGGGGCCTTAACAGATTTCTATATCAGTCAGCGCTTTGATTTGAAATATACAGATCTGAATTTATTGATTGCGAGCAGGCGATAGCCGTTGGAATATAGAATGGTGATTTTTTAGGTTAGCTTCAAATTAAACCAATCATCCACTTTGTTTTTTATGGCATCCTGGTAGGAGTGATGATGGTACTCGTTGCTGTCTGGCTCATATACATATTCCTTTTTCCATTCGTGGTAATGTATAGCAACCTGTTCAATGGCATCTACCAGGTAATATATTTCCTCGTTAGTCATAACAGGATGAACAGACATACGTATCCACCCAGGCTTGCAGGAAAGATCGCCCTTATGAATTTCATCGAGTATTTCATTTGAATGCAATTCGTCTACACGCAGCAGCATATGGCCATAGGTGCCTGCGCAGGCGCAACCACCGCGGGTTTGAATGCCAAACCTGTCGTTCAGTAATTTTACCACCAGGTTAAAATGCGTTCCCTTTATTAAAAAAGAAATCACACCCAGCCTGTGTTGATTCTGGCCTTCCATGATGTGAATGCCCGGTATACCTGGCAAACGTTCAAAGATTATTTTCAATAGCTCTTCTTCGCGTTGTATCATATTGTTAACGCCCATTTCTTCTTTCAGTTTTACGGCCAGCGCTGCTTTAATGCCCTGTAAAAAAGGTGGTGTTCCGCCATCTTCTCTGTGTTCAATATCGGTGATGTACTCGTGATATTTCCATGGGTTGGTATAGGTAACCGTTCCGCCACCCGGCTGATCGGGAATGATATTATGGTATAAAATTTTATCAAAAATCAATACGCCCGGTGTGCCCTGTCCGCCCAAAAATTTATGTGGTGAAAAGAAAATGGCATCCAGTTGTCCACCTGCTAAAGACGGGTGCATGTCAATGGCAACATAGGGAGCCGAACAGGCAAAATCAACAAAGCACAGGCCACCATATTGGTGAGTGAGCTGCGCCACCTGGTGATAGGGTGTTTGAATACCGGTAACATTTGAGCAACCTGTAATGGCCGTAATTTTATTTTTCCGGTGCTGGTATTTTTGTAGAAGTATTTCCAGGTTAGCCAGGTTAATATTGCCACTTTCATCATTCGGAATAATCTCTACATCGGCAATGGTTTCCAGCCAGGAGGTTTGGTTGGAATGATGCTCCATATGTGATACAAATACAATGGGCTTTAGGGCAGGATCAATGTCCAGGTAATCACTGAACAAAGCATGAATACGCACCTTGCTATTTTTCAATTCAGCACTGGAAGGAAGTCTGCCTGCTTTTACATAATCCATAATTCTTTCAGGAATACGCAGTCCCAACAGGCGTTGCAGTTTATTCACAGCGCCTGTCATACCGCTACCTGCAAAAATCAATACATCATCGGGCCCGGCTTTTACGTGTGCTTTAATAATATGCTTGGCCTGTTCATAGGCGCGGGTCATAGCGGTACCTGTTACCGTTGTTTCGGTATGGGTATTGGCCAGCAGGGGCATGATCTCATGCTGTATGCGTTCTTCAATAGGAGCATAGGCCCGGCCACTGGCAGTCCAGTCGGCATACACCATTTTCTTTGTTCCGTACGGCGTTTCAAAATGGGTATCAATGCCAATAATATTTTTCCGGAAGGATTGAAAATAGGTTTCTAACAAAATGTAATGATTTAGCTATTTATTGTCTTCTCTTTCTCCATTTGATTCCTTCATACCATATCACCGACAGGAAACCAATGCCAATACAAATCAGTAATTGAGTAGGGCTCAGATGTTCAAATTTAAAGAATCTTACCAATGGGTGTACAAAAATAAGTAGTCCGGAAACGGCTATCGTAATGCCAATGATCAGTAATACCAGGTTATTCTTATAACGTAGCGTGGTGAACACAGAATAATAAAAGGAGCGGTTGATCAATGTCAGAAAAATATTGGCAGTAATCAAAACCATGAAGACCATGGTTCTGGTGGTTGCCTCATTATACCCCTGTTGCACCGCATATTGATAAGCGGTTAAAGTGCCCGCGGTAATCAGTAATCCCTGAATAATGCTGGTGGTTAATTCTTTAGCGTTAAAAAAAGTAGTAGAGATGGGCCGGGGTTTTTGGATCATGGTATTTTTTTCCATGGGCTCATTCTCATAAATGATGGAGCAGGTAGGGCCCATGATCAGTTCCAGGAAGATGATATGTACCGGTGTAAAAATATTTGGATAGATCCATCCCAGTGCCAAAGGAAGGAATACGGTTAGTATAATAGGGATATGTATGGAGATGATATACTGTATCGCTTTTTTCAGGTTCGAATATATTCTTCTGCCCATGGCAACGGCATCTACCATTTTAGATAAATCATCTTCCAGTAAAATCAGCGATGCAGCCTGTTTGGCTATCTCAGTTCCTTTCTTACCCATAGCAATGCCGATATGTGCCGCTTTCAGGGCAGGGCCATCGTTTACACCATCGCCGGTCATGGCTACAATTTCGTTTTTAGCTTTAAAGGCATTGATGATTTTTAATTTGGCCTCAGGAAACATCCTGGTAAAAACATTGGTATCCAGCACACGCTGCCGCAGTTCCGCATCCGGTAATGTCATCAGCTCATCACCGCTCATACTTTTTTCATGACCATCAAAGCCTATTTGCCTGGCAATGGCATTGGTAGTGGCGGCATTATCGCCGGTAACAATTTTTACAGCAATACCCGCGGCATAAAATTGTTCCAATACCGATTGTATATTTTTCTTTGGCGGATCATAGAATGCGATCAATCCTTTAAAGCTGAATGATAATTTTTCCTGATCATCGGGGTAATCGGCTCCTTCGAAACTGGCTTCACCTATAGCGAGAACGCGGTAACCATCTGCTGCCAGATGGTTAATGGTATTTTCTATTTGTTGTTTTTCACCGGCAGATAAATTGGATACATTGATCAAAGCCTCGGGAGCTCCTTTGGCAGCGATGATACGTTTGCCCATGGTATTTTCGAATACATGGGTCATCATCGGTGGCTTGCCCGCCAATGGATATTCATGTACTATTTTAAACATCGGCCTTTCATCATCCATGGGTAGTTTTACATACGCATCGTGAAGGGCTATTTCCATAGGATCGAATGGGATGGGTTCACTTGCCCACATAGCCAGTCTGATGAGTTGCTGTTCATCCTCACTTAAAGTAGTTTCTGCAAGGGTAATATTGGGCGAGCCTAGTACAAAAACTTTGGCCAGGCTCATTTTATTTTCTGTAATAGTGCCTGTTTTATCTGTGCATATCACCGTAGCGCTACCTAAAGTTTCTACCGTTTTCATTTGTTTTACTACAATGCCCATTTTCATTAAACGCCAGGCGCCCAGTGCCATGAACGTGGTAAATGCTACGGGTATTTCTTCAGGCAGGATGCTCATGGCCAGTGTAAGCGCTTTAAGCAGACTGTCTAATACATCTTTTGAATGCAGGTAATTGATTACCCAAACGATGATAAAAACAATGGCGCCTGCCATCACCATCTTTTTTACAAAATGGTTGATCTGCAGTTCAAGCGGTGTTTTTTCTTCCTGAATACTTTCCAGGCTTTTGCCGATCTTACCTAATTTGGTTTGGTTACCAATGGCTGTAATACTTGCAATGGCTAATCCACTGGCTACCGTAGTGCCCCGGTAAATGAAATGATCTGCTTTGGATGAGTCTTTATAAACAGAAAGTGATTCGCCCGTTAGGATGGATTCATTTACTGAAAAATCGTTGGAATGAACAATGCTGCCATCCGCTGCAATAGCTGTGCCTTCTTCAATCATCAGGCTGTCGCCGATAACAAGGTCCTCGCTTTTGATGGCTACTACTTCTCCATTGCGGATAACTTTGCAATAGGGCAGGGTAAAGTTTTTTAATTTCTCCAGTGCATTCCGGCTTCTCGAATCCTGGTAGAGAGAGATGGTGGCTACCAATACAATAGCCGATGCCAGAAAAATACCATCCCCTGTATCTCCGCTGATGAAATAAATAATAGATGCCACCAATAGTAGTACAACCATTGGTTCTTTTGCCAAACTTTTCAGTGCATCCAGAAAACTATTTTCCTTTTTGTAATTCAATGTATTGGAACCATATTCCTCCCGTGCAATGAGTACCTGCTCATCGGTCAGACCTATACTATTGAAATTGCTTGCAGACATGGGAAAATAATATCTTGTAAGGTAGATGGTTTATCTTTGCATAGCATTTATATACAAAGGGAATAGCGGATTTTCATGATAGCGTTTTCGGTGTGATTATTTATAATCAATGATATTCAACCTTTCAGTACAAAAATCTATTTCATGCTCATCATTACTGCTCACAATAATCAGTTTATTTTTACAGTAGCCTTCAATTAGTTGGTGATAAAGTTGGTAACCGGCTGTGTCTAAATTGGTGCAAGGTTCGTCTAATAATAAAACGGGTACGTCAGAAAAAATGGCCTGTGCCAGTTTGATGCGCTGTTTCATACCACTACTAAAATAGCGTATCTGTTTATCTGCAGATTTTTCGAGCCCAATCATTGAAAGTATTTCATCAATACTAAGCTGGCTAACCAATGGCTTGAATTGCCGGTGAAAATGTAAAAATTCTTTTGCCGACATTTCTTCAATCAACTCAATATAAGGTGCAGCAATAGAAAGATACCTGTAAAAATTTTCAGGTGCGATGGTGGCATTCGATATTCGATACTCGATACCGCCTTCACTTAACTGTATGTTACCGGCAATACTCTGTAGCAGCGTACTCTTGCCACTTCCATTGGGGCCGGTGATGGCATAGTATCTGCCCATTTCAAATGTGTGGGTAATATGACGGAAAATCCATTCCCGGTTAAAACGTTTACCTGCATCAAATAATGAAATACGCAGGTACCCTAATTCATTGAAAGAGCGTTTAGAAAGAGTGGCTGCTTGCTGTAAAGGATTGTTCATGATGCGTAGTAAATAAAATCAGCCCGGTGTTGAGGTATGGTTTAGTCTTCCTCTGTGGCTCCTTTTATAAAGCGTTTGATAATGCCTCTTCCACTTTCACGTATAAAAGTTACAATCTCATCTCTTTCATCAGTAGCGGGTAATTCCTCTTCAATATATTCTAATGCCTGTGAAGTGTTGAAGCCTTTATTATAAATGGTACGGTAAACATCCAGTATATGATTGATCTGCTGTAAAGGGAAACCCCTGCGTTTTAAACCAACGCTGTTTACGCCTCCATAACTAAGTGGATTTCTTACTGCTTTTATATAGGGGGGTACATCTTTACTAACCAAACTACCACCGGCAATGAATGTATGCTGACCAATATTTACAAACTGGTGAACGGCGCTCACACCACCTATTACGGCCCAGTCGCCCATGGTAACATGCCCGGCAACCTGTACGCTGTTACTTAGTATACAGTTATCGCCGATAGAACAATCGTGGGCAATATGGCTATACGCCATGATCATACAATTGCTGCCTACCCTTGTTTTGCCACGGTCTTCTGTTCCGCGGTTAATGGTAACAAATTCACGGATCGTGGTATTGTCACCAATTTCAGCAGTGGTTTTTTCGCCACTGAATTTCAGGTCCTGCGGAATCGCTCCTAAAACAGCGCCCGGAAATATGCGGCAGTTCTTACCAATTCTGGTTCCGTCCATAATGGTCACATTACTACCTATCCAGGTGCCTTCACCAACCTGAACATCACCATGAATAACAGTAAACGGATCGATCTTCACGTTCGGAGCAATACGTGCATTGGGATCGATATAAGTATAAGGGTGCGTCATCGCCGATTTTTATTTTAAACTTCAAAACATGTCATATACCTGCTACATCATTTTTTACTATCCAACCTCCAAACTCCTCTCACGCCTCACGCCTCTCGCCTCTCACCTCACGCCTCACGCCTCACGCCTCACGCCTCACGCCTCTCACCCCGGCCTCTTCACTACCTGTGCCACCAGATCAGCTTCAGTGGCCACTTTGCCACCAACATACACCGTTCCCCTCATCTCACAAATTCCCCTGCGGATCGGCCCGGTGAATTCCATTTTTAATACCATGGTATCACCCGGTCTTACCATTTGTTTGAACTTGCAGTTATCTATTTTTAAAAAGTAAGTATCATAGGTCCCTTCCGGCATGGAATTGATACAGAGAATACCACCGGTTTGTGCCAGCGCTTCTACCTGCAATACACCGGGCATAACCGGGTTGCCTGGAAAATGTCCGGGAAAGAACCATTCATTAAAAGTTACATTTTTGATGCCTACTATATAGGTATCTGTAAGTTCTATAATTTTATCAACCAATAAAAAAGGATGACGGTGCGGTAATGTTTTCTCAATCTTTTCCAGACTGAATACCGGTGGCATATTGGGATCATACACCGGAACATCTTTTACATGCCTGTTCTTTTTGATGTATTGTTTGATTTTTTTGGCAAATTCAACATTGGTACTATGTCCGGGTCTGTTGGCAATAATGCGGGCCTTAATTGGATATCCTATCAAAGCCAGATCGCCTACTACATCTAATAGTTTATGCCTGGCAGGCTCATTCGGGAAACGAAGTTCCAGGTTGTTAAGGTACCCTTCACTTTTCACTTCAATCCTGTCGCGTTTGAAAACTTTTGCCAGCCGGGACATTTCTTCGTCGGTAACAGGTCTGTCAACTACTACAATCGCATTATTAATATCGCCTCCTTTTATCAGGTCATTGTCGAGCAAGGCTTCCAGTTCATGTAAAAAGCAAAATGTGCGGCAGGGGGCAATTTCAGACTTGAAATCTTTGATGGTTTTCAGGCCGGCATGTTGGGTACCTAAAACCGGACTATTAAAATCGATGAGTGTGGTGATCTGGTAGTCCATCGATGGAAGTGCCACCATTTCCACCCTTTTCGATTCATCATAATGATAAATATTTTCATCCAGGCTATACCAGGCTTTGGTGGCTTCCTGTTCCAATACACCGGTATCTTCAATTAAATCAATAAAAGGGGTGGAACTTCCGTCCATAATGGGTACTTCAGGACCATTCACTTCTATCAGTACATTGTCTACCCCCATTCCAACCAGTGCGGCCAATACATGTTCAACGGTGCTTATTTTGGCATCGCCAACCTGTAATGTTGTACCGCGGCTGGTATCAGTTACCAAATCACAATCGGCTTTGATAATGGGTTGTTGGGGCAGATCGATACGTTGAAACTGTATGCCGAACCCAGGGTTAGCAGGCTTAAGTGTCATATCAACTAAAACGCCGGTATGTAAGCCGGTGCCACTGATACTGATAGGACTGTTAAGGGTATGTTGTTTGTCTGGGTTAAAATTAATATCCATTCTTTCTTGCTGTTTAGGAGTGGCCGGGGCTTATCATTCCAGGTAACTATACTGATGGAAAAGCCATGACAGACACTTAAAACCTGCATTGGTTTGTATCCGCAGGCTTTGTTAACGAAAATATATTCTGCAAAAATAAGATTTCGGGGCGGTTAAATGGGCTTTATTCAGGCATTTACCCGATCAGTGAGGAGTTGATCGACCATTTTTTCCAATTCTTTAACCCTTTTTTCCAGATCAGGCAGGTTTCTGGTCATGGCCTGGATACGCAAATAACTGGAAAAATCCATGGCTGGGGTGCCATTTAGCGATTTATTAGGATCCTTGATGGATTTAGTTACACCACTTTGTCCGGCAATTTTAGAACCATCGGCAATACTAATATGACCGGCTACGCCTGCTTGTCCGCCAATTAACACGTTTTTACCTATTTTGGTACTGCCGCTTATGCCAACCTGTGCCGCAATCACTGTATTAGTACCCACTTCTACGTTGTGGGCAACCTGTATCAGGTTATCCAGTTTTACGCCTGTTCGGATAATGGTAGAGCCCATGGTTGCCCGGTCGATGGTAGCATTGGCGCCAATTTCTACAAAATCTTCTATCACTACATTGCCTATCTGGGGTACTTTATGATAGCTTCCATTAGCCTGTGGCGCATAGCCAAAACCATCACTGCCTATAACGGAACCGGCATGAATGGTTACGTTTTTACCAATCACACAGTCCATATAAATCTTTACACCTGCATGCAATACGCTATTATCCCCCACTTTTACATCATTGCCCAAAACCACGCCGGGAAAGAGTTTTACGTTCTTTCCTATGGTAACATGCGCACCTATATATACAAATGCGGCCACAAAAACATGCTCACCCAATAAGGCCGTTGGATCTATATAACTGGGTTGCTGAATACCGGTAAGTTGCTGGCTTATTAATTCCTGGTATTTAGTAAGCAGGGTGGCAAAAGCCGAGTAGGCATCCGGTACACGAACCAGGGTTGCTGTTACCGGCTGTTTCAGTTCAAGTGACTCATTAATAATTACAACAGAGGCCTTTGTATGGTATAAATACTCTTCATATTTAGGGTTGGCCAGGAAGGATAACTGCCCCTCAATAGCCTCCTCTATTTTGCCAAAAGAAACAATAGTTGCTGCGGCATCTCCGATCAGTTTGCCATTGATTAACAGGGCTATTTGTGAGGCAGTGAATTGCATAGTCAGGGTTTTGGGTCGTTGGTCTGTAGTCTTTGGTTTTTAGGCCATCTCGTTCCACCTTTTCTTAGGTTAACAAACAAATGTAAAATTTTTTAACCGGTGCGGAAAGGTTTTGGTCAATTAATGCATTCTCTATCTTCGAAATGTCTGTTACTGTTCCATCCTTGAATAAAATATTAATGCGTTCATCTTTGGTTTGATACAGTGTATTGCTGGCTTCTCCTGTAAAGCAGAGATAGCTTACCTCTTCGGGAAGAATGCCAAACTGTTCAATTGCCTGTGCCTCTTTAGCCTTTATAAAATCAGCTTCAAAGGGCTCTGCCTGTATTCTTGCTTTATACAATTTCCGGTTTAAGAAGCGTTTGCACAGTAAAGATAAAATCCTGTCGGGATGATGGCTCCAGCGTTTCACAGCGTGCATTACATCATGATCGTCTACAGCGCAGAATTTTTCAAGGGCCGATGTATTCATTTCTCCTGTAAACTCACCCAGAAAAAAATCAAGTTCAGATAATGTTTTCAGCGCGGCATCCTCTTTAGAATAGAGGCTTCGTACCCGCTCTAAAATTTTTACCAGCATTTTTTCCGCGGAAAGAACCGTTTTATGCAGGTATACCTGCCAGTACATTTGTCGCCTTGCCACCAAAAATTTTTCAACGCTGTAAATGCCTTTTTCTTCTACCATCAGTTGCCCGTTTTCAACTATCAGCATTTTTAAAATACGGTCGTAGCCAATCACTCCTTCACTTACACCTGAATAAAAACTATCGCGGCTCAGATAATCCATTCGGTCTACATCCAGCTGTCCGCTGATAAGCTGGTGTAAAAAAGGTTTAGGGTACTGATCAGTAAATATCCTGATAGCCAATGTTAGCTGGCCGTTTAGTTCTTCGTTTATCAGATCCATGATCTGTAACGACAATTGTTCATGATGCGCACCCTGTACCAGGCTATGTTCCAGCGCGTGTGAAAAAGGGCCATGGCCAATATCATGTAAAAGGATGGCGGCTTTAACCGCTATTTCTTCTTCTTCCGTAATTTCTATGCCTTTACCCCTTAGTTCAGCCACTGCATTGTGCATTAAATGATAGGCTCCCAATGAGTGATGCAACCTGGTATGTACCGCGCCCGGATATACCAACTGTGCCATGGCCATCTGTTGTATGCGGCGCAGGCGTTGGTAGTAGGGGTGTGCAATAATGGCGAAGATCAACGGATGATTAATGGTAATAAAACCATATACCGGATCGTTGATAATTTTTCTTTTTATGAGTGTCATCCTGTTGTTAAATTGTTAAATCAGTAGCTTTCAGCCCGGGCAAAAGTACAAATAAGAATACCGATACGATAGAATGAAATAGATTTACCCCAACAATTTAATAGCCTTTCTGTTTAAACTATCTTTCTATCGCATCTATTTTTACTTACCAATTGTTGTTTTAATATATTTATCGGGTGTTTGTTTATCTTGAAGCCGGTTATGTAAGGATGTCAAACCTATCTAACCAAACTCCAGACTCCAAACTCCAAACTCCAAACTAATCCCTATGTCTGTAGCAAAAATTTTATGGGTTGATGATGAGATGGAAAGCCTGCAATCGCAGAAATTATTTTTGGAACACAAAGGTTACGAAGTACACACGCTTACCAATGGATTTGATGCCATTGACTATGTAAAAGACAACCTGGTGGATGTGGTATTGATGGATGAAGCTATGCCCGGCATTACAGGCCTGGAAACCCTGGCTAGAATAAAAGAAGTGAATAGCCGGATTCCGGTAGTACTCATCACTAAAAATGAAACAGAAAACCTGATGGATGATGCCATTGGAAGCCAGATAACCGATTACCTGATCAAACCCGTTAATCCCAACCAGGTTTTATTAACGTTAAAAAAAATCATTGATAATAAAAGACTGGTAGCGGAAAAAACCACTTCCGCTTATCAACAGCAATTCCGGGAACTATTCATGGCACTAAGTAATCATCCTGATTACAATGAATGGATGGAAATTTATAAAAAACTAGTGTATTGGGAACTGGAAATGGAGAAGAGTGATAGTCCTGAAATGCGCGAAATTTTTCAATCTCAGAAGCAGGAAGCCAATACTGAATTCTTCAAATTCATCAGTAAAAATTATACTGCATGGCTTGATCCAAAAAGTTTTTCCGCACCTATCATGAGTAATCATTTGTTTCAGTTTAAAGTATTGCCGCAGGTAGAAAAGGGGGTACCCACTTTTTTTATACTGATAGATAATCTTCGTTACGACCAGTGGAAAGCCATCCAACCCATTTTTGCCGAGAGTTTTCGGGTACTGGAAGAAGAAACATTTTATTCAATTTTACCCACTGCCACCCAATATTGCCGTAATGCTATTTTCGCGGGATTATTGCCGGTTGATATTGAAAAGCAGTTTCCTGAACAATGGAAAAATGATGATGAGGAAGGGGGCAAGAATTTGTTTGAAGAAGATTTTTTTAAAGCACAGCTCAAGCGACTGAAAAGAGAGGATATCCGTTTTAGCTACCATAAAATTGTGAATCATCATGATGGGCAGCAACTCGTTGGTAATATACATAACCTGCTTCAAAATGATCTGAATATTATCGTGTATAATTTTGTGGACATGCTTAGTCATGCCCGAACCGAAATGGAAGTGCTGAAAGAACTGGCCAGTGATGAAGCCAGTTACCGGAGTATCACCAAAAGCTGGTTCGAACATAGCCCCCTGCACCAGGCCCTGAAAAAGATAGCGGATAAGAATATCAAAATTGTATTGGCAACGGATCATGGAAGTGTGCGCGTGAATACACCACATAAAGTAATTGGCGATAAGCAAACTACGGCCAATCTCCGGTACAAACATGGCCGTAACCTAAATTTTGAGCCAAAGGATGTATTGGCATTTAAAGATCCAAAACTAGCCGGCCTGCCTGTACCTAATGTAAATTCCTCTTTCATTTTTGCCAGGGAAGATGGATTTCTTTGTTATCCCAATAATTACAATCACTACGTTAATTATTACAAAAATACCTTTCAGCATGGAGGCATCAGCCTGGAAGAGATGATTGTGCCGGTGATTAAGATGGTGAGCAAGTAGGAAAAGGCAGTTAGGAGTTAGGAGTGAAAGTCGTGAGAAAACATGTGAATAACTCCTTTGGATTACTGACTTGGCCTCCTGAGCATATCCTTACCTTTGTAACATATTATTTTTTTACTTTTGACTTCATGAAATACACGCAACCCACCTTAGATAAATTAGCAGACATACTGGGCGAATCGGGCTATGTGGTTCGCTATGAGCGCGGTACTTTTCAGAGTGGCTGGTGCCTGCTGGAGGCGAGAAAAATTGTAGTACTGAATAAATTCCTAAATGTAGAGGGCCGGATTAATACACTTATGGAGATTATTCCTCTACTGGCTATAGATTTTGATAAGCTTACACACCAGTCTCAAAAACTGTACGAAGAGGTTGTAAAAATAGCTGCTACTGCTGCCTGACTTGCGGTTAATACGTTAATTGGGTTAGCTTATTTGACTTAGATTTGATATGTGAGCACTCCTCCTTTAACCATAACATTTCTTGGAACAGGTACCAGTTCCGGTGTACCCATGATTGGTTGCAACTGCGATGTGTGTACCTCCACCAACCCCCTTGATAATCGGTTGCGGAGTAGTATCCTTGTTCAATCCGCTACCACCAGTGTTGTGGTAGATACCACACCCGATTTCAGGTACCAGATGTTACGTACGCGAACCAACCATTTGGATGCCGTGCTGTATACCCATCCCCATAAAGACCATATGGCCGGACTGGATGATATTCGCGCGTATAACTTTACTTCTAAAAAAGCGATGAATATTTATGCCAACTCCTTAACCGGGGAAGCAGTTCGTCGTGATTTTTATTATGCATTTACCGATACTAAATATCCGGGTGTTCCGGAACTGAACCTGATAACGATAGATGACACGCCATTTTTTATTGGTGATATACCTGTTATACCCATAGAAGTCATACACCATAAAATGCCCGTGCTTGGATTTCGATTCGGGCAATTTACTTATATCACAGATGCCAACAGAATTGAAGAAACGGAAAAAGAAAAAATCCGCGGTTCAAAAGTATTGGTATTAAATGCGCTAAGAAAAGAGTTGCATATTTCGCATTTTACTTTAGCAGAAGCCGTAGCCATGGCCGTTGAACTGGATGTGCCTGAAGTGTATTTTACGCATATCAGTCACCAGTTGGGCGGGCATACAGCTATCAACCTGGAATTGCCCCCACATATCCGGTTGGCGTATGATGGATTAACGATCAGTTTGTAACCACCCTTGACTACAGAAACTTAACATGTTTATGTATGAAAAGGATACTCAAAGACTATTTTACCTTTAGCAGGAAGGAACGTATTGCAGTAATTATTTTATTATTGCTGATAACAGGTGGTATGCTCCTGCCTTATTTTTACCGGGTACATCCCGCGCCGCCGGTACTTAATAAAGCGCTGATTGATTTTGTTGCACAAAGTACAATAGCTGCCAACACCAAAGATAGTTTACAGGATGGGGCCGCTTCTTTGTATACTGCTGCCGGCACAGGTAACGTATTGACGTCATCCCTTTTTATGTTTGATCCCAATACGGTTTCCGCGGAAGGATGGATCCGGTTGGGCCTGCCTGAAAGAACTACTCGAACCATTCTTAATTACCGAACCAGGGGCGGACGTTTCAGGGTGCCGGATGATCTGCGAAAAATATGGGGGATTAATAAAGACGCAGCAGACAGGTTAATCCCTTTTGTGCGTATTGCCGAAACGGCTAACTATCCGTTCCGTTACGAAAATAAATATACCAAAAAGCAATCAAAAGAACCCGGTATCATTGATATTAATAAGGCATCATCCGAAGATTGGGAGGCGTTGCCCGGCATTGGACAGGTATTGGCGGCCAGAATCGTTAACTACCGGGAGCGGATAGGCGGTTTTGCTGATTTGAGCCAGCTCAAAAAAACCTATGGAATCAGTGATTCTGTGTTTGCAGTGATTAGTCCCTATTTAACTGCGCCCATTGCCAGTATACCTAAACTTGATCTGAATGCCGCAACGGTAAATGAACTTCAAATGCGAACCGGTATTCCGGATGCAGTAGCCAGATCAGTCGTTTTATACCGCAAACAATATGGGCCATTTGTAACGGTTGCGGATTTAAAAAAGATTGTTTTTCTTACTGACTCACTTTTTTTGCAGATAGCAAGACAGGTAAAAGTTAATTAATGCCATTATCCTTAAATCAAATTTGACTGTCTGTAAAATTCAATTACTTTTGCGTCACAAACTAACAAACAGTCGTTTGTTTTTAGGAGGTCACCAGTTAACGATTGCTTGTTTTGGTGGCCTCCGTCTATTTAATCTATCTATATCATGAATTTTCAGCCTACTGAATTAACTGAACAGGTAACACAATCTGCCAGGGATTTTGCTGCACAACATATCCGGCCTTTTGTAATGGAATGGGATGAGAGCCAGGTATTTCCCTTAACCGTATTTAAAGAAATGGGTAAGCTGGGGCTGATGGGGATATTGGTTCCTGAAGAATATGGAGGGGCCGGCCTTGGCTATTATGAATACAATGCAATTATTCAGGAAATAGCCAAAGTTTGTGGGTCCATCGGACTTAGTGTAGCGGCCCATAATTCGCTATGCACCAACCATATCCTTTCTTTCGGCAATACCGGTCAGAAAAAAAGATGGTTGCCAAAATTAGCAACGGCTGAATGGCTGGGGGCCTGGGCATTAACAGAAGCCAATACCGGTAGTGATGCCGGCAATATGCAAACCACAGCAGTAAAATCGGGGGATGGATGGATCATAAATGGCGCCAAAAACTGGATCACACATGGAAAGAGTGGAGATATCGCGGTAGTTATTTGCCGAACGGGTGAGCCCAGAACACCCGGAAATGCCACCACTTTTGTAATTGAACGGGGTACCCCCGGTTTTTCGGCAGGGAAAAAAGAGAATAAATTAGGCATGCGTGCCAGTGAAACCGCGGAAATGATTTTTGAAAATTGCCTGATCCCGGATGCAAACCGGTTAGGAGAACCGGGAGAAGGGTTCAGGCAAGCTATGAAAATTTTAGATGGCGGACGGATATCCATTGCTTCCTTATCGGTAGGAATTGCCAAAGGGGCCTATGAGGCCGCTTTGAAGTATGCCCAGGAACGGTACCAGTTTGACAGGCCCATTGCTCATTTTCAGGGAATCAGCTTCAAACTGGCAGATATGGCCACAGAGATTATGGCCGCTGACCTGTTGGTATGGCAAGCCTGTGATTTAAAGAAGCGGGGCGAAAAGGTAACCCGGCAAAGTGCCATGGCCAAATATTTTGCCAGTGAAACCGCCGTAAAAACAGCAAATGATGCCGTGCAAATATTCGGAGGATATGGCTACACAAAAGATTTTCCGGTAGAGAAGTACTATCGTGACGCAAAATTGTGTACTATTGGTGAAGGAACTTCGGAGATACAGAAATTGGTTATCTCCAGAGAGGTTTTGCATCCCTAGTTTTTCGATTGCTTGCTTAATAGGAAAGCCCTCTGTACAGGGGGCTTTTTTTATGCTGATTTTAATTAATTTGTTTAACTTCCTTTACCATTCGAAGTAATACGTGACCAGAACTAACCGATTTTATATTTATCTGCTGCTGATTCTCTGCCAGCCCTTTCTCCTTGAGAAAGTAAAAGCAGCGGACCCTATATCAAATGAGGATATCAGGAAAGTTGATTCGCTCAACCGGCTTGCTTTCCGGCAAAAAGGATATGAAATTGCCAAAGCGTTAAATAATCTTTTTGTTGCCGAAAACCTGGCCATTACAGCCAAATATCCCCAAGGTCTCGCCATAACATACCTCTACCAGGCTGGTATTTATAACCAATTTGGTTACGATAAAAGAACACTATCTACTTATTATAAGTCATTACAGCTTTTCAAAAGCCTGAAAGACACTTTTTATATCGCTTTTGTGAGTCAGCAGATTGCCCGTTCCCTTCAAAATGATGGTAAAACGGAAGAGGCAATACAATTATACAATGAATCTCTGGTAGTGTACAATTCTTTGAACAGGCAGGAAGATATTATCAATATCAAAAATAGCCTCGGGCTGCTGGAACTCGGTTTGCAGCGACTGGATAAAGCCGAATTGTATTTTAAAGAGGCCTTAATGGGCGGCAGGAAGATTTCTTATGCGTACGGTGAGAAAAAAGCCTTGTATAATTTGGGTTTACTGGAAGAAAAACGAAATAACCTAAGGGCCGCGGAAGTTTATTATAGTCAGTCGCTTTCAAAAGATGAAGCATTGAAAGACAGGTATGGCGCCGCCCTTAATGAGTTGCAACTGGCTGCTATTAACAGTAAACAAAATAGGCCGGATGCTTCCATTGCAATGGCTAAAGAAGCCTATCAAAATGCATACATGGTTTCTGCCTATGGCCTCATGAAAGAGGCTGTCAATAAAATAATCGTGGTATACCGCCAGAAAAATGATATTCAAAAAGTATCGCAATGGCAGGACTCGCTGATTAAAATAGTAACTACCCAAAACGAAAATGAAAAGATATATGCCCTCAACTTTATTGATGTTATTAAAAACCAGGATATACAAAAAGGGAATGCCGAAAAAGAGGTATTAAATGCCAGGCGTATACAGCGCGAACAATTGTTAATTATTACGGTGGGTACATTTATTTTGATCATTGTAGCGGTATTGGCTGTTCTGGCGCTTGTTAATTACCAGCGTCAGCGTTTCTTTGGTAGAGAGTTAAAGCAGAAGAATGAAATCATCGAGAAAAAATCCGCTTCCCTCGACCAGTTAAATAAAGAGATCTCGCATCAGAATGTTTTACTGGAAACAGATAATAAAACAAAGAATAAGCTGCTGTCTATCATCTCACACGACCTTAGAACGCCCCTGGTAAATACAAAAGGGGTATTGAACCTGGTAAACCAGGGAATGGTTCCACCCGAAGAGTCTGAACGTTTGTTACAACTCCTGGAAACACAATATATCGGTACCACTTCATTATTAGATAACCTGTTGTTCTGGATTAAAGGGCAGATGGATGGGAAAGAAGAGATCAAGGTAAAAGTTAACCTGTATCACCTGATGAAAAGCCTGGAAGATGAACATCACCTTCCATTAGTTAAGAAGAAAATTGTTTTACAGAATCATATTGATAAGGGTATTACGGTAATGGTAGAAAAAGAAATGATACGGATCGTTTGCCGTAACCTGATCAGCAATGCCATTAAATTTACGAATGAAAGCGGATTAATTGAACTGTCTTCCAGAATTGAAAACCATATTTTATACCTCACTGTAAAGGATTCAGGTATTGGTATGACAAAAGAAGCCATCAAAAAAGTAAATGCCAAGCAGTACTATAATACAACCGGTACTTCCTATGAGAAAGGAAGCGGGTTCGGATTGATGCTATGCCGCGACCTGATCAGTAAGAATGGCGGTGAACTCATCATCGATAGCGAACCGGGTAAGGGGAGCGCTTTTACTATTACGATGCAGTATGACCCCATTAAATAATGGGGTTCGAAGTTGTGAAATTAACCGGCAGCAGTTATTTATTCATCTTCTTTATGGTCAACAGAAAATATCTGGTCAACTGCTCCACCCAGCATAGGAAATTTATCTTTTACAAAATCTGCAACGGTTTCAATAGCTTTCCTGGCCTGCTCCTGGTTCAGATTGGCCTCTTTCACCAGGCGGTCAATTAGTTCGTTCATATTATATAGATTAATCAGGCAACTTTAAGGATGCTGAGTTTGCTTTTACTGAACATCTGTTCGGCATATTCAATAGTAATATGCAGATGTGTGGTTTCGGTACCTGGTAGTTCAAACATCGCATCAGTTAAAATGCTTTCACAGATACTGCGTAAACCTCTCGCGCCCAGTTTGTATTCCAGGGCTTTCTTCACCATAAAATCCAACACCTCATTATCTATCTTCAACTCAATTCCCTCCAGTTCAAACAGGCGGGTAAATTGTTTGATGAGTGAGTTTTTAGGCTCTGTGAGTATACTTCTCAGCGTTTCGGTATCCAGCGGATTCAAATGGGTAATTACGGGTAAGCGACCTAATAATTCCGGGATCAGTCCAAAACTTTTCAGATCCTGCGCATTGATGAATTGCAGCAGGTTTTTTCGCTGGTGTTCCTGTTCTTCCTTGTTCACACTAAAACCAATGGCATTGGTATTTACCCTGCGGGCAATTACTTTATCTATTCCATCAAATGCCCCCCCACAGATAAACAGAATATTCTTGGTGTCTACCTTAATCATTTTTTGTTCAGGATGCTTGCGCCCTCCCTGCGGGGGAACCAGTACATCCGTGCCCTCCAGCATTTTTAATAATCCCTGTTGCACACCCTCGCCGCTTACATCACGGGTAATAGACGGATTATCTCCTTTGCGGGCAATTTTATCCAGCTCATCCACATATACAATACCTCTTTCTGCCGCGGTTACATCATAATTACAATTTTGTAATAAACGGGTAAGCATACTCTCCACGTCTTCTCCTACATAACCTGCTTCAGTAAATACGGTTGCATCCACAATCGCGAAAGGCACATTCAATAAGCGGGCAATCGTTTTGGCCAGTAAGGTTTTACCGGTACCCGTTTCCCCCACCATTATAATATTACTCTTTTCAATCTCTACATCATCCGGCTGTTGTTTGCTATTTACTCTTTTGTAATGGTTATATACCGCCACCGATAATACCTTTTTGGCGTCATCCTGCCCAATTACATATTCATCGAGGAATTTTTTAATCTCGGCAGGTCTTCTCACATTCAGTTTAAAATTACTGCTGCTGTTTCCTTCCTGTTTGGCAGTTAACTCCTGCACAATAATTTCCTGCGCATGTTCCACACAGTTCTCACAAATATGACCATCCTGCCCTGCGATAAGGATCTTAACCTCATCGCGGTTGCGGCCACAGAAGGAACAATGTAATTGTGATGTCTTTGCCATAGTACGTTTTATTGCATCACCGGAAAGCCAGGCTATACAAGCAATTGCCTGCGGTGAATGACTGTAAAGCTACCGCAGTTCAGCCGTAGAAAGCAAATTCCTGGTATAAATACTCTTTAAAATGGGTAATTAAGACCCGATTTTGGCTAAAACAGCGTCTACAATACCATATTCCACTGCCTCTTTAGCATCCATCCAGTAATCGCGGTCAAAATCTTTCATGATCTGTTCTACTGTTTTACCACAGTTTTCTGCCAGTATCCTGGCGCCCAGTTCTTTGGTTTTGCGTATCTGGTTGGCCTGAATTTCTATATCGGCACTGTTGGCCTGAAAATAACCACCCAGGCTTGGCTGATGAATCATCACTTCTCCATGGGGGTAAACAAATCGTTTTCCCCTGGTTCCCGCACTCAATAAAATTGATCCCATGCTCGCTGCCAATCCCATACAAATGGTACTAACCGGGCTTTGTATCAACCTCATCGTATCATATATTACCATACCGCTGGTAACAACGCCACCCGGACTATTTATATAAAATTTTATTTCTTCACCTGATTTATCGGCATCCAGCAATAATAATTTAGTTACCAGGTCTTTTGCTGATTTATCATCCACCACTCCCCATAAGTACACAGCTCTTTTCTCGAAGAACAATTTTTCCATTTTCTTCACCATAAAACTACCCATTGGTTCCTGCTTATCTTCCTTCGGTTCATTTTCTTCTTCTTCTTCTTCCATGAGGTAAGGGTTGATGATATATTTTGAGTTACTCATTGTATAGATGTTTTAGGGGGGTGATTATATTTGATACTGCTTCGTGAGTCGTGAGACGTCATCAGCCCTTCTTCTCTTTTCTCGGATTAGTCAATAACACTTCATCAATCAATCCATATTCCTTCGCCTCAATCGCCGTCATCCAGAAATCCCGATCGCTGTCTTTAGCAATTATTTCCACTTCCTTTCCTGTATGATGGGCAGAGATGGCATACAATTCCTGGCGCAGTTTCCTGATCTCTTTTGCTGTAATCTCAATATCAGTTGCCTGCCCGCCAATGGCGCCACTTGGCTGGTGCATCATGATGCGACTGTGTTTTAACGCGGTACGCTTACCGTTTATTCCGGCACATAATAAGATCTGTCCCATACTCGCGGCAATGCCTGTACAAATAGTTGCCACATCCGGACTGATGAATTGCATCGTATCATAAATGCCAAGACCCGCATATACACTGCCTCCCGGACTATTGATATACATCTGAATATCACGGGTTCTGTCTGTACTTTCCAGGAACAATAACTGGGCCGTTACAATATTGGCTACATAATCATTAATGCCTTCACCCAAAAAGATGATGCGGTCCATCATCAAACGGCTGAATACATCCATACTGGCAACATTCAATGGTCTTTCTTCAATAATGTAGGGAGTAAGGTTAGTAAAGCCCTGCTGTTGGTAATTATACAAACCGGCACTGCTGATGCCCCTGTGTTTTACCGCGTATTGTTCAAATTCTTTTCCAAGGTTCATGGCTGATGATTTACGCTTTGAAGATAAGTGATTTGTTATTTCAAGCATGCTTTCTCTTGTCAAATACTATGCAAAGGGTTTTTTACGACAAGTAGTCAGGTGGCTAAGATCAAGGAGCAAGGTTTGGAATTCTGGTCTTTGGACTTTGGTCTTTGGGCCGTTGTCAGGAAAAAGTCAGGCAATGATCAAATGGTTTCCCTCAGTTAACTGCCTCCCGGATGAGCAGGAGGGAGGATAGAGAGATTAATGGTGATGATGGTGCAGCTTTTTTGCAAAATCTTCCGCATTGATCGCTTCCTCTTTGGCGGTAACCTGTACTTCCAATGAAGTAAACAGCTTATCGGCGCTGATCCGGCGGTAGCTTTCTTCCACAAATTTTTTATCCTGCATCATTCTGTTGGCATAGTCGTCTACCCATTGCTGGTTATCACCAAGGGCGCCTAATTGACCGCCCATATAGCTGAACAATTGTTGCCTGGCAAAATCACGGATATCATCGGGTAAAACCTCAATTTTATTTTCTTCAATAAGTTTACTGCTCACCAGTGTCCACTTTAACTGACCAACAAAAGTCGGGTAATCATGCGCTGCCTCTTCGGCAGTTATCGGTCGTTCCCCGCCAGATTGTAACCAGCGTTTTAAGAAGCTTTCCGGAAAATCCATGGGGGTATGGTCCACCAGAAAATGGTAGATCTGGTCATATACCTGGTTGCGGGCCTGCTGGGCAAAATGACCTTCCATTTCAGCTCTCACTTCCTTACGAAAATCCGCCTCTGTTGTAATTTCTTTAGCAGGGTATACACTCAGAAAAAATGCTTCATTCAGTTCAGCCTTTTCAACCAGGCCCACTTTGGTAATGAGTAGTTTGAAATATTTATCTCCATCCTCTTTGCCCAAACCAAGATCGGCAAGTATGGCTTCCTTTTCTTTATCCTCAAAAGCTTTATTTAACTGTAAAATAACCGTATCGTCATTCTTCTTTCCTATCAGGCTCTTGCGAAAACCTTCTTCAAAATATTTTACCAATAAAGAATTGTCTTTAGATGTGCCGCCTTCTATTTCATTACCCCCGGCATCTGATTCAATGAATTTTACATTCAGCACATTATCATCCCCGGTAACAGCCTCAGGCTCGGTCATCTTACCATTACGAATTTGCAGGCGTTCCACTTCTTCCTGGATTATTTCATCAGTTACATTGATTTGGTACCTGGTAACCTTAATATTTTTCGTGTCTATTTCGAATGTTGGTTTCAATCCAATTTCGAAAGAAAAAGAATAGTTAACCGGGTTATTCATGTCCAATACACGGGCATCATTATCCAAAGGCAATGGCTGGGCAAAAATGTCTAATTTTTCCTGGTTCAGGTAAGCGGTCAATTCGCTTTCTACCTTGCGTAGTACCTCATCACTGAAAACGCCCTGGCCATACATTTTCTTAACCAATCCTGTTGGAACCATGCCTTTGCGGAAGCCGGGAATATTGGCCGTTTTGGCATATTTCTTCAAATTTTGTTCGAAACCATTGTAATAATCTTCTTTGCTTAATTGAACGGTTAGTTTATCGTTTAGTAAACCAATATTCTCTCTGGTAACAGACGCCATGATATTATTTTATTTTCTTAAAAATTGGGCTGCAAAGGTAAGGGATTGTGGTAAACCCCGCTGTTCCTACTGAAATTTCATGATAAAAATGGAAATCTGCACCGGTACAAGCCACCTGGCCTGTTAATTAGTGGAATATGGCGTTGTGCAACCGGTTAAAAATAGTAGATTAGCTGACAGCTATACGGTACGGGCGGTTCTATGCCATATCATTTGCGGACAAGCGTAACCAAACAAATCAACAGATAATAAATAAATTAAATATGTGAATTATGTAAGTTATTAATACAATTATGTAACACTTATGTGCTTAAAGATGCGCTACTTCGCCAGGCGGAAGCTATAGTTGTAAGGAGGGCAAATCCGGTTTTATTGAAACCGAACGGTCCGTCAGTATATCTGACCCTTTTGGTGGCACAACAATGGTTAACGTGATTCATATAAAGGCTTTTGACTACTAATGTTTCTTAAATTTATAAAATGAGTTCGAAACAGGTTAACATTCTTCTGGCAGATGACGATATTGATGACCGCCTTTTCTTTGATAAAGCATTAAAGGAAATACCTATTACCACTCAACTTACAACTGTTCATGATGGGGAACAACTAATGAATTATCTTTCTGAGAATTCCGAAAATCTTCCTGATATTCTTTTTCTCGATCTTAGCATGCCCCGTAAAACCGGGTTCGAATGTTTATCCGAGATAAAACATAATAAAAAGTTACAGGCTCTTTTCGTAGTCATGTTTTCAACATCTTACTCCCGGGATATTATTTACGAGCAGAGTATGATAGACATACTCTCCAAGATCGGGGCGCAGGATTATATTCGCAAACCGGGTGATTTTGAACAACTCAAAAAAATCATTCATAATGTGCTTATCAGGGTGACAGAAGAAAGGCAGCTTAATGCACAAGGTGAAAATGTATGAACAGGCTATACAAAATGGTAAATATATTTTCAACGGACACTAAAATGGCTATTTTTGTACATGAATTTAAAACAACTTAATATCCTTCTGGCAGATGACGATACGGACGATTGCTACTTTTTTAAAGAAGCGTTAAATGAGTCTCCGCTATCCACGCAGTATACAGCCGTGCATGATGGAGAACAACTCATGCAATTACTCACAAATGATACATATACACTTCCTCATGTCCTTTTCCTCGACCTTAATATGCCCCGTAAAAACGGCTTCGAATGTTTATCAGAAATGAAGCGTAACGAAAAATTAAAAGCGCTTCCTGTAATTATTTACTCTACCTCATATCATAATAAGATTGCGGAAATGCTTTACCAAAACGGAGCCAACTATTATATAAGTAAGCCCTCTGAAATTTCACAACTCAAAAAAGCCGTTCAACAAATTATTACACTTATAGCGCAAGGAAGAATTTCACAACCAACCAAAGAAAAATTTGTGCTTACAACGGAGAAAAATAATTACCAAAAACTTCTTTGGTTTAACGACTTTTTTGCCATTCCTGTCGCACAGAAAATTAATAAACTGCCATGATTTTAAAACAAATGAATGTACTGCTGGCAGATGACGATATTGACGATTGCCTCTTTTTTAAAGCCGCGGTAGACGAATTTCCATTGCCTACACAGCTTACGGTTGTGCATGATGGGGAACAACTGATGAGATTACTCACAAATATAACCAATGAACTTCCTGATATCCTTTTCCTTGACCTTAATATGCCCCGCAAAAATGGCTTCGAATGTTTATCGGCAATAAAGCTCAGCAAAGAACTGAAACGGCTTCCAGTAATCATATTCTCCACCTCATTTGAACAAGAGGTTGTAAACCTGCTTTACAAAAATGGGGCGCAATATTTTATTCGCAAACCATCTGAATTTACACAATTCAAGAAAATAATTCAACATATGCTTATGCTTATAGCACAAGAAAATATTTCACAACCAACCAGCGAAAAATTTGTGCTTACAATGTAAAACAATTTGATTGTTTAGTTCCGGCTGAGGTGGTATAAAAAAGTTACGCTGAAGAAGACAGGATAACATAAACACAGGTGAAGTAATAAAACTCAAATGGCAGTTAAATTTTAGAACAAAACAATTTTATCCGGACTGAATATGGCTAAAATAAAAAATTCGGAGGAAGATGAGTTAACCATTGCCCTCGCAGAGCTTGCTTTTCAAAAAGAAGAGAAAGAAAAACTGGTAGCAGAGTTAATCATTGTCCGCGAAGAACTTGCTTTTCAAAAAGAAGAGCAGGGAAAACGGGCAGAGGAGTTAGGCATTGCTAACATAGAACTTGTTTTTGAAGACGATGAGAAAGGAAAGCGGGCAGCGGAACTAATCATTGCTAATAAAGAACTTGTCTTTCAAAATGAAGAAAAGGAAAAACGGGCAGCGGAGTTAGGCATTGCCAATAAAGAACTTATCTTTCAAAACGATGAGAAGGAAAAACGGGCAGCGGAGTTAAGCATAGCCAACAAAGAACTTGCCTTTCAAAACGAAGAGAAAGAAAAAAGAGCAGCGGAGTTAATCATTGCGAATAGCGAACTTGCCTTTCAAAATGAAGAGAAGGAAAAACGGGCAGCGGAGTTAATCATTGCTAATAAAGAGTTGCTGGCATTCACTTATGTATCAAGTCATGATTTGCAGGAGCCGCTGCGCAAAATACAAACCTTCGTTTCGATTATTCTCGAAAATGAAAATGATAATCTATCTGACAACGGTAAATATAATTTCCAGCGGATGCAATTAGCGGCAGGAAGAATGCAACAGCTCATTGATGATTTACTTGCCTTCTCCCGCATCACCACTACCGAACTCAAGTTTGAAAAAACGGATATCAATACAATTATAGAAGAAGTAAAAGCCGAACTAAAAGATACTATTCTGGAAAAACACGCAACCATCGAAGCCATCGAACTCTGTCCTGCCAACATCATTGCTTTTCAGTTTCGCCAGCTCATGTACAACCTCATAAGCAATGCACTCAAATTTTCAAATCCGGATATACCATTACACATTCTAATAAAGAGCAGAATTGTAAAAGGAAGTAAGTTAAATAATAAAAAGCTTTCGCCGGACAAAGAGTATTGTCATATCACCATCAAAGATAATGGCATTGGTTTTGAACCCCATTTCAGCGAACGAATTTTTGAAGTGTTCCAAAAGCTTCACAACAAAGAAGTCTATGGGGGTACGGGCATCGGCCTGGCCATTGTAAAAAAAATAGTCGAGAATCATAACGGCATCATCATCGCAACAGGCGAATTACAGAAAGGGGCAACCTTTGATATTTATTTTCCGGCTAACTAAAAAGTAGTGTGCTGCCGCCACCCGCTGTTAGGTTTTGTTTTACTGTAACCGGGTTTGTTGAATGAAGTTACCTAATACCTCCAAAATTGCCGGCTCACTCGTTGCGTACCAGTATTTGACGGCTTTTTCCAGCGCTAAATGTATTATTGATGAATAATGTTGGTAAATACCAACAATTGAATTAATCCATTTTGTTGGCAAATCCATTAAATAGTCTATTCAATGATTTTGTTGAATAGTTGAAAATATGTTATATTCGTACCTGAAAAGTATTTCAACAATGGCAACATCCTCTATTAAAGAACAGGTTTACCAGGAACTTTCAAGGGTTACACATGCTATTTCCAATCCCAAGCGCATGGAATTAATTGACGTCCTTTCCCAAAAGAGCTATTCCGTAGAGGAGCTTTCCAATGAGATTACAATGTCCATGGCCAGTACTTCACAGCACCTGCAGGTATTGAAATCTGCAAAACTGGTAGACAGCTATAGGCAGGGTAATTTTATTATTTACAGCATTACTGACGATAGTGTACTAAAACTGGTATCCGTAGTTAAAGAATTAGGTTTCCGAAAGATTGCCGAAATAGAAAGGCTTATCGGTGATTTTAAAGCTGATAAAAATATCCTGGAATCCATTACCCTTGACGATTTACTGGCAAGGTCAAAAAAAGAAAAGATAATACTGATTGATGTGAGACCGGAAGATGAATATAAAGCCGGGCATATACCCAATGCCGTTTCTATTCCTCTTGCCCAACTCAAAAAAAGACTGAATGAATTACCCAAAAACAGAACCATTATTGCCTACTGCCGAGGGCCTTTATGTGTTATGTCGGCTGATGCCATAAAACTGTTGAATCAAAGAAAATTCACCGCTATCCGTATGGAAGACGGTTATGTGGAATGGAAATTAAAGCAACACGAAATCAATAAAAATTAATAAAATGAAACCGGTAATACTAATTCTTGGCGGGGGCACCGGCGGTTTAATGACAGCTCATTTCCTGCGTAAAAAACTGGGAAGCCATTGCCGCATTATTGTTTTTGAAAAAGAAGAGAAGAATGTCTTTGCTCCTTCACTGCTTTGGTTGATGGTAGGTAAGCGAAAAACAAAAGATGTCTATCGTTCTACAAAGCAGGTAGTGAGGAAAGGAATTGAATTGGTTTTAGGAAATATAGAAAAGGTGAACCCTGAAAATAAATTGGTTCAGGTAAATGGCAAAGCGTATAAGGGCGATTATTTAATTGTTTCACTGGGCGCCGCTCAGCAGGAGGTACCCGCACTTTCAAAAAAAGGGTTTGATTTTTTTTCACTTGACGGAGCCGCCGGTTTTTATGATGCCTTGCAGCATTTTCACGGCGGCAAAATTGCGGTGCTTATTTCTTCACTTCCTTTTAAATGCCCCGCGGCTCCCTACGAGGCTGCCATGCTTATTGAAAGCGCTATACGAAAAAGAGGGCTTCGTGATAAAACAGAAATAGCTGTTTATTCACCTGAAACAATGCCTATGCCTGTAGCAGGCAAAGCTCTCGCAGATGCTGTAAAGCAAATGCTTGAAAATAAGGGCATAAAATATTTCCCGGAACATCAGTATACGCAGGCAGATTATGGTTCACTCACTTTTTCAAATGGCAATAGCTTCTCATATGACCTGCTTGCATATACCCCCAAACATATTTGTCCCAATGTAATTGCGGAAGGCCCGCTGACAGGTAAATCTAGCTGGATTGAAACTGACCGCAACACATTGGAAACAAATTTTTCAAATGTGTATGCCATTGGCGATATAACTTTTATCCCATTGGAATTAGGTAAGCCTTTACCCAAAGCCGGGGTGTTTGCACATTACCAGGCAGAAGTGGTGGCAAATAACATTGCTGAAAAAATAAACGGTGGTTCAAAGATGAAAACCTTTGATGGCTCAGGCCAATGTTTTCTTGAAATGGGGGATGGTAAAGCGGGTTATGCAGGCGGTAATTTTTATGGTTCGCCACTTCCACTTGTAAAAATGAAAAAGCCCGGTTACTGGTGGCATTTAACGAAAGTGATGTTTGAAAAATACTGGTTCTTTAAATATTTCTGATCGCAATGACTATGATTAATGAAATACAGGGATGCTTATTTTTTGTAATCTTATTGATAGTGGGTACATCTGTCATAAGTTATGGACAAGCCACCAATACAGAACCCTGGACAGTAAATCAATTGATGCCACCGGTAGAATTGGCTAAAGTTATCAACGCTAAAAATGCGCATCAGCCGATAGTATTCAGTATCGGGCCTGGCGCTATTATAAAAGGCTCAATAGACATTGGCCCTGCACAGGAAAAGGAAAATTATACTAAACTCAAAGAGGCGCTTTCAAAACTTCCTGAAGATGCAAACATTGTCATCTACTGTGGTTGTTGCCCCTTTGGGCATTGCCCGAATATTCGACCTGCATTTCAATTGCTGAAAGAAATGAAGTTCACCAATCACAAATTGCTGAGCCTTCAGAATAATATAAAAGTTGATTGGATTGATAAGGGTTACCCGAAGAATGAAAGATAGTAATATGAAACAGTTTGATAAAATAACAATTAACCTGTTTGTTATCCTGATTGGCTTTACTGCATCTCAGGCACAGGAGAAACCGGCAGCCTCCGGTTATCCGAAAGTAGTCGGCTATATGGCAGTTATACATCCTATAATCACATTAGACAAAAACGGGAATACAACTAATTTCAGCGATGGTTACACAGTTGGCTTTCCAACGGGGATACATATTCTTAAAAGTGACAGGTTTGGATACAGTTTCGAAGTGGTTCCGTTTATAAAATCGGCTGATGGCACAAGTAAAGTGAATAATGTGTTATTTCATCCGGGCCTGATATTTCGGTTTCCTAAAAGCTGGATTCTTTATACCCGGATGGCATTCGAAACATCAGGCCGGTATGGTTTTACACCATCAATAAGCAAAATAGTATATAAAGCAAAGTATAATAATTTCTTTGTCACAATACCGGTTCCTTTACGTTTCGGAAATGATAAACCGGCATCCATTGGGTTTGGTTTACAAATGGGGCTTACGTTTTAATAAATGTAAAATAACAAATGAAAAGCAATTCAGTATTTGATGAATTTACCGCGGAATATGATGCATGGTTTGACAGGCATCCTGAAATTTACCAGTCAGAATTGCTTGCCATGAAGCAGGCGGTTCCGCAGAATCAAACAGGAATTGAAAACTGCTTTCCGGCTCATACTTTGGCGATTTTTCTTACTGGCAAACAATCATCCATCCTGAAGAAAACCAAATTGAACAGCCACAACCGGGTTTCGGGAAAGGAAGTTTTATAGTCATTAAATCAATTAAAATCTAAGAAATCAAAACCATGATGAACAATCCATATTAGGGAATGGGACGTGGAATGTGGAAATCTTAAAAAAGAGATACGCCAAAGGGGAAATCACTAAAGAACAATTTTAAAAAATAAATAGAATATTATAATAACAAATAAAACAAGGAGGTTAAAATGGAAAATTTAAACAATGTCAATCTTAAAAAAGTAATGGATTTTGGTGAACAGATTAATAGTGATCCTTCCAAAGCAAGAAAAACACAGGTTATTGAAGGCAATTGGCTGTTTGAGGCGGGAGGACCGCAATTTGAGGCGTCAATAAATTTTGAAGGAGGGCAAACGGTTTTCCAGGTTGACAATCCCACATTCATGGGTGGCGGAGGCAACTTTCCCGGGCCTATGCACTATTGTTTTTTTGGGCTGGCTTCCTGTTACACCGGCACATTTGCCACCATGGCCGCCATGCTTGGCATCAGGCTAAAAAAACTTTCAACAAGGGTGGAAGCGGATATTAATTTTTCACGTGTATTTGGTGTGGGAGATCAACCGATTATGGAAGAAGTTCGTGTAACAATTTTGGTGGAAAGCGATGAGGAAGAAGGAAAAATTAAAGAAGCGGAAAAACTTGCCATTGAACGTTGCCCCGTAGTATTTACGCTTAAAAATCCGGTTAAGCTAATACCTGCAATGGAAATAATCCGGTCATAAGTTTGCGGTTTGTGTTATGAACAAGTAGCCAGTGTTTTTATGGTTTCTCAAATAGGCAAACCAATTACTCAGCCGCAACTGGTTGATATAAAACTGAAGAATCAATCAGCAGATGGGAAACAGGTTGAATCTTTAGTTAATGAAAAACTATTTGAAATGCCTCTTATGTGGAAGAAAATATTTAACAACCATAGTGTTACACAATCATTTTAAATTTAACCAAATATGAAAGTCTTATTTATTATCAACGATGCTCCTTATGGGAGCGAAAAAGCATACAATGCTTTACGAATTGCCAATCAAATTAATAAAGAACACCCGGATGTGGAAGTCAGGATCTTTTTGATGGCGGATGCCGCTAATTGCGCTGTTGCCGGTCAAATCACCCCCAATGGTTATTATAACATTGAAAGAATGCTGAAACTCTCACTGAATAAGGGGGCAAAAGTAAAAATCTGCGGAAGCTGTGCCGAAGCAAGGGGGTTGAAAAACCTGCCATTGGTTGAGGGCGCAGAAATAAGCAATCTTGCAGAACTCACAAATTGGGTGGTTGACAGTGATAAGGTACTTACTTTTTAACACAGGGTTTAAATATGACCAAATGGGTTCATAATTCTGAAAAGAGTTTAAATGGATTATATGTAGGGCCATAAACTTAATTTACACTCCCCTATTTATGCTGGTGGCAGTATTACCATAATCATCACTGTGGTACTAATCTTTCTTTATCGCTTTATAATGCTTTTATAACAAGAAAAAGACAGTTGGGTAAGGCTGAATAAAGCCCAGTTACAAGTTTAGCCCTGCTGCATACTTACTTTTCAACAACAATTTACAGCAGCAACAAAGTCTTACCCACAGCATCCCTCAAATCTGCCTTTACATTTGTTTGGGCCGCGAAATCATTCCATTTGCTTACAATAGCATTAAGCTGAGTAATGATTGTATCCGCTTTTTTGATATTCATATTTTTGGCAACTTCCAGCAAATCATCACGGGTGATATTTTTCCGCTTACCATTTATACTTAAAGAATGCTGGCTTACCCATGTACTGTCCGGACGGTAGGAATGGCAAACATCAAAAGCAGGAGCCAGTTTCCATTGGCCGGTTTTATCCATGCTAAATGAAAAATTCTTGGTGTGGTCATCACAGTTCCTTGCCATTACATCAAATACCATTCTTCTGTATAACTGGTCAGCATCTGTGTATGGCAATAACATACTACGCATGGTTTCAAATAATTGTTCGTAGCTAAACGATGTAACCTCGTTAAAATCATAGTGAGCAATGGCACAAAAACTTTGTATGTGCAGCTTGCCTTTGCCGTGTTCCCTGTCGAAGCGCCGAGTCATAAAATGAGCCCTTCCGTTTTCTTCCAGCAACCTGCATTCTGTCATTTCTATTTCGGCTTCTTTTGCCATCAGGTGATAAGCCATTTCAACCCGGCCATAACCGGATGAAGTGCCTAACTGCTGATCTGTAACCCCGTCAAATTTTAGCAGCCAATGGGTGAACCCTTTTGGCGCATCTGCCTGACCGGAACGAATTTCTTTTGTATCTGGATTAAATGCTATCACTGCTTTAGCCCTTGCACCACCGGCAGAAGAACCAATCTTTAAAATATCACTCAGTGCTTTTGCTTCCTCGCCAGAAAGATTGGTATTAAAATCCTGCCTGCCAGAGAGTATTTCTTGGGCAATATGTATTAAACTGTCTAACTCAATTTTGGTAGCCCCATTATTTATTTTGGGAACTACGGGTTCAAATTCTAATGCCCCCATACCTCTTTTGCCGATAAAACAAAGTAGTTCTACCGGGTTCATGCTATCGGAAGGACGGCCATTTTTTGAAAGCCAGGCGTTAATCAGGCTGTTACCATATTTATCGGGCAGTACATCGGCCAGCAAGCCCGGTAAGCCTTTGAATGTAGTTGTACCTTTTAATTCAGGAAAAGAAAATACCCGTTTTGCTGCATTGGCAATCGGCATTTTCAATGGCGATAGATCCCATTCATTGGCAAGAAATGAGGATTCAAATTCAAATGAGGCTAACTCTGTATCCACGTCCCACGCAATGGCTCCAACCCGTTTGTTCCAGATGTTGATGAATGCTGTTGTTATCATTACCAGTCGCTTTTAGGTTTTTCGATTCCGGCAGCTTTTTTATTGCTTGCCCGCTGCCGCTTTTTCTGGTCAATTTTAGCCAATTGCAACGGACTGAGCTGTTGCTTTATTTCAAAATTTTGAAACAGTTGTAACTGCTCTAAAGCCCTTAATATTTGAATAAAAGAAAGTAGTGTGCCGCCGCCGCCATTTTCAACCTGCACCATTGTAGAACGGTTGACGCCCGCCGCTGCCGCCACTTGCTGTTGGGTTTTGTTTTGCTGCAACCGGGTTTGTTGAATGAAGTTACCCAATACCTCCAAAATTGCCGGGTCACTCATTGCGTACCAGTATTTGATGGCTTTTTCCATCTTTAAATGTATTATTAGTGAATAATGTTGGCAAATGCCAACAATTGAATTAGTCTATTTTGTTGGTAAATTCCATCACAAATATACTAAATTGGCTTTAATGGTGGAAATATTCGACATTTATTTGAAAATAAAAGAAGTACTTTCTATATGAATATTATCTGATAGGCAATTCCGAAATTCAAATCATCTGAAAAAAAAGAAAGCAAAATTTGTCGGATGGATGCAAACCTTACTTAATTGTTATGATTGTGTGAAAATAAAAAATTACATTCTCTGAAATTTTTGCAATCTATAATGATCAATTTAGATGGTTATTTAGGGTGTGGATTTGCAAATTCCTAAAAAATACAAAACCCGCCGAAGCGGGTCTTGTGTAATTGATTGAAAATTAAATGGTGCGGATGGAGGGGGTCGAACCCACACGCCTCGCGGCGCTAGATCCTAAGTCTAGTGCGTCTGCCAATTTCGCCACATCCGCTCAGGGGCGCAAATGTAAGGGAATTTTGAAATTAAATAACAGCCATTGAAATGGTTTTAGATATAGTAAGTTATTAGTTTCCGCGATTTGTCTGCTGTTTACCTGCATACCTCCTGGCATCACCACCCCTGAAAGATTGGCGCTGATTGGGGTTATAGTGACGTTGCACGGGCCGCTGTTGAATACCGGGAATAGCTTGCAGTGAAGCATTGCTCATAGCATAAGGATGGTCAGTTACCACAGGTACCGAACTGGAAATCAGTTTCTGGATATCTCTTAAAAACTCTTTTTCTTCCGCATCACAAAATGAGAAGGCAATACCACTGGCGCCAGCACGTCCGGTACGGCCAATCCGGTGTACATAGGTTTCAGGAATATTCGGCAATTCAAAATTTATAACATGCGATAGGTTGTCTACATCAATACCCCTTGCGGCAATATCGGTAGCTACCAATACCCTGGTATGACCACTTTTAAAATTGCTTAAGGCCCGCTGACGGGCATTTTGCGATTTATTGCCATGAATGGCTTCCGCGCCTACACCCGCTCTCGACAATTCTTTCACTACTTTATCCGCACCATGTTTGGTACGGGTAAATACCAGCGCCGATTGTATGGCTTTGTCTTTCAGCAAATGTATCAGCAAATGTTTTTTGTTATCTTTTTCTACAAAATACATGGATTGCTGAATGGTTTCGGCAGTGGAAGAAACCGGGGTTACTTCTACTTTAGCAGGGTTGTGCAAAATGGTACCGGATAGTTTGGCGATTTCTGCCGGCATGGTTGCCGAGAAGAAAAGCGTTTGACGTTTGGCCGGAATTTTCGCGATAATTTTTTTGATGTCGTGAATAAAACCCATATCCAGCATACGATCCGCTTCATCCAATACAAATATTTCAATTTGTGACAGATTAATAAAACGTTGTTCCACCAGATCTAATAGCCTGCCAGGTGTTGCAATCAATATGTCTACCCCATTGCGTAAGGCATTGGTTTGCGGTTGTTGTGATACACCTCCAAAAATAACCAGGTGTTTCAGGTTCAGGTATCTGCCATACGCCGCAAAACTTTCATCTATCTGTATGGCCAGTTCCCTGGTGGGTGTTAAGATGAGTGTTTTAATGGCTTTGCCGGTATTGCCCGCTTCTTTTGCTTTGTGCAGCATCTGCAGAATTGGAATGGCAAATGCCGCCGTTTTACCGGTTCCTGTTTGGGCACAACCTAACAGGTCCCTGCCTTCCAGAAGAATGGGTATTGATTGTTCCTGAATAGGTGTGGGTGTTGTGTAACCTTCCGTCTTGAGCGCCTTCAGGATGGGCTCAATGAGATGTAATTGTTCGAATAACAAAATAGTATCATTTAAATGAATAAACACCTGAAATTGCTCAGATGATATATAACCTGCCCGTAATTGACTTGATAAACTTTGTCACGGAAGAGTGATCAGTCTGTAGAGAGAGTATATGAATGCCGCAAAGATAGGGAATTATTATTTAAGTACACCCGCATACCCGGATATCTGCAGGGCAAACGCATCTAAATTTGGCACAAGAGCAGATTAGCCAAGAAGTCTTCATCCCAGCCACAGAGTAACCGTTTGTTTTTAATACTTCTTTTTTTACTGTTTTCGTTTTTCAACAGGTTCAG
>JALNZE010000041.1 GCA_023229465.1 Chitinophagaceae bacterium
AATGTTGAAGATTTTATGAACAATAGGAAAAATGACAGAAAGCAGGTGCAAAAATATTTTCATGTAAGCCACGTCAGATATGCAGCGTAGAGAATTCTGTATCACTAAATAACTAAACGATTAATAAATACTTTATAATATCTCAAAATGGTACGTGTTGACTTTGTAGTTTCGGATTGTTGAACCGATTCGTTTTGCTCTATGGCTTTTTTCTTCCAGAAAATTACAACATGACCAACCTCACCCCGCTTTACGCTGCCATTCAATTCTTTGATCTGGTTGAAAGTCAGATAAAGATTGCGGTCGTAATCAAGAGATGAAAGAAGTAGAAAGTTAATACCTCGATAAGTATTTTTTGTAATTGGATTTATTGGAATACCAGCACCTTTCCATGGTTTTTTCCAAGGGACAGTTCCTTTTTCCAATAGTTCGATAATGCGGTTAGTTACAATGCTGTACACATCCGGCAGAAGTGTTTCTGTTTGGCTCATGATTATTTATTTAATTGTTTACAAAGAAGATTTGTATACAGTGTATAAAAAAGGAAGAGTCTATATAAGGTAGGGTTGGATGCAAACAAAAAAGCGAAGCACTTGCTCCGCTTTCTTATAGTATTCTTATTTCTCTTGAGAATGATAGGCCGCTACTGCAATGGCCTCAAAAAGTTTTACATAATACTTGTTGCGGTTGACTTTTTCGCGCTCAAAATAAAGCGAGAGTTCAGGAAACAATAACACTAAACGGGTCATTAAGGCATTGCGAGTTCTTTTCACCGGACTGCCGAATCTTTGGTACACTTCTTTTGCTGTGTAGAGTGTCACTTGCATATCATGATTTCGTGCAAAGCCCTCAATGGCCTCTTGCAATTCCTTAAATGCTTTCGTTTGTTGATGCTCGTCAGGTATTGACAAGGCAATATCTGTTATTGTATAGTGCTTGATGCACGATGCCAGGCTGGCTAGTACCAAATCTCGCTTTTGCGGGGACCACATCTCTTTGTGTAACTTTAGTGAGTAATCAATGAGAGTGTTGGATTTGAAAACGGCGAGCCCTAGCATTCGTGTACTAAAACTAAGCCCCAAGATTGTCGTTTCCATGCTTTTGATTGACCAAATAAGTGAATAAAGCGCCCCGTGTCTTCCTGATCTGAGATCCATCGATGGACATTACTTTGGCAAGTATCTGTCGCAAGAATGCTTCATGATACTTTCGGGTAAGTGACAGATAATACTGCATGGCCTCCCTGTCCTTTAAGGTTTCAGCTAATTCATTCGCCAATTTAATTTCATTCGGATTATACTTTTGCATAATTGTTAAAGAGCTAACTAATAATTTTTCTCTCAAACCGTCGTCGTTAATCGTATCGTTATATATATAATCGTTTCGTCGATTTTATATATAGCTTTTTTGATTTCACAACTTTACTTCAAAGGAAAATAATAAAAGACGTTACAAACGTCTTTCTGAAAGGTGGCATAGTGCCACCATTTTTTTAAGTATACATAGAGGTGATAAAATAATTCTAAAGGAAACCGACATATTTCCATGATTAAATTATATGCGGAAGATGTCTAAGGGATAAGAGAGGGTGAAATGCAATTCTCAGACATTGACCCTCTCTTATCTCCACGTACTTGATTTACTACAATGTGAGTAAGATGAACAAGCAACAGAATGTCTCAGGAGATAATTTAAAAAAGCTTTTTGAAGAGTACCTCAAGGAATGTCAATTTACGTCTGGATTACGACCAGCTACTATTAAAGGCTATGCATCCCTGTTTTTTCTTTTCACACAATTGATGCCTGATGTAGGTTCAGTTCAATTTCTAACTCCATCCGTCATGATAGAATTTTTCAGGCAATTGCAAGAGCGTACCCGGATTGTTGGTAAAGACACTCCCAAGATTGGAGTAAAGGCATCAACCATAAAGACATATTGGGCTAAGCTTAATGTTTTTTTTCAATGGCTACAAAGGAAGGGATATATGCCCCAAAACCCTCTAAAGGAGCTTAAAAGGCCTCCTGAGCCTCGCTACGATGATTCTAAAGCCTTGAAGGATGAAGATGTTGATAGGATGCTTTCGGCGATTGTATTGCGTAATACGAGTCCTTTGGTTTTACGGAGAGATGTTGCAATACTTAGTGTCCTTTATTATTGTGGATTGAGACGTGGAGAGCTGATCTCATTGCGTGTATGTGATATTGATATTGATAACGGCAAGATTACCATTCAAGGAGATACATCAAAATCAAAACGAACTAGGACATTGCCGATGCATCCCACGTTGTCAAAAAATTTAAAAGATTATTTTACAGAGCGCAATAAAATGAAATTTAAAACAGAGCAGCTATGGGTGTCTGCTAATAGAGGGGATGCTGGCTTAACTCGAAATGGATTGAAGCATTGGGAGAAGCGTCTCATACAAATATCGGGTGTGAAATTTCATGCGCATCAGTTCAGGCATAGCTTTGCTACGAACCTTGCAAAAAGAGATGTGGGCATCGTTAAAATACAGAAACTCTTAGGACACAGGAGTATCACTATGACAGAACGGTATGTGCGATCTATGGGTTCAGAAGATTTGCGAGATGATATTAATAAGTTGTGATACTGAAAGGATATGATATGCTATTTAAGTCGTTTAGATTATTTAATTAATATCAGTTCATTACAATATTCTGAATAATTTGGTGCCCTACACGACCATATTTCAACGGGAACTGGTCGTACTAAAAGGCCCATTTTTTAAAATAGGCCTTGTAGTATATGTTTTGTGCCCCGTGAGGGAATCGAACCCCCGACCATCTCCTTAAGAGAGAATCGCGAGGTAGGGATTTGCAAAAAAACTATATAAAGTAAGAATTATTTGAAGATTGAGGGGCTGAAATAGGTTGAAACTTACGACCCATTTCCATTCCATTATTCAGTTTAGGGTAAGGGACTTACCATATATGGATATACGTATCCTTTTGGAGCAGTTCTGTGATTACTCGCTTTCAATTAAGGGCTATTCGCATGATACAATTCGGCGATATAGGTATGTCATTTCCTGTACGTGCCGGTTCATGAGCATTGAAACTATTGATCAGGTTACTCCTGATAAAATAAGAGCGCTCTTTTATTACGGACGCACCACGCGCCACTGGTCAGTCAATACATACATTACGTACCATAAGACACTATTGGTGTTTTTCCGATGGTGCGGAAAACAAGGAGTGCTGGCAGTCAATCCAATTTTGGATATTGAAGTGCCGAAATTGGAAAAGAAGCTTCCGCCGAAACTAACCAAGCAAACTACGCTACGGTTGCTTGAGGTTGTATACAATTATCCGTACAATAGCCAATTTCTACGCTATAGGAATCACGCTATATTTTCTACGTTTGTTTTTGCCGGAATCCGCAAACAAGAATTATTGAATCTAAAATATACTGATGTAGATATTGAGAACCTGACCATCTTTATCCGCCAAGGCAAAGGCAGAAAGGATAGAATAATCCCAATGAGTTATTCGTTAGCTCAGGTACTGAAGAAATATATTACGGAAAGATCAAAACTTCGTAGAACAAACCCAGAATTCTTTTCCTCACTGCATGGAAATATGGGATTTACCGATAACGGCCTAAAAAAGCTGGTTGACCAAATCCGCAAGTCATCAAATATTTTCTTTACCGTGCACAAACTGCGCCACACATTTGCAACGCTCATGTTAGAGGGCGGCTGTGATATTTACAGTCTGTATAGAATGATGGGACATAGCGATATTAAAACCACAACTATTTATTTGGCGGCAAGTGCAGAGCATTTGCGGTCTCAAATGACTAAGCATCCACTAAACACATTGTAACGTTCCTCATATTCTTAGCCCTCTCTTATATCCCCTCAGGTATTATTCTAAAATTGGAACATGAGCGACATCACATACATAGGTTTCATCGACTACCGAAACAAGAGGACAAGATTCGGCATCAAGCAAAATGATCGCTCTGGTCATATCTACTGTATAGGTAAAACCGGAGTTGGTAAAAGCACCTTACTATTACGCATGGCTATTTCTGATATTGAAAATGGTAATGGTATAGGTATCATTGATCCTCACGGTGATCTTTCAGAAACTCTTTTGGACTATATTCCGGAAAGTCGGATTAAAGATGTTATCTATTTCAATGCTACCGATAGAGAGTTTCCCATGGCTTTTAATCCACTCCAAAATGTTGAGGCGGCTAATCACTATTTGGTGGCTTCAGCCATTATTTCGACGTTTAAAAAGGCATGGTCTGAATCCTGGGGGCCACGATTAGAACATATTCTACGTAATACCATCCTAACGCTGTTGCAATACCCTGGTGCCAATCTATTAGACATTCAGCCATTGTTGACTGATGTCAATTTCCGCAATGAAGTGCTTTTGAATATCTCAGATACTGTCATTCTTAGCTTTTGGTACAAAGAATTTTATGCCATGTCACCGGCTCTAAAAGCGGAAGCCATTTCGCCGATTATTAATAAGATTGGGCTATTTCAAACTCACCCTCTTATTAGGAATATTGTCAGTCAAAAGACCTCTTCATTTTGTATTGCCGATGTTATGAACCACAAAAAGATATTTATTGCTAATTTATCTAAAGGTGCATTAGGAGAAGAAGGTACTCAATTATTAGGATCATTATTAGTTACGCAATTTCAAACAGCAGCAGTTGGTAGGACAAGCCAGCCGTTAGAAACACGCACACCTTTTTATCTATACATTGATGAAATGCACTCGTTTGTTACATTATCATTTGCTGACATACTCGCTGAATCCCGTAAATATGGCTTATCTCTTTTCTTAACACATCAATATATTGATCAATTGCATGAAAAGATCCTTGCTGCTATTTTGGGTAATGTTGGTACACTCATTTGCTTTCGGATTGGCGCATCGGATGCCAAAGTTTTAGAACAAGAATTTAAACCAATATTAACTAGTGAAGACTTAGTAAGGCTTCCACGATATGGGATCTATATAAAGCTTTTGATTGATGGTACTACTTCTCAACCATTTAGTGCCAATACGATTAGTTTAATAGAAGGGATAAAGAATTTTAAAGCAAAGATTATCGACCATAACAGAAGCAAATACTGCCAAGAGAGAATTGATATTACAAAAGAGAGATTGCAACCGTCCTCCAAAAATGAAGACGAACACAATAAGTTTCCTCTTACTTTATTTTAAATTAAGCTTCTTCAGATGCCGCTTATTTTTTCTTTAGCGGCTCAAGCAAATCTGATACTTCAACATTAAGAAACTCCGCGATCCGATATAAGTCTGGAATAGATGGCTGGCTATAATTCGTGCACCATTTAGAAACGGTTTGCTCGCTGACATTCAAATGCTCCGCCAAGGCCTTATTCTTGATCTGTTTTAAAGCAAGCCAGGATTTAAGACGGTTATATATATGTCTCTCATTTTCCATATCGGTAAATGTAGAGAAGACAAATAATTGATACCGAGCCGTTTAATTTCCCTAAACGGTAACTAATTAATGCTAAACAGATATAAATCCCCTTAAAAGTTAATTTATTTCTATTATATTTAAGGAAAATATTTCTTTTAAAGTGAAAAAATTACTAATGAAGAATATTAATGAACCTAAGCATTGATTTTTTAACGCAAAACCACAAATATGTCAAAATCCATTTTTCGCGGGTTAATCATACTACTAATTGCCAGTAGTCTTACAACACACAATGTCCTAGCTCAGAATTGTAAGCCTGATAATTCAAGGTTGGATAAGATCACAAAACAGCAGCTTGATGAATGGTCAAGTGTGCTATACGCACCGGGTATTTTCAATAATGCTATGAAGAACTCAAATGTTAAGATTGCCGCTTCAATTATCCGTATGGGCGATATCAACAAGATTGCTCTTGTCATTATCCGAACACAAGAAAAAATCAACACAACAACTGTCGATCAGTATAGAGGGGCGAAAGGCAATGAGTTTTATTTCGGCTTCAAAGATGGTACACCGATAAAGTTTGTTGTTGATGAAGTAACAAATAAAAGTGATGTGGTCGGAGACATCGGAGTGAATTCCATTATACTATTTAGTGCAATCAAGGATGAAGATTTGAAGACTATTAAAGAGGGATTAACGGCTAAATCAATTGATGCAGTTCGAGCGACACTTGAAAATGGCATAACTGTGGAGCAATCAGTTAAAGACAAAGACGGAGCAAAGATGCAAGTAAAGTTTAATTGCTTTTTCTCTTTCGCCCAGGAAAAAGGTTATATGAAATAGTAAACCACAAATTCATTTTTAAACACAACAAAATATCTAAGCATGAAACAGAATTTCAAAACAACAATTAGTATCATTTCACTTTTAATTATTCTTATTACGGCGTGTTCCAAAGGTGGAGATTCATCTACTACGCCAACTCCTACAACATCAAAGGCAACCCTACTTACTTCATCGGATTGGAATATTGCCGGAATTCAACACAAGGCTGTATCTGCAACTGTATGGACAGACGACTACGCCAGCCTTGCAGCCTGTGTGAAAGATAACAAGGTAGTGTACAGAGCAAGCGGAAGTTATGAATCCAGTGAAGGTGCAACCAAATGTAGCTCCAGTGATCCCCAAATATTAGAAACGGGCACATGGTCACTTACTACAAATGAAACAATTCTTGTTGTACAAGCAACTAATGGAACGCAGATCTATAATGCAACTATTGAGACGCTTACCATTAACTCACTTATAATTTCCTTTACTAACGTTTCTAATGGTGTTACAAACCAATACCGGTATTCATTTAGCCATTAACCTATCATCTTTAGCAAAGGAAAAGCCTGACTATTATAGTCAGGCTTTTTTTGTTTCTATCAGGCTCTTGTGGTGTACGATTGAGATAGTGTCTCGTGAGACGACATGATATCCAAAGTCATAGCAGAAATGGTATAGAGTATCATTTACCATCTTTTGGTGAGTAAAATAGGTAAAACTGAACCCGTACACCAACACGCTATCCCGTTCAATTTCTGTTTTCAGTTCAGTTGGCGAAATGAATGATTGAAGAATCTTTCTGTTTCTCCGCAAGGCCAGATTGATAGAATGAACTAAGGTTGAAATATCTCTATTAATTTCATAGTGATACGAACTCCTGCAAAAATCATTACAAAATTTCTTGTCACTTCGCCCACGGATTTGTTTATCGCAATACGTACAATACTTTACTTCCTGTTGAATACTCATACAGACATGATTTACTGGTGAAGGAATGTTTGTATGAAGTATAATAGATATGCCGTGAGGGTATAAGGGAGGGTAAAAAGTGTTTGTACCGATTCAATTATGTACCACTATTCCGGGTGAAAAGTGTACCACCTATCAGGGTGTAAATGTAGTTTCATTTTGTTTAATAATGCTTGGATATTTATGCCTTTAAAAACCTATCATTA
>JALNZE010000042.1 GCA_023229465.1 Chitinophagaceae bacterium
GAAAATCTACCGCCAACTTCCTTTTTGTTTCCTGGCTGTCTTTGCTGCCTCGCTTTTTTATCATTATCATCTCATAAAGATACAAAATAAATTTTAATGTATCACTAAATTATGCTCTCATTAATAAATCCAACTTCCTGTCCTTTTTCCATGTTATTCTATTAAACAGATATGTAATTAGTATCGCAGAAAAAACTCCATTAATAGTCAATAGAATTTCCAAAACTTTCTTGTAGTCATAATCCTTATTGGAAATGCCAATCATTTTTTTATACATAATAAATGAAAGTGCAAAACTGATACCTAATATAACAATCGTTCCTCCATATTTTTTTAAGAATACGCCAATCTTATACTTCCAACGGAAAAACAAAAGCTTGAATTTCTGTAATCCGTTTAAAATAGACGATTTACCGTTTTTAAAGAAAGCCTTGATTTTCATTTAGTGATCATTCATTGATTAGAGAGGGTAGTACTTAAATATATTGAATAAATTTCTGATTAGCAATTTCTTGCTCGCCGACAAAGAAACGGGAGTGAAGAATGAACGGACGTTTCTTCGAGTGCCATTGTCTGGGGTGACAGTAAAGCGCGAAGAATGAGCGCGATGGACACACAGTGAAGGGGTTGAGTACCCATAAATGAATCTGAATCATGCTGACATTTGGAAAGAAAATGCGTGACATACGCGAGACAAAAAATATTTCACAAGCTGATCTTGCCCAGGCATTAAGTACCAATCCTTCACTGATCGGGAAATATGAAAAAGATGAGGTGAAACCAAGCGTGGATGCAATTAAGAAACTGGCAGAAGCACTCGGTACTACTGCTGGATATTTACTCGATGATTCCACCGACTTTGATTTTCTAAAAGATGCTGCAATGCTCAAACGGTTCAATGATTTAAATATGCTTCCTGAACCTGACAGAGAACATATCCTTTACACACTTGATAGCCTTATCAAAGCAGCCAAATTAAAATCGCTGTAAATTCTCATACTATTTTTTTTGCTTTTTTTCTTGCTCGCCGACAAAGAAACGGGAGTGAAGAATGAACGGACGTTTCTGCGAGTGCCATTGTCTGGGGTGACAGTAAAGCGCGAAGCATGAGCGCGATGGACACACAGTGCAGGGGTTGAGTGTGGTATGCGTAGCATAAGGGTGGACTATATGTGCCAACGAAATCCCGGAACGCAGACAATGGCCGGCAGGCGAGCACAACAACAGAAGGATGCGGGTAAATGAAAAGGCACATCAGGGAAGTATGACCTGGTGTGCCTTTTTATTTACAGGAGCATCCCGAACAAAACCATGAGGAACGCAAGGAGTGTGACAGGCTGACGAAGGAATGCCTGGCGCAAACCTTGCTGACGAATGATTTTGAGAGACCTATTTACCAAGCAACATTCTTGGGAGTGGCGTTTATCAATTCTTAGACGCCTAACAATTCTATCATTAACTCATTTGTTGAGTTTACGCTGGTATTCGGGGGTCAATTTGTGTGGATTTTCCAAGTAAGTGAAGCAATTCGGGTTTTCTGTTTTCAGTATCATAGTTCTTGCGTTTAGGGCTTAAGAAACACCCCCTTTTAGAGTAACTTAGTTATAAAAACATGTTTGTTAATTATTGCTTCTTTTCAGCAATGCGTAAAGCGGTTAAAATCTTGTTATAAGAGTCATTTCTTTTGGCAGTACTATGCAATAGTTTATCAATAATTTGTTTTGGAACTATTTTATCATTGATTGGTGTTTTCAGCTGTTCTAAAATAAATGCTTGATTTGAGATTTGCGAGAGCTGTTGAACAAAAATATCTGGCTTGCTTTGTAAACACAAAAACAACGCTTCGTTATATGTTTCCATAAACTCAACATTCGCTTCGCAATTCTTCCTACCTGTACAAAATAATTCTTTGATTAGCACCTCGTTTATATTGGAAACATCGGACGCTTTTATAGCGATTTCAACACTACATTTTTTACAATCGTTATTCATCTTTGTAGGTTCACAAGAAAACAATGACAAAACGATAAATATCCATTTACATTGAATCAGCATCATAGAAATTAATTTGTAGTTGGCTGTTTCTTTTTGTCAGCCTCCTTTTTAAGATTATCAACATTAGTGGTCTTATCTCCTCGCTTTACAACAATTTTACCTTTGGAATCTCCTGTAGTTTCTGGCTTATTTGTCCAGTTGAAATTACCAAAAAAGTCACTTGCATCAGAAGGATTTATCGTTATGCAACCTAATGAACCACGGCTACTATAATTTCCATTATCACTCGCCCCTTCATGTACATTGACATTTTCCATAGTCACGTCTTTCCCGTCTTTACTTGTTCCGGAAGTTTTTCTCTGTCCTTTACTGTTAACTACATTCAATCCTTTTTTAGTGCTTCCTTTGTGCCCTGATTTATTATTAAAATCATATTCCCCGTCTTTTAGGGTATTTGCAGAGGTAGAGTTGTCCTTGTTTGATTTGGAGTTTGGATAACTGCTACCTGCATAGGGGCCTTTAAGTCCACCTGTTTCTGTATCATACACATATACGTCTGCCGCATAACTTTTTCCTTTTGTGCCATTATCTTGAGGTCTGTCTTTCTGGTCAAATACATAAACCTTTGTGGTGTCGCCTAATACATCATTAAATCGAATTGGGTTATTTGCCATTGCGGCATAAGGGCTTTCACTTGCATTCGGCTTAGGGTCAACCTGCCACCATCTTCCCAACTGAGGGTCAAGATTTCTGAAATGGGTATCATACATTTCCAAACCCGAGCCATCGGAGAACTCTTTATTCTGTAATTCGCTACCCCCATTATACTTATACCTATTCTCCAACTTCCCAGCAGCCTTAGAAGATATCCCTGCCATTGTTAACCCGAACGGATAATAGTGGCTTTCCTCTAAAAGTGGACCACGATTCTGTATCACCTGTAAATTATCAAAGAACACATCAATATTACTCTCATTAGAACAGTACACATAAAGGTAGCCGTTCTTGGCTATGCTTACTCCCTGGGTATGTGTATTAAGCAGTCCGCTTGTACTATTTACTGCACTGAATCCACTGCTTGAACTTACGGCTCTAAATTGTTCATCAAACAATATCCAGTTGATGTATGCTTTCGGCCTACCACTGACAAGTGGTGCAGTTGAAAGGAAGTTTGATACATCATTTGGAGTGACTCCCGAACCGGTAAGTGCTGCGGCTGTCGCTCCTTTGCCTGCATTGGCTACAGCACTCGTACCCGCTAATGCTGTCAACAGGTCATTGACTACCGTTGAATAAGAATTATTCGGGCTGCTGCCAGTCCAATAACTCCTGCCATAAATATTTACATTGTCTCCGGCCATTACTTTAAGCGTAATACCTAGTCCTGTTTTGTCACCGGTATTGCCATTGAGCTTATACATCTTCGCACTGGTGGCAGTGGTGTTACTGTTTGGATTGGTATTATATGGAGGGTTACCATTGTTGTTTGCATAGGTACTTGGTAGTGATCCTGGGTTAGCAACGATGTTGCCGGTATTGATTGAATAGTAGGTTTGTTCTGTTGCTGTCGCTCCATCTTCGAGAGTTGCTACCGGATAAGTGTCTGTTTGTTGCTCATCGGTGAGCACAACTCTGGTATTTCCCAAATGGTCTTGATCTAAATAGGCTTATTCGTGAAATGGTAAAATTTTCAAAGAGCTTCAAAACTGAAAATACCTATTTTTTTAATATGAGGGTGCCATTTTTGCATGATTGATTTAACATAAGAAGCCTTATAGTAATTGGAGGATTATTTACTAACGTTTAACCACAAAAAGGCTAACGATGAGTTTGCTCATGGCTGAATGAAAAAATAATTGTTTGCCTTATCGTTAGCTTTTTTGTGGAAGCCAACGCCGTCACAAAAGTTCATCTGTATTATAGGTGCTGACCGGCGGCGGCAGCTTAGCCATCGTGTTTTGTTGAGGGCTACTCGTATATTCAATAAATTTATCGTTATGAAGGGCTCTTTTACACTTATCCTAGTTCTGCTTTTTTTGGCTTCCTGCGGCCAAAAAAATAATATTAGTGGAGATTCATTAGGTAGATACTCGTACCAGGTGTTTACCATCGAACTAAAGAAAGCAGTCATGGATTTCGGGACATGCTTTTTTATTAAAAGGAACGATGGGCTCTACTTAATTACGGCTAGACATATTTTTATTCACTGTGATTCAATCACCAACAAACAAAAATATCCGTATGACATTGCGCAGGTTTACATACCCAACTCTCCACAACAGATGGTGCCTATTCCTTTAAACAAACCAAGTGATACCTGCTCGTGCCTATCGGAGGAAAAGGACGCAGATTTAACAGTCATAAAAATGGATAATTCCCTAATCCCGTATGTTAATTCTGTTGAGGATTTTATCGCTCCGCCTTTCAAAAAATTAGGTGATGCCGAGATTTATGGGCAGGGGCTAAAGGCCGATTCCCAGGCGATATATTTTACAGATCCACACCGCATTCACATTCCTTCGAACACCTTCGAGATAATTCAAAGAGTTGGGAATATCGAAACTAAAATTATTGACAGCATTAATTATCATTTTCTGTCAAAGACAATAAAAATAGGCCGGTGGCTTAAGGGATTTTCCGGCGCGCCCGTATTTCTGCAAGAATATAAAACCAACAAATGGCGGCTCGCAGGTGTTTTTGTAGCGGCTCAAATATTTGTTCAAGGCAAAAAGGAAAGCAATGATTTAATTGCTCTTATGCCAGATAATATTATTTCTGTTATTGATTCGAACAAGCACGGATTACGATAAAGAAATCACCATATAAAGTGCCATTACCCGAAGGGATGATGTTTACTCAACAGGTCGGTTAAGGTTTCTGTTTGTTGTGCTGCGTATCGCTCTACACTATCAATATACCTGTAGCCAAGCATATATTGCACCTGCCGTTTATTGTACTGTTTCAACCAATAGAGGATAACACTGGCTCGTATGTGTTGGACGTTCCTGATCACCGGGTTAATGCCTTGCAGTTCCTTTACTAAATGCTGCACAGTATCATAAGCCCGCCCCGGGAATAATCCATCGCCGTTGCCTCGTAGCTTATCTCTCACACCACCATAGAGGTAAGTGTGCAGTGTTAAAATCTGTTGTGCATTCAATGCAAGTTTTCGCTCATTGCTTCTTACGGTACCAGGCACATGAATTGTCCCTGCATCTAAATTGATATGCTGCACATTCAGTTTTTCTATCTCGCCGCTATGCAAACCCTGCCATACCAATAAGCCCACAATCACCGTATTTCTTTGATGCACTAACGGCATAATCTTTTGACAATTGCGGGGTATTGTTTTTTCTAATGTCTTATACGAATAATACAACTGTTCCAGTTCTTCATACTGTAAAGGCTTTTCTGTGATCGTCCGCAGTTTTCCCTTTAACCGAAGTGTCCGGGCAGGGTTACGGCTCACCGTATTTTCCTGTTTCAAAAATTCAAAGTAATGGCTGATACTGCTTAATCGAAGATTGATCGTAGCGGTATCAAGATTTCTTTTTTGCTCATACTGTATATAGCTTAACAAATCAGTATAGCTGATGTTTTCAACATCACTCATGTTATTACTCTCGATCCATTGTAAAAAATAACTGACGTTCTTAATGTGTCCGCTCACGGTCAACGGACGGTATCTTTTTTCAAAAAGATATGCTTCAAACTCTTTCATCGTCTTGCAGTTGATTAACAATGTGCGTGTATATCTGTGTTGATACCAGGCTGCTATGGCCTAAGAATTTGGCTATCTCTTCGATGTCCATACCACTTTGTAAAAGATGGGTGGCAATCGAGTGCCGCAGTCCATGCAGGGTAATGTTGGTTGTGATAGAAGTCTGTTTCAGTAGATATTTCAATCGCCATTCCGGTTGTAAAAACCGTGTACCATGATGAGTAAGTAAAAAAGCGTTTTCATGGTCAACATCTTTCTTAACTGGTGGCCTGCCCCGGCTGCTTCTCCAATTATCATTGGTACCGTGACAGTATAAAAACCATTCACGCCCTTCTTTAATATAATCAACAATATCATTTACGTGGCGGGCTGCTATGGGTACATAGCGTTGCTTATAACCCTTGGCTTTTTTGACAAACAACAATCTTTTTTGCAGGTCTATATCATTTATATTAAGCTGCACACCTTCGCCCCTTCGTAATCCACAACCATAGTAAAGTGCTATGATCGCCCTGTCCCGTTGTCCCATAGCCACACTGTTCCATTCATACGGCTGAAAGGTTACTTCATAAAGTTCTTTCACTTGTTCAACTGTCAGGATATTCTTTTCTCCGGTGTTCGGTTCTTCCCGGATCATCGTCAGGTCTAACACATATTTGCCGGTGCTGTTTAAGAACTTAGCAAATCCGTTTACTGCATTGATAATACCGTTAATACTGCTATTGCTTAAACCGCCGTCTTTGCTCTTATTCTGCCGCCTTTTAATGTGGTCTATAAAATCATTCACATGATTGGATTCTACGGCTGTAATGTGGCTGATATTGCGTTTTTCAAGGTAATGGAACAACTCCCGTACATGCACCGGCCAACGCAGTGCAGTCTTAGGCGCAAAGCCTGTTATCTGTAAATATTCCTGGTATGCCTTTAGTAAGTAATTATAGTGCTGTGATTTGACTGGCAGGCTTTTCATTTTGTAGGTTTTGAGGTTTTTTTTGGTGTGTACCTTCGAAAACGTGCGAACTACTGAACCACTTACCCTAAATGCAGTAGCAGCAAGGCTTTAAGTGGTTCGCCACCCCAAATAACCACTTATAACCACTTACTTTGAAAGCTTGTCCAAAACCCCGTCTAAAGCGTGGTTAATGCTGTCTTTCAATTGGTTATACTCTTCAAGGCTTACAATCTCGTAGGTAAAGCCCTTTTTCTTATCGCCCTCCTTTTTTCGCACATAGCCATATTGCTGTAACTCTGCCATATACTTCTTTTGGGTATTGGGGTTCTCCTTAAGTGCCTGACGTATCTCCTTATTGGTAAACAGGGTCAGTTTGCTTTTTTTGATAAACGATTTTAACCGCTCTAAAAAGTTGCGGGTTGCGTAGCCTAATTCATCGCTTTTTTTGAGCAGGATATGCTTCATTAATGTGTTGGCTTCGGCAATATCTTCAAGCGTGTATATACCGATTGAAAAGTGTACCAAATTCCGGGTGAAAAGTGTACCACTTCCAGAGTTAAAAAACCCGTCCATTTGCCTGGAAACCAAATGGGCACAAAATGTTGGAAGTGGAAACAAATCATC
>JALNZE010000022.1 GCA_023229465.1 Chitinophagaceae bacterium
AACAGGTAATGCGGGAACAGCTACAGCGTTACAGACGGCGCGTAATATAAACGGGGTATCCTTTAATGGTACCACGGATATCACCTTATTGGTTAATGCTAATAGTTTAACGGGTACAACGCTTGCACCAAATGTTCTTAACTCCTCACTTACGAGTGTTGGTACGTTAACTAACCTTGCTGTAACGAATCCTATCACCGGAACGATTACAGGTAATGCGGGCACAGCCACAGCGCTTCAAACAGCACGTAATATAAACGGGGTATCTTTTAATGGTACTACGGATATCACCTTATTAGTTAATGCTAATAGTTTAACAGGCACAACGCTTGCAAGCAATGTAACAGCATCATCGTTAACGAGTGTAGGCACATTAACTAACCTTGCCGTAACGAATCCAATCACCGGAACGATTACAGGTAATGCGGGAACGGCCACAGCATTGCAAACTGCACGTAATATAAACGGCGTATCTTTTAATGGTACCACGGATATCACCTTATTGGTTAATGCTAATAGTTTAACAGGCACAACGCTTGCAAGCAATGTAACAGCATCATCGTTAACGAGTGTGGGCACATTAACTAATCTTGCTGTAACCAATCCAATCACCGGAACGATTACAGGTAATGCGGGCACAGCCACAGCGTTACAGACAGCGCGTAATATAAACGGGGTATCTTTTAATGGTACCACGGATATCACCTTATTAGTTAATGCTAATAGTTTAACGGGCACAACGCTTGCGCCAAATATTCTTAACTCCTCACTTACTTCAGTTGGTACGTTAACTAACTTAACAGTCACCAATCCTATTAGTGGAAGTGTAACAGGTAACGCGGCAACAGCTACCGCGCTGCAAAATGCGAGAACAATTAATGGGGTTTCCTTTAATGGAACTACTAATATCACAGTACCCGCGGATGCAAGTACCTTAACAGGTACATCACTTCCTGCTACCATTACCGGATCTTCACTTACTTCAGTTGGAACCTTAGGTAGTTTGGCCGTTTCCGGTACAGCCAGCGCAGGTACTATAAGCGCTACAACCGGCGCCATGTCTAATTTGAATGTAACCGGATCTATAACAGCCGGTACATTTAATGGGGTAGTCATGTATATTGATACAGCAGCCATGGTAGCAGGTACACAGCAGGGGTTCTTTAGTAGTACCGGTTATGCACGATATGGCCATGTGGTTAAGTATAATGATACTCTCGGATTGTTTGCCAACAGGCTGAAACTCTCTGATACGGCAATTATGTTAGGCGGATCCTCTTATTATGGAGGAGCTGCCCCAGCTAATACCGGTTATGCGAGAGCGGGACATGTAATTAAGTTTATCGATACTTTATCAACACTCTTTACCTTGCGCATTAGAAGCCAGGATACATCTGTTATGCTGGTAGGTAACCAGGTAACTACCGGTTATGCAAAAGTAGGAACAGTGGTTAAAAAGAGTTCATTAACAAATAATACTATTACTGATCTAAGTATTTCATCATTAATTCAGACTAATAACCTAACTGCTACGGGAACTGTTCAGGCAACGAATTTTATAGGTACCCTGTCAACAGGCGCGCAGCCTAACATTACTTCGGTTGGTACCTTAAGTGCATTAGCTGTAAGTGGCACTATTACCGGTGGAACGTTTAGCGGAACCCTTGCCAATGGCATAGTAGGCATCTCCAACCTTTCCGCTACGGGAACGCCAAGCTCATCTAGCTACCTGAGAGGCGATAATACCTGGGCCACCGTAGCGGGTACGGGAACCGTTACTTCTGTTTCAGTAGCTACAGCCAATGGTGTGAGCGGTTCCGTGACAAACCCGACTACAACCCCTGATATCACACTTACATTGGGAGCAATCACGCCTACATCAGTAACTTCATCCGGAACGGTTGCGGGTAGCACTTTAAGTGGTACTGTTTCTACAGCCGCTCAACCAAATATCACCTCAGTAGGAACCTTAACGGGCCTTACCGTAACAGCCCCAATAAATGGAAGTGTAACAGGATCGGCTGCAACAGTAACAGCGGCGGCACAACCGGCAATCACCTCCGTAGGTACGCTAACTGATTTAGCGGTAACCAATCCAATAGCAGGAAGTGTAACAGGATCAGCGGCAACAGTAACAGCGGCGGCACAACCGGCAATCACCTCAGTAGGAACCTTAACGGGTCTTACCGTAACTGCCCCAATAAATGGAAGTGTAACAGGATCGGCTGCAACGGTAACAACTGCCGCGCAGCCAAATATCACTTCCGTAGGTACGTTAACCAGTTTAAATGTATCGGGACTAATCGTTACAGGTACAATATCCGGTACCGCAACAACCGCGGCTCTTGGGGACAGTTCCACTACGTTAGCAACCACTGCATATGTTGACCGGGCAGCATATATTAAAAATGTGATGATTACCAGTGATGTTGTTAATAATAATGCTAGCGCTAATACGCTTGCGGATGTTACCGGATTGTCCTTTGCAGTTACCGCGAATCAGATGTATCATTTTAAAGCTGTAATTTATTACACTTCAGCAGCTACTAATACTGGTAGCCGGTGGACCCTTAACGGACCAACCACTAACTTTCTTGCATACGCTTCTGATTATTCACTTGCAGCAACAACCAGAACATTTATCAATGCCACAGCCTATGGAATTCCGACAGCTTCCAATGCCGGTTCTGGTACTACAACCGGAAATGTGGCCATCATCCAGGGGATGGTGTTGCCCAATGCAGCCGGTACTGTGATAGTGAGATTTGCCTCTGAAATTGCTAATTCCGCCATTACGGCTAAGGCAGGAAGTTATATTGAATGGTGGTAATGGGAATACCCTTATGACTCATTTTCATATCTTTATCAACATATAAATACATAATCAGATGAAAAAAATACTCCTGCTTACAGTTTCTTTATCACTGCTGGTTTGCGTTTCTTTCGCGCAAAAACCCAAACCCGTATCCCCTAAACCTAAAAACAGTCCGGTAGAAGATACCATTCAATACAGCCTGGGGGTATACATGATGCAACAACTGTTTGCCAAAACAGGTTTTGTAATCACTAATCCAACCCTGTTTAAAAAAGCCATTGATGATGTGGCGAATAATAAACCATTGATGGTAAACCCGGCATCTACTGAAGCCCGTTTACTGGCCTATCAGCGAAACTTCCAATTGGAAAATGGGAAAAAAATGGAAAAATTATTATTTGATAAAGTAAAAACTACCCCTGGTTTTAGCGCATTACCCAGTGGTGTGTACTATTCGATAATTACAGCCGGGAAAGGGATAGTTCCTACAGAGAAAGATACCATTATTCTGAATGTTACTACCACACTTCCGGACGGAACGGTAATTGAAGATGCCAATAAATCTAAAAATTCTTACCTGGCTCTTTTAGCGGATATGAACCCGGGATTACGCGACCTGATTTTACGTATGCCCGAAGGTACCATCTGCAGGGCTATTGTACCGGCTGCACTGGCGTATGGTGAACAGGGTACCAGCACCATTCCACCTAATTCCGCGCTGATTTATGATCTGGGTTTGGTAAGTGTTCGTAAGGCCAGGTAAAATTATTTATTGACAATATTGTTTGATAAAAGCATCCGCTTCCGGATGCTTTTTTGTACCGGCTATCCGAAGCATTTGGCAGCCTTCCGTTTTTTTACCCAGTGTAAGCAAACATTTGGCTTTAAAAAATTCTGATTTTCCATCTTTTGCAATATTCATTTGTATAACCTGGTCAAAAAACCCGATCGCTTTACTATATTCTTTCAGATTGAAATAACAGATACCTGTATTTTCTATAATGCTGTATTCATTGGGATTAATCGCGGCTAATTTGATGAAGTTCCGCGCGGCGCCTGCATAATCTCCTTTATTAAAAGCATCCACCGCTTTTGCCAAATATTGCCGCGCTGCGTCAGGATTCACTGCCGGCAAGGGTTTCTCTGTAGCCGCGGGTGACATACTATTCAGGATAGCCTGTTTGCTTTCTACCAGTGTGGGGTTATCGGGAAATAAATGAAGGGCGCTATCCGCAATAGATAACAGTTTTTGTTTGTCAATATTCCGCGTATTAAATAATCCTGATAAATACAGTCGCCATGCATCAGGCTCATTACGATACCTGGTATATTCTTCAAACGCTTTTCTTATGGCGGCAGTATCATTTTTTTGGGCACAAAAAATAAGCAGGTTCTGATAATAAACTTTGGCTCTTGGCCTTGCATAAAATGCCTTGGCGGCATAGAAACAAGCGCTGTCTATTTGATTCATATCAAAGAAAACATTGGCCTTCATGAATTCACTGTACATCAGATAGGGATTCGCTTTGGATCCTTCATCTAACAGCGCCAGCGCTTTATCATATTGTTTGGCATAATAATAATAGGTTCCTTTTATGGCGGCAATGGGTTGTCCTTTGGTTGTCAGGTTTGGCACAGGGGGGAAGGCGGCATTCACTTCTTCAAAACTGATGGCATGTGTTTCAAGTCTTACATCTGGAAGAATCCGCATTTGTGCTACCATGGATTGATAACTGTTATACGTTAGGTAAGTAGCGGGTATTAAAAACAGGAGGGCTGTTAAAACATAGAATGGTTTACCGGAACCCGCCTTTTCAGTCGGGAGCTTTGAATTGTTTTGTGTTTCCTTAGCCTTATTAAATGCACTCACATTTATCGCGGCAATAAACACAAAAAATACCTGCATAATGGGCCGCTCCATCGGGAAGTTTAAACAGGCATCAATAAAATATCCACCCAATGCCATCAAAGAAAAGGCGGCTACCAGTTTCACTTCCTCATCCGCTTTTGAAAACCAGGTACGAATGCTGTAAATTAATAAACAGGTAAATAACCCAAGATAAAGCAGTCCCCCCTGTATACCTAATTCAGCGGAGATCTCCAGAAAATCATTGTGTGAATGAATGGGTACTGTAAAATCATTGGCCCATGTTTTAGCAAAGGGTACTGAAGCTATTTTCCAGTTGCCATAGCCACATCCGGAGAATGGATATTGTTGTAAGTACAAGAGGGTATTTTCCCAATGTACGGCGCGACCATCTCCTTCATAACTGATGGTTCCCAGTCTTTCAGTAACGGTACCATAAGCGCCATGATTACTCTGCAGGTTCAGGGCATTGCTTAAAATGATCTGTGATAAAAAAAAGGCAGCCATCACAGGCAACAAAACAGCGCCCACCCGATACAATAGTGGTTCTGTTTTTCTTTCTTTGAAATATTGCAGAACACAAAATGCCAGGTACATCAGCAATACCAGTGACAGGCCTACATAAGACGATCTCGCGTTAACAATAAAAATAGTGAGTACACCCAGAACAAGTATTCCCATCTGTATGATCTTGCCCCATAAGCCTGATGTGTAAATACAATAGATTACAAAAGGAATTTTTACTACCAGGGCGGCGGCAAAAATATTTTTAAGGCCCGTACTGCCCTGAAGGCTTAAAATAAGCTTATCGAGTGGCATAGTCTCCAGCCCATTAAAAAAAGCGATCAGGCTCTGAATAGATTCAACCAATAAAATTACGGATAGTACCCGCGCTAATAATTTGAACAGGTGCAGCCGTCCATGTAATAGGATAGCGATATTAAAATAAGCGATGATGGTTACGATAAAGCGTGCATAGCAAACAAGGGCCTCTGTTCTGTTTAGGGCTGTGAATACCGATAAGCCCGCTAACGCGAATAAGGCCAGGTAGAGGTAAGAAAAGCCATTTTTGAAAACGGGTTTAATGGCAGTAGTATAGTGGCTTTTTCCGGCAAAAAGGTAAATGGTAACCACCAGATCAAGTAAGGCCAGGTAAAACCAATGGGTGCCCATCGGGTCAATGGCGCCTGAATAAGGTATAAAATGGATGGCAAAATAAAGGGTACAAAATAATAGCGCAGGAGCTGATTTGCCGGCAAGGGCGGCCCTTATCTGATTGATTTTTACCATTTGTTGTATTTGACTTTAAAATTATCTATTTTTCAACACCATAATTTAATCTCCCTTAAATAATCAATCAATCGCCATAATCCTTACCTTTGCCGCTCGAAAAAATTTGGAGGCTAACTTCAAAATCAAACTAAAAACAAGCACTCTTTATGGCGGACTTGAAACTACAACGCAACTTTGGTATTGCCGCTCACATAGACGCGGGTAAAACCACTACAACGGAGCGTATTTTACGTTATACCGGTATGATTCACAAGATTGGTGAAGTACATGATGGGGCAGCTACCACAGACTGGATGGAACAGGAAAAAGAAAGAGGTATTACCATTACCTCCGCGGCTGTTAGCTGTGAGTGGAAATTTCCTACCGATAAGGGTACGGCTGATGCCAATACCAAATCATATTATTTTAACATTATTGATACGCCGGGCCACGTAGATTTTACCGTTGAGGTAGAACGTTCCATGCGCGTACTGGATGGCCTGATCGCTTTGTTTTCTGCGGTTGATGGGGTAGAGCCCCAGTCAGAAACCGTATGGCGCCAGGCAAACCGTTACAAAGTTCCCCGTATCGGTTTTGTAAACAAGATGGACCGCTCAGGCGCCGATTTCTTAATGGTGGTAGCACAGGTAAAAGAAATGCTGGGCGCGAATGCCGTGCCTTTGCAATTACCTATCGGTGCAGAAGATGATTTTATAGGTGTGGTGGACCTGATTACCATGAAAGGGGTTATATGGGATATGGAAACGGAAGGAATGACCTTTAAAGAAATTCCTGTTCCGGAAGATATGATTGAAGAATCCAATTTCTGGAGAGCTAAATTAATTGAGTCAGTTGCTGAATATGATGATAAGCTGATGGAAAAATTCTTTGATGATCCCGCTTCTATATCTGAAGACGAGGTTCATGAAGCCATCCGTAAAGCCTGTATTGATCTTAGCATTGTACCAATGATGTGCGGATCATCTTTCAAAAATAAAGGGGTACAAACCGCACTGGATGCGGTTTGCCGTTACCTGCCCAGCCCTGTTGATGTGGAAGATACCGTTGGTACCGACCCGGATACAGGTGAAATTATTCACCGTAAGCCTAATGCAAAAGAACCATTTTGTGCATTGGCTTTCAAAATCATGACCGATCCTTTTGTGGGTCGCCTGGCTTTCTTCCGGTGCTACTCCGGTCACCTGGATGCCGGATCTTATGTGTTGAATGTAAGAAGCGGAAAGAAAGAGCGTATCAGCCGTATCATGAAAATGTTTGCTAATAAACAGAATCCAATCGACTTTATTGAAGCGGGCGATATCGCGGCGGCGGTAGGTTTTAAAGAAATCAAAACGGGCGATACCCTTTGTGATGAGAACCATCCGATTACTTTAGAGAACATGTTCATTCCTGAACCGGTTATCTCTGTAGCGGTTGAACCAAAAACACAGGTAGACGTAGATAAAATGGGTATGGCTATTGCCAAGCTGGTAGAAGAAGACCCTACTTTACGTGTCAGGACAGATGAAGATACCGGTCAAACCATTCTTTCCGGGATGGGTGAATTACACCTCGAGATCATCGTTGACCGTATGCGTCGCGAGTTTAAAGTAGAAATTAACCAGGGTAATCCCCAGGTGGCGTATAAAGAAGCATTCAGCAATACCATCGAACACCGTGAAGTGTTGAAGAAACAATCGGGTGGACGTGGTAAGTTCGCCGATATTTATTTTGAAATAGGGCCTGCCGATGCTGAGTGGCTGACTGAAAACCCGGGTAAACATTTTCAATTTAAGAATGATATTTTTGGAGGATCTATTCCTAAGGAATTTCATCCTGCCATCCAGAAAGGTTTTGAAACCTCAATGGGCACTGGTGTGCTGGCTGCTTATCCGGTAGAGAGCATGAAAGTGCGGATTTTCGATGGTAGTTTTCACCAGGTGGATTCTGATTCTATGTCATTCGAATTGTGTGCCAAATCCGGCTTCCGTGAAGCGGGCCGTAAAGCCAAACCGGTTTTACTGGAACCTATCATGAAAGTAGAAGTGGTAACACCTGACCAATACATGGGTGATGTAACAGGTGACCTGAACCGCAGGCGTGGTATGCTGGAAGGAATGGATAGCCGTGGTAACCTCCAGGTAATCAAGGCCAAAGTTCCTTTGAGTGAAATGTTCGGATATGTAACGCAACTGCGTTCTTTATCATCCGGCCGTGCTACCTCTACTATGGAGTTCAGTCATTACGCGCCGGCGCCTAGCGGCATCGCCGAAGAAGTGATCGCGAAGAGTAAGGGTAAGGTGAAGGTGGATGATTAGTGATAAGTATAGTAAGTGATAAGTAATAAGAAAAGCCCTGTTCTGAATTAGGAACGGGGCTTTTTGTTTGGGTGGGTTATTTACAATTATTCTGAAGGATGGGGGCGGCTTCTTTCCAGCCTTTTAACAGAGCGATAGTTAAATAGTGGCAGGCCTCGTTTTTTTTGCCAAGATTGTATAAAGCTACCCCGGCAAAATATTCTGTTTTGCCATCTACCGCGGTTTTCATGGCCATTACTTTATTAAAATAGGTAAGCGATTTATTGTATTCTTTCATATTGAAAAATGAGATGGCTGCATTTTCAAAAACAATATAATTTTCCGGGTTGATGGCGGCGGCTTTCAGGAAATGGGAAGCGGCGGAAGCGAATCCTTCTTTCCGGGCTGTCTCGTCTTTTCCGGCTGCGGCGGCCTGGGCTTTATTAAAATAAACAATACCGGCATCGTAGAAAGTTTGCGCTTTCGCGTAATCAATGGGTACTGCATTTTTAGTTACCACGGGTGCTCCCATGAATTGCATGATTTCTCTTCTTCTCAACAGTAATTCCGCATTACCGGGAAATAGCTGTAAGGCGCTGTCTGTAAGGGTTAATAGCTTTGGAGAGCCTTTTCCCTGGGCATTTAATAAACCTAAAATATACAGGTTCCATACATAAGGTTCTTTACGGTATTGAATGGCTTCCTCAAATGCTTTTTGAATGTTTATCGTATCCTTTTGTTTCGCCATGATGGCTACGAATGTCTGATAATAGGTTTTTGCCCTTGGCTTGGTATAAAATGCTTTTGACGCGTAGATAAAGGAGCTATCCATTTTACCCTGCCTGTAAAACACCCCTGCTTTCAGGAATTCACTATAGGCTATCACGGGGTTCGCGCTGCCGGCCCTGTTTAATAAAACCAGGGCTTCTTCGTATTTCCCGGCTTCGTACAGATACCTTCCTTCAATAGCTTCCAGGGGTTGACCGGATGCTGATATATTTGGAATAGATGGTAATTGAGGAATGATCTCATTCCATTTTAATTTCAAGGGTTCATTGTCCAGATCGGGAATAATGGTTTTTTGGGCAACCAGGGATTTGTAAGTGAGATAGGTAACATAGCCTGCCGGTAATAAAAATAAAATGGCCAATAATCCAAAAACGGTTTTGGTGCTACCAGGCGCATGTTCAGTATTGTTATCTTCTATTGGAACCTTGCATGCATTTATATAAGCCACTATATTTATGGATGTAATAAAAGCGAAGAAAACCTGGCTAACGGGCCTTTCCATCGGGAAGTTAAAAAAGGCGTCAATGGCATAACCAATAAATGCAAGGAAGGAGAAAAGAGACATTAATTTGGTTTCTTCGGCAGCGGATGATCTATAAACCTTGATGGTAAATAAGAGGATAGAGAAAAATAATCCCAGGTACAGCAGTCCGCCTGCAACACCCAGTTCTGCGAACATTTCTACATAATCGTTGTGCGCATGTACCGGAACCATCAGGTCGTTAATGAATGCTTTTTGATAGGGGATAGAAGCTATTTTCCAGTTGCCATATCCGCAGCCCATCACAGGATGCTTGCTTGTATAATCTAATGCATGGGTCCAGAGCCGAATCCTAACCTGGTTATCTTCCGCGTTAAAAGAAGCGGCGCTGGCTAATCTATCAGTTACTGTGCCATACCCCCCTTTTGCCTCCTGTAAATTTTTAACATTGGTTAATACAATCTGTGAAATAAACGCGGCTGCCAGGATGGGAATAATAACATAGCTGACGCGATATAGGGTTTGATTAATCTTTTTATCCTTTACATATCCCAGGATACAATAAATAATATACAGGAGGGTAATGAAAATGATACTCAGGAAAGAAGCACGGGCGTTTACAATGAAGATGGTTAGGGCTGCCAGCACAAGGATGACTATGTTTACGATCCTTCCCCATAATTTAAAGGTATGTATGCAATAGATAACAAAGGGTATTTTAACAACGGTACTGGCCGCGAAAATATTCTTGTTGCCGGTAGTGCCTTTCAGGCTAAGGATTAATCCGGATAGGTCTGTATCGGCAATGCCATTAAAAAATTGACCGATGGCCTGGATGGATTCCACCAGTAATATCAGACCCAGTAACTGGGCCAGTATTTTAAAAAGGTCGGTACGGCCATATAGGAGTATGCTGATATTAAAAAAAGCGATAATAGTGGCAATGAGCCGAACAAAGCAAACCCAGCTTTCTGTTTGATTGATGGCCGTAAAAGTGGAAATACCCGCCAACACAAAAAAAGCCAGGTATAATTTTGAAAAAATATTGCCAAAAATGGCGGATGAAGCCAGTTGATAATCGTTTTTACGGGCCAGTATAAAAAAGGTTACCAAAAAATCAATTCCTACTATATACAACCATTGCGAACCCATATTGTCGTAAGAGCCAAAATCGGGTATAAAATGAACCGCGAAATAGAGTAAACAGGCGAAGACGGGAATTAGACGCTTGGTGTTAAAAGGGGAAGAAGGTATGGTGGCGTTCGCCGGTTCGGGAGCGATGGGTTCCCGGGCCTTCACCTTATTTTTTTTTGCCATTGGGTATGTCTTGCCGTAAAAATATCAAATTGCCCGTATTATTTGCACATCCGGGGTAAAGTTACCTGCCAGGAGCGCCTTGGATTAAGTAAATGTACCTTCCTTCAGGTAAGTCAGGGGGTATATTTTGCCCTGAGAGGGATAAATGGGGATATTTTTAGCGGTTTATTTGAGAAATCCCCAAAAAATCTTTTAAAATACTTGTCTGTTCAGTTACAGGCGCTTACCTTTGCAACCCCAATCAGAAAATTGGGTTTCGACTATGTCTCAACGAATCAGAATTAAATTACAATCATACGATCACAATCTCGTGGATAAATCTGCTGAGAAGATCGTAAAAACGGTACGCAGTACAGGCGCGGTAGTAACAGGACCCATTCCTTTGCCTACGCACAAAAGAATTTTTACTGTTCTGCGTTCACCACACGTAAATAAGAAGAGCCGTGAGCAATTTCAGTTGTGCACGCACAAACGTTTACTGGATATCTACACTTCTTCTTCAAGAACAGTGGATGCGCTAAGTAAACTGGATCTTCCTTCAGGTGTGGAAGTTGAGATCAAAGCCTGATAACGTGTTAAGCTTAACGCTAAACGCATAACGCTGAAAGCCCAAAGCCGGAAGCATTAGTTCTAAGAAATAACCATCTGCCAATCTTTAAAAGGAAAAAGCAGCTCTGGTTCGAAAACGGTCCGGGTTGAAATGGAAAGGAATCATCAGATGAATCCTTTCTAAATCATAAAAATCCGCGATCATACATATAAACAGGCCCTTCGAGGTTTGTTTGCTTCCGGTACTTCCTCTCCCGAATTGATTTTGGGAAACAACGGAAAAGGTCGGCAGAAAACAAGGATTGAATTCCGATTTCATCATCGGAATGTCCTCATAACCACGCGGGGCTATAAACCGCAAACGATGAAAGGTATTATTGGTAAAAAAATCGGGATGACCAGCATCTTCGCAGCAGATGGCAAGCAAACAGCTTGTACCATTATTGAAGCTGGCCCCAACACTGTTACCCAGGTAAAGACGATGGACGTTGATGGGTATACAGCTTTACAATTGGCATTCGGCGAAAAGAAAGAGAAACATGCTACTAAAGCCGAGCTGAATCACTTCTCCAAAGCGCAAACCGGCGCAAAGAAATTCGTAAAAGAATTCCGTAACTATTCCATAGAAAAAGCATTGGGTGAAACCATCACGGTAGACATTTTTGCCGAAGGCGATGATGTGGAAGTGGTAGGTACCACCAAGGGCAAAGGTTTCCAGGGTGTTGTAAAACGCCATGGTTTCTCTGGTGTGGGAGAAGCTACACACGGTCAGCATGACCGTTCAAGGGCGCCCGGTTCTATCGGAGGGTCTTCTTATCCTGCAAGAGTATTTAAGGGAATGAGAATGGCTGGCCGTATGGGTGGCGACAGGGTAAAAATGAAAGGTTTGAAAGTGGTTAAGATATTCCCTGAAAAGAATTATATCCTGATCAGCGGTTCAGTTCCCGGCAATAACGGATCAATCGTTTTAATTCAGAAGTAAACACCATTTTAATTGAATGACCATGCAAGTAGATGTAGTAGACATAAAAGGACAGAAAACAGGCAGAACGGTTGAATTACCTGCTGATATTTTTGGTATTGAACCAAATGATCATGTGATTTACCTGGCTGTTAAACAGTACCTGGCGCAGGGCCGCCAGGGTACGCATAAGGTTAAAACCCGTGCTGAAGTGCAGGGTGCAAGCCGCAAATTGCACAAGCAAAAAGGCACCGGTGGCGCCCGTAAAGGTAATATCCGTAACCCTTTGTATAAAGGGGGTGGTACCATATTCGGACCAAAGCCGCACGCTTATGATTTCAAATTGAATCGTAAAGTGAAGGACCTGGCTAAAATTTCCGCTTTAAGTTATAAAGCAAAAGACAGCGCCATTATTGTGATTGAAGACATTAACATGGAGGTTCCAAAAACCAAACAGGTGTCTGACATAATGAATAGCCTGAACTTATCAAATAAGAAAACATTGATCGTATTGCCGGAATATAATGATAACCTGTACCTGAGTACCCGTAATATTCCAAACATTACCAGTTCATTGTTAGCCGACATCAACACCTATGAAATTATGAATGCTGATGTACTGGTGATTACTGAGAATACCGCCAGGATATTTGTAGAAGAAGAAGCAGGCGCGGAAGCATAATTTAAGTAACGTTTCAAAAAGATAAAAATGAAACTGACTGAAGTATTAATAAAGCCCATTTTAACTGAGAAAGCAAATGCTCAACAGGAAAAATTAAGAAGGTATGCTTTTAAAGTAGACCGCCGGGCCAATAAACTGGAAATCAAAAAAGCGGTAGAAGAATTCTACGGAGTTAGTGTGGTAGATGTAAATACCGCGGTGGTTCCAGGTAAGAACAAAGCCCGTTACACCAAAGCAGGTTTCATACAAGGTATGAAAGGCGCTTATAAGAAGGCGCTGGTAACAGTGGCTGATGGTGAAACCATTGATCTGTATTCTAATATTTAATGATAGCCGCGGAGCTGAAAATTCCGCTGTAAAAAAGTTGTAACAATGGCACTTAAAAAGTACAAACCAATTACCGCCGGCACACGCTGGAGAATTGGAAATGCTTATGCTGAAATCACTACCAACGAACCTGAAAAGAGTTTGCTGGAGCCGCAGAAAAACACGGCTGGACGTAACTTCCAGGGCCGTCGTGTTACCCGCTACATGGGTGGTGGAAATAAGCATCATTACCGGATTATCGATTTCAAAAGGAATAAAAAAGACATGGCTGCTACGGTTGTGTCTATTGAATATGATCCTAACCGTACCTGTTTTATCGCATTAGTGCAATATACGGATGGTGAAAAAAGATACATTATTGCACCCCAGGGCCTGCAGGTAGGCGCACACGTGATTTCAGGAGATGAAGTGGCGCCGGAGATAGGAAATGCTTTGCTGATGAAGAACATACCATTGGGTACGGTTATTCATAATATTGAATTACAACCTGGTCAGGGTGGTAAAATGGTAAGAAGCGCGGGTACTTCTGCTCAATTGGCTAATAAGGAAGAAAAATACGCGGTATTAAAAATGCCTTCAGGCGAATTAAGAAAAGTATTGATCAACTGCTATGCTACGGTAGGGGTGGTTTCGAACAGCGACCATAATCTGGAAACAGCCGGTAAAGCGGGTAAGAACCGTTGGAAGGGTATTCGCCCACGCGTTCGTGGTGTAGCGATGAACCCGGTAGATCACCCGATGGGTGGTGGTGAAGGTAAAGCTTCAGGTGGCCATCCGCGCAGCAGAACAGGTAAGTACGCGAAAGGTGAGAAAACACGTACCAGGGGAAAGGGAAGTGATAAGCTGATCATTCAACGCAGAGATGGAAAAAAATTAGCGAAATAATTTGAAAATGAGGCGATTTGAAAATTTGAAAATGTTTTCGAAGAGCCCATCAAAAAATAAACCATTTTCAAATTTTCAAATTTTCAAATTAATTCTATGGGTCGTTCGATTAAAAAAGGTCCTTACGTAGACGCAAACTTAGAAGGTAAAGTAGTAGCGATGGCTGATGGTAAAACCAAGAAAGGTGTTATTAAAACCTGGAGCCGCCGCAGTACCATTACACCTGATTTTGTTGGGAATACATTTGCTGTACACAATGGCAATAAATTCATCCCTGTTTATGTAACAGAATTCATGGTAGGTCATAAATTAGGTGAATTTGCGCCTACCCGTAATTTCAGGGGACACGCAGGAACAAAAAAATAAACAGTTAGTAGTTAGGGGGTTAGTAGTTAGGACTTATAAAAAATTCCAAACTCCAGACTCCAAACTCCAGACTCCAAACTTAAAAAGAAATGGAAGCAGTAGCTAAACTGAACAATTACCCAACAGGCCCACGCAAAATGCGTTTGCTGGCTGATGTGATTCGTGGCATGGAAGTAGAGAAAGCCCTGGCTATACTCGAACACCATCCGCAACACAATGCCACACCACTTGCCAAATTGCTGAAAAGTGCCATTAATAACTGGGAACAGAAAAACAGCGGAGCCAGTGCTGCAGACAGCGCCCTGGTGATAAAAACCGTATTTGTAGATGGAGGTCGTGTTTTAAAACGTATGCGCCCGGCGCCACAAGGCCGCGGGTACAGGGTTCGTAAACGCAGCAACCACGTAACATTAATCGTAGATTCTAAAAACTAATTGTAAAACCATTATATGGGTCAGAAAGCAAATCCAATTGGTAACAGGTTAGGTATCATCCGCGGATGGGACAGCAACTGGTATGGTAGTAAGAAAGACTACGCATCAAAGCTGATCGAAGATCATAAGATCCGTACCTACCTCATTGCCCGTATCAACAAAGGTGGTATCGCAAAAATTGTAATCGAGCGTACCCTCGGTAAGTTGATCGTAACCATACATACCTCCAAACCCGGTATCATTATCGGTAAAGGTGGTGGTGAAGTTGACCGTATCAAGGAGGAATTGAAGAAATTAACCGGTAAGGATGATGTACAGATCAACATCCTTGAGATCCGTCGCCCTGAGTTGGATGCCACTATCGTTGGTGACACCATCGCTAAGCAGATCGAAAACCGTATCAACTTCAAACGTGCTACCAAAATGGCGATCGCTTCTACGCTGCGTATGGGTGCAGAAGGTATCAAAGTGAAACTGAGTGGACGTTTGGGTGGTTCTGAAATTGCCCGTAGCGAAGAATTCAAACAGGGTCGTACGCCTTTGCATACTTTCCGTATGGATATTGATTATGCAAACGTATTCGCCCAAACTGTTTATGGTAAAATAGGTATTAAAGTATGGATATGTAAAGGGGAAGTACTCGGCAAGCGTGAACTGAATCCGAACTTTGTTGGTGGTAAGAATGATATGAGCGACAGAAGAGACAGAGCCGGTGATGAAAGGGGTGGTGATAGAAGACCAGGCGGTGATAGAAGAGATGATCGCAGAGGTGGTGGAGACAGAGGTGGACGTGGTGGAGACAACAGAGGTGGAGGAGGAGGAAGAAGAGGATAATAATTTGAAAATGTGGCAATTTGAAAATTTGAAAATGAATTTTCAAATGCCGCAACAATATTTTCAAATTTTCAAATTTTCAAATTTTCAAATTGATTTAGATGTTACAGCCTAAAAGAAGTAAGCATAGGAAGCAGCAAAAAGGACGCATTCGCGAAGTAGCTAAGCGTGGTACTTCCATATCTTTCGGATCATTTGCATTGAAAGCATTGGAGCCGATCTGGTTAACCAACCGCCAGATTGAATCTGCCCGCCAGGCAATGACACGTGCCATGAAGCGTGAAGGGAATGTATGGATTCGTATTTTTCCTGACAAAATCATTACCCGTAAGCCAGCCGAAGTAAGGATGGGTAAGGGTAAAGGTAACCCTGAATTCTGGGCCGCCGTGGTTGAACCAGGACGTATCATCTTCGAATGTGATGGCGTTACAGAAGCGGTAGCGAAAGAAGCCATGGGCTTAGCGGCACAAAAGTTACCAATAGCAACCAAATTCATCGTAAGAAGAGATTTGCAGGCATAAAAAATTTGAAACAATGGCAAACAAACAGACATACGACTTTAACAAGACGATTAAAGATTTGAACCTGACTGACCTGAAATCAAAGATCCAGGAAGATCAGTTAAGATTAAAAAAATTGGAGTTCGCTCATGCGATTTCTCCACTGGAGAACCCGATGAACATTCGGGGCCTCCGCAGAGATGTTGCCCGTTTAAAAACGGAATTGAAGAAAAAAGAAATGGGTATCTAAACCATAAATCAAAAACAATGGCTGAAAGAAATTTGCGTAAAACAAGGACCGGGGTGGTTACCAGCGATAAGATGGATAAAACCATTACTGTTGCTGTAGAAAGAAAAGTAAAACACCCTATCTATGGTAAGTTCGTAAAGAAAACAACCAAGTTCCATGCTCATGATGAAAAAAGTGAGTGTACAGTTGGTGATGTAGTTAAGATCATGGAAACACGTCCACTGAGTAAAACAAAACGCTGGAGACTGGTTGAAGTGGTTGAAAAAGCGAAATAAGCTTTTTACATGCTGCGCGCAGTTAGCTTTTGCTAAAGCCCCAGCCTCTGAAAAATAAATTGTTATAAATGCCGGGATGAAAATCCGGGCTCAAAGCTAAAAAAGATGATTCAGCAAGAAAGCAGACTAAATGTAGCTGATAACAGTGGTGCCAAAGAAGTCCTTTGTATTAAGGTGCTGGGTAACAGTGGACAGGATTATGCAAGGATCGGCGACAAGATTGTTGTTACTGTGAAAGATGCAATACCTGCGGGTGGTATCAAAAAAGGTACGGTATCTAAAGCGGTTATTGTGCGTACTAAAAATAAGTTGCGTCGTAAGGATGGATCGTATATCCGTTTTGATGATAATGCAGTTGTTTTATTAAACAACTCTGACGAGCCACGCGGTACACGTATTTTTGGACCGGTAGCCAGGGAGTTACGTGATAAAGGGTACATGAAAATTATTTCATTGGCTCCGGAAGTACTGTAATACGCACAACGCTGAACGCATAACGCCGGAAGCTGAAAGCGCTCTATAAAAGACAAAAATTTAAGCTAAGCGGTAAGCGTTTAGCGGTAAGCTTTAAGCATAAAAAAATGAGTACAAGATTTAAACCCAAATTCAACATCAAAAAAGGCGACACGGTTGTAGTGATTGCCGGTGATGATAAGGACCTGAAAAAGCCCCGCAAGGTGTTGGAAGTAATCGTAGACAAAGGTCGCGTGGTGGTGGAAGGTGTTAATATCGCTACCAAGCATACCAAACCTTCGGCTTCAAATACAAAGGGCGGTATCGTAAAAATCGAAGCTTCTATCAGCATCAGTAATGTGATGTTATGGGATGCCAGGAAAAGTGAGCCTACTAAGGCCAGGCGTACCCGCGAAAATGGAAAATTAGTTCGTATATCTAAAAAATCAGGGGAGGTAATCAAATAATGAGTACTGTAAAATACACTCCAAGATTAGCAGATAAGTATACCAAAGAGGTGATACCTGCTTTAATGAAAAAGTTTGCTTACAAAACTGTAATGCAGGCGCCTAAACTGGAAAAAATCTGTATCAACCGTGGTGTGAATGGCGCGGTTACTGATAAGAAACTGGTTGATGTGGCTATAGAAGAACTGAACATGATCACTGGTCAGAAAGCAGTTCCTACCATGTCTAAGAAAGATATCTCCAATTTTAAATTACGTAAAGGAATGCCTATCGGCGCCCGTGTAACTTTAAGAGGGGAGAAAATGTTCGAATTCCTTGACAGGTTGGTATCCGTGGCTTTACCACGTGTGCGTGATTTTAAAGGTATCAGTGATAAGGCATTTGATGGCCGCGGAAACTACACATTGGGTGTTACCGAGCAGATCATTTTTCCTGAAATTGATATTGATAAAGTGAATAAAATCACCGGTCTGGATATCACTTTCGTTACAACGGCAGGAACCAATGAAGAAGCTTACGAGCTTTTAAAAGAATTGGGTATGCCTTTCAAAAATGCTAAAAAAGAAAACAACTAATATCACATGGCAAAAGAATCTATCAAAGCCAGGCAAAAAAAGCGTGAGAAAATGGTCGCTAAATATGCAGATAAACGTGCCGCCTTACTGGCAGCCGGCGATCGCGCGGGTTTAGATAAACTTCCAAGAAACGCTTCACCTGTAAGGTTGAAAAACCGTTGTCAGTTAACCGGACGTCCGAGAGGCTATATGAGATACTTCGGTCTCTCAAGAATTATGTTCCGCGATATGGCATTGAACGGCCTGATACCCGGAGTGAAAAAAGCCAGTTGGTAAAAACCGGTTTCCAGTTCCCGGTTACCGGTAACCTGAAACAGGCAACAAATAATTTTTTGAACAGAATTAATTCTAATAAACATGGTAACTGATCCTATAGCAGACTTCTTAACCAGAATTCGTAATGCTCAGTTGGCTGGCCACAGGCTGGTTGAAATTCCTGCTTCTAATTTAAAGAAGCGTTTGACAGAGATCTTATACGAACAGGGGTATATCCTGAAGTACAAGTTCGAAGATGACAGCAAACAAGGTTTGATCAAGATCGCGTTAAAATACGATCCACAAACCAAACAGGCTGCTATCCGTTCATTGGAAAGAGTGAGCCGTCCGGGTTTACGTCAGTATGCAAAACCTACTGAAATTAAAAGAGTAATCAATGGCCTGGGTGTTGCTATCCTAAGTACTTCTAAAGGAGTATTAACCGATAAACAAGCCAAAGCACAGAATGTAGGTGGTGAAGTATTGTGCTATATCTCTTAAATAATACCATCCGCTTTTGTGGATAGTAATAAACTTCCGGTCTGACAATTAAGCTTTTTAGTCGGAGCTGAACACGGAACGGACTATTGAATCAAACATTTAAAAGTTAATCGACTATGTCTCGTATTGGTAAACAACCGGTTGTAATTCCGGCAGGCGTTGCAATCACACTGAACAGTGATAATATAGTAACCGTAAAAGGGCCGAAAGGTGAATTGAAAGAAGCGATTGACAGGGATATTACTGTTACCATCAGGGAAGGTGAAGTTGTTTTTGTTCGTCCAACTGATCAGATCCGCCATCGTGCCATGCATGGTTTGTACCGCGCATTGGTAGGTAATATGGTAAAAGGGGTAACGGAAGGATATAAGAAAGAATTAGAACTGGTGGGTGTGGGTTTTAAAGCTGCCAATGCCGGTAATGTACTGGATCTGGCACTGGGATATTCTCACAATATCATTTTTGAAATACCGAAAGAGTTAAAAATAACTACCCTTACAGAGAAAGGACAGAATCCAAAAATTTTCCTGGAAGGTATTGATAAACAACTAATTGGCCAGGTAGCCGCCAAATTGCGCAGCTTGCGTAAACCTGAACCATACAAAGGAAAGGGTGTGAAATATGCTGGTGAGATTTTGAGAAGAAAAGCAGGTAAGGCAGCAGGTAAATAAGATCACAGGAAAGGGCTACTTAGTTAATAAACAAACTCCCGGCAGAATCGGAAGTGCTAAATAAAAAACAATGAGTAAATTAATTCAAAGGCAGAAAATCAGGTATCGTATTCGCAAAAAGATTGCAGGTACGTCTGTAAAACCACGCCTTTCTGTATTTAGAAGTAATGCGGAAATCTATGCACAATTGATTGATGATGATAATGCTGTAACATTAGTTGCTGCCTCATCAAGGGATAAGGATATTGCCGCTCAAAAAATTACCAAGACTGAAAAATCTAAACTCGTTGGCGCCACTGTCGCAAGAAAAGCTGTTGAGTTAGGTTTAACAACCTGTGTATTTGACAGAGGTGGTAACCTGTATCATGGCCGTGTTAAATCAGTGGCTGATGGTGCAAGGGAAGGTGGTCTTCAATTCTAATTAGCTAACAACAATTAATCGTTAGATAAATGTCTAAAGTAAACGTAAATAAAGTAAAATCCGGTGGTGAACTGGAACTGAAAGAGAAAGTAGTTGCCATTAATCGTGTAGTAAAAACGACCAAAGGTGGACGTACTTTCAGTTTCTCAGCATTGGTAGTGGTAGGTAATGGAAGTGGGGTAGTTGGCCAGGGTTTAGGTAAGGCAAAAGAAGTACAGGAAGCAATTGCTAAGGGTATTGAAGATGCTAAAAAGAACCTGGTTAAAGTACCCGTTATGCATGGAACTATTCCACATGAACAATGGGCCAAAGAAGGCGCCGCTAAAGTGTTGATCAAACCCGCGGCTCACGGAGCGGGTGTAATCGCGGGAGGCAGTATGCGTTCTGTTCTGGAAAGTGCCGGTATTACTGACGTTTTGGCTAAAAGCCTGGGTTCAGCAAATCCGCAGAACGTGGTAAAAGCAACTATCAAGGCATTAGGTCTTTTAAGAGAACCTATTCAGGTAGCTAAGCAACGTACAGTGAAATTGAGCAAAGTATTTAACGGATAATTGCTTTCGTCAGACGTCAGTCGTCAGTCGTCAGTTTAAATGGTAGACAACATGAAAAAAATAAAAATAACCCAGGTAAAAAGCGGTATCGACAGATCAGAGCGTCAAAAACAAACTTTGATAGCTTTGGGCTTGAAAAAGATGAACGCTTCTAAAGAAGTAGAAGCTACTCCGCAAATCCTTGGTATGGTTAATAAAGTTAGCCACCTGGTGAAGGTTGAAGAAATCTAAATAATTTGAAAATTTGAAAATGTGATAATTTGAAAATGAGTCAGCTTTTGTTGATTCATTTTCATTTTAATTTTCAAATTTTCAAATTAGCATATTTTCAAATTAACATGCGAGGGGTGATTCCCCGTAAGTTCAAAATCAATATAAAATGAAACTACACACACTTAAGCCCGCTGAAGGCTCAACGCACAAATCAATCCGTATCGGTCGTGGTGAAGCATCTGGTAAAGGTGGTACATCAACAAAAGGTAATAAAGGTGGTCAGAGCCGCGCCGGTTATAAAAGCAAAATGGCTCACGAAGGTGGTCAGATGCCAATCCAGCGACGCATTCCTAAGCGCGGGTTTAAAAATATTAACCGTGTTGAATATGTTGTCTTCAACTTAGGTCAGATAGATCAACTGGTTGAGAAATATACATTTACTGAATTCTCTCTGGAGAATTTATATATCAATGGACTGATCAGTCGCACTGATAAAGTGAAACTACTGGCTACCGGAGAACTGAAAGCCAAACTTTCATTCAAGGTAAATGCGGCCAGTGACAAAGCGAAAGCAGCCATTGAAGCAGCCGGCGGATCCGTTGAAATTATCAAATAATTTTAACGTAATTTGCCAGATGCGCACAGTGCGCCTTTTTGGTTTCTTGCGTATTAACTCTTTCAATTGCATTTAAGTGAAAAAATTAGTTCAGACTATTAAGAATATTTGGGTGATTGAAGAACTGCGTAACAAGATACTTGTTACACTGGCTTTAATTTTTGCTTACCGGTTGGGTAATCACATTGTATTGCCCGGTCTTGATCCAAATAAGATTGAAGCAGCCCAGAGTGCCGCCCAAAGCAATGGTCTTTTAGGCATTTTTGATATGTTTGCCGGTGGCGGATTTTCACAGGCCTCCATTCTTGCCCTGGGTATTATGCCTTATATCTCCGCTTCCATCTTCATGCAGTTAATGACCATACTGGTTCCTCAATTGCAGAAAGTTCAGAAAGAAGGGGATAGTGGCCGTAAGAAAATTAACCAGTGGACACGCTACCTCACTGTAATTGTAACCCTGTTCCAGGCTGGTGCCTATGTTGCTTACCTGAATAGCCCCGGTTATGCAGAAGCCATTCTACCTGCTTATAAAGCATTCTTTGGTTTTTCAACCATTATCACGTTAACCGCGGGTACCCTGTTTGTTATGTGGTTAGGTGAAAAAATACAGGATAAGGGTTTGGGTAATGGTACCTCTATTATCATCATGGTAGGTATCCTCTCCAGGTTACCCATTTCTATCATACAGGAATTCAGCGCTAAAGGACAAAAAGGTGGGGGTGGTTTATTGATCTTCCTGATTGAAATGGCGATTTTGGTTGCCGTTATTATGGGACTGATCATCCTGGTTCAGGGGGTTAGAAAAATACCGGTTAACTATGCTAAACAGATAATTGGTAACCGCCAGTTTGGTGGCGCACGCCAGTTTCTTCCTGTAAAAGTGAATAGCGCGGGTGTAATGCCTATCATCTTTGCACAGGCTATTATGTTTTTACCAACGCTGGTTTCCTTTACCAATATTGATTCGGCACAGGGTATTGTTAAGATTTTCAATGACCACAGTAATCTCTGGTATATGCTTATCTATTCAGTGATGGTGATAGGTTTTACTTTCTTATACACTGCCCTGATATTTAATCCTAAGCAAATATCTGAGGATCTGAAACGAAATAATGGGTTTATTCCGGGTGTAAAACCGGGGCAGCCTACAGCGGATTATATCGGGTCTATCATGGATAAAATTACCCTGCCCGGCGCTATTTTCCTGGCATTGGTGGGTATTATGCCCGGATTTGCACAAAGACTGGGTGTTACCGGAGGGTTCAGCTCATTCTTTGGAGGAACTTCCCTGCTGATTATGGTGGGAGTGGTTTTGGATACACTACAGCAAATTGAAACCTACCTGTTAATGCGCCAATATGATGGATTAATGAAGAGTGGACGCGTACAGGGAAGACAATCTCTATCTTCTACTACTATTTAATAGAAATATTATCGAACTTTGTGAACCTGTCTGGCTTTGCCCGGCAGGTTTCTTTTTTATAATGACGCGAAGAAACAATATGATGATACATAAAACCGGGGCAGAAGTGGCCCTCATGAAAGAAGCAGCCACACTGGTAAGCAAAACGCTCACAGAAGTAGCAAAAGTGATAAAGCCCGGAATGACCACTTTACAGGTTGATGCATTGTGTGCTGAATTTGTAAAGGATTATAAAGCCATTCCCTCCTTTTTAAATTACCGGGGTTACCCGCATAATATTTGTGCATCTGTAAATGATGTGGTGGTACATGGCTTCCCGAATAATGAAGCTTTGAAGGAAGGAGATATTGTTTCTATAGATATGGGTGTGATTTTAAATGGCTGGCATGGTGATCATGCCTATACTTTTATGTTAGGTGAAGTGAGTGATGAAATTCTTCAGTTAGTGAGGGTAACCAAAGAATCTTTGTACAAAGGGATTGAAAAAGCCATTGTCAATAACAGGGTAGGTGATATTTCATTCGCGATACAGGATCATACGGAAAGAAAATACGGATTCGGAGTAGTAAGAGAGCTGGTGGGACATGGTTTGGGAAGAAGTTTACACGAAGACCCTCAGGTGCCTAATTATGGTAAAAGAGGAACCGGTCCTAAAATGAAAGAGAACCTGGTATTGGCAATAGAACCCATGATTAACCTGGGATCAAGAGAAGTGTACACTGATGATGATGGTTGGACAGTACGCACACGTGATGGCAAACCTTCTGTACATTTTGAGCACGATGTATGTGTGAAACGTAACCAGGCATTGATACTTTCTGACTATAGCATTATTGAAGCAGCAGAAAAAGCAAATACCAATCTGAACAGTTCCTATTATTAGGCTTTGTATCTTACGGGAATAAATCTTTATATACCATGAACAAAAGTATGGTTTGTCTACTGCTAATACTTTTCAATACAGCTGTTTTGGCACAGTCTCCTGAAATTCAACAAATACGTACTTACCGGGAAAAGCAGGAGTGGTTATGGTTTGACCAGTTTCAATCTTTTTTAAAAATCCCAAATATTGCCACTGTTGCGGCAGACATGCAACTGAATGCCGCGAGGATCATGGATTTGATGAAGGAACGTTCCATTCAAAACATTCAATTGCTTTATCCGAAATCCCAAAACGCACCTCCGGCAGTATATGGCGAAGTGATGGTTCCTGGTGCCAAACAAACCATCATCTTTTATGCGCATTACGATGGTCAGCCTGTTGACAGTACCAAATGGACAAAGGGAACACATCCCTTCAAACCGGTAATCATCAATGGCCCTTTGCGTGAGCAGAATCAATTCATAAACATAACGGAAAGGGACCGGGGTAAGATGAATCCTGAATGGCGGATCGTGGGAAGGGGGGCATCGGATGATAAAGCCGGTGTAATGGCTATGTTATTTGCTTATGAAGCCATGAAAGCCTGTGGATTTACACCTGCTTATAACCTCAAATTCTTTTTTGAAGGAGAAGAAGAAGCGGGCTCAACGCACCTTAACGAGATACTGCAAAAAAATAATTCATTATTGCAATCAGATTTATGGATCATATGCGATGGGCCTATTCATCAATCCGGTAAAAAAATGGTATTCTTTGGGGTAAGGGGCGATGCGGGAATGGAGATCACTGTATATGGCAGTAAACGCCCCTTGCACAGCGGCCATTACGGCAATTGGGCGCCTAACCCGGCTTTGCAATTGAGCAAATTATTGGCTTCCATGAAAGATGATGATGGGAAGGTTTTAATAAAAGGCTTTTATGATAAAGTAACACCGCTTACCGGCGCTGAAAAACAGGCATTGGCTGCTGTACCATCAGTAGACGCGGAACTGAAAAGGGAACTGGGCTTTGTGCAATCTGAAACATCGGAACAGTCGCTCATCGAATCCATTATGCTTCCCTCCTTAAATATTAATGGTATGCAAAGCGCCGGTACAGGAAAGCTGGCCAGTAATGTGATACCAATCACTGCAACGGCTAATCTTGATCTGAGGTTAGTGCCGGGTACGGATGCACACGAACAGCAAGTACTGGTTGAAGCGCATATCAGTAAACAGGGGTTTTATATAACTCATGCTGAACCTACTGATGAAGAAAGAAAAAAGTACCCGAAAATCGTAAAAATAACTGCCGGTAAAGGCTACAATGCGCAACGTACACCTATGGATTTACCCGTTGCACAACAGGTAATAAAGGCAGTTCGTTCAACTACCGGCGAGCAGGTAGTATTATTGCCATCAATGGGTGGAAGCCTGCCATTATTCTTGTTTGAAAAGCATCTTTCCGCAAAAACTATTTCAGTGCCCATTGCCAATCATGATAATAACCAACATGCAGAAAATGAGAATTTGCGTTTACAGAATTTCTGGAACGGAATTGAAACCATGGCTGCCCTGATGTTGATGAAATAACATTATGCAAAAACAGTTAGTTGTAATAGGAGGAGGCGCGGCTGGTTTTTTTTGCGCAGTGAATGCTGCAAGGATGAATCCGCAATTGAAAGTAACCATTATTGAAAAATCCAATAAGCTATTAGCAAAAGTAAAAGTGAGCGGCGGTGGCCGTTGTAATATAACGCATGCCTGCTTTGATATACCCGGCCTGGTAAAACGATATCCCCGCGGACAAAATTTTGTAAAGAAAGCCTTTCACTGGTTTAGCCCAAATGATACGATTGATTGGTTTGCAGAACGGGGCGTTGAATTAAAGGCAGAAGCCGATGGCAGAATGTTTCCTGTTACCAATAATTCACAAACCATCATCAATTGTTTATTGAAAGAATCGGATAAGTATAAGGTGGAAATTTTGATGCAGTCAGAAGTGACAAGTATAGCGCCCGGAGACAATGGGTTTATACTCCAAACTTCTAACTCCCAACTCCTGACTCCAAACTACATCTGCATTGCCTCCGGTGGTTATCCTAAATCAACTATGTTCAATTGGTTGCGAAATCTGGGGCATACCATTGAAGAGCCGGTACCCTCTTTGTTTACATTTAATATGCCCGATAACCCAATTACTGAATTAATGGGGGTGAGTGTTGATAGGGCGGTTGTAAAAATAGCAGGCAGCAAATTAACAGCAGAGGGTCCATTGCTTATTACCCATTGGGGTATGAGTGGCCCGGCAATACTGCGGTTGTCGGCATGGGGCGCCAGGCAATTGGCTGATGCTGATTACCAGTTTAGTTTATTGGTGAACTGGTTGCCTGATTACCAGGAACAAAATCTGCGGGCAGACTGGTTATCTTTCAGGGATGCGTATGCGGGACAAAAACTAAGCGGTAAAAATCCGTTTGGATTGCCCAACCGGTTATGGGTATTCCTGCTGGTAAGTAGCGGTATCCATCCAGATATACGATGGGCAGATCTGCCATCAAAAGAGCAGAACAGGCTCATCAAAAACCTGACAGCACAGGCGTTTCCTGTAAACGGAAAAACAACCTTTAAGGAAGAGTTTGTGACCTGTGGCGGGGTAAAGCTTAGTGAGATTGATCCCAATTCCATGCAAAGCAAAATTCAACCCGGTATTTTCTTTGCCGGAGAAGTTATGGATGTGGATGGTATTACCGGTGGGTTTAATTTTCAGCATGCCTGGACAAGTGGCTGGATAGCAGGTAAATCCATAGCAGCATACCAGGAAAACTAACCCTTACATGGGTTACCCCGGCAGACCCTGAAAGTCATTTTTTAAGATTACTTGTAAGTGACGAAAAAAATATTTAACTTTTGGTTCAAATCTTGTCATATGCGAAAAGTTAGCGATATCCTTCGGCGCAAAGGGAACTGGGTTACTACAGTTACTCCCTCTACAACGGTAATGGAAGCATTACAAATGATGGCAACACAAAATATTGGTTCTGTGGTTGTAGAAGAGAATGAGATTTTTTTGGGAATCATGACAGAAAGAGACTATTCAAGAAAAGTTATTCTAAAAGGAAAAAATTCCAGTTCAACTCCAGTAGGAGAAATTATGACAAAGGAATTCCCCCCCGTACAATTATCAGATTCTATTGAGTCATGTATGCAGCTAATGTCTGATCAGCATATCCGGTATTTACCCGTTATTGAAAATGGAAGACTTTCAGGTATTATTTCTATGAATGACCTGGTTACAGAAACCATTTCAACCCAGCAGGAAACGATTTCTCATTTGCAGAATTATATTCAGTCGTAATTTATTTTGTTTTACAATCGACTCGTTACCCGTTTTTATACAAATGTATTGGCTGTCGATGCTGTCAGACAATTACAAATTGGTAAATAAATCCCTTAGGTTTGTGAATATGGTTTAGTATGGGTAAATTTCGATGAAGCATAGCAATCAACAATAAAAGGTACATGTTATTATTAGGCATTGATATTGGTACATCTTCCATTAAAGTGTCTGTTGTTGACGCTTCCACCCAACAAGCTGTGGCATCAGCTCAATATCCCGAAACAGAATCAGGTATTACTTCATTGCAGCCAGGCTGGGCCGAGCAGTCGCCGGAGATGTGGTGGCTTCATGTTAAGAAAGCTATTTTAAAAGTGAACGCGACCAAATTGTATGAGCCAAAAAATATTGCCGCCATTGGTATTGCCTACCAAATGCATGGATTGGTATTGGTAGACAAAAACCAGCAAGTGTTGAGAGACAGTATTATCTGGTGTGATAGCCGGGCTGTAAAGTTGGGAGAGGAGGCATTTCAAAAAATTGGCGAAGAGAAATGTTTATCTACCCTGTTAAATTCGCCCGGAAATTTTACCGCGTCTAAACTTGCCTGGGTAAAGGCCCATGAGCCTGCTGTATACGAAAGGATTGATAAAGTATTATTGCCGGGAGATTTTATTGCCATGAAATTCACCGGTGAAACAGGCACTACTATTTCTGCCTTGTCTGAAGGAATTTTTTGGGACTTTTCAAAAAACGAACTGTCAGGTGAGGTATTCAATTATTTTGGATTTAACAGGTCCATCATCCCCACTATCAAAAATGTATTTGAAACACATGGCTTATTGAAAAGTGACATAGCGTCTGAATTATCATTGAGGGCCAATATTCCTGTCTCTTATAAAGCGGGAGACCAGCAGAATAATGCCTTATCACTGAATGTGCTGGAGCCGGGTGAAATCGCGGCTACGGCAGGTACATCAGGCGTTATTTATAGTGTGAGTGATGTTCTCGCTTTTGATAAATACTCACGGGTAAATACGTTTGCCCATGTAAATCATACTTCATTGAAAAAAAGACTGGGCATTCTTTTGTGCATCAATGGAACCGGTATTATGAATAGCTGGATCAGGAATATCACCGGTACACTGCTTACCTATAGCCAGATGAATGATGCCGCAAGTTCAGTTAACATTGGTAGTGATGGTCTGTTGATTCTTCCTTTTGGAAATGGAGCAGAAAGAATGCTTAATAATGAAACTGTTCAGGCACATATACAAAATATAGATTTCAACAAACACACGCCTGCACATATTTTTCGGGCAGTACAGGAAGGTATCGCTTTTGCTTTCAGGTATGGGCTGGACATCATGCGTGAGAACGGACTTCAGCCAAACGTTATCCGGGCGGGAAGGGCAAATTTATTTTTAAGTGATGTTTTTGTTCAGTCATTCGTGAATGCAACAGGTGTTCCTGTTGAACTATATGACTGTAACGGTAGTATAGGTGCGGCTATTGGTGCGGGAATGGGGGCAACTATTTTTAGCGATGCCAGGGAAGCTTTTGTTAATAGAAAGCGTTTGCAATATATTGAACCTGCTAAAGAGAATAGGTATGATGCCCTTTTTTACAATTGGGAAAAATTGTTGCATGATAAGATCAGTATCTTATAATCATTAATTCTAAAGTAAACGAAACATGAAAGTTGTAACTGGTGACAAAGCATTTTTTAAAGGGATTGACCAGGTAAAGTATGAAGGGGTTGAAACTGATAATCCACTTGCCTTTCGATGGTATGATGCGTCAAAAATGATAGCTGGTAAGCCAATGAAAGACTGGTTGCGTTTTGCCTGTGCCTACTGGCACTCTTTTGTTGGTAACGGAGGTGATCCGTTTGGTGAACCTACCCATCTGCATCCATGGAATGAAAAGTCAGACGCGGTTGAAAGGGCAAAGGATAAAATGGATGCCGCTTTTGAATTCATCACCAAATTAAATATGCCTTATTACTGTTTTCATGATGTGGATGTGGTAGATTATACCAACGATATACATGAAAATGAGAGAAGGTTACAGGCGCTGGTAGATTACGCAAAACAAAAGCAGGTAGATAGTGGTGTAAAATTATTGTGGGGTACAGCCAATCTCTTCAGCAACAGGCGCTATATGAACGGGGCGGCTACCAACCCCGATTTTCATGTGTTGGCTCATGCCGGCGCCCAGGTAAAAGCGGCATTAGATGCAACGATAGCTTTGGGTGGCGAAAATTATGTTTTCTGGGGTGGACGGGAAGGATACATGAGTTTGCTGAATACTAATATGAAGCGCGAGAAAGAGCACCTGGCAAAGTTTCTGCATACAGCTAAAGACTACGCAAGAAAGAATGGATTTAAGGGAACTTTTTTTATTGAACCCAAACCTTGTGAACCCAGTAAACACCAATATGATTATGATAGTGAAACAGTAATTGGTTTTCTAAGACAGTATGATCTTCTGAACGATTTTAAACTGAATATTGAAGTAAATCATGCAACCCTTGCGGGCCATACATTTCAGCATGAATTACAGGTAGCTGCTGATGCAGGCGTATTAGGCAGTATGGATGCCAACCGGGGAGATTACCAGAATGGATGGGATACCGATCAGTTCCCAAACAACATCAATGAACTCGCAGAAACCATGCTGGTTGTTCTGGAATCGGGCGGATTTGCCGGGGGGGGTATCAACTTCGATGCAAAGCGAAGAAGAAATTCAACAGACGCGGCAGACCTTTTTTATGCCCATGTAGGTGGCATGGACGTTTTTGCGCGGGCACTCATGGTGGCTGATACTATATTACAAAAATCTGATTATAAAAAAATACGTGCAGAGCGTTATGCCTCCTTTGATAGTGGAACAGGCAAGGCATTTGAAGAAGGAAAGATTTCACTGGAAAGCTTAAGGGAATTTGCAATGGTAAATGGCGAACCCGCAGTAGTCAGTGGCAAACAGGAGTATATGGAAAATATAGTTAATAGATTTATTTAGTAGTCGGAAAAAGTGCATGCTTGTCTTTATAGATTTATAAAGTGCACCATAGCAATCCAAAAGGCGAGTAAGTAATTAAAAATTAGTAATTAATAGTTAATAATTGATATTTTCAATTATTGTTGTTTAAACGAACGCTATCAATCTTAACAATTGCCTTTATGAGATCATTGCAAACCGCAGATTATATTGTTTTCCTGGTTTATTTCATGATTGTAGCCTCTTATGGTTATTGGGTTTATCGAAGAAAGAAAAAGGCGGGTACCACTGCTTCACATGACTATTTTTTAGCTGAAGGATCACTAACCTGGTGGGCCATCGGTGCATCGTTGATTGCATCCAATATTTCCGCGGAACAGATGATTGGAATGAGCGGTAATGGATTTAAAATGGGACTGGCCATTTCAACGTATGAATGGATGGCTGCCGCGTCACTGATGATTGTGGCTATATTCTTCATACCGGTATATCTTAAGAATAAAATTTATACCATGCCGCAATTTCTTAACCAGCGCTATAATAGCACCGTTGCCATGATCATGGCTGTATTCTGGTTATTATTATATGTGGTAGTTAACCTCACTTCAATTTTATACCTGGGCGCATTGGCCATTCATGCCATTTCAGGCCTGCCTCTTTATTTGTGTATGATTTTTTTGGCTGGCTTTGCCATTATCATAACCCTTGGCGGAATGAAAGTGATCGGTTATACGGATGTAATACAGGTATTCTTTCTCATCGTAGGAGGTTTAGCTACAACGTACCTGGCCCTTACGCTTGTTGCTGAAAAATTTGGTGAAACAGGTGTGTTGAATGGTCTTGTACTATTAACAGATAAGGCAGAGGATCATTTTCACATGATCCTCAAAAAAGATAATCCCAATTTTATCAGTTTACCCGGACTAACTGTATTGATAGGGGGAATGTGGATAGTGAACCTGAACTATTGGGGATGTAACCAGTACATCACACAAAGGGCACTGGGCGCTGATTTAAAAACCGCCCGTAGCGGTCTTTTATTTGCTGCATTCCTTAAATTGTTAATGCCTGTAATTGTGGTATTACCCGGAATTGCCGCTTATGTACTATACAATGAAGGTGGGTTTCAGGACCAGATGATGGTGAATGGAGAACTTGTTCAGGATAATGCCTATCCTGTAATGCTTAACCTGCTGGGGCCGGGTTTGAAAGGTCTTGCTTTTGCCGCTTTAACAGCAGCCATCGTTGCTTCTCTTGCCGGAAAAGCCAATAGTATTTCTACCATTTTTACGCTGGATATCTACAAGAAAAAAATTAATCCGCAAGCTGATGAAAAGAAATTAGTTTGGGTAGGAAAAATTACCATTGTACTCGCATTGATCATTGGAGTAGTTATCGCGCCATTTATGGGTATAGATAAAAAAGGAGGGTTTGAATTTATACAGGAATATACGGGCTTTGTATCGCCCGGCATTTTTGCCATGTTTATACTTGGTTTTTTCTGGAAGAAAACTACCTCTAATGCCGCACTCTTTGCTACTGTTGGTGGTTTTGTTTTTTCCGTGTTCTTCAAATTTCTTCCTAAAATCATGGACCTTACTTTTCTCGAACCATTTGGTTTTGCAGCAAAAAATGACCAGGGTATTTATGAAATCCCATTCATAGACAGGATGGGTTTTGTGTTCCTGATCTGTATTACCGGTATGGTCATCATTAGCCTGGTAGATAAGAAGCTGGGCATAAAAGCAAAAGGACTGGAGATAGACAGGCGTATGTTTGCACTCAATCCGGCGTTTACAGTGGGTGTTTTAATAGTAGGAGGTATCTTAACGGCCCTCTATACTATTTTCTGGTAGCCAATAGTTCTATTGGGTAGTGTGTTATTTACCGCGGAGCCGCAGAGAAGCAGGGGCTCGCAGAGTTGTAGTAAAGATAAAAAATTTGTTTATGGGAATGGAACATACTATGCGCTGGTTCGGACCTGAGGACCCTGTTGATTTATGGGATATACGCCAGGCAGGCTGCACCGGTGTGGTTACTGCATTGCACCAGGTACCGGTTGGTGAGGTATGGAGCATAGAAGAAATCAGGGAACGCAAAGAACTGATTGAAGCAGTTGGTATGACATGGACCGTTATCGAAAGTTTGCCGGTACATGAAGACATCAAACAACAATCGGGCAATTACCAGGTATGGATTGAAAAGTATACCGAGAGTTTACAAAATATAGCAGCCTGCGGTTTAAAAGTGGTTACGTATAATTTTATGCCCATCCTTGATTGGGTTAGAACAGCCATTTCTTATGAAATGCCAGACCATAGCAGGGCCCTTTATTTTAATAAAGCAGCATTTATTGCCTTTGATCTTTTCTTATTGAAACGGCCAGGTGCAGAAAATGGGTATACAAAAGCCGAAATAGAGAGTGGCAGAAAAAAACTGGCGGCCATGACAGAGGAAGAAAAAGAAATGCTTAGCCAGCATACTTTATTAGGTTTACCCGGCAGCCGCGAACGGTTTACCAATGAGCAAATTTTTGAAGTCCTTGAAAAATATAAAAACATAGACAGGGCTAAACTGAAACAACACCTATTCTATTTTTTACAGCAGGTAGTTCCTGTTGCGGAAGCATTGGGATTGAAAATGGCCATTCACCCGGATGATCCTCCCTATTCCGTTTTAGGCCTTCCCCGAATTATGAGTACTGAACAGGATGCCAAAGATTTGTTGGAAGCAGTACCCTCACCCGCAAACGGACTTTGTTTCTGTACCGGTTCTTTTGGTGTTCGTTCAGATAATGATTTACCTGGTATGATTAGTCGTTTGGGCGATTCCATCCATTTCTTTCACCTCAGAAGTACAAAAAGAGATGCGGAGGGTAATTTTTATGAAGCCGACCACCTTGCAGGCGATGTAGATATGTATGCAGTGGTAAAAGCTATTGTGCTGTTACAAAAACGCAAGGGTATCTCTATCCCCATGCGTCCCGATCATGGCCACCAGATGCTGGATGATCTGAAGAAAACGACCAACCCCGGCTATAGCGCCATTGGCCGTTTAAGAGGTCTGGCTGAGCTGAGAGGGCTGGAATTGGGGATAGAAAGAGCCCTCTTCGATATAAATTAGCAGATTTCCTTCCCTACATCCACCCATTTCCGTACCTTCGCAGCCCCGAAATAAAACCGTCGGGTTACGTATGAAATTTATTAACAAACAACTAAACGCAGATGCACAGGAGAACGCCGCGGCTTTGGAAGCTGAAGTAGTTACTACTGCGATAACAAATGCACCTGAAGCTGAAGCTGCCCCGGTAGCTGTAGCTGAGCCTGTTATTGAAACAGCGCATGATGATTTTGACTGGAGTATTGACAAACGCAATGTTAGTCATTATGCCGAAACAGAAAGAATGAAGTACGACAAAGTGTATGATGACACTTTTGTACAAATTGAAGATGGCGAGATTGTTCAGGGTACTGTGGTTGCTTTAACAAAAACAGATGTGGTAGTTAACATCGGTTTTAAAAGTGACGGACTGGTTTCTCTAAATGAATTCCGTGATATTCAGGGATTAAAGATTGGAGATGTAGTAGAGGTAATGGTGGTTGAAAAAGAAGACCGTGGTGGTAACCTTCACCTGAGTCGTAAATCAGCCCGTATTTTCCGTGCCTGGGAAAGAATTGTTGAGGTTCATAAGACCGGCGAAGTAATTACCGGTACAGTTACCAGCAAAACAAAAGGTGGATTGATCGTTGATGTATTTGGGATGGAAACATTCTTACCAGGTTCTCAGATTGACGTGAAGCCTGTAACTGATTACGATCAGTTTGTTGGAAAAACCATGGAGTTCAAAGTGGTGAAGGTTAATGAAACCATCAAGAACGCCGTTGTATCACACAAAGCATTGATTGAAAGCGATATAGAGGCACAACGTGCAGAGATCATGAGTAAACTCGAGAAAGGCCAGGTATTGGAAGGTGTGGTGAAGAATATCACAGACTTTGGCGCCTTTATGGACCTGGGTGGCTTGGATGGCCTGTTGTATATTACCGATATTTCATGGGGACGTATCTCTCACCCAAGCGAAGTGGTGAAGATGGACCAGAAATTACAAGTGGTGGTATTGGATTTCGACGACGACAAAAAACGTATCAGCTTAGGCCTGAAACAATTAACGCCACATCCCTGGGATGTGCTGCCTGAAGGCTTAGCCGAAGGATCTGTTGTAAAAGGTAAAGTAGTAAATATTGAAGATTACGGTGCGTTCCTGGAAATTCAACCTGGTGTTGAAGGCCTGGTACACGTGTCTGAAATTACCTGGGCCAATACACCCATCAATGCGAAGGAATTCTTCAAATTGGGAGATGAGTATGAAGCAAAAGTGGTTACCCTTGATAAGGATGCACGCAAAATGAGCCTGAGCATCAAACAAATGAGCCAGGATCCATGGAGCACGATCGAAACCAAATTCCCTGAAAGCAGCAAACACAAAGGCCTGGTAAAAAACATCACTCCTTATGGTGTATTTGTTGAACTGGAACCAGGTATCGGCGGTATGATCCATATCAGCGACCTGAGCTGGTTAAAGCGTTTCAATCACCCAACTGATTATACCAAAGTAGGTGAGCAGATTGATATCATTATCCTGAGTATTGATAAAGAGAACCGCAAATTACAGTTAGGACATAAACAACTGGAAGAAGATCCCTGGAATTCACTGGAAGATACCTTTGCGATAGGTACCATCCATGAAGGAACGGTTACCCGTAAAGACGACAAAGGAGCTTTGGTACAATTGCAATATGGCCTGGAAGGATTTGCACCTAACCGCCACCTGAATAAGGAAGACGGTAAGCAGGTTCAGGCTGATGAAACGGCCCAGTTTGTTGTGATTGAGTTCGATCGTAACGAAAAACGCATCGTTCTTAGTCATGCCCGTATATGGGAACAACAGGAGGCAGACGTGAAAGAAGCAGCTAAGAAAGAAGCGAAAGCAGAATCTGACAGCACCAAGAAAGCGGTGAAAAACATCCAGGCTAAAGTAGAAAAAGCCACACTTGGTGACCTGGGCGCCCTGGCAGAGATTAAAGCCAAATTACAGGAAGGAGAAGGCGATAAATAGGCTTCTTTTCTATAAATAGATATGAAAAGGCTGCCTTATAACGATAAGGCGGCCTTTTTCAGCGAAAAAACGCGGAAGGGCCTAACGCAGAACGCTTAAAGCGGAAAGGAGGGTGCAGAAAGCGAAAAGTGGGGGCTATTTTGTGTAATTCTTAACTACCCGGAGGTCAAAACAAGAATCCGAGTGTATAAATTGCCCGCAAATAACTAATTTTGCCAACTTGTATGAATAGGATCGTTCTGTTATTGTTATCGGTAGTACTGCTTACCTCTGCTTGTTCCAATAAGTTTGGGAAGATTATGAAGAGCAAGGATTATGAGTATAAATACAAAATGGCTGAGCAGTATTATGCTAATAAGAATTACAGTTACGCGCAACAGCTCTTTGAAGATATCTTTCCTTATGTAAAAGGATCCACGCGTTACGAGGATATGTATTTTAAGTTCGCGTATTCCTATTATTACCAGAAAGATTATCTGAATGCTGAAAATCTCTTCAAAAGTTTTGTAGAGAATTTTCCTACCAGTCCCAAAAGCGAGGAATGTGATTACATGCGGGCTTACTGTTATTTTAAACAATCACCTAAAGTAGAGTTAGATCAAACCAATACCAATAAAACCATGCAGTTAATGCAGGCTTTTATTAATACGCATCCGGGTTCGACCCGGTCAAAAGACGCGACAGAAATTCTTGATCAATGCAGGGAGAAGCTGGAACTGAAAGAATTTAAAGGAGCTGAGTTATATTATAATCTTGGTTTTTTTAAAGCGGCTGCCATTGCTTTTGGTAATGTATCTGATAATTTTCCCGACTCTAAAAAAGCGGATGAATATAAATTGCTCGTGATCAAATCGTATTATAAATACGCTGAAATGAGTTATGAAGAGAAGCAAATAGAAAGGTATGAGAAAGTAGCAGCCGAGTGCAGTGAATTTGGGGAGCGTTTTACCGACAGTAAATTTATAGAGGAAGTAAATAAATACAAAATACAAACCAATAACATTTTAAAAACCCTGAAAAAATGAGCAAGCTAAGAAGGCAAATGAGCGCTAATACAGCGAGTGTGATTGAAACGAAAAGTCTGATTGATATCAAGTCAAAAACAGGCAACCTGTATGAGTCAATCGCCATCGTTGCCAGGAGGGCCAACCAGATCAATATCTCTTTGAGAGAAGAACTGCATAATAAGTTAGAAGAGTTTGCCAGTCATACAGACAGCCTCGAAGAAATCCATGAGAACAAAGAACAAATAGAAATTTCAAAGGCATACGAAAAAATGCCTAACCCTGCTATCCTGGCAACCCAGGAATTCATGGAGGATAAAATCTATTACAGAAGAAACAACGATAGCGATATGTTCAGATAAGCTAAAATTTACGCAAATAACAAAAAACGACAGTATAAGACTGTCGTTTTTTGTTATTTTGAGGGAGTGATTCGTGAGAAGTGAGTCGTTAGTCGTGAGAAAGAACTGTTTTAATCTTTATCTTACGATAATCGTAACCCTCTCTCACGACTGACGACTCACGAAAACAAATGGTACGTTCATAGTAACTCAAATACATGTATAGCCGATTTCTATTTATTGCAATTGCCATCACTTCTCTCTCCACGGCAGTGAACGCGCAGGAATTACAGGCAAGGGTAAGTGTATCTGCTGCCAGGGTGAATTCAACCGTGGATAAAAAAATATTTGTTACCCTGCAAACGCAGCTAAATAATATGCTGAATAACCGCAAATGGACCAGCGATCAATTTCAACAAAATGAAAAAATAGAATGCAGTTTTTTGCTGAATATTGAAAGTATTCTTGAGACGAATATTTACAAAGCAACTTTATCCGTACAGGCTGCCAGGCCGGTTTTTAATGCATCCTATCAAACGGCCCTGGTAAATTATATTGATGCGGATATCGCTTTTAAATATGTAGAGTTCCAGCCCATAGAATTTAATGAGAGCCGGGTGCAGGGAACGGATGCACTGGTTGCCAACCTGCCTGCCATCTTTGCCTATTATGCCTATATGATTATCGGGTTAGATTACGATTCATTCGCACCAAAGGGTGGAGAGTCTTATTTCCGTAAGGCGCAGAATATTGTAAACAATGCGCCGGAAGGCAGGAATATCAATGGCTGGCGCGTATTTGACGGATCAAGAAACCGGTATTGGTTGAATGAAAACCTGATCAACAGCCGCTATAACCAGGTACATGATATTATCTATACCTATTATCGTTCAGGATTAGACAACCTATTAGATGCTGAAAAAGAAGCGAGGGCCAATGCATTACAGGCATTAATCCAACTGCAGGCTTTTAATAGTGAAAATGCGAATACCATGATTCTTCAGTTTTTATTGCAGGGTAAGATGCAGGAACTTATTGGAATTTTTAAAAAAGGTACACCTGAGCAAAAAGCAAAAGCAGCAGATATACTGAGTGAACTGGACGTGGTGAATGCATCAAGATATAAACAGGAACTACGATGAAATACCCTTTTCTCTTACTACTGTTTATAGTATTGGTTTATTCCGGTTGCAAATCAACAGGGAAAAAGGAAATTATCGGGGTAGACAGTATGAAAGTGATGATGTGGGATCTGATGCGTGCCGATGAATTATACCAGCGGATGATCATTAAAGACAGTACGGTTAAAAAAAGAAAAGAAAATATCCGCCTCTACGAAACTGTTTTTTTACTACATAAGACCAGCAAGGGTAAGTTCGACACCAGTTATAAATATTACGCGTCGAATCCTGTCATCTTCAAGGTGCTGATTGATTCCCTGGATGCATTCGCTACAAGGGAAAGGAGTAAGGTATTCAATTATGGCCAGGGTCATTAAGCATTCCCTACCTTTGTACCTTTAATGATTGCCCTATGAATAAAGTATTTGCCAATGCCGATGCGGCCATTCATGATATTCCCGATGGCGCTGCCATTATGCTGGGCGGTTTCGGTTTGAATGGTATTCCTGAAAATGCTATCGCAGCCCTTGTAAAGAAGGGGGTCAGGAACCTCACCTGTATTTCCAATAATGCCGGCGTAGATGAGTTTGGATTGGGATTATTACTCAAGACTAAGCAGATCAAAAAAATGATGAGTAGTTATGTGGGTGAGAACGCTGAATTTGAGAGGCAATTACTCAGTGGTGAACTGGAGGTTGACCTGATACCCCAGGGAACATTGGCCACCCGGATAGAAATGGCCGGTATGGGTATCCCCGCATTTTTTACCCCCGCAGGTTATGGAACTGAGGTAGCGGTTGGAAAAGAGACCAGGGAATTTAATGGTAAAATGTACCTGATGGAGCATGCACTGCATGCACAGTTTGCTATCGTAAAAGCCTGGAAAGGCGATACCATGGGTAACCTTGTATTCCGAAAAACTACCCGAAATTTTTCTACCTCTATGGCCAAGGCAGGCGATATCACTATCGCGGAAGTAGAACACCTGCTCCAACCAGGCGAAATAGACCCCGATGATGTGCATATTGCAGGCGTATATGTACACAGAATTTTTGAAGGGAAAGGGTATGAGAAAAGGATAGAGAGGAGGACGGTTCAATTAAAAATTAATAATTAATAATTTTTAATTCATAATTAACCACTATGTCTTTAGACAAATACGGCATCGCCAAGCGCATTGCGCAGGAAATGAAAGATGGTATGTATGTGAACCTGGGGATTGGCATTCCTACCCTGGTAGCTAATTATATTCCGGAAGGAATGTCTGTTATCTTTCAAAGTGAAAATGGTATTTTAGGAATGGGGCCTTATCCGGAGGAGTCTGCGGTAGATGCTGATCTGATTAATGCGGGAAAAGAAACGGTTACACTTGTACCCGGTGGCGCTTTTTTTGATAGTGTAGAGAGTTTCGGAATGATACGTGCCGGCAAGATTGACCTCACCGTTTTGGGCGCCATGGAAGTGAGCGAACAGGGTGATATTGCCAACTGGAAAATTCCGGGTAAAATGGTGAAGGGTATGGGTGGCGCCATGGACCTGGTGGCCGGCGCCAAACACATTATTGTAGCCATGATGCATACCAATCCAAAAGGCGAAAGTAAACTTTTATCCCGTTGCAGCCTCCCTTTAACAGGTATGGGTTGTGTAAAAAAAGTAGTCACGGAATTAGCTGTTTTGGATATTACACCGCAAGGATTTGTTTTACGGGAAAGAGCGCCAGGGGTGAGTGTAGCGGAAATCATGCTAAAAACTGCCGGAAAGTTAATCATACCTGATTTTGTACCCGAGATGCCTATTTAATTTACCGGTAATCTTTTTTCTCATATCGGTTATTGAATTGCATTCATTGCTTTAGTTTTGCAGCATAAAAAATAATTATGAGTATTCAAACCGGACAACAGGCGCCCGCTTTTTCTTTATTTGATACAGATAAGAACAAAATATCACTGGCCGATCAAAAAGGCAGTAATGTAGTTGTTTTATTTTTTCCGCTGGCATTTACAGGCGTTTGTACCGCTGAGTTATGCAATGTGAGAGATAATATCGCCATTTACAATAATACCAATGCTAAAGTTTTCGGTATATCAGTAGATTCATTATTCACATTAGAGAAGTTTAAAACAGAACAAAATCTCAATTTCCCTTTGTTGAGCGACTTTAATAAAGAAGCTGCCAAAGCATTTGGGGTGCTTTATGAAACCTTTCCGGTATTTGATATGCAGGGTGTAAGTAAAAGAGCCGCTTATGTAATTGATAAAGAAGGCGTGGTGCGTTATGCGGAAGTTTGCCCTACACCCGGAGATCTTCCCAATTTTGCTGCCATCCAGCAAATATTAGCAGGCTTAATCTAAGGTTGCTTTAACAGATATGCCCTTTCAGCCAGTGATTGAAAGGCATATCTGTTAAAATTTACACCTGCTATTTGCGTAGATCGGATAGTTTGGGTACATTAGTAGCCAATATCGTTCATGAGAAAACTTTATTTATCCGTTCTGGTGGCTTTTACGCTGATAATCAACAGCTATATTGTTGATTACTCCTCCTATGCCGGTTTCACAGACAGTACAGAAAAGCTAACTCATTTTTATCCTAACCCCGCTACCAGCTATATCAATTTCGCATTCGATAAATCGGTCGACAGGAACTACTCCCTTCAAGTATACAATTTCATCGGCCGTAAGATGAATGACATACGTATCACAGAATCTAAGATCACTATCAACTTAGATAATAATTATTTCCGCGGCTTATACATTTACCAACTCCGCGACCAAAGCGGCCGCATCATTGAATCGGGGAAATTCCAGGTTCAGAAATAATTGGGTAGCCCCTACGGGGCAAATCAAATTTTTAAACATTTATTTTGCTACAGAGTTTTTATCCCTACGGGATAAGAAGAGCAGAATATCAATACGCTAACATTTTGCGAATTACCTATCACTTAAAACTTACAATTTACTACTACCTATCGGTTACTTCAATTATCAGAAATTTTAAATAATTAGTGTTCTCCATACCCCAGATGATGGGATGGTCGGATGCTTGTTGTTGAAAAGTTACTTGTCTTATTTTTTTACGGGCATCCTTCGCTGCCATTTCAATCGTTTGAAAAAATTGGTCAGGGGTTACCAGGTTCGTACAACTGGAGGTTACTAAAAAACCGCCATTCCTGATTAGTTTCATTCCGCGGAGATTAATCTCTTTGTAACCGGTAAGCGCTTTCTGAATATTTTCACGGCTCTTGGTAAATGCGGGCGGATCAAGCATTACCACATCATATTGCCTGCCATCCTTACCCCATTGCTTCAATACATCAAATGCATTGACAGCCTCAAAACGGCAAATATTTTCGAGCCCATTCAATGCCGCGTTTTTATTGGCCAGGGCAACCGCCTGCCCAGATATGTCTAATCCCAATACCGAGGCAGCTCCATATTTCGCCGCATGAATTTCAAAAGTACCGGTATAGGTAAACACGCCCAATACCTCGGCATCTTTTACAATATGCTGAATGGCGCGGCGGTTATCCTGCTGATCAAGAAAATAACCTGTTTTTTGTCCGTTCTCAATATCTACATAAAACTGCAGCCCATTTTCATGGATGATGATATTGGTATCGAAGGGGTCAGTTAAAAATCCTTTCTGTTGCGCCAGTCCTTCCAGTTCTCTCACCGGCACATCATTGCGTTCATAAATACCTTTGGGCGAGAAAATCGTTTGTAAAGATTGCACAATGGCCGTTTTCCATTTATCCATTCCCAGCGATAAAGTCTGGATTACAAAATAATCGTTGAACTTATCAATAATAAGCGCGGGCAATTGATCGGCCTCTCCAAATACGAGCCTGCAATTTTCTGTATAGCCTATTTTTTGGCGGTATTGCCATGCCTGGAGGATGCGGTTATGAAAAAAGAGATCGTTTATCAGCTCCTGTTTACGGGTAAGTAAACGAACCAGTATCTGTGATTTTGGATTGATATAACCTTTCCCGGCAAACTTGCCATCGCCATAATAAACTTCCACAACTTCTCCTCCATCTACGGTTCCATCTATCCGCTCCACTTCATTTCCATAAATCCAGGGGTGGCCATTGGCAATTCTCTGTGCAATCTTTTTTCGAAGGTAAACTTTGGTCATTCAGCAAAGATAGCCGGTCTTTCTTTCTGCCAATATTTCCCTTTTTGTTGTCCCGGCAAAATTTTTGACAGTATTGCCAGACTAAGAATACTCATTATGGAAGAGAAAGAAATGGCGAAAAATCCAGAAATAGTGGACACATTGCATGGAACAGACCTAAATACTGACGAAAATGCAGCCGGCATCCCGGATTTGCAGGAACCGGAAGTGGCGTTGTCTGAAACAGAAAAATGGCAGGCCGAATTGCAGGAGCAAAAGGATAAATACCTCCGTTTAATGGCTGAATTTGATAATTTCAGGCGCAGAACGGCCAAAGAAAGGCTGGATCTGATACAAACAGCGGGTAAAGACGTGATTGTTTCTTTGCTGGATGTGCTGGATGACTGTGACCGTGCAGAAAAGCAGTTAGCCACCAGTGATGATATTGCTTTGCAGAAAGAAGGGATACAGTTGGTTTTTAATAAGCTCAGAACCTCCCTTCAGCAAAAAGGCGTGAAAGCGCTGGATAGTATTCACACTGATTTTGATGTAGAAAAACATGAAGCCATCACTGAGATACCGGCTCCTACGGGAAAACTGAAAGGTAAAGTACTGGATGAAGTGGTGAAAGGGTATTACCTGAATGATAAACTGATCAGGTTCGCGAAAGTAGTGGTAGGAAAATAGCGGTTACTAACTGAACAAAACCCAAACGGATGTTATCTTAAACAACTATAGACAATGGTCTATAGACAATGGAGAATTCATGGCTAACAAGAGAGATTTTTATGAAATATTAGGAGTTACTAAAACGGCAACTGCCGATGAGATTAAAAAAGCTTATCGCAAAACGGCCATGCAATTTCACCCCGACCGTAACCCGGGTGATAAAGGGGCTGAGGAAAAATTTAAAGAAGCAGCCGAAGCTTATGAAATATTAAGCGATGATACTAAAAAAGCCAAGTACGACCGGTATGGGCACCAGGCATTTGGCCCGGGCACTTCAGGCGGCGCGGGCGCTCATGGTGGTATGAATATGGATGATATCTTCAGCCAGTTTGGAGATATTTTTGGCGAAGATATGTTTGGCAATTTCTTTGGTGGTGGCAGAAGAGGTGGGGGTGGAGGAAATAGCAGACCCAAAGGTCAGCGTGGCAGTAACCTGCGTATCAAACTCAAATTAACCTACGAAGAGATAGCCAGGGGTATTGTAAAGAATGTAAAAGTAAAGAAGCATGTATTATGTACTACCTGTGGCGGTAATGGTGCAAAAGATAAAAATAGTTTACAAACCTGCGGAACCTGCAATGGCAGCGGACAGGTACGAAGGGTTACCAGTACTTTTTTAGGTCAGATGCAAACTGTTTCTACCTGTCCATCCTGTAATGGGGAAGGTACCACGGTAACTGCTAAATGCAGTGGTTGTAAAGGGGAGGGCAGGGTATATGGCGAAGAAACCATTAGCATTGAAATTCCGGCCGGTGTGCAGGAAGGTATGCAGTTAAGTATGAGTGGAAAGGGTAACGCGGGAGAACGTGGCGGCGCACCCGGTGACCTGATTATACAGATTGAAGAAGAGGCACATGAAGAGCTGCACAGGGATGGACTGAACGTTGCTTTTGATCTGCATATTTCTTTTCCTGATGCCGCATTTGGCACACAGGTAGAAGTACCCACCATTGATGGCAGGGCCAAGATTAAAATACCGCCAGGTACCCAAAGCGGAAAAATATTCCGGTTAAAAGGAAAGGGATTTCCGGAAGTGCAGGGTTATGCAAAGGGCGACCAGTTAATACAGGTTAATGTATGGACACCTCAGCACCTTAGTTTGGAAGAAAAAGAAATATTGGAGAAAATGAATAAGAGCGAAAATTTTAAACCAAACCCGAATAAAGGGGATAAGAGTTTTTTCGACAGGGTGAGGGAAGCTTTTAATTAATCATTTTTCAGTTTTCGTTTTCTTTTAACCGGGTTATAGATGTCTATGGCTTTCTTAATCAATGCCAGGAACTCTTTTTGAAGAAAATCAGTTGGATCAACCGCTGATTTTGCAAGCAGGTACACATCTTCCAGTTGATAGTTGTTCAAATATTTTGATTGTTTTAAAACGCTTCCGAACATGGCAACGGCTGCCGCGAAGCGAAAAGTAGAGTCAACCGATGCTATCGCCTCCTGTTCATAAACAACTGTAAAATTTTGCCTGTTGGAACTGTCTGAATGCAGCGCTTTATATTGTATAGTAATAGAAGCAAAAGGTTGGTGAAAGAATACGGAATCATTTTTTTGTGATTGTACCTCAAAGATGGCCATCATGGTATGTCCACTACCTACTTCACCTCCCTCAAGTTCACTGGAGCTGTCTGCCACCGCGTTTTTTTTATTGTCAAATCCAATCAAACGATATTCCTTAATAAAGGATGGTAGAAAATTTATTTTCAGAAAAGCGTTATTGGCAACTGCATAAAGGGTTTGCGTAAATTCTGTTACCAATACTTTCTGTGCTTCCTGCAGATTATCTATATACGCAAAATTGCCATTTCCTTTTTTAGACAGGCTTTCCAGTTTACTGTCTTTATAATTTCCCATACCAACGCCCAAACAAGTAAGGTATATACCTGTTTGTTTATAAGCGATGATCATATCTTCCAGTTCCGTTTCTGAACGGATGCCGACATTGAAATCGCCGTCTGTAGCGAGTATTACGCGATTATTTCCTTTGGGAATGAATGTTTTTTTCGCGAGATCATAGGCAATCCTGATGGCGTTTTCGCCGGGTGTATCACCACCTGCTGTCAATGAATCTATAGCGTCATTGATTTTCTTTTTATCATTACCGCCTGTGGGCGGCAAGGCAATTCCTACACCACCGCCATAGGTCACTACTGTAATGGTATCTTCCTCTCTCAGGTTCTTAGCTAATAATTTAAAAGCGGATTGCAGCAAAGGTAATCGGTTGGGCTTATCCATCGAGCCGGAAATATCTATCAGGAAAACCAGGTTGGAAGGTGGAATACTATCGAGGTTTAGTTTAGGTGCATGGATATTCAGAAACAATAGTTTATGCTGTTCATCCCATGGGCAATCTGTGAGCTTTGTGATACAATTGAAATGACTGGTGGATGCGGATTTTTTCCGATCTGTATCATTAAAATAGTTGAGCATTTCTTCTATACGAACCGCATCTTTAGGAACCTTCATTCCATTACCCAGGAATCGCCTGATATTACTGTAAGAGGCTTTATCTACATTTAGTGCAAAACCTGTTTCGGGGTACTCATCTGCCTCAATAAAATTATTTTCTACCAGGTTACTGTAACTCTCACCTGGCCCGGAAAATGTATTGGGTAAGAACCCTTTCAGGTTAGTGGTAGCCGATGCTAATTTGTCTGTATATAATCTCGCGGTGGAGGGTAACATTTTCATTACCAGTTGCTGGAACTTCCTTGTATCAACCTTAAGGCGTATTGTTTCGAATCCATCCAGTTGTAAAAAAATCGTATCTGTGCTATGTGAAACTGAAATACCGAATGCCCCTCCCCGGCCACTGTAATAAGGAAGGCTGCCCAGGGAAGAAAGGTTGATCTTAACACCCTCCAGTACATGACCCCTATTATCCTTTATCTCACCGCGCAGGTAATACTGGCTGGAAGCGCTATATGAAATAGAAAATAACAGCAGAACCCAAATGACTTTCTTCATTTGTCAGCAGGATTTCTATCAATATACCAAAGAATGATGGTAAAATAGAATGGGGGCAGGGGTATTAGCAGAAATTTAGGCTTCCGCCGCTTCGTTGAGCTGGTATAATTCCCGGATATTTCTTCCCAGTCCGTCATAGTCAAGCCCATAGCCCAATACAAATTTATCAGGGATAGAGAAACAGCAATAATCAATGTTTATCGGGAAAATAGTGGCATCAGGTTTGTGTAACAGGATAGCCACTTTTAGTGAAGCGGGTTGCTGGTTGCGCAGTTGTGGTAAAAACGCATGCATGGTTTTACCGGTATCAATAATGTCTTCCAGTATCACCACATGCCGGTTAGTGATGTCTGTATCCAGGCCAATGGCAGTGATCACATGCCCGCTTGATTTGATGCCTTTGTAAGAAGCCAGTTTGATAAAACAGATCTCCGCTTCAATGGAAAGATATTTAAACAGGTCAGCCGCAAACATGAAAGAACCATTGAGTATGGCAATGAAGAGCGGTTTCTTACCCGCGTAATCCGCATCAAGTTGAACAGCCAGCTCTTTCACTTTTTCAAGTATGATGCCTTCGGATAAATAGGGGATAAATATTTTGTCGTGAACTTTAATAACTGACATGAGAGTTGAGATTATATTTCAACGGGTAAATTAATTAAAAATTTATTTAGGATCTTTTGAAGGTTGGGTTGCCGGACCGGCTACTGGTGGGTTGGTTTTTTTATTGCCTTGCCTTTCCAGGGCCAGTAAACTGTATTGTTGCAGTTGGTAATCATAGATCACTTTCAATAATCTTTGGGGGTAAGTGGTACTGGTAGCATACCCCGCTTTTTTTAAACCCCTTGCCCATGCTTCAGCATCTGTGGGGTTGAGCTGAAAAAGAAAGGCATAATGCGGCCTGCTCCTGAGAAAATCGGAATGATCTTTATATGAATCAGCAACAGAAGGATATACACGGAAACATTCTCCTCTTTCATCATCATCGTGATAGGTTTTATCACCTGTCCACTCTGTCTTACATTTTATGCCGAAATGGTTATTCGATTTTTTAGCCAGATCGCTTTCGCCCGATTGAGATTCTAAAATACCCTGTGCCAGTTTAATAGAAGCCGGTACACCGGTGCGCAGCATTTCAGTAATGGCCAATTCTTTGTAAGTATTGATATAGGCTTCAACTGCCTGTTTTTGCGCCTGCACACTTAAACTTACCAGCAAGCAGATAGCTAAAATTATTTTTTTCATTTGGATCTTTTTTTTATCAGGAGTATTCCATCCCTGATGGTTACTAATACCTGTTCGGTTCGCTTGTCATTCATCACGTGTTCATTAAAAGCCTGAATGGCTTTCGCATTCTTCCCACTTACTGGTTCCTGTAAAACCTCTCCGTGAAACAGTACATTATCAGCCAGTACTATACCCTTTTCGCTTAGCCTGGGTATTACCATTTCGTAATAATCAATATAGGAAGTCTTGTCGGCGTCTATAAAAACAAGGTCCCATGGATGGTTCAGGCCGGGAATGATTTCCCGGGCATCACCAAGGTGCAAATGTATCTGGTTATTTCTTTTGTATTTGCTAAAATTTTCCCGGGCAATGGCTGCATCCGCCTCTCTTACTTCAATCGTATGAAGTTCTCCATCGGCTGATAAGCCTTCTGCCAGGCAAATGGCGCTATAGCCGGTAAAAGTTCCGATTTCCAGGATATATTCCGGTTGTAAAACCGTACTGATAAAAGAGAGGAATTTACCCTGAACATGGCCACTCAACATATGCGCATGCGGGTGGTTTTGCCTGGTTTGATTAGTCACTTCCGCAAGAAGCGCCTCTTCCCCCGAACTAAACCGGGCAGCATAGGCTTCAGCTAAATGATGAATCAGTTCCATCCGCAAATATAGGAAACGCGGAACGCATAACGCTAATACAAAAAAAGTGCAACATCCCGCTTTTAGCCTACGGCGTTAAGCATTATGCGTTATGCGTTCCCCGTTCTTCGAAATAAGGAAAAGCCCAATAAATGTAATCAGTCCATTAATAATTAATAGTTCCAGTCCTAATTCAAATGAACCGAAAATTTGTTTCTGAAATTTATCGAGCAGAAAACAAATAACCGGTGAAGCGATGCATATCAACGGAACCCATTTATCTTTTACGGAGCGTTTTAAAAGGATACCGAAGGCAAACAAACCCAGTATGGGGCCATAAGTAAAGGCGGCCACTTTTAAGATCAGCCCAATCATGCTGGGGTTATTGATCCATTTGAATACCATCACAAAAGCCAGGAAAATAACGGCGAAAGACAGGTGTACCCGCTGCCTCATTTTTTTCTTTTGGGCATCAGTCAGGTCCATTCTTCTTTGCATGCCAATGATGTCTATGCAGAAGGTAGAAGTGAGGGCCGTAATGGCGCCATCGGCGCTGGGAAACAGGGCCGAAATAAGGGCTATGATAAATATCACGGAAATAAAAGGCGGCATATGATCCAGCGCGATAGCGGGAAATAATTTATCGCCGGTTACAGGCAGGTTTAATTGACCGGCATACAGGTAAAGAAGCCCACCCAGGAACAGGAAAATGAAAATGACAAACATGAGTACCAGCGACATGGAAATCACATTTTTTTGAGAATTTTTCAGTGTTTTAACAGAGATGTTTTTCTGCATCATTTCCTGGTCCATACCTGTCATGGTGATGGTAATGAAAGCGCCGGCAAGTACCTGTTTTACAAAAAATAATTTACTGTTGGGGTTGGAAAAAAATATCTGTGAATAGCCTTTCTCATGCATGGCCTGTAAGCTGTTGCCAAGGCCAAGGTGTAAGGTATTGAGGATATAGATTACGCAGATCACCAATCCCAGTAACATACAACTGGTTTGCAGGGTATCGGTATATACAATGGTTTTTACACCGCCTTCATAGGTATACAAAAGGATCATCACCAGGATAATAAGGGTGGTTGCCCAAAAAGGAATATGAAAGCTGTTGAGAATAGCGTCCTGTAATATGTTTACCACCAGGTATAACCTGGCCGTGGCGCCCAGCGTTCTGGAGAGAATAAAAAAGCTTGCACCCGTTTTATAGGAAGTAAACCCAAGCCGGTTCTGCAGATAATTATAAATGGAAGTAAGGTTTAGCCGGTAGTAAAGGGGTAAGAGTACATAGGCAATAACAATGTATCCGATCAGGTAGCCAATGGTAACCTGGAAATAGGCGAAGGATTCTTTTGCCACCGCACCTGGTACGCTTACAAAAGTTACGCCGCTCAGAGAAGTGCCCACCATGCCAAAGGCAACCAGCATCCAGTTACTGCTTTTGTTTCCGATAAAGAAGGATTCATTGGTACTGTTTCTGCCGGTATACCAGGCTACCAGCAGCAGGATCAGGAAATAAGCGATCACAAAAGTAAAAAGAAAGAATGGCGACATAGGGCGGTAATTAAATTGTTAACTAAACGAATTTGAAAAGTAGTAAAAATATTTCACCTATTTTGCCCCTTATAAAATAGTTTGTATGCTTATCAGCCGTGTAGCCGTTTTTTGTGGATCGAAAGCAGGTGCCAATAACCTTTATGCGCAGCATGCGGCTGCATTGGGAAGAGGGTTGGCGGAACAGGCGATAGAACTGGTGTATGGCGGCGGTAAAACAGGGCTAATGGGCGCATTGGCTAATGCGGTTATGGAGTATGGCGGAAAGGTAATAGGCGTAATTCCTGAAATTTTACTTGCCTGGGAATCACAGCATGATGGCATTACTGAATTAAGGGTGGTAGGCGATATGCATGTGCGAAAAAAAATGATCTACGAATTATGCGATGCGGCAATAGTACTGCCGGGTGGGAATGGAACGCTTGATGAGTTGTTTGAAATGCTTACCTGGAACACTTTGAATATCCACAACAAAAAAATAATTCTATTGAATACGGCGGGCTATTATGATCACCTGGTTCAGCATATCATTACTATGACGGAAGGGGGATTTTTGTATGAGAACTGGCAGGAACGTTTGCTGGTCTGTGCAGATCCCGAAGAAGCTATCTCCTTGCTGGTTTCAGGTACATTCCAAAACCGGCCCTGAATACAGGCTGCGGGTCGTTGTATTGATCGCGGTAGGGTGAATTCGGGTTTTGTAAAACATCAATCATAAGCGTTACATAGGAATAATGGCTGCCCAGTATCCTGGTTCCATATCCCACGCCCACCAGGAGGCTTTCTGCATTGTATTGGTATCTGCCTGTTTGCCCTGAGATGACATCTTTTTGCGAAGAACTGATCCAGTTATACTCGGGTTGCACCTGGATATGTAAAAAACTAAGCGGCCATATCCGGATAAAGCTACCTCCGCCATAATTAAAATTTCTCAGGCGGATACTGCTGTAATCAGAGGCGTTCTGGGAGAAATAATTGATATTGAACGACAGGCCCGCATCGAGCCATTTGGTAACACTATAGCCTATTTCAGGGTTCAGCCCCAGGTTAAAGGATCTGTTGGTAAGCCCCAGGTTTAACCCCGACCCGAAAAAAATGTTTTCCTTTTTCCACTTTCCTTTCTGAGTATCCGCATCACTATCCTGCGAAAAACCCCGGATGGATAGGGCTAATAAGATACAGGGGATCAGCAGCTTCATGGTTGGCATTTGATGCAAACCTATGCATTTACTGAAGGAAAAATGATTTTGGATGTATAAAAAAATGTTAGGATACTATTGTATAAAAGATTTTTTCTTTACAATTTCATTTATATGCAAGTTTTTATCGGTAACTAAGTATATTTTTTTTGTATGCCATTACTATTTGAGTGGTATCCAAATAAATTCGAATACAGGGAATCTTTAGTATATAATCTACAAGAAAAGGCCGATTCCCAAGATGTTTGGACAGAAATTTTATAGGTTTCTTTTATCTCAGCTTTAGGTTCAAGGTGGTATAATTTTAAACCTACCCCTTCGCTATTTATATGAATACTATCGATTTCGCTTTCATTGATAAAACGAATCCAAACTCTATAAGTTACACCATTGATTTCATCGGACGGATATTCATAGGATATGGGATTTATCAAACGATTCAGGCATTCCGGAAATATGGGAAGTCGTAGCGTGTGAACACAACCATTTGATGTTTCTTTTTCCCTGGCAAATATGTAAATAAAAAAACGTATCTAATACACTTTAGGTATTAGGCTGATGAGTATTAGGATAATCATTCGGATCGCTTTTCCTAAGTTTCCCAATTCGTTTAAATACCAAAACTACTTGACTTAGATTGAGGCATAAATGCAAAGCCATTGGGTAAAATATACTTTCCGTATGTTGGTAAACCTTGCCTAATACTAATCCTAAAGCAAAAATGAATAATAATTGTATTATTTTTTTATAATCATGACTGATTGTAAACAAAACTGAAGAGATCATAACTAAGATGTCACCCTGCAAGTGAAATGTTTTATTGAGCGAATAAAATAAAAATTGCCTAAAGAATAACTCTTCAAAGACAACTGTGATGACGGTATAAGAAAAGAATAGAAAAAAATCGCAAAATTTTTTGGGTAAATTGTTTACATCTTCTCCAAATAGTTCTTTTGCAGTAGAAATATCTGTTTGTTGAATTCGCTTGAACGGGATAAGTGATACAATTAAAGGGGCGATAACAAAAGGGATAGTATAAAAAAAGATGTCATCATTAATGAGAATTCCTTTACCTAATTGTACAAAATCAGGTTTATTATATATTCTTCTATCAAGAATAAAAAATAGAAGTAGAATTCCAAAAATAAACAGGCTATATTTTATATAGCCTATTCCTAGTCTATGAGACTGTTGGGCAGTTGTCTTTTCAGTATTTAACTTTACAATAAACGGAAACCCTATTAATACTATTAAAATTAAGATTTCTATTGCCTTGTTCATAAGATATCGCTATTTTATTGTCTGCAAATATAGATTACAGTTATTTTGTAGAGTGTTTTATATTACTTTCAAACTATAGTTAAATGTAAGTTGATAAATCGGAAAATTAAAGGTCTCATCACCCGGGTTAATATACCTATAATAGTATGATTTGATATTTAAAACACTATTTATTTCAATGCCCATACCAATTGAATATCCTTGGAACGCTTGTTTATCTGGAGGATAGCCTGAGAGCCTATTGAACGCATTTCCAATTTGAATTTTGTGATAGCGAAACAGTAACCAAAATATACCCATATTCTTTTCTTTATTTTTTTCCCATGCACCTGTCTGTAATAGTATTCCGACATTACTGTATGTGCTAAAAAAAGAGAAGCTTCGATATGTTGGTTGCCTGAAGTAGTTTTCAGTATCAGAGTATCCGTATCCGTTTTTCCAATTATCTGATTTTGACTGAAGCAAAGCAAAGGCAGTAGTATGTGCAATAGTATATAAGTTAGATTTTTCATAACTTAAAAATTTAAACCTGCCTGAATAGGCTTTACACTTCATTTAGAAAAACTTTAAAACAAGAAAATTATGAAACGTTTATATTTAAATAACTGCTTGCATCTGCATATTAAAAATGGCAAATTCACAATCAATTTTGCCAATAGAAACTGCTGAATATTGCCCAAACGTTGAATATACTTTCACGGCAACCATTACTAAGCCGTATTATAGTATGATTGGTGTTGGTGGATGTTTTGTAACTGAATTGCCTGCAAGTCCAGTAGGTGCTGCATTTTTTTTAAAGAGTCCTCTATGAGAGAATCTTTGGAGAAATAAAATATTTTTTTCATCCATATTTTTTTTGTGGATTTGTATCCCCTCATTTATTATTGATACCCAACAAATGTTTTAATTGGGCATTGTTATGCATACCTGCCTGCCTGGCGGGATTATTTTGTGTATGTATTTCCTGTTGGACACGCCCTAATTTTTTGAAGTGTGATAATAATAAAAACAACGTTTATGAAAATGCTAAAATCAATACTACTTCAGGATAATAGTCCACCAATTGGTAAATTTACCAATCACAATAAATTAAACACATCTATTATGAAACAAACTTTTCTATTCTTAATACTTGCAACATCTTTTTTGACTGCAAAAAGTCAATTAAATAAAGGTAATTGGCTGGTTGGTGGAACAGGTAAATTTTATTCATATAATTCAGAGTACAGTTCTGCTACTTATAACACAGAAGCCAAATATACCCAAATTGACTTATCCCCATCTGTTGGCTATTTTGTAATTGACAAGTTAGCTTTTGGCCTACGACCAACTTTCTCATCTATCAAAGGAAAAGTAATTTTTCCGGGTGGTTTGTCTACCAATGTCCAGAGATATTGGATAGGGCCATTTAGCAGGTATTATTTTTTAAATAATGAAAATAATTACAACATAGTAGCGGATTTAAGTTACCAATTCGGTTTTTTTGGCGGTGGGTTAGCAAAAGGACACCTCAGTACATTTTCTGCTTTAGCCGGGCCGGTAATTTATTTCAACACAAGTGTTGGGATCGAATTTCTGTTAGGATATAGTTATAGCAAAGAGGATGTGGAACAAGGAAATAAAGAAATAAGAAAAGGGTTTCAAATAGGTATTGGACTCCAAATACATTTAGAAAAATAAATCAATTATTATGAATAAAAAACTCGTGCTGATAATAGTATCGCTTATTGGTACACTATCAACAGTAGCCCAAAGCATTTTACCAGTTGAAACTGGTGAATTTTGTCCATTACAGGATATTACTTTTACTGTTACATTACCTAGAATTGTTGACAACACCACTCCAACAGTTGCATCCTGGACTAATGGCCCTATTGTGGTGAGTGGTATCAACCCTAATTCTGTTGTAAATACCCAAACACAAACAACTTGCACTTTTGTTGGGAGATTTCGAGATGTTAATATTAATCAGGTTTTCAAGATTGATTATGTAACCAGTACAAATCCAAGTGCGATATATCTTGCTTCATTCAAGAAAATCAAATCATTATTTTATCCCAACCCTGTTGGCAGTAGCTCAAGCAGTCCTTGCCAACAGTTCAGGGTAAATCAAATATCAATAACAGCTCCCCTGTGCCAGGTTACAAATATCCCAATAAGTGTTATACCTACCAATTGGAGTACTTTTGGTGAGGGTAATGATTTTTGCTGGGGTAGCATCACTACTTATGAATACCAACTGCCAAACGGATGGTCAATTGGTTCAACTACTTCAACAGGCAGCAATTGGATTGTAGGAAATAATAGTGTAACTGTAACATCGGATTTGTCAACCGGAGACGGGATGACAATTTTTTCTTCGCAATGTGTTCCGCGCAGTTTATATGTTTGAATTCGCGAATTGAGTTTGCTAAATTCAAAGAAACGAAAACATATGAAAAGCGAATCAACTAAACTACGGGATTTTAGCGGTCAAAA
>JALNZE010000023.1 GCA_023229465.1 Chitinophagaceae bacterium
TAAGTAACAAGAAGAAAGGGGATCATGATGAAGAAGGTGATGGTAAGAGCTTTAAGATACACGGTGGCGATACCCGGGTAACCGCGAACATATACATGCCAGGGGGCAAGCTGAAAGTGAAGGGCGGATATGGCTATGGTGATTATGGTAAGGGCAAGGGCGATAGCGATAAGGAAGATGATGACGAGAAAGACTATGGTAATGGTAATAGCTATGTATACATGACGGGTCTGTTCATTGCCAAAGAAGTAGAGAGCGAAGGCAAGAATGTGATCTGGAACAGCTTCGATTGTAACGCAACACCAGTACCGTTGATAAACACAACTACGGTAGCCCAGTCGGTGAGCATAGAGAAAACAGAACAGCCAACCACGGAAGAAGAGCTGAAAGTAACGGTAATGCCCAACCCAAGTAGTACCTACTTTACCATCAAACTGGAGAGTAAGTATGAAACACCGGTAAACATGCGTGTACTGGATGCGGGTGGCAGAGTAATCGATGCTAAATCACAGATAAGCTCAAACAGTACATTCCAGGTGGGCCATGGTTATAGTAGCGGTACGTATTTTGCTGAACTGCTACAAGGCAGCAGGAGGAAGGTGGTGCAGCTGGTGAAGGCAAGAGGCTGATGAATTAAAAATTAATAATTGGGCTATTTAGATTAGGCAAAAAATAAAAACGGTCTCTGAATATTATTTTCAGAGACCGTTTTTATTTTTTGCAATATTGGGTAGTCCCTTGCGTTACCTCCCACGAATCATTTTTTGCCGGATTTGAAATTATTGGCTGAAATGCATATCTAAAATGCCCAGGATATTTTATTGATAATAAGACTGTTAGTTGCTGCAATTAGCGTATGTGGCTACCTTGTATCTTTGTACTATGGCGCTCAGTCTGGAAGATATTAAGCGGTTGGTCATCATTGCAATGGCATCTGATGATGAGTTAATGGAAATACTTGTATTGAAAGGAGGTAATGCTATTGATTTACTGTACCAAGGCCGGAAGGAAGGCCTATCGCGTTCTTCTTATGATCTTGATTTTTCGATGGAGGGCGATTTTGATAAGGATATAGATGAGATCAGCGGGCGTATTGAAAGAACCCTTTCTAAAACATTTTCTGAATATGGCGTCATTGTATTCGACTACAAGTTTGCATTAAAGCCTTCAGTCATGCGCGATGAATTCAAAGATTTCTGGGGCGGTTACAATGTATCTTTCAAGATTACTACACCAGAATATGTTAAAGAGGCTGTGGAAAACATGGATAAGCTTCGGCGCGCGGCAATCAGTATCATGCCAAACGGCTCGCCGAAATTTGAAATTGAAATCAGCAAGTATGAATATGTGGGCGGAAAGATGGAGACAAAAGTAGATGGTTACCAGATCTACATTTATTCTCCGGAAATGATCGTTTTTGAAAAAGTTCGAGCCGTTTGTCAGCAGTTACCCCGGTATAAGGAGGTTATTTCTTCCCATTCTCCGCGGCCACGTGCGAGAGATTTTTATGATATTTATCTTTTAATGGATCAGTACAAAATTGATCCCTCTGCAGGTGATAATAAGGTACTGTTGTCGAATATATTTTCAGCCAAAAAAGTGCCCGTTGAATTTATTCAATACATTGGCGATCACCTCGATATTCACAGGCAGGATTGGCAAAACGTACTGGATACCTTATCCGCGAAAGAGGAGGTACAGCCTTTCGATTTTTATGCCAACTTCCTGTTAAGGCAATATCAGCCTCTTACATTTCCTTAGGATAATATAGTTTCCATTCTTTTGAATAGGAGGGATTGGACATCTGGTAGTCCAGGTAGAAATCAAACTGGCTTATCTTAGATCTGAGCACATCTAATTGTTTCCCTGTATATCCGGCTTTTTCCAGGTAGAAGCCGATTGCCTGTTGATAGGGATAGATAAAGGATAAATTTTTCAGCATAGCATTGAGTTTGTTGACAGAAATATCCTGGATCAAGGCATTCTTATAGGCCTCCAGAACCATAAATGCTCCACCTGAGTAATTTGGGCGTACCGTAATATCAATCAGTGTTCTTTCCAGTCCTGTATAACTGTATCCTCCATATTCTTTTAGCAATGTGACGACACCTGCACGTCCGCTATATTTTCCATTAAGAACAACGATCTGGTAATCCTCATATATCCCGCTGTTCTCGTTCCGTCTCTGCGGAAGTGTAAATGCCCGGTCAATGCCTTTTTGCGTAAGTATGGATTCACTGGTTGTTTTTTTGCTCAATTCATTTGTGACGTAAATAGTTTTTGGAACCTGCGTAGTCAGGCCCAGCAAATGCATGGCCGGGTAATGGGAAATGTAGGACCTGGCGTGCAGGCTAACCGCCATTTCATAGATTGTGGGAATATGGTAAGTATAGCGCGTAACTACCTTGTTATCGGGGAAGCGTATTTCAATGGGTTTGATGATTTCGTTGCTTACGAGCCTCTCTACCAGTTTAGCAATGGTTGTTGTTGCTGCAAACCCCCATGTATTCCTGTTCTCTTCGAGCATTTGTGCAATAGCAGTAGCGGAAAAAACGCGCTGCCCTGACAGCTCCAGATAATTTTTTGCCTGGTCAAGGGCTTTAACGGTGCGTTGATATGGCTTTAATTTTCCCATTACTATAAGTATATATACTTATAGTATCGAAGATATATTATTTTATTGATAATTCCAAATATATTTCAAATAGATACTGAAAAGGTGTGAAACGTACGGCTGTATGGAGATAATTATTAGGATGTAAAGTATATATACTTTACATCAAAGTTAAACTGTATTTTTTAAAAAACAAAATTTGATTTTTTACATGTAGCTGGCATGATCAGTATTTATTGTTTGATAAGTATTGGGCGAATAGTTTCCTGGCTTTAACGCCACCATATTCAGAAACCGCATGCGCCAGCTTCTTCTTATTCATAGCCATCGCTTTGGCAGGAAGATTATTCAATACCAGGATTTTATCTTCCGCCAGTGTATTCAGGTTATTCACCAGATCTACTATTAAAAACTCCGGTGTCAATTTTTTCGGAAAATGAGGCTTTATCCTGAAATCAAATGTCCGGTTACCAAGTTTGAATTCGCCATGACGTTTATGGTTGTAAACAACACGGGTATTATACAATTGGGTAGTACCAAGGCCCAGGCTGTTATATGAATTCGGAGAGGTGAGTAAAAACCTGTCATCTTTCAGGAAACTGCCTACCAATGTCTTATCGTCTGGCGGAGCCACCCCGAAAGCCGTCATTTTTACACAGCTTACATAAACGCAAGTTTTATAGGAGTATGAAGTAGTGTAGAATTTACCCACAATTTCCCCAAACATTCCCCTCCAGAAACAAAAAACCCCTGAAACTCAAAGGCATCAGGGGTTTTCGTATTTTATTCGTAGCCGGTACGGGAATCGAACCCGTCTTTGCCCCGTGAAAGGGGGCTGTCCTAACCGATAGACGAACCGGCCGTTTTTGTTTAACGGGACGCAAAAATAGGCTCATGAGCCTTTTCTGCCAAAACATTTTTAAGAAATGTTGATTTACATCTATTTATATCGTCTTTTGTCCACTTCTCACGACTCACGTCTCACGATTCCCTCTCACCATTCACATCCACACTCCCAATCGTTAGCAAAAAATTATCGCCAAAAATCCTCTCAATCCTTGTAAATTTGCAACTCGTTTAGCATTTTTAATCATTTAAATAGTATTCATGAGTACAGTTAAAGTTGCCATTAACGGTTTCGGACGTATCGGCCGTTTGGTATTTCGCCAGATCTATAATATGGACGGTATTGATGTAGTAGCCATCAATGATCTGACCAGTCCTAAAGTATTGGCACACCTATTAAAATATGACAGTGCACAGGGCCGCTTTGAAGGGGCCACTGTTACATCTACGGAAGACTCAATCATCGTAAACGGAGAAACTGTAAAAATATATGCACAAAGAGATCCGGCTCAGATACCATGGGGTACCCATGGTGTCGATGTGGTGATCGAATCAACCGGTTTCTTTACCGATAAAGACAAAGCCGCGGCTCATATTACAGCAGGCGCCAAAAGAGTGGTTATCTCTGCTCCGGCAACCGGCGACCTGAAAACAGTTGTTTTTAACGTGAACCATGCTATCCTTGATGGTACTGAAACCATCATCTCCTGTGCATCATGTACCACCAACTGCCTGGCGCCAATGGCGAAAGTGCTGAACGACCAGTATGGTATTGTAACCGGTATCATGACCACCATTCACGCTTACACGAACGATCAGAATACATTAGACGCACCACACCCGAAAGGCGATTTGCGCAGGGCAAGGGCCGCTGCCGCTAATATTGTTCCTAACAGTACCGGCGCCGCTAAAGCAATTGGCCTGGTATTACCTGAACTGAAAGGCAAACTGGATGGTTCTGCACAGCGTGTGCCAACCATCACCGGTTCTTTAACTGAATTAACTGTGATTCTTGGTAAAAAAGTTACCGATACAGAAATCAATGCAGCCATGAAAGCGGCCAGCAATGAAAGCTTCGGTTACAATGAAGATGAGATTGTAAGTTCGGATATCGTTGGTACCCATTTCGGATCTTTATTTGATGCCACTCAAACCAAGGTAATCACCGTAGGCGATGCGCAACTGGTGAAAACAGTTAGCTGGTACGATAATGAAATGAGCTATGTAAGTCAGTTGGTTCGTACAGTGAAATATTTCGCGGGATTAATCAGTAAATAAAAATAGTAACCGAAAAATGCCGGACTTAGTTCCGGCATTTTTATTTTGAGATGCCTAATCATTCAAATCATGAGCAGATTTACCACACACAATTTCAAAGGACAAAAAGCATTGATCCGCGTAGATTTCAATGTGCCATTGGATGCGGCATTCAATATTACGGATGATACCCGCATGCGGGCCACTATCCCTACCATCAACAAAATATTGGCTGATGGCGGGTCTGTTATTTTGATGAGCCATCTGGGCAGACCCAAAGATGGCCCAACCGATAAATATTCTTTGAAACACCTGGTAAATCACCTGGTTAAATTATTGAATGGAGCTACCGTAAAATTTGCTGATGATTGTATTGGAGCATCTGCTTACGAGAAGTCGGCCGCCTTACAACCCGGCGAAGTTTTATTACTAGAAAACCTCCGCTTTTATAAAGAAGAGGAAAAGGGAGATATCGGTTTTGCGGAAAAACTAAGCAAACTGGGCGATGTGTATGTGAATGATGCATTTGGTACCGCGCACCGGGCGCATGCCTCAACAGCGGTAATTGCACAATTCTTTCCGGGGGATAAAAAAATGTTTGGGCTGGTAATGGAGGGTGAAGTATTGAGCGCGGAGAAAGTGATGCATAAAAGTGAGCGGCCCTTCACCGCTATCATCGGTGGCGCCAAGGTGAGCGATAAGATACTGATCATCGAAAATTTACTGGAAATAGCTACTGATATTATTATCGGTGGTGGTATGGCGTACACTTTTATGAAAGCGCAGGGGGGTAAAATAGGGAGTTCATTATGCGAAGATGACCGTTTGGAAACTGCGGTGGAACTATTAAAAAAAGCGGCCGCGAAAGGCGTAAACATTCACCTGCCTTCCGATTCTGTGATCGCTGATAAGTTTGCGGCTGATGCCAATATCGCGTATGCACCCAGTAATGCTATCCCTGATGGCTGGATGGGCCTGGATATTGGTAAGGATGCCTGCGAACAATTTGCCGGTTGCATTAAAAGATCCAAAACCATTTTATGGAATGGTCCGATGGGTGTTTTTGAAATGGAAAAATTTCAACACGGCACTAAGGTTGTTGCTACTGCCATTGCGGAAGCAACACAGGCGGGCGCTTTCTCATTGGTAGGCGGTGGGGATAGTGTGGCAGCAATCAACCAGTTTGGCTTTGCTGATAAAGTGAGCTATGTATCAACCGGTGGTGGCGCCCTTCTCGAATATTTTGAAGGGAAAGCACTCCCCGGAATCGCCGCTATTAACAAATAATTAAGTATAAAATAATAAAAACGCGCCAAAATGCCATCCCCCACAGATGGCATTCCTTTTGTAATATTTACAGCAGTTTTACAACAAACAAGTAAATTACACCTAAATCAACATTTGTATGAGTACTAAAAACATTACACTGATCGTTATTGGCGCTTTAATCCTGGTATTGGGTTGGACCGGCTGCAACGGCTATAATGGCTTAATTAAGCAGGATGAAAACGTGAACAATGCATGGAATAGAGTACAGAGTGACTACCAGCGTCGTTCAGATCTGATACCTAACCTGGTTAATACCGTAAAAGGGGAAGCCAATTTTGAGCAAACCACTTTGCAGAATGTAATTGCCGCAAGAGCAAGCGCTACGCAAATGAAAGTGGATGCCAAGGATCTGACACCAGAAAAATTACAGCAGTTTCAGGCAAGTCAGGGACAATTATCACAGGCATTGGGCAGGTTACTGGTAGTGTCTGAAAACTATCCAAACCTGCGTGCTAATGACGCTTTCCGCGGATTGCAGGCGCAACTTGAGGGTACAGAGAACCGTATTAAAGTGGCGCGTAACGACTTTAATGATGCCATTCAGGCATACAATGTAAAAGTTCGTTCCTTCCCGATGAATTTCTTCTCAGGCTTTTTCGGATTTAAAGCAAAAGAAGGGTTTCAAGCAGAGGCTGGTACGGAAAAAGCGCCCGAAGTAAAATTCTAAAATCAATTCATGCTGGGATTCTTCAAACGTAAACCGGTTAACTACTTTTCTGAAAAGGAGAAGCAGTTGATTGTGCAGGCTATTCAAAAAGCGGAACAACGCACCAGTGGGGAAGTGAGAATTTATGTGGAGGGCCACTGCCGTTTTGTAGATCCCGTTTTGCGGGCCAAAGAAATTTTTCTGGGGTTAAAGATGTACGATACCGCTGCCCGTAATGGGGTGTTGGTATACGTTGCCATGAAAGACAGGCAATTGGCTATCTATGGGGATGAAGGTATTCATGCCAAAGTAGGTAACGAATTCTGGCTTGCGGAAGTGAGCAAAATGCTTCAGCAGTTCAATAAGCATAATTATGCCGCCGGCATTGCCCAGATCATTCTTGAAATAGGCGAAGCCCTGGTGGCGAATTTTCCTTTTGACCGGAAAGAAGATAAGAATGAATTGTCTGATGATATTATATTCGGAAAATAAAGTTTTACAAATGATAAGCCTCTCTGATAGCGAACAAATCTGATTAATGAAGAAAATACTTCTTATACTAGTTACTGTTTTTTCTTTTGCAATCGTTTTTGGGCAGACTATCTTGCCCAAACCCAATCCGCCCAGGTTAGTAAATGATGCGGCCAATGTACTCTCGCCGGAGCAGGTAGAGATATTGGAACATAAACTCGTGGCATTGGATGATAGCAGCTCCAACCAGATAGCCGTAGTACTCATTAAAACACTGGGCGATTATGCCATTGAAGATTATGCGGTAAAACTTTTTCGCGAATGGGGCATAGGCAATAAAAAAACAAATAATGGGATACTTATTATCGCGGCCATTGATGACAGAAAAGTATGGATTGAAGTGGGCTACGGATTGGAAGGCACCATACCTGATGTAACCGCCTCAAGTATTTACAGAAATGAAATTGTACCCAGTTTTAAAGAACAAAATTATTACCGCGGCATTGATAATGCCATCAATGCATTAACCAAAGCGGTTGTTGGAGAGTATAAAATAAAGAAAGAAAAAAAAGGTAAAGGAGGCGGTGGAGGTTCTATACTTATGGTTGTGTTCCTTCTTTTTGTGATCATCATGGTGCTTGGCAGAAGCGGCCGGGGTGGCGGCGGTATGGGTGGTGGCAGAGCTGGTTTCGGAAATATTGCTGAGGCGCTTATCTTATCATCATTACTGAATAGCGGCCGTGGAAGCGGAGGAGGCTGGGGTGGAAGTGGCGGTGGTGGTGGTTTTGGAGGTTTTGGTGGCGGCAGTTCAGGCGGTGGTGGCGCAGGTGGTAGTTGGTAAAAAAGATAAATAGATATAATTTTTCCCCAACATCAACCCAAAAAAGCCATCCCTTAACCAGGATGGCTTTTGTTTTAGAATGGGTATCGAATTATTTTTTATCGGCAGTTAATTTCGATTGAATATAGTCGGCCATATCTTTCGAACCGGCTGCTGCTTTCTTATCAGCCAGTCCTTTCAATATCATTCCATTAATATAAGGATCTGTTTGTGTTCTGGCGCTCTCCGGAATCTCATCCCTGAATTTTACAATCATATCCACGCCTTTCCTGAACTTGTCATAATTGGTAACTTTTCCCAGAAATTCGGCTAATGAATTAATAGCGGCAAACTTTGCCTGGGAAAGCGGCATCTCATCAAACTTATTGGTAATAAAATCAAAGGCAGACTCATCACCGGTTTTAACAATCACATTGGTAATAGCAGTTAATAAACGCCCTTTGTTATCTTCTTTCGACAATTCAGTCGCGATAGTATATGCCTTTTTTTCATCCAGTATAGACAAAGCTTCCAGGGCCGCGCCGGCAACTGAATACGATGAATCTTTTGTTGATTGTATAAAAAAGTCAGAATAAGCATTGTTCTTCAGTTTGGCTAAAGCATCAATAGCAAAGGCCCTTGTGATGGTATGGTCATCATTTTTGGTAATCATTTCAATTTTACTGATAGTGCCGGGGGTTAATTTGGCAGTACCAAAATTACCAATGGCCCTTGCACGAATCCTGAAATAGGGATCACTTAATGCTTTCTCTACTAATTGATAAGCCAGGGGGTTACTGATATTTTTTGCCGCGAATTCAATAGCGTCTCTTCTGTCCTGGTATTTTCCGGCATAATTATATTGATGGATATATTCTGCCAGTGTTTTAGTATCTTTCTTTTCTGCCAGCAGGATTTTTTCGGCATCCACATTAATAAGGTCCGGTTTAACACTACTCGCAAAAGAAAAAGTATCTGCTTTGTTTTCTGCCCATACTGTATATCTTTTTTTACTGCTTCCATGGTACAGGTCAATGGCAACGGGTAGTTTAAAGAGTTTATCTCCCGGTTGGGTTTGTTTGATATATACTTTGGCGGATTGCGTTGCTGTATCATATCCATAACTGATCTCCAGTTTGGGATGGCCGCTTCCGAAATACCATTGATTAAAGAACCAGTTCAGGTCTTTACCCGTAACCTCTTCAAAAGCCAGGCGCAGTTTATGACCGCTTCCGTTTCCGAATTTGTTGGTGGTAAGGTATTTGTTCAGTGATTTGAAGAAGGCATCATCGCCCACATAATTTCGAAGCATATGTAAAATACGCCCCCCTTTCTGATAACTCACCTGGTCAAACATGTCTTCTTTATCATTATAGTAAAAACGAACCAGGTCTTTGGTACGGCTGGAAGGGTTGCTCAGGTAAGATTGCATGCCGGAAAAATTTTCAAACCCGGCTTCATCGGCGCCATACTTATATTCCAGCCAGAGTAACTGGCTATAATCGGCAAAGCTTTCGTTAACGGTTAAGTTGCTCCAGCTTTCCGCCGTTACATAATCACCAAACCACTGGTGAAATAGTTCATGAGCAATGGTATTTTCCCAGCTATTACCATCAACCAGTTGGCGGGCATTTTGTTGGGCACTCTCCTGGTGAAGGGTTGCGGTAGTATTTTCCATGGCTCCGCTTACATAATCACGGCCAACAATCTGGCTGTATTTTACCCAGGGATAATCAATGCCGGTTACTTTTTCTGAGAAAAACTTGATCATTTCAGGGGTATAACCAAAAATTTTGCGGGCTACTTTTTCAAAGGATTTCTCAACATAGTAATTGACTTCTTTACCCTTATAACTGTCTTTGATAACGGCATAATCACCTACGCCAATAAAGAACAGGTAAGGTGAATGGGGCAGTTCCATAACCCAGCTATCTGTTCGGGTACCATCTGTATTCTTTTTTTGGGTTATTAATTTTCCATTGGAAAGGGTAACATATTTTGATGGTACGGTTAAACTAAATTCCTGCGTTGTTTTTTGATTGGTCCTGTCAATAGTAGGTATCCAGACAGAGTTGGCTTCTGTTTCGCCCTGTGTCCATATCTGTGTTGGTTTTTTTTTGTCTTCTCCTTTTGGATTAATAAAATACATTCCTTTGGCATCTGTTATGGCAGCGCTTCCTTCTGCCTTGTGTTCATCAGGCATGGCGGTATAGTCGATATAGATTGTATATTTTTCATCGCATTGATAGGTCCTGTCAAGCTTTATATACAGGGAACTACTATCGTAGGTATAACTAAGCCTAATATTTTTACCAGCCTTACTGAGCGCTACCTTATGAATGTTCATTCCTTTCGCGTCCAGTTGCAGGGAGTCGGTAGCATAGAAATGCGGCTTAAGGGTAATCCACACTTTACCATTGAGGTATGATTTACTGTAATCAAACTTCGCATCCAGTTTTGTATGCACCAGGTCGTTAATTTTTGCAGGTACTGAACGGTATATTTTTTTCCATTCATCACCGCTGCCAGGTTGTTGTCCACTCACATACGTGACTGCGCAGATGGCCAGCATTAAAAGAAATTTCTTCATGTTATTGATTTTGTGCGCATAAAGATAAATGCGTTGTATTACCTGGAAGCAAGATTTCTTTGAAAGGGAAATTGGCCCGCTAAAAAGAGTTCCATTCTGTTAGAAGCGGTTAATTAAGTAGATTTGTATAAATAACCGACACATGACCGGATCAAAAAATACCGTCCTGCTAACATGGATCATTGCCGGATTTTTGTGTATCGGTTCAGCAAAAGCGCAGCCATCCACTTTTATACATATACAGTCTGAGAGTAAACAGGCATATCAAATTCAATGGAAGGGCAATACTTATTATTCGTCTGCCAAGGGCAATCTGGTAATACCGCTGGTGCCGGTTGGCGAACATATATGGGTGTTGGGTTTTCCGGGCAATATCCTGCCTGAATGCAGTTTTGCCATTGCTATTACTGATAGGCCAAGGGGCTTTACGTTAAAGATGGGGATCGATAATACCTGGACTTTGTTTGATATGGCCAGTTTTGAAGTCATTACAAGTAGTGTGGTGCAGAAGGAAGTGAAAGCTGCCTCTGCGGCAGACAAACCGGTTGAAATAGAAAAAGAAGCGCTGAAAGAGGTAGTCCTGCCGCTAATTATAGAAAAGCCGGCTGTTGAGGCTTCGGTAAAAAAGGAGAAACCGGTAATCCGTAAGAGCAAAAATTTCCAGTCATATGGCATTCAAAAAATATTTGAAATTTTTAACGATGCTGGTATCGACCAGGTATATATCATCAGTAACAAAGGAAAAACGGATACAGTGGCCATTTTCATTCCGGTTGTAAAATAAAGCGATATGCCCCGTTATTTCCTGGAACTTGCTTATAAAGGCACAGCATACAGTGGTTTTCAGGTACAGGATAATGCCAATACTATTCAGGCAGAGGTACAGCAGGTACTCGAAATTATTTTTCGAACCACTTTTGCGTTAACCGGTTCTTCACGTACAGATGCCGGTGTACATGCGTTACAGAATTATTTCCATTTTGATACAGAGCTGCCCATTACCGGTAAAATGATATATAATCTGAATGCATTGCTTCCGGCAGCCATCAGTGTGAAGGGAGTATACAAGGTTCCTGCCGAATCGCATTGCCGGTTTGATGCGGTTGCCCGGTCTTATACCTACTATATGTATAAGCGGAAGAATCCTTTTATGAAAGACAGGGGATGGATGTATCCATATCCGGTTGATCTTAATTTGTTGAATCAGGCGGCAGGGATATTGTTATTATATAAGGATTTTACGAGTTTTTCGAAGCGGAATACGCAGGTGAGTACTTTTTTATGCGTCCTTGAGGAGTCGGAATGGAGTTTGGAAGAAGGAGGGGTAATGGTATACCGGGTAAAAGCCAACCGGTTTTTAAGGGGGATGGTTAGGGGGCTGGTAGGAACCATGTTAAAAGTAGGCAGGGGGCAGGTAAGTTTGGATGATTTTCGGGCTATTATTGAGGGGAGGGACAGTACTTTGGCCGATTTTTCAACGCCGCCACAGGGATTATTTCTTACCCGTGTTTTTTATAATGAAGTGGTAGCGCCCTACCTGATACCTGGGGAAGGATAGCGGGAGGGTATTTTTCTTAGCGGTGAGCAGATGAGAAATGCAATATTTGTATAGCATGATACCTGCTAAAGGAGGGGAGATACCCATTTTTCTGGCTGTTAATGATTTATTTTTAGCTGCTAAAAAGCTTGCTGGCAAAGCTTATTATTCGTTGTGGTAGAAATATAACAGAAAAATATTTGGATAAAAGAAATCCGGGGTTATCTTTGCAGCCCGCTTTTACAAAAAGGGGATGTTCTTTACAGGTTTAACAAATCAACGGCAGAAAAAAATTACTTCTTTTTTGAAGAAAAATTTGGTAGATATCAGAACAATCATATCTTCGCCGCCCGTTCAACAAAAACGGCAGTTCTCTGAAGCAGTAATGAGGGTAAAGTGAAAAGAAAATTTGAATAAAATTTGGTGCAGAAAGTTAACCTCATATCTTTGCAGCCCGTTAAAAAAACGGTAGTTCTTACACGATTTATTTTGATCAAAAAAGTTTGAGATTTTTTCAAATAATTTTGGTTACTAAAATAAAGGCTCTTACCTTTGCAACCCCAATAAAAAGGGTGGCTTAGTAAAGCCAAAAGATCTTTGAAAGTTTGGAAGCAACAGCAGCATAAAACTGAATGTTTTATGGTAAGGTTTACAGCAATCAAAAAATACAAATTACATCCGACGTTAATTTCGATCAACAATTTGAGATTAAGTCAGATCAAACAACATTTACAATGGAGAGTTTGATCCTGGCTCAGGATGAACGCTAGCGGCAGGCTTAATACATGCAAGTCGTGGGGCAGCGCAGGTAGCAATACTGGGCGGCGACCGGCAAACGGGTGCGGAACACGTACACAACCTTCCTACAAGTGGGGAATAGCCCAGAGAAATTTGGATTAATACCCCGTAACATAACGATGTGGCATCACATTGTTATTATAGCTTCGGCGCTTGTTGATGGGTGTGCGGCTGATTAGATAGTTGGCGGGGTAACGGCCCACCAAGTCTACGATCAGTAGCTGATGTGAGAGCATGATCAGCCACACGGGCACTGAGACACGGGCCCGACTCCTACGGGAGGCAGCAGTAAGGAATATTGGTCAATGGACGCAAGTCTGAACCAGCCATGCCGCGTGAAGGATTAAGGTCCTCTGGATTGTAAACTTCTTTTATCTGGGACGAAAAAAGGCGATTCTTCGTCACTTGACGGTACCAGATGAATAAGCACCGGCTAACTCCGTGCCAGCAGCCGCGGTAATACGGAGGGTGCAAGCGTTATCCGGATTCACTGGGTTTAAAGGGTGCGTAGGCGGGCAGTTAAGTCAGTGGTGAAATCCTAGAGCTTAACTCTAGAACTGCCATTGATACTATCTGTCTTGAATATTGTGGAGGTAAGCGGAATATGTCATGTAGCGGTGAAATGCTTAGATATGACATAGAACACCTATTGCGAAGGCAGCTTACTACGCATATATTGACGCTGAGGCACGAAAGCGTGGGGATCAAACAGGATTAGATACCCTGGTAGTCCACGCCCTAAACGATGATTACTCGACATTTGTGATACACTATAAGTGTCTGAGCGAAAGCATTAAGTAATCCACCTGGGAAGTACGACCGCAAGGTTGAAACTCAAAGGAATTGGCGGGGGTCCGCACAAGCGGTGGAGCATGTGGTTTAATTCGATGATACGCGAGGAACCTTACCTGGGCTAGAATGCTGGGAGACCGTGAGTGAAAGCTCACTTTGTAGCAATACACTGCCAGTAAGGTGCTGCATGGCTGTCGTCAGCTCGTGCCGTGAGGTGTTGGGTTAAGTCCCGCAACGAGCGCAACCCCTATCAATAGTTGCCAACAGGTAATGCTGGGAACTCTATTGAAACTGCCGCCGTAAGGCGTGAGGAAGGAGGGGATGATGTCAAGTCATCATGGCCTTTATGCCCAGGGCTACACACGTGCTACAATGGGCAGGACAAAGGGCTGCAACATAGCGATATGAAGCCAATCCCAAAAACCTGCTCTCAGTTCAGATTGGAGTCTGCAACTCGACTCCATGAAGCTGGAATCGCTAGTAATCGTATATCAGCAATGATACGGTGAATACGTTCCCGGACCTTGCACACACCGCCCGTCAAGCCATGGGAGCCGGGTGTACCTAAAGTCGGTAACCGCAAGGAGCTGCCTAGGGTAAAATCGGTGACTGGGGCTAAGTCGTAACAAGGTAGCCGTACCGGAAGGTGCGGCTGGAATACCTCCTTTTAGAGACGGCTTAAACCATTGCTGTTGCTTTCATTTCTTTCAAACTTTATTTGTTCTTTTAAAAAAAGTACTGTTAGTACCCGATTCAGACCCGTAGCTCAGTTGGTTAGAGCGCTACACTGATAATGTAGAGGTCACCAGTTCAACTCTGGTCGGGTCTACTAATAACGCTGAAAGCCGAATGCGACTGCAGTAAGCTGAAAGCCTCAATGGGGGGTTAGCTCAGTTGGCTAGAGCATCTGCCTTGCACGCAGAGGGTCATCGGTTCGACTCCGATATCCTCCACATTAAGATAAGTGAGAGGGTCGGGTAACAAAAAAAAGTTCTTTCAAACAAAGATGTAGGCATCAGGCCTGGAGGTTCATAACCTTAACATCTGCAAGTTCATTTTGATAGAAAGTGAAAACAATTTTTAAATTGTCACACTTTCAAATTTTCAAATTGAATAAGTTCTTTGACATATTGGGAAAGCAAAATCAATTATAAGAGAGGTTATGATTATATGCAAGATCATAACTGATAAATTTTTTAAAGCGAATAAGGGCGCATGGTGAATGCCTAGGGTCTGAGAGGCGATGAAGGACGTGGTAAGCTGCGATAAGCTACGGGGAGATGCACACGATCGTTATATCCGTAGATTTCCGAATGGGACAACCTGGCATATTGAAGATATGTCACTCGAAAGAGAGCCAACCCCGAGAACTGAAACATCTAAGTACCGGGAGGAAAAGAAAACAATAGTGATTCCCCAAGTAGTGGCGAGCGAACAGGGAATAGCCCAAACCGGGTCGGCGTGCCGATCCGGGGTTATAGGACCACATTTAGAAGCCGTTATCAAATCGAATCAACTGGAAAGTTGAGCCATAGCAGGTGATAGCCCTGTAGATACAAATTAACGGGGACGAGTGGTATCCTGAGTAATGCGGGACCGGAGGAATCTTGCATGAAGTTGCCAGCACCATCTGGTAAGGCTAAATACTCCTCAGACACCGATAGTGAACCAGTACCGTAAGGGAAAGGTGAAAAGCACCCCGAACAGGGGAGTGAAATAGTACCTGAAACCGTGCGCCTACAAGCGGTCGGAGCATTGAAATATATGTGACGGCGTGCCTTTTGCATAATGAGCCTACGAGTTACTCCTAACTGGCGAGGTTAAGTTCTTATTTAACGGAGCCGAAGCGAAAGCGAGTCCAAATAGGGCGATTAGTCAGTTGGGGTAGACGCGAAACTTTGTGATCTATCCATGGGCAGGTTGAAGTTCTGGTAACACAGAATGGAGGACCGAACCCGTTGACGTTGAAAAGTCTTGGGATGACCTGTGGATAGGGGTGAAAGGCCAATCAAACTGAGAGATAGCTCGTTCTCCCCGAAATGTTTTTAGGAACAGCCTCGGATATAGAAGTATGATAGAGGTAGAGCTACTGATTGGGCTAGGGGGCTTCATCGCCTACCAAACCCTGACAAACTCCGAATGCTATCATATATCTCCGGGAGTGAGGCTGCGGGCGCTAAGGTCCGTGGCCGAGAGGGAAATAACCCAGATTAGCAACTAAGGTCCCTAATACGTAGTTAAGTTGATCAAACGAGGTGGGATTTCTATAACAGCCAGGATGTTGGCTTGGAAGCAGCCATTCATTTAAAGAGTGCGTAACAGCTCACTGGTCGAGAGATCCTGCACGGAAAATAATCGGGCATCAAACTACGAACCGAAGTTCTAAATTCTACCACCTCGGTGGTAGAGTGGTAGGGGAGCATTCAAATCTGCACTGAAGGTGTTGGGCGACCAATGCTGGAGCGATTTGAAAAGAAAATGTAGGCATAAGTAACGATAATTAAAGTGAAAAACTTTAACGCGAAAAGTCTAAGGTTTCCTGATCAACGTTAATCGGATCAGGGTTAGTCTGGTCCTTAGGAAAACCCGAAAGGGGTATCTGATGGAAAGAAGGTTAATATTCCTTCACCTGCTATGCATTAAAAGTGACGCAGGGACGTGGTGGTTGCGTACGGACGGAAGTGTACGCCTGAGTGGAGTCTTCGGACAAAGCGAAATCATAAAATCCCTGCCAAGAAAAGCGAGCATAGCAGCCAGTACCGGAATCCGACACAGGTAGACGGGATGAGTATTCTAACGCGCTCGGGTGAGCCGTGGAGAAGGAACTAGGCAAATTAACGCTGTAACTTCGGGATAAAGCGTACCGCAGTAATGCGGTCACAGTAAAATGGTTCAACCAACTGTTTAACAAAAACACAGGGCCCTGCAAAAACGTAAGTTGACGTATAGAGCCTGAAACCTGCCCGGTGCTGGAAGGTTAAGGAAGGGTGTTCGGCGCAAGCCAAAGCTCCTGACTGAAGCCCCAGTAAACGGCGGCCGTAACTATAACGGTCCTAAGGTAGCGAAATTCCTTGTCGGGTAAGTTCCGACCTGCACGAATGGTCTAATGAGTTGAACACTGTCTCCTCCACGAGCCCGGTGAAATTGTAGTATCGGTGAAGATGCCGGTTACCCGCCACGGGACGGAAAGACCCCGTGAACCTTCACTACAACTTTGCATTGATTTTGAGCCACAAATGTGTAGGATAGTTGGGAGACTTTGAAGCAGCATCGCCAGGTGTTGTGGAGTCATCGTTGAAATACCAACCTTTTGTTGCTTAGAACCTAACCCCTTGCGGGGGACATTGCATGGTGGGTAGTTTGACTGGGGTGGTCGCCTCCTAAAAAGTAACGGAGGCTCGCAAAGGTACCCTCAGTACGGTTGGTAATCGTACGAAGAGCGCATTAGTAAAAGGGTGCTTGACTGTGAGACAAACACGTCGAGCAGGAGCGAAAGCTGGCTAAAGTGATCCGGTGTTTCTGTATGGAAGGGACATCGCTCAAAGGATAAAAGGTACTCCGGGGATAACAGGCTGATCTTACCCAAGAGCTCATATCGACGGTAAGGTTTGGCACCTCGATGTCGGTTCGTCACATCCTGGGGCTGGAGAAGGTCCCAAGGGTTCGGCTGTTCGCCGATTAAAGTGGCACGTGAACTGGGTTCAGAACGTCGCAAGACAGTTCGGTCCCTATCTGTGGTGGGCGCTAGTAAATTGAGTGGACATGACCTTAGTACGAGAGGACCGGGTTGTACGTGCCGCTGGTGTATCTGTTGTGCCGCCAGGTGCAATGCAGAGTAGCTACGCACGGCAAGGATAAACGCTGAAAGCATCTAAGCGTGAAACCTTCCACAAGATGAGTTTACTTTTAAGGGTCGTCAAAGACTATGACGTTGATAGGCTATAGGTGTAAGGCTGGTAACAGCGAAGCCAAGTAGTACTAATTGCCCGTAAGCTTTATTTTTTTTCTTATCATTCATTAGCTTCCCAATATGTAACTTATTTAAGTTGTAAGTAGTACGTTCTAAGTTATCAGTGTTTTTCATTCCTAACTTCTAACTCCTAACTTTTAACTTATGAAGATCTTATGGTGGTTTAGCCGGGGGTGTTCACCTCTTCCCATTCCGAACAGAGAAGTTAAGTCCCCCATGGCCGATGGTACTCGCGTTAAGCCGGGAGAGTAGGTAGCTGCCATATTTATTATAACCCAATCAGTTTATACTGGTTGGGTTTTTTATTGCCTTTCAGGCAACTTCTTCCCCTTTTGACGCCTGCAACAGCCTGTACCAATCTGCTCTCTCCAGCCTGATGGCTGCTGCTGCTTTTGCCAGCACTAATCTTTCTATCCTGGTTGTACCAATTACAGTTTGTATGCCCGAAGGATGGGTATGCAACCAGGCTAATAAAATTTCATTCAACCCGGTATGGTATTTTTTGGCCAGTTCATTAGCAGTGGCTGTGATAGCCCTGAAGTGGGGGTGATCATCATCTGTAAATAATCCCCCACCCATAGGCGCCCAGGCCATGGGGATGATTTTATGTTGCATACAATTTTCCAAAGTGCCATCTTCAAAAGCATTGAGATGGATAATGGAAATTTCTACCTGGTTATAATCGATTTCAGTATACGTATTCAGCAGGTTTGTTTGATGTGGTAAAAAGTTGGAGACCCCGAATGATACTATCTTGCCCTGCTGTTTTAATTCTTCAACCGCTTCCGCTACTTCACCCGGGTTCAACAAGGTATCCGGCCTGTGTATGAGTAAAACATCCAGGTAATCGGTTCCCAAATTTTCTAAGGATCTTTCCGCAGAACGGATGATATGTTCTTTTGAGGTATTATAGGATTTGATAGTATGTTCAGGCCGGTTGGGCGTTAACATTTGTATACCACACTTGGTAATCAGCTTTATATGCTGTCTTAATGAGGGCGCTTCTTTCAGGGCCTCGCCAAATTCGGCCTCTGTTGTATAATCACCATAAATATCCGCATGGTCAAAACTATGGATGCCATATTCGATACAAGACTCAATCATCTGTTGGTATTGAGCTGTTGTAAAGTTGGCGCCCCAGGTGCCCCAGCGCATACAGCCGGCTATGGGTGAGTTTATAATGGAGGATTTCATAGATCAAATATAATAAATACCTGTATTGTATAACCACCCCCTGATTTATAATAAGACCGCGTCTTATTATAAATAGGTCCCCTCCTTTGGAAAGGAGGGGAAAATATATGGTGCATAAAAAAGTCCGGCAGAGTTGCCGGACTTGGATTGGTTTAATTTTGTTTGTGTGGGGATATTAATACCTGTTATATCCACCGCCACCACCGCTATTGCCATTGCTACCACGGTCGCGATTGTATCCGCCACCGCCGCCGCTACCGCCACGACTTCCGCCGCCGCCATAACCGCCACGACTTCCGCCGCCGCCGCCGCCACCAAAGCTCTTCTTTTTGAAGCCGCCTCTTTCGCCTTCTGGGCGTGGGGTAGATTCGTTAACAACAATCTTACGGGCAGATACATCTGTATCATGCAAAGCCGCAATAGCTGTACGGGCTGCTTCATCATCAGCCATCTCAACAAAACCGAAACCTTTGCTGCGGTCGTTATTGAATTTGTCGGTAACAATTTTGGCGCTGGTTACTTCGCCATAGGGTGCAAAAAGGTTTTGCAGATCTTCACTGGTCATACTCCAGTTTAGATTTCCAACGTAAATGTTCATGTTCTAAAAAAAATTAAATGATCAAAAACCAATGGATAAACAGTAACCAAAAAACCCGAAGCATTTACGTAAAAAACCTTCTGGAAAATGGAAGAACTGCCATTGGACCACCGAAGATAGGTATTTTCGGGATTTATAGTATTATTTTTATATTATCTCCCGGGAAGATAATATCGAATACCGAACACGCAATACAGAATGTTGGTATGAGTATTTACCAGACGGAAAACAAAAAAGCCCGTTCAGTAGAACAGGCTTTCAGTATAATAAGGGTAATCGCTTATTCAGCTACTACGTCAAAATCAATTTCTATGGTATTACCGTTACCAAAATCAATAGAAGCTTTGTGTATACCCAGTTCTTTCACTTCTTCAATGATAGAGATACGCTTGCGGTCAATTTCGTAACCTTTCTGGTCGCGGATCGCACGGGTAATCTGTAAAGAAGTAACGCTACCAAAGATCTTTCCGCTGGTACCGGTTTTAGCACCGATGGTAACAGGAGAAGATTTTAATACTTCAATAACTTTATTAAGTTGAGCAAGCATGGCCGCTTCTTTCTTGGTCTTAACTTTCAGGCGTTCTTCCTGTTGTTTCAGGTTGGATGGATTGGCCTCTACTGCAAATTTGTGCGGTATCAGGTAGTTGCGCGCATACCCATTCTTTACGGTTACCAACTCATTGCGGCCACCCAGGTTATCCACGTCTTGAATTAAAATGACTTGCATGTTTTAATGTTTAGTCCCAAGAGCCCAGTCATCGTGTTTAAAGACTGTCTCCCGCGCCGGGCGGGATTAGGGAAGGTTACTAATACTATTTCAATAAATCGGTTACGTAGGGTAACAAAGCCATCTGACGTGCTTTCTTAACCGCGTCCTGTACTTTACGCTGGTATTTCAGAGAGTTACCTGATAAACGGCGAGGTAATAATTTACCCTGTTCGTTGATGAATTTCTTCAGGAAATCAATGTCTTTATAGTCAACGTATTTAATGCCATATTTTTTGAAGCGGCAGAATTTTTTGCGGGGCTTCTCCTGTTTGATGGCCGTCAGGTATTTGATTTCATTCTTTGCCATGATTAAGCTTCGATTTTATCCTGCATTGCGAATCCGCCATTCCTTTTAACATGGTTGTACTCGACGGCGTATTTATCGAGACGGGTAATCATGTGGCGCATAACCTGCTCATCGCGCAACAGCTGGATCTTCAGCTTTTCATTAAGGGTGGCAGGACCAGTAAATTCAAACACCCAGTAAATACCGGTTGTCTTTTTCTGGATAGGGTAGGCAAGTGATTTTAATCCCCATGGGTTACTGTGTATAGTAGCGCCACCTAATTCTGCAATCAGGTCGGCATACTTTTTCTGAGAAGCTTTAAAGTCTTCTTCTGACAGTACCGGAGTAAAAATCACCATTAATTCGTAATTGTTCATTACCTGAATTTTTAGGGTTTAAATTTGGTTTCTCCCAATGGACCACGCTGTAGGCGGGAATCTGCCAAAACAGATTTGGGGCTGCAAAGGTAAGGGGAAAGAAGTTAGAAGTTTGGGGTTTGGAGTTAGAAGTTGGCTTTTTTTTGGGGGAAAAGCATTTTTTTAGGTTAAAATAGTAATCATTTTAATTTTTTTAATAATACGATATAGGTGGGGAAGTGGTCGCTGTAGCCGCCGCGGTAGGTATTGCCATCCCAGGTGCGCATGGGGTAGCCTTTGTATCTGCCGGAGTTCTCTCTCATAAAACTCCAGTTAAAAATGCCCTGTTGCTGATAAAACAGTCCCTCCTGTTGCCTGTTAAGCCAGGCATGGGAGAGGATGATCTGGTCGAATAATCCCCAACTATCCCGGTTAGCCAGGGTACCAATACCGGAAGCGTATAATTCGGCCCAGGGATTAAACAGTTCCCCGGAATGGGTATCTGTTATTTTACCTTTTGCTTTAAGAACTTCTGTAATACTCGGGCTATCGGGGTCATCATTGAGATCACCCATAATAATGATTTTGGCATGGGGATCTTTTTTCAAAACGGCCGTTACATGTTTTTTGCAAACAGTCGCGGCCGCTTCTCTTGCAGGGGAACTTCTTTCCTCTCCACCCCTCCGGCTGGGCCAGTGATTTACATATATATGAACCGTTTCTCCTGCCAGCATTCCTTTCACATACAGAATATCTCTTGTAAAATAAGCTTCCTTACTGTTGCCGGGAAGCTGAACAAATAGTGTTTCCGCATTTTCAGGCAAAAATAATTTGGGATGATATAAAAGCGCCACATCAATGCCGCGAATATCTTTTGAATTAAAATGAATCTGTTGATACTTTCGGTGTTTAAGTAAAGGATGATGCACAAGATCATTTAATACGGTATCATTTTCTATTTCTGCAACACCCAGCAGGGCAGGGCCCCCAGGGGATATGTCTTTTCCGATCAAACTGATTACCGTTGCCAGTTTATTCAATTTGTCCGTATAAATATCACCGGTATAATGCTTGTTCCCCAGAGGTGTAAAATCCTCATCATTCACTAAAGGGTTATTCATCGTGTCGTACAGGTTTTCAAGGTTATAAAAAGCTACTATACACACTTTGTAATTTTTCTCCTGCGCATAGATGAAATGTGAGGAAAGTAATGGAAGAAAAATGAGTAACAGGTTTTTCATAAAGGTTGCCATTCGTCATTTTTTTAATAAACAAGTGATCCTCAAACTTACCGTGATAAAAATTATTTTGATAGCGTATTTACCGCAAAAATGTACCAGGCTATTGTTTTACAAAAAGCAGTCATTATTTTTATACCCTGTTTGTTACGCTACACTGTTTTCTCCCCCCTGAACATTTATTGATCAAAACCTATCGTTATGCTGAAACTATGCTGGCTATTAGCTTTGCTATGCGTGCTGCCGGATGCCCTGTCGCAAACAATGCCATTAAAAAAAATACAAAAAAATAAATTTACCGACAGCGCTATGGCCGCGCAGTTGGCTGATGATATGGTGTATGATCTTCCGGTGATTGCGGTGAGTGACCAGGAGCGAACAGATCAGCCTGTATCTTTTATGCCTTCCCTGCTTTTTGCGAATCGTGATATAGTAGTGGGTATGGCTGCCTTCCATTTCAACACCGTTCGATTTCGTTTGCGTGGATATGATGCCGCGTTTTCCGAAACAAAGATCAATGGCATATCGATGAACAATCCTGATGATGGTATCACACAATGGAGTGTATGGACCGGATTAAACGATGTTACCAGAAATACACAAAGCTGGCTGGGTTTACGAAGCAGCGAACTGGGCTTTGGTAATACCGGTAATACAACTGCTATTGATATGCGTGCTTCTAAACAATGGGTACAGCATCAATTCAGCTATGCTTTTTCTAACCGAAGTTTTACGCATCGATGGATGTTTACAGGCAGCAGGGGACTGAATGCAAAAGGTTGGGCCTATAGTTTCTCGGCAAGTTGGCGCGCCGCTAAAAATGGATATATGCCAGGTACCGGTTATAGTGGTGGCAGTTATTTTTTGGGAGTAGATAAACGAATCAATACACAACATTTACTATCACTGCTTATTTTTGGTTCATCATCAGTCAGTGGCAGGCAGGGAGCCATCCTGCAGGAATCGGCTTCACTGGCCAGCACTCATTTTTACAATCCATTTTGGGGCTACCAGTCGGGCAGCATCCGAAATGCAAATATTGCCCGCGCCCATCTTCCTGTGCTGATCATCACCCATGATTACCAACTAAATAATAACAGTACCTGGATAACGTCTTTGGGAGGCACTTTTGGAAAAAAAACCAATACGGCACTGGATTGGTTTAATGCGCCAGACCCCAGGCCCGATTATTACAGGTATTTACCCAGTTATCAAACAGATTCTCTGGTGCGAATGCAAGTAATTGAATCGCTCTCTAACGATGAACGATTGCGGCAGGTTAACTGGGATCATTTATATGAGGTAAACAGAAACAGTTTGGAAACTACGATGAACGTGGATGGTATACTTGGAAATTCGCGTACGGGTCTGCGCTCGCATTATTTGCTGGCTGAGCGGGTTACCGGTATTAAACGGATAGAACTGACCACTGTTTTTAATACGAGACTGAACCCCGTTTTTTCAATGGCCTGTGGGGCCGGCTTGCAATTACAACAGAGTTGTTTTTTCAAAAAAATAAATGACCTGTTGGGGGGCGAATATTTTCTTGACCGTAACCAGTTTGCAGAAAGGGATTTTCCCAATAATGAAAATGTGATACAAAATGATCTTAACAGACCAAACAGCCTATTATATACCGGTGATGTGTATGGGTATCATTATTCAGTGAACACACAACGGGCAGACGGTTGGTTACAGATTTCAGGGTCTGATAAGCGGACTGATTATTTTGCTGCCCTGGCATTAAATTATACTTATTATCAGCGGGATGGGTATATGCGTAACGGGCTATTCCCCGACCAGTCATTTGGCAGATCACGCCCGGTAGAGTTTACCAACTATGCATGTAAAGCCGGCATTGTTTATAAAATTAATGGCCGAAAATATGTATACCTCCATGCTGCGGTACTTACCAAAGCACCATTGTTTGATGATGTATTTATTTCTCCCAGAACAAGGGATACCGAACAGGAATCCATCGTAAACAAAAAAATAGTTTCTCTTGAATCGGGCTTTGTCTGGAACAGCCCTTCGGTTAAACTCAGGCTCAGTGGCTATTATACCCATTTTTCAGATGGTATGAATGTTATGACTTTTTATCATGACGGGTATCGGAATTTTGTGAATTATGCTTTATTTGGAATTCAGAAACTGCACGTGGGAATTGAGATGGGTATGCAGTTAAAATTATCCGCGAAGCTCAGTATTGAAACGGTTGCGTGTATAGGGCGTTTTTATGATAACAGCCGGCAGCAGGTTACGGTTACTGCAGATAATGATGCCCAGGTATTGGAGCGGAACCTGATTTATTCGCAAAATTTTCGGGTAGGCAGTACTCCCCAGGAAGCCTATGGACTGGGTATTCGTTATCAGCCATCCGGATTTATATATTGCAACCTGACCGCGAACTTATTCAGGCAACAATGGCTTGAGTATAATCCGCTGCGCAGAACTTATAGCGCTTTAGAAAATATTGTTGCCGGCAGCGATCAATGGAACCGGATGATCAAACAAACGATGCTTCCTGTTCAATCTACGATAGACTTTTCTGCGGGATCTTCTGTAAGAACTAAATTCTTTGGGTCAAAAAACAGTAAAACCCTGCTACTCAATATCAGTATCAATAACCTACTTGATAACCGGCAGATCATTTCTGGCGGGTATGAACAATTAAGGTTTGATGCCGAATCAAAAAACCCCGACAAATTTCCACCTAAATATTTTTATGCTATGGGATTAAATTTTTCTGCTAACCTAACCATCCGATTATGATTTTTTATAACCTGTCCGGTAACTATACTAAAAAACCATTCATCCATTTTACAGTAGTATTAATCATGCTGCTGCCTGGTATTTCCTGTAACAAGCAATTTGATGCACCACCGGAATATACTGGCCCCAACATACAATCGAATTGGCCCATCAGTAATTTGCGGAGCATGCATTTTCCGGGTAATTTTGAGCAGGTATTGGATGATATTATTATCGTTGGAATTGTAATAGCGGATGACAGAAAAGATAATTTTTATAAATCCCTTGTATTGCAGGATAGTACCGCTGGTATTACTGTTCGATTGGATGCATCGGGCCTGTATACTGATTATCCGGCAGGAAGAAAATTGGCGATAAAACTGAAAGGGCTTTGGTTGGGCGACTATGCGGGTCTATTACAATTGGGGGCAGGTGTAGACAGGTCGGACCCTGTTTATCCGGAGCTGACACCGATACTTGTTCCCATGTTTAGCCGGTACCTGGTAAAGATGAGTGTAAATAATATGGTTCTTCCAAAACAGGTTAGGTTGGATGAGTTAACTGATTCTCTGCAAAGTTGTTTGGTAACCATAAAAGACGTTGAATTTTCAATAGCTGATACCGGTAAATTTTATGCGGATGCCCTTAATAAGCAATCTGCCAACAGGGTTTTAAAAGTTTGCGGCGGCGGCAGTATTTATTTACGTACCGGTGGTTTTGCCGATTTTGCCAATGTAAAAACACCGAGGGGTAATGGTAAGATCACCGCGGTTTTCAGTGTTTTCAAATCAGAAAAACAGTTACTGATACGGGATACTGCTGATGTACAAATGAATGGACCCAGGTGTATATCTCCCGGCGTAAAACTATTGCTTGGTGAAGATTTTGAAAGTAGTTCCTCCAATGCGGATCTGCTATTGCCTGGCTGGAAAAATATCGCTGAAAGCGGGAATAAATTATACCAGGGTAAATTGGCAAGTAATAATAAATATGCAGAACTGACTGCTTTTGCCAGTAATCAACCAGCCATGGTTTCCTGGCTAATCACCCCTTCTTTCAGTTTAACCGGTACCGTTAATGAAGTACTAAGTTTCCAAACCAAAGATGGTTTTGATAATGGGGCAACTTTGCAGGTATTTGCCTCTACCAACTACGATGGCGGCAATACTCCCTGGAAGGCGAAATGGATATTATTGAAAGCTGGTATTTCGAAGGGTTCTGTTTCAGGCTTTTCAAAGGATTGGTTGCCATCTGGTAATATCAGCCTGAACAGTTTTTCCGGCAAGGCTTATATAGCTTTTCGTTATGAGGGGGCAGATCCTGTAACGCCGGTGGATAAGCGTACCACCAGCTTCCAGTTAGACAATGTCAGAATTGTGGGTAATTGAGCTATCTGAAAAATTTTCCTGTCAAAAGGCGAATAAGTGCTAAAGACGGGTAAATTGATTGCCATCCTGTCAGCAAAACAGTATTTGGTATTTTCTTTGTTCAGTGGCAACTAAAATACTTACTATGCAAAAAGGCCAGATAAGGGTTCAGACTGAAAACATATTTCCGATCATTAAAAAATTTCTGTACAGTGATCATGAGATCTTTTTACGGGAGTTGGTAAGTAACGCGGTAGACGCATCTCAAAAGCTAAAAACCCTTTCTTCTATTGGTGAAGCTAAAGGTGACCTGGGCGAAATTCGGATAGACGTGGTATTAGATGCCAAGGAAAAGACACTGAGTATTATTGACCGTGGGGTGGGTATGACGGGTGAGGAAGTTGATAAATACATTAACCAGGTGGCGTTCAGTGGCGCTGAAGAATTCATGGAAAAATACAAGGATGCCAATATTATCGGGCATTTTGGTTTGGGTTTTTACAGCTCATTTATGGTAAGTGATAAAGTAGAAATTTTTTCAAAAAGCCATAAAGAAAGTAGTGGTGTTTACTGGAGTTGCGATGGTAGCCCGGAATTTGAATTGTATGATGTTGATTATGCAGAGCGTGGAACCAAGATTGTATTACATATTAATGAGGAAAGTAAAGAATTTTTAGAAGCAGGAAGAATTAAAAGCATTCTGGATAGGTTCTGTAAATTTTTACCTGTGTCCATCTTTTTTTCTGAAGCAGGTGAGAAGAAAGAGGAAGGAGAAAAATCAATCAATAATACCGATCCGATCTGGATTAAAAAGCCTGCTGATCTTACTAAGGAAGATTACGAGAAATTTTATAAGGAATTATATCCTTACAACGAAACGCCGCTTTTCTGGATTCACTTAAATGTAGATTATCCTTTTAATCTTACGGGTGTGCTGTATTTTCCTAAGATCAAACAGAGTTATGAGATACAGAAAGATAAAATTCAACTCTACTGCAACCAGGTATTTGTAACGGATGAAGTAAAAGATATTGTTCCGGAATTCTTAATGCTATTGCAGGGTGTGATAGATAGCCCGGATATTCCATTGAATGTTAGCCGTAGTTATTTACAGGGCGACCCCAATGTGAAAAAAATAAATGCCCATATAACCAAAAAAGTAGCTGACAAGCTTGACGAAATTTTTCGCAATGACAGAAGTTCCCTGGAAGAAAAATGGGAAAGCCTTGGGTTGTTTGTGAAATATGGTATGATGACGGATGATAAATTTTTGGAAAAAGCCAATAAGTTTCTGGTGATGGAGGATACCGCGGGTAAATTTCATACCCTGGAGGAATACAAGACGGTTACAGAAACACTACAGAAGAATAAAGAGGGTAAGCAGGTAATATTATACGCTACCAATCCTGTACAGCAGGACGCGTATATTCAGGCTTGTACAAGCAAAGGATATACTGTTATAAAAATGGAAACACTGGTAGATGCGGCATTTATCAATACCATGGAAATGAAATGGGAGAATGTGACATTTGTGCGGGTAGATGCGGACATTGTAGACAACCTGGTAGACAAACAGGAAAGCAATGAGAGTATATTGAATAAAGAGGAAGAAGGGAAACTGAAAGAATTATTTACGCTTCAGATTGCAGACTTGCATGTAACTACTGAGATCAAAGGGTTGAGCCCGGAATCGGCGCCTGTAGTGGCAACGAGGCCGGAGTTTATGCGTCGTATGAAAGATATGGGTGCAGCGGGCGGTGGGATGACTGCCTTTTATGCACAAATGCCGGATGAGGTTACTTTAACGGTTAATGGTAATCATCCCATTTATCAAACATTACTGAAAGAGGCCAATACGGAAGTGCAAAGTAAACAGGTGAGAAACCTGGCTGATTTGGCGCTGCTGTCACAGGGCTTATTGAAAGGCGCGGAATTAACCAGTTTCATTAACCGTAGTGTTGAGTTATTGCAGGGGGAGAAGAAAGACTTAGACATGTGATCACAACCTATAGCTGGAGCTGCTTATCTTTTAGGTGAGCAGCTTTTTTTGTGAAGTAGGTATGGCCGGAAAGGTCATTGGATTAAAAATGTATCAGGCATTACAGGCATCTGTTGCCAGTCGCAGATCAATCATCTTTAACTGTAAATTTTTCTCGCCATTCCATTCATTTTCATCAATGGTAAACACAATATCCATGGGTTGTTGAGATGATAAGAAATGAAATTTATCGGCCATATTAAAACCAATACCGGTTAGGGTAATATTATTTTGTTTGAGTACAAACCGGATATGCTGTTCTTTTACGATTTTAGAAAAGCCGGTATCCTTTACTTTTCTTGCAATAAATACAGGTCGCATATTTTCCGGGCCAAAGGGCTCCATCTGTGTGAGGATACTAAAGAATGATTGGGTGATTTCAGTAAAACTGATGGCTGCATCAATAATAATCTCTGGTATTAGCTGATCATCCGTAATAAGCCTGCTAACTTCTTTTTCGAAGGCATCAGAGAAAGCCTGCACATTTTCCGGAAGCAGTGTCATTCCTGCGGCGGCAAAATGTCCGCCATAGCCTAAAAGATGTTCGCGGCAGGCATGAATGGCTTCGTATAAATTAAAACCAGCTACGCTTCTGGCGCTGCCAGCTACCATATCACCACTGCTGGTTAGAACAATAGTTGGACGGTAATAGGCTTCTATCAACCTGCTGGCAACAATACCCACTACACCTTTGTGCCAGTGTTCCTGGAATACAACGGTTGTTTTGCGGTTAAAGGCGTTCGGATCAGCGGCTATTAGTGCCATTGCTTCATCAGTGATACAGCTATCCGCTTCGCGGCGATCCAGGTTATCGCTGTGCAACATTTCAGCAAATGCCAGTGCCTTTTTATCATCTTTTTCAATAAAAAGTTGTACCGCTTTGCGTGCATCATCCATTCTTCCGGCAGCATTTATCCTGGGTGCGATAACAAAAACGAGATTACTAATGTTCATTTGTTTCTGTACCCCGGCTAATTGCATCAGGGCTTTTATGCCAGGGCTGGGGTTTGCATTAACTTTTTGTAAACCATAAAAAACTAGTACCCTGTTTTCGCCTGTAATGGGTACTATATCTGCCGCGATAGCGGTTGCTACCAGGTCAAGATATTCCAGGTAAGCGCTGTTGGGCAGCCCAAGTTTATCTGAGAGGGCCATCATTAGTTTAAAACCTACACCACAACCGCATAACTCTTTAAAAGGGTAAAGACAATCAATTTGTTTGGCATTGAGTATGGCAACTGCGGGGGGTAGCTCTTTATCAGGTAAATGGTGGTCGCATACAATAAAATCAATACCCAATGTTTTTGCATAACGGATCAGCTCAAATGATTTGATACCGCAATCCAATGATATGATTAGTGTGAAACCATTTTCTTTGGCAAAGTCGATACCCATTTTTGAAATACCATACCCTTCGCGATAGCGGTGTGGAATATAAAAGTCTGTTTCACTGTATAGCTGATGAATGAACTGGTATAGACTGGCTACAGAGGTGGTGCCATCCACATCATAATCGCCGAAAACTAAAATTTTTTCCTGTTGCTCAAATGCCAGAACAATTCTGTTAACAGCTTTGTCCATGTCTTTCATCAACCATGGATCATGAAGGTCTGTTAGTTGGGGGCGAAAATAGTGTTTGGCTTTTTCATAATCGTCAATACCGCGCTGTGTAAGGATATTGCAAAGCGTTCGGTTTATTTTAAGGGATTCCTGCAGGCTATCGATATTTGTTTCCCGTACCGGTAATATGTTCCATCTTTTTTGCATCAATACGTTCGGTCGGTAGTATAACGAACCAATTCTTCCAATGCCTTTCTTACGTCTGAGTCGGGAAACTCATATAAAATGTTCAGGGCCTCATCCCTGAATGAATTCATTTTTTCTGTAGCATATTGTATGCCGCCATATTCATTTACTTTTTCCAGTAAAAAACTAACCTTGTCTTTTTGGGTATTCTCATTTTTTACAATGTAAATGAGTTTCCGCCTGGTTTGGGGAGGGCAGTTATTGAGCGTATAAATTAATGGAAGTGTTAACTTTTTTTCTTTGATATCGTTGCCGGTGGGTTTGCCAATATTGCCGGAGCCATAATCAAAAAGGTCATCTTTGATCTGGAAAGCCATACCTACTTTTTCTCCGAATTTTTTGAGTTTTTCAACCTTTTCCGGACCCTCAAAAGTAGTAGACGCTCCCGCAGCACAGGCAGATGCCAGTAAGGAAGCCGTTTTGCCTTTGATGATATCATAATAGACATCTTCTTTCAGGTTGAGTTTTCTTGATTTTTCGAATTGAAGGAGCTCTCCTTCACTCATCAATTTAAAAGCTTCTGTTAATATTTCCAGAACCAGGTGATCTTTATTGGTTAAAGAAAGCAGCAAACCCTTCGATAAAAGATAGTCGCCAACCAGTATGGCGATCTTGTTTTTCCATAGGGCATTTACAGAGAAAAATCCCCTTCTTTCCATGGAATCATCCACCACATCATCATGTACCAGGGTGGCGGTATGTACGAGTTCAACCAGGGAGGCCGCCCGATAAGTGCTTTCATTAATCCTCCCTCCCAGTTTGGCGCATAACAGCACAAACATGGGCCTCATCTGCTTTCCCTTACGTTTAACAATATATTGCATAATCCGGTCAAGCAAAGAAATTCTGCTTTTAACGGCCTCTTTAAAGTGCAATTCAAACTGGATAAGCTCTTCGGATATAACCTTTCTTGCTAAGTTCATGGGTTAAATATGCTGCAATATAGTATTGATATGGGCAATAAGTTACATAGAAGCAGCGTTAATTGATTTACTGCGGTCTTTCCTATGAATTTACCGTAATAATATAATGCATATAAAAATTGTACAATTCCCTCATAATGTATAATTTTGTCATGTTTCTGTTTATAAATTATCATTTTTATTAATAATTATCACTTATGGCAAGCAAAAAGTACATTTTAGTGGCCGCACTCATCGTTCTGATACAGTCGGTGGGTATGGCACAAACAGATTGGGGTTGGGACTGGAAGGATACTTCTAAAGTTTCAGTAAAAAATTTACCTCAACACAATGAGTTCCTGAATAACCAGTATCCTTATCCCGCACAGCCACGCAACCAGTGGGAGCTTGGCTTTGGAGCCGGTTTATCATCTGTAGTAGGGGATGTTAAAGCTAAAACAGGATTTGGCGGTACCATTACTTTGCGAAAAGCATTGACCAATGTATTTTCTATTAGAACCGGTTTAACCAGCCAATTGAATTCCGGAACGCCCAATGCATATGGAACCGGTGTAGGACAGAGAGCATACAAAGGTACTACGCACCAGTTGAGTATTGATGTTCTGGCCTCACTGAATTCAATCAGTCATTACCGGGGGAATCCTAAAACCAATGTTTATGTATTGGGAGGGTATAGCCTGAATGCATCCCGTATTATGTATAAGAATCCGGGTGGAGCTCAACCGGGCGGCTATTCTATATTTTATGGCCAGGTTCTGCCAAATGGCGCTAATCACCAGTCTGGTACCATCACTACTTTTGCTGGAAGCAAATACAACAACCGTTACTCTTATGCCTTGTTCCATGGACTGGATCTGGGTGCGGGTATTGCCTTTAAATTAAGCAATAAGTACAATCTTGCTTTTGAACAGAAATATACATTTAGTGCCCCGGGATATGATTACCTGGATGCCTGGAAAGAGGGTAACAGCAATGATTACCTTTCTTTTACCAGTGTAAGATTGAATGTTAATATCGGCAATTCCGCTAAAAGAGTTGAGCCACTTTGGTGGATCAATCCAAACAATTTTGTTTACAATGAGTTGAACTCACCTAAGCATATGAAAATGCCTAAGGTGGTTTTACCGGATGCTGATACTGACGGTGTAACAGACCAGTTTGACCTGGAGCCAAATTCTCCCAAAGGCGCCCCGGTTGATAGCCATGGTGTTTCTAAAGATACCGATGGTGATGGTGTACCTGATTTCAAAGACAAGGAAGTATTAACTCAAAAATCATGTTTCCCTGTAAACAATGATGGTGTAGGTACTTGTCCTGAGCCAGCTTGTTGCAAAGAAATCAAAGATGTATTGGCTAACTGGAAACCCGCTGAGAAAAACGAATGTGTTGTTGGTAATTTGCCAAGTATTCAGTTTAAAAATAATGCTAAACTGTCTAAAGCTGCCCAGGCTGTATTAGCCAGCGCTGCTGATAAAATTAAAGCCAATCCAAACTGTAAAGTAAAAGTTATCGGATATGGTACCTCCAGCAAATCTGCTCAACAGTTGAGTTGGGAAAGGGTAAATGCAGTTATTAAATACTTAGTTGAAAAACAGGGTATCTCTGAAAGCAGATTGTTATTTGTATATGCGCAGGATGGCGATGCCAATACCGTTGATCTTCAGGGAACAACCGAAGAAGGACCAAATACTGTTCCTGCTCCGCATCCAAACCTGAAAAGCAAATAATCTTTATCGCAGATTTTCTGATCTTAGATATGATTGATATGAAAGGGCCCCACTTCTTAGTGGGGCCTTTTTTTGTTGTAAGTACCGGGTATATTGATTGGATTTTTAGTAATCAGGAATTGAGTAAGTTGAAATGCAGTTCATCGAAATTTTTAAGAGAGGATAATTTCAGATTTGCTGCGCCCCATTTCTCGTTTTTGATTTCTTCGAAATGCGGAACTACTACACAGCTCATTCTTGCTGCCTTTGCAGCAATTAATCCATTAAACGAATCTTCAAAACAAATGCATTCCGAAGGTGAGCTGTTTAGTAATGATGCACAGTTCAGGTATACCTGGGGGTGTGGTTTTCCGAAAGGAAGCTCTTCGGCAGATGCAGTAGCCTGTAAATAATCTTTTATGCCTGTCATTTCAACCACCAGTTCAATTAATGCAGGAGGAGAGGAGGTAGCCAGACCTATTTTACATTGCTTATTGTAAAAAAAATCAAAAATATAGGGTACGCCCTGCATGATTTTTCCTTTTTGCTCAATCTTATACAACACTTTTTCTACAATAGCATTGCCGGCCTTATCAAATACTGTTTTGTCTATTTTGTAGTGGGAAAGCCACCATTGCACAAATTCTTTGGTGCGTAAACCCGTAGTAGTTCTGTATTGCTCTTCTGTAAGCTCAATGCCATAATCGCGAAATACTTCTGTGGCAGCTTCATTCCATAAGGGTTCACTGTCTATGAGTAATCCGTCAATATCAAAGATGACTGTATTCAATTGCATAAACTATGTTTCAGGTGGCAAATGTATTGTTAGTATGGCTGAATTTTATACAGTAAATGGCAAATTTTTAAATAATAGGCAGGATTTTCATGACATTCCTTATTTTGCACGGCTTGTTAAAATTTGCGATATGAAATTAATTGAGCGTTTCAGGTATATTAAAGTGGTTCGTTCAGTGGTATATGGCGTGGTAGGAGCATTTACTTATCCCGGACTTGTTTTGTTTAATAAGATCAGGATAGAGGGGACGGAACATTTAGAAAATCTGCCCAAAAAGAATGTCCTGTTTGTGAGCAATCATCAAACTTATTTTGCTGATGTGATCGCGTTTATTCATATTTTCTGTGCGGTTAAATGGAGAAAGAAAAATAGGTTAGGCACCCCTTATTATTTGCTGAACCCTTTTACGAATATATATTTTGTAGCGGCTGAAGAAACGATGAACGGAAGTTGGGTAAGCCGGTTATTTAAATTGGCGGGAGCCCTGTCTATTAAAAGAACATGGCGGGCAGAGGGCAAGGATATAGAAAGGGTACGGGATGAATCGGATACGCATAAAATTAACCAGGCACTTGGTAAGAGCTGGGTAATCACTTTTCCGCAGGGTACCACCAAACCGTTTGCTCCGGGACGAAAAGGAACGGCGCATATTATTAAAAACAACCAGCCGGTAGTGATTCCTGTGGTGATAAATGGATTCTGGCGTGCCTTTAATAAAAAAGGGCTTGTGTTTAAGAAAAAGGGCTCATTGTTATCTGTTAGGTTTAAAGAACCCATGGTTATTGATTATACCCAACCTGTAGAAGAAATACTGGACCAGGTAATGGAAGCAATAGAGCAAAGCAAAAATTATATGTTAAAAAGCAGGCACCATATCATGCACCTGCTGGATAAATAAAAAATGTTCCGGATTTCCGGAACATTTTTTATTTAGTCTTTTATAAAGAAGGCCTTCAGTTCACTGGCATCATCGGGCTTCATCTTACCGGCTAATATCAATCGTAATTGTCTTCTTCTCAATGCCCCGTCGAACAATTTTTTTTCTTCTTCCGTTTCAGGGATCAATTGCGGTACTACACGTGGTTTTCCGTTAGGATCCAGTGCCACAAAGGTGAAGAAAGCTTCATTGCTTTCATATTTATATTGGTGCAGAAGGTCTTCTCCCCAAACACGGATATTGATTTCCATAGATGTATGAAATGCACGGCAAACTTTGGCTTCAATATGAACTACATTGCCCAGCTTAACAGGATTTTTAAAGCTCAGGTTATCTACAGAAGCTGTCATACTGGGAGTATTGCAATGCCTGCCGGCAGCAATTCCTGCCGCGATATCCATCCAATACATTAATCGCCCCCCCATCAGGTTACCAAAAGTATTGGTATCATTGGGCAGTACAATTTCATTCATCACTACAAAACTTTCACTTGCTTTCTTTGCTTCCATTTTAATTATTTAATGATAAAGATATTGTAAGGCTGTCATACGCTCATTATATGATTACCTGTTCCAGTTTTTTAAGAAAAGTGTTATCTACATCCGCGCCAATACCAATTGCATCAGAAAGTTGTAAATGCATACCTGAATAAGTAACGCCACCTGTAACGGGGTCTGCCAGATGACCCAATAAACAGGTATCCAGGTCATAAAATTTGATATTATGCTTAGCCATGGCAAAATGTACTTTGGCAGTAAGGGCCACCCTGCTTTCAAGCATACCACCCATCATACAGGCTACTTTATTTTTTTCTGACACTTCATTAATTAAAAGGGCTTCATGGATACCACCACTTTTGGCAAATTTAATATTGATATAGGCACAGGCATGATTGCGGATAAGGCGTTCAGCATCATGATGTGTAAATACACTTTCATCTGCCATGATGGGGATCGGCGATAATTTGCACAATGCGGGTAACCATTCATCATTCCATTTACGCATAGGTTGCTCGCAGAACTGAATATTGAATTCGCCCAGTGCGGTTAAAGCCATAACAGCATCATCATAACTCCAGCCCTGGTTGGCATCAATCCTAAGCAGCATATCATTGCCAATGGCCAGTCTAATTTGACGAATGCGTTCAATATCCTCCCTGGCATTTTTCCCCAATTTTACTTTAATAATGTTCACCCCTTTTGCTTTGAAGGATAGAGCGGTTGCTGCCATTTTTTCGGGGGTGTCAATACCAATAGTCAGATCACTTTCGATGACTTTTTGTTCACCGCCCAGGAATTGATATAATGGTTGATTGGCGGCTTTGGCTGCCATATCGTAGAGTGCGATATCGAAGGCGCTTTTGGCGGTATAATTTCCCGCGGTAAACAAATCCAGCTCAGCTAATCTGTCCTCAATAGAATCTGTGTTTTTGTTTTTCCACAAAGCGGCGAAATCCTTCGCCATTTCAAAACAGGTGGCTTGCGTTTCGCCTGCAATCATTGGAAAAGCAGAACACTCACCCACTCCTGTTATCCCTTCACTGGTATGTATACGAATAAACAGGTTCTGTGCAGCATGCATGGTGCCGGTTGCAATAGTAAATGGCACCATGGGAATGGTGTATTTATAAATCTCGGTATGGGTAATGGTCATGCGCAAATTTCCATATTTATCGCAAATACTATTCAAATTTCTTGCAAAAGCCAATGAAGCCAGTGTAATAACCAGTTGTTTCCAGAAACGGTGAACTTAGTTCCGGTCAGGTAATTAAAATGGATATTTCGAAAGGGTTGTCGGTAAATAGGGATTAACCGGTTTACCAACCTGCCAGTGGGGTGGTTGGTGAGATGGTTTTACGGTTTTTAACCACCGTCTATATAATTTTTCTTACTATTTTCACAGTTTTCATTAAAAGCTTTTTTTCTTACCGTTCGTGTACCGATATTCGCACAACGAACATCTGTTAGTATGAATATTTCTTTTGATAATACAGAAAATGCTTTCGCTTACAAGACCTCAAAGGAATTGAAGGAAGCAAAATTCCTGTTCAATACCATGGGTTTCCCCTGGTTTGTTCAGATAGGTACAAGGTTAACACCTTTTGTAATGCGAACCGGGCTGCCGGTGCATGGTATTATCCGAAAAACTATTTTTAAACAATTTGTTGGCGGAGAAACACTGGAAGAAACAGCGGAAGTTGGTGCCATTTTAGGCAAATATGGTGTGCAGGTTATCCTTGATTATGGGGTAGAAGGGAAAGAGGGAGAAGATAATTATGATCGGGCAACAGAACAGTTTATCCGCGTGATTAATTATGCGGCAACACAAACTAATATCCCATTTATCAGTATTAAAGTAACCGGGCTCGCGAGATTTGGATTATTACAAACATTGAATGAGGCTCCCAGGCTTCGTAGTGGCATTCACGATCATGAGGAAGAGATAAATGAGTGGGATAGGGTTCGCGATAGAATGTATACCATTTGCGAAGTGGCTGCTGAAAAAAATATTGGTGTGTTGATTGATGCGGAAGAGAGCTGGATTCAGGATCCTGTAGACCGGCTCACTATGGAAATGATGGAGATATTCAATAAAGAAAAAGTGATCGTGTATAATACGATACAATTGTATCGTCATGACAGATTACATTTCCTGAAACTATCGCACAAGATTGCGAGGGAACAGGGGTTTAAGTTGGGTATGAAACTGGTTCGCGGAGCCTATATGGAAAAAGAAAGAGAGAGGGCTTATGATAAGGGGTATGAAAGCCCTATTCAACCTGACAAGCCCGCTACAGATAATGATTATGATGCTTCTCTTGCCTTTTGTATTGAACATGTTGAAGATATTTCTGTAATAGTAGCCTCGCATAATGAGGCCACCAACCTATATGCGGCTTTATTACTCGACAAAAAAGGGTTACCGCATAATCATCCTCATATCCATTTTTCACAGTTATACGGGATGAGTGATAATATTACCTTCAATCTTGCCAAAGAGGGCTTTAATGTAAGTAAATACCTTCCTTTTGGTCCGATACGTGACGTAATTCCTTACCTCATGCGCAGGGCACAGGAAAACAGCAGTGTGAGTGGCCAGACCGGTAGGGAACTCTCCTTAATTAAAAAGGAATTATGCCGCAGAAAGGGATAGCAATTCACAGATTCTCCCCATGTGATAATCATTCTTTCCCTCAACGCGTTTTCAATTGTATTTTGCAGGTATGCGGCAATATCATCAATTACTAAGGCATATTATAGAGAATGGGACACAAAAAACGGATCGTACCGGCACGGGCACTATCAGTTGTTTTGGTTACCAGATGCGGTTTAACCTGCAGGATGGCTTTCCGATGGTGACTACCAAAAAAGTACACCTGAAGAGTATAGTGTATGAACTTTTGTGGTTTTTACAGGGAGATACCAATATTAAATACCTTAACGAACATAATGTAAACATCTGGAATGAATGGGCCGATGCTAATGGCGAATTGGGCCCGGTGTATGGAAAGCAATGGCGGAGCTGGCAAGGCGCTGATGGTAACACTATCGACCAGATAGCTGAGGTAGTAAACCAGATTAAAAAGAATCCGGATAGCAGGCGTTTAATAGTTAGTGCCTGGAATGTAGCAGAGCTGCCAAAAATGGCCCTGATGCCCTGTCATTCGCTATTCCAATTTTATGTGGCCGACGGGAAACTGAGCTGCCAATTGTACCAGCGTAGTGCAGATGTTTTTCTGGGTGTTCCCTTCAACATTGCTTCTTATGCTTTACTAACCATGATGATGGCACAGGTATGTGACCTGGCTTGCGGCGATTTTGTTCACAGCTTTGGTGATGTGCATTTATACAATAATCATATAGAACAGGCAAATTTGCAACTGAGCAGAACGCCTTTTGCTTTGCCGGTCATAAAACTGAACCCGGCTGTAAAAGATATTTTCAGTTTTCAGTTTGAAGATTTTACTTTAGAAAATTATACATCTCATCCATCGATTAAAGCGCCAATAGCGGTTTGATAAAACTTACCACTTAACATGTCTATTTCTCTCATAGTTGCTGCCTCCACAAATCATGCCATTGGAAAGAACAACCAGTTACTCTGGAATTTGCCGAATGACATGAAATTTTTTAAGAATGCTACCTGGGCCATGCCCGTATTGATGGGAAGAAAAACATTTGAGGCTTTGGGGAAACCTTTGCCAGGCAGATTTAATATAGTTATTACGCGTCAAAATGATTGGAAACCGGAAGGCACTACTGTTGTGCATTCATTGGAAGAAGGTATACACGCCGCGTATGCTGCAAATTATAAAGACGTGATGATTATTGGGGGAGGGCAGATTTACAAAGAAGCGATAAAGGTTGCTGATAAAATTTACCTGACAAGAGTAGATGCTGTACTGGAAGGGGATACTTCTTTTCCCGAGCTTGATAAAAGTACCTGGCATAAGACTTCCGAAGAATCTTTCCCTTCCGATGTAAAGCATGCGCATGCCTATCATTTTCAAATTTGGGAGAGAATCAAAGCCAGGTAAGTAAGGATGGCGTTTATTTGGCTTTGTTGATCGTATGATACCCAGTTTCCCCGGTCCATTCCCGGAACAGTTTTTCATCTCACATATAAGATACCCGATTATTTTTGTGTATTGTGTTCGGCTTATGCGTTACTTTGGTTGCTGAACAAATTTCTGTATCAATCCCCGGTTGTATAATGTATTCACCGCTTCAGTTAGGTGTGAGATATTTAAAATATTATGTATCCGCTTCCAATGGGAGCGGGCATGGTATGCATTCCCCTTTCGTATTTGATTTTATTACGAATGTTTTGCAGGATGACAGGCATTTTTATGCTTATCAATCCATCGAAAACCTTCGTCAGCTATTATTGATTGATAAAACACGCTTAACTATTGAAGATTTTGGCGCGGGATCACGTGTAAAGAAAACCAATACACGTGCTGTTAGTGATATTGCCCACTCATCATTGAAACCCAAAAAATTTGGTCAATTATTGTTTCGGATAGTAGACAGGTATTCACCCGATACGATTGTTGAATTGGGCAGCTCCCTGGGTATTACCACTGCTTACCTTGCCTGGGCCAAAGCCGCCGCCACAATCATAACCTTGGAGGGCGCCCAATCTGTAGCCGCAATAGCCAGACGTAATTTTAATAAACTGGGGCTCACAAACATTGAGTTGGTAGAGGGCAATTTTGATGATACCTTACCACGGGTAGTAAACAGGTTGCCTAAGATTGACCTGGTTTTTATTGATGGCAATCACAGACTGGAGCCTACTGTTCGGTATTTCAAACAACTCTTACCCGCTATGCAAGAATATTCGATACTGGTTTTGGATGATATACACTGGAGTAGGGAAATGGAACAGGCCTGGGCGATTATCAAAGATGATCCTGCGGTTACGCTTAGTATCGACCTGTTCTTTATTGGACTGGTATTTTTTAGAAAAGAAAATAAAGTGAAACAACATTTTACCATTCGTTTCTGAAAATGCCGCCTTTCAATAGTGATCTTATAAGGATTATAAGGACCTTCTGCTAATGACAGACAAAAAATCATCTCCTTCATCTGCCTTATATTTGACTAATGTTGCTTCCTCCACAATTAGTACAATCACTCACCAATATTGCGGGTTTTGACCGTAAAGCTTTTGAGGAACTGCATCTTACAGGTGAGCAGGTTACCTCTGTAAGGTTTAATCCTTTTAAATTATCAGACCATTCGCACTGGATGATGAGCAGCGTTCCCTGGTGTACGAATGGTCGCTATCTTTCTGAAAGGCCATCATTTACCTTAGACCCATCCTTCCATGCGGGCGCGTATTATGTGCAGGAAGCCAGCAGTATGTTTTTATGGCATGCGTTAACAGATTGTATTGGCACTGATACCAGGAAAAAAGTATTGGATCTTTGTGCGGCACCCGGCGGTAAGAGTACTTTGTTAGCTTCCTATTTCAGGGATGGGTTAGTGGTGGCCAATGAAGTTATCAAATCAAGAGCAGCTATATTAGTTGAGAATATTACGAAGTGGGGTAGTGACCAGGTAGTTGTTACTAATAACGATCCTTCTCATTTTCAATCATTACCCGGCTATTTTGATCTGATGGTGATTGATGCACCCTGCAGCGGTAGTGGTTTGTTCAGGAAAGACCCGGATGCCATTCATGAATGGAGTATGGATACTGTACAACACTGCAGCCAGCGACAGCAAAGGATCCTGGCTGATGTATTACCTGCATTAAAGGAAAATGGAATACTTATTTATTCAACCTGTTCTTATTCGGTTGAAGAAGATGAAACGATTGCAGACTGGCTGGTTAAGGAGATGGGCATGCAAAGCAGGCAGCTCAGTATTCATCCCGAATGGGGAATTGTAGAAACCATATCTCCCCTGCAGCAGGCATATGGTTACCGTTTCTATCCCAACCGGTTGAAGGGGGAAGGATTTTTTATGGCTATTTTTCAAAAACTGTCCGCTACGGAAGAATACAGGTTTAAAGAACAATCGTTACCTAAGATTACTAAGGAGGAAAATTTGCGTATTCAATCATTTATGCCCATTTCCGAAAGCCATAGCTTATTTAAACAAGCCGATTCGATAAGGGCATTTCCAATAGGCTGGCTTAACGACCTTCAGATGATGGCCAACTGTTTGTATATTAAAAAGGCAGGCATTGAATTAGGTACGATAAAAGGGAAAGATGTTATACCGGGTCATGAACTGGCGCTTAGCTTACTGCCAAAGGAATGGTTTCAGTCTATTCCGCTTAGTGAAGAGCAGGCATTACTATATCTCCGGAGGAAAGATATCGAAGTGGGAGATGCATCCAGGGGCTGGAACCTGGTAAACTATCGTGGATTACCATTGGGATGGGTGAAAGTTTTACCCAACCGCGTCAATAACTATTATCCTGCCGGATGGCGAATATTAAAAGAGTAATTTCACGCTACTATAACCGGAAAGTAAATGAAAAAACTGTGTTGCCTGATTGCCTGTTTTTTTGCCATTGCTGTTGAAGCCCAGGATAAGCTGATTGTTATGGGTACTTTATCAGACAGGTATATACTGTATAGCGCTGATGCCAGAGAATCTTTGCAAACTATTAGTTATGCATTTGGCATTTCAGTTGCTAAACTGTCTGCCTATAATAGTTTGAATGCCTCTGTTTCCTTATCGAAGGGTACCGCCATTAAAATTCCTATATCTTTAGATAACCTTGTCCGTCAGAAAAGTGATCATTATGCAACAGTATACCATCAGGTACAGAAAGGGGATAATTTATACAGATTAAGCAAAGAGTATCATCTGCCACTTAGTTTGCTGCGCGAGTGGAACGAATTGAGTAGTGATGTTTTAAAGAACGGTCAGTTAGTAAAGGTAGGTTTTATGGTGAATATGCCGGCAAAGCCTAATCCGGCAAGTTCATCCAATAGCGGGGTAAAAAAGAGTCCAGAAATTTTTCCATCCATGCGGGTACCGGCCCCTGTTATGATTGCCGAAAAACCTAAAGTGGCAAAGACCTCGAACACCCCTGTTAACACAGATATCAATGAGGTAGAAAAAGCAAGAAAGCAAAAAGAGGAAGTAAAAGAACAGCCATCTGTTATAATGCCGGTACCGGATTTTAAAGTGGTTACCGAACCCAAAAAGATAGTAAAGCCAGTCATCAAAAAGCAGGATGAATTAACTGGCTATCTACCAAGGGAGGGAGATGAGGGTTATTTTGCTGAAGCTTATGCGGAGCATTCCAAAGAGCAGTCGCAACAATTTCGTTCCGGTGATGCTGCCACTTTTAAAACCATCAGTGGCTGGACAGACAGGAAATTTTATATATTGATAGATGATGTGGCTCCAAAGACAATCGTCCGAATTACGGGTTCGGACAATAAAAGTATCTGTGCCATGGTGTTGGGCCCTTTACAGGAAACCAGGGGAGGGGCCGGTTTGTTATTGCGGATGAGTAGCGCAGCAGCATCCGCATTGGGTTTTACAGAAGCTAAGTTTACAGTTACCCTTAATTTTTTCGAATAAATTTTTTCGTTATTTTCTATTTTAATCATTACATCACTATTATTTATAAGTATATGAAAAAGGTTTTTTTATTTTTTTATTTGTTTACTTTTTTATCCTGTGCAAATGTTTCGTCACAGGATGAAATCTCACCTGCTGAATTTGAGAAGAAACTTGCTGCACAACAATCCCAGTTACTGGATGTAAGAACTGCCGGGGAGTACCAGTCTGGGCACCTGAAAAATTCTTTACAGGCAGATTGGCTGAACCAGGAACAATTTGCAGATCGTGTTAAATACCTTGATAAAAGCAAACCGCTACTCGTGTATTGCGCGTCCGGTATTCGGAGCGCTGCTGCTGCAAAATGGCTTTTGAATAACGGGTTTACTAATGTACAGAACTTAAAAGGGGGGCTTACCTCCTGGAAACTGGAGGGCAGGCCGATGGAGGGGGCTGATGACAAAACACAAATGGGTATAGATGACTATAACCAGCTTACTAAATCCAACCAGGTTGTACTGGTTGATTTTGGCGCAGAATGGTGCCCGCCCTGTAAAAAAATGGAACCCGTATTGCAGCGCTTACAAAAAGAGTTACCCAATCAGTTTAAACTGGTGAAGGTAGACGGTGGTGATGATTTGGAAGTGATGAAAGCACAAAAGGTAGATGCCATACCCGTTTTTATTATCTATAAAAATGGTAAAGAAGTGTGGCGTAAGCAGGGCGTTGTGGCGTTTGCTGAACTGAAACAACAACTGGCATTATAAAGCGGGTAGCTATATGTTTAGGGGATATCATTCCAATGGTACCCCCTGAGAAAATCTTCGGTTAGCATTCTTTTCTTTCCTTCTAATTGAAGATCAAGGATATGGATGAACCCGTCAACACAAGCGAACCGGATAAAGGTTTTGCCATCAGACAATACTTTTCCCGGTGGGTAAGAATGGGAGGCATTTTCTTTTTTACTACGGTACACTTTTAAAATCTTTCCATCCAATACCGTTAAGGCGCCGGGGAAGGGTGATAAGCCACGAATCAGGTTATGAATGCGGTTAACCGGGTTATTCCAGTTAATCTGGCAGGTTTCAGTAAATAATTTTGGTGCATGATGCAAATGAATCGCCAGGTTGGGGCTGATTAATGACTGATCAATTTTTTGCAGATTTCCTGCAGCCAAACCTTGCACCGTTTCTACCAACAGTTGAGCGCCAATAAGTTTCATCCTGTCATGTACTTCACCTGTGGTTTCATCATCACCTATTGGAATACTTTTTTGTAAAAGGATATCGCCCGTATCTATTTCGTGTTTCAGTTTAAAAGTAGTTACACCTGTTACTGTTTCTCCATTTATCACGGCCCAATGAATGGGGGCGGCCCCGCGGTATTGTGGTAACAAAGAGCCATGCAGGTTAATGGTACCCATCGGCGGCATATTCCAAACAATTTCAGGAAGCATGCGAAAGGCAACTACAATTTGAAGGTTAGCCTCTAATGAACGAAGTTCTTCAATAAAAAAAGGGTTCTTAAGTTTTTCGGGTTGAAGAATATAAAGTCCTTTTTCAACAGCATATTTTTTTACGGCGCTTTCTGTTAGTTTCATCCCACGTCCTGCCGGTTTATCAGGTGCGGTAACCACACCCACAATATGGCAGCCGGCTTTTAGCAGTGCATCCAGTGAAGCAACGGCAAAATCGGGGGTACCCATGAAAATTATTTTCAAGTTGGGTGTATTCATTGAATAAAGGTAATAGTAATGGGGGTTGCCGGCTTATTCAAAATCGGGGTACAATAAATATTTCTTCCGGATAGTTTTAAAAACGGCCAGTTTTGGTTGCCAGCTTTGCCTGATTTCTGCTTCTGTTTTTCCGGTTTTAATCTGATCCATCAATTCACTGTTGCCGACTAACTTATTGAAAAAAGAACCGGTGGCATTTCCGTTTTTGGGTTTGATGAAAAAATTTTCCTTATCAGGGAAAAGCCGGTATGCTTCCAGCAGGTATTTTATCTGTACTTTATTGTCAACCCTTTGTAAAGTTTCTTCATTTGTGCCAAAGAGGTTCCATCCATAACTTAACTGGTCTTTTAGTTTGGGTTCTTTGGCGCCATCGCGGCTGGTGGGTGTGAATGCGTATAAATGCTTTGGTAAGGAAGGATGTCCAAAAATAACAAAGGGGTGATCCGTGCCACGTCCCTCGCTTAATACAGTTCCTTCAAATAAACAGTTACTGCCATACCAGTAAACTGAAGCCATATCAGGAATATTGGGGGATGGTTTGACAGGCAGGATATATTTACTTTTATGCGTGTAATTGCCGCATTTGATTATCTGAAAATGAAATGCGGTATCGGCTGAGTTTTGAGCCCGTTGATAATATTCATATTTCTTATTGGCCTTTTCGCTGAGCCATCTTTCTCCTGCAATCATCATTGCATATTCGGCCATTGTCATCCCATAAACGGTGGGGATGGGCTGCATGCCAACAAAACTTTTATAGGCAGTATCCAATACGGGCCCATCCACATAAAAGCCATTGGGGTTTGGCCTGTCCAGTATAATCAGTGGTTTGCTGTTTTCAAAGGCCACTTCCATGAATTCCTGGAGTGAAGAAATAAAAGTATAGAACCGGGTACCCACATCCTGTATGTCGAAAAGCAGTATATCTACATCTGCCAGATCCTCAGCGGAGGGTTTTCTTTTTTTTCCGTATAAAGAGATCACCGGAATGCCTGTGGCAGCATCAATGTAGTTGTCTATTTTCTCTCCGGCATCCGCTGTACCACGAAACCCATGTTCCGGGCCAAATGCCTTGGTAATATTGATGCCGAGTGAAAACAGTGAGTCTACCAGGTGTTTATGGCCGATAGTAGCCGTATGATTGGCAAATACCCCTACACGCTTGCCTTTTAAAAGGGGCAGATAAACCTGGGTACGGTAGGCCGCAGGCAAAATATTGGCAGCCGGAATCGGATATTGAGCCAAAACCGAACCGTTAACCAGGAGTACAACCAGTATAGTAAAAATGTTTTTCATATAATGAGCTTTATGAGCGTGAAATTAATCAAAATTACCTGCTCTTTCTTGATTTAGGATTGTACTTTTGGCGCCGGAAAAGGGTATTTCTTATAAATCAAAAATCAAACATGCAACAAGTAAAAAAAGGTGATACTGTAAAAGTACATTATCATGGTAAATTAACAGATGGTAATACATTTGATTCTTCGGAAGGCAGAGAGCCTTTGGAATTTGAAGTTGGCGGCGGAATGGTGATCCCAGGTTTTGATGCCGGTGTTACCGGAATGATCATTGGAGAAAAGAAGACCATACTGATACCCGCTGATGAGGCCTATGGCCCTAAACAGGAAGATATGGTCATGGAATTTCCAAAAGATCGTTTTCCTGCCGATCTGGTTCCGGAAGCAGGCATGCAATTGAATATGACAAATCCACAGGGCCAGAATTTTCCTGTGTTAATTGTTGAAGTGAAAGAAGAAGTAGTTGTTTTGGATGCCAATCATCCTTTGGCCGGCGAAGACCTTAGTTTTGACCTTGAACTGGTTGAAATCAGTGGCAGCAAGCCTTTGATCATTATGCCTTAGGGAGTTAGGAGTTTGGAGTTATTAAAATACAAACAGCCCGATGAAATTTCATCAGGCTGTTTATACTTATAACCTCAATTATTAATTATTAACATAACCTTTCCTCCCCATCCACCAGCCAAGCCAGATACCGCAGAGACCCCAGCCGGCAAGGGCATCTAATAGATGCGCTCGCACATCAAAAATTTTGTACCAGATATAGCTACCATATGGTTCATTAATGAATACGATCAGTCCGGTGAACAGACAAGCCAGTAAAACATTCACAAAACCAATTTTATTCCATTTAGCAATAATCCAAATAAGTAACCATACCATGAATATGGAGGTTACCAGACCACGAACCATGTTCATATACATTTCGTTCGCAGTAATAGTGTAGGAACTGTGGTATTGAACAGAGGCCCATGGTTTGCCCACCATTTGCTCGCCCATTTTATTGGCTTCCTCAAAGGAAGTTCCTTTTGGTACGGTTGGCAGCAGGTATCCGCCATCCTTTTCCAGTGTGGCACTGAGATAACTAAGAATTGAGTCCTGCTTTGGATGATATTCCTGCGCAGGGCGGTGCAGATCGAGTGTGGTCCATGAAACAAATTGCCAGAAAAAAATTAGCAATCCACCTACGATGGCACCAATAATTGATTTCTTCATATGGGGTTTTTTGGTTTAGTTAACAAAATAGAAAAGGAATTCTGTATTTGCAAGAGGTGTTTACAAATATGTTGGCATGCAGGGATGCTTTATCTTGCTGTAAATTTCGTGGCATGTTGAAAAACTATTCTTTTACCGTAGTGGAGCGTTTTCTCCGCTATGTTCAAATAGATACGCAGAGTAATCCCCAAAGCAATACCTATCCGAGTTCAGAAAAACAAAAATTGTTATCGAATTTATTGGCTAATGAACTATTGGCAATGGGTTTTACAGATGCCAAAGCCGATGAGTATGGGTATGTGTATGCTACAATACCGGCCAATACTACCGACAAAGTTCCGGTAATCTGTTTCTGCAGCCATATTGATACGGCTCCTGATTGCAGTGGTACAGGGGTAAAACCGATATTGCATGAACGGTATGATGGTAGTGATATAGTATTGCCGGATGACCGGACCCAGGTTATTCGTTTAGTATCCTATCCTTATCTGAAAGAACATATCGGCTACCCGATCATTACTGCCAGTGGATTAACTTTATTGGGTGCCGATGACAAAGCCGGTGTGGCAGAGATCATGGATATGGCCAATTATTTAAGTTCACATCCCGGGATCAGGCATGGCATGATCAAAATTTTATTTACACCCGATGAAGAAGTAGGGCATGGCACCGCTAAACTTGATCTGCAAAAATTAGGGTCCAACTTTGCCTACACATTGGATGGGGGTGAGATGGGTAGCTTAGAAGACGAAACTTTCAGTGCAGACGGAGTAACCATCACCATCAATGGTGTAATGGCACATCCCGGGTATGCGAAAGGTAAAATGGTGAATGCCTTAAAAATAATGGGTGATATATTAGCGGCACTTCCCAAAACCCAATGGTGCCCGGAAGTTACAGATGGTCGCGAAGGATTTGTTCATGCATTACGAATGGATGGATTAGCGGAAAAAGCAACTATTGAATTCATTGTCAGGGATTTTGATACGGCACAATTAGTCATTCATGAAACCCGCCTAAAAAATATAGCGGAAGAAATGATACTCAAATATCCGGGTGCTTCCATGCAATTTGATGTGCAGGAACAATACAGGAACATGAAAGAAGTGCTGGATCAATATCCGAAAATTATTGAGTATGCGGAAGAAGCCTATAAAAAAGTGGGTATCAGCATTCTGAAAAAACCTATTCGCGGCGGCACTGATGGAAGTCGTTTGAGTTTTATGGGGTTGCCCTGTCCTAATTTATTTACCGGCATGCAGGCCATACATAGCAAACATGAATGGATAGGGGTGAGGGATATGGAGAAAGCTGTGGAAATGCTGGTAGCATTGGTTCAGGTAGTAAAATAACGCCTAAATACCCTAAACTCATCCTACTCGAATTCAGGCATCCATGACTTTGCCAACTGCCGGCACGGCCCAACCACCCCCTGGTGAATACCTATGGAATATTATGTTGAAAACTTCAGCAACAAATCTTTGCTCAGCAGAGCGGCAGTTATTAATTTTGACAAATTATGTCAAAATATAATCGTTCAAAATGTACAGCTTAGGCGCCACATTACGGAAACTTAGAGAGGACAAGCAACTGCCCTTGCGGACAGTTGCCGCTTTCCTTAACATTGATCAGGCAATACTTAGTAAAGTTGAAAGGGGGCAACGCAAGCCGACAAGGGAACAGGTAGTGAAACTTGCCGGATATTTTAAAGTAAAAGAAAATGACTTGCTGGTTGCCTGGCTTTCTGACAAATTGATTTATGAAGTGGAGGATGAGGAAATGGCTTTGAAGGCATTGCAAATGGCAGAGGAAAAAATAGCCTACGATGCTTTTAAAAAGATTGACAGAAAGGGAATACTACAACAACTGAAAAAAGAGATAAAAAAATTTCCCCACATAGAAAAAGCATGGATATATGGTTCGTTTGCAAGGGAGGATGATGGCCCTAAAAGTGATGTGGACATTGCTTTGCAAACAAACCCAACGTTTACGTATTTCGATTTGGCAGAAGTGCAGCATCAATTAGAAACCAGCATTAACCGTAAAGTGGATGTGGGTTTTATTGACTCTTTTAAACCTTACATATTTGAGCATGTAAAACCCGATTTAAAACTCATTTATGAAAGATAGCCATATTGAGAGCCAGCAACGGTTGCAACATATTGCGCAGGCAATTGCTGATATTGAAAAATTTGTAAAGGGCGAAAACCTGACAACCTTTTGTGAAAGAGACATGCTGCATGACGCAGTAATGATGCAGTTTATAATTATAGGCGAAGCCATTATACATGTAGAAAATGAAAAACTGGATAAATATGATTATCCCTGGTACAAGGTTAAGTCGTTCAGGAATATGATTGCCCACGAATATTTTAATATCAAACTGCCCGCTGTTTGGCAGATAATTGAAAACGATATACAACAACTGAAAGAGGTAGTACAAACAATTCTTAAAAAAGAGTTTTGATTACGAAATATTACGCCATATATTTTATTCTTATTACCTTACTCAAAATTTAAACATATGAATATCCTTGCAGACTATTGGTGGTTATTGGCGGGGCTGATTATCGTATTCACCGGATTGGTTACCGTAAACCAGGGTACCATTGCTGTGATTACCCTGTTTGGTAAATACCGGCGTGTATTACGCCCCGGGCTCAATTTTAAAATTCCCGTTTTAGAACAGGTATTTAAAACGGTGAGTATCCAGAACCGCTCTGTTGAACTGGAATTTCAGGCGGTTACACTCGATCAGGCAAATGTGTATTTTAAAAGTATGTTGCTCTATTCTGTAATTAACCAGGATGAGGAATCGATTAAGAATGTAGCGTTTAAGTTTATCAGTGATAAAGACCTGATGCAGGCATTGATACGAACGGTAGAGGGAAGTATCCGCGGGTTCGTGGCTACCAAGAAACAGGCAGAGATATTATTGCTGCGGAGGGAGATTGTAGAGTTTGTAAAACAACAGATTGATCAGTCACTGGAAAGCTGGGGCTACCATTTACAGGATCTACAGATAAATGACATCACTTTCGACCAGGTAATTATGGAAAGTATGAGCCGGGTAGTGGCCAGTAATAACCTGAAAGCGGCTGCTGAAAATGAGGGTCAGGCTTTGTTGATTACCAAAACCAAAGCGGCTGAAGCTGAGGGAAATGCGATAAAGATTTCCGCCAATGCCGAAAAAGAAGCGGCCCGTTTACGCGGACAGGGTGTGGCGCTGTTCCGCGAAGAAGTGGCCAAGGGTATGACACAGGCCGCCGAACAAATGAAACAGGCCAATTTGGATACCAATGTAATTTTATTCAGTATGTGGACGGAAGCCATTAAAAATTTTGCCGAATTAGGTAAGGGGAATGTTATTTTCCTGGATGGTAGTCCGGAAGGCATGGAAAATAATATGCGCCAGATTATGGCGATGGTGAAGATGAAAGAAATGCCGAAATAAGGGTAGGGAATATTGAATACGGAATATTAAATGATGTTCTTCACAGAGTCCCCCACCGGGGACTCGTGATTTTTACCAGGCATACCTGCCTGGTAAATTGTTATTTTAGTATAATGAATTGTTAAGGCTCTTGCTTAATTCTTCTTAGAAGAAAAGGGGGAAATCCATTATGTGCAAAAGCTTTCCCAAAATTGCCCGCTCTCGCATTTTTATTCACACCTACACTGTTCTTTTGTATAAGCATCTAATTTTAGCTTCACCTAAATTTATAAGAGATGTTCGATCTCCTTCAGATAGATAGTTTGCAAAAAGCAGCCGGCGCCTTACCTGCCACTGCTGAAAATATTTCACTATGGTCGCTACTCGAAAAAGGTGGCGGGATCATGTACCCCTTATACATCTTGTTCGTAGCAGCCATTTTTGTTTTTATTGAAAGACTCCTGGCTATCCGAAAAGCATCCCGTATTGATGATAATTTTATGAACATCATCCGCGACCATATCATAAATGGTAATGTAACCGCGGCAAGGAGTATCTCAAAGAATACGGATAACCCCGTTGCCCGCATGATAGACAAAGGACTGCAACGGATAGGCAAACCCATTGACGCGATAGAAAAGAGTATGGAAAATGTGGGTAAGCTGGAAATGTATAAAATGGAAAAAAACCTTTCCATCCTCTCGCTCATCGCGGGTATTGCACCTATGTTTGGTTTTCTGGGAACCATTGTGGGTATGATACAGTTGTTTTATGGTATTGCCAGTTCCGGTCAGTTTACCCTGAATGATATCGCGGGTGGTATCTATGTTAAGATGATTACATCCGGTACGGGCCTGATTATTGGATTGCTTGCTTATATAGGGCATAATGTACTAACCACACAGATAGACAAAACGGCCAATAAAATGGAAGCTGCCAGCTCGGAGTTTATTGATGTGTTGCAGGAGCCAACGAGATGATTAATTGAGGAAGGGTGATTTTGGGGTTGTGGGGTTGATTGGATAGCCTCTTTTTTATTAGTTAATTTATCATAGCTATGAATATCAGAAAGCGATTAAAGAGCCATCCTGAAGTGCACACCGGGGCATTGAATGATATATTGTTCATCCTGTTATTGTTTTTTCTGATCATTTCTACATTGGCTAATCCAAACGTGATAAAGGTTTCCAATCCCAAAGCCAAAACAGATACCAAATCAAAACAAACCGTAGTTATAACGGTTGATAAGGATCAGAATCTATACCTCGCTCAAAAGAAAATAACCATCGACCAACTGGAACTGGAATTAAAAACCTACCTGGCTAAAGAAACAGACAAGCCATCGGTAGTGATCAATGGCGACAGTACAGCGCATCTTGGCACGGCCATACGGGTAATGCAGGTTATCAAAAAATTAGGCGCCACGCCGGTGATGGCGGTGGATAATAGTGGGCATCGGTAATTTTTAATTTGAAAATTTGAGGGTTTGAAAATTTGAAAATGAGGAAGGGGTGTTATTTTTAGAGAGTGGCTTTTAGCATCCGGTCTTTTCCTTCCATGTCTTTTCGTAATTCAACTGTATATCCATTCGCTTCAAACAGATCGGTCACTTCTTTACCCAGGGCCTCATTGATCTCTACAAAAATGGTTCCCTCTTCGGTGAGATTTGTTTTGCCAAACAAGGCTATCTTCCTGTAAAATAATAAAGCATCGTTATCCGGCACAAACAATGCCAGCGATGGCTCAAAGCCGAGCACATTCTTCCGCATATTGTTTTGCTCCGATTCTTTAATATAGGGTGGGTTACTTACAATGATGTCAACTACAGGCAATTGATCCCAGAATGCCTCGTTCAAAAAATTTACCAATATATAATGAATGGCTGCTCCTAAAGAACCGGCATTCCTTTCTGCCACTGCTATGGCCCCCTTACTCACATCCAGGGCAGCTATTGATAATGTTGGCTGTTTCTTTTTCAAACTGATTGGTATGCACCCGCTTCCTGTTCCAATATCTAATAGTTGTAAATGGTTTCTTGTCGATTGCTGGCTTTCCGCGTAAATCCACTCTACCAGTTCTTCGGTTTCCGGCCTTGGAATCAACACGTCTTCGTTTACGAAAAATTTCATCCCGGCAAACCAGGCTTCTCCTAAAACATACTGGATGGGTTTGTGCGTGGCCAACTCCTGTAAGATGACATCCAGCCTGGCAATTTTTGTTGCTGAAAGTACCCGCTCTTTTTCCAGTAACCGGTCAATCCTTTTTTTACCAGTCAAATGCTCCATTACCCAATCTGTAATATTGGTCGCCTCCCTTTCATCATACAAATTTTTCAGTTGCGATAGGGTATCCTGTTGGGCCTGCTGGATAGTCATGCTGCAATGTTAGCACCATTTGGTTATTTTTGCCAATTCTTTTATGCCCGATATTGATCAATCATATATGCAGCGTTGTTTGGAACTGGCCCGTTTGGGGGCAGGTAAGGTAGCGCCCAACCCAATGGTAGGGGCCGTATTGGTGCATAATGGCAAAATTATTGGGGAAGGGTATCACCGGGAATATGGGAAGGTACATGCGGAAGTGAACTGTATTGAATCTGTTTTAAAATATGATCGTGATCTGTTAGCTACTGCTACCATGTATGTTTCTTTAGAGCCCTGTGTCCATTTTGGTAAAACCCCCCCTTGCAGCGACCTTATTATAGAAAAAGGGATCAGAAAAGTAGTGATTGGATGCCCCGACCCATTTTCAGCAGTGAATGGAAGAGGGATCGATAAACTGCAAAAAGCGGGTATCCATGTTGTAACAGGCGTTCTTGAACAGGCTTGTAAAGAAATAAACCGGCGTTTTTTTACTTTTCATACAGCGCAACGGCCCTATATCGTTTTAAAATGGGCCCAAACGGCCAATGGTGTAATGGCTGCTCAAACAGATGAGCGGTTGCTGATCAGTAATGAATATTCCAATCGCTTAGTGCATCAATGGAGAACCGGGGAAGCTGCCATACTGGTTGGAACGAATACGGCCTTACTGGATAATCCTGTGTTGGATAACCGCTTATGGACAGGAAGAAAACCCGTAAGAATGGTATTGGATATGGATCTGCGTTTGCCCGCTAATCTGAAACTGTTTGATCAGCAACAAAAAACAATTGTTTTCAATAGTATCCGGCAGGAACAGCAAGGGAATATTTTGTATTATCAACTACAAAAAACAAACCCAATCATCCCACAGGTACTCAATGCGGCATATGAGATGGAAATACAATCCATACTGGTTGAAGGAGGCGCCCGGATGCTGCAATCTTTTATGGATGAGGGTTTATGGGATGAAGCCCGTGTAATTACTAATGAAACATTACTACTAACAGATGGCCTCAACGCCCCCAACATACCCCCATCACAACTAATCAAAACCCAAAAAATAGTTACCGACACTATCCACTACTACACCCATAAACAAATAAACCAGTAAACCAAAAATGTTCTACCTCCTCGGCAGTATCATCCTCAGCAGTTACCTTACCCTTGCTTTTAAAGTATGCGAAAGGTACCATGTGAATATTTTTCAGGCAATTGTTTTTAATTATGTTACTTGTGTGGTTACCGGCTCTTTAGTAAATGGCTCTTTTCCTGTAAATGCAGAAGTTATACAAACGCCCTGGTTTAAATGGGCCTGTGTAATGGGGGTACAGGGCAAACGCATCTAAATTTTAGGGAAGGGATGCGATAATTGAAGAAAATACGTTTATAGGGATAAAAGCATATGAACGGGATACTTCCTTTCTTCGATGATTTAAAGGATCCGAGAGTAGAGC
>JALNZE010000049.1 GCA_023229465.1 Chitinophagaceae bacterium
TTAAAAGAATAATATCCAAACCTTTATTCGGTAAAACATGGATAATTCAAGCATTTTATTAAAAGGTTAGGATAATATTTTTGTTTGGATAACGAAGAAAATCCAAACGTTTGGATTTTATTCGCCATACTTTTGCCTGTCATGCCTTGGCGAACATGGCTGAATCTGGCGTTGATCTGTATACTTCATTACCAGTCCTGTCAACTTATCTCGGCCATCAGTCATTAAGCGCAACAAATGGATATGTAAGGTTGACCGCAGCAATGTATCCAGGATTGCTTAAAGACATTGATATGATATGTTTGAATGTGTTTCCTAATGTAGAAAACTATGAAACCAACTGATTTTTCTAAATACCTGACAGACTATCTTACAAGATACCTGTCCCATGAGCGAGGTTGCAGTTCCAAAACGATAATAGCTTACCGGGACACCTTTGTCCTTTTTATAACCTTTATGCATCAAGTAAGGAATATAAAAGCTGAGAAGCTATTTATGAAATCAATAAGCAGAGCTTCTGTTGTTGAGTTCCTGGATTGGCTACAGTCGGAACGAAAATGTTGTGATTCAACAAGAAACCTGCGACTTGCTGCGTTACATTCTTTTTTCAAATACGTACAGTACCAGAATCCGGATAACTTGTACGAATATCAGGATATCATGTCTATCAAAGCGAAAAAAGCCAGAAAAAAGTCGTTAAATTATCTTACGATAGAAGGCATTACGCTGCTTCTTGAACAACCAGATATAACTACGAAAAAAGGGCGTCGGGACCTGGCATTATTATCGCTAATGTACGATACCGGAGCACGGGTACAGGAAATGATAGACTTGACTTCCTCGGCAATCCTCCTTGACAAGCCTTATACGATACAAATTACTGGTAAGGGTAATAAAACCCGAATCATTCCTCTATTAGAAAAGCAAGTAAAAATTTTACAGAATTACCTGACCGAATTTGGTCTGCTCAAGCTGCAGGCAAGGTTATATCCTTTGTTTTTCAATAGCCGTTACGAAAAATTGACACGTGCTGGGGTCACACATATCTTGTTGAAATATGCAGATAAAGCCAGAATAGCGAATTCAAAGCTTATACCTGAGAAATTAAGTTGCCATACTTTACGCTGCTCTAAAGCGATGCATCTGCTACAGGCTGGAGTGAATCTGGTATATATAAGGGACATTCTTGGACATGCATCTGTCATAACGACTGAAATTTATGCCAGAGCTGACTCCAAACTGAAGCGGGAAGCTATTGAAAAAGCTTATGTTGATGTCGCTCCTAAAGCAGAACCGTTCTGGGAAAACAATGAGAACCTTCTTTGTTGGTTGAAAAGTTTTTAAGTTCTTCTGAAATATTATGTAAAGAGTAAGGCCTTGCTTTTGCTGATAATATACTGATTAATAGCATTGTTGGGTTTTTCTCTTTGCATAATCATTTGGTGTACATAACGCTTGAACCCATCAACCAGCTGGATCCCTCCGGCATGCACCCTGGCCACAACAGCCTGCAACTGACCATGCTCACGCATAGACTTCTCCACCTGCAGGATCCGGTCCATATTCATGATCCGCATCACGGATAGTGACAGGTCAAATTCACTTAATGGGATCTCTTCGATTCTGGGGCTCACCGATCCTGTTTTTAGTACCGGTAAATGTAACCGGCTCAAAATCCCGGTGCTAACGCGTTCCTATTTACAATCAAACCCTGTTTTGAATGAAAATCATCGCTTATCCCCGTTATTACTACTCTGCGGCCATTAACGCGTTCCTATTTACAATCATTTTCTCTTTTATCCTAAATAGCGCATAAGCCCCGTCAATACTGGGACGTAGAGATAACGCGTCCGTCTTTACAATCATGGAAGACTGCTCCTTTTGACGCTTCTTATTCCGGATTCTTTGCTGTTCTCGATTTCGCTTAACATATTCCGGATGGGTGTTCCGAAAATCCCGCTGATAATCATTAGCTGGATAAAACTTCCGCCACACTTTCCCTCTGGCCTGGATATTTTCCTGATATTTCTTATTCTTATGGTATTGCTCTCTTTTCCAAGCGCGCATCCTGGATTGTTGGCATTCCTTGCCTGGACAATACTTCTGATTATTTATTCTCGGATTTTGTGGCACTTTTTCCCCACAATGAAGGCAGGTAATGGTGGATTTCATGACCGTAATCTTTCTGGTCAAGAAAGATCATGGTTTTATTCTATTCACAGAAAGTGGTAGCGTTTTTCGCCGGTGGGTGGTATCAGTTTAGACCCTTGTTAAAAGACTATCTCACATTTGGCACATTTGCCTTTGCCCCAACCGCACAAACCAAACGCAGGGGCAAAGTCAAAAGAGCCAAATTTTCCCCACCCGCAAAAAATATTTTGTCATTTATTCATTAGTTCGTATATTTGCGAACCATTAAACTTATGGACTTATGACAGATAAAATAATTTACGAACTCCACGCCAATGTTTGCAAGGCATTAGGACACCCGACACGAATAGAAATCATTGACACTCTACAAAACAAAGAAATGTCCTTTGGCGAACTGCTTAAAAAAATTGGCGGAGCAAAATCCAACCTTTCACAACATCTCTCCTCAATGACAAGCAAAGGAATCCTATTTCAGCGAAAAGAGGGATTGCGTGTTTATTACAAACTATCCTCAAAGAAAGTATCCACCGCTTGCCAGATTATGCTGGAGGTGCTGATGGAAAATCTCAAAAAGCAAAATGAAATTCTTAAAAAAATGTAAGCAGTTATGAAAACAAAAATTTCACTTATCATTATACTTGTAATTGCAGCAGTTGCTTTTGCATTTAACAAACTCCTAAATCTTTCTCCCAATTTAAAAGTTGACTGGATTGATAAAGGGTATCCGATGAATGAATAACAATAACTAAAACATACAACAATGAAAACAAAAGCAATCACTTTAGCAATTATTCTGACAATGGTAATTACCGTTAGTAAGTTTATCGGAACGGAAAACTATTACCACCCTGAATTTCGTGAAAATAAAAACAGCAACGGAATGGCTTTTGCCTATCCGCCAGCAGTAGGTATTTTGAGCAATTCAAAAAATTGTCTTACTTGCCACGCAAACAACGGACAATGGAAAGACGATGAAAAAACCATCATTGACATTCTGGACAAAGACACCAAAAAATCATTCAAGCAACCAGACGGAACATTTTTGATTGAAACAAAAAAAGGCGAACCAAAAACCGTTCTTACTATCATTGGCAGAAAAAAAGACAACGCCATTCCCGCACCTTATCGCAATGCCTGGCTTTACATTGACCCGACAACTATCGGAACAAATTCGCTTTCAAAATTTGCTCCCGGTTGGGATGTAAATCTCCCGATGTCTTGCCGATTAGTTGGCGATAAACTTCCGGGTTATGAAAATGCCGACATCACAAGTTTGCCAATGACCATTCAGCCATTAAGCAATGCAAAGGATGCTGAAATGCAATTGCAGGTGATGTTGACTAAAGGTGAAAGTGTGAAAGGCAATGCACAAGAAGGAATGAGCGGAAATTATTTTGAAAAGAAAGTAAAACTCAAAATCATTCAATAACCATAAAAATAAATAACAATGAAAATTCTAATCTTAATTAATGAAGCGCCTTACGGAACAGAAAAAGCATACAACGC
>JALNZE010000029.1 GCA_023229465.1 Chitinophagaceae bacterium
CGGTAAAGGCACTGACACCAACCGCTATAATAACGGCTAATAAGCCGATAAAATACTTTTTCATAAGATTTTGTTTAATTGTTTAAAAAATAAAACGCGGTAAAAACTGTTGCCCTTTCTGCAACAACTGGTTATTCAATAATCGCTTACTCTATTTACAGGTTTTCAGCTTACTCCCTGTTTGTTAAGATGTTCCATTGAATCCGGCATTTCAATTTAATGATAGCCGGGGCCGGCAACACTATTGATCAGCATGGTACATGAACTGCAGGAACAGTCCAGTGTAACGCTGCCGCTATTACTGATAATTGTTTTCACCTGGCAATTACAATTTGTGCCACTACACGTTACGCTACTCAGGGCCAATGCCTGACCGTTCAGGTATTGTTGTTGCAGTATCACATTGCCGCTTCCCTTGTTGGATGTATAAAAAACGAAGGCATAACTTTTGTCTTTGGAATCAATATAAGAGACGCTTTCAATTCTTTCCAGTTTCTCTCCCAGGGAACGCTGGTCAAGTACCGTTTGTATTTTCCGCGACGCATCCGCATTATTTTTAAAAAAAATAGTCCGTGAAACAGCAGGTAATCGCTGATTATTTTCTTTCTGACAGGCCGTAAGAATTATCATACCTGCAAGGATAAATAGCGTTTTCATAGCTTGGATTTTGAATAGTAAAAAGTTTCCGGTTTATCCGGATGACACTTAAAACTGTTCTAATCCAATTGCCGCGAACTACCCCATTGTGAATCAGTTTAGATGTGTTGTGAATCCGTTAGTGGTTGTAAATAATCGGTTTTATACGCGATATTGAATGCACCTGGTTCTATTTCACATAAAAAACCGGTAAATTCAATTATAATAATATCCTATTTGAAAAAGCTGCTATTATATGGCTGCCTGTTTCTTTGTTGTACCCATACCATAAAGGGCCAAAATGGTAATAGGGCTGTTATTACTTATATCGCTGAAATACCTATTATTATCGAATCCGGTCTTTATATAGACACCCTGGTAAATGGAAAAACCTTACATACCATTTCCGGCAGGATCAGCATTGCGCTGGCGCCAAGGAAAATAGCCATCTTAAGTGATCAATATTTTAAAATCGCGAACCCCATAAATAGTCAGCAGCTTCCAGGAATAGAATACCGCTATTTTATAAATGATACCCTCCGTAACCATTGGTTTTCATTGCCGCACCGGAAAACTGACATTACAAAATTCCCTTACGCGGGATTGCTTGCGGATACATCCATTCGTACCAATGAAAAATTGGTGATACAATTCAGGTATAAACGGAATCAAAAAATGATACAGCAAACTGTTTTCAGTCGCCCCGAATTACTTCCCTCTATTTTTAGTTACCGGCAAAAAGAACAATTTGATTCGCTCGATAACCGTATCCAATCAAAAGCGGTAAAAGACAGCAAAGCGTTATTGGCCGGTTTTGATACTTTAAAAGAAAGCAGGTTAACCATATTACCCGGTAAACATCCTGAGTTCCTGTTTAAAAAGCATTCTTTAAATAAAGATTCCTGTATCCAGTTCCGCTTAAGGAAGGTCAGCAACAAAGAAAATACCGCATGGAACCTAACCGGGCACTTGCTCACACTGAATACGATTACCGCGAATACCGCATATATCCTTGAGGTAAAATACCTGGGTATGGACGCATGTAACACTTACCGGATTCAAGCACTGCCCTTTTGGTACCAGACAGCATGGGCGATGATATTATTTATGATACTGGGTATGATTGCCCTGGTAGGATTACCGTATAGTTTTTACACATACAAACTAAGAAAAGAAAAACAAAAAAGGGCGCGGGTGCAGGAGCAGCTTAAAACAGTACAAAGCCAGTTGAATCCGCATTTTGTTTACAATGCCCTAAGTTCTATAGAAGGCTTGGTTACCAATAAGGAAAACGAAAGGGCCAATGAATACCTGGCAGTCTTTTCAGATATCATGCGGGATACCCTTAAAAACAGTGGTGTATTGTTCATTAGCTTATCGCAGGATATTGAGATGCTTGAAAAATACATCCGGATTGAACAACTGCGTTTTGATTTCAAATACACAATAGATATAGATCCGCTGTTAGACCCTGGTGCGATAGAGTTCCCTCCCATGCTTTTGCAGCCTTCCATAGAAAACGCGGTGAGGCACGGAATTTCCGGGTTAGGCAGTGAGGGTGTTATCTCCATTTTTTTTCACAAAAAAGAAAAGGCCCTTGAAATAATCATAAAAGACAATGGAATAAAAAGAGATAGCAAGATCAAAGAGGGGCATGGATATGGCATGAAATTTACCAATGAGCGGATTAATAATTTGAGGAAATTATACAAGAAAGAAAAAATAGACTACCAATTAATTCACTCAGAAAATGGCACCATGGTTACCTTCTTTTTTGAAAACTGGATACAATAAACTTATGAGAGCGATTATCATCGAAGACGAAAAAAAGAATATCACCCATCTGCGGGGGCTATTAACCACGTATTTTAAACAGGTGGAAATTATCGGGGAAGCAACCAATGCAGCCGAAGGGCTAAAACTTATTGCCGGGCTCAACCCTACCCTGGTCTTTCTTGATATTCAAATGCCCGGAAAATCGGGATTTGACATGCTCGCTTCATTGGGGGAATATAATTTCGAAGTGATATTTGTAACCGGTTACGATCAGTATGGTATCCAGGCCGTAAAATTTTCAGCATTGGATTATTTGTTAAAACCAGTGAAAGTAGACGAATTGGCAACAGCGATCGCAAAAGCTGAGGCCAAAAAACAAAAAAGACAGACCCATCAACAGATCATCAATTTACTCTCTGTTATCAACAATTCACAGAAAGCCGGCCATCGCATCGCATTGCCATTAATGAATGAACTGCGGTTTGTAAATCCTGATGAAATTATCAGGTGTGAATCTGATAATAACTACACACGGTTTTATCTTAAGAATAGTGAAAAGTTGTTGGTTTCGAAAGGTATTTATGAATATGATGAAATGCTAAAGGAGTATCATTTTATACGATGCCATCAATCACACCTTGTAAACAGGAAATTTATAAAGAGCCTGCTGAAACAAGATACTGTTTTTGAATTGCTGCTGACAGATGGTTCCCGTATTCCTGTTTCGCGATTAAAGAAGGATATGGTGAAAGAAGAATTGATGAGGTAATGAAAGCGTATGGTTTACAAAGCGGTACCACTATTGATACAACAAAAAAATACGTGGCGATTATTATAGCTGTTGGGCATGCGGCATTTTTAAATTTGGATTATGATTCGATGCTGATTGAAAATGGTGTTTTGTTTGATGTGAAAGGGGTATTGGAAATGGATAGAGTAGATGGGAGGCTGTGAGGAAGGTCTTTCTCCACTAACCGTTCCGCATCAAAAGACACACCGCATTCGCCACCAGTCCTTCCTCCCTCCCCACAAAACCCATGGTTTCGGTAGTAGTGGCTTTAATGGAAATATCTTTCACCGTAATATGCAATATCTCCGCGATCACCTGCTGCATCTGAGTTATATAGGGTTTTATTTTGGGGGCTTCGAGGCTGAGGGTGCTATCAATATTGATAATGGAATAGCCCTCATTAGTGATTAATTCAACTGTTTTAGCTAATAAGATTTTGCTGTCAATATTTTTAAATTCGGCAGCAGTATCCGGGAAATGTACCCCAATATCACCCAGGCAGGCGGCGCCTAATAATGCGTCGCAGATGGCATGCAACAATACATCCGCATCACTATGCCCCAGTGCACCTTTATCGTGTTCAATTTTAACACCGCCAATAAACAAATCACGACCCGTTACCAGTTGGTGATAATCTATACCGTAACCGATTCGCATGCTCATAGAAAAAGTTTAAATAATCATTTCCCCTCCTTGCCTGCAAGGAGGGGAAATGATTATTGTTTTATTTCATCATTCGATAATCCTTGTTCGACATTCGATATTCAAACTCCCTACTCTTCCATTTCTCCTAAATTAAACACAATCCCAAAACGTAACGTATTTGATAACGGGTTTCTCGTGACCCCACTGCCCGAAGGTACGAGGTAAGAGAAATTGACACTCATTTGGTCGAGGGTGAAGCCGGCGCCGACAGAGAAAAATTTTCGGTTACCGCGGTTTTTGTTTTCATAAAAATAGCCCGCCCTAAAAAAGAACTGATCATTATAGGCATATTCGGCGCCTAAGGATGCTTGCAATGAATTTAATTGTTTGGTGCCATCACTAAAAGATTTCATCCAGCTCGAAACTACACTGGTGGCGCGGTAATCGGCCAGTTTGGCTGAATCAATCACATAATTACCCGTTGCCGTAGGAGCGGAAGGAACGAGGAGTTTATTGATGTCGAAACCGAAGGTTACTTTATTAGATTCGTTAAAAATTTTGGCATAAGAAATACCCAATCCTAAATTGGCAGGGATATAATCTTTGTTTCGTGAATCGTTGGTATACCCTATTTTACTACCCAGGTTACTGAGTACCACACCCCACCTCAATCCCGCTCCTTCTGTGCTGATACCATTATAATACAATGAAACATCACCCGCCACCGCGTTACCCGCCTTGTATACCACACCCGTACCCACATCTCCCACTACCAGTCTTGAATTGATATACCGGAGGGCCACGCCGATACTTAGTTTTTCGTTTAAAACCCTTGAATAGCCGGCATCAATAGAGAACTCACTGGGTTTTACCGTATTGAGGATATTACCCGAATAATCGGTCAACTGGATATTACCCAGGCTAAAATAGCGTAAAGAGCCGGACACCGCCTGCTGTTCATCCAGTTTATGATAGAAGGCCATACTGGCAAGGTATACATCGGTTAACCCAAGGTCTTTTAACCAGGGCGTATAGTTTACCGCGATGGCCGTGCGCTTTTTGGCAAAGGGTATTTTGGCCAGGTTCCAGAAAGGTGCATTGGCATCAGGAGAAGTAGCAATGGCCAGGTCGCCCATACCCCCGGCACGCGCATCGGGCGAGATACGCAGAAAGGGTACCGCGGTAGATACGATATTAATCGAATCGGTCTGAGCCTGCGCTGTGGTTGCCAATAAAATAGCTATCGCGCTACCTATTTTTTTTACTTTGAAATTCATCAAGTTTGATTTGATTAATTATTAATTCTTCTTAGTACCCCTTCGTGCCTTTAGCGCCTTGGTGCTTCCCTCTTTTTAAACCACGAAGGCGCCAACACACAAAGAAACGCTAAGGGGTAGAGCATTAAACTACTACAAACGTTCGCCAATAAAAATAAAGAAACAAAAAAAAGTAGACATCAACTCATTCAAACCATTTTAGAGGATAATCAACTGTTGGGTGCTTTCAGCCTGGCTGCCACCTGCAACAACAACTATCTTGTAAATATAAATACCTTTTTTGAGTTTTGAACCCGATTGGTCATCTCCCTGCCAATTTATCTGCACATTTCGCGTACCATCCGTATTTACCACCTGCCTGATCTGTTTTACCAACGCCCCCAATAAGGTATAAATACTTACGGTTACCCCCAGGTTGTCGCCCGGCCGGTTATGCTCAAAGGCAATGGTAGTGGAGGAAGTAAAAGGGTTGGGGAAATTGCGAATATTGGCCATCTGAAAAACAGCCCGTTTTACCACCGTAAAATCCAGTGTTGTCTCGCCAGACTGGTTAGCCACATCCCATGCTTTGATGCGGATACTATGTTTACCCTCGGATAAAGTGGGTAATTGGAACAGTACCTGCCCTTCCTGGTAGCTATCCTGCAAAGCGGTATAAAAATCATTCAATACCATTACCTTTCTTTCATTGCCATCCAGCACGGCCGTTATATCGTGGCCAATGCCATTACCCGATGTGCTGATGCCCAGGTCGTCAAACAGTTTCACCAGCAGTACCGGATTTTCATGGGTTAGTCCGCCATTTTTAAATTGATCATCATTTAAAAAAGCTTTGATAACCGGTCCCGTATTATCTATCAACATACCCTCTCCGGCGCCACCTGTCGTTAAAGAATCATTCACCCCATTAGCATCATTTTTCCCATCATCGGCATACAAACTGATCCTCGCTTTACCTGTCCGGGAATTAATATCCTTAGGTACTATAAAAGAAAACTGAAAGCGGCCATTGCTTACAGTGGATTTGCCTTTGTATAAGACGCCCGACTGTTGCTTAAAATCCGTTACAATACTACCCGCGTCATTACCCAATGTTTTTACTGTTTGCGCCCTATCAAAAACAGTGGGTTGTAAAGTTCCGTTAAAATCGTTTACGGGGTTACCTGCCGCATCGGTTACAATACCCTCAAAACTATATTTACCCAATGCCCGCAACGTATCGGCAGCAGTGATGGGATGACCGTTTACAGCCGTTAGCCGCAGTTTTAATGCAGGAAAAGCGAGCCGCATGGCAGGATCGCCCAGCAGTGTGAACTTGCGGTTATTTAATACATCGCCTGAATTTTGGGCCGTAAAATTTTTGGCCCTTTTCACCGATTCGCCGAGGGTAAGGTACTGGCCATTGGCTTCCGGTTTTAAAGCGATCTGTAAATAATTGTCATTGATCACTTTATTACTATACGCGAATACCAGCCTTGTGGTAGTAAGCAAAGCAATGGCCCCATTGCTGTTACCCGTTAAAATGCCCGCCCCCAGTGAGTTTTTAAAGGGATCATCGTGCGGCGCGAAATCGCAACTGGCCGTTATAAACAGGGGCAGTTTACCGGGATTATTAAAACGGTTTAATTCATCCTGCGTTAGTACGGCTTCTTCGGCCAGTCGCTGGTAACTGCCATGGCCACTGTAATTAAAGATGAGCGCCCCATTGAATACCTGGTTAACAATCGCGTCATTCACCGCGGGATACCGTGCGCCGCCACTGCCACTGAGTACCGGGTAGGCATCGAGGTAAATTTTATATTGATTGATGAAGGCATTCGCTGTATGCGCATTGGCCGATATGGTTTCGGCATCGTTAAGGTGCAGGTTCTGATCGCCATCATCGGCCACATATACGGTTTGGTTGCGCCAGGCGCCCAGGCTTTCTTTGGCATGATAGCGAATAATTTTATCCACCATCATTTTCGCTTCGGCCAAATCGCGCGCGGGTATCCTTCCTATACCCATATCAATAGTAGCGGCCGCGTTATTCCGGTTAATATCATCCGCATCATCCAGCAAACCAAAAAAATCATCAGAAGTATAGGTATTGAGCGGGTCGAGCGAATTCTCGCTTTCATAACCGGGAACCAGGTTACGGTTACCCGCTATCCGGTTTTTATAATCATAGGAAGCGCTGCCAAATAAGAGCAGGTATTTGGGCCGCTGCTGAATAGCCTGGCCCGCTTTATCAAAAATCATTTTTACAAAATCGCGCAGCGCGGATGGATCAGGCCGGCCGCCCGAAAATTCAGTAAAGACCTGGTCGGCAGTGGCCACCACTGTTTGATAGCCATCCTGCTGTAAATGAAACAGGGCAAGCTTTCGCGCTTCTGCTAACAGGGAAGCATGTGTGATGATGATCAGATCGGCCGAAGCTATACTATGCAGATTTTGATTGGCTATTTTTCCAATGGAAACAGGACTTAACAAATGGGCCTTCGCGAAAGCGACATACTCTCGCAACCTTGCCGCGTTATTGGTAAAAGACAGTTGTGAGCCGGTAACACTGGTAGTCATTTTAACAGGCTGCAAAGGATCTGTTATATCCCAAACAGCAAAAGCGGATCCACTATTCGCGATCTTGTAATTAGCGATGGCGCCATTACCCACCGATTGCCAGTCTCTAAAAAATAAAGGCTCCGTTCCGGTAACTGCCAGCCCCCTTCTCCCATGAATTTCAAAACTATTGATCCAGCCCTGCGAACCGGCAATACCGGGGTTGAAAGTAAAAGCTACCGTTACACTGCTTTGCCCAACAACCACTGTATTACTAGTTGATACCGGCATGGCATAGGCGTCTAAAAAATTACCCGATACCGCGGGAACGGTAACGGTTGGCAATGCCTGTCCATTTAATTGTATGGAAAAATAACTGGTTACCCCCACCGATCTGCCGGCAAGCGCGGTATGCAATACAACAGGTTGGGTGGTGATTAGTCCGGGCCAGTTTACCGTAAAGCTTTTGGTGCTGTTTCCGCCAAAATTGGCCGTCAATTCTTCCCCATACCATTCTTTGCCGCTGTTTAATAAATTCACCAGGTCGTTCTCATGAAAATATCTTTCATCATAACCGGTAACCGTACGGTTGGAGGGGCCCCCGTTTATTTGTGAAGGCAGTCTTTTACCGGTACCATTCATCGTTACATAATAATACACCGTATCGCCATACAAATTTTTCTGATGGCTGAAAGCTTGTCCCACACTGTCTTTCAGCCATCTCTGCGGACCAGCCGCGTAAAAAATAAAATAATCGGCGCCATTAAAAATACCATCTCCCCCATCTATCATCTCCACCGGATTTTCGAACAGGTCATCTATTCTTGGCTCCGCGTTATTCTCTGGCAGCATGCCCCCGCCATTACCATATAACCGAATAGAAGCGGAGGATAGACCGGTGGTATTCATACCCAATGAGGATAGCAGGGCCATATCCACTTTATACATCCCCTCCTGTGTAACCCCCATCTTATACCAGTTGCCCGTGGCCAATACAGAATTGGTCGCATAGGATGGCTGGGCAGGCAACCTGCCCAACAGTATGGTCATTACAAATACTATATATAATAGTCGTTTCAGGTTCATTTTATTATTCTCCGCATAGTTGCCCGATAGGGGTGACCCTGCTGCTTGCAGGCTGCACTTGCCCATGATAAAGTATCAATTATACAAACCACATACCCCTTAGTGCCCCTTCGTGCCTTAGAGCCTTCGTGGCGTTTATTTTTAAGACGCAAAGGCACAAAGTAACACGAAGAAGAGGCTAAAATTAGGCTTTTGCTAACATCAAAGGCATCAAGCCGTTTACATGATTAATAGAAAACGTATATATTCGCATTGACAATATCCATGGAAACTCCTAATCCAAATTTAATTTCATGAAAATGCAATTATTGACAACAACCAGAAATTTTGTACTGCTACTGGCAGTGGCAGGTTCTGTTGCTTCTTGCAGCATCTTAAAGAAGAAGAATGAAAAGTCAACAGCAACCGGTTGGAATTATAATGATAAAAACCAGGGCAATTTTACCGTAGGCAAGCCCGCGGATATTAAAACGGCGCCCGGGCTGGTATTTGTTCAGGGTGGTACGTTTACCATGGGCGCCGCGCAGGAAGACGTGATGGCCGACTGGAACAATATTCCACGCCGTATTACGGTGAACTCTTTCTTTATAGATAAAACCGAAGTAGCCAATGTGCACTACCGCGAATATTTATACTGGCTGGAAAATGTTTTCGGACAGGCCGGGATGGACTCTGTGGTAGAGCAGGCCAAACCCGATACACTGGTATGGAGAACTGAATTGGCGTTTAATGAGCCTTATGTAGAATATTATTTCCGGCACCCCTCCTATAACTATTATCCGGTGGTGGGTGTAAGCTGGAAACAGGCCAATGACTATTGTATCTGGCGTACAGACAGGGTGAATGAACTTACTTTAATGAATAAAGGGTTCCTGGATAAAAGGAGCCAGATTAAAAAAGAATTGAATGGTTCCGGCCAGGATAATTTTAACAGCAAGGCCTATATTATGGGCGAATATCAGGCTACTCCCGGTAAAGAAGCCACTTCAAAGAGCAATCCTTTAAAAGATGCCCAGGGCCGCCCCAGAACGACCGTTAATTTTTCGGATGGTATATTATTCGGTGATTACCGCCTGCCTACAGAAGCGGAATGGGAATATGCCGCGTATGGCTACATTATGCAGAACCCGCAGAAGAAAACAAAAAGTTCTACCCGCGGAGAAGAAATTGTTTCCAATAAACAGATCTATGCCTGGAAAAATGATGGCTTTGATAACCTCCGTTACACCAAGAAAAGTTCTTCCCAGGGCGCTTTCTTAGCCAACTTTAAACGGGGAGCGGGTGATAATATGGGTGTGGCCGGCGGACTGAACGATAACGCGGCCATCCCTGCCGAAGTAACTTCTTTTATGCCCAATGGTTTTGGTATTTATAATATGAGTGGTAATGTAAATGAGTGGGTGCTGGATGTATATCGCCCCATTACCAATGTGGGTGATGATGATTTTAACCCTTACCGTGGTAACGTTTTTCAGAAAGTGGATATGAGTGGCGGCGCCGGTAATTTAAGGGATGATAAGGGCCGTATTAAAATGGTAGCCGAATCTGATTCCGCTTTACGCAACAGGAGAAATTACCAAAAATCGTATGCCACCAATTTTCTTGATGGAGACTCATCAAGCAATGTGTTATATAATTATGGTATTACCAGTTTGATTTCTGATAAATCAAGGGTTTACAAAGGGGGTAGCTGGGATGACAGGGCCTATTGGCTGAGCCCCGGCACACGCCGTTTCCTGGAAGAAGACCTGAGTACCAAAACATTGGGTTTCCGTTGCGCCATGAACCATTACGGTTCCCCCGAAGCCACTTCAAGAGATGCCAAGACCGGTATTTTTATGCCTACCCGAAGAAATAAGAGATAAGGAAAAGGAAAATTGATACATCTAAAAAAAAACCACCCTACCCGGGTGGTTTTTTTTTAGATGACAGATGTTAGATTTTTAATTTTTAATTTTGAATTATGCTGATTCAGGATCTTTATCAATTGTACTTACAATATCCTTCTGTGCAAACAGATACCCGGAAATTAACGAAGGGAAATTTTTTCTTTGCATTGAAAGGGCCGAATTTTAACGCGAATGGATTTGCTTTGAAAGCATTAGAAGCAGGCGCCGCTTACGCGGTGATTGATGAGGTGATTGATTCGGATGATGAGCGCTTGATTTTGGTGGAGGATGTGCTGGCTACTTTACAGGCGCTGGCCAAATACCATCGCCAGCAATACAGGATTCCTTTTATCGCCATTACGGGCAGCAATGGTAAGACTACCAGTAAAGAATTAATCTACGCGGTTTTGTCTTCGCATTTTAAAACATACACTACGCAGGGCAACCTGAATAACCATATTGGTGTGCCTTTAACTATCCTTAACGTTAAACCAGATGCGGAGATGGCGGTAATAGAGATGGGGGCTAATCACCAGAAAGAAATTGAAAGCTATTGTAAGTATACTTTACCCACCCATGGGGTAATCACTAATTGTGGAAAGGCACACCTGGAGGGCTTTGGCGGCATAGAAGGGGTTAGAAAAGGGAAGGGGGAACTGTATGATTATTTAAGCGCGAACGATGGCACCGCCTTTATATATGCCGATTACGATTACCTGCAAACCATGAGCGCCGCTGTTAAACAAATAGTAAAATATGGAACAACGGAGGGTTTGGTGCAGGGAAACATTATTTCAAACGAACCCTATCTGCAAGTAGGGATCAGCGCCGGATTAGCATCTATCCATTCCATACAAACCCAATTAGTGGGCGATTATAACCTGCCCAATATTTTATGCGCGGCAGTGATTGGAAAATATTTTTCGGTGCCTGAAGAAAAAATAAAATCAGCTATCGAAAACTATGCCCCATCCAATAGCCGTTCGCAATTACTACAACTGGGCACGAATACTTTTATCCTTGATGCCTACAATGCCAACCCTACCAGTATGAAGGCGGCCATTGACAATTTCGCGAAACTATCCGCGACTAAAAAAATACTGATGCTGGGTAGCATGATGGAACTGGGAGCGGAAAGTATAGAAGAGCACAAAAACCTGGTTAAACTCATCAAACAATATCCCTGGCATACCGTAGTACTGGTTGGCGGTGATTTTGCTAAGATTGATCATGGATTTATTTTCTTTCCTGATTCAACAGCGGCACAGCGCTGGTTTCAGCAACAGGCTTTTGCAGATACCCATTTCCTCATCAAAGGCTCGAGAAGTATGCGGATGGAAAAAATATTGGAATGATTGGTTACCTTGCGGCCCTACTAATAATGATACCATGCCCGGGGATGCCAAAAAGAAACGATTTTATTTATCCGGTATGTTAACCGGCCGTTGCCCCAGGTGCAGGGAGGGTAAGGTTTTTCTTAAGTCCAACGCCTATGAGAAGAACAGCACCCTGATGCATGAAAAATGTTCCGTTTGTGGCCAGCCCACCGAAATTGAAGTGGGTTTTTATTATGGTACGGGCTATGTTAGCTATGCATTAAGCATTGCCCTGCTGGTAGCCACATTCGTTGCCTGGAAGGTTCTGATCGGCGTTACTTTTTCGATAGATGATAACCGTATTTTTTACTGGATGGGCTGTTCCTTCACCCTCCTGTTTATACTTCAACCCATACTCATGCGCCTGTCGAGGGTATTATGGCTAAGCTGGTTTGTTAGCTACGATCCCCAATGGAAAGAGCATCCCATTGAACAACCGGAGCGGATTGTGCCGGAGCAGATGAATAATTGGTGATGCGGTGAAAGTCAAAAGTTAAAAGTGAAATTTCGTTCAGCGTTTTATGAACTGCGAGGTATCAAAAGCGTACTTAGTTCCATTCGTATAATCATACCTGCTTCTTATCAGGAATTGACTGAGGGGCAGCATTTTCTTTACTACTGTTTTCTTGTTACCAGGATAGGTTAGGCTGATCTGGTTATCGTTTAATCTTACAAATGTGTAGGTTAGCGAATCAGCGTCGGCAACAGTGCATACAAGCCTTGCTTTGGTGGCAGATTGGATGTAAAGCTTGTGGCCATTGAATGGCAGGCTTATTTTATCGCCTTCTGTTTGAATAAGGGCATGGGTTACCCGCGCGGAATCTCCTTTTACAATTTTATATTCATAGGTCTTGACCGTAAATTTTCCGAGGCGGCTAAAATAAAAATAACTGCTGTCTTTCTTATCACTGATTAACCAGTTATCGTTGGTAAAGATTTCTTCCAGCGCATTAAAATCATTCAGGAAAGAGAGATTGGTACGGATAGATTCACCGGCTTTTTCGGTAGCTGTTTTTTCGGTTGTAACGGAAACCTTTTCCGGCTGCGGAGATTGGCAGGCAACTAATGAACTGCTTAGTAAAACGATTACCGCAAAGGAGTTCCTCATATCAAATTAATTAAACGGGGAAACAAAAATAGTACAAAAAAGCCGCCTTGCATAAAGCAGGCGGCTTTTGTATTGGATGGTAAACACTTATTTATAAGAGGTCCAGGTTTTCCACCAGGTATCACCTACGCCGCAGGCACCTTTATAGGTAACTACTTTAAAATCTAACACACCATTGGTGGTCGTTTTTAATTTTGTGCTGGCAAATGCCGCTCCTGTAGCTGCTGCCGCGGAAGTGGCAGAAGGGTTAAAATCAGGTGCGCTATAGCTAAATGGAGCGGTTAAACCCACTTCTGTATTGGCGGTAACCATTGTATTGCCAAATGCAGCGGTATTTACCCAATCGGTAATAGTTGCTTTGGTGGCGCCTGTAGGAGCCGTGGCGCTGGCCGCATATGAAACAGCATTGGCAGCAGGACCGGCAATAATATTATTCTGAAAGTTCAAACCACCGGCAGGGGCCAAACTCAAATCAATAGGAACCCCTTTACTGGCATCAATTAATAATCCATTTACAGATCCACCACCCCAGCCTAAGAATACAGAATTAAAAATACTCTGTTCACTATTTCTACGAATTTGCGCACCGGCCAGGAACAGGCTGTTACCTTTTGAAGTAGCCAATTCTTTAGGACCTACCAATGTCATATTACTGAATACCACAGACGTTCTCACCGGTACGATAGCAACCGGGTTATTAGGACTAACGCCAATAGATTGCAGGAAAGTTTTCCTGTCTGATCCGTTAGCATCATTATCGCTTTCAAAGGCTTCACTCTTAGAGATATCAGCAATGGAAGAATCGCGTAATGAAATACCAAATTGTACTTTACCGCTATACCCGTTATCGGTATCAAAGTCATCATCCAGTGTACGGAAAGAGATCAGGTGTTTACAGTTTACAGATCCGCCAAACCACTCAAATGAATCATCATTGGCATAAGATACCTGTACATAATCAACAATAGTCTGGTTACCCACACCACCCAGGGTTAAACCATTAATTTCTTTATCGGGTAAAAAGGCATACCCCGCGTATTCAATACGCACATAACGCAGTATACCACTGTTATCGGCAAGATTGGAAGAAAGACCCAGGCCGTATAAACCTAATCCATCACTGTTATTAATACCCCCTTCAATTTCACCAATACCATCTACTCCATTAAAAGAAGAGTTATTAGGCGCCTGACCCAATATTACCAGGCCGGCCCAGTCGCCACGTTGTGGGGTAGTTGCTTCAGAAGTAAATACAATGGGCTTATCCTGTGTACCATCCGCGATAATTCTTGCACCACGGGTAATGATCAGGCAACCGTTTTTTCCGTTTTCACCAACAATTTTAGTGCCCGGCTCAATGGTTAAAATAGCGCCATTGGTTACATATACCAGTCCGCGCAACTTATAAGTATACGTGGCCTTCAGGGTCAGGTTATTAATGATCCTTCCTTCAAGGATGGTATTCTCCGCATTAGGGGTGGGCGTTGTTGTAACAGTTGTGGTACCACCATCAACTTCAATTTTACGACAACTGGTTGACATCACACCAACGGATGCAATCAGAATGAGTAATTTTTTCATTTTCGCGTTTTTATAGATTGTTTGTTTTTTATTTGATGTTATATGCAAAAGAGATACTGACATTGGTTCCGTATTTACGCGCGATGGAAATGGCATCGGTTGTTTTTTCGAATTTGCCATTATCATTCAGGTCATGATAGTAATACGCTACCTGGTTTAACAGGTCCGATACATTCAGTTTTACTTCGCCCCTTCTCTTCAATACTTTTTTAGCTACCTGGAAGTCGAGCAGTGCGCGTGGATTTTCCCATACCGGCGGATAATCACTGCTACCCACAAAGAGAATACGACGGCCTATCTGGTTAAATAATAAAGTAGTACTTAACCCTATTTTTTCTACATCATACTGCAAAGCGCCATTGATCAGGTAAGGGCTTTGTCCCTGCATGGGCCTGTCTAAATTGGTGCCGGCGCTGGTAACGCGGTTATAGATATAAGAGAAATTACCCTGGAAGGTGAAGTTGCGCATACCATCCGCTATGAAGTCGAGTTTTTTTCTGAAGTCCATTTCAACACCATACCCGGATGCTTTATCTGCATTGATATAATTGAAAGTACTGGAGCTGCCGGCGCCTGTTTGGTTAAAGAATAATTCGATGGGTTTATCAAAATATTTATAGAATACACCCAGTGTAAATAGTTCGCCCGCTTTAGGATATACTTCAAAACGTAAATCGGCATTGCTTACTTTGGTACGTACCAGTGTTTTATTACCGGTAGTAGTGGCGCCTAAATCAAAATCGAAGAAAGCGAAAGGGCTCAACTCACGAAACTCAGGCCTGATAACGGTTTGAGAGCCGGATAAACGGATATTGGTTTTTTCGTTGGCCTTATAGGTCAGGTTCAAACCGGGCAGAAAATCGTCTACCTTACTATATACATGACGAGGATCTTTTTGCTGAACACTACCCACTACCTGGTCAAAATTTTCCCAACGCAATCCCCAGGTGGCGCGCAATTTCCTGGTGAGTTGGTTATCGAACTGCAGGAAAGCCGCGTTTAAAATGGTATTGGCGATATAACGGTACTGATCACCAAAAATCTCATTAAAGGCGAATTTGTTATTGAAGCCGGTACCGAAATTTTCGTTACTGAACACCGCGTCTTCCGGTAATAAACGTAAGTCGGGATTATCTGAAGGCAGGTAGATAGAGAAAGGCCTGGAATTGAATAAACGGTCCTTCACCTGTAACATATAGCCTGCTTTTACCGTTTGGGTTAACCCATTCACCGCGAAGTTTTTAGCCACATCGCCACCACCCGTATATACATAATCATTTAAGAAACCAAAATAACGGCTGCCACTTCTCTGCGAAGTTTTAGAAGCGGACACTAATAAGGTATAAGGTGAATTGGGAACGATTACATTCTGGTTGTATTGAATACGGCGTTGATCAGGAACGTATTGATCCAGGATATTGAAACTTCCGTACCAGTGTAATTTTAGTTTCAGGTTAGGCAGGTTATGGTCACCGGTTACCTGGGTATTGAAGAAGGTATTGGCTTTCAGCGCTAACTCGGTAGCGCGGATATTTTCACCATTGATGGGATCGTTCTCAAAATCCTTACCGGTACGTTTGGTTGTATAATCGGTAGAGTTGATATTGAGAATGGTTTTCCAGGATATTTTGTTATTATTTCCTAACTGTAACGTAACATTACCCAATGCGCCCCACAATACATCCTGGCTGTATTTATCATTGTAATAATCGAAATTTAAACTGGCCACACCGCCGGTGATGGAATAAAGGCGATTGTCGAAATTCGTTCTCTTGAAACTCTGGTTATAGGTAAGCGCCAGGATAACACCCAGTTTATTTTTAGCGCCCAGTTTTGCATTAAAGCCACCGCTTAACTGGAATGACTTATTAGTAACCGGCAGTATATTAGAACTATTCTTAGTGGTGGACCAGATATTAGTAAACTGTTTTCCGTATACTATTTTCTGAGTCTGGTCGAGTGTATTAAATACAGACCTGGTAGGCATATCAGCGGGTAAGCCTCTTTTGCCGTCATCAAATCCTAACCAATCAAGTTTACCACCTTCATAGGTATAAAAATCACTACCCGCGGTTTGCGTATTAAACCCGGTACCCAGTTGAATACTCAGAAAATTACTGGAGGGAACGTCTTTGGTATTTACCTGTATCAGTCCACCTGCCCACTCACCCGGCAGTTCAGGAACAAATGCTTTGTTGATGATGATATTATCAATCATGGGAGCAGGAAACACATCGAAAGAGAAAGATTTTCTATCAGGCTCGGTACTGCTTAATAAAACGCCGTTCAGCATGGCCTGGTTATAACGGTCGGCCAAGCCACGAACCACCAGGTATTTACCTTCCTGTACAGAAGTACCGGGTACTCTTTTTAATGCTTCACTGGTATTTTTATCGGGAGACCTTTTAATGGCTTCGCCGGAGATAACCTGAGCAACGGCTGAGGTATTTTTTTGATAGGCGATTAATGCATTGATGGTTTCACCTTTGGCAGATCCCCTGGTAGTGGCTTTTACCGTTACCCCTTCTAATAATTGATTACTTTCTTCCAGAATTACATTCAGAATTTCTTCTTCCCCTTCAGTAGTAAGCTGGATATCATCAATAATTTTTTCCTGGTAGCCTATATAGGAAAGGGTGATACTATATTTTTTGCCGGATTCGGCGTTAAATGAAAAATGACCACCTACATCAGTCTTAATCATCCCGGTTAGTCCGCCTGAAATTTTGATAGTAACACCCGCCAATCCTTCGTTCCTTGTATTAGAAACCTTACCGGCTATTTTTGCATTTTGAGCAAAAACTGAAAGGGAGATTACTACCAGTACCAACAATGAAACAATTTTCTTCACAGTTCAATATTTTTATTCCTGCAAAGGTGTTACTGGAATGTTACCAAATTGTTACCGCAAGGTTACCTGAGTGTTAACAAAGAGGGGGTGAGGGCAGTTAAGAATTAAGAATTCCAAAGTCGGTATTCTTTTTCCTCTCACAGTTCCATCACCCAGCCTGTCCTCAATGCCGGCACTTCAAAGAATTAATTCTTAATTATTAATTATTTAAATGTGTTCCTTACTTTCACTGCGCAAAACAACCAACACATGGACACCCATCTGCACCACGATCATACAGAAGAGCATGTAACCAGTTCTCAAACCATTGCAGACATTGTAATTGGCATGGCTGATGGGTTAACGGTTCCTTTTGCCCTGGCGGCGGGGTTGAGTGGGGCGGTGAAGGATGTGCATTTGATTGTGATTGCCGGCATTGCCGAAATTGCCGCCGGTTCGATTGCGATGGGCCTGGGGGGATACCTGGCCGGCAAAACAGAGCAGGACCATTATGCCAGTGAACTGAGAAGAGAATACGATGAAATAGAAAGGCTGCCTGAAGTAGAGAAAGAAGAAGTAAGGATATTTTTTGAAGGGCTGGGATTAAGCGCGGAGGTACAGAACCAGGCGGTAGCGGAGCTGATTAAAGATAAGGACCGCTGGGCCGATTTTATGATGAAGCATGAATTGGGTTTAGAGAAACCCGATCCTAAGAGGGCGGGTAAGAGCGCCTTTAATATTGGCGCCGCCTATATTGTGGGCGGACTGATACCCCTGAGTCCTTATTTCTTTGTAGATGATGGCATTATTGGCCTGAAAATATCTGCTGTGGTTACTTTACTCTGCCTGTTTGTATTTGGATTTTTTAAGAGTAAGCTAACAGGAACCGATCCATTACAGGGGGCCATAAAAGTGGCATTTATCGGGGCCATCGCGGCGGGTTGCGCATTTGGGATCGCGAAGTTGATTGGAGGGTAACCAATACGCCTTTTCATCTTTTCCAAAATGTCAAATAAGGCATTATAATGCCGAATAAGGTACAGTAAAGTACCAACATTTGACATGAAAAACCTACCTATTAAAATACACTTCGCCTGATTTTGCCGGATCAAATGAAAAAGTCCGTAAACATTTAGTTTGCGGGCTTTTGCTTCATTTTAAATTGATACTTGGCAGAGAGGAAGGGATTCGAACCCTCGAAACGCTTGCACGTTTACACACTTTCCAGGCGTGCTCCTTCAACCACTCGGACACCTCTCTGTATTTTAAAGGACTGCAAAAATAGCTTTTCAGCATTAGCCACCGAATATTTTTTGCGCATTGGCCGTGGTAATGGCTGCCAGTTCATTTACGGGCAGGTTTTTTATGGTGGCCAGCTTTTCCAGTATATAGCCAAGATAGCTGCTCTCATTCCTTTTGCCACGAAAAGGAACAGGCGTTAAATAAGGAGCATCGGTTTCAAGAACCAGGTAGCCGGCTCCAATTTTTTCAAGCGCTTCGGCTAATCCGGCGTTTTTATAAGTTACCACCCCCCCAATACCCAGGTAAAAGCCCATGTCGGTAACCAGTTTTGCCGCGGCTGCATTACCGCTGAAACAATGAAAGATACCCCGCAAACCTTTATCAGCAAAGGGTTTTACGGCTTTAATGGTTTCGTTCATGGCATCGCGGGTATGGATAACAATGGGCAGGCCCCTGTCCAGCGCCCATTGCATCTGCACAGAAAAAGCCTCATATTGTTCTTTTACAAAGGTTTTATCCCAATAAAAATCCAGCCCGATCTCACCAATCGCCACAAAAGGCCTTTTAGCCAGCCATTCTTCCGCGATAGCCAGTTCTTCCCGGTAATTAGCCTTCACATAACAGGGATGCAGCCCCATCATAGCCAAACAAACCCCCGGGTATTTTGTTTCAAGGGCCAGCATACCAGGGATAGCTGCACTATCGATAGCCGGTAAATAAAAACGACTTACCCCCTGAAGCCGGGCTCTTTCGATTACGGCATCAACATCCTCTTTGAATTCTTCGCCGTACAGGTGACAATGGGTGTCAATCATGATCATTTTGCAAAAATCCATTATTAATCTCAGAAAAAAAATGATTGTTGGGAAAGGTTGGTTGGCAGAGCAGGGGTGATCGTGAGAAATGAAAAGTGAAAAGTGAAAAAAATGCCGCTCACGTATCACAGGGCTTTAAACACAAACCCTTGCTTCGAAAAATGCGCCAGCACTTTCGGCAACGCGTACTGCATCCGCTCCCATGCCTTGGCGCTATCATGAAAAACAATAATAGAGCCGGGTTTAGTATGGTACAATACATACCCCAGGCAGGCTTCGCCACTTAGGGTAGTATCAAAATCGGCGCTCAAAATATCCCACATAATAATTTTTATTCCGGGATGGGCAGCCCGCAGTTTTTTTTGTTGTGAACGTTTGATCTTTCCATAAGGAGGGCGGAAGAGATTGGATTTTATTAAAGCAGCAGCCTCCGCTACATCCTTTATATATTCCTCGTCACTCACTTTCCATCCATTCACATGGTGATAGGTATGATTGCCCGTGCTATGCCCTTCTTTTAAGATACGATCGTAAATAGCCGGATAGGCAGCTACATTTTTCCCTATACAAAAGAAAGTCGCTTTGGCATTGAATTGCTGTAACTGGTCCAATACATAGGGCGTGGCCGTTTCGTGCGGTCCATCATCAAAGGTTAGATATACCGTCTTGCCCGGCTCTTTGACGCGCCAGGTTAAAGAAAGATACAGCGACCGGAGCCACCAGGGGGTTGTTACCAAATACATAAAACGAAGATACCGGGATATTGCATACCGGTTATGCGATGGTTAGTATCTTTGTTACATCATGAATAGAAAAGTAAGGGTACGTTTTGCCCCCTCACCTACCGGGGGACTGCATTTGGGAGGCGTGAGAACGGTGTTGTTTAATTATTTGTTTGCCAAACAAAACGGTGGCGATTTTATTGTACGCATTGAAGATACCGACCAGGGCCGTTTTGTAACGGGCGCTGAAGAATATATTTTCAATACCCTTAAATGGTGCGGACTGGAGCCTGATGAAAGTCCTATACACGGAGGCCCCTTTGCCCCCTACCGCCAGAGTGAACGCAAAGCCGGCTATCGCCGGTATGCGGAGCAACTGGTGAAAGAGGGGTATGCGTATTATGCGTTTGATACACCGGCCGATTTGGATGCGATGCGTATTCAATTTAAATCGGCAGAAAATCCATCCCCACAATACAATCAAAACATCAGGGAGAAAATGAAAAATTCTCTCACATTAAACGCTGCAGACGTAAGCAAATTATTGGCTGAGCATGTTCCGCATGTAGTGCGCATTAAAATGCCTTTGAATGAAACAGTAAGTTTTACCGATATGATTCGCGGAGAAGTATCTTTCCATACTTCGCAGGTAGATGATAAAGTTTTATTGAAAGCGGATGGTATGCCCACTTATCACTTAGCCGTGGTAGTGGATGATTATTTAATGAAGATCAGTCATGCTTTCCGCGGTGAAGAATGGTTACCCTCGGCGCCGGTACATGTATTATTATGGAAATATTTAGGATGGGAAGCTGATATGCCGCAGTGGGCACATTTACCCCTCATTTTAAAACCCGATGGCAACGGCAAACTAAGCAAACGTGATGGCGACAGGTTAGGCTTTCCTGTTTTTGCGATGAACTGGACAGACCCTGCAACCCACGAAACCACCACAGGCTTTAAAGAGAAAGGTTTTTTACCTGAGGCATTCGTAAACCTGCTGGCCATGCTTGGCTGGAATGACGGCACCGACAGGGAAATTTTTTCACTACCCGAACTGATAGAAAAATTTTCGATGGAAAGGGTACACAAAGGCGGCGCCAAGTTTGATTATGAAAAAGCAAAATGGTATAACCATGAGTGGATTAGAAAGTTAGGGGTTAAAAGTTTGGAGTTTGGCGTTAGGAGTGAATTTGAGAAAGCGGGGATACAGATTACCGATGGTGTATTACTTGGCAAAGTGATTGGGTTAGTGAAAGATAGATGTACTTTGTTGCCTGATTTTGTGCAGCAGGGCGCTTTCTTTTTTCAATCACCGGGCAGCATTGATATTGATGCCGTAAAGCCCAAATGGGATGATGATAGAAATATGTTTTTCACAGAACTAATCAGGGCCTATGCGTTAAGCACTTTATGGGAAACACATGATCTTGAAAAAGAATTCAAAGAATTAGCGGCAGCCAACCAACTAAAACCCGGCGACCTGATGCTACCCTTCCGCATTATGCTGGTAGGCGGAAAATTCGGCCCCGGAGTGTTTGATATAGCAGCGATAATTGGTAAAGAAGAAACGATACAGAGGATTAAGCATACTTTGCAGCTTTTGCAGTTGTGAGGCGTTATACTTAATAATAAATCACCCTTGTCTTTCCATCATCTCCATCACCTTCAACCAATCCGATTCATACAATTCCTGCAGGTGAATTTTATCCGCTTCTTCCAACTGCACGATATGATCGGTATTCAATGCCACATGTTCCGGTGTGCGGATACCGGGAATTACGGTAGAGATTTCGGGATAACTTAATATATAACTGAGCGCAAGACCCGATGCAGTAGTTTGGTATTTATCGCAAAGCGGCCATACTTCTTTTTTCAGTATTTGTAATACAGCTTCTGTTATAGGCGGCACTACACGATACCTTCGGTGGTCATCACTTGAGAACACCGTTTCCGGTGTGATCTTACCGGATAATAAACCAAACTGCAAAGGCATCCTGGCAATAACGCCATAGCCCTTTGCCGCGGCCGCTGTTACAATGGGTAACGCTTTTTGATTGATGAGATTAAAGACCAGTTGGAAGCCGTTTCCAAAATTATTTTTCAGAAAAAAATCCGCTTCCGGAAATGGATGAAAAGTTATCAGCGATATACCCCAATACCTGATCTTACCCTGCTGTTGCAATAACCGCATGGCTTCGATACACTCCCCGTTTTCGAGATGCTGCATGCGGGCCACATGAAGCTGGTGAAAATCGATATAATCGCGTTTCAATCTTTGTAAACTTAACTCGCAGGCCTTAATGATATGGTCCTTTGTGTAATCAATGGCAATCTTACCATCGGGACCGATTTTTTGTCCCACTTTGGAAGCCACCAACACTTCTTTATTATTACCTATCGTATTACCCAACAAAGATTCTGAATGCCCTAAACCATAAAAATCCGCCGTATCAAAAAAATTAATACCGGCATCCAAAGCGGTGTGGATGGCTGCGGTTGAAACGCTGTCGTCTGAGGGCCCCCATCCAATTTCTATACCCCCCACACTGGCGGTGCCACCAATGGCCCAGGCTCCAAAGCCTATCTCACTTACCAACAAATCTGTATTACCGAACTTTCTGTATTGCATGGTCATTATTTCCTTTGTGGTTAATACCGTAAACCTAAGCACATTTGAACTAAATTTGCAATATTGTTAGCCGTTTAATTTTTATGTATGAACAAAACCATAATCAAATGCCCATCACCAACCGGGATGATGATCCGGCGATGATACTAATCATCCATGATCGGAATGATGATCAAGTAAATTTAATAAGGCTTTAAAATTTAAAAACAGTCACATGAAAAGACCTGTTCGTGTATTAGTTGCTAAGGTAGGACTGGATGGCCATGACCGTGGCGCCAGGATAATTGCTACTGCTTTGCGGGATGCAGGCATGGAAGTTATTTATACCGGCCTGCGGCAAACGCCGGATATGGTGGTGAACGCGGCGCTGCAGGAAGATGTGGATGCCATTGGCATCAGCATTCTGAGTGGGGCGCATATGACCGTATTTCCGAAAGTGATGGCATTGATGAAAGAGAAAGGAATGTCTGATGTATTGGTTACCGGTGGCGGTATTATACCGGAAGATGATATGAAAACATTGAATGATTTAGGTGTTGGGAAACTTTTTGCACCGGGGGCGGCAACCAGTGATATCGCGGCGTATATTAAGGATTGGGTTGGAGTTAACCGAGACTTTTGATGGCACGGGGAGGATAGCACGCCATCTTCCTATAAATATCAGGCATCATTTAAATACTGCTTATACCTTTGCATTAAAACCTCCCATCATGTACAGTACGCTGTTAACCTCCCTCGAAGAAAACATATTCACCATCACCATCAATCGCCCCGATAAACTGAATGCCCTGAACAAACAGGTATTGACTGATCTGAATGCCGTACTGGATGAAGTATACACAAATCCCCACATCAAATCAGTAATCATTACCGGCTCTGGCCCCAAGGCTTTTGTGGCAGGCGCCGATATCAGTGAATTCAGTGGTCTTACCAAAGAACAGAGCAAGGCATTGGCCAAAGCCGGACAGGATATTTTCTTTCGCATAGAAAATTCACCCAAACCGATAGTGGCCTGTGTAAATGGTTTTGCACTGGGTGGTGGCTGTGAGTTAGCCATGAGTTGCCATTTCAGGATTGCTTCAGACAATGCGAAATTTGGCCAGCCCGAAGTAAACCTGGGACTGATACCAGGCTATGGTGGCACCCAAAGACTGGTGCAATTAATTGGCAAAGGCCGGGCACTGGAATTATTAATGAGTGGCAGTTTACTCGATGCGAATACCGCTTTACAATATGGCCTGGTAAATTATGTAGTACTACAAGAAGAACTCTTACAAAAAGCTAAGTCCATTTTAGCAATTATCAATACAAAAGCCCCGATAGCCGTTGGCAAATGCATAGCAGCGGCCAATGCCGTATTTGATGAAACCAAAAACGGATATGAAGTAGAAGTAACTGCTTTTGGTGATTGTTTCGATACCCCCGACAGGGTTGAAGGAACTACTGCCTTTCTTGAAAAAAGAAAACCGAATTTTAGCAGCGGGGGATTATCATGAGACATGAGCGATTTGCTATTGATTTCTCACGATACACTCCTAACTCCCACCTCCCCCTCATTCCTTATCTTTGCAAAATTAAAAATCAGCTACCATGGAATTCCGTATTGAAAAAGACACAATGGGCGAAGTGCCGGTACCTGCCCATGTTTATTGGGGTGCGCAAACCCAACGCAGCATCGACAATTTTAAGATAGCGCAGGATATCAATAAAATGCCGAAAGAGATCATTAAAGCTTTTGCCTACCTGAAAAAAGCGGCGGCGCTTACTAACCTGGACGCGGGTGTATTACCACAGGAAAAAGCGGCTTTGATAGGGCAGGTATGCGATGAGATACTGGAGGGAAAATTAGACGATCAGTTTCCTTTGGTAGTATGGCAAACGGGCAGTGGCACCCAAAGTAATATGAATGTAAATGAAGTAGTGGCCTATCGTGGACATGTAATTAAAGGAGGCGTACTTTCGGATAAGGATAAGTTTTTGCATCCGAATGATGATGTAAATAAATCACAATCTTCCAATGATACTTTTCCCACTGCGATGCATATTGCCGCCTATAAAATTTTATTGGAAACCACTATTCCGGGTATTCAGAAATTAAGGGACACATTAGCGCAGAAGAGCAAAGATTTTATGCAGGTGGTAAAGATTGGCCGTACCCATTTTATGGATGCAACGCCGCTGACTTTAGGACAGGAAATAAGCGGTTATGTTTCGCAATTAAATCATGGATTGAAGGCCATCAATCATACACTGGCCCACCTGAGTGAGCTGGCACTGGGCGGAACAGCGGTGGGTACCGGCATTAATACGCCTAAAGGATATGATGTGAATGTGGCCAGGCACATTGCCAACTTAACAGGATTACCTTTTATAACCGCGGAAAATAAATTTGAAGCCTTAGCGGCACATGATGCGATTGTGGAAGCACATGGCGCTTTAAAAACAGTGGCGGTGAGTTTGATGAAGATCGCGAATGATGTGCGCATGTTATCATCCGGACCCAGGAGTGGTATTGGTGAATTATTTATTCCGGATAATGAGCCGGGCTCTTCTATCATGCCCGGCAAAGTAAACCCAACCCAATGCGAGGCCCTTACCATGATTGCCGCGCAGGTAATGGGGAATGATGTAGCTATCAATATTGGTGGCGCCACCGGCCATTTTGAGCTGAATGTTTTTAAACCCGTTATGATCTTTAATTTTTTACACAGTGCCCGCTTAATTGGTGATGGCTGCGTAAGCTTTAATGATAAATGCGCAATAGGCCTTGCTCCTATTGAGGCCAATATTAAAAAACATGTTGACAACAGCCTGATGCTGGTAACTGCCCTAAACACCAAAATCGGTTATTACAAAGCCGCGGAAATAGCCCAGACAGCGCACAAGGAAGGAACCACTTTAAAAGAGATGGCCGTAAAACTTGGCTATGTTACACCGGAAGAATTTGATGCATGGGTTATTCCGGGGGAGATGGTGGGTGTTATTAATTCTTAATTATTAATTACAATTTGACCCCTACCGAAATATAGAAACTTCTCGCCTCTGCAGGCATCAGGCCCGGGCCGGGAAAACCACCTGCACGCCTGGTAAAATACCTTGTATCGGTTAGATTATTGATACCTGCCTTGAACTGGTAAGGATGCATTCGATACGTTACCGCAAAATCAAGCACTGTATAGGCCGGTATCAGGCCCGTAGTAGCCGCGGCATTGGGTTTCTCTGTATTGGCAGCATCGGCATAGGTGCTGCTTACATAACTTAACTGGCCGGTAACCGTGAGTCTTTTTCTGAAATAATTAATTCCGGAACGGAGAATATGCTCAGGGGCATTCTCTACTTTTTTGTTTTGTAAATTTGTTTCAACCAGTGTATTACCGGTACCCTTTGTAATTAATTTCAGGTTTTCATACCGGGCATGGGTATAACTGTAAGATGCAAAAACACTGATTTCACCTGCGCGCTTCTGTAGCAGGTTGGCCCGCATAAAATTAATTTCAACCAGTCCTTCAAAACCCTTACTGATACTCGTTCCCACATTGGTTCTGAAATTATAGGTACTGAGATCTGTCCGCTGCTGGGTAATAATGCCTATCCGGTTAGCATAATTCAGGTAATAGGCGCCAAAATCAAAAATAAGAAACTGCTTTATTTTACCACGGTATCCGAGGTCAATATTCCAGCCCCTCCCGTCTTTTAAAGCGGGGTCCACCACCTCTGTTGTTGGATTAGCGGTGAGTTCACCAAACTGTATAGGGCGGTATGATTCAGTATAATTAGCATACCATTCTGTATTACCCAGGTGATATTCTGAACCTATCCCCAAAAGCAAAAAATGACGGCTTCGATTCTCTTTGGTTATCCTGGTTTCCGAACCATTATTTTGATAGCCAACCCTTCCATCCGCGGTTCCGGCAACAGATTCCCAACGGGCTCCTGGTATAAGGATGAATTTTTTTGTTAGCCTTATCACATTCTCAAAAGCGAATGCCAGGTTGTGATTGACAAAATCAAGTTCAGTTGGGTAGGTAGCATCCAGGATAGTGGTACTAAAATCAGTACCGGCATCTCCTTTACCGTTGCGGTTACGGTTCGTATTGCCATAATAATACCTGGCTGCGGCTGTTAGCGAGTTGCTAATACCTGCCAGTGTGTAGTGAGAAAGATAGCGCAATTCTGCTCCATAGTTTCGGTAGCGTTCCACATCAATGGTTCTGTTGGCATACGCAAGGGTCGCGGCCCGAACAGTATCTTTATTATTAATGGCATTGATATATCCGATACTGGATCTGTCGCCATGCAGGCCGAATACTTTAAGGTTGAAAATATTTTTCTCATTCAATGTATAATCAAGAGAAAGGGCGGCAGTGCCCCATTCAATATTCAGCCAGTTCCTGCTACGCAAAGATGGTTGAGCATTTGTGTTGAAAAGGGAATCCGTTAAACCTCCCGGCTGCTGGCTTAACATACTGTAACGCAGTACTTCCGCGGCAAGCTTCCATTTATTATTAAACAGATGGGTAACGGTAACAAAGCCGGTATTGGTTTTATAACGGCTGTTATCGCGCCAGCCATTGGCATTGCGGTGATCAAAGAAACCATAATAATGGTTGTTGCCTGTTTTGCCTCCGATGGCATTGAAAGTATTGACCAATCCAAAACTTCCTACTGTCTGTTGCGATTCTACTGCAAAGGGCTTATCAATATCACTTCCATTATGTAAAACGTAATTGAGCATACCGCCAAGCTGCGGCCCATATTGCAAAGAACCTGCCCCTTTCACTATCTGCAATCTTTGTACTGCCTGTAATGGCGGATTATAGTATGCCTCCGGATAACCGAAAGGATCGGCAGAAATATCATACCCATTCTGGCGAACATTAAAATCCCAGCTCCTGTTTGGGCTTAACCCACGGGTAGCTATACCAATCTGTATACCGCTGCCATCGCTTTCCCATATATGAATACCCGGTACTTTGGCTAGTACCTGGCGCATATTATTGGTAACAATATTGCCATTAACATTGTTTAATACAACCAATGCATTCTTCTTGCCGGCAAAAATATATGTGCCTACTATTTCAGGTAACTGATGAATATCAGCACGGGTATCTTTCCCAACAACAGTAACATCCGGTAAAAATTCCTTTGCGGTAAGCGTATCATTTTCAATAATATTTTGAGAAGACACACGGGTCACAACCAAACAAAACAACCATAAACAAAACCTGCTCTTATTCATAAGTTACGCTCTTAAATTTGTTACGCAAAGCTGCGATACAATTAAAGGAGTTTCTTACGCGATCGGAAAAGTTTGTTTACGGAATAAGGAAATTATTAATTATTAATTGACCCTGCGCCCCCCCACATAAGTGCCGGTAACTTTGATTTTCAAGATTTCATTTTCCGCCACTTTCATCAGGTCTTTGTCCAGTAAAATAAAATCAGCTTTTTTACCAACTTCTAAACTACCTACTTCCTTTTCAAGAAAGCCGGCTTTTGCTGCCCAGATGGTCATACCGCGAATGGTTTCTTCCCTGCTTAGTGCATTCTCTGCCTGGAAGCCATCGGCCGGAAAGCCTTTGGCATCCTTGCGTACAACGGCTGCTAAAAATGTTTTGAAGGGTGAAATATCTTCTACCGGAAAATCTGTTCCCAAGGGAAGCCAGCCATTTTGCTGTAATAATTGTTTGAAGGCATAGCCACCCTTCAATCTTTCCTTACCCAATCTTTCTTCGGCCCAATACATATCACTGGTAGCATGTGTGGGTTGTACAGAAGGAATAATATCAGCCTTGCCAAATAAATTAAAATCATTTTGATTAACAATTTGCGCATGTTCTATGCGCCAGCGTTTATCATTTTTCCCTTTTAAATATTTATTATATACAGTAAGTATTTCCCGGTTGGCACTATCGCCGATTGCATGCGTACACATTTGAAACTGCGAAGTTGATAATACCTGTGCCAGTGAATCGTAATGGGTTTGATTGCTCAATAAAAATCCTTGCCAGCCTGCTTTATCAGTATAAGGTGCTAACAAACAAGCGCCCCTGCTACCCAATGCGCCATCTGCATATACTTTAAATCCATTTACAAAAAGTTTATCGGTTTTATACGGACCACGTTTCAGGTATGCATCGAGGTTTTCTTTGTTATCACTCAACATAATAAACAAACGCATAGATAATTTACCTGTTTTTTGTAAACGATCAATACCCTCCACATCATGGTAGCTTAAGCCGCAATCAGTGATGGTGGTAAGCCCTTGCGCAAAACAATTTTTTTCTGCGGCCTGTAACCATTGAACATACAAATCTTTAGTAGGTGCTGGTATCTGACTATATACAAGATCTGTTGCATTATCAATTAATACGCCGGTTAATTTACCCGCTTTCACTTCAAGTGTTCCACCAACCAGTGTTTGTCCGGCATGCACTCCTGCCAAGTCCAATGCTTTCTGATTTGCAATAGCAGCATGTCCATCTACTCTTGAAATAACAACAGGTTTACCAGGGAACAATGCATTCAATGCTTCATTGGTTGGATAGGTTTTTCCAGGCCAACGATTTTGATCCCATCCCCTTCCCTGTATCCAGGGAAGATCGGGATGTACCGCCGCAAACGCTTTGATTCTGTCAACGGTTTCTTCCCAACTATTGGTTCCAAACAGATCTGCCTGAAATAGTGATTGTCCGTATCCTACAAAATGCGCATGCGCGTCAATAAAACCAGGATACACCGCAGACCCTTTAGCATCAATGGTTTCAGCGGAACTGAATCGGGATAGTATGTCCTCATTCTTTCCAACCGCTACAATTTTTCCATCCTTTACAGCCATGGCTTCTGCCACACTGAACGTGGAATCAACGGTATAAATGACCGCGTGATGAACGATAGTATCCGCTTTCTCTTTTCCGCATGAGGCCAAAACAAACAGCAGGGCGATGGTGATGATTCTTTGCATACGATGGTTTATGTGTGCTAAAGATACGGCCCCGGGGGAAACGATGAATATTGAATGTTGACTGTCGAAATATTTTTCCTTTACTTCAACATTCGATATTCATAGGTGGCCCATCTTGGCTACCTACCTAATACCGAAGCCCTATGGGTAGCCCCTATGGGGCATATATAATCTGTTGTACGCTTGTTCTACAGAGCTTTTGCCCCTATGGGGCATGGAAAAATTCCATGTGAAAATTATCCCATAGAAATAAACGCTCTGTAACTATTTGATCAGCATTGAATTCCATGTGAAAATTATCCCGTAGGGATAAACGATCTGTAGCAATTCGATATTCATAGGTGGCCCATCTTGGCTACCTACCTAATACCGAAGCCCTATGGGTAGCCCCTATGGGGCATATATAATCTGTTGTACGCTTGTTCTACAGAGCTTTTGCCCCTATGGGAGCATGGAAAAATTCCATGTGAAAATTATCCCGTAAGGATAAACGATCTGTAGCAATTCGATATTCATAAGTGGCCCATCTTGGCTACCTACCTAATACCGAAGCCCTATGGGTAGCCCCTACGGGGCATATATAATCTGTTGTACGCTTGTTCTACAGAGCTTTTGCCCCTATGGGGCATGGAAAAATTCCATGTGAAAATTATCCCATAGAAATAAACGCTCTGTAACTATTTGATCAGCATTGAATTCCATGTGAAAATTATCCCGTAGGGATAAACGATCTGTAGCAATTCGATATTCATAGGTGGCCCATCTTGGCTACCTACCTAATACCGAAGCCCTATGGGTAGCCCCTATGGGGCATATATAATCTGTTGTACGCTTGTTCTACAGAGCTTTTGCCCCTATGGG
>JALNZE010000035.1 GCA_023229465.1 Chitinophagaceae bacterium
TAGCAATTCGATATTCATAGGTGGCCCATCTTGGCTACCTACCTAATACCGAAGCCCTATGGGTAGCCCCTATGGGGCATATATAATCTGTTGTACGCTTGTTCTACAGAGCTTTTGCCCCTATGGGGCATGGAAAAATTCCATGTGAAAATTATCCCGTAGGGATAAACGATCTGTAGCAATTCGATCAGCATTGAATTCCATGTGAAAATTATCCCGTAGAGATAAACGCTCTGTAGCAATTCGATCAGCATTGAATTCCATGTGAAAATTATCCCGTAGGGATAAACGCTCTGTAGCAAAAAAAAAAACGAAAAAATATTTCTATTGCCCCGTAGGGGCTACCCTGCTTCGCGGCTTACCAAAGACCGAAACCCGCCGGAATTGAACGATGACTATTCGATATTCAAGGGGGCTATTTCAACAATTCACAAGGCTTCAACCCCGTATGCTTCTTGAAGGCCGCGGAAAAATGTGAGATGGAGGAATAGCCAAGCAACGCGGATACATCGGTTACACTCAATCCTTTTTCATACAAAAGATATTTGGCGTGTTCCATGCGTTGTTGCTGGTAAAAATCAAATATGGTGGTGCCAAAAACCTCTTTGAAACCTTTTTTCAGGTAACACTCGTTCATGGCTACTTTACGGCTCAGTTCTTTAATGGTAATAGGATCACCGATATGTTGCAATAAAATTTCTCTTGATTGATAAATTCTTTCCCTGCCACTTTCATCTGCCAGGAATTTGCAACTGAAGCCTTCTCCTTTTTCTTCTACCAGGCATTCAAGGCTGTACAATAACAGCTCATGTATTTTGGCGTTCACAAAAATATTTTCCAGTGACCCGGAATAACTGTGATTGAGTAAACCATCCAGCACATTCCTTTTTTTAATACAAAGTGGGAATATCTTGGTGAAAGCATTGGGATGCCTGAAAGCCAGTACCTCGTCTTTATGATTATTGACTTTTACATTGTGTACAAACTGGTGCAGGAAGCCAGCCGTAAAATGAAAAGTAAACACATCCACTGTCTGGTGCTTTCCGCCACATATTTGAGTGGGTAACTGCTCGCACTGTGCACAACTTTTTTCCTCGCAATACCGGTTACCGGTGATGCAGTAACGGAGCTCAAGATAATTTTCTGTTGGTTTCTTGCTGTTATAATGGTACACCATCATACCCGTATCTTCTGCCACCCATGGATGCTGCGCATAGTAACGCTTGATGCTGTACTGGATAGAGCCGGGAATGTCCTGCCCTTTTTCGTACAACAGGTCCATGCCGGGCTCAATACCACCATGATGCGAAACCTTTAATATGTCCATTACCTGTACCATCGAAACGCAAATTTAATGTATAAACATCTATTTTGCAAGTTAAAGCCTTCCCCTACTGTCATGAAGTCGTCATTTTAACCAGTCACCTCCCCCCATAAAATGGGGAAAAATTGCCTTCTTTTCATCCCGAAAAACCCTTTATTTTCGTTAGCTTTGCCCACTTCTGAAAATTACTTAAACACAGGACTGACAAGCATTTATGAGTCAAGAACAACAGATTAGTAACGACGCCCAGAATAAGAATTACGGGGCAGATAGTATACAGGTATTGGAAGGATTGGAAGCGGTACGTAAAAGGCCCGCTATGTATATTGGGGATATTGGCGTAAAAGGCCTCCATCACCTGGTATATGAAGTGGTAGATAACTCCATTGATGAGGCCCTTGCCGGCTATTGCAAAAACATTACCGTTTCAATACACGAAGACAATTCCATCAGTGTTCAGGATGATGGACGGGGTATACCCACTGCCATGCATACCAAAGAAAAGCGCAGCGCCCTGGAAGTGGTGATGACCGTATTACATGCCGGCGGTAAATTTGATAAGAATACGTACAAGGTATCGGGCGGCTTGCACGGAGTGGGTGTGAGTTGTGTGAATGCACTGAGCGCTAAATTAATTGTGAACGTTCACCGTGAAGGAAAAATATTTGAACAGGAATACCATATCGGCGTTCCGCAATATGCTGTTCGTGAGGCCGGTGTAAGCGCCAAAACGGGCACCTATGTTCACTTCTGGCCGGATATGACCATTTTTCAGGAGTCGGTTTATAAAAGAGAAATCCTGGAAGGCCGTTTGCGTGAACTCTCTTTCCTGAACAGAAGAATCAATATAATAATCATTGATCTGCGTGAGAAAGATGAAGAGGGCAATGTGTACACAAAGAATTTTTATAGTGAGGGGGGTATTGTTGAGTTTGTAGAGATGCTGGATAAAAATGGCAACCGCAATCCTTTGATCCCCTCACCATTATATGTTGATGGACATGATGAGGCCTCTAATGTAGCAGTAGAAGTGGCCCTTACGTATAATGATGATTTTAAGGAACATATTTTCTCTTATGTAAACAATATCAACACCATTGAAGGCGGTACACACGTTACCGGTTTCAGGCAGGCATTAACCAGGGTATTTAAAACCTATGGTGATAAACAGGGATTGTTTGAAAGAGCCAAAGTAACCATTGAAGGGGATGATTTCAGGGAGGGATTAAGCGCCATCATCTCTGTAAAAGTTCCGGAGCCACAATTTGAAGGTCAGACAAAAACCAAACTGGGTAACAGCGAGGTTAGCGGAATTGTACAAACAACCGTTGCCCGCGCATTAGAAGCTTTTCTGGAAGAAAACCCCAGGGAAGCGAAGAATGTTATCTCCAAAATAATTTTGGCTGCCCAGGCCAGGGTGGCTGCCAAGAAAGCACGCGATATGGTGCAGCGCAAAACAGTATTGAGTGGCGGCGGATTACCAGGTAAACTGGCTGATTGCAGTGAAAGAGATCCTGAGAAATGCGAATTGTACCTGGTGGAAGGAGATTCTGCCGGTGGTACGGCCAAACAGGGCCGCGACAGAAGCTACCAGGCCATTCTACCCTTACGTGGTAAGATATTGAACGTAGAAAAAGCGATGGAGCATAAGATCTATGAGAATGAAGAAATCCGTAATATGTACACGGCGCTGGGGGTTACCGTAGGTACACCCGAAGATCCAAAAGCATTGAATGTGGTTAAACTTCGGTACCATAAACTCATCATCATGACCGATGCCGATGTGGATGGTTCGCATATTGCCACCCTGATTCTTACTTTCATTTTCCGGTACATGAAAGAACTGGTTGAACAGGGCTATGTGTATATAGCACAACCCCCTTTATACCTGGTTAAGAAAGGAAAAGAACAGGAATATGCCTATTCTGAGGAACAAAGAAAAGCCTGGATAGCCAAGCTGGGCGGCGGTAAAGACGATAGTGTTACCACCCAGCGATACAAGGGTTTGGGTGAGATGAATGCCGATCAGTTATGGGAAACCACCATGGATCCGGCCCGCAGAACCCTGAAACAGGTAACCATTGAGAGCGCTTTTGAAGCCGATCGTATCTTCAGCATGCTGATGGGTGATGATGTGGCCCCGCGCCGCGAATTCATTGAAAGTCATGCTAAGTATGCCAGGATAGACGTATAATTAAGCATAGACCGGCCCGGAAATTTCAGTTTCCTGAAAAAAATTGGTAGCTTGTGCCATATAACCCATTGTTTATCTACTAACTTTTAAATTCTAAAAACATGGACACATCAAAAATGATCAAAGCATATTGCCTGAAAACAAAGGAAAAAAATGTTCCCCTGCAGGATGCGGTGATTACAAAAACAGCGAAAGGTGGCTACATGGCCGGTGGCCACGATGGTAAAGGCAATAAAATGGCGGCTATCCTAAGCGAAGCAAAAGCTTTGCAGGCGATTGCAGACGGCGTTGCCAAAAAAGGTTTCTAAGGCGGGATCATACAGGGAAAAAGAAATTAGATCCGGCCTCATTGGGGTCGGATTTTTTTATGACAGGGATTACGCGGAAGGGGCCGTAACCTCTTTATGCATGAGGGTTAAAAACTGCCGCATGGCTTCCATATTTTTTACATTATCTGCAATGAGCAGGAACATGCGGCCGGTTTGTTTGAGTCTTGCCTTATTGGTTCCCTTCTGTAAAAAGTTCAATACCCTTTTAAACAGGTCCGATTCAAAATAAGGCGAATCAGGACGATTGATGAAATAACACCTGAGTGTACCCTCTTTCAACGTCATCTTCTCAAAGCCAATATCTACGCCCATCCAACGGCATCGTACGGTGGTAAAAAGATCCTCAACCTGTGCAGGCACCCGTCCAAACCTGTCTACCATCTCGGTATGAAATGCCTGCAACTCTTCTTCTTTTTCACAATTATCGAGACGGGTGTATAAAGACAAGCGCTCAGTAATACTTTCAACATAACTATCAGGCAACAGAATTTCCAGATCAGTATCAATGGTACAATCACTTACAAAATCATCCTGCTTACTGATCTCTTCTTTAAACAGGTCCTGGAATGAATTCCGTTTCAGTTCACGCACGGCTTCTTCCAGAATTTTCTGGTACATTTCAAATCCAATCTCTGCCATGAAACCGGTTTGCTCGCCACCCAGCAAATTACCGGCGCCCCTGATATCCAGGTCGCGCATGGCTATCTGGAAACCACTTCCCAGGTCACTAAACTGCTCCAGGGTTTGTAACCGTTTTCTCGAATCGGCAGGCAGGGAACCCATGGGCGGCGCCAGTAAATAACAGAATGCTTTCTTATTACTACGGCCCACCCTGCCTCTTAACTGGTGCAGATCGCTCAGGCCAAAATGATGGGCATTGTTTACGATAATGGTATTTACATTCGGAATATCCACCCCACTCTCTACAATATTGGTACAAACCAGTACATCATATTTTTTATCAATAAAATCAAGTATCCTTTCTTCCAGTTCATGCCCTTCTAACTGGCCATGGGCAAAACCAATGCTGAGGTCGGGGCAAAGGCCCTGTATCATCGCGCTCATTTCCGCGAGGCCCTGAACGCGGTTATGGATAAAGAAAACCTGGCCCCCGCGTTCCGTTTCATAGTAAATAGCCTCACGGATAAAATCATCATTAAACACCCGCACTTCTGTTTGTATCGGCTGCCGGTTAGGGGGTGGCGTATTGATGATACTGAGATCCCTGGCGCCCATCAAACTAAATTGCAGGGTTCGCGGAATGGGCGTTGCGGTAAGTGTTAAGCAATCAACACTCGTTTTTAAAGTCTTTAATTTTTCTTTATGCCCTACCCCAAATTTCTGCTCCTCATCAATCACCATTAAACCCAGGTTTTTAAATTTCACCTCTTTGCCAAGGATACCATGCGTGCCGATGATGATATCTATTTTTCCTTCTTCCAGTTTTTGCAGGGTTTCTTTTTTTTCTTTGGATGATTTAAAGCGATTGATAAAATCAACCGTCACCGGAAAATCTTTTAATCTTTCCTGGAAGGTTTTGTAATGCTGAAAAGCGAGTATCGTAGTAGGAACCAATACAGCAGCCTGTTTACCGTCTAAGCAGGTTTTGAACGCGGCACGGATGGCTACTTCGGTTTTACCAAAACCCACATCACCGCAAACCAGCCTGTCCATGGGGCTCTCACTTTCCATATCTTTCTTCACATCGGCAGTAGCCTTGCTCTGGTCGGGTGTATCTTCATAAATAAAGGAAGCTTCCAGCTCTGTTTGCATATAATTATCCGGCGCATGCGCGAACCCCTGTTGCGATTTTCTTTGCGCGTATAATTTAATCAGATCAAAAGCGATCTCCTTAACTTTGGCTTTTGTTTTTTCCTTTAGTTTATTCCAAACATCAGAACCCAGTTTATTTATCTTTGGAACGGTTCCTTCTTTACCGGTATACTTGGAAATCTTATGCAGTGAATTTATATTTACATACAGGATATCAGTGTCTTTATAAATAATCCGCACCACCTCCTGCACCCTTCCATTGGCTTCCATTTTTTGCAAACCACTATACGTACCAACACCATGATCAATATGGGTAACATAATCGCCCGGCTGCAGGTCGCGCAGGGTTTTTAAGGTAAGGGCCTTGTTCTTATTGTATGCCTGCTTAACCTTGTATTTATGGTATCGCTGAAATACCTGGTGATCCGTATAACACACTACTTTCAGGTCCTCATCTATAAACCCTTCATGTATGCCGGTAGCCACGGGCACAAACTGTATCTCTGTTTGCAGATCGGCGAAAATACTGTTCAGTCTTTCGAGTTGTTTTACCTGTTCAGCAAAAATATAGATGCCATACCCGGCTGCCTCATGCGCTTTCAGGTTGGCAATGAGTAAATCAAAACGGCGGTTGAAAGAAGGTTGTGTTTTGGTATTGAATTCAATTGTAAAGTTGGCCAGGTGGGCCCTGTACCCAAATTCAACAATATGCCTGTTTTGCAGTTGTTGTTCTACTATCTCCGCTTTCACAAAATCGTTCCAGCTAATTTCTTTAACGATTTTGGCGCCATCTTCCTCATCGCTGTTATGCATACGAAACCCGGTGTCGAGCAGACTGATAAAGCCCTGCAGGTCCGCTTCCTGGTGACTGATCTTTTCTTTGATTACATCCCAGTCTTTCAGCCACACAATCGTATTCTCAGCCACAAATTCAAGCAATGATATTTTCTCATCGCTATCAAATTGTGTTTCAATATTGGGGATGATATTTACCTGTAATAATTTTCTTTCACTCAACTGTGTTTCCGGATCAAATATCCGTATGCTGTCTACCTCATTACCAAAAAGTTCCACGCGATAGGGTTTCTCGTTCCCAAAAGAATAAATATCCAGTATACCACCGCGCAGGGCGAACTGCCCGGGTTCATACACAAAATCGGTACGGTCAAATCCATACATCACAAATAATTCCATCAAACTGTTAAGGTTGATGGTATCGTTTGTTTTGATACTGATGATATTAGTTTTGAGTGTTTGGGGTAAGACTACTTTCTCGAAAAGCGCTTCGGGATAGGTTACAATAATTTTACGGTTACCCCCTGCAGATAATTTGGTAAGCGCCTCTGTACGCAACATCACATGAGAGCTGTTGAGCAACCTGAAATTTTTCCGGTTCTTAAAAGAGGATGGAAAATAAAACAGGTCGGGGGCATGGGTCAGGTTTTCCAGCGTATTATGAAAATAGGCCGCTTCTTCGGCATCATTCAGCACCACCAAATGGTTTAACTGCCGGCAATTGGGATGCATAAACACCGAGCTTACTACAAACGCTGAACTGCTACCCAGTAGATTTTTAAGAAAGATTCGTTGCGTTTCGGCAAAAGAAAGCCTGTCCGCGAGCAGAAAAAGCCGGGGTGAATTTTGGTACTGCTCCAACAACACATTCAGATTCATAGCCACAAAATCGATATCGGGTTCCTATATGGATTGCAAATATAGTTAGCAGGCAGGAAAAGCCCCGATTGAATATCAAATACCGCTATCGAATAATACAATGAGCAACTCTTCGGAATTCGATGTTCGTTATTCGACAGGCTAATAGCTTGCCCTGGAACTTACCAACAGGTTGGCTTTCGTAAGCTTCCCTTCTTCTACAGTAAAAAGGGCGATATGATTGCTGCTGTCGAACAGGTTCGCATAGAACCACTTTCCCTGCTTAATAAATACCGAATAGGACCCCGGCGCTAAGGCAATAGCATATGCCCCGGTACTATCTGTTTGAACAGAATCAACCAGTTTGGTACTGATTGCAGTATAGGCCGGCGAACTGCCCATCCGGCTTACCTGGCTGATATGGGTGGGTTCATATATAAAAACTGTTGTTAAAATTCCTACCGGCTCAGATGGCGCCGCTCCCTTCATGGGCATTTGATTACCCGTTAATTCAGTAATTTGACCTGTTAAACCCTGCGATATGGACAAAGAATGCATCTTTTTGGCCGGTGAACAGGCAGGAATGATACCACTTAGCGAACAAAGAATAAAAAGAATCTGTTTCATACATCACTTTGAATGATGAAAGTATCTAATTTAGTGAATAATCCACCTGATTTTTTTATGAGATGGGCGGCAAGTAAATTTAAACGGTTATGATAAAAAAGATAGTTCTTCCCTTTCTATGGATTTGCGGATTTGCCGGTATGGTTACCGCGCAGGAATTTACCAATACCCGTATATTAAACCAGGCGGCTATCGGGTACCGTATTTCAGGTGAGGCCAATTATGCCAGGGCTTTATCGCTGGCCAAAACAAAGGGCTGGCCCCTTAGCATTAAAGGCCCCGAAGGAAGAACCGGTGTACTGGTGGGAGTGGATGATTTTGGGTTACCCAAATATTATATAACTAACAATAACACCGTTGCCGCGGCTACCACCCGGGCCAATCAGTTATGGCCATCGGGAGCAACCGGACTAAACCTTACGGGCAGTTCTGCCAATATGAAAAATAAGCTGGCTATCTGGGATGGGGGTTCTGTATTGGGTTCTCATGTTGAACTAACCGGGCGTGTTATTCAAAAAGATAACCCGGCTTCTACCAGTGACCATGCAACCCATGTAAGCGGTACCATGATTGCTTCCGGGGTAAACCCGAGCGCGAAAGGGATGGCCTATGGTATCCAGGGTATAATAGCCTATGACTTTACCAGTGATATAACAGAGATCGCTTCAGAAGCATCCAATCTCATTTTATCCAATCACTCCTATTCTATTGTTTCGGGATGGAATTACAACAGTTCAAAAAACCGCTGGGAGTTTAATGGAAATTCTACCGACAATGAGGACTACAAATTTGGCTATTATAACAGTGATTCACAGGCGCTTGATTCGATTGCCTATAATGCCCCTTTTTACCTGATTGTAAAATCGGCCGGTAATAACCGTAATGAAAACGGCCCCGCTATCGGAGACAATTATTGGCGCTATAACGCGGGTGGTACGATGATTGATGCCGGTACCCGTCCTTCCGGAATCAGCAGTAATGACAGTTATGATATTATATCATGGGATGCCGGAGCTAAAAATATTTTAACGGTGGGCGCTGTATCGGGTATCCCCTCCGGCTATAGCAGAAAAGAGGATGTTGTAATGTCTAAATTCAGCAGTTGGGGGCCTACAGATGACGGGCGTATTAAACCGGATATTGTGGCTGATGGTATTAATTTATTATCACCGATTGCATCCACTGCCACCAGTTATGCCACTTTTAGCGGTACTTCTATGGCAGCGCCCAATGCTACCGGCTCACTGTTATTATTGCAGGAATATTATTCAAAACTAAAGAACTCCGCTACTGCTTTTTTACGTTCCGCCACTTTAAAAGGACTTGCCATACATACAGCCAATGAAGCGGGTAATGCACCAGGGCCCGATTATGAGTTTGGATGGGGCCTGCTGAATGTGCAAAAAGCCGCCGAAGTATTAACAGCAGCCGTTCCAAACAATAATCCGTCCACCAGTGCGCACCTGTTATATGAAAATACGCTGGCACAGGGCGGAACCTTTACTACTACTGTAATCGCATCCGGTAAGGGGGCCTTAAGCGCTACTATTTGCTGGACAGATGTGAAGGGCAACGTTGATAAAGTAAACGTACTGAACAACCGTACCAAAAACCTGGTGAATGATCTCGACATTCGCATAACAAAAGGAAGTGGCACTACACTGAAAACTTATTATCCATGGACATTAGACGTGATCAGCCCTTCCGCTGCCGCGATTCGCAGAGACAATAGTACTGATAATGTGGAGAGAGTTGATTTAGACAGTACCGTACCCGGGGAAACCTATACCATTACGATATCCCATAAAGGCACACTGGCAAGGGGTTCGCAAGCATACTCTTTATTAATAAGTGGTGTGGGTGGAACAGCGTATTGTGCATCTGCCTCCGGTGGTGGTGGCGCCAGGATAGATAGTGTGAGCTTTAAAGGCATTCACGCGGGTAATACCGCCGGTTCAAAAACTTATACCGATAACAGGAATTATGTAGCTGATATTGAAGCATCAGAAACCATTCCTATCGCTGTTAAAGTGAGTACCGCCGATGCAACTACCAATAGTAGAATTGTAAAAGTATTTATCGATTATAATAATAATGGTGTGTTTGATTCAGGTGAAATGGTAGCGGTTAGCGGTACCCTTACTTCTGCCGCGCAGATATATACGGGAAGCATATCAGCATCCTCCAGTCTCGCAGTAGGCAATATTTGCCTGATGCGCATAATTGTACAGGAAACAACCAATGCCGCGGATATTAGTGCCTGCGGAAATTATGGCAAAGGCGAAACACAGGATTACCGGATACGCGTGGTGAACCCTTCTAACGATGTTTCTATCAGCGAAATTGTGGCGCCCACTTCCATTGATTGTGGTAACGGCGCTCAATACCTTACCGTTAAAATAAAAAATAACGGTTCCATTGATCAATCGAATATTCCGTTAACGGCTACTGTTGTTACAGGATCTACTACTGTTGCGAGTCTTTCGTTTACCTATCCGGGTCCGATTGCCGCGCTTTCATCGCTCAACTATACTTTTCAAACACCATTTGCCACTACGGGCAATACACTCTACACGATTACTGCCGCTACGAATCTTTCCAATGACCAGTTCCCGGCCAATAATACTTTAATAACCACTTTCAACTCAGCCGCGAAACCGGCAGCCGTATCTGCCATAGGAAATATTTGCGGGGCGCTGAATGTTACCCTGAAAGTAAATAATCCTGATCTATCTAATTATTTCTGGTATTCATCTGTAAGCAGTACTTCCCCTTTCGCGGTGGGCCCTACTGTAACTACCCTCAATCCTCCTAGTGATAAAACCTATTATGTAGCCAAAGAGGCCCAAACCAGTGTTGGACCCGCAACAAAAATGGCCTATACTTCGGGTGGTTATAATATTTTTGGAGGCAACTATGTAAAATTCAATAATTCGGTTCCGGTAGTAATCGAAACTGTTCGTTTATACATTGGCTATCCCGGGCAGGTAAAAATTACTTTAGGAAATATTGTAAGTGAGGACCTCACCAATGGTGGTTATTCTTATACCCCACTGGTTACAACTGTTCTGGATGTGTATGCTACGAATCCCATTCCTAAACCGGGAGCGCAGAGTGGCAACCCCGTGGGTGACCTGGGTGCCATCTATTACCTAAATATCCCGGTTAGTACAACGGGGGATCATGTTTTAATACTGGAATGCTTAAGAAGCCAGGGCAGATCAGATAGCGCCACCATTTTCAGGAATAACGGCATCACCGGTACCACCACTTACCCTACGGGCGTATCCAATATTTTTTCTATTACCGGCAATAGCGCGCATACAGGTACCGCGCAGGAATCGCAGTATTACTATTTCTTCTATGATATGAAAGTGACTACCGGCGCCTGTGTTAGCGACAAGGTTTCTGTTGTGGCTACTGCCAGTCCTGTACCGGTAATTACCCAACAGGGCGATTCGCTGGTAAGCAATATTGCAACAGGCAATACCTGGTACGTTAATGATACGATTATCGCGAATGCCACCGGTAAAAGCTATAAACCTACCAAACAGGGAGGCACTTATAAAGTAGTGGTGACTGATGTATTTGGCTGCCAGCTAAATTCCAACCAGCTTAACTTCACGGTTACCGCTATCAATGATGTGTTGGTTAGGGAGATTAAGTTATCCGTTTCGCCTAACCCGAATAAAGGGGTATTTAATCTCTCATTTGAAGTAAGCTCCAGGGCCGATCTGTCGATAGAAATACTAAGCGCTTCGGGGCAACGGGTATATAACAGCAGTTATCCTAATTTCAATGGCAGGTTTTCCAAACAGTTAAGTGTAGCAGGACTGAGCGCTGAATTGTATATTTTAAAAATCACGCACAACAAAAAAACTTATCTGCAAAAACTGGTTATTCAGCGATGACCTTTCCCCCTATTTCTTATTTCAGTACCTTGTATAAAATTCTCTTATGTTAGAACCCTGGCGCACCGGTAAAGTAATTAAAATAGAAAATGCTACTTCTTCCACCAGGCGTTTCTGGATACAGGTTCCGGAAATCGAGTCCTTTGATTTTACACCTGGCCAGTTTGTAACACTGGATCTTCCGATACATGAACAGAAAAATAAAAGATGGCGCAGCTATTCCATCGCTTCGGCGCCAGATGGCTCCAATATTTTTGAACTGGTAATTGTTTTACTGGAAGGCGGATTGGGTACCACCTACCTGTTTAATAAAGTAAGTGTTGGCACAGAAATTATTCTTCGCGGACCGCAGGGTAAATTTATTTTACCCAAACCTATCGAAGAAGACCTGTATTTTATTTGTACCGGTACCGGCATCGCCCCTTTCCATTCGATGGTTCATTTTATTCATACGCATAAAGTTCCGCACAAAGCCCTGCACCTGATTTTCGGTTGCCGTAAACTGGAAGACGGATTGTATGTAGACGAATTAAAAGAACTGGAAAAACTGGAACCCGGTTTCTTCTTTCACCCCTGCTATTCAAGAGAAGCAGAAGTGCCGGATGGTGCAAACAAAGGGTATGTACACCCGGTGTATGAAGCCTTGACCGAACAGAGAAAAATACCCGCGAAATTCTTTTTATGCGGATGGAAAAGTATGGTTGACGAAGCCAAACAACGCATAGTAGCCATGGGATATGATAAGAAAGCGATTCATTTGGAATTGTACGGATGATGATCGTGAATCGTGAAATGCCCAATTTTTAATTATTAATTAAACCACCTGCTCCAGCACCAGGTCCTTCACCTTACTCATTAACACCCGTTCCTGCGCCATGGTATCGCGGTAGCGGATGGTGACAGTTTGGTCCTCTTTGGTTTGATGATCAATGGTAACACAGAATGGCGTACCGATGGCATCCTGTCGTCTGTACCGTTTACCGATGGCATCTTTCTCTTCATAGAAGCATTTAAAATAGGGCTTGCATTCGTTCATGAGGTCGCGGGCTATTTCAGGCAAACCATCTTTTTTTGTTAAGGGAAGAATGGCCAGTTTAACCGGCGCCAGTTTAGTGGGAATATGTAATACCACGCGGCTGTCTGATGACCCGTCTTCTTTCACTATTTTTTCTTCTTCATAGGCATTCGCCAGGATCAGTAAAAACATCCTGTCTAACCCAATAGAGGTTTCCACTACATAGGGTACATAGTTTTGATTGATCTCCGTATCGAAATACTGTAATTTCTTTTTACTGAATAACTGGTGTTGGGTAAGATCAAAATCACTCCTGGAGTGAATACCTTCCACTTCTTTAAAACCAAAAGGAAATTCATATTCAATATCGCAGGCTTCTTTGGCATAGTGTGCCAGTTTCACGTGATCGTGAAAACGGTATTTTTCCCGGGCGATGCCCAGGCCCAGGTGCCATTGCAGGCGGGCCTCTTTCCAGTATTGGTACCATTTACCTTCCGTACCCGGTCGAACAAAGAACTGCATTTCCATCTGTTCAAATTCGCGCATACGAAAAATGAATTGACGGGCAACGATCTCATTGCGAAAAGCTTTACCGGTTTGTGCGATACCAAAAGGAATTTTCATACGGGCGGTTTTCTGCACATTCAAAAAATTCACAAAAATACCCTGGGCCGTTTCGGGGCGCAGGTAAATGGTATCCGAATCATCGGCCACAGACCCCAGTTGGGTTGAGAACATAAGGTTAAACTGGCGAATATCCGTCCAGTTAGCTGAACCACTCACACTACAAACAATTTTTTCATTGATGATCAGTTGCTTCAGAGCAGTAAAGTCTTCTGCTGCCAGTAAACGATCCATTTGGGCCAATAAAGCATCTGCCGCTTTAACGCCTTCTTCCCCTTTTTCTCTTAAACTATCAGCCCTTGCTTCCAGCAAATGATCAACCCGGTATCTTTTTTTACTGTCGCGGTTATCAATCATCGGGTCACTGAAATTATCTACGTGACCACTGGCTTTCCAGGTGGTGGGATGCATAAAGATGGCCGCGTCGATACCTACGATATTCTCGTGTAACTGCGTCATACTTTTCCACCAATAGTCGCGGATATTCTTTTTTAATTCGCTGCCATACGGGCCATAATCATATACGGCGCTCAAACCGTCATATATCTCACTACTTGGAAACACAAAGCCATATTCTTTGGCGTGCGAAATAATTGCCTGAAACTGATTGTCTTGCAGTGTACTCATAACGGGGGCAAAAATATGCTTTTAGATTCGGTCTGCGAAACACCGCCAATGCTTTTGAAACTATATTCAAAAAGGGGAAGGGAAACCTGTTTTTCAGGCTTATACTATTTTTTCATTGTTTTTGTGCCGTTCCGCGTCTCTGCTGTTCTTTTTTAAGAAATTATTTTGCAGGGCGGTAGTCAAATCCACCCCGGTCTGGTTAGCCAGGCAAATCAGCACCCACAATACATCGGCCATTTCATCGGCCATTTCTTTGCCTTTGTCAGAATCTTTGAAGGATTGCTCGCCATAGGTACGAACCATGATCCTGCTTAATTCACCTACTTCTTCCATCAGGATACCGAGGTTGGTGAGTTCATTAAAATAACGAACCCCTGTTGTTTGTATCCAGTTGTCTACCTGTTGCTGTGCTTCCTCAATTGTCATAACACGAATTACACGAATTTTAGACGAATTAAACGAATTATTTTTAAAAAACTACCCGCTTTGAGCTGAAGGATCGTTCTCCAAAATTGGCTATAATACCAAGTTTCAGACCAGATGCTTTAAGATAGTTTATTGTTTGGGCAATAAAGCTGTTGACAATAACGGGAGTTGATTTCACTTCTAATATTATGGAGTCATAGACTATAAAATCGGCACAATATTTATGACGAAGTATCCTATCTTTATACCCAATTTTATATAATTTTTCCCTTTGAAATGAAATACCGGCCTCCATCAACTCAATTTCTAGTGCATCTTTATATACGATTTCTTTAAATCCCATGCCAAGCTGCCTATGCACTTCCATACAAATACCAATAAGCCGGTAAGACTCTTCCTTCAGTATTATTTCTGCCATACTTTTCGTGTAATTCGTTAAAAATTCGTGTTAGTCCCCGTTTTTACGAACTTTAGCATGATGAAGATAAACATTACACAGGAAATCCTGTTCCAAACGGCCCGTAGTGGCGGTAAAGGAGGGCAAAATGTGAACAAGGTAGAAACCATGGTGGAAGGCCGTTGGCAGGTTGCATCCTCGGCCCTTGTTTCTGAAGAACAAAAAATGCTGATCGCCCAAAAATTACAGAATAAGATTACCGATGAAGGCTACCTGCTGGTTAAATCGCAATCAGAAAGATCGCAACTGGGCAATAAGCGGCAGGTAATTACCAAAATGAATCAACTGGTAGGAAACGCATTGGTAAAACAAAAACCAAGGCGGGCCACCAAACCTACCAAAGCATCAAAGGAAAAAAGAATAGAGACCAAGAAACGAAATACTTTTACGAAAGAAAATCGTAAAAAAATTAATAGGAATGATTTTTGACAGAGGACAGATGTTAGTTGCCTGTTACCTTTAAACCAATAAACTAAAATCCCCTTGAGCGGAATAAAAAAATTAGCAGGACAAACAATATGGTATGGCGTAAGTTCTATTGCGGCGAGGTTTATTAATTATTTACTTACCCCCTATCTTACTTTCAAATTCACAGAATCGCAGTATGGCGAGATGTCGATTGTGTATGCATTTATTCCATTTATGAATGTGGTATTTACCTATGGAATGGAAACCACTTTTTTCAGGTTTGCCAACCAGGGGGATAAGAAAAAGGTATATAATACAACCAGCTTATCATTAATTTTTTCGACGGTAGTATTGACTGTTTTATTAATTATGCTGCAACGCCCTTTGAGCGAATTATTGCAGGTAACGGCACACCCGGAATACCTGTCACTGTCTGCCGCATTGATTGCCCTCGATGCATTGTGCATCATCCCCTTTGCCAAACTGAGGCAGGATGGGAGGCCGGTGAAGTTTGCGCTCATAAAAGTGGGGGGCATACTGATTAATATTATCAGCATTTATTTTTTTCTCAGTATTTGTCCGCGTTTACTGGCACAGGATCCTTCGCATTGGATAGGCCGTTATTATGATCCCGGTTGGGTAGTTGGTTATGTACTATTGGCTAATGTGATTCAGAATGCCATTACCCTGCTATTGCTGAGCAAAGAAATGCTGGGATTTGAATGGAAACTGGATGGCGCTTTGTGGAAAGAAATGATGAAGTATGGCATTCCATTAATCATTGCGGGTTTTGCCGGTATGATTAATGAAACTTTTGACCGTATTATGCTGGGCTGGTGGGCGCCCGTGAGCAGCGTAGACGCGGCCAAGGCAGAAGTAGGTATTTATGCCGCCTGCTATAAATTATCCATCCTGGTTACGCTGGCAGTTCAGGCTTTTCGTATGGGCGCCGAGCCTTTCTTTTTTAAACAGGCACAACAGGAAAACGCGCCAAAAATTTATGCCAGGGTTATGAAGTTCTTCGTGATCACACTCTGCTTCATGTTTTTAATGGTAGCCATGTACCTGGATGTATGGAAGCTTTTTATTCGCAATCCAAAAATGTGGGTGGGGTTAAAAGTGGTTCCCATATTGCTGTTGGCGAATATGTTCCTGGGTATCTATTACAATTTAAGTATCTGGTATAAATTGGGAAATAAAACAATCGCGGGCGCTTATATCACCTTAATTGGCGCGGCAATTACCTTGTTGATTAACTGGCTGTTTATTCCATATTTCAGTTATATGGCCTGTGCCTGGGCAACTTTTGCCTGCTATGGAACAATGATGGTGGTGAGTTATGTATGGGGACAAAAAGAGTTCCGGATCCCCTATGCCACCAAAAAACTGGTTGCCTATATGGTAATGGTTGTTTTACTTTTCTTAGTACACAAAACCGCTATTTACTTTTTTATGGCCCAATGGTTTAGTATAAGTTTTGCCACATTACTGCTTACCTTTTTTTCCTGGTTTATTTTTGTGATTGAGAAAAAAGAGTTTCAAAAATTTACCTTCACCGGGAAATATATAAAATAATCCATTCATTTTCCCTGCGTAATCTCCGCTCCATCGGCCTTGAGCGTCTGTTTTTTATTTTTTGAAATAAAATCCGAGTTCAGTTTCAATATTGGTCATATCCAACAATCGTGAAGAGGTCTGCCCATCAAAAACAATCAGTCCTGAGGGATCATTTTTGGTATCCAGATCAAGGTACTCACTGTTTCCATTCAATTTTTTAAAATGCAGGTACCGCACATGCCGGGCTTCCATAATTTTTATAGCCGGGTAGTATTTCTTTAACACAATCCGGGAATACCGCATCTGGTAAAAATTTTCATGCTCGAAACTTTTATAAACGCCCGGATCCGTTATTGCCCTGATTTGTAAATCCTGCAAAGAATCCGGATGGTAAAATACAGCGGATGGCGCGTTGATGAGTAAGGTATCCTTATAATTACCTGGCGGCTTGGTGCCGGCAGTAGTTGAATTTGATTGATTAGCGCTTTGAACAGGTTGCTGCCGTACAGCATCTGAACAGGCTTGCATTATCAGTAAAATCAATACTATGAGCCATTTTCGAAATTTCATTTTACCGGTTATTTGAATTTTTACCTACAGAACCAATGAAAAAATAACCATCATACACAGGGATCCTTATCACCGGTACAATTTAAAACAAATCTGGTACAGGTTACTAAAATAACAAAGCCCCCTAAAAAGGCAGCTTTGTTAGTAAGTAAAATCCAGTTCCCTAAATATCCTTTCATGTTACCAATTCCACAACCTGGTAATATTAAATCCAATCACAAATTTACCACCGGGTACTCGTTTGCCGTCTGATGCTGTATAGTTAAAAGGACTGTTTGTGTTATACAGGTTATTCCGCTGTGGGCTCAACAATGAATAATTACCCAGAAATAGCTGGAACGCGTGGTTACTCGTATTGAACTCAAGTCCTAAAGACACATTGGGATTAGGGTTATTGGTATTATGTTTTGTAAGGGGCTGATCATAGTTAAAAATCAGTGAAGTTACATTGGTTAATTTATACCTGCCGGAAAGGGCGATGGCCAGGTGATCAAAATTCATTTCTTTAAATACTTCCTGCCCTGTGCTGTCGTTTTTAGTATAATATCCATTTACAGAATTCTGATGGGAAATGCTGGCTGCAACCTGTAAAGACAGTTTATCATTTATCTTCCTGGCAATAATGAGTTGGTTAAAAGATAATATTCTTTGGGACTGAAATTTGAATAAGCTGTTATCCGGGTCCTTTCGGGTATCAAAAGAGATATTGCCGTAATAAGTAACACTTACCGGATATTTTCCCGGGGTTTGTGTTATAATTGAATATTTGGCGCTCGCGTCCCATAACATATTACTCTTGGTAATGCCAATACCCACATTCAAACGGCTAATGGGGGCATAACTAACACCAAGCCTGATATTGGAAGGTGCAAAGAAACCCCAGAAATCATCATAACCTTTATCAACTGTTCCAAACCTGTGCATGATATCCATTTCGAAGGTTCCTTTCTGGGAAACCATTACTGACTGGTTATCGATAATCCATACGCTGGAAAAAGTATTTTTTACCGGTTTAGGTTTTGGAGGGGTAACTATTTCAGCAACTACCCCTGTACTGTCCTGCGCGGTAATTGCCGACTGGCATACAAACAGGAAACTTAACAGTAGAAGGAACCTGCTGATCCCACTGATAGATATATTAATTGTTGGTTTCATTTCATTATTATTTAAATAACTTAATTATTCAAAGCGCCATTTCTTATCCAATCATAAATTTTCTGCCTGTCAGTAGCTGAAGGAATATATTCTCGCATCTCAGCATTCATTTTTTGATACATAATACTTTGCTTGGGCACAATGGTGTTTACAAATCCGCCGCTAACAATTTGCAGATAGGATTCATCCAGCTTCATGTAGGGTTTGTGTGCCCCGGAAACATGACAGCCTGCCAATGCGCATTTAGTATTCACCATCGGGGCGATCTCATTTTTAAAACTTACCGCCTGAGGTGGGCCATCCGGATCAACAGCAGCATCGGGCAGGATAACATCCCTGTAGCAACCTGTTAAACCGGTAACCATTATAATAAGGAAACCGACGTATATAATTAGTTGTTTCATTGTAATGCTGTTTTTAATTACTTATTATGGAAGTTCATGTTGCATTCAATATCAATTTTATCGGAGATACTGGTACTGGCAATTCCAAAATCCCTGCAGTTAAACTGGAATTTTAACTGCAGACCAAATACCTCATATGCCGCAGCGGTGCCAAACTGCACTTTTGTTTTTGAAATATATTTTAGTTTACCTACGATTGATTTAGTGATAGGCGCGGCCAATTTACCTTTCCAGGTAAGATTAAGTGTAACGATATAATCATTGCTCAGTGGATCAAATTTAACTTCGGTTGTTTTGATCTTGGCAAGATTGGTTTCCGTAAGGTTCTGGGTACCGGCTACAATTGCTACAGTTCCCAACCCGGCAACATTACATCCGGCGTCTCTGCCGGGTTCACCGGTATTTGACTGATTCATCTGAACATAGCCATTAAAATAGGTTTTGCCAGGTTCATTTTCATAAAATGCCCAGGAAGAATCCAATAAAGGTTGTCCGGCGGTAACATAATTGATCGCTTTCGCATCGGTTACCTCATGCATACCAAATTGATTGAACCTGCCGGTTAGCAATCCCGAAGCTCCCACATAATTGGTAGACCACATTGTACTTGAATGGACCTTATCAAGTTTCCATTCATCAACATTCCCTTTAGTCAAACTTCCGGGAAGGTGAATATTGGTACCACGGGTGATAACAGGGGCGTTTGAAGCCGCGGCTGGTAAGGGTGTTAAAGACTCATGGGTGCAACTGGAAATGTAGCCATAACTACTGAAAAGGAGCAGGATAATCAGCAGGCTGTGGTTTTTAAGAAGTTTCATAAATAATATTTAAATGAATAGATTATAAAATCACTGATGTAAAAGTAGATCGGGTCTTTCAGGGGTAGTATGATTTTTATCATTACAAATAATGATTTTTATCATACTATCTGGAACCCTGTATTATTTTATGGACAGGAATCCCCCTTTCCTGGCGCAAACAAGGATACGTTTTGTTTGTAGATAATCCTATGAAATTACTATTATTTGAGTCAAAGGGTACGGTAGAAAATACCGGGTATCGCGATAAAAAATACAAAAGTTGATGAAAGTGAATCAGGATACCCTGGAACGTAAAAAACGCCTGTACAGTTGACTTAACCCAAAGATCAACAATAGCGCTAAAAGATGTAAGAGAAGGCTTATGGTATATATTTTCATATCATTTTTCAGCACAGCCTTGTCAGCAACCCTACCTGTTTCCTGCATAAAAAAATCCCCGATTAACAGGAAGAAAAAAAACAGTCCATGTAAAAAACTAAGTACCCGCTTATGGCTTATTGCAGGAATCCAGAAAAGCAGGGAACCCAGTCCCAGCAAGGTTACATAAGGATTTTGAATTCGTTCCAGGATATGTTCCATAGAATAATCGGGATATATATTCTTACACAGCAGTCCGAGGTAAAGGGTGCCCATTAAAGCGTAAGAATAAGGTAACAGCGATACTACCCGGCTTTGAATGGTATCTTTTTCCCTGGGTTTACCGGCTATGCTATGTACCAGCAGGTATATTACCGGATAACCCGAAAAAAATAATAATAGTTCAAGCTTTTGCAGATAAGAAAAAAAATCCTGGTCCATTGTAAACACAATTTATCGAATATGCTGTAATTCGGTTACCTCATTTGCGGTTGCGACAATAATCCTACCAGTTACAAAAGCAGTATTCAGGCAGATATCCGCAGGGCAAACGCATCTAAATTTTAGGGAAGGGATGCGATAATTGAAGAAAATACGTTTATAGGGATAAAAGCATATGAACGGGATACTTCCTTTCTTCGATGATTTAAAGGATCCGAGAGTAGAGC
>JALNZE010000003.1 GCA_023229465.1 Chitinophagaceae bacterium
ATGACAGAAAGCAGGTGCAAAAATATTTTCATGTAAGCCACGTCAGATATGCAGCGTAGAGAATTCTGTATCACTAAATAACTAAACGATTAATAACTAAAGAGTTAGGATTCGATTATGCAGCAAAGATTGTTAATGGGAGTATTATCCGTGAATCAATAGTTAAAACAAATAAATCAACTCAAAATCTTAACGATATTGTCCTGCCCAAAAATTTCAGAATACAAAAAAACTTAACATTGGCTGCGGTTGTAGTAGCTGTTGCTTCTTTTTTTGCGGTATTAGCATCAGTATATTACACGTCAAAAGGGATTACTTCCGAAGAAGTAAAACACTTAGACAGCTTATTCCAATCGACTTCAAAATTATTGGACAGTATGCGGCTATCTCAAAAAGGGATTGACTCATCTCTTAGGACGGCGGTAAATGATTCGACAAATTTTTTTTTAATCGGAACAAAGCGTAAATAGCGAATCAGTATTTTATTGCCTTGTGGTTTGACATCAACCGTTCGACCGTAAAGGCACTAACAGCCAACAGCGAGGTTTTTCGTCAGCGGGGGTGACGAATAGATCTTCATCTTTGTACTACTATCAGCGGCATATCTGGCTGACCGAACACGGATGAGCAATAGAATATTTTTCAACTTTTGTATCTTACATCGGCTTCAGTTCCGGGCTAGACGATTTCCAAATGCCCCGCCGAACGCAAAGCCCGAACGTTGGGTGCAAGCCTAAAAACCGCTCCGGTGATAGTTTATTACTAACTTGAAAATGATTAGAACAAAAAATAAAGACATGATTAGTGCAACTGGAACCCCTTTTGCAAAGGGTTTTAATTTTTTTCTTCCCCGCACTGTCTCCCGATAGGGGACATTGCGGTTCTCGCATAAGGGAAGTCTGTTAAAAACAGTAAACGTTTCGTATAAACCGCAATACATCGTTTCGGTTCTCCATATAAATTGCATTCATAACTTATATAGATGAGTGTACGAAAAAAATTGGGGAACCCGACGGGGTATTCTTCATCACTTTTACCTGCGCCAGATGGAAACCCTTATTTAAAATGGCTGATGGATAAACAACATAAACGTTATTGTCGTTGGCATTTTATCCCCTCATTTATTATTGATACCCAGCAAATGGTTTAATCGGGCATTGTTACGCATACCTGCCTGGTGGGATTATTTTGTGTATGTATTTTACAACACTGAAAACTTACATTAAGCGAAAAAGGATATTTTAAAAATTACCGGACTATTTGAAAAGAGCAGGGTGGGATAGGGGGTTGTATTGGCGAAAGTTTATTTAGTGACTACAATCATTTTAAATGGGTGATTATCAGAAAGGAAGGGGAAAATCCGCAAGTGGGGGTATTCAAAACTTTCTTAAATTTAATTGTTGTAGGTAACCTTCGACATATATTGTTACTAATTCAATTTATATGAAAGCTTTAGTATTTTTCCTTTTGACATTTCTTACAGTAAATGTTTATTCTCAAAAAAAGGAATTCATTCGCGTTTATAACTTAGAGGGAAAGAAAATAATGTATGGTCGAGATTATAAAATTACTGACTCGACAATTGAATTTAAAGACAAGAATAAAATAATTCATTATGCTCAAATCGGTTTCATTAAAACAAAGCATTCTTTTGGACATAATATAGGAGTTGGTAGTCTTTTAGGAGTTGCATCATTAAGTTTATTTTCCTTAATGCCAAGTATTCAAAGTGACCTATTTGACAAAGGCACAATGGTAGTCTTAGTTTCAACTTTAATCGGTGCACCATCTGGAGCTTTTATTGGAACAATTTCCAATATTTTTAAAAACACAAAAAGAGTTAATATTAATGGTGATATTGAGAAATGGGAAAAATTCAGAACTTCATTTCTAAGAATATCAAAATAAAACTAACTGAGGCTACCTACAAAAGGCTTGGCGTTATGTCGGCGGACGGATAACGCAATTACTTCCTCGCAGATTCTCTCGGAGAGGACTGCGCTTGAGAATTGCATAAATCCGGTATACCACTGAATTTGATGAGAATTACGTGTTTCGAAATTATTCAATCGCTCGCTACCTGCTTGATATTCGGTGAAAATGATATTCCTTTGTTTACAAATCGAAGAGTCCTCTACGAGAGAATCTTCGGAGAAATAATTTTTCAATAACCACGAGACTACTCCAACTAGAAATTCAGTTTCAAAAACGAGACCCTGCTCAAGTGTACCTCGAAGCTCCAATTATGATTGGTGCTTCTTTTTATCCAATAAAATCTAAATAGTTTTGTGTTAGCGTCAATAAAATATACTTATATTCAATCCAGCGTATTTTATCGGGGGGGGGGACTTCAGCGTACTAAATTTCTTTTAATCATTTTATCAAAATAAATCAGTCGATAATGAAAAAACAAATGCTTCTTCCGTTTATGATTGTGGGGTTCTTTACATTTTCTTTCGGCCAGTTTTCTCCGGGCTATTATGCATTGAAAGATGTGAATGTAATTGATGGTGTTTCAAAAGCTGTATTGAATCATTATACCGTTATCATCAGAAATAATACGATTGAAGCCGTGGGTACTGTTACCGGTATCACTATTCCGGATTCCGCTACTGTTTTTAATTTTTCCGGTAAATATCTAATGCCCGGATTGATAGATACGCATATACACCTGGCTACTGAACCAACCAAAGAAGATAACCGCGCAAAAGCAGAAAAGGATTTGTATGATATGCTGATGAAAGGCATTACTTCGGTTAGGGATATGGCCGGTGATGCAAGGGAACTGTCGGGCTTATCAAGGGATGCACTGGTTGGTGATATTCTTTCTCCTGATATTTATTATTCCGCATTAATGGCCGGCCCTTCTTTTTTTAATGACCCCAGAACCCATCAAAGTTCACAAGGAGGCAAGGCAGGGGAAATGTCTTATATGCGAGGTGTAAATGATACAACGAATCTTGAACTAGCGGTTGCAGAAGCAAAAGGCACGGGTGCGACCGCCATAAAATTATATGCGCAACTAAATGGAGATTTAGCAAAAAGAATAACGATAGAAGCGCATAAACAACACCTGCAGGTATGGAGTCATACCGACTTAACAATTGCCTCTCCACAGGAAGTAATCAATGCCGGTGTAAATACCATTTCACATGCGGGGATGATTGCCAGATGGCCTTCAACGAAGATACCGGTCGAATGGAAAAAGCCCGGTCTTACCGAAGCTTTTTGGAATGAGGCGTTTGAAATGCTCCCCATAAATGAATACATAACCGCTATGCTGGCCAATAAAACCATATTAGACCCTACACTGCTGGTTTATAAGAGCCGGCTGGAAGAAAATTCTTTTCCTGATTCAACAAAAAAAGTCATCATTGCTCAATGGAATATGGCTAAACGGTTTACCAAATTAGCTTTGGATAAAGGGGTGCCGGTATGTACGGGAACAGACAGCGATGAAAAAAAGTTTGTGCAACGTGAAATGCAGCTATTAGTAAAGGAGGCCGGATTTACGCCTATGGAGGCTATTATCAGCGCTACAAGAATGGGCGCCATGGCTATTGGCATTGAAAATAAAACCGGAACAGTTGAAAAAGGGAAAATAGCAAACCTTGTATTGCTTTCCGCCAATCCTGCTTCAGATATTGATAACCTGGAAAAAGTAACATTAGTAATTAAAAACGGAAGGATGTATACTGTAAAGTAAGGTAAAGAACTGTGTGAAGCGAAAGCTTCCTTCTTCACAGATTCGCCTGTAAAATCAAACTTAGTATTGGATCTGAAATTTGCCCAGATCGGGTAGATACTTTCGCTTCCTGGCCAACTCATATTCATAAACCATTCTACCCAAATTTTTCATGAAGGGGAAACCTACGGTTTCATAATCATACTGATCATCATTATAAATACCATCACTGTTGCAGCTAATAGTGGCGCTGAGCATAAATTCGACCTTGTTTTCAAAGTCGGCTACATAAGTAATATCTGTCAGGAACCCATAGGCATCGCCCACTTTATTAAATATCCGGATATTGTTAGGCAATGGTCCTTTCTCTGAGCCATGTACCAAAAATTTACAATACGCATCCCAATATTCTGTTGAGTCGTAATAAGGATAGTTACTTTCCTTCGGGTAGGCGCTCATCCAGTGTTTCAGAAAAACATAATCATCATCGGTAAGGTTAAATTTTTGTTTACGGTTGGTAACTTCCGGAAATAAAACGGATTGCAGTATATGATGCTGGTCCTGCAAATACACACGGTTCTTTTCTGAAAAATTAAAGGGTTCATTCACCAGGTTGCCATTGCTGTAATAGCCTGTACCCAATTTTACAGTAAGGGCCGGAAAGGCAGCCTGGCTGTATTGGCCGGGCTTACTGTACAGAAGTACCCCGTTTGTATCATAAAAATGAACGGGATTGGTATGCCTGTTTTGTTCCGCCGATTTACTTACATTTAGCCTGTGCCGTATGATGGCATCCGGATAGCCTTTATCAGTAAGCTTTTGCCGGATATATTCCTGCCCTAAAAACTCATACAAACGGTTAAAAGCGTCATTATCGCTTACCAGTAAAACCTGTTTGATATAATGTTCAATACCGGGCCGGCTGTCTTCTGCCCGGGGATGTGTGTATACAACATCCTGCCCTTCTGAACTGCTATCGGTGATCATGGTTGCCGATTTGGTAAGCCCTTTTATGTTTAATTCATTCAGTTTTTCAAGCGCCAGAAAAACAACGGGCATTTTAACGGTACTGGCAGGGTAGAAGTATTGGTTGTTATTCAGGTTATAAGTGAATTCCCTGAAGGAGGGTTTATTATTTTTATCACGATTGATTTGCGTGTACACAACCTGTACCCTGAAACTGTCGGGATGGTCAAGCATTCTTTGAAAATAACCCGGATGCTGCCGCAAAAGTTTTCTAACCAGCCCAGTATCCGGCATATTACCGGAGGCCCGCTGTTTTTTTTGTGTATAGGCGGAAGTAAAAATGGTAAAACAACACGCGATAGCGAGGATAAATGATTGCATCATCAAATATAAAAAGCTTCTTTGGGTTTGTGGTGAATGTTTGGCATTTTGTTGTGCTTAAAACCAGGAAAGCTTTACCTACTTTTGAGGTACAATACCTGTTACATGCCACACGAATCAATTTCTGTATTTGATATGTTTAAAATAGGTGTGGGGCCATCCAGTTCACATACCCTGGGGCCATGGAGGGCCGCCCTGCGTTGCCTCGATACCATCAGTGAAAAATCAGCCATTGATAAAGTAGTGGCGGTAACGATTCTTTTATATGGTTCCCTGGCTAAAACGGGGAAGGGGCATGGTACGGATATAGCCGTAATACTGGGTTTATGCGGTGAAGACCCTGTAACCATTGATGTAAATGCCATTACCCCCAAAATAGATACCATACGGACTGAGAAGCGAATACTGCTCGGCGGTCAGTCATGGATACCTTTCGTAGTAGCAGAGAATGTACAATTCCTGTATAAAGAATCCCTGCCCTTTCATCCCAATGGCTTATCCTTTTTGATTGAATTGAATACCGGTGAACAATGGTGTGAAACTTATTTCTCAATTGGGGGTGGTTTTGTAGTAAAAGAGGGAGAAGCCAATGGCGGCAAACCCGGTATTGACCTGCCTTTCCCCATTAATACCGCCAATGATCTATTGCATTGGTGCATGAATGGAATGGCCATTCATGAAGTGGTGATGGAAAATGAGTCTGCCTGGCGAACAGAAATAGAAACACGCAAAGGACTACTTACTATATGGAAGAGTATGAAAGAATGTACTTTCCGTGGTTGCCATGCAAAGGGTGAACTGCCCGGCGGATTGCAGGTTCGCAGAAGGGCATTTGACCTGAATAAGCGACTGATGAAAGGGCAAAGCTATACTGATTATGATGGTTGGATGGCGTCTATCAAACGGGGGGGTAATGATTTTAAATACACATTAGATTGGGTTAGTTGTTTTGCTTTAGCCGTTAATGAAGAGAATGCTTCTTTTGGCCGCGTAGTTACTGCACCTACCAATGGCGCGGCCGGTGTGATACCTGCCGTATTGCAATACTTTATTGCTTTTTGTGACGGTAACGATGAAGATAAAATTATGCGGTTTTTATTAGTTGCTTCTGAGATAGGCAGCATTTTTAAAAAAGGGGCCACTATTTCGGCGGCTATGGGCGGTTGCCAGGCAGAGATTGGTGTTTCTTCCGCGATGGCCGCGGCGGCTTTAACGGAGTGTTTGGGTGGTACACAAAGGCAGGCATTGATGGCAGCGGAAATTGCCATGGAACATCATCTGGGCCTCACCTGCGACCCCATTGGCGGCCTGGTACAAATACCCTGTATTGAACGAAATACCATGGGAGCCATTAAAGCCATCACCGCTTCTCAACTGGCTTTACAAAGTTCACCAGATTATGCCATTGTTAGTTTAGATAAAGTAATCAAAACCATGTGGGATACGGCTTTAGACATGAACAGCAAATACAAAGAAACGGCGGATGGGGGGTTGGCTACGCATATACCGTTGAGCTTACCAGAGTGTTAATTGTGAAAAGTGAAATGCCATCGTGAGAGGATTTGTTTAATTGTTAACACGATTCTTCCATTCACCCATTCTTTCAATCATTCATTTCTTCAAGTACTACTTCCGAATAATCCCTTATCTCATTATACAGGGTTCCTCTTTCTACGGGTTGCCTTTTTGCCTGTTTAATCAGGTTTACCAGGTCGGCGGTACTCATGGAAGGATTTTGTTCTTCACTTCCGGCCATCGTGTATATTTTGGTTGAATCATCAATAGTACCATCAATATCGTTAACTCCAAACGACAGGGCTAACTGTGCATTCTGCCGGCCAAGCATGGGCCAGTAGGCTTTGATGTGCGGAAAATTATCCAGGTACAATCGGGATACCGCATACATCTTCATATCTTCTATTACAGAACTCTCTTTCAGATAACTCATATCATTATCCATATTACGGAATTTGAGTGGTATGAATGTATTGAACCCACCTGTTTCATCCTGTAATTGGCGAAGCCTGTCCATATGATCAATGCGATGCGAGAAACTTTCGATATGCCCATATAATAAAGTGGCATTACTATGCATGCCTAATTCGTGTGCCACTTTATGAATGTGTAACCAGCCTTCCGCATCCACTTTGTCTTCACAGATCTGTTTACGTATTTCCGGATGAAATATTTCCGCGCCGCCACCGGGTAAAGAATCAAGGCCCGCTTCCTGTGCCAGGCGCATGCCCTCTTCCACCGGTACTTTCGCTTTCTTAAACATGTAATCCAGCTCAACCGGCGTAAAGGCTTTGATATGCAGGTCGGGGCGATGCGCTTTAATGGTTCTGAGCAGTTCGAGAAAAAAATCCAGGTTCATTTTAGGATGAACGCCACCTACAATATGCACTTCGGTAACCGGTTTCCCGTCATAACTTTTTACTATGTGCATCATCTGTTCAATACTCAGTTCCCATCCCTCCTCACGATTGGAATAGATGCGGGAATAGGAGCAGAATTTGCAGGCGAACACACAAACATTGGTGGGTTCTATATGAAAATTTCTATTGAAATACGTTTTATCACCATGTTTCTGTTCACGTACCCAATTAGCCAGTGCACCCAGGTAGGAGAGTGAGCCTTTTGCGAAAAGAGCCACTCCATCCTCAAAACTAATCCGCTCTCGGTGAAGTATTTTTTCACCTATCTGTTTGAGTCGCACATCTGCATTATTAGCTACCAAAATAGACGGATCAGAGAAGGGCGAGGTCATACATATGATTTGTACGCAAAGTTAATTAATTATTCATTGCCTTCACATGCTTATACCTGAACACCAAAGGAAACACCACAGCCAATACCACTGCATAGCCTGCAAAGCTGAACCAGATATGCTGCCAGTTCTTGATGCCATCCACCGTAAAATAATCCACTACCCATCCGCTTAAAGTGCCACCCAGGAAGGCGCCTATTCCATTGGTCATGAGCATGAACAGACCCTGGGCGCTGGCCCTTATTTTTATATCTGATTCTTTTTCTACAAACAAGGAACCTGAGATATTGAAAAAGTCGAAAGCCATTCCATAAATAATCATGGAAAGTACCAGCAGGTATAAGCCATGCCCGGGGTCGCCTATCGCGAACAGGCCGAATCGGAAAACCCATGCCAGTATGCTCATCAGCATAACCTGCTTGATCCCGAATCTGCGCAGGAAAAATGGGATGGTGAGGATGAAAAGTGTTTCTGATATCTGTGAAATAGACAAAAGCAGGTTGGGATGCTGTACGCCAAATGAATCAGCATAACCTGTTTTAAAATCATCCAGGAAAGCGCCTCCAAAGGCATTTGTAATTTGCAGGGCCGCGCCCAACAACATAGCGAAAATGAAAAAGATGATCATCTTTCTTCTTTTGAATAACACAAAAGCATCCAGCCCTAAAGAAGAAGCCAGTGTTTTCCTGCCGGTATCTTTTATGGGCGTACATTTTGAAATAGTGAAGGAATACACACCTAATACCAACCCCGCAATGGCGCTTATGTATAATTGAAGCGGACTTTTGGTCCAGCCAAGTATATCCACCATCCACATGGCTGCAATAAAACCAATCGTGCCCCAAACACGGATAGGCGGGAAGTCTTTTACGATATCAAACCCTTTTTTCTCCAGTACGATATAGGAAACGGTATTATTCAGGGCGATGGTTGGCATAAAAGCCATGGAGTTGAGTAACATGATCAGGTAAAAAGTACGGTAATCCGTAACGGTTGATGCCCAAAATAACAGCAGGGCGCCGATTACATGTAATACACCCAATACCCTTTCTGCATTTACCCATCTGTCTGCCACAATACCCATCAGCGCCGGCATAAATAAAGAAGCGATACCCATGGTTGCATACACAGCGCCCACTTCCCCGCCGGTAAAATGAAGGGTAACGATCATGTACCCACCCAATGAAATTAACCAGGAACCCCAGACAAAAAACTCTAAAAAATTCATCAGTAACAGGCGGGTCTTGATGTTCATTCGGGAGTAGTTTAGGTTTGGAAAGATAACAAAAAAATAACCCGAAAGAATTTCGAATGTCTAAATAGTTTGTTATTTCAACATTCGTTACCAGACAGTCATCTGTTCAATATTTCTATGCTTTCGGGCATAAAAAAAGAGCTTTACAAAAAGCTCTTTTTTTAAATAGTCTCCCGGGCTGATCAAATCAGCGCCTTAATTTTTTTGTCTAACACCGATTTTGGTACCGCGCCAATTTGTTTGTCAACTATCTGTCCGCCTTTAATAAAAAGGATGGCAGGAATAGAAGTAATACCATAATTAACACTCAGGGTAGGGTTATGGTCTACATTTACTTTACCCACATTTATTTTACCATCATAATCCTTTGATAATTCTTCAATAACGGGTCCGATTGCACGGCAAGGTCCGCACCATTCCGCCCAAAAATCAATTACTGTCAGTTTATCGCTGTCAAGCACGGTTGCCTGGAAATTTGCGTCTGTTAATTCTAACACCATTTTTCTAAGATTTAATTGTTTATTATTTTATCGTTTAATACCGGAAGGATGGCAAATATAAATCCAAAGCCTGATTTGTGCTGATTTGACTTTTCCACCACTGTTATTAATGACGTTGCAACAGGCAAAACCTGACAATGGGGCAGGTTTCCATAAATATGGATGCAACAGCCAAATTAGCCAACCAACCCCACATGTACCTCTACATCAGGGTTATTCATCAGGAATTCCGCCATATCCTCATTCATCTGAAAACCTTTTTCAAAACTGTATAAACTTACTTTCAGGTTCTCTTTTGGTTCATAAATGTTAAACCGCAGAGATGATTTTCCGGGGAAACTTCGTACATTCTTATCTACAAAGTTCACAAAATCAGGCGTCACAGAAACCGGATGCACATTAATTTCTATACTGCGTGTCAGGTTTTGCTTTACAGTTTCGAGCAATGACATCACATTCACCTTGAAACCAAATTCATTGGGCCGGTTATACCTGGGGCGGAAGAAACCATTGAGCAAAATATTTTGTCCTTTTTCCAGGTAATTCTGAAACTTAATATAGTCTTCACTCCATAAAAGAAATTCTGTTTTACCTGTAAAATCTTCGATGGAGAATGATCCGAAATTTTTACCTGTTTTGGTTACCCTGTGTTGTACATCAATCACCAAACCCGCTACGCGTAAGCCTTTGCCCGGGTTAGGCTGCAGGTGAAGCGTTTCCTTTATCTCATTAAAATCACTGATCCTGGTGATACCATAGTATTTCAGTTCAAACTTAAAATGATCCAGTGGGTGACCACTCATGAACATGCCTGTAACGTCTTTTTCATGATCCAGTAATTCAGTGAGGGTCCATGGCTCACAGTTTGGAATTTTAGGTACCTGTACCTGCATGGCAGCCGGTAAATCGCCAAACAAGGTATTCGTTGATCCCTGGCTGATGGTTTGCTGAGCCTGGCCATAATTAATAATGCGTTCCAGTCCTGTTAGCCTTTCCCCATCCGGGATGGTAAAATACTGTGCCCGGTGATAGGCTGTAAAACAATCAAATGCACCTGAATAGGCAAGGCTTTCCAATGATTTTTTATTAACGTTTTTCTGTAGTACCCGTTTAATAAAATCAAACATATCCGTGTACCAGCCATTCTTTCCTCTTTCAGTGATAATATTATCTACGGCTGCATCACCCACACCTTTTAATCCACCCAAACCAAAACGGATCTCGCCTTTTTGGTTTACGGCAAAACCTTTCAGAGATTCATTGATATCCGGTCCGAGTACTTTAATGCCCATGCGTTTGCACTCTTCCATAAAAAAAGTGATCTTTTCTATGGCTCCGGCATGGTTTAACACGGCAGACATATATTCACCGGGATAATGTGCCTTTAAATAGGCAGTTTGGTAGGCAACCAATGCATAGCAGGTAGAATGTGATTTATTGAAGGCATACTGGGCAAATGCCTCCCAGTCTGTCCATATTTTTTCCAGTTTATCTGTTGGGTGACCCTTGGCAGAAGCGCCGGTGATAAACTGGGCCTTCATTTTATCAAGAACGGATTTCTGTTTTTTACCCATTGCTTTACGCAACACATCCGCATCGCCTTTGGTAAAACCAGCGAGGCTTTGACTAAGTAACATTACCTGTTCCTGGTAAACAGTAATACCATAGGTATCTACCAGGTACTCTTCCATATCAGGCACATCATAACTAACGGGTTCACGGCCATGTTTGCGGTCGATGAATTTAGGGATATAGGCGATAGGGCCCGGGCGATATAAGGCGTTCATGGCAATGAGCTCATCAAACTTATCGGGTTTCAGTTCGCGCAGGTATTTCTGCATGCCTACGCTTTCAAACTGGAACGTGGCATTGGTTTCACCTTTTTGATAGAGAAGAAATGTTTTCTCATCATCCAATGGAATAATATCAAGATCAATGGTAACGCCATGGTTTTGTTTGATCAGTTCTAACGCTGTTTTCAAGATGGAAAGGGTTTTCAAACCCAGGAAGTCCATCTTAATTACACCGGCATCTTCAATCACACTACCTTCAATCTGTGTTACCCATAGGTCCGACTCTTTGGAAGTGGCCACCGGTAACAAGTCTGTAAGATCGCGTGGGGCAATGATGATACCGGCGGCATGAATACCGGTATTGCGAACAGAGCCTTCTAATCTTTCCGCTTCTTTCAGTACCTGCGCCCTGATATCGGTTCCTTTATAAATTTCGCGCAGCTTTTTTACATTCTCTATATCTTCCTGCTGGTAGGCTTCTTTTTCTTCGAGTGATTTTTCTCCTTCCTTAGCGGTAAGCGGCGCATGCAATACGCGACGCAGTTCCGTACCCGGCTTATCAGGAACCAGTTTGGCCAGCATATTACTTTCTGATAGTGGAAGGTCCAATACCCTGGCTACATCTTTGATACTCATTTTGGCAGCCATGGTACCATAGGTAATGATCTGGGCCACCTGGTTTTTTCCATATTTTTCTACCACATAATCGATCACTTTCTGACGGCCCTCATCATCAAAATCCGTGTCAATATCGGGCATGCTCTTACGATCCGGATTCAGGAATCGCTCGAACAGCAAATTGTATTTAATCGGGTCAATATTCGTAATGCCGATGCAATAAGCCACCACACTACCTGCTGCGGAACCGCGCCCAGGCCCTACAAACACATTCATGGCACGACCTGCTTTGATAAAATCACTTACAATTAAAAAGTATCCGGCAAAACCCATGGTTTTGATGGTGAACAACTCAAAATCTATTCGCTCCTGTACTTCAGGGGTAAGATCATTATATCTTTCTTTGGCGCCCATCCTGGTAAGGTGTTGCAGATACTCCCATTGGTTCAGGTTATCATCTTTGTGAACCTTAAATTCATTGGGAATGGGAAAAGCGGGGAGAAGAATATCTTTTTTAAGGTTCAATAATTCTACCTTATCTACAATGGCATTGGTGTTATCCAGCGATTCCGGAATATCGCTGAAGAGCTGGCTCATCTCTTCGGTAGTTTTAAAATAGAACTGCTCATTGGGAAATTTGAAACGACGATTCTTTACCTGTATTTCATCATTTACAAAATCATCAAAGCCGGGTGTACTTTGCTTTTCACCGGTATTTATGCATAGCAGGATATCATGCGCGTTGGCATCTGATTTATCTACATAATGGCTATCGTTGGTAGCAATGACAGGCACATTATATTTTTTGGAAAATTTTAGTAGGGTCTGGTTAATCAGTTCCTGTTCCTTTATGTTATGGCGTTGTAATTCTATGTAATAATCCTCGCCAAACATATCCAGCCACCATTTGAATTCTGTTTCCGCTTTTTCTTCTCCGTCATGTAAAATCATTTGGGGAACATAGGCGCCAATACAACAGGTAGTGGCAATCAGTCCCTCATGGTATTTTTCGATCAGCTCTTTATCTATCCGCGGGTACTTACTATACATCCCTTCAATAAAACCCAGGGAGGTTAGTTTTACCAGGTTCTGGTAGCCAAGGGCATTTTTAGCGAGTAATACCTGGTGATAACGCGCATCTTTCATGTCTTTGGTAAAAGATTTCACATGCCTGTCCCGCACCACATAAAACTCACAACCCACGATGGGTTTGATAATGGGTTCGATGATATCCTTTCCATCCGCGTCTTTACCCACTACTTTAGTATGTTTCCATGCCTGGCTCACAAAATTAAATGCCCCGAACATATTACCATGGTCAGTAATAGCCAGGGCAGGCATTTGGTCCTTCATCGCTTTTTTGTATAAAGCATCAATAGGCGCCGCACCATCGAGCAGGGAATATTGGGTATGAACGTGTAAATGTGAGAATTGGGGCATGTAACTTTTTAGTCTGGAGTTAGGAGTTGGGAGTTAGAAGTTAGTGCTTGTTAAGACTAACTTCAAACAGAGGTCAAATATCGTTACTAAACAGGAGGCATTCAAGAAACAATTTCCACAACTCCATACCCCTAACTCCTAACTCCCAACTCCCAACTCTCCCCAATACTTATCCACATTTCCTGCATCCCTATCCGTCATATCTTAAAGTTATTCAACTCTTTGCCACTTAGGTTACTGACCCTTACCTTGCGGATTACCTAATGAAACTACAGGCGCTAACGATATTGCTGTTGGGCTTACTGGTAATAACCAGTTGCCGCTCTATCCGGAATCTGACTACAAAAGACAGTGCTGTTTCCGGTTTGGGGGCCCGCAAAACAAATACCCCCGTAAAAAGGGAATTTCTGAGTGGGATAGAAGTAACACCCGGCTGGGTTGATAAAAACAGTAGCCAGCAAGGAGATGCCGCAAAAAGCATAGAATCGGCGGTAAAAACCAATAGTTCCCAAAAAAATAAATATGATGGCCTGATGACCGGCAGTATTGAAACGGCCAGTATGCTCCAGTTAAAGTATGCCATTGCCACAGATGCAACGGTAGAAAAATTGGGTAATATTCCTTTGCTGGAACTGATTGACAAATGGTGGGGAACCAAATACTGCATGGGTGGCAGTACCGAAAATTGTATTGATTGTTCTGCTTTTACACAAATAATTATGCGGGATATATACCAACAAGCACTTCCCAGAACCTCGCAGGAACAATATATGGTTTGTGAAAGAATTGAACTGGAAGAACTGCGGGAAGGCGACCTGGTTTTTTTTAATATAGGTGGAACTGATATCTCCCATGTAGGCGTTTACCTGCTCAATAACAAATTCGTTCATGCTTCCACCAGCGGTGGCGTAATGATTAGTGATCTGACTGAAAAATATTGGCAAGCGAAGTATAGAGGAGCGGGGAGGGTGGGGAAATAGTTAGGAGTTAGAAGTTCTATTATACTCCTAACCCCTAACTCTTTTCATCAGCGTCTCATACAATTGCCCTGCATCGGGTGTGAGTTTCCAGTAAAATATTCCGGAAATCATGGTTAGGGAGAAGCTGCCTGTTCGTAAAATAATTCCGCTCCATCCATGCATATCTTTGAATACCCAAAAACACAGAGCATACGTTGAGCAGGCCAGTAAAATAGAATAAAGTGTTTGAAGATTAAACGGCTGCATTTTAAACTTTCTGCGGAGGAATTCGAAGCGAATAAAATTATAGACACTATACGCCGCTAATTCTGCGAACGCGGAACCGATGATGCCATAATTTTTGATTAAAAAATAAGTGAGAGGCAGGCGGAAGGCGAGTAATATTACACCACTATAAAAATCAAACCGCCAGAAAGTAGACGTGTTAATAACCATGGCATTCAGGCCGGTACCGGCATCTATGATACGTACCATTCCCAGAATAAAAATAACACCCAGTCCATCCGCATACTCTTTTTGAATATTTAGCACTAACATTCCATCCTTTACATTCAGCCAAAGGTTGCCGAATATGAACAATGACATCAATAATAAGTTAATGCAGGATCGCTGGTAAATACGATGGATCTCTTTATAGTCTTTATCTTTCCAGGCCCTCGACAATACCCCCGCGGAAATAGCTTGTATACTTCGTTGTGGCACTTGTATCAGGTTGGCAGCATATTGCGCGAATACAAAAATACCCGTTGCGGTTAATCCTTTAATGCTGGCAATAATCAAACTATCAATGGTAGCGGCTATAGCGGCAATAAAAGTTCCACCAAAAATCAGCATCTGCATACCCACTATTTTTTTCCAAAATTTTCGGGTAACCCCGCTTACACGGAAGGTTAGGTATAAATGTCCTGAACGGTATAGATACAACAACAGTACCAGGAACACAACCAGGTATTGGAAAGCAAAAAGGTAAACGAAATAACGGAATGAAATAATTCTGAAATAAAACAACAGAATTAACACACTGGTTAACAGGCGAAGACCGGTTTCCTTCAAAAAGTTTGATATCACTGATTTTTGTACTGCCCAGCAAAAACTTTCGATCACGGAAAAGAAAAGCATTCCCATGGCAAAAGGGAATAACCAGAAATAATAATCAACTACCAGTTGCGAATTTTGAGAAAATTTTCGCACAAACAGCGGTTCAAAATACCAGCCACCAATCGACACCAGGATAAACCCGATAAAAGAAGCTACCAGGGCCCAGGAAAGTAAATCTATCTTTTTCTCCGGAAGATTATCCTTGTAATAAGGATAAAATTTATAGATCACCGGAATCATACCCAATGATCCAAAAGCAAACATGATCTGCCCAAAATCAAAGAAAATGCGGGTTAACGCGTATTGACTGGGTGTGAAGATATTACCGCTATCATAAAAACCGAAAGGGGTAGTGGTTGTATAGAAATAGTTATTAATAAACCCAATAAAAAAACCAATATACACGAGTATACTTGAGATGATCGTCTGCTTTCTGATATTACCCATCTTTTGGAATGCTTTGATTATTGGCTGGGTATGTCTACCTGTTTCACTTTAATATAGTATGCTTTTTCAAGAGACTCAAGTGTATTAACTATTTGTGCCTGCTCCTTTAATTCTTTACTGTTCCATTTTGTTGATTCAGGGCCAAGTATCCAACCCCCTTTTTCGGTTTGAACAAATAAAGGCAGATCAAACCCATCCACACAATTTGTATAGCGATAATAGAGTCGGGCCTTATCAGCGGCTGTATAATATTCCAATACAGGTATCTCTGTAGTTCGCAGGTATTGATCGAATATTTTATTTACGCTTCTGCCAAAATAGTTACTTACTACCTTTTGAATATCCTTAGTAGTTACTGTCTGGTGATAAAATTTCTTATTCAGGTAGCGAAGCATCTCTCTAAATTTTTCATCATCATTCATCGCATGCCGGATACTATGTATCATATTACCTGATTTGGGATACATATCGCCGCTGCCCTGTTTATTTACGCCATAAGGGGCAATAACGGGTACGTCGTTTCTGATGCCCTTACGTGTGCCGTAATTGTATTCATTGCCGGCCTGAACGCCCGACTGGCACTCAGTAAATAAGGTTTCAGCATAAGTGGTGAAGCCCTCATGTACCCACAGATCGGCCAAGTCTTTACTGGTAATATTATTGGCAAACCATTCATGGCCGCTTTCATGAACAATAATAAAATCCCATTTCAATCCCCATCCGGTTCCAGACATATCCCTGCCCAGGTATCCATTCTGAAAGCGGTTTCCATAGGCCACCGCGCTTTGGTGTTCCATACCTAAATGCGGCGCCTGCACCAGTTTATAGCTATCTTCATAAAAAGGATAGGGGCCCATCCAGTATTCAAAACAGCGAAGCATTTCGGGTACCTGTTTAAATTGTTCTTTGGCTTTATCCAGTTCATAATCCAATACCCAATAATCACAATCCAGTTCGCCTTTTTCTCCGGCAAAGCTTTCATGCCAGGTTACATATTTACCGATATAGGGTATGATCGTATAATTATTAATTGGATTTTTTACATCCCAGAGAAAGGTTTTTGTACCTGCTAAATCACTATAAGTACTAAGCAGCCTTCCATTACCAACAGCCACCAGGGTATCCGGCACCGTTATTTGCAAACTGGCGCCGCTATCAGGTTCATCACTCTGGTGATCTTTGCAAGGATACCATACACTGGCCCCCAGTCCCTGGCAGGCTACACTCATCCAGGGCCTTCCCATTTTATCAGTTGTAAATATCCAGCCGCCATCCCATGGGGGGCGTTTGGCCACAACCGGGTTGCCTCCATAAGCCAATGAAAGTGTTTCAATGGCCCCCTTTTTAAGCTTAGTAGGAATATCAATAAAATACACATTGCCCTCCCGGGTAAAAACAAGCGGCTTATTATCCAGACTGGCTTTGGTTAGTTGCATCGGCTGCTGCAAGTCAATCTGCATCCTTTTTCCAGGTGTAAGTACTTTAAACCGGATAACTACCTTCCCTTTGATGGCCTTCTCGGTAAAATCAGGTGTAACACTAATCGCATAATGAATAACATCCCACCAGGCCCTTTCCGGCGTAATAGTTCCCCTTAGGGTATCTGCATGGGTAAATGGCCTGGTTACAGGACCTAATTGCGCTGAACTACCCAGGCTGCCGCACAAACAGATCACCAACAGCCATTTGAATTTTGTAATCATTGTTTAAAAATATGATATTCGGGTAGCATGAATGTAAATATTACGCTAAAACACCAAGTAAAAGGCAAACATCGTTATGTGTTACCCTATTTTTGGATCGCTGGCGCTTAGCTGGGAAGTAAGTAATGACAGGTTAACCCGATAATGGTTATTTTTGATTTTTCATCGGTATCAGTAATCAATATACTACTTGCCAGAGACCCCAATTTTTTCATGAAGAATCTATCTGTTGTTTTATCGCTGTTCATTAACCTTGCTTTTCCTGTTTGCACTACTGCTCAAAATGCAACTATCCTAACAGATTCTATCCCAGTACAAAAAAGGCCGGTTGTTAAACGTACTGTCAATTCACTTCATTCCTACCTGGTGCCTTCAGCAATGGTACTTTACGGAGCGCTTTCCCTGCATGTAACGCCTTTACAAAACATAAATGAAACGTTTCAGAACGGCCTGGCGGCCCCTAATGGAAGACATACGAATCTGGATGACTATTTACAATACAGCCCTGCCCTTGCCAGTCATGTAATTAGCCTGGCGGGTGTAAAAGGAAAGCACACATTTTTTGAAAGAGTGATCATCAGCGGTATGGCTGCTGCCATGTCTACCGGTGTGGTGTTGACTGTGAAGCGGATTACCAATGAAACAAGACCAGATGGGTCGGACAATCTTTCTTTCCCTTCCGGCCATACTGCCACTGCTTTTGGATCGGCAGAACTGATCAGGCAGGAATATGGGGATGCCTCGCCCTGGTATGGAGTAGGCGCCTATGCGGTGGCATCACTTACGGGTTACCTGCGTATGTACAATAACAAACATTGGCTGGGAGATGTGTTAGCGGGCGCCGGAGTGGGAATTATATCCGCCAAAATTGCTACCCGGCTTTACCCGTTGGTAAAACGGATTGTGTTTAAAAATAAAACGCCTTTCACGGCAGTGTATCCTTCTTATCAACAGGGAGCTTTTACGGTTAATTTGGTACATGTAATTCAATGAGCGAATGAGAGATTGAATGAATGAGAGAATGAATGATTAATTTTTCTTGAGTTTATCTTTGAACACTTTTTCGAATTTTTCGAGTTTAGGGGCAATCACAAAACGGCAGTAGCTTTGGTTTTGATTGCTGTTATAATAATTCTGGTGATAGTTTTCAGCCGGATAAAAATTCTTAAATGGTTCAATCAGGGTAATAATCGGGTTGCTCCATGCCCCGCTTTTATCCAGTTTTTCTTTATACGCTTCCGCCTTTTGTTTTTGTTCTTCTGTATGGTAATAAATAACACTTTTGTATTGCGGTCCTGCATCACTTCCCTGGCGGTCGGGTGTGGTAGGGTCATGGGTTTTCCAGAATACTTCCAGTAATTCATCAAAACTAATTTTTGCCGGATCGTATACTATTCTTGCCAGTTCTATATGGCCGGTATTTTTATCACATACCTGTTCATAGGTTGGATTCTCTACAAATCCGCCGCCATAGCCGCTCATAACGCTATAAACCCCTTCCAGTCGCTGAAAAAAAGCTTCTGTACACCAGAAACAGCCTTCGCCAAAAGTGGCCGTATCCGTTTTTACTCCTTCCGGAATTCTTTCGTTTTTCATAGTGATCAATGTATTATTTGATTTTGGTTGCCCACAGGCGGTAAGAACGGTTACCAGTAATAAAAGGGAAAGATAGGTTCTCATTAGCTGATCTTTTTTTAAAACTACGATAATAGAGAGTAACAGTACAGATGCTAATTGGCTCTGTAGTGACTCATAATATAACAATAAGTATTCTTTAACAGAATTCCCCTCTGCATACCCTCTGCCTCTCATGTTCTCTGCGGTAAAATGGTGCTCATTCTGCGCAGAGAACATGAGAGGCAGAGAAATCGCGGAGATTTTACCTTGAACAGTTTTCGGCACTACAACATTACCTTTGCACAACAAAAGGAAGAAGAGTAGCTATGCGTTTGTATCCTGAGACAGCCATCACACAATTAGAATTTGATAAGGTAAAAGCTTTACTAAAAGAACTTGCCAAAACAGACTATGCCAGGCAAAAGGCCGAACAGCTTCGTATTCACACCCGTAAAGACTATATAGAGCTGGAACTCCATCAAACCCATGAGTACAAACTGATACTACAACAGAGCCAGTATTTCCCCAATGATTTTACCCATTCTATCAGCCATGATCTGAAACTATTGTCCATACCGGGTTCTATGCTAACCGGCGAACAATGGTTGCCCATTCGCAGGCTGGCAGAGAATACCAGTACTATTTTCAGGTGGTTTGATACGGAACGGAAAAAAGCCTTTCCGGCATTGGCGAAAGTGATACTGACCACCTATTATGAGAAAGTAATTATTGAACTGATTGATGAGATATTGGATGAGAATGGCACCGTGAAAGACAATGCCTCTGCCGACCTGCAAAAAATCCGTATGAGCTTATTCCGCAAGCGAAATGAATTGCGGCGCATGTTTGAAAAAGTAATTGCCAAACTGGCCAAAGCCGGGTACAGTGCAGACATAGATGAGAGTTTCAGCAACGGCAGAAGGGTAGTAGCTGTTTTTTCAGAACATAAAAGGCAGGTAAAAGGCATACTGCATGGTGAAAGCGACAGCCGCAAAACCGCTTTTATTGAGCCGGAAGAAACGATAGAGCTTAATAATGCTGTTTTTTCGCTTGAATATGATGAGATCAAAGAGGTTCAAAAAATATTGAGGGATCTTACCGCACGCTTATCCGTTTACGCTACTATTTTACAGCAATACCTTGCCATTGCCGGTGAATACGATTTTATACATGCCAAAGCTAAACTGGCTCTTGAAATGAATGGACAACTGCCTGCCCTGACAGATAAAGCGCATATTCAACTGATAGACGCCTACCATCCGCTTTTATATTTATACAATAAGGCCTCTGCCAAAAAAACCATCCCTGTTACCCTCACCTTAGATGAAAAAAACAGGATACTGGTGATCAGCGGTCCCAATGCAGGTGGTAAAACCGTTACCATGAAAACCGTTGGCCTTAACCAGTTAATGCTGCAAAGTGGGTTGCTGGTGCCGGTTCATCCAGACTCGCGGATGGGTATTTTCAAGCAATTATTTATTCATATCGGCGATACACAAAACCTCGAATTTGAGCTAAGCACCTACTCCAGCCATTTGCTGCACATGAAATATTTTATTGAAATGGCCAATGGTAAAACGATGTTTTTTATAGATGAACTGGGCAGTGGGAGCGACCCGAATTTAGGAGGCGCTTTTGCTGAAGTGATTATGGAAGAATTATCGCGGCGCCATTCTTTTGGCATCGTAACCACCCATTACCTCAACCTGAAAGTGATGGCCAATCATACACAGGGCATTCTTAATGGCGCCATGCAGTTTGATGAGGTTAGGTTATTGCCCATGTATAAACTGCTGGTTGGTAAGCCAGGCAGTTCCTATACGTTTGCCATTGCAGAAAGGATTGGCTTACCAAAACACCTGATTGCCAGGGCAAGAAAATTAGTGGATGAGGATCATTTTAAACTAGACCGCTTATTAAACAGTACTGAACAGGATCTTCAGCAACTAACAAAAGAGAAAAAAGAGCTGCAAAAACTGGTGAAAGAAAATGAGAAACTGAAAAAAGAAATGGAAACAGTGATGGACAGGGAACGACACCACCAGCAGGTAGAACTGTTGAAAAACCAGCACCAAATCACAGAGGAACGATTGGTTTACCTGAAAGACATGGAGCGGAAATTAAAGCAGGTTGTACTTGACTGGAAAAAATCAGACAATAAAAATGAGGTGGTTAAGAACCTCCATCATCTCCTTTTCAAGCAAAAGGAAGCCATTGTGGTAAATAAGCTGGCCAGGAAGGTAGACCTGAAATACAAGGAACTGAACGGGCATATTGTGGTTGGTTCACTGGTAAAGCTGAAAAAAAATTACCAGGTAGGCGAGGTAAAAGAGATTAGAGGCAAACGTGCCATTGTACAGATCGGTATTTTACCAATGAATGTGAATTTAGCCGACCTGGTATCCGTTGAAAAACTGGAAGAACCGCAGAAACATTGATATCCCCCCTTTTTCCATTCTTTTTTTGGTAGTTAACCGCCCAAACTATTATTTTGCACCCGGAGAGTTGGCAGAGCGGTCGATTGCGGCAGTCTTGAAAACTGTTGACTGTAACAGGTCCTGGGGTTCGAATCCCTAACTCTCCGCACTGGTCCACCATAGCTTTAGCGATGGTGGGCTTTTTATTTTGCGCAGGAACAAATGAAGAACAAAGAAACAAATGATCTTTATAGCCTAAGATAGGGCGAAGGGAGTATTATTTTTTATATTAAGTTTACCTCCAGATGATTGCAACCTTACTTATCCTCGTTTTTGTATTGGGCTATACTGCCATAGCTTTTGAGCATCAGTTAAAGCTAAATAAAGCGGCATCCGCTTTAATTACAGGAGTGCTTTGCTGGACAATTTATATACTCCAGACCGATTCCCCGCCAACCGTAACGGAAGAATTGCTGCATCATTTGGGAGAAATTGCTTCCATTCTGTTTTTTTTGCTGGGGGCCATGACGATTGTGGAGTTAATAGACTCTCATAATGGCTTTGACATTATTACCCAACAAATAAAAACAACCAGTAAACCAGGACTTTTACTCTTTATAGCGGTACTCACTTTTTTTCTTTCCGCCTTGCTCGATAATCTGACCACGGCCATCGTAATGACATCCCTCTGTACAAAAATATTGTCTGAAAAAGAGGACAGGCTTTGGTTTGCAGGCATGATCGTAATAGCAGCCAATGCAGGGGGCGCATGGTCTCCTTTAGGTGATGTAACCACTACCATGCTCTGGATAGGCGGACAAATTACCGCGCTGAATATTATGAAGCAACTGATACTACCAAGCCTGATTGCCTGTGGCATTCCCGCCTTACTCATTGCTTACCGGTTCAGAGGATTAAAAATAGCTGTAATCCCTTCATCAGTATGTACAAAAGAAGAAAAAAAAGATGGGAATATTTCCCTGTTTACGGGTATAGGTTTTTTACTTTTTGTGCCGGTATTTAAAACCATTACCCACTTGCCTCCGTTTATGGGTATGATGCTTGCGCTGGGTATGATGTGGATAATCAATACCCTTATCCATAAAAGTAAAGAACCTGAAATAGCAGAACGGTACACAGTTGCCAAATCCCTGCAAAAAATAGATACGCCCAGTATTCTGTTTTTTTTAGGCATATTATTGGCCGTATCCGCTTTACAGTCTTTTGGCTTACTCAAACAACTGGCCACCATACTAAGCAATGGCTTACAAAATGATTATTTAATTGGTATTGCATTAGGACTATTTTCCGCAATCGTAGATAATGTGCCCCTGGTTGCCGCTTCACAGGGGATGTATGATTTAACCACGTATCCGGTGGACCATTCATTTTGGACATTCCTTGCTTTAACCACCGGAACCGGTGGCAGCGCCATCATTATCGGCACAGCCGCGGGTGTGGCGGTTATGGGTATTGAGCAGGTTGACTTTATGTGGTATCTGAAGAAAATAGGCTGGCTGGCATTGGTAGGTTTTACAGCAGGTGTTATAGTATTTCTTTTACAGCAGGAATGCTTACGTTAAAAGTGAAAGGTGAAATCAATTAATTTTTTTTAAAAAAACATCATTCATGAAAAAGATTGTCAGGATATTACTGATTGGTTTCCTGGTACTGGCAGCAATGTTTTTTGCATTTGTACCACAGTATCTCGACAGATCGAAAAACAAATCCACGGTTAAAGGGCCCTTCGCAAAGATTGGCTGGTATGATTCTATTCCGTTTATTGCCGACCTTCACTGTGATGCGCTATTATGGGATCGCAATTTTCTGAAGGAGCATAACTACGGACATGTTGATTTACCCAGAATGCAAAAAGCCAATATGGCTTTTCAGGTTTTTACCATTGTGAGTAAAGTGCCCGTGGGTATTAATATTGAAAAGAACCCCGGTAATTCTGACCAGATTGGATTACTCAGTTTTGCTCAATTGCAACCACCTAATACCTGGTTCAGTATCAAGCAAAGAACACTGCACCAGTGTGCTACCCTGCATGCGTTTGCCGAAAAATCAGATGGGCAATTCAGGGTGATAACCGATAAAAAAGGGTTATATCAATTTATTGCAGACAGGGAAAAAAACCACCGGCTCGCTTCAGGTATGCTGGGACTGGAAGGGGCGCAACCGCTGGAGAATGATCTGGCGAACCTGGATGAAATGTATGCAGCCGGCGTTCGATACATTGGCCTCGCGCATTTTTTTGATAACGAATGGGCCGGCTCCGCACATGGCATGCAAAAAGGCGGATTAACAGAAAAAGGAATACAGCTGATTAAAAAGATGGATAGCCTGCATATCACCATCGACCTGGCACATGCCTCTCAGAATACCATCAATGATGTGTTTAAATATCATGACGGGCCGGTATTGGTATCACATACGGGTGTAAAAGGCGTTTGTGATAACCAGCGCAATCTTTCTGATGAACATTTACTTGAAATAGGCAGAAGAAACGGATTGGTGGGGGTAGGCTTATGGGAAACCGCCGTTTGTGGTAAGGATGCGGCCGCGACTGCCGGCATCATCAAATACGTAGCAGATAAAATCGGGATTGATAAAGTGGCCCTTGGCTCCGACTGGGATGGCGCTTTTGAAATGCATTTTGATGTAACCGGTACACCGTTGATTGTTACCGAACTGCTGAAACTCGGTTTTACAAGAACCGGTATCGAAAAAATAATGGGTGGAAATATCAGGGATTTTTTCTTAAGAAATTTACCTGAATAAAATAAAATATCGTTGAAGCATCTCTCTACAATCAATAAATATTTCTGGAAGTATCGAAAGCGTTTCTTCATAGGGATGTTATTCGTAATATCCTCTAATTATTTTGCAGTACTGGCGCCGCAGGTAATGGGTTTCGTGATTAATGAGGTACAGCAACGCCTGCCTGGCGCGCATCCTGCCGTTGTTAGACCGGTGCATGACCGCCTGGTAAACCTGTTCATTGATTCTGTACAATCGGCCCATATAAGTTTTGGCTGGCTGATCGCTTTATGCAGTATTACTATTTTGTTACTGGCCTTAATACGCGGTATCCTTATGTTTTTTATGCGGCAGACCATTATTGTCATGAGCCGCTATATAGAGTTTGACCAGAAAAATGAAATCTTTCAACACTACCAGAAACTGGATACCAACTTCTACAAAACACACAGTACCGGCGACCTGATGAACCGTATGACTGAGGATGTGAGCAGGGTAAGAATGTTTACGGGCCCTGCTATCATGTACCTCATTAACCTTATTACACTGATTGGTTTTTGCGTGGTAAATATGCTCCGAAAAGATGTATCACTTACGCTAATGGTATTGGCGCCCTTACCCCTTCTGGCCATCACCATTTACCTGGTAAACAGCGTTATCAATAAAAAAAGCGAAAAAATACAGTCTTTATTATCTGATCTCACCACCAATGCGCAGGAATCTTTTTCAGGCATCCGTGTAATCAAATCTTTCGTACAGGAAAAAGCCATGCTTGGGTTCTTTCAGAAAAACAGTGAGGAATATAAAAAGAATGCCATCGGCCTCGCTAAAGTAGAAGCCATCTATTTTCCAAGTATGGCATTGATGATTGGGCTTAGTACCCTGGTAACCATTATGCTTGGCGGCATACAGGCTTTACAGGATACCGGTAAGGTTGGGCTAATTGTTGAATTTGTTATCTATATCAACATGCTCACTTTTCCGGTAAGCGCCATTGGCTGGACAGCCAGCATGATACAACGGGCAGCCGCCTCACAAAAAAGGTTAAATGAGTTTCTGCAAACAACACCCGTAATCACCAATCAACTCAACCCGGTAAAGAGCGATGTAACAGGAGATATTGTATTTGATGATATGAGTTTTACCTATCCGCATACGGGTATTAAAGCATTACAGCATATTAATCTGCATATTCGCCAGGGGCAAAAAATTTTGGTACTCGGCCGTACAGGTAGCGGCAAATCAACACTGGCACAGCTTTTATTGCGTTTCTATGATCCAACATCAGGCTATATTAATATTGGCAATTGCAATATCAAAGAAATGGACTTGAAAAAACTCCGTGAACAAATCAGCTATGTTCAGCAGGATGTTTTTTTATTCAGTGATACGGTGAGTGATAATATCCGTTTTGGATTGTCAGAAAAAGCCTCATCAGAAACCATTATCCAGGCAGCTAAAGCATCAAGTGTTCACCAGGAAATACTGGGGTTCAGTAATGGGTATGATACCATGATAGGGGAGCGTGGGGTTACTTTAAGTGGCGGACAAAAACAAAGAATTTCCATAGCCAGGGCATTAATCAAAGAACCGGAGATAGTAGTGTTTGATGATTGCCTAAGTGCAGTAGATGCCAAAACAGAGAAAACCATTATTGATAATTTGTATCAGTACCTGAACAACAAAACAGCCATCATTATTACCCACCGTATATTTTCTACATTCCGCTTCGACAATATTATAGTACTGGAACAGGGGAAACTATCCGAACAGGGTACGCATGAGCAACTTATGGCCCATAATGGCTACTATGCAGATTTATACCGCTTGCAGCTTACGGAAGAAAAGAAAGAAGGATAAGCTTGTTACAGTTACCAGGCTAACCGGAAAAGCAATGAAAACAGACTTTCCCCTAAAATTTTGCTAATCCTGAAACAATCCTATATTTGTGCCACTTAAAAATAGATTCGAAAACCAAAAACCAAATAACTGTGGCGTACGAGAATAACGACAAAAAGATGGAGAGTGTTTACAGCAAACGTATCAGAGCTGGAAAAAGAAGAACCTATTTTTTTGATGTAAGGGCAACCCGTGGAAATGATTATTTCCTGACCATCACAGAAAGCCGCAAGCGATTTGATGATAATGGATATGACAGGCATAAAATATTCCTCTACAAAGAAGATTTCAATAAATTCATTAAAGCTTTGGGCGAAGCCATTGATTATGTGAAAACGGACCTTATGCCCGATTTTGATTTTGATGCTTTTAACCACGAATATCCTGAAGGAGAGGGTGAAAACCCCGTATCAGAGAATGGAGAAGCTTTCGTACCGGCTGTTTCAGCAGAGCCTGTGCCGGAAGAGCCCATCGTAGAAGTAACAGAAATCATAACTCATGCGGCACCGGCACCAACGCCCATTACAGATGCCGCTACCGCCGACAATGGCGCTTCTGAGGAAGTAGACAAATGGTAATACCACCTTATCTTTAAATAAAAAATCCGCTTAGTAAGCGGATTTTTTATTTAAATTTTTTTTAGCATCCACATATCGCATCCGCAGTGCCCGGAATTACCCATTGGGGCAGGGAGGAATTCGAATCCAAACTTTTCATACACACTGACTGCTTTTTTCAATTCAGGCATCGTTTCCAGGTATACCTGGCTAAAACCCTTTGCAGCAGCCACTTCCAGGCAATATCCAATCATTTTTCTTCCCAATCCCATACCTCTTGCGGTAGAAGTCAGATACATTTTTACCAGTTCACAGGTATTATCCGGCAAGCCTTCGGTAGGAAAGATACCGGCTCCACCCAGCAGAACACCCTCTTTTTCTGCTACGAAATAGGCACTCTGCGGTGTTACCTGAAATAATTCAAACAGGTGATCCGTAGCATCATCATAATAAACCGTACCCGGCCGGTTAACGCCAAATTCTTCCAGGCTGCTTCTAATAATGCCGGCAATAGCTATATTATCTCCTGGCTGTATTGGTCTGATTAAAATATTTTCCATTAACCCTATTTCCTTAAACTATGTCAGACAATGAAGTGTCTTATACTAATGCAACAGTCAATATTCCTACGCTTTTCTATACACCTTAAACGCATTAATCAGCCCATTGGTAGAAGCATCATGTGAGCTTACCGGTTCATCATCAGTTAACTCGGGTAATATCTGGTTGGCCAGTTGTTTGCCCAGTTCAACACCCCATTGGTCAAAACTGAAAATATTCCAGATCACCCCCTGCACAAATATTTTATGCTCATACAAAGCAACCAGGCTTCCCAGTGTATATGGAGTAATCTCTTTTACCAGTATGGAATTGGTAGGATTATTACCATCAAATATTTTAAAGGGCGCTAATTTTTTGATCTCTTCTTCATTTTTATTGGCCTTCATCAATTCTACTTTCACACCATTTTCAGACTTCCCGTTCATTAACGCTTCTGTTTGGGCAAAAAAGTTCGAGAATAGTTTCACATGATGGTCACCAATGGCATTATGACTTATCGCCGGTGCTATAAAATCGCAGGGTATCATCAATGTGCCCTGGTGTATTAACTGATAAAAAGCGTGCTGCCCATTAGTACCGGGTTCTCCCCAGATAACAGGTCCGGTAGCATAGTTAACCGGGTTGCCACTGCGATCTATCGACTTACCGTTACTTTCCATATTTCCCTGCTGAAAATACGCTGCAAAACGGTGCATGTATTGGTCATAAGGCAGGATAGCTTCACTTTGTGCACCAAAGAAATTGGTATACCAGATGCCAATCAATGCCATCAGTACAGGAATATTTTTGTCGAATTTCTCTTTTCTAAAATGCTCATCAACGGCATAAGCGCCTTTCAGTAACTGTTCAAAATTTTCATAGCCAATGGTTAAGGCAATGGATAAACCAATGGCACTCCACAAGGAATATCTTCCACCCACCCAATCCCAGAATTCAAACATATTCGCCTTGTCGATACCGAAGGCGGTTACCTCTTTTTCATTGGTACTCAGGGCTACAAAATGTTTTGCTATATGCGTTTCCAACCCGGCCCGTTCTAAAAACCAGTTCCTGGCAGTATGCGCATTGGTCATGGTTTCCTGCGTAGTAAATGTTTTGGAAGCCACCAGAAAAATGGTTTCTTCCGGATTCACTTTTTTAAGTGTTTCAGCAATATGTGTTCCATCTATATTGCTTACAAAAAAAGATTCTATCCCATTTTTACGATAGGGTTGCAGCGCTTCAGTTACCATATACGGCCCCAAATCACTGCCGCCGATACCTATATTAACAATGTAGCGGATATTTTTACCGGTATATCCTTTCCATTTACCACTATGCACCTGTTCACAAAAATCTTTCATGTGCCGCTGCACTTTGCGTATCCGGGGCATGATATCTTTTCCTTCCACCAAAATAGCTGAATCAGAAAAATTGCGCAGGGCGGTATGCAAAACGGAACGTTGTTCTGTTTCATTAATCCTGATGCCCGCGAACATTTCATGTATGGCATCTTTCAGCTTACAATCTTCTGCCAGTTGCAACAGCAGTTGTAGTGTTTTTTGGCTGATAATATTCTTGGAGTAATCAAACAGGATATCCTCAAAAACCAGCGAAAATTTTTGAAAACGTTCTTTATCGGCAGTAAACAGATCGCGCATGTGCCGGCGGCTCATTTCTTCTTCATGGTGTTTCTTTAATAAAAACCAGGCCTGGGTATTCGTTGGATTAATTCTGGGTAACATAGCTATGCTGATTATAATAACTTTTCAAAATTGAAATGACCTGTCTACAAAGATTGAATCACTTCAATTGTTTTTTGTACATCTTCCGGGCGTATATCAAGGTGTACCACTATCCTGATTTGACTGGGCGAAATGGCTATCACCAAAATACCCTGTTCTTTGCATTTGGCTGCCAGTTCAGTAGCGGTAAATCGTTCCTTTACTTCAAAAATAATAATATTCGTTTCCACCGGTAATATCTCTCCCGTAAAATCCTTCTTTACCAGTTCCTGTAAAATCTGTTGGGCATGTGCATGATCCTGGGCCAGCCTGGTTACCTGGTTCTCCAGTGCATAGATCCCAGCCGCAGCCAGAAAACCCGCCTGTCGCATACCACCTCCAAATATTTTTCTCACCCTTCTCGCTTTCCGGATCAGTTCCTTTGTTCCTATCAGCACACTGCCTACCGGTGTTCCCAAACCCTTGCTTAAACAAACAGAAATTGAATCAAATACCTGCCCATATTGTAAAGGGGTCTCATTTTTAGCTACCAGTGCATTGTACAAACGGGCGCCATCCAGGTGTAACTTTAATTTATTTTGTAAACAAACCTCTTTAATAGACTGGATATCAGCAAAATTATAACAACTACCACCGCCACGATTGGCTGTATTTTCCAATGAAACAAGTGTTGAGCAGGGTTTATGAACATCATCCGGATTGATAGATTCTTTTACCTGATCGGCCGTAATTCGTCCACGATCTCCCTCTATCAGCCTAACCGAGGCCCCGGAATTGAAAGCAATACCACCACCTTCATATTGGTATACATGCGATAATCGCTCACAAATCACTTCATCACCCGGTTGTGTATGGCATTTGATGGCTATCTGGTTAGTCATGGTGCCACTCGGACAAAACAAAGCAGCTTCCATCCCAAAAAGGGAGGCACTCAGGGCTTCCAACTGGTTAACGGAGGGATCTTCACCAAAAACATCATCTCCAACTTTAGCCTTCATCATGGCATCCAGCATACCGGGGGTAGGGCGGGTAACGGTATCTGATCTGAAATCTATCATAAGCTGCGAAGATAAAAGGAAACGGAAGTTTTTAGAGATTCTGTTTGTGTTTAATTTATCCGCATTATGGCAAAACATGGCATTATTTTGCCCATTTATTCAAGTTTTTCCACAAAAGCTGGCAAAATTGGCTGCTGCAACGTACCTTTGCTGACTTTTGGAAGAACAACCCATAATTTAACGGTTTCCTTACAACGTTTACAAAACAATTGTGGTCTTTAAGTCGTTAACAACAACAAGAACCCGTAATAACACAACATGAGGCAGCTAAAGATCGCTACACAGATAACCAACCGTGATTCCCAGGCCGTTGAAAAGTATCTGCAGGAAATTTCCAAGATCCCGATGATCAACCCGGAAGAAGAGACCACATTGGCTCAAAAGATCAAAATGGGAGATCAGCGTGCCCTTGACAAATTGGTGCAGGCTAACCTACGATTTGTGGTGTCTGTAGCAAAACAGTATCAACACCAGGGTCTTTCGTTGAGCGACCTGATTAATGAAGGTAATCTTGGCTTGATAAAAGCTGCCCAACGTTTTGATGAAACCAAAGGTTTTAAATTCATTTCCTATGCAGTTTGGTGGATTCGGCAGTCAATTTTACAGGCTTTGGCCGAGCAGGGCAGGCTGGTTCGGTTACCTCAAAACAAAATAGGCACTTATAATAAAGCCAATAAAGCCTATATGGCTTTCGAACAAGAGCATGAGCGTGAACCATCAACCGAAGAATTGGCTGAAATACTGGAGATGAGTGAAACAGAGATCAATAATATTTTTCAGAGCAATACCCGTCATACCTCACTGGATGCCCCTGTACATGAGGCAGAAGATGTGGCCATGGGAGATTTGCTGGAAGGTAGTGATGATACGGATGAAGATGTGATGAAAGATTCACTGCGTGAAGAAATTCGCCGGGTACTGAAATCACTTAGCCCACGTGAAGCAGAGATTGTAAACGCTTATTTTGGACTGGACGGAGAAAATGGCGTTACCATCGAACAGATTGGTATGAAATACGATCTTACCAAAGAGCGTATCCGCCAGATAAAAGAAAGGGCCATTAAACGTTTGCAGAAGGCACGTTACAGCAATGCATTAAAAGCATATTTGGGATAAAATTTTACACAATTAACTAATAAAAGCCCTTCTGCTCAAAACAGAGGGGTTTTGATTTCGTTACCAACCCCGTCCAAGCCGGTTTCCCGTGGCTCCGGGTAAAGTAACCGGTAAAACCAGGAATGGGGGATTGGGGTCTTTCTGAGGATACGCAGTTCAATACAAGCAATGGATGATTCCTGAATAATGCTTGTTTTTGTATAAATGGCTGCATTAAACAGAGTGGGTGTATATGTATATTTGACTAATCTTTTTAAAAACATATCAATATGGAAAATGAGGCTCCGGAAAAAGTACAGGTATTGATCATTGGCTCGGGTCCGGCAGGTTATACAGCAGCTATCTATGCTGCCAGGGCCAATATGAAACCATTATTATACCAGGGAATTCAACCTGGCGGACAATTAACCATTACTACTGACGTGGAAAATTATCCCGGTTTTCCAGATGGTATCCAGGGTCCTGAAATGATGGTTCATTTTGAAAAACAGGCAACCAGGATGGGGGCCGATATCCGTTATGGATTGGCAACTAAGGTCGATTTCAGTCAAAGACCTTATAAGGTTTGGATTGATGAAGAAAAATTAATTGAAGCTGATTCAGTAATTATTTGCACCGGTGCCTCTGCCAAATGGTTAGGCATTCCAAGTGAAGAACGATTGAATGGTTTTGGCGTAAGCGCCTGTGCTGTTTGCGATGGCTTTTTCTTTCGCGGTAAGGAAGTGGCCATCGTTGGGGCGGGTGATACTGCCGCTGAAGAAGCCATGTACCTGTCTAAATTGTGTACTACCGTTCACATGTTCATTAGAAGAGATAAAATGCGGGCCAGTAAAATAATGCAGGATAGGGTGGTGAACACTCCCAATATTAAAGTGTACTGGAACACCCATACAGAGGAAATACTAGGCGGGAAGAAAGTGGAAGCCGTTCGAATCAAAAATAACCAGACTCAACAAACACAGGATATTCCCATCAGTGGTTTTTTTGTTGCCATTGGTCACGAGCCTAACAGTACTATTTTTAAAGGCTGGTTAGATATGGATGAAACAGGTTATATACAAACCGTTCCAGGCAGCACTAAAACAAATGTGGAAGGCGTTTTTGCAGCGGGTGATGTGCAGGACAGCCACTACCGACAAGCCGTAACTGCCGCGGGCAGTGGCTGTATGGCCGCTTTGGATGCAGAGAGGTATTTAAGTAATAAGTAATAACCACCCATGCTATCCATACAACTCCACAACCTAATTCTATTCGCTCACCATGGTATTTATGAGGAAGAAAAAATATTGGGTAATGAGTTTAGTTTGGATATCAGCATCAGATTCAGTCCACAGTATTTACCTGTAAAACATATGGCCGATACCATCGATTATGTGGCTGTATATGAACTGGTGAAGAAGAGAATGGATATTCCAACGTCATTGCTGGAAACAGTGATTACGGAGATTGCCCAAAAAATTCTGGCACAGTTTTCTCTGGCTGAAGAAGTGTTTATCGCCATCAGAAAAACACATCCTCCCATTTCTCAATTTCAGGGGAGCGTTGGGGTAAGCTTTGAACTGAAACGAAATAAGTCGTAAACCTGATAGTAACCATGAAAGTTTTATTGTCAATTCTTTTCTCTTGTGTCCTTTTAACCGTGCAATCGCAGGATATTAATTTACTGTTGAAAGAAGCAGCTAATTTAGAAAAACAGCAAAAAGAGCCGGAAGCGACCGAAAAGTACAAACAGATACTTTTACTTCAGCCCATTCATATGGAAGCGCTGGTGAAAGCCGCTGAATTGACTGTAATACTTGCCCAAAGACAAACTAATAAGAACGCCAAACGTTTGTACTTTGAAACAGCATTGGCCTATGCCAACCGGGCATTACTTGCGGACAGTAATAATGCCGATGCTAATTATGCCATGTCGATGGCATCCGGGAAAATGGCCGATGTAGAAACGGAGAATAAAAAAATAGTTACTTACATGAAAGAGGTGAAGCGCTTTTCGGATAAGGCTTTATCCATCAACCCCCATCATGCCAAAGCCAATTATGCCCTGGGTAAATGGCATTATGAAATGACTACTTTATCAGGCATTAAAAAAATAGCCGTCAAATTATTTTATGGCGGATTACCAGACGGGGATATAGAGAAAGCCATTCAATACATGGAAAAATGTAAAAGCCTGGAACCTTATTTTGTAACGAACTACCTGGGTCTTGCGCTTGCCTATAAAGAGAACCGCAAACCGGCGCAGGCGATTGAGGTATTAAATAAACTGATTAAACTACCCACGAGAACATCAGATGATATTGCTTCTAAAGCAGAAGGAGTAAGGTTGCTGGAATTGATGCAATGATATAATTAATTAATAATTAATAATTATTTTTCACCTTAAAGTTTTTTATCATGTCTTTGGTAGATTTATTTGAGCAGGCGAAGGTTAATAGTAAAACGTTGAGCGAGAAACCGGATAACGAGACTTTGCTGAAGCTGTATTCCTTATTTAAACAGGCAACCGAAGGAGACAATACAGAATCCGGGCCGGCCAATGCCTTTGATTTTGTAGCCAAATTCAAACATGAGGCATGGGCCAGGTTACAGGGCCTGTCAAAAGAAGCTGCCATGCAGCAGTATGTTAACCTGGTTACAGAACTAAAGGGTTAAATAGGCTATGTAGTTTTTTAGTATTAGAATACTTTGTTACTTCAGTAGATACTTTACCCCAGGCAGATTGAACTATGTAAGTTCCAAATATAGTGCCGCAATCTGTAGCATTATATCTTTAGATTCTTCCACCTGCCACTCTTTATATACCAGAATGATGGAATAAAAATAGTGGTCCAGTATATCCATTCACTGGCCCATCCCCATACAATGGGTAGTTTCAATTTTTCCAGTACGATGTAAACGTATATGCAGTAAAAAATAATGGCAGTAAACTCAGACATAAGGTTCATCTTGGAATTACCCGTACCGGTAACGGCGTTCATCCAAACTACCGAAATAGACATCAGTACAAGGGCAGTGGATACAATACGTAACACTGGAATGGCAGCCACTATAAATTCTTCTCCCTGGCCATAAATCGACAGAAAACTATGCGGAAAAATATTGAGGAACAGGCATACGAATAAGGCAAATCCAACACTCCAGTACATGATTCTATCAATTAATCTTGGTACCTCCTCCTGCTTATTTTGTCCGATCACATTACTCACCATGGTATTGGCCGTGGCGGCAAATGCCCAGGTAAAACATCCAAAGAATCCGAAAATGTTTCGCATGGTATTGGAAATAGCCAGGTCTTGCTGGCCATGATGTTCAATCAGAATATAAAAAAATTCCCAGCTGATAATGCTGATCGTATGCTGCAGGATGAGCGGGTAAGACTGTACAAGTATTAACCGCGTATTGGCAGCATCGTAGGCCCAGTTCTTAAATAAATGCAATTGCCTGGTGATACCATTCATCCGGATTACTATAAAAATGACAGCAAGGCCGGCTATCTCAGAAATAATAGAGGCATAGGCGGCTCCGTTAAAACCCATCTGGGGCATCCCAAACTTTCCATAGATGAGCGCATAATCAAAGAAAATATTGGAAACCGCTTCTGTAGCCGTTCCAATTACCAGGTAATTACTTTGATTGGTTCCTACTAATAAAGCATTCCGCATCTGGTATACATATAAAAAGGGGAGGCCCAGTATACGGATGTTCAGGAAGTTCACACAAATACGTACACTTTCCGGATCATGCAGTGACCAGCCCAATACCGTGGGAGCCACAAACCAGGTAAGAATGATACCCAGGATGGAAAAAACAATGGCAATCCTAACTCCCTGGGAAAACAGGTTCCCAATGGCATCAATCCTGTTCTCACCCGCACGCCTTGAAATCAGCGCCTGTAACCCATTATTCAAACCATGGCCCACTACTGCAAAAATCAGGTAATATACACCCGTAATACCTGCCAGGGCAAGAGCCCGCATGCCTAAACCACCCAGGAAAATATTATTAGTGATAAAATTGATCTGCGGAACGATAATAGACGCCGTAATTGGCAGGGCAATGCCCAGTATCTGCCTGTTACTTATATTTACCTGTAAGTTTATTCCCGTAGAAGCCTTTTCCATAATGTGGCGCAAAGCTACTATTTTGCAGTTTCCGAAGATCGCTTCTACTACTTTGCCATTTTTTTATAACATTGCAGTTAATTGTACTCCATGCCCCAAAAGATCATAGATTATCATTCCATATCAACAGATAACACTGGAGCTGAAACAGATCAACTCATTTTACAGATCGGAATCAGTGAAGTAGCCTGTATGGTTAAGAGTGGACTTACCAACCTGGTGGAAGAATTTGAATTGTACAGGCTGGATGCTGGCGATGACAACTGGCCCGATACTTTTTTTCAGTTACGTATCTCTTCCGATATCCTCAATCGTAATTTTAAAGAAACGCATTGCTATTATCAGTCTGAAGAGGCCATCCTGATTCCGCAAGAAAAATTTAGCATCTCAGCAGCTGAAGATTATCTTGCCCTGGTATTTGGAGAAAGCCATGAGCATGATATAAAATATGATACCATTCCTGCCGGTGAGAGCATGGTAAATGCATACCGGTTAAAAAAAATAATTCATGCGGTGGTAGGAAAACAGTTTGTTTTATACCACCCGCATCATACCTATTCAAGCATAGTAAATGGGCTGTTTACAAAAGAGTTACCGGAAGGTTTTTTTGTAAAAATCCAGTGTTACAGCAAACATATCATCGTTGCTGTAATGAAAGAAAAAAAATTATTACTCATCCAAACTTTCCTTTACCAGGCACCGGAAGATATATTGTACCATGTGATGAACCTTCGGCAACAGTTATCCTTCAATGATACTGAATCACACCTGGTATTGTGTGGTATGCTGGATACGGAAACCCTGTTATTACAGCAATTATCCGGTCTTTTCAATTCTACAACCATTGAAAAAATTGATCCGCATGCTGCAAAAGCTTTTACAAACAAGGATTTTCCCCTCCACTATTTTACCCCATTTTATAATCTGACCCTATGAGGATTATTTCCGGCAAATGGGGTGGGAGAAGAATCAGCCCCCCGGCTAATATGCCCCATACCCGTCCAACTACTGATATCGCAAAAGAAGGACTCTTCAATATTCTCCAGCACCGTATGGATTTTGAAGGCATCAAAATTCTCGACCTCTTTGGCGGCACCGGTTGTATCAGTTATGAACTGGCATCGCGTGGGGCCAATGATCTTACCATCGTTGAGAAAGACCCTGTTATGAACGCTTTTATTAAAAAAAACCTGGATATGCTGGGAGCAGTGCGGTACCAGGTTTTGAAGATGGATGTATTCGCCTATCTGAACAGTTGTACTGAAACTTTTGATTTCATATTTGCAGGGCCACCTTATGCTTTAGGGAGCATAGATGAATTACCTAAAATGATTGTTTCAAAACAGCTGATAGCGAAAGATGGTTTTTTTGTACTGGAACATACTCCCAGAAACCAATACGAAAAATTTGCCGGTTTCAGTTTTTTACGCAACTATGGTAGTACTTTGTTTTCTTTCTTTGTAGGGGGGAGATAAATTTACTGGAATCATTTCTCTATCGAATCTTCTTCTTCCCAATAAACTACAATAACTTTCTCAATAAACGCTACCCATGAACAAGTCTGCATTGCGACAACTATATAAAACAAAAAGAGCGGAGCTACCTTCGCAAGAACGGCTTCGCCTGGATGATCTTATGTTATTGCAGTTTCAGCAATTTGATTTCTCCGCTATTCAAACCGTATTAACTTACTGGCCCATGGATGGACAGGCTGAGCCAAATACGCATTTATTTTCTGGTTATTTACGGTATAGGGTACCAGGGCTGGTCATGGCTTATCCAACAACAGATCTGTCATCCCATACCATGACTGCCTTTTCCATTCATGAAGACACGGTGTATCATACCAATATATGGGGAATTAAAGAACCGACAGAAGGGTCTGTTATAGCGCCGGATCAGATAGACCTTGTGCTGGTACCTATGTTGATCTGTGATAAAATGGGTTACCGGGTGGGCTATGGTAAGGGGTTTTATGACCGGTATCTGGCAGGTTGCCGCCAGGACCTGGTTAGTATTGGCTTTTCTTATTTTGACCCCATTGATAAGATAGCGGACACCGGTCAATTTGATGTACCTTTAACCTACTGTATCACACCGCACCAGACTTATGAATTTTAACGCCATCTTTCTAAAATCTTTCCGTGTTTTATTATTACCATTTGCTATTCTCTATGGGCTAATTATTGTATTACGAAACTGGCTTTACAACAAGGACTATATCAAATCGGCTGATTTTAATTTTCCGTTAATCTGTATAGGCAATCTTTCGGTAGGCGGAACCGGCAAGTCGCCAATGGTAGAATATCTTACCATTTTATTACAACCAACATTTAAAATCGGAACTCTTAGCAGAGGGTATAAACGCAAAACAAAAGGCTATGTACTGGCCAACAAAAATACCACCGCACTGGAAATTGGTGATGAACCCATGCAGTTTCACCAGAAATTTCCTCAGGTAGCAGTGGCTTCCTGTGAAGAGAGGATTGTGGGTATTCCACATTTATTACAGGACGTTCCGGATTTGCAGGTCATCATCCTGGATGATGCTTTTCAGCACCGCACCATCAAAGCGGGATTCAATATTTTATTAACAGAATACGGCAACTTGTATTCAAATGATTTCTTCCTGCCAACCGGCGACCTTCGCGATGAATGGGCCTCAGCTAAAAGGGCACAGGTAATTGTGGTAACCAAATGCCCTTATAACCTGACGGCCGAAATGAAACAGAAAATAATTCGCGATCTTCAGCCGGAAGAGGCACAGAAAGTATTTTTCAGTACCATAGAATACGGAACGCCTTATCATATTGTAGATAAAACAGATAGTTGGCTGCTTACCCCAAGAGATGAGGTATTATTAGTCTGTGGCATAGCCAACCCCAAGCCTTTGAAGGAATATCTGAATGAAAAAGCCCATACGTATTATCAACAGGATTACTCAGACCACCATATTTTCACTATCGATGACCTGCATGAGATCATAGAAAAATTCGAAAATATCCACGCAAAAGATAAACTCATACTAACTACAGAAAAAGATGCAGTCAGGCTCCTCAAATTTTCAGAACAGCTTACCAGCTTACCTTTGTATGTATTACCCATACAACATTATTTTTTATTCGATGAAGGTGCACAATTCAATGAACTGGTAAAAGATTTTATCAGAAACTTTCACTTCAACCCTGCCACATGAACAAGAAAAAATCAAAACAGAAATCTAAATCAAAAATAACAGCACAAACTACGCTCAAAGGAAAACTGGAAGTAACCAGGTCCGGCATGGGATATGTTATTATTGAAAATGTTACCGGAGATGTATTGGTTCGACCGGGCGACTTTACTACGGCGCTTAACGGCGATACCGTTCGGGTAAAAGTGATCAAAGAAAATGTACGGACGGGTAAAAAAGAAGGGAAGATTACAGAAGTGGTTACGAGAAAACAAACAGAGTTTATTGGCCATATCCAACTTTCAACCAACTATGCCTTTTTTATTCCCGATACAGATAAGCCCATGCCCGATCTGTTCATTCCCTTAACAGATCTTAACGGAGCCAAAAACAAAGACAGGGTAGTAGTGAGGTTGGTAAAATGGGACAAAGAAGATAAAAAGCCCGTGGGTACTGTTATAAGTGTGATGTTACCGGAAGATGAGAATGATGCAGCCATGAAAGAGTTACTGGCACAGGCAGGCTTCCCCTTATTTTTTCCGGATGATGTACTCGAAGAGTCGCAACGTTTTCCGGAGATGCTGGATGCCGAAGAAATCAGGAAAAGAAGAGACTGCCGGGAACTCCTTACTTTTACCATTGATCCGGTGGATGCCAAAGATTTTGATGATGCCCTCTCTATCAGAAAACTGGCAAATGGCCATTATGAAATAGGTGTTCATATCGCGGATGTGAGTTATTATGTTTTACCGGAAACAGAACTCGATGCAGAAGCCTATAAACGGGCAACCTCTGTATATCTACCCGACCGTGTTAACCCGATGTTACCGGAAAGGATTTCGAATGAGCTTTGTTCGCTCCGTCCACATGAAGACAAATTCACCTTCTCCGCTATATTCCAAATGACTAATAAAGGAGAGGTAAAACAATACTGGCTGGGCAAAACGGTGATTCATTCTGATCATCGCTATGCCTACGAGGAGGTACAGGAGATTATTGAATCTAAAAAAGGAATGCATGTTGAGGAAATACTATTGTTAAATGATATTGCCCAGCGGCTGCGCAAAAATCGTTTTAGTAAAGGAGCCATCAACTTTTCATCGCAGGAAGTTCGTTTTAAATTAGACGAGAAAGGAAAACCAATAGGCGTGATGGTAAAAGAAAGTAAAGAAGCACACCAATTGATTGAAGAATTTATGCTGTTAGCCAACAGAACAGTTGCAGAAAATGTAGCCAAACTGAACATCAATAAAAAACCATTGCCATTTCCTTACCGTGTGCACGACCAGCCCGATCCGGAAAAACTGGGGCCGTTTATGGTATTTGCCAGGAAACATGGACATGTATTCAACACGTCGTCACCAGAAAAAATTGCCCACAGTTTTAATGCCATGTTGCAGGAAGCCAAAGGCAAGCCCGAACAACATGTGTTGGAACAGTTAGGCATACGTACCATGGCCAAAGCCATTTATACCTCTGAAAATATCGGACACTATGGTCTGGCATTCGAACATTATTGTCATTTTACCTCCCCCATACGCCGGTATCCGGATGTATTGGTGCACAGAGAACTGCAATCCATTATAGAGAATAAGCCATTGGTTGATAAAAAAATGGAAGAGAAATGTAAACATAGCAGTGAAAGAGAAAGAGCTGCTATGGAATGTGAGCGTGCGGGCAATAAATACAAACAGGTAGAATTCCTGAAAGAACACCTGGGAGAAACCTTTGAAGGTGTGGTAAGCGGGGTAGCCAGTTTTGGTTTCTGGGTAGAAACGGTGGCACATAAATGTGAAGGGCTGGTTGGTATCATCAGCCTCTCTGATTACGACGATTTCCGTGTGATAGAGGGTGATTACAGCCTGGTAGGCAGAAGAAGCGGCCGAACGTTCCGGATGGGCGACAGGGTATGGATAAGAGTAGTAGCAGCAAACCTTGAAAAAAGACAACTCGATTATGAATGGGTGATGGATGCTGGGAAGGAGGAGGAGGAGGAAGTGAAAAGTCAAAAGTCGAAAGTCAAAAATAAGCGATAACCTCTGTGTAACTCATTTCCTCTGTATACTCCGTGTTGAAAAAAAGAGGCAGTCGGATTATTTTTCAACACGGAGTACACAGGGGGTTCACAGAGTTGCGCAGAGAACCTATTATACATGCGTAATTGTTTCGCTGAACTGTATTCCCTGATGAATCAGGGCTTCTAATACGGGTTCATAAATGCCGGGAACAATGGGTATATGTAAACCCGTTTCCGTAATCTTTCCTTCTAACAATAAGGTAGCCGCAATACCCAATGGCAATCCAACCGTTTTAGCCATAGCCGTACGTAAATAATTTTCGCCTTTCACCACTAATGTACTTTTAAGCGTTGACTTTTGGCCGTTCACTTCATAGCCAATCTCATGCAGCATCACTATCATATCCTTATCATCCAATTGTAAAATCCATTTTCTTTCCAGTATACTTTGCAATATATCGGCATAACTGCAAATGCCCTTATTGAGTAGGCTTTCATCCTGCAAACCTAAAAAACGAAACTGCTCCTGCAGCAGGTGATCATCAGCATCAATCCTTATTTTCTTTTCCGAAAAACATTTTTGTAAAAAGGCCGCTATCGTTAATCCGTCTGTATTAACCATTTTTTCTTCGTCGGTCAACCCCAGTTGAACAATCAACTGCCAGCCCTTACAAAAATCCGGATGTCGTAAAGTGGTACGGATAAAGGTATCAGCTTCCTCCAATGCATATACCGGAATATAACTTAATGAATCCCTGTTAGGATAATAGGCCAGCTTTCCCAATCCCTCAATAAATACTTCCGAACAATCAGCAAAAAGCCCATCATAGTTTTGACTTTTCACTTTTGACTTCTCTTTATACACCGCCCCTGCCTTACCCGCCATCACCACATTCCTTGGATTCCAGCTAATTTTATAGTGCCATGGGTTATCATCACTTTCAGGGGCCACCAGGCCGCCGCAGTGCGACAAAAAAGAGTGAATAAGCCCACCTTCCTTTTTAATCCGGTGAATTAATTGCATGGCACTCATATGATCAATGCCGGGATCAAGCCCCATCTCATAGAGAAAAAGTATTCCTTTCGCTTTTAGCTGATCAGCAAGGACTTTAATGGTATCATCAACATAAGAAGCAGTAAGCAGGTGTTTTTCAAATGCGAGACAATCAAGTGCCACCTGGTAATGCAGCGTAGGGGGCAAGAGAGAGATCACCACATCAGCCTTACTGATCAGCGACTTTCTTTCTGAGTCATTTTCGATGGAAACACCAACCGCTTTTACCCATTCATGGTTCCCCACTTTTGATTGAACAGCGGTAAGATTTACATCCGCAATGGTAACCTGCCATTTTTTAGCAGTAGCTATCTGTTTCAGATAGCCTATCAAAACCGTGGCAGATTTACCGGCGCCAAAAAGAAGTATATGTTTTGTTTCGTTCATGCTGTGGAGGGGTTACCTTGTTTATTACTGCGATAAAGATACTGAGGATACAGTCATATTTCATTCTTCCACAACTGTGGATAAAAGCCCTGAAAAAACAGGCTTTTTTGGCACAGTTTCCCCCCTAAAAAAGCTATCTTTGCCATCCTTGAAAACAGGTTGTTTCGCACCTTGTTCACGAACCTAAATTTAGCCCAAGAGGATATACACATGGAAGAAAATCAATTACCTGAACAGACCAACGATAACGACCGCATTATACAGGTAAATATCGAAGAACAAATGAAGACCGCTTATATCGATTATTCGATGTCGGTGATTGTAGGCCGCGCCTTACCCGATGTAAGAGACGGTTTTAAACCTGTTCATCGCCGGGTTTTGTACGCGATGAGCGAACTGGGTAATAACAGCAACAAACCTTATAAAAAATCTGCCCGTATTGTGGGGGAGGTAATGGGTAAATATCATCCCCATGGAGATGCATCCATTTATGATACGCTGGTGCGCATGGCCCAGGAATGGACCATGCGGTACAGGCTGGTAGATGGTCAGGGAAATTTTGGTAACCAGGATGGTGATCCACCTGCTGCCATGCGTTATACAGAGGCCCGTTTGCAAAAGGTAGCAGAAGCCATGCTGGATGATATTGAAAAAGATACGGTTGACTTCCAGCTGAATTTTGATGATTCATTACAGGAACCCTCCGTACTACCTACCAGAATACCTCAATTGCTGGTAAATGGCTCATCAGGTATTGCAGTAGGCATGGCTACCAATATGATGCCGCATAACCTGGGTGAAGCCGTGGATGGATGTATAGCCTATATTGATAACCGCAACATTCTGGTGGAAGAGCTGATCAACTATGTAAAAGCGCCTGACTTTCCTACAGGTGGTGTTATTTATGGAATGGAGGGCGTTAAACAAGGCCTGCTTACCGGGCGCGGAAGAGTGGTGCTGCGTGGCAAATGCCATGTAGATACCAAGCCCAGCGGAAGAGAGCAGATAGTGATTACTGAAACCCCTTACCAGGTAAACAGGGATAACCTTACCGATCGCATTGGCCAACTGGTGAATGACAAAACCATTGAAGGGATTGCACATGTGAATAATGAAAGTAATATGCGGGAAGGTACCCGCATTGTGCTCGACCTGAAAAGAGATGTAGTGGCGCAGGTAATCATCAACCAGTTGTATAAATTCACCGAATTACAAACCAGTTATGGTATTAATAACGTGGCCATCAGCAAGGGCAGGCCGCGCATCATGAACCTGAAAGACCTGATAGCGGAATTTATCGAGTTCAGGATGGAAGTGGTGATCAGGCGCGCAAAGTTCGAACTACGCAAAGCAGAAGAACGTGCCCATATCCTGGAAGGATATCTGAAAGCGCTGGATCACCTGGATGAAGTGATTGCATTGATCCGCGCCAGCAGAACACCAGAGGAGGCCAGAGATAACCTGATAGCCAAAAGCAGGGAACAAAAATGGAGCCTCAATCAGCAGCTCTTCTCTGAGGTTACCAATGCACTCTACCAACAGGAAGACGGCTTATCTGAAGTACAGGCAAAAGCTATACTGGAACTGCGTTTGCAGCGTTTAACAGGTATGGAAAGGGATAAAATTGTTGAAGAATTTAATGGCCTTATCAATACCATCAGACACCTGAAAGAACTGCTTAACAGCGAACCACTACGATATGAACTGATTAAAACAGAATTACTCGAAGTAAAAGAGAAATTCGGGGATGCCCGCAAAACAGAAATTCAATACCTGGCAGATGAAATGCGTATTGAAGACCTGATAGAGGATGAAGATGTGGTTATTACTATTTCGCACCTGGGTTATATTAAACGAACATCCGCCACCGAATATCGCCAGCAACGCAGGGGAGGAAGGGGGGCAGTAGGGTCCAAAACACGCGAAGAAGATTATGTAGAACACCTGTTTGTGGCTTCAACGCACGGTACCATCATGTTCTTTACAGAAAAAGGCCGTTGTTTCTGGATGCGTGTGTATGAAATACCGGAAGGCGAGAAGCAAAGCAAGGGAAGAGCCATACAGAACCTGATTCAACTGCCTGGCGATGATAAAGTGAAAGCTATTATCGATGTTAAGAAATTAGACGATAAAGAGTACGTGCAAAGTCATTATATCGTACTTTGTACCAAGCAGGGTATCATCAAAAAAACCTCACTCGAAGATTTCAGCAGGCCAAGGGCCAATGGTATTATCGCGATTACCATTAATGAAGGAGATGAACTGTTATCCGCGCGGATGACAGATGGTCAACAGGAGATTATGCTGGCCCTAAAAAGCGGCCGTGCTATCCGTTTTCCTGAAACCAAGGTTCGATCCACCGGCAGGGGAGCCATTGGGGTAGCAGGAATTGAAGTAGATGATACCAAAGATGAAGTGGTAGGTATGATCTGTATTACTAAGGAAGATGCCACCCGTACCATACTGGTAGTAAGCGAAAAAGGCTTTGGCAAACGTACCGCTGTTGACGAATACCGTATTACCAACAGGGGAGGAAAAGGCGTTAAAACCATTAACGTAACCGAAAAAACGGGTAGCTTGGTTGGCATACTTTATGTAACAGAAAAAGAAGATCTCATCATTACCTGTAAATCAGGTATCACCATTCGTACCGGCATTATGGATATCAGAGAAGCAGGCAGGGCCACACAAGGGGTTACCCTTATCAAACTGGACGAAGGTGATGAAATAGCTGCCATCTCTCAGATTGAGGATCAGGATGAGCCATTACCGGCAGATATATTACCAGCACAGGAAGGAGAGGTACCCGGCACTGAGGCAACAGAAGAAAATAACGATACAACCACCGAAAATCAATTATAAACACCCCCCATTTTATGAAGAAATTTTTATTGCTTGCCATTTTTGCTGTTACGGTTCAGATGGCCCGGTCACAGGACCTGAAAAAAGTGCAAACGAGCTACATTATTAATCGTATGGAAGATGCCAAATCAGAAATTGATAAAGTGATGGCAGATCCCAAACAACAGGGAAAGGTTGAGGCTAACTATTGGAAAGCGAAAGTGTATGCCGCCATTTATAAGGATGCAAAACTTCAAACTAAATATCCCAATGCGTTGAAAGATGCAGATGAAGCCTTTAAAAAATATTCGCTGGCAGATCCAACATTTGCTCAGGTTAAAGAAAATGGTGCCGAAGGTTTTTTTGATATGTATGGCACTTCTTATGCTACCGGCGTAAAAGTGTTTAATGAAAAAAAATGGGATGAAGCCACTGTGTATTTTAAAGCAGCGGTGGATTACAGCGATTTTATTTTCAGCAATAAATGGAGTAATGCTAATTATGCTTTTGATACCACTTCATTGTTGTTTCTCTCTTATTCTTATCAGAATGCCTCTAAACCGGATGAAGCAGCAAAGTACTACGGAAGATTAGCTGATGCCAAAGTAAAAGGGGAGAGTTACCTGGATATTTATAAGTTTTTGGCCAGTCACTACACCCAAACCAAAAATGAAGCCCAGTTTATGAAATATGTTGACCTGGGAAGGGAGCTGTATCCTGATTTTGCCTGGGATGAATTCGAGATCGAATACATGGACCAGAATCTAACACTGGCTGAAAAAACCAGTCGCTATGAAAAAGAGGATGCGGCCGGTACGCTTTCTGAAATCAAATACCTCCAGTTTGGTGATATCTTTGTAAATGCACACCGAAAGGACAAAGGCCTGGACAGTGCCGGTGAACGCCTCTACAATCGTAAGGCAGCAGACGCGTTTAAAAAAGCCTACCTTAAAAATAACCAGAATGGCATAGCCGCATTTAATGTTGGCGTTATTTATTATAATTTTTACGGTGAATACGATGATAAGTATGCGGCCAATATACGCACCATGCAGGGTTTGAATGCAGACAAGCCTATCATAAAGGATCCTAAGAAAAAAGCCGCTGCGGAGGCAGCATTTAAACTACAGATTGATCCATTAAAGCAGGCGAATGCTGACCTTGAAAAACCGATGTCGGAAAATCTTGACGTTTCCATTGAATGGCTGGAAAATTCATATAATATATTGAAAAACAAGGCAACCAGAAACACGACTGAAAAAAGTGTGATCAATAAAACAGTTGATTTTCTTGCCAACCTATATGCTTACAAGCGAGACAAAGTAAGGGGCAAGGATGCAAAAGCTTTTGATGCGTGTGATGCAAAATATAAAGAGTACGACGCATTGCATGCGAAGTTTTAATCTTTCAAAAAGACAAAAAAAAACGTTGGCTGTATGGCCAACGTTTTTTTTTGAAGTCAATGATGGTTTCAGACTGAAAGTCCACTGGCATCAATAGGTAATCTCACAAAAAATTCAGTACCCGATTCAATGGATGAAGTAAATCCAACAGATCCTTTTAAATATCTTTCGGTTAACAGTTTGATAGAATAGGTTCCCAAACCACGACCATTACCTTTGGTAGAGAAGGAGCGTTGAAATACCTGGGCCTGTACTTCAGGAGGCATAAAGCCTTTATTCCGTACAGAAAAAATAATAAATTCACCCTCTTTTTTACAGTTCAGGTCTACCTTATCCCCGTCTGCACTGGCTTCTAAAGCGTTTTTAAGCATATTGATTAAAACCCTTTTTAGTAACACGGCATCTGTTACCAGGCTGGAAGCGAATGCATCTTTATCAATCCCGATAATTTTTGCGCGGGAAATTGAATGGTGCGATAAATAAGTAACGGGTGCATGCAAAACAGAAAGGGTTTCTATGCAACTGAACACCGGTTGCAACTCATTTTTTTCAGCAAAAGACAAGGCCCTTTGAGACATAATTTCTTCCAACAGCTCTTTACTCATATCATTTACCAGGCCTAAATATTCATTGGTCTGTTCGATGGTATTATCGGTCTCATTTAAAATTTCAGAGAGTCCCTTTAAACCTCCGGCAATATTGATGATATCATGAAAAAAAATACGTTCGAGCATATCCTTACGCTTGGCGTCACTAATATCATCGATGGTAAGAATAGAATATTCCTTATTCTGAAAGGTAAATGGGGCGGAGGTAACCTTTAAATCTAAAAATTCATTCTTATCCTCCCGATTAGTAATAATGCGGCACTCATTTGTTACTTTTTTATTGGAATACTGGCTTTCAAGAACCGCTTTTACAGCGCCACAATACCTGCATTTTTCTGAAGTACCACAACCGCCTTCCATTAACGCAGAGTTAACACATTTTACTGCTTCGCCCAGCCTCAATCCCAAAAACTGCTTTTCACTATCTACCCCTAAGAATTTAAGTAGCACCTGGTTCCCAAAAATGATCTGGCGTTCTTTATTAAGAATAGCCACCACATCAGGCAGGGCATTAATTACAGTGGTTATGTAGTCGGAATTACGTAATAATGCATGATCGGCTTTTAGTTGCTCAATAGAAGCCCTTTCTGCGGGTGCGAAAAATGTAGTTTTCATAACAGTCTAAAACTATTAGAAGGAGACAAATTATTCAATACCAAAAGTAGCTATAATATACAATAAGAGAACTATCAAGAAAATCAGCGCATCCATACTGGGTACGATACATTTTATGAATGAGTTGCGTACCTACGGCACACCAAGCTCTCTGTTATGGATGTTTTCTACCGAGCTTTTGTACCTAATGGCACAACCTGTCATCATTAATTTCACTATTTGAAATCAAGGCCAGTTTGGTATGGCTGTGGGGCTAAGAAAGGTAAATTTTGGTAGATGGTTTACCAAAAAAAGCCCGGGATGACAGACTGGTTTTTTGTTGTGAAAAAAGGAATAGGGAAGTGAGGCTGGATCCGAATTGCCAACAGCATTGAAATTCTGTAACTCGCCATTTGCGTCAACAAAGGGTTTCGAAAACCTCTTATTAAAAAAAGTTTTGTGCCACCCAGTTTTCTTAATTCCAATCCTTATCCTCAAAAGACAGCTTAGCTATAAGGTCCAAAAAGTCTTCTATTAAAGAAGTAACCATTTGTTCTAATTAGTAGGGTAGTTATTTTTTAGACTGGCTAACACTCGCCACAGTCAAAAACAGAAGTGTGCTCTTTTTCTTTAAATCATTTTGTTATTCACCATTTAACATAATATTAATTATAGGAATCGCCAAAAATCCATAACATAACAGAGAGCCTGGCGTGCCATAGGTACGCAACTCATTCATAAAATGTATTATGCAAATACAAAAAAGGACCGGTAAAACCGGCCCTTCCTGTGTAAACCATTTTAGGTAATAGATTAATATAAATAATTCAACGCGGTTTTGTCATTGGCATTAAACGGGCGATTTAAGCCACTCCCAATACAAGCCAGCATAAATGAATTAGGATCCGCTGCCGCCGGTGTACCCGGAATCAGGATGGCACCAATCGTTGAAGCGCCTTCATTAGCTGTTGACCCTCCGCAACTGTATGAACGGTCCATATAATCGGTATGACGGAAACCGATACAATGTCCTAATTCATGCGCAAAAATGGTTGCGGCATAATTAATAAATGTGGTAGATGTTCCGGAACCAATGGCACGCGTATTTACTTTTACCAGGTTATACGGATCACCGCCGGCGGTTGGAAAACCGGCAGAAGCAAGATAATTGCCATTGGCATTGTCAAAAGTAATATTGGCACCTGAGCTTACCCTTAGCAGCGTAATCAGCAGGTTCTCGGCATTGTAACGGCTAACCACTTCATCAAGTACAGGTCCGTAAACAGACGCTTTAATTTTTGAACTGAGCGCGACAGTGATTACCCTTGGCAAAGCGGTAACCAGGTTGGTGGTACGATACTGTTCCGTTTCGCCAACCCTCAGGAAGGCACCGTTTAATGAACGTTTCAGCTCATTGGCCGGAATAAAAATATCACCCTCCACAATATAACCGCCTTCCTCGGCAACAATATTAGTGGTGGAAAAACCCAGTGCTTTTACACTGCTAATCACATCCTCTGTTACTACAGTCACCTCTTTTTCAGCAGTAACTGCTTTTTTACAGGAAATGGATACTGTCAGCATAAGGACAGCAACCATAAAATAATTTACATTTTTTCTCATGTGTTTTGGTTTGGATTTTAAAAATGGTTTATAGCAGGTTTACATTTGTTCATTTAAATTTATAAAATATTTTTTTATTTATATTAAATATTATATTATGCAACAATATTGCAATAATTAATTCGCATTGATGCAGCCATCTTTAAACCAGGGGCTCCCGTTTTGAGTTACGCAAAAATCAATTCAGATTTGCTTATTTTTATTCTTCAGCCTATCCTATGTACCGGAAAATTTTTTCCTTTTTATTAGTTGGTTTTGGCTATTGTTTCCATGTGTACGCACAGCAACAACAGGCAATAGATACCTCACTCCTGCCCTATCTTATTCTTACAAATAACCCTGCCGGAAATACTTACAACCTACCAACAACCGCACTGATGCTTAACCGGCCATACGCGGTAAAAGGTAAACTACCAGATGGGATAACCCTGCACCGGAGCATCTCAGACAGCCTCAGTATTGTATCTTTTAGCTCAGTCTCAGAAAAAGATACACTACTGAAAAATGCCCGGATACTGGCCCCGGTAAATGATCGCTGGAAACTTTCACCAGATCTGCTCAGGCAACACCTGCAGACTAACCAAAAAAATAAAATGGTTTCGCTGCTGATTTCTGTTACTGATATCATCGCTTTTCAAAAAAAATATGCAGCCACTAAAAATATCACCATCACTGCCAGCTATCCTGCAACAGGCGCATTACTGGTGAGGGTAACCGCAGACTGGATAGAAACAGCCGCTCTCCACGACCCACTCATCCGTTTTATGGCGAATGCGAGGGTGCCGTTTACTGAAAGAGAACTCACTGGTTTTGATCTCTCTGCCAACAGGGTAAACATGGCACACCGAAACTGGCCCGCGGTGAATGGCCGCGGATTAACCGTTTCTATCAAGGAAAATAAAATGGATACCGCTGATATCGATTTCAGTGGCCGTTATCTTTTCTCTCCCGCTGCTTCATCAACCATACAAACGCATGCAACCACTATGGCCACTATTGCCCTGGGTGGTGGTAACACCTATTATACAGGCAAAGGTGTGGCATGGGGAGCTTCACTGAGTTCTGCCGATTTTGCTACCCTTTTACCTGATGATATACAGGAACTCAAACAAAAAAAAGTGTCTGTTCAGAACCATTCCTATGGAGTAGGCATTGAAAATTATTACGGAGCCGATGCCGCCGCTTATGATGCACAACTGTTACAGCATCCAACACTGATGCATGTTTTCTCTGCGGGTAATTTGGGAAGCCTGGCGGGCAATGCAGGCAATTATGCAGGCTTGACCGGTTTTGCCAATCTCAGCGGTAGTTTTAAAATGGCTAAGAATATTCTCACGGTAGGCGCCACTGATTCTTTTGGTGTGATGGCTTTACTCAGTTCACACGGTCCTGCCTATGATGGCCGGGTAAAACCGGAACTGGTTGCCTTTGGGGAAGATGGCAGCTCAGGAGCGGCCGCCATTGTTTCAGGTATCGCCCTCCTGGTTCAGGATGCCTGGCAACAAAAAAACGGGAGCCTGCCATCCTCAGCTGTTACCAGGGCTGTTCTACTAAACAGCGCTGACGATGTTAGCGCTCCAGGTATTGATTTTTTATCGGGATATGGTAGTGTTAATGCATGGAGGGCCCTGCAAACGGTGGCACAAAACCAGGTAATACAGGGACAGGTTACCAATAGGCAAATCAATACACATACTATAACTCTCCCAACAAATGCAAGAAACCTGAAACTTACGCTTTGCTGGATCGACCCTCCTGCTCAAATGAATAGTTTTAAAGCGCTTATTACTGATCTTGACCTTATCGTAAATCACCCGGTAAGCATGGAACAATGGTTGCCCTGGGTATTGAACAGTCATCCGGTGGCAGACTCATTGCGGCTTTTACCGGTTCGCAAAAGAGATAGTCTCAATAATACGGAGCAGGTAACCATTGAAAATCCCCCGCCGGGTAACTATCAAATACTGGTAAAAGGATTTTCAGTTACAGCTACAGAACAGAGGTATGCCCTTACCTGGCAATATGATACACTGGAACATTTTACATTCACGTATCCGGTAAAAGGCGATAATATTTTTCCTGAACAAAATCATACCATCCGTTGGGAAAGTACGCTGCCTGGTACAGGTATACTTCAATACCGCCTCAATAATGGAATTTGGGAAAAGGCTGCCGACAATATCGACCTGTTAAAAAAATATTATCAATGGCAGGCGCCCGATAAACGCGGGGCCATACAACTACGGATGCTGGCAGGAACAAAAGAATGGCGTACAGATACGGTTAGTCTTTCACCCAAACTGCTAATCAATACCGGGTTTAATTGTGTCGATTCATTTCTGGTTTACTGGCAGCGGGCCGCAGTAGATAGTTATCGTGTTTACAGACTTGGGGCACAATACCTGGAAAACTTTACTACTGTAGCTGATACAGCCTTACTACAAATAAAACAAAATAATCCATACCAATATTTTACCGTGGCCCCTGTGTTGCCTTTCAATATAGAAGGTGTGCGCTCTTATACTTTTAATTATTCACAGCAGCAGGTAGCCTGCTACATCAATGGGTTCATTGCCGACCCCTCAGGTACAAACGCTGCAAAACTTTCTCTTCAGTTGGGAACTGTTTACCAGCTATCAAAAATTGTATTTGAAAAATTATCGGCAACAGGCTTTGTAGCAATACGCACCATCGCACCGGTTCTCACAAAAGAACATATAATTACCGAAGCCGCTAACAATGGACTGAATATTTACCGTGTAAAGATTGAATTACTAAACGGACAGGTGTATTATTCGGGACAGGAAAATGTGTTACAATTTGCAGCACAACCTTATTATGTATTTCCAAATCCCATACGCCAGGGAATGGTATTGCGGCTATTGGCAGATGATATTGAGGATACGCAATTCCTCCTCTACGATCTGCAGGGACACAAACTGGCAGCATATACCCTACATGGTTTCTTCAATGAAATCAGGTTACCGTTTTTACAAAAAGGTACTTATTACTACACAATAATCAAAGCAGGTATCAGGCAGGTGAGTCAACCATTGCTGGTACTTTAAATACCTGCTCGCAGTGGGCAAAATTCGCTACCAGGCCGGCCAGGCGTTCCTATCCGATATAAAAAAATCTACAAGCATTTCCTGAACAATTCCAGCAACCTTAGCTGATTTTCGGCCCGTGTAAGATTATGATCCGGATAGCGGCATCCATAATACACATCGTTATTCAAATGATCTGTCATAAACCGGAGTGCCTGCATATACATCAGCATCTCACCCGCAAAAAAGAAATGGTCTTTTTCAAAACTACTCAGTGCATCGCCCATGGTAGCCAGGTAGCCTTTTTGAATGGCTTCCATAAAATTGCTTCTGATACTGATCCTGTTCATATCTGTTTCTTCTTCCGAAACCGGGCAAACATACGTCCTAAACATATCACCCACATCACTTAGAAAATATCCGGGCATCACCGTATCCAGGTCAATCACACAAATACCTTTTTGCTCATCATTAAATAGAATATTACTGATTTTAGTATCATGGTGTGTCACCCTTTTATGGGCATCCGGTTGTTGTATAAAAGCCTCATACCGTTTTACAATTCCTTCCTGCGATTGCAGATACCCAATGGCTTCTGCCGATCCATTGATGCGGTGAGTATTACCACTCAACAACGCCTTTTTAAACTGATGATACCGTAAACTGAGATGATGAAAGTCGGGTAAACTACTATGCAAACTTTCCACATCAAACCCTTGTAATAATGAGGTAAACAGTCCAAACTGGTTGGCTGCTTCAAAAGCCTGTTCCGGTGTGGCAACTACCTCTATCGAATGCGATCCTTTCACCCAGTCAAACACGCGATAATACTGATCATCCATCAAAACCATTGTTCTCCCATCCACGGTTACCACCGGTGATGTAAACAGATAACCTGGCGCATGCACAGAAAGATAGTTAGCCAGCATTCCCAAATTGGCATCAATCTGTTCCGGATTTTTAAAAACCTTTGTATTGATTTTCTGACATAGATACGTATGCCCATCTGCTTCCACCTTACTGGTATCATTAATCAGGCCTGAGGCTACCGGCAGAAAAACAGCATTTTCCCAGCCATACCAATTCGCCAGCAGATCTTGTATACGCGTATTCATGATTGTTTGCAATGTATCTTATTCGTTTTGAAAAATTATCAACCACCACACTTCCATTGGTAACTTTATTTTACTTTCAACCTCAATTTCATTCCGATCTAAAATTGATAAGATGCTGCACAGAAGACGTTTTTTACAATTGGGTTCCTTAGGACTCGGCGCTTTTTCTTTTGCCGGTTCTACTGCCGGTAAAGCCGCCGCCAGAAAACCCATCGTTATCTCTACCTGGGATGCGGGTATTGAGGCCAATAAAGCCGCATGGAAAGTATTGCGCTCCGGAGGCCGTGCACTGGATGCTGTAGAACAGGGTGTGATGATTACAGAAGCTTCGCAGAACTGTTGCGTGGGGCTGGGTGCCAACCCCGACCGTGATGGCTATGTAACACTGGATTCCTGCATCATGGATGAAAAGGCCAACTGTGGTAGTGTAGCTTTTCTGGAACGCATCAAACACCCGGTATCAGTGGCCCGCAGGGTTATGGAAAAAACACCGCATGTAATGCTGGTGGGTAGTGGTGCACAACAATTTGCTATTGAAGAAGGATTTCCGCTTGAGCCATCCAAACTATCTGAAGAGGCAGAACGCGATTATCAAAACTGGTTGAAAAAAAGTGAATACAAACCGGTGATTAATATTGAAAATACAAAGAAGCAAACAGCTTTTGTTCCCATAAAATATGATAACGGCGAATGGAACCACGATACCATTGGCATGGTAGCCATGGATGCCGCGGGTAATCTTAGTGGCAGTTGCACTACCAGTGGTATGGGCTTTAAAATGCGCGGCAGGTTAGGCGACTCCCCTATCATTGGCGCCGGTTTATTTGTAGATAATGAAGTGGGGGCCGCTACCGCAACCGGTCAGGGTGAAGATGTGATCCGTATCTGCGGCTCTCACCTGGTGGTAGAATTGATGCGCCAGGGCTTATCACCCGAAGCTGCCTGTAAAAAAGCAGTGGAACGCATCATTAAAATAAAAGGAGATGCAGCAAAAGATATCCAGGTAGGATTTATTGCCATTAATAAACAAGGTGAATACGGTGGATACTGTATCCAGAAAGGATTCAACTTTGCAGTATGTTATGCGGATGATAAGAATTTTATGGTGGAAGGGAGGTTTGTGTTGTAGGAGTTTGGAGTTAGGAGTTTGATGACGGATATAGGGGGATGAAAATTGTTTTGATTTTTTGAATTAAAATATGTCAGTGAATTTAGAAATTGCAGTGTTTACAATCGAATCGGCTTTGTTGGCTGCTTCGGCGGGAGCTGATAGGCTGGAGTTATGTGAGAACCCTGCGGAGGGGGGTACTACCCCATCGTATGGTACATTGAAAATAGTTAGGGAACATATTTTTATTCCTGTGTTTCCCATTATCCGCCCGAGGGGTGGTGATTTCTTTTTTTCGGATGAGGCTTTTGAAGTGATGAAAAAAGATATCAGCCTTTGTAAAGAATTACAATTCGAAGGAGTAGTAATCGGATCATTACTTCGCAACGGAAACATCAATACGGAACATACCAAACAACTGGTTGATCTGGCTTATCCGTTAGAGGTTACTTTTCATAGAGCATTCGACAGAGCCATAGAACCCTTGCAGGCATTGGAAGATATCATCTCTTGCAGTTGTACCAGACTACTCACCAGCGGACAGGTACCCAATGCTTTCGATGGAAAGGAACTGATAAAAACATTAATAGACAAAGCCGCGGACCGCATCAGCATCATGCCCGGCAGTGGCGTAAGAAGCAGTAATATTTTGGAACTGGCAAAGTTTACAGGCGCCTCAGAATTACATTCCTCAGCAAGAATTGATCTGCCTTCCACAATGCTTCATCAACAAAAATCCATGAAAGAAACACTGCGTTCCGTTTCAGTAGATATGGAAGAAATAAAGAAAATGAAATCCATACTAACCAGGTTTAGCAACTAATCTATCATTCATTCTATCGTTCTATCATTACTTCCCTAATACAATATCCTAACCTTTATCGTTGCCTTCACCAGTTTTAATAGTTCAACCGCTTTTTTCGAAAGTTTTTTATCTACATCAAGCACTACATAACCTATGGCATCATTGGTTTTCAGGTATTGGCCCACGATGTTGATATTGTTTTTGGATAGCGCGGTATTGATGGCGCTCAACACACCTGGAACATTATGGTGTATATGTAAAATCCGGTGTGCATTTTCAACAGGCGGCAGGCCAATGGCCGGCACGGTATGTGAACCGTTGGTTATGCCCCGTTCCAGGTACTGGAACAGTTTAATACTCACATCTTCCCCAATATTCTGCTGGGCCTCTTCGGTTGATCCGCCAATATGCGGGGTAAGTATCACATTGGATAAACCCTGTAATGGCGTTTCAAAACGGTCGCCATTTTTTTCCGGCTCCCATGGATACACATCAATAGCTGCCCCACCCAATTGTCCTTCCTGCAGCGCAACAGCCAGGGCCTTCAGGTCAACCACTTCTCCCCTCGCATAGTTTAATAAAATGGAACCCTTTTTAAAATATTTGAGATTAGACTTATTAATCAGGTTTTTGGTATGCGTTGTTTCCGGAACATGCAATGAAACAACATCGGCCTGTGCCAGTAATTCCTTCAGGTTTTTAGCAGCGGATGCATTACCCAATGGCAGCTTAGTTTCTGTATCATAAAATAAAACTTTCATGCCCAACCCTTCGGCCAGCACACTAACCTGTGAACCAATATTACCATAACCGATGATGCCCAATGTTTTTCCCCGCAACTCAAAACTGCCCTTGGCCTCTTTCATCCAAAAGCCATCATGCGCTGCTTTGTTTTTGTCGGGAATTCTTCTGATTAGCATGATAGAGGCTCCAATCACCAGTTCCGCCACACTCCTGGTATTACTGTAAGGCGCGTTAAACACGGCTACACCGGCTGCAGTAGCGGCTTTCAGGTCAACCTGGTTAACACCGATACAAAAACAGCCAATCGCCTGCAGTTTGGTAGCGGCCGCCAGAACTTTGGCAGAAATATGACTTTTGGAACGTATTCCCAGTAAATGAACGTCTTTAATTTCTTTGATCAGTTCCTCCTCACTCAAAGCCCCATTTAATCTTTTAACCTTTGCATAGCCATTCTGGTGGAACTGCTGAACTGCTTTTTCGCTGATATTTTCCAGAAAAAGGATATTAATCCTGTCTTTCGGGTAACTGGTGATTGCCTGCTTAGTCATAACGCGAAAATAAATGTTATTTGTTTTCTATCCATGAAGATAGTTTTCCACGTTGGATGGCGGCACTCACTCCCCAACCTATCTTTGCCACAATAGCTTAAAACAGTGCCCATGCTCCGACCAAAGATGATCGCTTTATTCACTTTTCTGTTTATTGCCTGTGGCTCTAATCCCTTTACCGACAAAAAAGGGCCCGGCAAAATGAATAAGCCCGTCATCTTTTCCTCTATTTCAGACAGAGAGAAAGACTATTATGCCAATGCCATCGCTCCATTATACCAGTCGTTGTTATTAAAAACCGGGTTTAATGGCAGTATCTTATTGGCAAAGAATGGAGAAATTGTTTTTGAAGATTATCATGGATTCATCAATTTCAAAACCAGGGAGCCCATCACGGCCAATACCCCTTTTCATATAGCTTCTGTATCCAAAACAATGACGGCAGCCGTAATCCTGAAACTGATGGAAGAGGGGAAAATCTATCTGGAAGACGGTGTTGAAAAATACCTGCCATTCTTCCCTTATCCAAATATTACAATTAAGGACCTGCTTACACACAGAAGCGGCTTGCCCAAATATGATTATTTCATGGATGGTACCAGAACAGAAATAATCAGGGTAAAAAATAAGCGGGGACGGATAGTTAAAAAAACACGCCTAATACGATTGTATCCCACAGTTACAGGCTTTCCGGGTAATAAAGAGCTTTTGCAATACATGGTCGCTAACCGCCCGCCGGTAGAATCTTTTCCTAACAGGAGATTTAATTATTGTAATACCAATTATGCCATGCTGGCACTGATTATAGAAAAGGTTACCCATATGCCATTCCCTGAGTATATGCGGGAATATGTTTTTAAACCGCTGGGAATGACAAATACCTATGTATTCAGTAGTGAGGATACCGCGAACTATATACCTTCTTACAATTATAATAATACCCCTTTTAAATTGGAGAAACTGGACTGTATTTATGGTGATAAGAATGTATATAGTACGGTAAGGGATCTGTTACTTTGGGATAAAGCGCTTTATATGGGTAGTTTTATCTCAACTGAATCACTAAACATGGCATTCCAGCCATACAGCAACGAATTCAGGGGGTATAAAAACTATGGACTGGGCTGGCATTTATTAATTAAGCCCCCTGATCCTACCATCGTTTACCATAATGGATGGTGGCATGGAAATAATGCGGTTTTTAAAAGACTGGTTGCCGATTCGGCCACGGTAATTATTCTGGGTAATAAATTTAACCGAAACATCTGGTCTGCCGGAAAAATGAGCTCTGTTTTTACGGGTCATGCAGACACAACCCTATTGGAAGATTAAATGGTTGATAGCCAACTCATACCACACAATTCAAACAGAAAAAATCTATGCGTAGGGTTTTTACCCAAAAGCCCTATTTTTGCTGACTTTTATATATAAAATACCAGATATAAATCGATTTATGGACAATTCTTTGTTTTACGCCGTCCCGGCAATGGGAGTAATTGGACTTCTTTATACGCTTATCAAGTTTTTCTGGGTTTCAAAGCAGGATGCGGGTACGGACCGCATGAAAGAGATCAGTACTTATATAGCAGAGGGTGCCATGGCATTTTTGAAAGCAGAGTACAAGATCCTTACCTATTTCGTAATCATTGTGGCCATCTTACTTGCCATAATGGGTTATTCAGATTCAAACAGTCACTGGAGTATTGCCATCGCCTTTATATTGGGTGCCTTTTTTAGTGCTTTAGCCGGTTTTATCGGAATGAAAGTAGCCACTAAAGCCAATGTGCGTACGGCTCATGCCGCAAGAACCAGCTTAAGCAAGGCATTACAGGTTTCTTTTACCGGCGGATCGGTAATGGGAATGGGTGTTGCCGGATTAGCGGTACTGGGTTTAGGCAGCCTGTTCATCATATTAAAAATGATTTTCGCGCCAACTGCCGCTGTAGACAGTGAGGAAATGAAGAGAGCCATTGAAGTGTTGACCGGCTTTTCACTGGGTGCGGAAAGTATCGCATTGTTTGCCCGCGTGGGTGGTGGTATTTATACCAAAGCGGCCGATGTGGGTGCAGACCTGGTAGGAAAAGTAGAAGCGGGCATCCCTGAAGATGATCCCCGTAACCCAGCAACCATTGCTGATAATGTAGGTGATAATGTGGGTGATGTGGCAGGTATGGGCGCCGACTTATTCGGCAGCTATGTTGCCACCGTACTGGCTACCATGGTATTGGGCAGAGAAGTAACCGGTGCAGCAGGTGCCGTACTGATTGATGGATATGGTGGTTTATCTCCTATCCTTTTACCAATGCTGATAGCCGGTATGGGTATTTTATTTTCGATCATTGGAACCTGGTTTGTAAAAATTTCAGATAGCGCGGGCTTAAGTACACAAAAAGTACAGAATGCGTTAAATATGGGTAACTGGGGTTCAATTATATTAACAGCTATCGCTTGTTACTTCCTGGTTAACTGGCTGTTACCGGAACATATGTTATTACGGGGTTTTGATTTTACGCCTACTAAAGTATTCGGCGCCATTATGGTAGGACTGGCCGTTGGCACTTTAATGAGTATGATTACAGAATATTATACTGCCATGGGTAAACGCCCGGTAATGAGTATTATACGCCAATCCTCTACCGGTCATGCTACCAATATTATTGGTGGATTGGCAGTAGGTATGGAAAGTACCTTATTGCCTGTTTTGGTTTTGGCTTCAGGTATCTATGGTTCTTATTATTGTGCCGGTTTATATGGTGTTGCCATTGCCGCCGCGGGTATGATGGCTACTACCGCCATGCAATTAGCGATTGATGCTTTTGGACCTATTGCTGATAATGCAGGCGGTATTGCCGAGATGAGTGAATTACCCAAAGAAGTTCGTGAAAAAACAGATATACTGGATGCAGTAGGAAACACAACTGCCGCAACCGGTAAGGGTTTCGCTATCGCTTCTGCCGCCTTAACCGCATTGGCTTTATTCGCGGCCTTTGTGGGTATTGCCGGAATTGATGGGATTGATATTTATCATGCAGATGTACTGGCCGGCTTATTTGTGGGCGGTATGATTCCATATATTTTCTCTTCACTGGCCATCAGGGCAGTGGGTGAAGCGGCAATGGCCATGGTAGAAGAAGTTCGTAGACAGTTCCATACCATCCCGGGTATTATGGAAGGTACAGGTAAACCTGAATACGATAAATGTGTGGCCATTTCTACAGAAGCCTCTTTAAAAAAAATGATGCTGCCCGGCGCTATCGCTATTTTATCTCCGATAATTGTTGGTTTTATATTCGGACCGGAAGTATTGGGTGGATTTTTGGCCGGGGCCACTGTAAGTGGCGTATTGATGGGTATGTTCCAGAATAATGCCGGTGGCGCCTGGGATAATGCCAAAAAATCTTTTGAATCAGGTGTTGAAATCAATGGCCAGATTTATTACAAAAAATCAGAACCACATAAGGCATCAGTTACCGGTGATACGGTTGGTGATCCTTTTAAAGATACATCAGGACCCTCCATGAATATCCTGATCAAATTGATGTCTATCGTTTCCCTGGTAATCGCTCCTACCCTTGCCCAACTACATAAGACTGATGCCAAATCAAAGCCTGTTATTGAGCAAAGAATGGAAATAAAAGTTACCAATACAGATACTGCCAGTACAACGCTTACCCTTGGCGGTAATGGCGAATTTAAGGCACTGATTGATGAGATTAAAAAAGATGGACTTGCCCCGGATGGAAATGTTTCCGTTGAATTAAAAAACGGTAAGCTTACCATTAACGGCAAGGAACAATCTGCAGAGGCACTCAAGAAATATGAAGCTTTTTTCAACGGAAAAAAAGGCTTTAATCTGAGCATTCAATCCACTGAGGTGAAGAAATAATACGACTGTTTTATAATAGAGAATCCCGATCACGCTGATGATCGGGATTTTTTTTTGAAGAATGGATGAGAGAATGGATGTGTGGAAGTGTTTAACAATTTTTTATTTGGCGCATACGAATCAAATCGTAAATTGCTTACGAATAAAATCGTATCAATGGCCGCAGCAAAGCATATTAAGCCTACCGAAAGTGAATTAGAGATATTAAGGGTTATCTGGGATAAGGGTACGGCAACGGTAAGACAAGTGCATGAAATTCTGAGTGAGCATAAAAACGCGGGATATACCACTACCCTTAAACTGATGCAGATTATGTTTGAGAAAGGTATTGTAAAACGTGACGACAGCAGCAAAACACATATTTATCGCGCCAACATTACGAGAGAGAATACGCAGCAACAGATTGTTGGCAAGATGATCCATTCTTTATTTGGCGGATCTTCTACCCAATTGGTGATGCAGGCCCTGGGTAACCATTCTCCCAATAAAGAGGAACTGGAAGAAATTCAAAAACTACTGGACAACCTGAAAAAACAGTAATTGCATGCAACCTGTATTTCAATCATCCTTTCTGCAGGCGCTGGGCTTTGCCATTGCCAACAGTTTATGGCAGACTGCCATTCTCTGGCTGGTGTATATGAGCGTTAACAGCCTCTTCGCTTTAAGCGCCGCCGCAAAATATCGTTTAGCGGTAGCCGCTCAATTAATAAGTTTTAGCCTATTCCTCACTACACTGCAATTATTTCTTACCCAATTCAGCAACACAGGTTCCCTTACAACAGGAAATCAACCTATCCGGATTTCACCAAATACTGAGCAGTTACGCTGGTTGATAAAAGGCCTGGCAAATGCAAAACTATTGCTGCCGTATGTATCCATGGCGTACCTGGTTATCATGCTTGTTCTCTGTTTACGCTGGGTATTGGGTTACCGCCAAACACAACAGATCCGAAGAAAAGGGCTTAGTAAAATTCCTGTCGAATGGCGCTTATTTGTAAATAGAATTTCTGATCAACTGGCTATTAAAAAAGAGATCCGGTTATTTTTATCCGCCTCCATCTCTACCCCATTAACCATTGGTTTTTTGAAGCCCGTCATTCTTATTCCCATGGCCAGCCTCAATCACCTGAGCGCTGATCAGATGGAAGCCGTGTTATTACATGAACTCGCACATATTAAACGATATGATTACCTTTTAAACATCATTCTGTCGGTGGTTGAGATGGCGCTTTTCTTCAATCCCTTTACCCAATTATTCAGCAACACCATTCACAAGGAAAGGGAGAACAGTTGCGATGACTGGGTATTACAATTTAAATACAATGCAAGGGCTTACGCAGCAGCCTTATTACAAATTGCATACCTGCAATCCGCACCGGCCCTTGCCATGGCCGCTTCGGGAAAAAAGAATGAACTGCTGGTAAGAATCAAAAGAATGATTGATAAGAAAGAAGACCGGCTCAGTTATCGTAAACAATTACTGGCATTCCTGATCGTAACGGGTTTACTCAGTTCCATTGCCTGGTTAAATCCGAAGGCCGGCGTACAAAACCAAAAAAAGTCCATTACCGTAAACACCAAACTGCCACAAAAGAAAGTTCAAATACAGGCATCGGCATCCCTACCAAAAAAAGTGGCGAAACCCTCTTTCACAAGCCTGATAAAATCTATTCCTCCTTTGGTTGCCGGCGCATTGGAAGCGGCTTCCGCTGAATTGGCTGCTGATGACAAGCAAGAGGTAGCAACCCATCAAATTAACATGGGAGCCATCAACACTGAACATGAAAAGAACCTTTATGTTGATACCGCTATAGCATCCAAAAAAAGGATGGTTGCCGCCATTCAGTTTCCTGAAATATTCTTTGAGTTACCCGATAGAAACGGTTCTGCTATTATAGAAAACATAGTATCAGACATTGACATTAATCCCGAAGAAATAATAAATACCCCACACACCGGTCACCCTTCGTTTGCTGCAAAACCTGATATAGAGAAAATGAAATCAGCGCTCTCAAAAATTATCCGGATCAAAAAAATATTATTGAAAAAAAATGCAGAAAAATCATTCAAAATAATTTCCACCGTAGCCGTTGAAAATGCCCCCGAGTCTGACCGGATTATTATCCGTATCCAATAATCCCCCCTCATCCTACCATCCTATCATTGCCTTTCCTACCACAAATTTCTCGGACACCAATCACCATATTTATTTCCCAATAGAAACCCAATCAATATTTCATGGGTACCCTTACTAACGGTATTCAGGGTAGAGGTTTGTATATCGTAAGAATAACCAATATTGATATTGTGATTAACATTGATTCCTACCATGGCGGCAAAACCATCCTGGTAACGATAAGAACCACCTGCCCAAAGAAGGTCCTGGTACTGGAATTTGGCATTTACATCAATGCCAACAGGCAATGGACTGATGTAACGCAAAAGGGTTGATGGCAGAAAACTGATATCGTCTGTTAACTGCATACGATACCCGGCGCTTAAAAACAAATGCGGAATTAATTTTCCGTTCTGCAGGTAAACGGTATTATCTGAAAAAGCAATTTGTTGTGGTATAATCTGCTGGGCCGACAATCCAATAAAATAATTTTTCGAATACAGCCAGAGTCCGGCGCTGATATCCGGTTTCATGCGATTGATGATGCCGCTACCCGCTACAGCGGGATCAACCGTGGTACCACCAAAATTTAATTTACCCGCATCGAGACTCATATTAGTGAACCCCACAGAAATACCGGCGGCTAAACTGGTTCTGGGTGAGAGACTCTGGTGATAGGAATAGGTACCATAAGCGGCAAAGCGATTGAGGGGGCCGGTCTTATCATTCAGAATGGTAAAGCCCACGCCATGATGGGGCTCTGCCGAAGTATAATCCTGCCAATATGCCTCTCCCCTGGGGTTCTGACCATTGGCATGAAAGCTGGTGGCGGATTCCCTGTCGTAATCACTTTTTTTCAGTGGCCCATGAACCGTGAGATAGGTGGTTACGGGTGCATCCTGTAAGCCAACCCATTGTATGCGGTGACTCGCTTTCACATCCCAATAATTCTCAATACCTGCCACAGCGGGATTAATAATATAATTGTTCATGATATACTGCGTATAGTACGGACGCTGTTGTGCCATTACTGCTGAGCAGGTAAACAACCCCAACCCTATCATGAACTGTCTTACATTCATACGCCTACTTTATAATGGTAACAGATCCTGTAATGATCTGTCGTCCATTTTTTGGATTAATGATATAATAATAAGTACCTACCGGTAATGGTTTGTTTTGGTAATAACCGTTCCAGGGAACAGCATAACCCAATGACCTGAAAATAATCTGCCCATACCGGTTATAAACATCAATAGTAGCACCAGGATATCCATCCAGGTATTTAATGGTCCAGACATCATTGATCCCATCTCCATTTGGAGAAAATGCGTTGGGTACTTCCGGTCCTTTCAGCACTTTTATTAAAATGGTATCACTCACCGAACACCCACCAATACCTGTTAAAGTTAGCCTGTAAGTTATATCATTCAAAGGAATCGCTTTGGGCATGGCAGCCGTATCACTATTCAGATAGGTTGCGGGCGTCCAAAGATACAACAGCTCATTACCATAAACGATTTCCGGAATGAGGGTTACGATGCCACCTTCCAATACTTGTATCTGATGCTTTAACAATAGTTTCGGATTCGGATAAATTGTTAACTGCTGAGTAGATGTATCACTGATACATCCATCCGCGTTATAAAAATACAAACTCACATTGATGAGTCCGGAATCATTGTATTGTTTAGTTGGATTTTGCAGGGATGACAGCGTTCCTTTACCCAGGTTCCAGGCCCAGGTAGTAGCGGCACTGGATACACCATTACTTTTATCCAGGAAACGAACCATGTCTCCAAAACAAAGCTGGCTGGAAGAAACCGAAAAAGCGGCTTTTGGCTGAGGGTATACATCAATGTCTTTAGTAATAAAATTAGTACAAGCAGTACCACCTGAATATGACACCAGCTTTATAGTATACTTTTTGAAACCTGGTAATGCTATATCTGGGTAGCTATGCGGATATATTTTTCCAGCGGTTGGTGTTTCATCGGTTTCTTTTAGCGTTGGATTATTGGCAAAGTCCCAATAGATTTCCAGTTTGGTGATTGAGCCAAAATCAACCGTTGAATTATTTTGTAACAAAACGGGTTTCGTGCCACAATAAGGCGCTGTATTAGTTATAGCAAAAGCGGCTTTAGGTATACTTCCGTTTACGGTAAAATCCTGAATAGTGTTGGCGATACAACCATCTTTAGAAGTAACGGTAAGTGAAACTTTATAAATAGCTGATTTAGCATATTCAATCTGCGGGTTCTGCAAAGTACTGGTTAGCAAATTTGGTCCGGGCGTAACAGCCGGTGTACCCGCATTAAAATTCCATGCCCATTTAAACTGTGCCTGTGAGCCATCAGCAATGGTACTGCTATCTGTAAAGAGTGCAAAGGCATCACTTAAACAAACTTCAGGTAACCCGAATTTTACCAGTGGTTGCGGATTAATATTGAATAAGGGCTGGTAGGTTTCGCTCCTGCATCCGGTAGCGGATTCAACCTGTAAGCTAACGGTCTTTGCCCCATCCGTACTGTATTTGGTGGATACAGCGGCATTGGTAGTATTCGTGATCAGCCCTGCCCCATCACCCAGGTTCCATATCCATTTGGCAATGGTTCCGGAAGGCGTTGAGGAGGCATCTGTGAAAAGGATATCATTATTGATACACCTGATGGCGCTACTGGTGAAATTGGCTATAGGTTTGGCAGACTGCTGTATAGTCTGGTTCACTTCACCTGAAACGCAACCAATATCAGATACCGCTTTTAGTTTAATGGTAAAAGGGGAAGTACTATTATACACTTTGCTTGGAACATTTACAGAGTCGGCAGTTGTGCCATCTCCAAAATCCCAGAGCCCGCGGGTAATGGTGCCCCTGCCAACGGTACTTTGGTTGATAAATGAAACAGTATCTGTTATACAACCTCCTGCGGTAGCAATAAATTTTGCTATGGGAAGTTCTCTAACCGTTACCGGGATCGCGTATAACTGATCTGTACTACCACAGCCATCGGGCGTTGAGGAGGTAGTGTATAATTTGATGGTGTCGCGAAGCGCCGCGGTATTGGCTTGTTTAAAAGAATAGGTTATGCCAGTACCATAGTAATAATATTTATTCACCATTCCGATACTATCATGGGTAGTAGAACCTGTAATGGCTGTATTTGGACTAATGTTGGGTGCTGCTGAAAAATCCCATTTAACACTGGTTGGCAAATAACTCAAAGGAACAGAAAATTGTATAGGGGTATTGATACAGGTAACAGCAGAGTCAATTCTACGGTATGGATTCTGGAAAGTAGTGGAGGGAGAAAAATCCCTGACATTAGTTCCCCCGTTATATCCATAAGATTCAACATTACCATATCCATATACTATGGCTGTAAAATTTGTATCGGCTAACACTCTATGTATTGGATTTATTCCGGAAGAAGCGGTAAGGTCTTCCTGCAAATACGAATAGTTACTGCCGGGAATATCAACAAAAGTTCCTTTGGGTGCGGCATTGTCTATTTTTAAACTGTTTTTGAATTGTTTGCTGATAATAATATTCACAAAATGTAATGAAATCAATGTTTGCCCGGCCGGCACATATGCTGAATGTGCAGAAAAGAAGGTAATATCCTGGAGTGTTTGTTCGACAGGGTTAAGTAAAACCATTTCCGGATCTGAATAGCATGATGCAATACTTCCCCCATTTGAACAACCCGTCTTACATGTTTGAGATGTAATATACTGAGCAACCGAAATCGGATCAGACCCGGTAATAACAATAGGATTACTGGAACGGTAAGTGTAAAATTTTCCAGCACTATTATACGATGCAGCGTTTAAGGTAGTTGTAATCCCATTTTCCAATATATCAACGGTAGTAGTACTATTCTGTACATAAATTCGAAATAGATCATTAGGTCTGTTAATAAAAGGGGCCGTTACATATTTTTTTCCCCATGAACGTGTTGGAAAAAGTTGCTGATAGAGGTTGTCCCCTCCACTGGAAAATGTGCAATCAAATGCGCTCCAGGTAGTTGCTGAAAAAACAGCTATCGGTTTACAACCGGAGGAACCGGCAGACTTAGAACTGATTTTTGTTCCGGAGAGATCGCCAAGCGTAACACTCTGGAACTGGTAACAATCACCCGCGCTATCCAATGTTACCTGGAAGGAAGCTCCCGCTTTTCTGCCGCTTCTGCCATCAGCAGTAGGTGTAATTTCTACAACTGTATTATTTTGAGTTGCAATCACTACTATCTCACTAACCCCACCAACAGTACCATCGCTTGTTTCCCTGCTTATGGAAGTAGAATTCATACTTGGCGCAATGTATTCATTGCCTAATACCTGGGTGGGTAATACTAACGTAGCGCCACTTCTGGCCGACCTGATGATATGAGAGTATACAACTACCGGATCCGTTGTAGTTATTTTGATAGCAGAACCGGGTTTAACACCGTCTGTCATATTAAGATATACATCTGTGTTTAATCCAAAATAAATAGGTGTTGTACCGGTAACGGTTCCGGTTCCGGTAGCATTCAAAAATATTCTTGTAACCTCATTAGCCACAACTGTAAAACTCATGGCGGGCTTATTACCCAATTGAATGGTACCGGTAGTATTTGTATTTGAGGTAATATACAGGCCCATTACGGATGTAGTTCCATCAATATGAGCAGGATAGGCAATCCAGAAATCCTTCCCCTTATTAGAAAAATCCTGCCCAAAAACCATAACCTGCCCAAAAAGCAAGACAAGACAACCCAGAAATCTCAAATTCTTCATCAGGGGGCACAATAGAAGGTTAAACTATCCTCAGGTCGTTGATAATTAACGAAAATTAAAATTACAGCTTATCAAAATAACTACAAGATTATAGAGCCATTAAAACGTTAATTTGTTGTCTTTCAACAGATTTATGGCTGCGGGCCCGGAATTGAATAAAAGGTCCAGGATACTCAGATTTGGCTGAAAACCGATCCTGTCCTGAAAAACCTGGGTATAGGTAAAAGTTACGGGTTGGCCTACCCTGTTTTTGGGTAAATAATAGTTTCGCCTGTCTGCCATATCTACTCCCACATTTTTCTCATAACTATCTGTGAGTGAAATCTGCCCCTGAAATTTCAATACTTTTTTCAGCCATTCCAGAATGGCAAGGTTCCTATCCAGCAGGTAAACTTCCTTTTTCTGAAGTAGCCCTAAAACACCATCCCTATAAAATTCAAAGAAAGGCGAACGGCTGTAACAGGATTCGATGGTACGCCAATGTTGCGTTTGCCAATTAGCCAAATGACTGATCCTGACATCCTTCATGAGTTGCTGCCGGTCGCGTCCGTTTGCCAGGGGAACCGACAAATGCACCAAACCATTACTCCCCGCCACCACACAACGGTTCCGAAAACTCATTTTTTGATAGGTTTCATATTGTTCAATTTTTATATTTGAAAATTGAAACAAAGTGTTTATATAGTTAACGCATGGAAAGTATTGATTTTCAATTATCAATGAAGTAAATATATCGTTTTTATTATTTATCATTAAAAAGCAATTAATATCTTATTTTACGTCTGCAATTATCGTTATTTTATAATCAGTTAATAGAATCTATTTATTTGATTATTAATGTTTTATAAGATAATTTATTTACTACTAAATTTAGTTTATAAAAAATAGACTTTTTAGTCCTTTAGTTCCAATATATTTAGCAACAAATATAGCCAATTACCCGTAAGCAAAAATTGAAATACGGCAACTCTCTCCTATTTTGCAGGCAAATTGTTGATTTTGAAAATTGTGCTCCTATCCGCCTTATTTGCCCTTTTACTGGCAGCCTGCCAGAAGCCACAATCTTTTGATTACCGGGATGTCAAAAACATCCATATTGAAAACATGGGGTTCAACAGTACCACCCTGGCCATGGAACTGGTTTACTTCAACCCGAACGGTTTTGGAGTGGATCTGAAAAAAGTGGATTGCGATGTGTATGTTGATAATACCTATCTCGGTAAATACCTGCTCGATACCTCGATGCATATTCCCCGCCGGGCGGAATTTATGCTTCCCTCCCGGATCCAGGTGGATATGAAGGCGGTACTTAAAAACGGACTAAACCTGCTGTTCAGCAAAGAAGTGCTGATTAATGTAAAAGGAACCACAAGGGTGGGTAAGGCAGGATTTTATAAAACAGTACCCTTCAATTACGAAGCCAGGCATACACTTAGCCTCTTTTAATTCTTCTCTGTGAAACTCTGTGTTGAAAAAAAGGCAGTAGTGCTGTTTTTCAACACAGAGATTCTGAGTACACTGAGTTACACTGAGTGGGTGGTAGGGTTGCACACAGCGTTACCTTGGGTTATACAGCGTTAGTTGTAGGGTTGTATATGGCAGGGCTTATTCTTTTGAGGCCCCCCGCCATCTTCGGCACGTTTACAGATAGGTGGAAGCATTTTATAGGCGTCGGGCTCGGCTTTCTCAGCATCGGCATCAAAGCCTGCATTATTGAGGGTGCTCCGGATTATATCCGGATTGATCCTGTCGGGCAGATACTGAAACTTTATCTCTCCCTGTAACAGGTTGAACTTCCACTGGGCCAATCCCCCATCCATATTCGTGTTATTCTCGATAATCAGGTAACGATCCAGCCTTTCCCTGCATTCCCAGCACTTAAGGTTGGGCGTTTTTATTGTTACCCATACCGGTTTGGCCTGTTGCGCATAGATAGTACTTACAGCCAACAGGATAGTGACTAAGAGAAACATTTTTTTCATGGTAACCGGGTTTGAATAAATACATCATTTGAATGAATACATCAAATGCCCTGCCAATTGGCGGGATCATTTCTCCAGGAAAGTAGCAGTTGTTCCGTTTCTGCGCTAACCAGTCCTTTCTCTACCGCCAGACTGATCAGATTTGTATAATCCGTTAAAGAACGGTACGGCACTTTGGCATCTGCAAAAGCCTTATCGGCATGGGCAAAGCCATAGGTAAATATCGATACCATCCCCACCACTTCTACCCCGGCATTCCGCAACACATCCACCACCTGCAAACTGCTTTTACCGGTAGAGATCAGATCCTCCACCACCAAAACACGCTGTCCCTGAGTATAAAATCCTTCTATCTGGTTACCCAGTCCGTGTTCTTTGGGCTTGGGACGAACATAGATATAAGGCAGCTTCAACTGATCGGCAGCCATGGCGCCCCAGGGGATGCCCGCTGTTGCTACCCCTGCCAATACCTCTGCCCCGGGAAAATGTTCAAATACCACATTACATAATTCGCTCTTAATAAAATCGCGTACAAAAGGAAAGGATAAAACCCTGCGGTTATCACAATAAATCGGACTTTTCCAGCCACTGGCCCAGGTAAAAGGGTTTTCCGGACTCAATTTTACGGCTGCTACCTGCAGCAATTTTTCAGCAACGGCTTTTTCATTTGTCATGGGACGAAAGTAAATCATTTTAAAATCGGTTAGCGCCCTGCCACCGGGCAAGTTTGGGAAATTGTAAAATTGTCGTCAATTTTGAAGCATCATGGAAAAAAAGATAATCATAGCCGGAGGCGGATTGGTACAAAATGAACAGGGAGAATTATTGATGATGTATCGCCGGGGCAAATGGGATCTGCCAAAAGGTAAACTAGACGAGGGTGAAACCATCGAAGCCTGTGCTATTAGGGAAGTGATGGAAGAAACAGGTGTTATAAATATTGAACTGGGTGGGTTGATTGATATTGGCCACCATGATTATTATGACAGGTACTTGCAGGAAGAGGTAATTAAAGAAACGCATTGGTTTGCGATGAAAACGAAAGGTGAACAAACGCCGGTACCACAAACAGAAGAAGATATTACAGAAATTAAATGGGTAAGCGGCGCTGAACTGGAAACCTGCCTGGAAGATAGTTATCCTAATGTGGTGGAATTAGTAAGGAAATTTATCGCTTTTTCAGAATAGCCACTGTTATCCGGCTGATGCATACCAGTTTCTCAGCTTCATCATAAATTTTTATTTCCCAAACATGTGAGCCGGCCCCGATATGAATAGGCGTGGTAATACCCGTTACCAGTCCGCCTTTTACGCCGCGAAGATGATTGGCATTGATCTCCTGCCCTACACAAATAAATAATTCAGGGTCAATCACCAGTGCTGCACCAATACTACCCAGTGTTTCAGCTAATGCAACAGATGCACCACCATGCAAAAGTCCGTAAGGCTGTTTGGTTCGTTCATCAACCGGCATGGTTGCTTTCAGAAAATTTTCTCCTAATTCAGAAAAGCGGATCCCCAGATGGTCACCCATAGTATTTTTTCCAAACCCCTCTATATGCGCCAGTGTTAATTCTTTATTGTGCCAGATAGCCATTACAGTAGGGTTATTTTTTGGGTACGCAATGAACTATTCACTTCATCAGGCAGAAAAGGTGAAGCATCGCCGCCATTGCGGATGATATCCCTTACAATAGTGGAAGCCACCGAAGTATATTTAGGTTCTCCGGTTAGAAAGATGGTTTCGATATTTTTATCCAGTGTACGGTTGGCATCTGCAATGGTTTTTTCATATTCAAAATCGCTCACATAACGTATACCCCGCAGAATAAAATTGGCGCCGATTGTTTTGCAGTAATTCACAGTAAGACCATCATAGATAACACTTTCTACCCTGGGCTCTCCTTTGTAAATCTCCTGAAACCATTCCATCCGTTGCGCTGCACTGAACATCGGGCTCTTAGACGAATTGATACCGATACCCACATATATCTTATCAAACAAAGGAATGGCACGGTTGATAATGTCAACATGCCCCAGGGTTACAGGGTCAAATGTGCCAGGGAATAAGCAGACTCTTTGCATCTTGAGAAAATTATTAATTCTTAATTATTAATTTTTAATTATCCTTCTCCTTAGCTCTCTCTGTTTGCCAATAAATACAACACCGCCATTCTCACTGCAACTCCGTTTTCTACCTGGTTTAATATAATGGAGTATGGGCCGTCTGCTACATCGCTGTCGAGCTCTACGCCCCGGTTAATGGGGCCGGGGTGCATGATAACGATTTCTTTACCCAGGCTTTCCAGTAATTTTCTTTTGATACCGTATGCCAGGTTGTATTCTCGCAGTGATGAAAACAGGGGTTGGTTTTGTCGTTCCAGTTGTATGCGCAGCACATTGGCCACATCGCACCATTGGAGGGCTTTTTTAAGGTTATATTCTACCCTTACACCTAATGCCTCCCCAATATATTTAGGTATTAAGGTAGGCGGCCCGGCCACTACTACTTCAGCGCCCATTTTTCGTAACAGGTACATATTACTGAGGGCAACCCGGCTATGCATGATATCGCCGATGATGGCTACTTTCAGGCCTTCCAGCTTACCCAGTTTCTCCCTCATCGAAAAAGCATCCAGTAAAGCCTGTGTGGGATGTTCATTAATGCCGTCACCGGCATTCACAATCGCCGCGGGTATATGTTTGGCCAGAAAATGCGGTGCCCCGGATGCACTGTGGCGCATCACCACCATATCCACTTTCATGCTCAGGATATTATTTACGGTATCCAGCAATGTTTCGCCTTTGGCGGAAGATGAGCTGCTTAGCGCAAAATTGAGTACATCCGCGGAAAGACGCCGTTCAGCCAGCTCAAAAGACATACGGGTACGGGTAGAATTTTCGTAAAACAGGTTTACGATCGTTATATCGCGCAGCGAAGGAACTTTTTTTACGGGCCGCTGTAAAACTTCTTTGAACTGCTCGGCGGTGGATAGAATTAACTGAATATCTTCTCTGTTGAGATCCTTGATACCAAGAAGATGTTTGGTAGATAGTTTCATTAAAAATCAAAGATAAAAGATTTCAGCTATCCAAAAGTATTACTTCTTCACTTCCGTCCCTTTCTTTCCAATTTACTTTCACTTTCTGGGAAATGATGGTATCGATGGTTTTACCGGAATAATCCGGCTGAATGGGCAATTCGCGGTTAAAACGCCTGTCTACCAGCACGCATAGCGACACTTTGGAAGGCCTCCCAAAAGCCAGTAAAGCGTCTAATGCGGCCCTTATGGTACGCCCTGTATACAATACATCATCTATCAGTACCACTTTTTTGTTTTCAATACTGAAAGGAATATCAGTGGCAGTGGCAATATGCAGGCTCTTTCGCACATCATCCCGGTAAAATGTAATATCCAGCTTACCATATTGAATAACGGAGGGATCTACCATCTGTGTCAGCTCCTTCACAATACGGTCACTCAGCCATACACCACGCGGCTGCAGTCCAATGACCACCGTATTTGTCAGTGAAAGATTATTTTCCAGTATCTGATGAGCCAGCCTTTTTACAGTCAGCGCCAGTTGTTGTTCGGATAGTATCGTCTTCAAAACCGAATTTTTATTAAAAATAAATGCTTTCTGCCATACTCAACATGAATTATTAAGCAGGTTTGGGTTTAATTTGCCCGTTCAATGCTCAGGCTTCAATCCATATCGTTGGTTCAATTCAGGAACTATGTGCAGAAAGACTTCTCTTTTAAGGAAAGAATTGTGGGCATTTGTGGCGCCAACGGCACCGGCAAAACCAACCTGCTGGATGCGATTTATTACCTGAGTTTTTCACGTAGCTATTTTTCAAGACCCGATAGCCAGAATGTGCATCATGGACTATTGGGTTTGCGGCTGGAAGGGCAATATGAACTGCAGCATGAGACCCGTAAATTAGTTTGTATTGTACGTGAGAATAACCGGAAAGAATTGATACTGGATGAGGAAGCCTATAAAAAATTTTCTGACCATATTGGCATATTACCCTGTGTAATGATTGCCCCGGATGATATTGTTCTGATCTCGGGCGGCAGCGAAGAAAGAAGAAAATTTATAGACACCCTCCTTTCACAAATTAATAAAGAATACCTGGCCAGGTTGATTGATTACAACAGGATATTACAGCAAAGAAACAGCCTTTTAAAAAGAGCTGCCGAAACAGGCACAACAGATGAGGCCTTATGGGAAGTATTGAACAGCCAGCTAAGTAAAACCGGAAATTATATTTTTGCCGAAAGAAAAAAATTTCTAACCCGATTTCTTTCCCTCTGCGGATCAATCTACCAGCGGATAGCCGGTAAGGAGGATGGACTGTCGCTTCAATATACCAGCCAGTTATTAACCGATAATTTTGAGGAACTGCTAAAAGCTACTCGCCAGAAAGACCTTGCCGTACAGCGCACCACGGCTGGTATTCACAGGGATGATCTTGTTTTTTATATGGACCAGTCGCTGTTTAAAACAGAAGCTTCGCAGGGACAAAGAAAAAGCCTCTTATTTGCCCTGAAACTTGCCGAGTGGCAGACCTTACAAGAAAAAAAAGGGTTCACCCCTATCCTGTTACTGGATGATGTTTTTGAAAAACTGGATGAGCAAAGAATGTTTCAGTTATTGCAATGGGTATGTACCGAAACAGATGGGCAGGTATTTATTACGGATACACATGCAGAAAGGCTTCAAAAGCAATTAGCCGAAATAAACGCAACGTTTCAGTTGATAGAACTTGGGGGGAACGCTTCTGACACTTAACTTTACGGTATGTCTGAATTTCATATCGGCGATGCCATAAAAGGGTTTGTAAATAAGAGCCGTCTTCGCAATGGTATCCGTGCCGTGCAGATAGAAGAAATATGGGAGCAACTGATGGGCAAAACCATTGCCAAATACACTGATAAGATTCAGATTATTCAACAGAAATTATTTATCCAAACCGCGGTAGGCCCCTTAAAGAATGAGTTGATGTTTCAAAAGCCTCAGATCATTGAAAGGGTAAATGAAGCTTTTGGAGAAAAAGTAATCAATGAAGTAATCATCCAATAAAGCTATTGTATTTTACACGGTGATCTACTATCCCATATAAAACATCAGCCATCCATCTTTACAGTATTTTTTTGGTGAGGCAGGATAGCATGTCATTGATTCACTTAATTATTTCAATGAATTGATTTTCTGTAAAACCTTTTTCAGATCAACATAACTAATTTTATCCAGCACGGTTGATCGCTGCATCAGAAAATAGGTGGGTGTTACCCTTGCTGCTGTTTTTATAACAATGGCATCGCATTTTACAATAATGGTATTCGGAAATAGTGTCACCGCTTTATCTGCATCAGCGGTTACCAGTATGATGGAAAGGTTTTTTTGTGCGGCAGCCAGCACAACTTCTGCAAAGCCATTTATCCAGTCATTCGTATGCTCCATGTGATTGGCCATTACCAGCAGATATGGATTGGGTTGCGCAAAAACTGCCGCTGTTGTATCCATCCCGGAAAGGGTTTGGAGAGAAAAGTCAACAATTTTTGCCTGCAAACCATTGCCTTTTTTCACCAGTATATCTTTCCTGTCTATATAAGTATAGGTAGAATCAAAATCAGCCGGAAAATTTGATTGATCAAAACTTAGCTGCCGGCCATTTTTTTGGTAGGTAAACACAATAGAAAAACTATCAGGCACTGCACCGGCAGGCGTTTTCATTTGTTCCGCAATATCGTTACCCTTTTTATAAGGCAGGCAATCCACCAGGGGTAAATGTTCCAGAACATACCATTGACCTGCCGAAGTGCCCATGGCAACTATCAGCAACAATACAATAGCGGTGAAAGATTTGAAGGAGGAATGGATCCGTTTACCGGTTACCAATAATACCAGTATTAAAGTGAGCAGAAAGAGATCCTTCCCGAAAGATTGCGCGGCCGTTAAAGGGATACAATCACCAAAGCAACCACAGGTTTTGATCTTACCTGATAACAAGGCATAGCCCGTTAAGAAAGTAAAGAAAACAATCAGTACTAATAATAGCCAGCTAACCAGTTTCATTCGCCAGCCGATAATGACCGCTACCCCCGCCACTACTTCAAAAAGATTCATAAGCAGGGCAAAACTCAGGGTATAGGCATTGAGTGCATCCCATCCCCATACTTCAAAAAATTCCTGCATCTTATAACTCAAACCCAATGGGTCATTGGCTTTTATGAGGCCGGAAAAAATAAAAAGGAGTCCTACCACCCACCGTACAATCAGTAAAAAAGTTTTCATAGCAATCATTTATTTAGTGTTTTCCTTCGTCCATCAGAATCAGGGCAAAGGCAGCATAATTAAGAATGTCTACATAATTCGCATCAATCCCCTCACTCACCAGGGTTTTACCCTCGTTACCCAGTATCTGTTTGATGCGCATCAGCTTCATTAAAATCAGGTCGGCAAAACTTTGCTGACTCATTTCGCGCCAGGCTTCTCCATAGTCGTGGTTTTTATCCAGCATGGTATCCTTTGCAAAGGCAACTGATTTTTGATAGAGGGCATCCACCTGTTCAACGGGCAAATCTTCCACCATGGGTGATCCCAGTTCCAGTTGCATGAGTCCGATTACCGCATAATTCACAATACCCTTGAATTCGGAGGCAATATCATCTCCCACTTTTTGGGTATGCAGGTCCTGGATGGTACGAATGCGCAATGCCTTAATAAAAATCTGGTCCACCACAGAAATGGTTCTTAGTACCCGCCATGCGGTACCGTAATCTTTGGTCTTTTTGATGAAAATGTCTCTTGACTGCCCAATGGCCTGATCATATTGTAAATTTGTATTCGCCATTATTCCATGAGTGCTTTAATGCTTTGGTAATATCTTTGAAGTGAATGCAAGATAGGTGAAATGAGAAATTTGAAAATTTGAAAATTTGAAAATGAGAAAAGGGCATGTTCACACTGAATTGTAGCGGAAGATTATTAGTAATAGATCGGCCTATCGTAATGGGTATTATTAATCCTACGCCCGATTCATTTTACAGTGGCAGCAGGCATACTTCTGTTGATGAGGCCCTTGGTAAAGCGGAAGAAATGTTGCGGCAGGGTGCTACTATACTGGATATTGGCGGACAAAGTACCAGGCCCGGCAGTGGTATGGCGGGTGCGGATGAGGAGCTGAAAAGGGTTATTCCTGTTATTGAAGCCATAAGCCTTGCCTTTCCGGCATCTTTTATCTCTATAGATACTTTTCATGGTAAAGTGGCTAAAGAAGCGGTGGCAGCCGGGGCAGTGATCGTGAATGATATTAGTGGTGGTAGTTTTGATAAGGATATGATAGCAACCGTTGCTGGTATGCAAACGCCCTATGTTTGTATGCATGTGAAAGGAGATGCTGATACCATGCATAGTCCTTATCCCTATGATGCAGTTTGTAAAGAGGTGGTTGATTATTTTATTCAAAAAATAGCTGCCTGTACTATGGCCGGCATACCTGATATCATATTGGATCCCGGGTTTGGGTTTAGTAAAAGCAGTACAGAAAATTTTGATTTACTAAAATATTTTGAAGTATTTACCATGTTTCAGAAACCAATACTACTGGGCGTTTCCAGAAAATCAACTATTTATAAAACATTAGGTATTACTGCCAATGAATCGCTCAATGGAACTACAGTTTTACATACAGCCGGGTTACTGAAAGGGGCTACTATCCTTCGGGTGCATGATGTAAAAGAAGCCATGGAAGCGATCACCTTAACCAGGCATCTGCTATAAAATACAAAAGGCCCTTGTGGGGCCTTTTGTAATAAAATCACTCAATCAATATTGATTAATGAGCTGGATTTTGTGGCTGCATATTTGGACCTGCGGGTTGTACAGGCTTAGGTGCAGGGATGGATATATCCAATATTTCTATTTCAAAAATAAGATTTGAGTAACCCGGGATAGTTGGCGGATAGCCATTCTGACCGTAACCCAGCATAGCAGGGATAAATATCTTGCCTTTACCACCTTTACCGAATATTCGTAAACCATCATCCATTCCTTTAATCACCCCATTGGTACCCATAATAACGGAAAGAGGCTGGTTATTAGGACTGTTTTTATCCATATTAGAATCAAATACTTTTCCACCTACAAAAGAACCTTTGTATAAAATCTGCACCTGCTTGCCGGAATCAGCTTTCTGAACATCGCCTGCATTGGTTACCTCTACCAATACACCTGATGAAACAGATTGTGTTTTAATACCCTGCTTGGTGGTATAGGCCTGTAGTTCTTTGATTTCCCTATCTTTTTCAAGATTTTGTTCTTTTCCCAGGTCGGCCATTGCATCGGGCTCGTTATTGAAGGCCCTCAGTATTTCAAGACGGCCTTTGATCATATCCTTGGCACGGAAAATATTGTTGTACTCGATCATGCCAAAATTTTTCAAACTATCCACACTCATTACAAAATCCACCTTATCACCAACAGCGCATTTGGTAAGGATTTCAAGGAAGCTATGCTTGCTTACTTTAGTGGTATCAACAACAAGGTAGGCGGGTATATGACCAAAAGAAGAAGTAAGAATAGAATCTTTGGGTGGCACTTTGTATTCAACATTGAATTTTATAAACGCCCCCTGTTTTAGTTTTTCTTTACCGTTTCCTTTGGTAATCTTATAAGAAAGGCCCGAGGGTGTTTTCTGGTATTGGTTACAGCTTGCAAGCAATACGATAGCTAATAAAAGCGTGGTAGTTGTTCTCATCATTGTTTATTGTAGTTGATTTTGATATTCTTTAATAACTTCTTTAAATTTGGTATAAGTAGCCTCCAGGCTGTCGCTGCTTCTTCCTCCGGCAGCATTTACATGGCCACCCCCTTCAAAATGTTTCCTGGCAAAGCTGTTTACATCAAAATCTCCCTTGCTCCTGAAACTCCACTTTCTTTCGCCCTCCCTATCAATCACCAAAGCTCCGAATTTTATTCCCTGTATCGTTAATAAATAATTTACCAGTCCCTCAGTATCACCCGTTTTAATATTATAACGTTGAAGATCGGCCCTGGTAATATACATACAGGCTGTGTTGTATTCGTATAATACTTCCAACCTGTTAACCAAAGCATAACCGATAAAGCGCAATCTGTTCTCTAGAAAATTATCATAAATATGATGGTGAACTTTGGTATGTAATAATCCTTTCTCTTTTAATACAGCCACCATTCGATGTACAGAAGCGCTGGTTGCCGGAAAACGGAAAGAACCCGTATCCGTCATAACTCCGGTATATAAACATTCCGCGATTTCAGGGGTAAGGTTATCAGAATACCCTGCATTCACAATAAAGTCATAGACCATCTCGCAGGTAGAGCTTTTTGAGGTATCGCTGATACCATAGGTAAAGGCTTCTTCCTGTGGTTGTTGGTGATGATCAATTAATACTTTAGTACAGACCGCCTCCGTAAGGGGTTGCTCCATATTCTTGGTACGGTGCAATACATTAAAATCCAGGCAAAAAATTACGGTTGCCTGATTTATAAGCAGTAATGCTTTTTCTTTCTGTTTATCAAAATCCACCACCGTATCGATACCTGGCATCCAATCCAGAAAATCGGCCCAGTTGGTTGGAGAGATAACGGTGGTCTCATGCCCCAACCCTTTCATAAAATGATACAGGGCCAGCGTAGAGCCCATAGCATCACCATCCGGCTTCTGGTGCATGGTAATGACCACTTTAGCGGGTATTTGCAGACTGGGGAAAAAACCTTCGATTGGAAGCATATAAGGCGGCAAAATTGCGGTTTCCAAGCTATTCTATCAAATCAATTTAATAGGTTTAACAAAAATCAAGGGATATTATCCCTAAACCAACGGCCTTATCCTTACTTTTGCAGCCGAAATTTTACATTATTTATGAGCAACAGAACATTTACCATGATTAAACCGGATGCGACCAAAAAGGGCGATACCGGCGCCATTTTAGACAAAATGATTAAAGCAGGATTTTCTGTAAAAGCCCTTAAATGGACGAAGCTTACCAAAGAGCAGGCCGGTTTGTTTTATGAGGTACATAAGGAAAGGCCTTTTTATGGTGAACTGGTTGATTTTATGAGCAGCGGTACTATTGTAGCGGCTATTCTCGAAAAAGACAATGCAGTGGCTGATTTCAGAAAACTGATAGGCGCCACCAATCCTGCCCAGGCAGAAGAGGGTACTATCCGCAAATTATTTGCAGCTTCTGTAGGTGAAAATGCGGTTCATGGAAGTGATAGTGATGAGAATGCAGCTATTGAAGGTGATTTCTTCTTCTCTAAACTGGAGCGGTTTTAAGTAAACTCATTTTAGAAATAAAGAGCCATCCCAGTTATACCGGGATGGCTTCTTTGTTTGTTGGATTTTACCCTGATTTGCTGGTTTTCCTTCTTTTACAATGGATACTCTGTTGCTTAAAAAATTGCATTAAACCCCGAAAGGATAGGTCTCCGGCGCCTGGTGTTCGTCAATATCTACATGCAGCGGATGCAATGCATTGGTTTCATCCAGATAAATAAATGCATCATACCGCAATGGCAAAATAGTAGGTACATAATTCCCATATTGTTCACGTTCCGGATTATATACCACACCCACTGCCCTATGACCTATATGATTCTCCATGAGCATATCGTTATTTACAAAATCATCCATCAATAATAGCTTGTTTTCTTCTCCGGCCATGTGCAGCAAATATTCCCAGCTTCCTTTCCTTGCTTCCGGCAATGGCATGGTTTCCATTTTGGCGCTCCAGCTTTTACCGGCCATCACAGTTCCTTTGTAAGAACCAAATCCTACCAGTATCACCCCTTTATCATGATGCTGTATCCTGGCCAGTTCTCCAATATTAAACATTCCCTCATCTGCCATATCCGTTGCCCTCGCATCGCCAATATGCGTATTGTGTTCCCAAACAATTACTTTTGAATTTTCGCCATGAAATTTCAGTAATTTTTCGAGTGTATCGGCCATATGCCTGTCTCTTACATTCCAGCTATGTGGGCCGCCATGAATCATGGTACGGTAATATTTCTCGGCGTTTACGGCAACCGTGGCATTTTGTTCCGCGCTGAAAACGTTTTCATAATCAGTATTATACGTTGGTAACTTTCGCTGAACCTCTTTCAGAAGGTGCAATACCTCATTTTCGCACACTTCAGGAACAAGCATGGTGGCTTTTGCATACGATTGGCCCTCGTCTTTACGATAAGGTTCAAAACAGCGAAACGCTTCTTCAGCAACTTTTAAGGCAGCTATATCTGTTTTTTTTAAATATTGTATAATGCTTTCCATACTTTCCCAAAGACTATATACATCCAACCCATAAAACCCTGCTTTTTTATCAGCAGGCAGGCCCGTATTGTGTTTTTGCAGCCAATTGGAAAGTGCCAATATTTCCCAATTGGCCCACATCCAGGTGGGCCAGCGATTAAATGCATGCAACACGTTAAACGCGCTCTTGTTATCAGCATCATACCCTTTTACAAAACGGTTGAGCCTGTAACAATCAGGCCAGTCGCCCTCCACTGCAATAAAATTGAACCCTTTTTCTTCGATCAGTCGTTTTGAAATATGTGCCCGCCAGGTGTAGTATTCGTGTGTGCCATGACTTGCTTCACCCAGCATAACAATCCGGGCATCGCCAATGCGGTTATACAGCGGCTGCAAATCAGCTTTACTTTGTAAAGGATAGGCCCATTGTTTAATTGAGCTTACTACTTCCCGCTCATCCAGTAAGGCCTCTTTTGTAAAATAGCGTCGCATACATTTTATTTTATTTTTTCTGATCCTATTGAGAAGATTATCCAAACGGTTAAAGTTCGTTCATTTCACCTCTTCCTGAAATGTCAATCATCAAACCCTTTACTGATTGTTGTCATCAAAATAGCTGCCGGTCTATTATCATGGGAATACACTGAGAACTGTCAAAGTTTGTAATGATGATGGTCATAACTCCTGGCCATCAAACCGTGTAGTTTTGTAAACCAACGAGAATAAATAAGAGAGAAAGTAATCAATGCATCCGTACGATTCACCTACTGCTGAATAACAGTGTCTGTAGGTTAAAAAAGCGGTTTTATTGCCAAGTTAAACATTAAAATAATGACCAGCACACGTTACAATAAAGAGGTTAATATACCAATGGGTAAAGTTATCTTAAAAGGTGAATTGTTTATCCCGCAGGAATCAGAGGCTATAGTTATTTTTTCGCATGGCAGTGGCAGTAGCCGGTTTAGCATACGTAACCGGATGGTGGCAACCTACCTGCAGAAAGAGAATTTTGGAACACTGTTGTTTGACCTGCTGACTGAAGAAGAAGATGAACAGTACAGCAACCGGTTTAACATTGATTTACTTACCCATAGGCTGGCTGGAACAACTCTTTGGCTGGAGGAATTGGCTGCCGTAAAAAATTGCCCTATTGGTTATTTTGGCGCCAGTACCGGTGCGGCTTCTGCATTGAAGGCGGCAGCTCTTTTACCGCGAATCCGGGCAGTTGTTTCAAGAGGCGGAAGACCGGATTTAGCAATGGAAAATCTTCCCCGTGTAAAAGCTCCCACCCTATTGATTGTAGGAAGCCTTGACCAGGATGTATTAAAACTGAACCAGGAAGCTTATGCCCAATTGGGTGGCGAAAAAAAACTGGAAGTAGTAGATGGCGCCACCCATTTATTTGAAGAAAGGGGAAAAATGGAGATTGTTTCATCATTGGCGGCCAACTGGTTTGCAAAATATCTGACACCGGTGAAAGTATAAGTACCCTGTTGACTAATTAAATAACAGGCAGTTAAAACACAAACCTTTTCAAAACCAATAAAGTCTATAGTATGTTTCTCAACAGAATAGAAGCGGGGTTACTGCTGGCAGCAAAATTAAAAAAGTATAAAAATGACCCCGGTATTGTATTAGCCGTACCCAGGGGTGGTATGCCTGTGGCTTACGCGGTTGCAAAAGAACTGAATTTTCCGGTTGAGGTGATCCTCACTAAAAAAATCGGCCACCCAATGAATAAAGAATATGCCATTGGCGCTGCGAGCCTTACAGATTATTTTGTGGTACCACACGAAAATGTTAGCCAGGAATATATTGAACAGGAATTACAGAAAATCCGAAAAACACTGAGAGAAATGGATACACAGTTTAGGGGCGATACGGTACCAGTAAATCTCAAAGACAAAACGGTGATAGTGATTGATGATGGAATTGCCACCGGTAATACACTAATGGCCATCATACATGTATTACGCAAGAGTAACCCCGGAAAGATTATAATCGGTGTTCCGGTAGCATCAAGAAGCGCTGTAGTAAAGTTATCAGAAGTGGCAGATGAGGTAGTGGCTGTATTAATACCGGATGAATTTCATGGCGTAGGTGCATTCTATGAAGATTTTGAACAGGTGAGCAATGAAGAGGTAGTAGCATACCTGACCAAACTGAGGCAATTAAAAAAATCAGTGTAATCCTTCAAGTGTTTCTTCCTGGATTTTGGTTTTCTAATTGATTTTATCCTGCAGTAAATCCACCATCCACGGGCATGGCTATACCGGTTACAAATGAAGCAGCATCAGAACATAACCAAACTACCGCTTCGGCCACTTCTTCCGGATTTCCCATTCTGCCAATAGGTTCCAGGCCGATATATATTTTTTCCACTTCTTTATCTTTCCCGGTAATGCGGTCAATCATGGGAGTATGAATGACTCCCGGACAAACGGCATTTATCCGTATCCCCTGTTTGGCATATTCGAGAGCCGCCGATCTGGTTAGTCCCACAATTCCATGTTTGGAAGCTGTATATGCCGGCAAACCGGCAAAACCATTCAACCCTGCTACCGAAGCACAGTTTATGATAACCCCTTTCTTAACCTTGAGCATCTGTTGTATTTCGTATTTCATACACAGCCATACCCCTTTGAGGTTAATACTGAGTGTTTTATCCCAATTTGCTTCAGTACATTCATGTGTATTGTTAAGAAGCCCTTCAATACCGGCATTATTAAAGGCATAGTCTATTCTCCCAAAACGGGCAATCACTTTTTCAATCATATCTTTTACCGCGAAGCTGTCCGAAACATCGCATTGAATAAACATAGCATCGCCTCCGGCATTTTTGATCAAACTGAGCGTCTCATTTTCTTTATCCACCATACAATCAGCTATCACTACTTTTGCCCCACGCATGGCAAAAGCAACAGCGGTAGCCCGCCCGATGCCAAAACTGCCTCCTGTAACGATGGCTACCCTGCCCTCAAATATTTTTTCCATACAATGGTATTTTACTGATACAAATTAATCAACATTACACTTTAACGGTACTGGTAATTACATCAGGAATTTCTTTTCGCTGCTTTACCTGCTGTTTTACAAATTTTTTTAATTCCTTAATGGCCTCATTAGCTGATTTCTCGAAATTTTCTGAGCGTGTATGAACAAGAAAATCATCTCCAGAAACAGTCAGAATAATTTCGCAAACTTTATTCTCACCGGGTGTAATGGCCTCATTTTCCTTACACAACACTTCCGCTTTTGATATTTTCTTAGTAAGGTGTGAAAGTTGCAGTATTTCATGCCTGATATGATTTATCAGCGTTTCTGATACTTTGCCGTAAGGGGTGTGAAATTCTATTGTCATAAAAAATATTTTATACTCTTTTAAAACGACTACCAACGATTTAAAGCTACAGTGTTTCAATAACAGCGATTATGACATCTGTCATTGAAAAAGATGATACTCATTAGCAGAATTATTGATAATGACAGAACATTATCTCCGCATGAGCTTATTTCTTAAGCATCCCTGAAAGAAAATGATAACAACCAAACTTCACATCAATATATTCTTTTTCCGTAGCCTGCATATTGCTACGCAGTAAAGCCTGCCGCTTCTCTGTTTCAGTATTAATTAAGGTATCTTCAACAAGTACGTCGTCTATTGTAAGGGCTGCCTCCTGTTGCTCAATTTCAAATTGTAATTTTTGAAATTTATGCAACAAACCGTTAATACGTGCCTGGTGAACTTCTACTTTTGCCGCGATATCCACGATAGAATCGCGCCTGATCACTTCAGTTAATCTCTGCGTTAACAAATCCATTTCATCATTATTAAAATCAATGGAATCATTCCAGTCTAACAGCTCATCCGAATAATATTCCGCTTTAATATTGGGCATACCTGTTTAATTTAAAATTGTTTAGTACTATAACTCGTCCCCCCCCCCCTCGTCTGTCTATTCTGAATCAGGCTCAGAGAGAATATATTCATCGGAAGCGTTACGGGACAGTTCGTTTAATTCCTTTAGTGTTAAGTTATCCAATCCGGCAGCCTGTGCCCAATTATTTTTTTCTTTACTTAATACCTGTACAGATAACCCAAACCTTTCCCGGAATTCCCGCTCTACAGCAGATACTTTATACAATGGCTGAATTTCCAGTATGGCAGACAAATGTGTTTTCCTGATCATGCCAACTGTTTTATAGTGGTCAATCATATCATCCCTCTCTGATACTTCCTGTTTCCTGTGAGGCGTATTGTAAAATTCAATCTGCAAGTATGGATAATACTCGGAAAATTTCTTCCGAATTTGCCGGAGTGTTGTATAATCATTTATTTCCATATGCATAACGTTCAACAGGATTTTGTATGAAAAATAAATCATTATCAAATGATGTTCCCAAAGATAAATCCGGAATAATGCCCCATCAATGACGGCTGATAGCCGGTTCCATGACGGTAGTCACAGAAATTTTTTCAGGGAGGTTAATGGTTTTGGAAACAGACATAAAAAAAGGAACCGGGAATCCCCGGTTCCGCGATACAGTAGTTTTCCTGCCTCTTTACAAGTAGTATCGTCTACTTTAATCTCACCGGCTACAGTAATCACCTGACCACCGACTGGTACAAATATAATATCAGTAAGGCGGCAAAAACAATGAAGATAATCAGTGGTTTCACTGATTGAGGTCATTTAACCGACCGGTAAAGAATTGCAACTTTACCGGATGAATAATCAAAGTGCCCCTAAGAAGTCAAACAGCCCGATCATGAAGCCTTCGGGAAGGCGGTTTAAGTGGTGGTGGATATATCCATTTATTCTTTTACTGATATTATATCCTTCCATGCTAAATTACTTTTCTACAGGAAAAGAAATTACCTGGCAGCAGTTTGAAAAAGATATCCTGAGTAAAAAAGCCGTTGAAAAAATTGTAGTGCTGAATAATGAAAAGGCCGAGGTGTATATCAAAAAAGAACTGGCAAATGACAGCAGGTTCAAAGATGTTTTTAAACCGGCAGTAGGCAAGGGCATTAATCCGGGGCCACACTATTCATTTAATATCGGCTCAGTAGAGTCTTTCGAAAGAAAACTTGAAGAGGCAGAAAAGACTTTTTCACCCGGCGAAAAAGTTCCGGTAAGTTATTCTAAGCAAAGCAACTGGTTCTGGAATATCCTGGGCTGGTTACTCCCTTTCATTTTACTTTTAGGCGTATGGAATTTTATGATGAGAAGGGCCGGTGGTATGGGAATGGGAACAGATGGCTCTTCCATTTTTAATTTTGGAAAATCAAAGGCAACCTTAATTGAGAAAGAAAAAAGTAAAATAACCTTTAATGATGTGGCAGGCCTTGAAGAAGCGGAAGCGGAAGTAAAAGAGATTGTTGACTTTTTAAAAAACCCTGAACTCTTTACCAAACTTGGCGCAAAAATTCCAAAAGGGGTCATATTGGTGGGCCCGACCGGTACAGGTAAAACCCTGCTGGCCAAAGCTGTGGCCGGAGAAGCGGATGTCCCCTTTTTTTCCATCTCCGGATCTGAGTTTGTTGAGATGTTTGTAGGAGTAGGTGCATCAAGGGTGCGCGATTTATTTAAGAAGGCAAAAGAAAAAACACCCTGTATCATTTTTATTGATGAAATAGATGCCATTGGAAGATCAAGGGGTAAGGGAGCCTATTTAACCGGCGCCAATGATGAAAGGGAAAGTACCCTTAATCAATTATTAACAGAGATGGATGGTTTTGGAACGAACAGCGGTGTAATTGTACTGGCTGCCACTAACCGCGGAGATATGCTTGATCCCGCCCTGCTTCGTCCCGGAAGATTTGACAGGCATATCTATTTAGAGCTTCCCAACATAAAGGAAAGAGAAGAAATATTTAAAGTGCACCTGCGTCCGCTGGTAATGGATAATACCATTGACCCACATTCCCTCGCAGAACAAACTCCGGGTTTCTCCGGGGCAGATATAGCCAATATCTGCAATGAATCAGCCTTGATAGCCGCAAGAAAGAAAAAAGAAAAAGTAGGCAAACAGGACTTCTTTGACGCCATTGACAGAGTGGTAGCAGGTGTTGAAAAAAAGAGCAAGATCATTTCGCCGGAAGAGAAAAAGATTATTGCCTATCACGAAGCCGGACATGCTGTAGTGAGCTGGTTACTGAAACAGGTTGATCCGCTTATAAAGGTTTCGATCATTCCCCGTAGTAAGTCATTAGGCGCTGCCTGGTATTTACCGGAAGAAAAACAATTACGCGGCGAATCTGCCTTTACCGAACATTTATGCGCCATATTGGGAGGAAGGGCATCAGAAGAAATCATTTTCGGTGAAGTTTCTTCCGGCGCTTTGGATGATCTTGAAAAAGTTACCAAGGAGGCTTATATGATGGTGGTGTATTATGGTTTCAGCAAAAAAATGGGTAATATCAGCTACTATGATTCAACCGGTCTGAGAGACGCAGGTATTCAAAAGCCCTATAGTGAAGAAACCGGGAAATTGATTGATGAAGAAGTCCGGAACCTGGTAAAAGAGGCCTATCTCCGAAGCAAAGAAATTCTGCAGCAAAACAAAGCGTCATTAACCAGTGTTGCCGAACTATTGTTTAAAAAAGAAGTTTTATTCAAGGAAGACCTGGAAATCATTTTAGGTAAACGTGGCGCTAATGCATCCGCTGTTTTATCCGGGCAAAGTGAAAACATATTGCCTGCTCAGTAATAAGGAGTAATAAACTTATGCCTGACTTCAAAATTCCTGGTTCATTATTGATATTCTCATTTCCTTCTACGAGCCACACATTTCACAACCTTCCGGGTCATCCAATGAGCAGGCAATCTGGTCCGCTGCCTGGTTATCTAATTCGGTTGTGGTTACATTATTATAAATACCAATTATACCCTTCTTGGCAATCTCGATAATATCATCCGATTTCAGGCCTAATCCATTTATAACGGTGGGGAGCCGCTACAGTCATAGGTTTAGAACCGTAAAAAAAGAAATCCAAATACTAAAATGTTAACTCTCTGAGCGAGAATTTATCAAGATTCAAAATGAAAATCTTATTAATTTGTACCTGTCTTTGCAAGATAATCTTAAATACAAAATGGCACATCATAGTACCTATGATTCCGGGTATACTACCCAAAACACCATTTTCGCTGCAACTGGGCACATCCTCCGGATTGGGTGGCTCTGGGTACAAATCCCGTAGGTTTTTACTTCCCTGGTAATTAAAAACAGCAAGCTGTCCCTCAAAATTTAAGATACTTCCGTAAACTAACGGTTTGCCGAGTGCTACGCAACTGTCATTTACCAGGTAACGGGTCAGAAAATTATCAGAACCATCAACAACTATATCAAACTGTGAAATAATATCGCGTGAATTTGACTCTTGTATTAGTTCTTCAAAAACAATACAGTGAACATGCGGGTTAAATAATTTTAATTTCCCGGCGGCTGTTGGTGCTTTCGGCTTACCAATATCATCTGTTGTATATAGTATCTGCCGATGGAGGTTATGTATCTCTATACTATCAAAATCAACGATACCAATGGTTCCAATCCCTGCTGCATTCAAATATTGTAATACGGGACAACCCAACCCCCCGGCTCCCACTACCAGAACTTTTGCCTGTTTTATTTTTATCTGTCCCTCTGCCCCAACCTCTTCCATCATTAACTGGCGGCTATACCGGTTTATTTCTTCTATACTAAATATTGACATGGTGGTGCATATTAAAATGTGTATCCCAGTCTTTCCATACGGGCTCATACCCATTGGCAGCAATAACAGTTGCAACCTCTTCGGGTGTTCGCTCATCGCTTATCTCGAACTGTTCCAATGACTCTTCGTCTAAGCTGTAACCACCAGGATTTGTTTTTGATCCGGCACTCATGGTAGTGGTACCCAGCTTAATCAAATGATTTCTGAATAATTCCGATTCTCTTGTAGAAATTGATATTTCCACATCTTCATTCATTAACCGGTAGGCACACATTAATTGTACCAGTTCTTTATCGCTGATATGATAGTCGGATATATCAACCCCTTCTGCCGGCCGGATACGTGGAAATGCGACCGAATACTTTGTTTGCCAATATGTTTTTTGCAGGTAATCCAAATGCAGTGCACAAAAAAATGAATCGGTCCGCCAATCTTCCAGGCCCAATAAAACGGCCAACCCAATTTTGTGCATACCGGCAAGCCCTATCCTGTCGGGTGTTTCCAAACGGTAATAAAAATTGGATTTCTTTCCTTTTAAATGATAGTCCTTGTATTTTTCTTTGTGATAAGTTTCCTGGTACACTAAAACCGAATACACGCCACAATGTTGTAATTGTTCATATTCATCCTGACTCAATGGTTGAACCTCTATAGAGATATTGGCAAAATGTGGTTTAATAATTTCAATTGCTTTGATGAAGTAGTCAACATGTACCGTATGGTTAGATTCGCCGGTTACAAGCAGGATATGATTGAACCCATGCTGTTTAATAACATTGATCTCCTGTAAAATTTCAGCCGCTGTTAACGTTTTTCGTTTGATCTTATGGTCCAGGCTAAACCCGCAGTAAGTGCAAATATTATTGCATTCATTACTCAGGTATATCGGTGCAAAGAGCTGTATCGTTTTGCCGAAACGTTTTTTCGTAAGCTGATGGCTCAACTGGGCCATCTGCTCCAGGTATGGTAAAGCGGCAGGCGATATCAGCGCCTTAAAATCTTCCGGCGTGCGGTGCGTAGCAGCTAACGCTGATTCTACCTCTTTTGATGTTTTTGCCAGGATAGACGCCTGTACATCCTCCCACCGGTACTGATCGAAAGTATCTTTAAAACTCTTCATGTAAAAATTGGGTTAACGGACTTGAAGCAATAGCATGATGAACTTTGTTGGCCAATTTACTTTCAAAAGCCATCCGGCCCGCCTGCACCGCGAACCTGAAGGCAATGGCCATTTGCACAGGGTTCCCAGCAATGGCAATGGCTGTATTGACCAATACGGCATCTGCGCCCATTTCCATCGCCAATGCTGCATCCGAAGGGGCGCCAATACCCGCGTCAATAATAACGGGCACTTTACTTTGTTCAATGATGATTTGCAGAAAATCAAAGGTCTTTAATCCCTTATTGGTTCCTATAGGAGAGCCTAAAGGCATTACGGCTGCTGTACCCGCGTCTTCCAGGCGTTTACATAAAACAGGATCGGCATGAATATAGGGCAATACCACAAATCCGAGTTTGGCCAGTTCTTCTGTGGCTTTTAATGTTTCTATTGGGTCCGGCATTAAATACTTTGGATCCGGGTGGATCTCTAATTTGACCCAGTTGGTTTCCATTGCCTCTCTTGCCAATTGTGCCGCAAATACGGCTTCTTTCGCATTGCGAACACCGGATGTGTTAGGCAGCAGATTAATATGCGAATGCTGAAGATGCGAAAGCAATCTGTCTGTTTCTGTTTCAAAATCCACCCGTTTCAATGCTACTGTTACCATCTCCGATCCGGATGCCAAAACGGCTTCTTCCATTTGCAGGGAAGAACCGAATTTGCCGGTTCCCAAAAATAATCTCGATTGAAATACTTTATCCGCTATGGTCAACTGTTTCATATAATAACGTATTGATTTGTTGTAGTAATAATTTTTTATCGGGATGATGTGTAATAATACCCGATACAGCTATGCCATATATACCTGCCTGCATAATGGCGGTTATGTCTTCCAAAACAATACCACCGATCGCGTATACGGGTATGGAAATCTGTTGCAGTTTTAATTCATCACTAATCCGTTTATATCCTTCTATTCCCAGTATGGGACTGAGGTTCTTCTTAGTGGTTGTAAACCTGAAAGGGCCTAAACCGATATAATCACAACCCTCCTGCACCCGTTGCAGTATATCCTGTAAAGTATTGGCAGTGCCGCCTATTATCTTGTTGTTGCCCAGTATTTTTCTCGCATCGCCAATACGCATATCAGTCAGGCCTACGTGCAAACCATCCGCATCCACGGCTTTGGCAATAAGCGGGTGATCATTGATGATATATGTGACGCCCTGGTCAGTACAGATTCTTTTCACCTGAACGGCTAATGCCGTCAGTTCCTCCGGGGTCGCATTTTTAAAGCGTAATTGCACCCATTTACAACCGGCACCAATTGCCTCCCGGATATTATGTAATTGCTCTGTGGCTGTTTCCCCTTGCGATATGTATTGCAGTTTACTATACATGATGATACCCTGATAAAGTTGCATTACTTGATAAAAAATGTTCTATATATTTTTTGGCTCTTTTACAGGCCGTAAGCAAATCATGTCCGGTTGCAAGATTAGCCGTAATAGCGGCAGATAAAACACAACCGGAACCATGCTTTGGATACACATCAGTGATGCCGGCAGGTATTTTTTCTATATCGTTTTTTGTAAATAAATAATCAACCCCTATTTCTTCGCTGTTGTGCCCGCCTTTTAATAACACATTACAAAAGGCCGATAATTTTTGTGCGGCTTCTTTCGCATCGGATGAATATGCCAGTTGCTTCACTTCGTTGTAATTGGGTGTTATTAAATATGCTTTTTCCAAAGTTTGCACCAATAGCTCCCGGCCTGTCTCCTTTTTCCAAAAGTCAAAACCACTGCTTGCCGTAAGTACCGTATCTATGATAATTTTAATACTGCTGTTTTTTTGATGAATAAATGAAACAATTTTTTCCAACACACACACATCTTCCACTATCCCGGTTTTTACAACTTTTACCGGGTAGTATGACAGCATTGTATCCAGTGACTGCAGTATATCCTCTTCCCGTTCCCATCTGACTGAAATAAACCGGTTTTCCGTTTGTATGGTTTGTGCCGTACAAATACCTAAACCATACACTTTATGCTGTTCAAATGTCTTACTGTCGGCCAGCAGTCCGGCTCCGCCGCAAGGGTCAAAACCCGCTATGCTCAATACTATCGGCCTGCCTGCTTCCATGCTGTTTGCACTGCTTTAAACTGTTCGATACTTTTATCCGGGTTTTGCCATATTGTACCCAAAACCGCGATGCCCCTGAAGTTCATCTGCACCACTTTTTGCATATTCCCGGCATGTATACCACCAATGGCTATTACTTCAGGATGATTTGCCAAAACAGGAAATACAAAACCGTCCGGTAAGGTTGCATGATATCCCTGTTTGGATATACTGTTGAATACAGGGCCAAAAAAAGTATATGCAAAACAGGATGATATGTTTTTATATTCATCTGCCTTATGAACGGAGGTAGACAAATGATAACCGGCGTTTTCGAGTTGTATGAATGTTTGCTCATCCGTGGTTGTCCTTGCCATCTCCGTAAAATGCAACCTTTTTATTGCATACTGTTTTGTCAATTGATGATGTTGGTGCAGGGCTATCCGGGTATGATATTCAGGTTGTATTCTTTCCATCAGTTGATTTATTTCAGTAACAGCAATACCAGGTTTCCGCAAATGGAATACTTCCAGTCCTTCATCGAATAAGGCATTGATAATTTCGGCCTCACCAGGTACAGAGGTTGGATTGGATACCACAAATAACATCCTATTGATAGATTTCTTTACCCTTTTCAATAAATTCATCTGATTTTTCCTGCATGCCCTTTTCGGCAAAATCCCGTATCTCCTGTGTTATCTGCATGGAGCAAAACCTGGGTCCGCACATAGAACAGAAGTGGGCCACTTTGGCGCCATCAGCAGGTAATGTTTCATCGTGAAATTCCCTGGCAGTATCAGGATCCAGCGATAAATTAAACTGGTCCTCCCACCTGAATTCAAACCTTGCCTTACTTAAGGCATTATCCCTGTATTGTGCACCGGGATGCCCTTTCGCCAGATCAGCGGCATGCGCGGCAATCTTGTAAGTAATTACACCATCCTTCACATCTTTTCTATTCGGCAATCCCAAATGCTCTTTAGGCGTTACATAACAAAGCATTGCCGTTCCGTACCAGCCAATCATGGCAGCGCCAATGGCCGAAGTAATATGGTCGTATCCGGGTGCAATATCCGTAGTTAAAGGGCCCAATGTATAAAAGGGCGCCTCATCACAATATTCCAATTGCTTCTCCATATTTTCTTTTATCAGGTGCATGGGCACATGGCCGGGGCCCTCATTCATCACCTGTACATCATGTTTCCAGGCAATTTTCGTGAGCTCGCCCTGTGTTTTTAATTCTGCAAACTGCGCCTCATCATTGGCATCGGCAATTGAACCCGGGCGCAGACCATCACCTAAAGAAAAAGAAACATCATATTGTTTCATGATCTCACACAATTCTTCAAAATGTGTATATAAAAAGCTTTCCTTATGATGCGCCAAACACCATTTCGCCATAATAGAGCCCCCACGGGAAACAATGCCCGTTAAACGCCTGGCAGTAAGTGGAATATACCGAAGCAATACACCGGCATGAACTGTAAAATAATCAACCCCCTGCTCTGCCTGTTCGATGATCGTATCGCGATAAATTTCCCAGGTCAGGTCTTCCGGTTTACCATCTACTTTTTCCAGCGCCTGGTAAATCGGAACGGTTCCAATGGGTACGGGAGAATTGCGGATGATCCATTCACGTGTTTCATGGATATTTTTTCCGGTAGATAAATCCATAATATTATCAGCCCCCCAGCGACAGGCCCATACCGCTTTTTCAACTTCTTCTTCAATACTGCTGCTTACCGCACTATTGCCGATATTGGCATTGATTTTTACTAAAAAATTCCTGCCAATGATCATCGGCTCTAACTCCGGATGATTAATATTTGCCGGAATAATCGCACGGCCCGCAGCTACTTCAGCCCTCACAAATTCAGGTGTGATAATCCCCTGGGGTGTATTGGCTCCAAAACTATTACCGGCATGCTGCTGTGTTAATAATTCATATTGTCCGTTCAGTTTATATTTCAATGCATCAATACGCTGATTTTCCCTGATGGCTATGTACTCCATTTCAGGGGTAATGATGCCTTTTTGGGCATAATGCATTTGTGTTACATTACTTCCCTTTTTAGCGCGTAATGGCTTTTTAATATGCTCAAAACGGAGCGTATCAAGCAATGTATCTTCTTTGCGTTGCCTGCCGTAATCAGAAGAAACATCTGTCAATTGGTCCACATCCTTTCTGTCAAGAATCCATTGTTCACGCATACGGGGCAGCCCCTTTTTAATATCAATAGTTACCTGCTCATCTGTGTAAGGACCGCTGGTATCATATACAATTACTGACGGATTGTCTTCCGTTTTTCCGCCTGTTAATTTAGTAGGTGAAAGCGATATCTCACGCATGGCAACTTTAATATCATGCAACCGGCCCGGCACATGTATTTTCTTTGAAGCTGTAAACGGGCCGCACGAAATGGTTTGTTGCTCCGGCGCTTTATCAATATTTTTCATAGTGTCGCTTATTTATAAGTTGTAAAAAGAGTGATTGGTGTATTACCCGCCCTGCGTTGCTTTAATAAGCAACACATCATCATTACTGTTCAACAGGTGTGTATGCCAGTTTATTTTAGGGATAACATGCCCGTTAACAGCAACGGCAATACCTTTTTGTTTTTCGCCAAGCCATTCATCCAGCAAGTGCTGAACAGGGCACGCGTTTTTAATTTCTTTGATCTGGTTGTTGAGGGAAATCTCCATTCCTATGTATTTTTTATAAACACTTTAGGAACGGCAGAATGCAGAAGTATAATTCTACTTTTCCCTTCGGCAGCATTACCTGCATCAGGTTCAAGGGTATCATCTCAGCCTTTTCAGCACCCCTAAAGTTTGAACGAAGCTATTACTAAATTAATTGGCTAAACAAATTTTATATAATAATCTGAATAACTTGTTAGCAGCAGACGTTTATCAGGCTTACGAGTTTTCAACCGCCGGTGTAAAACTTAACCCTAATAAATTTTTCCCTATCCTCCCTTCAGTTATATTTGCATCGTATTTGGTTCCTGCCTAAAGCGGGATTAAAAGGGAAGTCCGGTGTGATTCCGGCGCTATCCCCGTAGCTGTAAGCTTTTTTCGTGAAACGTGAGACGTCAGTCGTGAGTAATACTTCAACTTACTTAACGATTCACTACCCACGGTTTTCACGCCTGTTGAATCTTCAAACCACTGTTCCGTTTAGGGATGGGAAGGTATTCAACAGAGAGCAAGCCAGAAGACCTGCCATGTACAAACCTAATCATTCACGGCTTTCGGGTGAAAAGCATGGAATGTAAAATGCTGCTGCAGCGGCAATTTATATTTCTCCGTTTTTTTATTTTCCTGAAAGCTCATTGTTCAATTTAAAACAACAAAACAATGAGCAAAACATTAACGCTCCTCACTACATCATTGCTTACAGCAAGCATACTGTTTGCACAAAAAGACACGCTGGAAGGTAGATCCGGCGAAGTAATGGTTACTACGGCCACAAGAAGTAACCTGAAACAATCACAAACCGGTAAAATTATTACGGTACTTGATCAGAAAATCATCAGGAACAGTATAGGCCGAAGCCTCAGTGAACTGCTGAATACACAGGCCGGTTTTTTTATCAATGGCGCCAACAATGTATCAGGCACCAACCAGGATGTTTATTTTCGGGGCGCAGGCTCGGGTAATATGCTGGTAGTGATTGACGGCACTCCGGTATTTGATCCTTCACAAATCAGTAACAGTTTTGATTTCAACAGTATCCCACTTCAACAAATTGAGCGGATTGAAATTCTGAAAGGCGGACAAAGTACGCTTTGGGGTAGTGATGCGGTAGCGGGTGTGATCCAAATCTTTTTAAAGAAAGAAGCCAAAAAGAAAATGGCTATTAACAGCGGCATCAGCTATGGCACATATAATACCACCCGTATTGTGGCAGGAGCCAGCGGCACGCTTGATAAGCTCGGCTATAACGTACAATACAATTACATTAAGAGTAAGGGATTCTCAACGGCTTATGACAGTACCGGTAAAAAGAGTTTTGATAATGATGGCTTTGAACAAAACAATGTGCAGGCATCATTGAATTATAAACTTAATACCTCCTTAACCGCCAAAGCCTTTGGCAATTTCAGTACTTACCGTACCGGTTACGATGCCGGCGCGTTTGTAGATGATAAGGATTATACAGCTAAAAATTCGAATAAACTGGGAGGGCTTTCCCTGCAATACAAAGGCAAAGATTTTGTCTGGAACATACAAGGCAGCTATCAACGGGCCGAAAGAGCTTTCATTAATGACAGCACAGATATCAGCAGTATTTACAGCAAATATTCTGAAGGAAAGTATACCGGCAATACCACAACGTTGGAAACTTTTGGAAACAAAACCTTAACCAGGCACCTAAGCCTTGTAGGGGGTATACAATATATCAATCAGAATACAGATCAATCTTATTTCAGCACAGGAGCATTCGGGCCCTTCAAAGCTTCTCTGGGAAAAGACAGCAGCAAAACAAACCAGGTATCGGCCTATACCTCTTTACTGATAACAGATGTAAATGGCTTTAATTTTGAAGCAGGTGGCCGTTATAATCACCATTCTATTTATGGCGACAAAAGTACATTTACCATCAATCCTTCCTATAACGTTGATGACCATACCAAATTATTTGTAAATATTTCCTCTGCATACAAAGTGCCCTCTCTGTACCAGTTGTACAGCAATTATGGCAATAAAGGTCTTAAACCTGAAAGCAGCACTACCTATGAGTTTGGTATACAAACACAATCTGAAGACAGAAAAACCTCTTTCCGTATCGCTGCTTTTAAAAGAGACATATCCAACCTGGTTATTTTTTATACCGACCCTGCAACCTATAACAGCAAGTACATCAACGGGAATAAACAAAATGATTATGGATTTGAAATAGAAAGCAATGTACAACTGGCAGGCTTCGGCAGTTGGCAGAATAATTTTTCATTTGTTGACGGACAGGGTACACAAAGCGGTATAAAAGTAAGTAACCTGTATCGCAGACCTACGTTTATTGTAAGCAGCGCACTAACGCTGCAGCCCTGCAAAGGCCTGACCATCATCCCATCATTCAGGTATGTTGGCACCCGTTTAAAAGGGCAATATGACTTTGGGCCAACTGAACAGCCTTCTTTTTATACCATTGACTGTTTTATGGGATACCAGTTACATAAAACAGCAAGGTTATTTATTGACCTGCACAATATTACCAATCAGCAGTATTTTGATATTGTTGGTTATAACAGCAGGCAATTTAACATGATGGCCGGTATAGATATTCAATTCTAAATTCAATACTATAAATCCACTGACATGTCACTCAAAAAAATCAATCCACGAACCACCATGCTTATCCTGTTTATTGTTGTCACAGGTTTACTCAGGGTAATGAGCGCGGGTAAGCTTTTATCGCCCATTGCCAATTTCACACCCCTCGGCGCCATGGCGCTGTTTGGCGGTACGTACTTTAACAGCAGATGGAAAAGCTATCTCTTCCCGTTACTGGCCCTGTTTGCCAGCGATATGGTGATGATGCAACTCTTTTATAAAACGTACAGCAATGGTTTGCTGTACAACGGATGGCTCTGGACCTACAGCGCTTTCGCCGTTATGGTGCTGATAGGCAAGTACGTAAAAAAAGTGAACTTTAAAAGCGTGGTAACAGCCGCTGTTACAGCAGCATTGGCGCATTGGCTGATTACAGATTTTGGTGTATGGCTTGGCGGTGGATTGGATGTTACCACAGGCAGGGCGCTAACCGCTGACTGGCACGGTTTCGTGCAATGCTATGTACAGGCTATCCCGTTCCTGAAAAATATGTTACTGGGTAATATCATATACAGTGGTATTTTATATGGCGGGTTTGAAGCCTTACAAAAACGCTATCCTTCGCTGCGCTTACGGGCAGCATAAAGAGTATATAAAGCCTTCCTTATTCAGCGGAAGGCTTTATATTTTACAGAACCCGTTTAAACAACCTGCTTATGCATAAGCATGAACAAAAAAGCTGCTCACGATGCAGTAATATATTTGAATGCAAAGTAGGCGATATTGCCCATTGCCAGTGTACCTCAGTTACACTCTCATTGAAAGAAACCGCCTTTATAGAAGAACGTTATCCTGATTGTCTTTGTGCAGGTTGCTTAAAAGATCTACAGAATAAATACACCTTATTCAGAGAAAAATTTTTGTTCAATGGGAGATAATAGTTGCACCCCGGCCAACAGCCTTATATTCATCACAGGTGGCGCCAGAAGCGGTAAAAGCAGTTATGCACAAAATGAAGCGCTACAACTGTCCGGGCATCCTGTATATGTCGCTACCGCAAAAGTGTATCCCAATGACGCCGAATTTGAACAGCGGATTCAACGCCACAAAGACGACAGGGATGAAAGGTGGACAAGTATTGAAGAGCAGCTTTATGTCAGCAACCTGGATCTTGCCAATAAAGTGGTTGTCATTGATTGCGTTACTTTATGGCTTACTAATTTCTTTTCATTGTATAAATACGATGTGGCGCAATCGCTCAGGGCAATCAAGGAAGAAATAGATAAGTTAAAGAAAACAGGGGCTACATTTTTTATCATCAGCAATGAAATAGGTATGGGTATTCATGCAGAAACAGAGACAGGCAGAAAATTTACCGATCTGCAGGGATGGACCAATCAATACATAGCACAACAGGCCGATAAAGTAGTATTGATGGTAAGCGGCATTGCTGTTAACATTAAAAATTAAAATTACGCATGTCATACAAAAGCATATTTAACTGGAGTGGCGGAAAAGACAGTGCACTGGCATTGTATCATACGCTTCAAAATAAATCGTATAGTATTGAGCGGTTGCTAACCAGCGTAAACAATACCTACAACCGTGTTGCCATGCATGGCGTACGTGCCGGGTTGCTAGAACGGCAGGCAATGGAACTGGGCATTTCCCTGCAACAGTTACGAATGAATGACCAGCCCACCATGAGCGAATACAACGATACCATGGCAAAGCTCATGACGGATTTGCGCGGGGAAGGATTTACACACTCTGTTTTTGGTGATATTTTTTTAGAGGACCTGAGAAAATACCGCGAAGACAAACTGGCCGGGCAGGGATTCTCCGCTTATTTTCCACTCTGGAAAAGGGATACCACAAAACTGATCCATGAATTTATTGATCTTGGTTTTAAAACTATCACAGCCTGTGTGAAATCAGAATTATTAGATGAAAGTTTTGCCGGGCGGATCATTGATAAAGATTTTCTGAATGACCTTCCTTCGAATGTTGATCCATGCGGAGAAAATGGCGAGTTTCACACTTTTGTTTTTGACGGCCCCATCTTTAAAAATCCTATCCCCATACAGATTGGAGAGAAAGTTTTCAGGGAATACCGGGCGCCTAAAAATAAAGAAGACAATTGTTTTACAGCCGACAGGCCCGAACCTGCCAATATGGGTTTCTGGTTCTGTGACTTAATACCTGCATAACCTATGAGCTTATATGATCTATTATTGAAAAGAAGGGATACCCGGCACTTTACAACAGAGCCGGTACCTGAAGAAGTATTACAAAAAGCTCTGGCAGCGGCGCACCTGGCTCCTTCCGTTGGGTTAAGTGAAGCAGTTAGGTTTTATGTGATAAAAGAAGGTTCCGTTAAAAAGAATATCTATGATCTGTTTGAAACAGAGAACAATAAGATAAAGAAAGCTTTGGCTAATGACGGTACTCCTCTCCTGAACAGGTATGATACCATTAAACTGCAAGCCATACTTGATGCACCGGCAGGCATTATTGTTACTACTGATTATTCTGTACTCAATAAATTTACTATTGGTATTTCAGGCACTGCGGATACGCTGCAATGGAGCAGTGTTTGTGCTGTGCAAAATATGTGGCTGTCGCTGACAGAACAGGGTTATTCATTGGGCTGGGTTTCGATATTGGACTATAACAACCTGAAAAAAATATTACAACTTCCCGCACACGAATTTCCGCTTGGTTATTTCTGTATTGGCAAACCTGCAACAGATTATGACGGGCAGCCGATGCTGCAACAGATTGGCTGGAAAGAAAAATCTATACATCCTGTAGTTAAAGAGATCCGGGAGGTACAGGATATGCAAAAAGAACCCACACCATCTGTTACACCGGACGCCTGTAGCATAACTGACCGGGAAACTTTAAGAAAAGAACTGATAGAGATCCTCAACAATAAAACAAAACCCATAGGTGCATTAGGGCAACTGGAAACAATTGCTTTGCAGGCAGGCCTCATACAACAAACCACTTCGCCCAAAATTCTTCAGCCACATATTATTGTGTTTGCCGCGGATCATGGTATTGCCAGAACAGGCCTGGTAAATCCGTATCCCCAGTCGGTTACAACGCAAATGGTCAAAAATTTTCTTACAGGTGGTGCCGCCATTAATGTATTTTGTAAACAGCACAACATTGTATTAAAAATAGTGGACGCCGGCATTAATTATGTATGGAAAGAAGATGAGATACAAACGTGGGATATTATCCATTATAAAACAGGTTATGGCACCAATAATTATATAGACCAGGCTGCCATGACAGAATTAGAAGCACAGCAAGCGATAGAAAAAGGGAAAAAGGCCGTAAAAGAATTATCAACTGAAGGTTGCAATTGTATTGGTTTTGGCGAGATGGGTATTGGTAATACTTCTTCGGCATCACTCATCATGAGCGCTGTTACAGGCATACCGGTAGAAGATTGTATTGGAAGGGGTACAGGTGTAAATGATGCCCAACTGCTGATAAAAATCGAAACACTCAAAAAAGTATATGAAGTGCATCAGCTTGGCCAGCTAACTGTTCAACCAATAAACCTCTTAACCAAAATCGGAGGCTTCGAAATAGCCATGATGGCCGGAGGTTACCTGCAGGCCCGTAAAGAAAACATGATTATTGTTGTGGATGGCTTTATTGCCACTGCGGCTTTATTACTGGCTACACAGATAGATAAAACGATCCTGGATAACTGTATTTTCGCGCATACAAGCGGTGAGCAGGGGCATGAAAAAATGTTACAGTACCTTGGCGTACATCCTTTACTTAATCTGGGTATGCGCCTCGGCGAGGGAACCGGCGCCGCGCTGGCTATTCCCTTAATTCAGAGTGCAGTCAGGTTTCTGAATGAAATGGCAAGTTTCGAGTCGGCGGCGGTAGCTAAGCATTTTTAAAAATACATCAACCATGAAGCGTTCACCCGTAAGCGATCAAATCCAGGTTTTTCTGACCGCGGTTATGTTCTTCACCCGCATTCCCGTTCCCAAAAATATTGATCATGGCCGGTATATGCTGCAACGGTCGGCCCGGTATTTTAGTTGGGTGGGGATCTTAGTAGGCGCAATCGGCGCGGTCATTTTTTTTCTGGCAGCAAAAATATTTTCCCCTGCATTGTCCATAGCATTTTCCATGCTTGCTACCATTCTCACTACAGGCGCTTTTCACGAGGATGGTTTTGCTGATTGCTGCGACGCTTTTGGCGGGGGCTGGACCAAAGAAAAGATTTTGATGATTATGAAAGACAGCCGGCTGGGTACCTATGGTGTTGTGGGATTGCTGGGTATTCTCGGTTTTAAGTTTTTACTATTGCTGGAGATGAGCGAATCTGTAAGAGCAACTGAGATCGTTTGCATCATGATCGCAGCACACAGCATCAGCCGTTTAATGGCAGTGAGTATTATGCAGCAATATGATTATGTGCAGGATATTGATATGAGTAAAAGCAAACCACTTGCCAACAGGAAGCTGACCACAACAGAATTAATCATTGCAATTATTGGAAGTATCATTCCCTTATTATTTCTTCCTGCTGCTGCATCGCTGGCAGTGGTACTGTTACCGGTTGCAGGCTGGCTGATGGGACAATATTTTAAAAAGTGGATCGGCGGATATACCGGCGACTGTCTGGGCGCCACACAACAGGTTTCAGAAATTATTTTTTATTTGGGTGTATTAATTATTACAAAATATTTTTGACGCATTTGTTTATGTTTTACTTTGGCAGCATACATAAAATGATGTTTACTGTTTACATTGAAATTTAAAGCCTGCCATCATCCACCTCCCGGGCATTGGGGCGCCTAAAAGATCACTGTATTTTTTGTTGAATACATTAACCGATTCAACAAAAATACTTGCCTTGTTATTTAATACAAAAGCTTCAGCCCTTGCATTCAGCAAAAAATAATCCTTTGAGAGGGTCGCACTGATAGCAGAGGCGGTTTGTGCCGCCCTGCTTTTATATATTGCGTTTGCACTGATACTAAACCATCGGTTTAAATAAACAATATTAAAATTGGTCAAAAATTTCGCGTGTGATGAAATATAAAATGAGGGAAATGCATCACTGCTTTTGCTATCCAGCCATACAAGTCCCAGGGTGTAAAAAATATGCTGTTGGTCATGGAATGATTTGTTGTATTGAATATCCGTTTCAAATCCGCTTGTATTTACTTTTGCAATGTTTTTTGCCAGTGCATAAGTGCCGGCAGGAGACAAATTATCTTTCCGGGGCATTCCACTGTAAGGTGTAGTGGTCCAGTCTATCAGTTTTTCCTGGTCCCTCCTGAAAATACCGGAGGAAATTTTCAATTCTTTTTTTACAAACAGGTCCACACCGGCTTCATAACTGAAGGAGCGTTCCGCCTCCAGGTTGGGGTTACCGATACTACCGCCTGTTACCAGTGTTTTATTGTAATTATTATAGCGCTCAGTAAAATCTGCCTGTCGAATGGTTTTGCCTGCGCTTCCCCTTAACTGTATGTTATTGATTTTGTAAGAAATATTCACCTGTGGTACCAGTTCTGTACCGCTATTTTCTGTATAATCTAAACGGATGGCAGGCATTACTGTTATATGGTTGCCAATACCCTGGTTGATAATCACAAAGCCTCCGGCCTGTTTCAAAAGATGATTACCCCTGTCATTGGAAGTGATGGTCTTATTCTGGAACTGTATACCTGATATTACACTGGTATTCGATGAAAAATGATGTTCATAGCGGGAAGATGCCTGGAATAAAGTAGCAATATTCTTGTTGGGTGAAGCACCGGCATTAAACGCATATTCATCGATGGTTTTTTTATACCCGGCATCGAGCACAAATTTGTTTTTATCTTTTTGGTAACTAAGGCTGGCCTGATGCCAGTAAGTTGCTACGGTTTCAGTTGCCGTATCTGATTTGAAAGTGGTATAAAAATTCTGTGCACTGAATTTTCTTTTGTCATACGCTGCTCTTACCGACAAATGCCAGTTTGTATTAAAATAATGGCTTGCAGAAACGGAAGCGGTGTTATTATTAAAAAATTTTCTTGTTCCCCGCTGCAATTGTCCATCGGCGTTATTAGTAAGTAACCCTCCGCTGACAGCGGTATTGTTGGTATGATAGATCCCCCCGGCATTGATTGCCCATAACCCATATTGTCCGGCGGTACCCTGCACAAAAAATTGTTTTTTGTTGTTCTTTATTTGCGCGGAAAATGTTTTAGTAATAATATGGATCACTCCTCCAACAGCTTCTGACCCATAAATGGCGGAAGCAGCGCCTTTCAACACTTCTATACGATCAATTTCTGCCGGGGCAATGGGGATATAACTGTTAAAATGCCCGGTATTGGGATCATTCAGGCGAAGTCCATCCAAAATAATCAACACCTGCTGAAAAGTGCCGCCCCGGATAACAACATCACTTTGAGCGCCCATCGGACCCCTTGACTGTACTTCCATGCCGGGTATATACCGCAGCAGTTCATCAATGGAATGTACCGGCAGCTGATTAAAATAAGCCCCATTCAGGGTAGTGATATTTCTCCCGGTTCTGGAAACAGGTTCTGGCTGCAGGGTAGCAGTCACCGTTACCGGGTTTAATGAGGTTTCAATTTGTTGTCCACTTACGGTAAAGGATAACATACTAAAAAAAAGTGAACTAATTAATTTCATAACGGTTGTTTGGGTTTAGGCTGCAAAGTTGTTATACGCCCGTTATGTAATTGTCATTTTGTTGTCATTTAACGGTGTGATATTTTACGGTATTTGGAATAGCTGATCCCTTTTATTGCGTATTGAAATAAGGGCGTTTTGTTTTTCATCATCGTTTAATCAGGAATGGTAAAGTAGAAGGTGGCCCCCTGGTTTTCGGAAGCCTCTGCCCAGATAGTTCCCTTATGCAGGCGCACGATCCTTTGTACGGTTGCCAGCCCGATACCCGTCCCCGGGAACTCGCTTTCTTTGTGCATACGTTGAAAAGCGCCAAACAGGTTTTTGGCATTTGCCATGTTAAACCCTACCCCGTTATCTTTAATAAAATACACCTCTTTATGATCAATGCTTGCTTTGCCAAATTCAATCTTTGCCACCGGCATTTTGCCGGTAAACTTACAGGCATTACCCATTAGATTGGTGAGCATAATTTCCAACATTTTGGCATCACCACGGGTTACCAGGCCGGGTTGTATGGCAAATAAGAACTGACGGCCGGGATGGGCTTCCTGTAAACGCTCACTGACCGTTTGGATTATTTCAGATAAATCCACCATAGCCATCCTCAGTTCCATTTGGGATACCCGCGAAAGTTTTAGCAGGTCATCTATCAACCACCCCATACGCTGTGTTTCACTTCTTACGCGACCCAGGTACTGAAGGGCTTTTTCATCCAGTTGATCACCGTAATCTTCTACCAATGCGAGGCTCCAGCCATCTATACCCCGCAGCGGCGCCCTCAGGTCGTGTGAAACCGAATAAGAAAATGATTCCAACTCCTTATTCATAAATGCAAGCTCTTTGTTTAGCTCAAATAAGGCGATCTCCTGTTTATGCTTGTCAATAAAGAATTTAACCTTGTTAATTAATATTTCAGGCTGAAAAGGTTTTGTTATAAAGCTGAATGCCCCTTTTTCATATCCTTTAAAAACATTCAGGTTATCTGTATAAACCGCAGAAATAAATATAAAAGGTAAATGCGCGGTTTTTTCTTCTTCACGCAATATGCCGGCCAGTTCGTAACCATCCATTCCCGGCATTTGAATATCCAATAATGCCAAAACAAAATCATGCCGCAAGGTTGCTTTAAGTGCATCATTACCACTTGTGGCTTCTACAGGTTCAATGTCCATATCCTTAAGAACTGTTCTTAAAGCGAATAAATTTTCAGACTTGTCGTCTACGATTAGTATTTTCGGTTTTGTGTTCATACCTGATACTTTTTATGTTAAAAATTTTATCACTCTTCCGAAGTTTACGTCATTAACCTATCATTTTGAACGCTTATTTACTTAACCATACACGCATCAATGATAGCAATCGTTCTACATCAACAGGTTTTGCTATGTAATCGTTGGCGCCTGCATCAATGCATTTTTGTTTATCATCATTCATGGCTTTTGCCGTGAGCGCTATTACAGGTAAATTCTTGAATTTTCTTTGTGATCGTATTCGTTTCATTGCTTCGTAACCATCCATTTCCGGCATCATAATATCCATCAGTACCAGATCAATGTCAGAATGTGTATCCAGCATTTCCAACGCGTTTTTTCCATTTTCCGCTTTTACTATTTCCATTCCACGTTCTTTTAATATCTTGGATAATGCAAATACATTTCGCATATCATCATCTACCAATAGTATTTTTTTGGAATGAAATATAGCTTCTTTATCGTACAGATTATTGATGATCACCTGTTTTGATTCCGGCAAATTACTGATCGTTCTATGAAGGAAAAGAGCGGTTTCATCCAACAACCGTTCTTCCGATTTTACACCTTTTATGATAATGCTCTCGGCATATTTTTGCAGTTCATTGTTCTCTTCTTTTGTAAGTTCCTTACCGGTGTATATAATAATAGGCGGAATATTATGGCCTTTTAAATTCTCCAGTTTATATATAAGATCGAACCCGCTCATGTCCGGCAAACCAATATCCAGCACGATACAATCGATATGGTATTGCTGATACACGTCCAGGGCTTCTTTGCCGGTTCCGGCCTCGAAGCATTTTACATCACCATTTCCAATGAGTTTGCGCATGGCTTTTCTCGAATTTTCATCGTCTTCAATGATGAGCAGATTTTTCATTTTTCTGTTAACAAAATTTTCAATTCTGTTAAATGCCTCTTCCAGGTCTTTTTTATCTACCGGTTTCATCAAATACTCTATCGCTCCTTCTTTGATCGGTTCCAGCGAACGTTCATTTGCAGAAATAATATGCACCGGTATATGCCTTACGGACGGATTCGCTTTTAATTCAAGCAGTACATTATGTCCGTTAATACCTGGCAGTTCCATATCGAGAATAATAGCTTGCGGTTTGTATTTTGCGGCAAACAATAAACCATCTTCTCCGGTTGCTACCGACAAACATTTAAATCCTTTTTTGTTGGCCTGCTTTAAAAGTGTAGAAGCAAATTTAAGATCGTCTTCAATAATAAGTACTACTTTATCATCCCTGGTTATTGAATCTCTGTCATCTTCTATGGAGGGATAATTCAGATATTTGGCGCCATTTCCAGCGTGGGGCTTATATAAAACAGTTTCTTTTAACGTGTTTGTTCCGGCAGGTTCATATTCGTGATGTATTTCCAGCGGAATAATGACTGAAAAAGTAGCTCCTTCGTTTGGTTTACTGCTCAATTTAATTTCAGCGCCTAACAATTTCGCGAGTTCACGTGAAATAGAAAGGCCTAAACCTGTACCGCCATATTTTCTGGATGTACCCCCATCCGCCTGCTGAAAAGCTTCAAATATGGCCATCTGTTTGTCTTCCTGTATTCCAATACCTGTATCGGTAACGGAAATGATCACCATACTTTCCGTATATCGGTTAATACTGATGTTTACACTTCCTTTTTCGGTAAATTTTATAGCATTGGATAACAGGTTTTTCAATATCTGATTCAAACGTTGTGAATCGGTGCGGATGGATTCGGGTAATTCTTTATCCAGTTTTGAAGTCAGTTTCAACCCTTTTTGTTCAGCATGGTGTTTAAAATTACGGATAAGCTCATCTGTAAGGTTCCTCAATGATACCCTTTCAATATTTATTGACATTTTTCCCGCTTCTATCTTGGAAAGATCAAGTACTTCATTAATTAACACAAGCAGATCATGACCGCTTTTATAAATAATTCCGGCGCTTTCAACCTGGTCGTTATCCAGGTTTTTCTTTCTGTTTTCAGATAAATCCTTTGAAAGGATAAGCAAACTGTTAAGCGGTGTCCTTAATTCATGCGACATGTTTGAAAGAAATTCAGATTTATACCTGCTGCTGATTTCCAGTTGCTTTGTTTTTTGCTCAATGTCGTATTTCGCTGCTTCTACTTCCTTGTTTTTCATTTCCAATGATTGTGTCTGTTCCTCCAGTTCCTCATTGGTCATTTGCAATTCCTCCTGTTGCTGTTTCAGGTTTTGTGTCTGCTCTTCCAACTCTTCATTCGTTTGTTTTAGTTCTTCCTGCTGCATCTGAAGTTCTTCACTCTGAGCCTTTGTTTCCTCAAGCAATTCCTGTATTTGTTTTCTTGCAATAGCCGAATTAACGCTTATCGCAATACTTTCCATAGAAGCATTGATAAATTCTTTTTCCGTTTCGCTGAAATCAGTAAGGCGGCCTACTTCTATTACGCCCAATGTTTTACCTTCAAACAAAAAAGGAGTAATGAGCAAATGTTTTGGTTTGGCATTCAGAACGGACGAAGTGATGCGTATTTGTTCTTCCGTTATATCTCTTAGAGAAATTTGTTTTTGTTCCCGTGCTGCCTGGCCAATCAGCCCCTCGTTCAATGCAAATTTTTCTTTCGTGTCTTCAGGAGACACAAAGGCATATTGCCCGTTAAGCACCAATGCTTTATCTTCATCATTAAACAGGTAAACGGCCCCTATGTTCGCTTTCAGGTAAGCGCATAAAAAACTAATTGTATTGGTTGCCAGTTCTTCTATGCTTTGATCTCCTATTAATTTTTCATTGAGTTGATTTTGACCAGCGGTAAGCCAATTGTGTTTCTCATTTGCCGCGGTTGTTTCACGTAATGAGCCTGTCATCTTCTTTAAAGCATTGCCCAAAGTATCCCTGTCGGAGCGCGGTGTAAAGTCAACTGTATAGTCCCCGGAAGCAACACTGTTGGCATTTTCGGTTACCTCACGAAAACTTTCACTTATATTGATCAGTGAATTGAAAACCGGTTCCAGTTCATCTTTGGTTTTGTCTTCGGGTTTATCGCCCGCAAACTCACGACTGGCAATTTTTTCAGCTTCTTTGGCGATAAATGAAATTCTTTTGGTGATACCCCGGACAATCCAATAAGCGATAATCATTAAGATAATAAGCCCTGCAATAATCAGGACGATGATCAGGTTAAGCGAAGATTTATAATTTTCATCACTTATTCTTTTATCTTCCGCCATCCTATTTTCATTTCTTATAATGATTCTTTCCATGAGGATGGTCGCATTTTCCCTGGTTTTAAAGCCTTTTGTACCGGATATTTCAAATGCCTTGTCATTTTCATTTTTCATAGCCAACAGAACGATTTCATCGAGAGAGATTTTATATTCATCCCAAAGCGTTTTGAACTCACTTATATCCTTTATGCCTATTTCATCTGCTAATTCCCGGAACTCGGATATTTTTTTATCGAGTGCAGACAATACTTTATTCATATTGCTACGGTATAATTCCATTTTGAATATGTCTTTTTCAAGTATTATATTCTTCTCTTGTCTTCCAACATTAAGCACATCTATAAGTATTTCATGGGAAAGGCTGACTTTTTTTGAGGAAACATCTACCAGGTTTTCCAACCTGCTGTTTGTTTCCGCTAATTTATTCGTCATAAAAAATGCTACAGTAATGAGGATGAGCACAATAACAGAAAACCCTGTAAATAATTTGGCTTTGATTGATTGGTTCATGTTAAATATGTTTTAATGCCGTTACCTAATTGTATTAGTAAATATGAAATATCTTCCAGTGATAAAATATAATCCGCTTTAACAGCAGTAATAGCCGATGCCGGCATATACGCGGATTCGGCTGTTTCTGGATCCTGGATAATAGCTAAACCACCGTACTCTTTTATTCGTTTTATGCCCTTTGTTCCGTCATTATTGGAGCCTGTAAGTACCACTCCGATCAATTTGCTTTTATATACTTCGGCAGCGGATTCAAAGAGGACATCAATCGATGGCCTTGCAAAATTAACACGTTCATCTACCGTCAGCGAAAATGTTTTATTTTTCCCGATCAATAAATGATAATTAGCCGGCGCGATGTAAGCTGTTCCCTGTTCAATTTTTTCTTTTTCATCCGCTTCTTTTATATAGAGATCGCTTTTATCATTTAATATTTTAATCCATTGGTTATCGGAATGCGAACTAACATGCTGCACAATAATGACCGGGATGCTGAAATCCTTTGGTAAAATGGAAAACAGGACTTTCATCGCATTCATTCCTCCGGAAGAAACTCCAACCACAATTGCTTCATACTGCATCATTGATCAATACTTTTTTTTAAATATTCGTTGTTTTTTATCCAACTCCACGTATTCTTCATATAAATCTGTAAAGCGCAATCCTTCTTTTGAACCCAGGCACAGGATACCGCCATTGATCAGGCTGTTATAAAAAAGGGCTTGTACTTTATTCTGTAAATCCCTTTCAAAATAGATAAGCACATTTCTGCATAATATCAGGTGTACCTCCGCAAATACGCCATCAGTAACCAAATTATGGTTAGCCCACACAATATTTTTTTTCAAAGATTGATTCATGATGACGTTATTATAATTGGATGTATAATAACCCGAAAAGGATTCTTTTCCTCCCGACAATTGATAATTGATCGTATATTCCTTCATCAATTCGTTTGAAAAAATCCCTTCTTTCGCTTTGTTCAATGCCTGCTGATTAAAATCTGTGGCATATATCGTGGTTCTGTCATACAAACCTTCTTCCTGCAAAATAATCGACATGGAATAGGCTTCTTCCCCTGTGGAGCAGCCGGCATGCCATATTTTTATAAAAGGATAGGTTTTTAAAACAGGTATCACATTTTCACGTAATGACCTGTAAAAGCCCGGGTCACGAAACATTTCGGTTACTGTTATGGACAGATCCTGCAAAAGTCTGGAAGCAAATGTTTCATCATTCAGAATCTTCGATCGCATTTGAGAAACATCCTCTAATCCCGACATCGCCATCCTGTTCATAATCCTGCGCCTGATATGCGCTTCGGAATATTGCCTGAAATCATAATGGTATTTCTGATAAACGGTTTCCAGTAATAATGAAATCTCCGGTTCCAATATGTCTTTATGCTTCATTTTACAGATTAAATTTTCTATTTTTTTTATTTATTGTCCGTTATTTGTTTGTTCAAAGAATGCCTGAATCTTTCCTTAAAACTATCATCCGGTTTGCATGCCGGCCTGTGTACCGGCATTATTGCATTTCCCTGATCTCAGTCGTTTTTTTTACAATCTGATGGATGACACTGTCTAATTCCTTAGCGGCAATTTCAACTCCTGAAAGTATTTTGGAATTCACAGGGTCGCCCGGATTATCCATATTCAACAAGCTTATTAAACCAAGAATATTCGCGATGGGTTTACGTACCAGATGCGATTGCAGGAAAGCGATTTCAGATAATTTTTCATATTGAGTTCTTAATCTTTCATCAGCAATTCTCTTTTCTTTCATTTCTTCCGTGTTTTTCAGCGCACGGGTAACTTTTGGGGATAAAGCAAATAATTTATCTTTTAGCGCGTAATCGGTAACGCCATTCTTAATCAGTTCAACGGCATCTTCTTCGCCAATGGCGCCGGAAACAATAATAAAAGGAATATCCGGGCAGATTCTTTGTTTGATGTGGAAAGCGGTAACTCCGTCGAACGAAGGAAGAGAATAATCAGATAGTATTATATCGGGCTTAAAGCTATCAAGAGCGCCCTCATAAGTTTCACGGGTTTGAACAATTTCCGAAATAAAACCCAATCCGGATTTCTTCAGTTCGTATATAACCAAATCAGCATCGGTTTGGTTGTCTTCAATTATTAATATATTTATTTTATCGCTCATCCTAATTTTCAATTTAGTATTTCGTTTAGCGCCATCCGGCACATGTCAGGATCAGAAACGGTTTTTTAAATAAGTTTATTATCAATCGCATATTTGATGAGTTCCATATTATTACGAAACCCCATTTTTTCATTTATCTTCGCCCGGAAAGTGCTGATCGTATTGGGACTTAATATCAGTTGTTGTGCAATTTCGGAAACGGATTTACCGGAAGCTAATAATTTAAACACTTCAAATTCCCTGTCGGATAAATTTTCAACAGACAGGTTGCTATTGTCATTTTCAAAAGCATCCGCCATTGCATCCGCCACTTCCGGGCTTAAATATTTTCTATGGGATAACACATGGTTCACTGCTTTTACCAGTTCCAGGGTAGCGGCGTCTTTGGTTAAATAGCCTGATGCTCCTGCTCTAATGGCCCGTACTGCATACTGATCAACTGCATGCATGCTTAAAATGATAACCGGGGTGCGGGGAGTATGCTCCTTTATTTTTTTGATAGCTTCCAGCCCGGAATCACCGGGCGGCATCGATATGTCACAAATAATAACATCCCATACTCCCTTCAGCACGTGCTTCATGAGATCTACTGAATCACACACATCTGTAATTTCCGCAAAGGGAAAAGCTTCTTTCAGAATCCGTATGATTCCCTCTCTTACAATGGTGTGGTCATCTGCAATTAATATTCTCATATACTTAATTTTATTCTTTTGGAACCGTAACACATATAGACGTTCCTTTCCCGGGCTCACTCCTGATCTGTAAATGTCCATTGATTGAGTGGGCACGCTCCCTTATTCCTACCAAACCCAAATGGCTGTTTTTCTGACTGGTATCAAACCCTTTGCCATCGTCCACAATATATAAGGCAAATGCATCAGTAATGTCTTTGATACTTACCTGGATATGGCTCGCATTGGCATGACGCATAACATTGGTTAAAGATTCCTGGCAGATCCGGAAAAGTTCAGTCTTTATTTCCAGTACAATACCCGTATCATCAAAAATTTCTTCAAAATCACACGTAATACCATTTAAGTTTTGAAATTCCGAACATTGCCATTTCAGGGAGTCATTCAGCCCTAATTCATCTATAAGGCTTGGCCGTAGTGATGTTGCGATTTTCCGGGTAGTATCAATCATGATGGTTACCGTGTCAAGCGCGCGTGCTATTCTTGATTTCGCTTTTTCATCTGCGGTAACAAGATGAATATTCAACCAATCCAGTTCCATTTTTATGGCAGAAGCCAGTTGACCCAGTTGATCATGAATTTCCCTTGAAATATACTTTCGCTCATCCTCCCTAACATTTTTTAAGTGATTGGATAGCTTTTTCAGTTCACTATTCGTGTCTCTTAATTGTTGTTCCGCATCTTTGCGCTGCGAAATATCAGCAAGCATTGAACAACTGAGTTCCTCTCCATTGATATCTTTAAACAGGATAGACGACACTTCACAATGAAACAGTTCACCATTTTTTTTAATACTGATGAATTCTTCCCGGTTACTCCCACCCTCAGGATTTACTGATTTTATCACAATTAAAGGATCAATATGATAAAGAAGTTTGTGCAGGTACAGGTTTCGAAATTCTTCCTGCGTGTACCCAAATAAATCGCAGGCCGCCCTGTTTGCTTCCTGTATCAATCCACCCGGTTTGGTAAGAAAAATGGAAAACAGGGAATTGTTAATAATAACCCGGTATTTTTCTTCATTTGCCCTGAGTTGTTCTTCCGCCTTTTTACGTTCTTTACGGTTTTGGTTTTCCTCCATTTCTCGCTTTACCACTTCACCCAGCCTTACCAGGTTATCTTTCATCAAATAATCATGTGCCCCTTTCTTCATCATGCCCACAGCTGCCTCTTCTCCAACTACGCCCGATACTAAAATAAAAGGAATATCTATTCCTGAATCCTTACAAATGGCCAGCGCTTCGGCTCCGCCAAAACCCGGGATATTGAAATCAGATATTACAATATCCCATGACTGGCTTTGTAAAGCGGCTTTCATATCCAGGGCAGTCAGCGCACACCGGTACGCAACATCATAGCCTGCCTTTTCCAGTTCACGGACAAGGAGTAACACATCACTTTCAGTGTCTTCACAAATCAGGAGTTGTAAGGGTGTTTTCATAATGATTACATAACGTCGGGTGGCGGCTCATTCAGTACGAGCCAATAAATACCCAAATGTTTAACAGCTTCTGCAAACTGATAAAAGTCTACAGGTTTACGGATGTAACTATTTACACCCAGGTCATAACTTGTAGCCACATCCTGCTCCTCTTTTGACGATGTGAGAATAACCACCGGTAACCGCCGGGTTTGTTCATGTGCCCGGATACGCCTCAATACTTCGAGGCCATCTACAATCGGCAACTTAATATCCAGCAGGATAAGCGCCGGCAATAGAAACCTGTCCTTACCCGCATACCTGCCGGTGGCAAATATATAATCCAATGCCTCCTGCCCATCTTCTGCCACTACGAGCGGGTTTAGGATATTTGATCTTTCAAATGCGCGTTTTGCCAGTTCAACGTCGCTCGGATTGTCTTCAACAAGAAGAATGGTTTTGTTTTTCATAGTCGTTTATTTAGGAATGGTAAAGTAGAAGGTGGCCCCCTGGTTTTCGGAAGCCTCTGCCCAGATAGTTCCCTTATGCAGGCGCACGATCCTTTGTACGGTTGCCAGCCCGATACCCGTTCCGGGGAACTCACTTTGTTTATGCATCCGTTGAAAAGCGCCAAACAGGTTTTTGGCATTTGCCATGTTAAACCCCACCCCGTTATCTTTAATAAAATATACCTCTTTATGATCAATACTTGCTTTGCCAAATTCAATCTTTGCCACCGGCATCCTGCCGGTAAACTTGCAGGCATTCCCCAGCAGGTTGGTGAGCATAATTTCTAACATTTTGGTATCACCACGGGTTACCAGGCCGGGTTGTATGGTAAATAAGAACTGACGGCCGGGATGGGCTTCCTGCAAACGCTTACTAACCATTTGGGCCATTTCAGATAAATCTACCATAGCCGGTTTTATTTCGGTCCGGGATACCCGCGAAAGTTTTAGCAGGTCATCTATCAACTCACCCATACGCTGTGTTTCACTTCTTACACGACCCAGGTACTGAAGGGCTTTTTCATCCAGTTGATCACCGTAATCTTCTACCAATGCGAGGCTCCAGCCATCTATACCCCGCAATGGCGTCCTCAGGTCATGCGAAACCGAATATGAAAATGCTTCCAGTTCTTTGTTAGCCGTTCTCAGTTGCTGCTCCGCTTTTTTCCTTGCATTGAAATTAGTGAAGATGATAACCAGCATGATGACAAGAATGGCTACTATCAAAATCCCAAAGAAGTAAATAAATTTGCCCGCATTAGCAATACCAACCTCGTTCTCCACCTTTCTCTCTCCCAGTAATTTTTTTTCTTCATTTTGCATAACAACCACCTTCTTTCCCAGCACATCCATAATGGCCTTTCCTTCTATAAGTAAACCCAATGACTGGCTCAAAGTGTAGGCTTTACTTTTCCGGAGAGCGACCAGTCTTTCGCACAGAACAAGCCGCTCATCTACCAGGCTTGCCGCAAAATTTATTCTTTGTTGCTGCGGCAGGTTGTCCCGGGTTAATTGTTTCAAATTCTTCAGGTGGAGCAGCACACCTTTTTTGCCGCTATAAAAAGGTTCGAGGAATGCTTCATTATTAGTTAAAAGATACCCCCTCACACCTGTTTCCACATCTGTTAAAGCAGACATCACCTGTTCAGACTGGTACAGTACCTGGTTGGTATGATCTACCCATTGGGCGGTACTGATAACATGATCATTGTTTTTACTGAATACATAAGCCATATCAGCCAATATAAAAATGATCAGGATGAATGCAGCCGCAAGTTTCTTTTGAAAAGAAAACTGTAGATAACTCAGTTTATCCGAATAATAAATACCCATACAAAGCACCATGAATGTAGTGGCTGTATGTAAGGCTAATTTAGTAAGAGAAGGAAGGCTGTTGAGGCGACTGACACCAAAAATATAACTAAGAAAAGCAAGTACTGAGATTAAAAAAATAAACACCAGGGCAGAATAAATAAACAAATGAGTCTTCCTGTCTGGAATAACCAACAGGGCAATTCCTATAACCAGGAAATGAAAAGCCGCGGGTTCACTCATCCGGCCAGGATACACAGTATCAACTGTGCCTGGACCCTCCTTCCATATCAGTTCATCAATACCTAAGTTCCATCCAAAAATATACTCGCTAAGGGTAAGTAATCCCATCATCGCAACAGCAAAGGAACAAATAACAACAAGGGGTCTTGCTTTATCATTTTGGAGAAAAAGCAAAGAAATACCCAACAGCAGAAAACAAACTGCTGTATTAAATTTCATGGTGATGATGCCGGGAAGAATACTTTTTAAAAAAGCGATATCCCAAAACCAGCCTGTGAGTACAAGGCAGCCGACCAGGATGGCAAAAACACCAGCTACGGCAGTAATATGTTTTTTACGCACACCCATATATAATCGTATACATAATATCTTATGTTAATGAGTACAAAAAGCATATTTATTATGAATATATCAGGGGAATTTAAAAGGTAAGTTTTGTATTTATCCGAACAAATAAGTCTTAAATATATATAACAATAACGATATTAAAAAATATTTTATTCTGTATGAAGTGAGACGGAATTGAATAAGCATTGATGACCGGAAAATAAGGATGGGGAAAAAATATCTCCCGGATCGCACATAAAAAGAAACCGCCTCAATGATTGTATTGAGACGGCCTTTTCATTTTTACTTCTCCAATGAATGTCCTTTAAAGGACAAGAAATTATTTTACCACAATAATTTGTTTTTTGGATATTTTATTGCCGGTGTACATGATACAAAAATAAGTTCCTGAAGGAAAGGCGGCACAATTCCAGGAAAAGTTGTTTTCCCCTTTATTAAGGGGGCCATTGTGCAATTCACTAACGGTTATACCGGCCGCATTGATGATAGCTATTTTTACCGGGCCGTTCTCAGCAGGCGATACCCTGATGTGTACAACATGATCAGCGGGGTTGGGATAGGTTATAAAACTTTCTGTTGCTATTTCATCAACTATTTTTGCCTGGTTAACGGTTTGGGCAGCCAATGGCTGGTAATTTGCTCTCTGTACCCAGATAGTATAGCTTCTGGGGGATGCTGAAAAATAAGCCCTGCCATCAGGGTACACAAATACCGTATCGGTTCCGTTGATAGCATCGACCAATGTTGTTCCGGCCCAGTTCTCAAAGCCTGCCGGAGAAACATCCACCCACAATCCTTTTGTATTGGTATCGTGATTGTTCAATACAATAACAGCGCCGTTTTTTGTACCATTGCCCTGGCGGCGCGCTACATATACATTGTATGTGTCAGCAGATGGGTAAGGATTACCGGTTTCACTCAGTACACTTAACGATCCTCCCAGATACGTTTTCCTGACAGCTATCAGTTTATTGATATCTGGTTGTAAAGTAGCGGGTGCGGTGGTACTATAGGTAGTATCATTGGCATCCTGCTGCTTTACTCCAAAGTAATGCGGATAAAAGATACAGGTTCTTGCCTGGTGCGTGAATAAATAGGCATAGCCCAGTTTATGATCTTTGGTAACCCATTTATCACGTTCCTTACCGGTGTCATGGTTATCTAAAAAAGCGACTACTGAAGAATCAGGTAAACTGTTTCCGGCATTATCCCTTACTATACCGGAATGGTTCAGCCATGCCATATTATAGCTGCCACCATTGCCGTTACACATATCGGAGAGTGAACTTTTTAGCGGGAAATCAAACGCGGTTACATTGGCGCCCCCTGCGCCTACGGTATTAACCCAGTTTTTGATGCGGTAAGCTGATCCCCAATATTCGCCAACGATGAACCGCTGTTTGCCGTTTTGCAGCGGAAGGTTTTTTACCCAATCTGAAACGAAGGCTTCCTGGAACCCCCTGACAAAATCCAGTCTGAACCCATCAAAGCCTACCTGGCCAGCCAGCCAGTAGCCCCAGTTCTTCAGACGGGCCTTTACCGTATCGCTATATGTGTTAAAATCATTTCCAAAGAATTTGGTATTGGGAATCACTTCATCAGTGCCAGGGCCACCTAACCAGTCGTTGGCATCCGAAGGATGAAAATGAGAATAGTTCCATGAATAATTGGGTTCGCCGGTGCCGGTATGTGTTACGTAAGAAATAGCGGTATTGGTATGCGCCTCCAGGGTAGCGCCCGCGAGGTTACTGCCATTGTACCAGATATTTACAGGATAATAACCATTGGTTTGATCAGCCCATAACCAGGCCCAGGGCGTAGCCTGCTCCCGTTTGGCGGTTAGTCTGATAACGATATCATGAGCGGCTGCAACGGTTATTTTATATTCATCAATATCTGTGCTGTAATCAGCATGGGCTCTCAGTGTTTCCCCCGAGCCGGGAAAGACATTGAACTGACCGCTACCATTATTGGGTTCAGATTCCCATACACCATTTTCTACGGTAGAGGTACTTGTCCAATTGATATTAACATCATAACCCCTTTCACCATTTACCGCATTCCAGTCAAGATTGTAGCCTTTTATCTGGATATAATAATCGCCGGGTTGGGCATTGGGGATTACCCATTTGATCTCATTGGTGGGATAAGCAACATTAGCCCCGTTATGTGCCTGCCCGAATGTATACGCTTTTACGGCAGGATTGGATTCATCATTGCTGGCATCCGAATAAACATGGTTTAAGATCACATCGGCATATACATTGATAGCGGGTGACTGATGCATGGCAGAAAGCATATCGGTAAGTGCCTGCCTGCTGCCAAAACGGGTTTCAGTTGATCCTTTCTGGAAGTAATTACCCAGGTCGTAATGATCGTAAATACCGTAACCCATATCCGTTATTCCCCAGTTGCCTTTGGCGGGACAGGGAACCCATAGACCGGTAATACCGGCATTTTTAAACAGGGTGGCCTTGCTGTTCAGTGTGTCCCACCAACTGCCATGCAGTGTACTGGTATTCACAGGAACATTCCAGTAGAATGCCTGCATCATGGCATCGTTTTGGGCTTTCAAACCTGTGGTTGAAAAAAGCGGGAACGCCAGCATAAAAAGAAGCGTTTTGAAGATGGTTTTTCGTAGCATTTGGCTTTGCATTTCGTAGATTTTAAAAGTGAATAATAAGGGAATTAAAAACTATTAAATCGGTTGGCAATCATCATTTTTGAAGGTTAATGTGTAAAATGAACACGACATTAAATGTACTGCTTTCCAGGTACAATCCAAAAAAAACCCGAAAACATTGCTGTTTTCGGGTCATTGCGGACGTTTGCCGTCCTTTTGGTCGGGATGACAAGATTTGAACTTGCGACCCCACGCCCCCCAGACGTGTGCGCTACCGGGCTGCGCTACATCCCGAAAAAATGATACCTGACAACTAACGGATGTCATCTGACGTCTAACATCCGTCATTCCTAAACGGGCTGCAAATATAGGAGGAAAAGAAAAAATCAGGTTATATTGCATAAAATTTTACCTCAACTGCATGAAGATACTAGTAAGGCAAGCAATGATTGCCGATCCTAATTCAGCTTTTAATGGCCAGGTTGCCGATATATTGATTGATGGGGAACAAATTATTACCATAGCCCCCCATATTACCGAGACCGCCGATGAGGTTATAGTAGCAACCGGTTTAACGGTTTCTCCCGGCTGGGTTGATATTTTCGCTCATTTCTGCGATCCCGGTTATGAATACAAGGAAACCCTTGAAACCGGTGCTGCCGCTGCCGCTGCCGGTGGCTATACCCATGTTTTTGTATTACCCAATACCCAACCCATCGCAGACAATAAAACACAGGTAGAATACATCAGCCGGAAATCAGGCTCTTTACCGGTTAGTATTCACCCACTGGGCGCCATCACCAAAGGAACAGAAGGCAAGGATCTGGCAGAGATGTATGATATGAAGAATAGCGGCGCCATTGCTTTCTCCGACGGTTTATGCCCCGTACAGTCGCCCGGCTTATTTGTAAAAGCCCTGCAATATGTGAAAGCATTTGATGGCGTACTGATACAGGTTCCGCTGGATAAAAGTATTGGAGCTGGCGGACTGATCAATGAAGGCATCATTTCAACCCGTCTCGGATTACCGGGTATTCCGGCTCTGGCTGAAGAAGTGATTATTAAAAGGGATATTGATATTCTCCGCTATACGCAATCCAAACTGCATATAACCGGTATTTCAACAGCCAACGGACTGGAACTGGTGATAGCTGCCAAAGCAGAAGGGCTGAACCTTACCTGTAGTGTTACCCCTTATCACCTGTTCTTTTGTGATGAGGACCTTCAGACCTATGATACCAACTTAAAAGTGAACCCCCCTTTGCGTGGTAAAGCTGATATGCTGGCCCTGCGGGATGCGGTACTGAATGGTACTGTTGATTGTATAGCTTCACACCATTCGCCCCAGGATTGGGATAATAAAACCTGCGAATTTGAATATGCCAAAAATGGGATGACCGGGCTGGAAACAAGCTTCGCGGTGATTAATCACCTGCTTCCTGAACTGACCAAAGACAGGTTGGTACAATTATTTTCTTTGAATGCCCGTACTATCTTCGGATTGCCGCAAACGAATATCAGCGAAGGCGCCATAGCAGAACTTACGTTATTTAGCCCAACGGGTATTACTGTTCTTACCAAACAGCATCTCAAAACCAAATCTGCCAACACTCCTTTCCTGGAAAGGGAACTGACTGGAAAAATCCTGGGCATTCTTAACAAAGGAAAATTAACTTTAAACTAAAAAATAATTTTATGCAATGAGCCATAATCATATTTATCACTAAACGGGATGATAATTAGGCGAATTCCATATGACTAAAAAAAACAATAAAATATAATCTTATGAAACAAAATGTTTTTAATGAGGGTATTAAATACGGCGTTATTGGCGGACTCATTTTTCTGCTGATTAATTTTGGCGCATGGGGCATTGGCGGAACTGCCATTTTTGTTTCTGTGATTGGCATAAGCAGTTTTGTTCCTTATGTTATAGTCATGTTGATTATTGCCGGACTAAGTTTGCGCAAAAGAAACAATAATGTATTGACCTTTAAGGATGCATTGAAATTTGTTTTTGTCGCGTACATAGTCATCGCTATCACTGAAGCCATTGGTAATTATGTTTTATTCAATCTATTGGATTCAGAACTTACAGCCAAAGTGTTTGAGATAAGTAAGGAGAAAGCGCTTAAGATGATGGAGAAATTCGGGGCAACGGAAGAACAGATTGATGACGCGATGAAAAAAATGGATGCGGAAGCTAAGCAAACTACTTTTAAGACTATTTTTCTTGGCCTGGGCACTTCCATCGTTTGGAATTTTGTTAAATCACTCCTGATAGCATTAGCCATCAGAAAAGAAGAAAAATTCGCTGAATAATACCATTGTATGGACGTATCAATTATTGTTCCCTTATTCAATGAAGACGAATCATTGCCTGAATTGTGTAGCTGGATAGAATCCGTGACTACAAAAAATCAGCTCACCTATGAAGTGATCCTGGTAGATGATGGAAGTACCGATGATAGCTGGGACTTCATTGAAAAAAAAAGCATTGAAAATTCAAATTTCAAAGGCATCAAGTTCCAGCGGAATTATGGAAAATCCGCTGCCCTGAACGAAGGCTTTAAAGCCGCACAGGGTAATGTGATCATTACTATGGATGCTGATATGCAGGATTCGCCTGATGAAATACCTGAACTGCACCGTATGATCATGGAAGACGGTTTTGATATGGTTAGCGGCTGGAAGAAAAAAAGATATGATAACACTTTCAAAAAAAATATTCCTTCTAAATTATTCAATGCGGTAGCCAGGGCCAATTCCGGCATTCCCCTGCATGATTTTAATTGCGGGCTCAAGGCCTATAAAAAGAAATTAGTCAAGAGCATTGAAGTATATGGTGAGATGCACCGCTATATCCCCATCCTGGCCAAATGGAGTGGTTTTAGAAAAATTGGTGAAAAAGTAGTGGAACATCGCCCCCGCAAATATGGCATCACCAAATTTGGATGGCGAAGATTTGTGAACGGCTTTCTTGACCTGGCAACCATCATGTTCCTCGGAAAATTTGGCAAAAGACCCATGCAGTTTTTTGGTTTACTGGGTACCCTGTTTTTTATGATCGGTTTAATGGCAAGCATCTACCTGGTAGTAGCGAAATTTGTTTCTGTTGATTTTAGTTTAACCAACCGGCCAGCTTTCTATATTGCCCTCACCACCATGATCATAGGTATGCAATTATTCTTAACCGGCTTTATTGCAGAACTGGTAGCGAGGAACGCAACGGAAAGAAACAGCTATTTGATTGAAACAACGTCAGGGATTGATTCTTGAAACATGCAACATGAGAAGTGCATCGTGAGTCGTGAGAAAAACAAGAAAAAATATTCTCACGACTCACAAAATCCCTCTGCCGAAACTTTTGCTAAAATTCTAACGATGTCTAAAAAAACAATCATCATTGGTCCTGCCTGGCCCCTGCGCGGTGGCTTGGCTTCTTTTGATGAGCGGCTGGCGAGGCAGTTCAGCCGCCAGGGTTTTGAAACCAGTATCTATACTTTCTCCTTACAATATCCGGGTTTCTTATTTCCCGGAAGCACGCAGTATTCAACAGAACCCGCACCATCGGATATAAAAATTAAAGCCTGCATCAATTCAATCAATCCCTTTAACTGGGTACTGATCGGGAATGAAATACGTAAACAAAAACCTAACCTTGTAATTGTACGTTACTGGCTGCCATTGATGGGGCCTTGTTTGGGGACTATTTTACGTATTGTAAAAAAGAATAGCTTCACCCGCGTCGTTTGTATCGCCGATAATGTAATACCGCATGAGAAACGTTTGGGCGACAAACCCTTCACCCAATATTTTGTAAAACCGGTTGATGCTTTTATCACGATGAGTGAAAGCGTAAGAAACGATCTTTTTTCCTTTACATCCAAACCGTCGCTACAGGTGGTTCATCCATTGTATGATAATTTTGGAGGGGCCATTCAGAAAGAAGAGGCGAGAAAAAAATTAGGGCTACCCCTGGAGGATAAAATCATTTTATTTTTTGGATTCATCCGAAAATACAAGGGCCTTGATTTGCTGTTAAGGTCCATGAATGATGTACGCATCCGTGCATCCAATATCAGGTTACTGGTGGCCGGTGAATTTTATGAGAACCGGAAAGAATATGATGAATTAATCGCGGAGCTGGGTATTTCATCCCAACTCATCTTACGTACAGACTTTATTCAGGATAGTGAAGTAGGCTATTACCTGAGTGCCGCGGATTTTGTAATACAACCTTACCGCAATGCCACCCAAAGCGGCGTAACCCCCCTTGCCTATCATTTTGAAAAACCCATGCTGGTAACCAATGTAGGCGGACTGCCTGATCTTGTGCCCAACGGGAAAGTAGGAGTAGTTACAGCGCCTGACCCCACTTCAATTGCAACGGGCATCCTGCAACTGTACGAATTAGGTGAAAACTTTTTTTTACCGCATCTTCGCGAAGAGAAAAAAAAGTATAGCTGGCAAAAATTAGCCGGAGCCATTTTGCAACTGGCTGATGAGCGCCTTTGATATATTTCTTGCCACTGTTTCCATAAAGTAAAACATTACATGATCTATCGCAGCAAAGCGCCGTTACGAATTGGTTTAGCCGGAGGCGGAACTGATGTGAGTCCGTACAGTGATGAATTCGGAGGAGCCATCCTGAATGCTACCCTGTCTCTGCATGCCCATGCCACCATAGAGTCATTGAATGAGCCCCTGATCATTATAGAATCGCTGGATAAAAAACAAAGGCAGGAATATGCCTGGGGCCGGCAACTACCCATTACAGGGGAACTGGACCTGCTCAAAGGCGTATATAACCGGATACAGCAGGACCATCCTTTTACCATGAAGGGCTTTCACCTTTCTACTTTTGTAGACGCGCCGGCAGGGAGTGGCTTAGGAACGTCGAGTACATTAGTAGTTGCCATTATTGGCGCCTTTGCCGAAATGCTGAAACTACCGCTTGGCGAGTATGATATGGCCCATTATGCCTATGAAATTGAGCGGAATGACCTTCAACTGGCAGGTGGCAGGCAGGACCAGTATGCAGCCACTTTTGGTGGATTTAATTTTATGGAGTTTTATGCCAATGATAAAGTGATCGTAAACCCGCTGAGAATAAGACAGGATTACTTGAACGAGCTGGAACATAACCTGGTACTGTATTTCACGTCTACCACCCGCGAATCGGCTACCATCATTAAAGAACAACAAAAAAACGTTAGGGAAAACAATACCAAAAGTATTGATGCCATGCACCAGTTAAAAGAACAGGCAAAAATGATGAAAGAAGCACTGTTGATAGGTAACCTGGATCATATAGGGGAAATACTCGATTATGGATTTCAACAAAAAAAAAACATGGCTGCTAATATTTCCAATAACAGTATGGAAGAAATATATACGGCTGCCAAAAAATCAGGCGCCACAGGGGGTAAAATAAGCGGTGCAGGTGGGGGTGGATTTATGATATTTTACTGCCCGGGTAATAGCAGGTACCCGGTAATCGAAACCTTACATAATTTTGGCGGGAAAATCAGTCCCTATCAGTTTACCAAACATGGCTTAACGAGCTGGACCATTCAATAAGATCATTAACAAGCAACCATACTTATGAAGACAAAAATCGCCTCTATTATTTCCGCTTCCATCGATGTTAAAAGCCAATTGCTGGCTGATGAAAAAATGCAGGAGAACATAGCATCTGCCATTGATGTAATTACCAATGCTTTTAAAACGGGTAAAAAAGTTTTATTCTGTGGCAATGGTGGCAGCGCGGCAGATGCACAACACCTGGCTGCAGAGTTTTCCGGCAGATTTTACATAGACCGAAAAGCCCTGCCTTCAGAAGCTTTGCATTGCAATACCTCTTACCTGACGGCCGTAGCTAATGATTATAGTTACGATGTTATCTATTCCAGAATAGTAGATGGCACCTGCGTGGCGGGCGATGTGTTGGTAGGCCTGAGTACTTCCGGTAATTCAAAAAACATATTGAATGCATTCGCTACTGCCAAAGAAAAAGGGGTGATTACCATCGGCCTGACGGGCGCCAGTGGCGGAAAAATGAAAGAACTGAGTGACTACCTGTTTAACGTACCCTCTACCGACACGCCAAGAATACAGGAAAGTCATATTTTGATCGGACACATTATTTGTGAACTGGTGGAAGCAAAAATTTTTGGCTAATGCCGGTAAAAGAAGCGATCATTCTGGCCGGTGGCCTGGGAACCAGGTTACGGGATGCGGTTCCTGACCTGCCCAAGTGTATGGCCCCCGTAAATAACCAACCTTTTATTTCGTACGTGATCACTCATCTGCAAAAGCAGGGGATTGAGCGGTTCATATTTTCATTGGGATACCGGTCCGAGGCATTTACCAACTATCTTTCGGAATATCTGCCTGAAGGCAATTATCAATTGGTGATCGAAAAAGAACCACTGGGTACCGGAGGCGCCATACAACTGGCTTGCACTTATGCGCATGACCAACAGGTAGTAGTGGTAAACGGCGATAGTATATTCAAAACAAATCTTGTTTCCCAGGCCGAATTTCATGAAGCACACCAGGCAGATTGTACACTGGCACTGAAGGCCATGGAAAATTTTGAAAGATACGGTGTAGTGGAATTAAATCCTGATCAGCGTATCGCACTATTTAAAGAGAAACAGTTTTATAAAAAAGGGTTAATCAACGGTGGTGTTTATATTCTGAACAGAGAAGCATTTTTAAAAGAGACATTACCGGATAAATGCTCCTTCGAAACAGATTACCTGCAAAAATATTATGGCAGCAGAAAAATTTATGGAATGGAACAGCAAGGCTATTTTATTGACATAGGTATACCGGAAGATTACCTGAAAGCACAGACCGAATTAACCAATTGATATGCTTGATGTAAAAAATATAAATAGTAGCTGGACCTTATTTTTAGATCGTGATGGTGTGATCAATCATGATAAGGAAAATGATTATATACGCAACTGGGATGAATTTCGTTTTTATGATGCTATTCCTGAAGCGATTGCTATCCTGTCGAAACTGTTTGGGAGAATTGTTGTAACCACTAACCAGAAAGGTGTAGGCAAGGGATTGATGACGGTTAACGATCTCGACAATATTCACAACCAAATGGTAGCAAAGATCAACCAGGCGGGAGGGCGTATCGATAAAATATATTACTGTGCCGATCTGGCTGATGATTCTATTAACCGGAAACCCCAACCCGGTATGGCATTTCAGGCAAAGCAGGATTTTCCGGAGATTAACTTCGCTAAAAGCATCATAGCAGGTAACCGGATCAGTGATATGGGTTTCGGAAGAAATGCAGGCATGCATACTGTTTTTATGGCCACCACACATCCCGAAACGCCCTACCCGGATCCACTGATTGATCTTCGGTTTAACAGTCTTGTTGAGTTTGCCCATTTCTTAACTAACAAATAAAAGCTTAAATTTTTCTTTTTGTGATACTATGACCGGCACAGATCAGGATATTTGTATCGCGGAACAGAAACTGAACAGTTATGAAGCGTATTCCTCTTATCATCGTTGCCTGTTTTTTTTTCATGGCACTACAAGCGCAACGTAAACCCGTTGCTACTGTGCAGCTATTGACACAGTTGGAAGAGAATATGCGCAACTACGCCAATGATATTGTAAATGCACCGGAAGCGGCAGAACGGGCAGTAGCGGATAGTTTTTTTACAAGGGCACTGGTGCAGGCACTGAAAGTGCCTTATTCTTTTTCTTACCCTTTTGATTCTTTACAAACGATCTCGAGGTTATACGCGCCGGATAGCAGTTTCCGGATTATTACCTGGCAGATCATGAAAGACTTTACGTATTACCGGCAGAAAGGCGCCATACAATTTCATACACAGAACGGATCGTTGCAATTGATTCCCCTGTACGATAATTCCGCTTTTACTGATAACCCGGTTGATTCTGTTCGAACGAATGAGCAGTGGATCGGCGCCGTATATTATAACATCATTCAAAAAACATTCAATAATAAAAATTATTATACCCTGCTGGGATATGATGAGAATGATGCACGCAGTACTAAAAAGTGGATAGAAGTACTCAGTTTTGATGCTAAAAACAGGCCTTTGTTTGGAGGAAGGTATTTCACCTACACAAATAGCGCCATTAAACCGGCACAACCGGCTTATCGTTTTTGTTTGGAATTTAAAAAAGAAGCCAATGCTAAACTGAATTATGATCCCGATTTAGATATGATCAGTTTTGCCCATCTGATTAGTGAGAATGGGGAACCCGGTGTTAAGCATACCCTTGTTCCCTATGGAAGTTATGAAGGGTTTAAATGGCTAAATGGAAAATGGGTACATGTTCCGTTGGTTCAAGAAGTGGATCCCAGAACAAAATAGCATTAATCCAGTTTCAATACGGCCAGAAATGCTTCCTGCGGAATTTCTACATTGCCAATCTGCCGCATGCGTTTTTTACCTTCTTTCTGTTTTTCCAGGAGCTTTCTTTTACGGCTGATATCCCCGCCATAACATTTGGCAGTAACATCTTTACGCATGGCGCTTATATTTTCACGGGCAATTACTTTGGCGCCGATAGCTGCCTGTATCGCAATCTGGAACTGCTGTTTGGGCAACAGCTCTTTTAATTTTTCACATAACTTCCTGCCAAAATCCTCTGCACGCCCGCGATGAATGAGGGCGCTCAACGCATCCACTTTTTCATTATTCAACAGGATATCCATTTTAACAATATCTGCCTGGCGATAATCGATAGGCGTATAATCAAATGAAGCGTATCCTCTGGTAGTACTTTTTAATTTATCATAGAAATCAAATACGATTTCTGTTAATGGCATTTCAAATACAAGTTCCACACGTGTTGGCGTTAGATAACTCTGGTTTATCAGAATACCGCGTTTACCCAAACAAAGTGTCATGATATTACCGATATAATCAGGTTGAGTGATGATCTGTGCCCTGATAAAAGGCTCCTCAATTTTAGCCACTTTAACAGGATCAGGCATTTCAATCGGGTTATTCACGTTGATCTTCTCACCCCTGGTGGTATAAGCGATAAAACTTACGTTAGGAACCGTAGTAATAACGGTTTGATTGAATTCCCTTTCCAATCGTTCCTGGATGATTTCCATATGCAGTAATCCCAGAAATCCGCATCTAAACCCAAAACCCAGGGCCTGTGAGGTTTCCAGCTCAAATACTAATGAAGCATCATTTAACTGCAGTTTACCCATACAGTCGCGCAGTACTTCAAAATCATCCGTATTAACCGGGAAAATGCCAGCAAAAACCATGGGTTTCACTTCTTCAAAACCATGAATCATTTCGCCGGGGTTATTGGCCAGTGTGATAGTGTCACCCACTTTTACTTCTTTGGCATTTTTAATACCGGTAATGATGTAGCCTACATCACCCGCTTTTACTTCATCTTTTGGTGTCATACTCAATTTGAGTACCCCTACTTCATCAGCAAAATAATCATTGCCAGATGCTACAAAACGGATCTTATCCCCTTTTTTTAGTACCCCATTCAGAATACGGTAATACACAATAATGCCGCGGAAACTATTGAAAACACTATCAAAGATCAAAGCCTGCAGGGGTGCATCATAACTACCGGATGGTGCAGGTATCCTTTCAATAATGGCCTCTAATATTTCTTCGATACCAATACCCGTTTTACCACTTGCCAAAAGAATGTCTTCCTGCTTACATCCAATCAAATCAATAATCTGATCGGTTACTTCCGGTATTTTGGCGCCATCCATATCAATTTTATTGATCACGGGAATGATCTCCAGATCATTATCAATCGCCAGGTATAAATTGCTGATGGTCTGTGCCTGTATACCCTGCGAAGCATCTACCAGTAATAAAGCCCCTTCGCAGGCCGCCAATGCCCTGCTTACTTCATAACTAAAGTCAACATGCCCTGGTGTATCAATGAGATTAAGCACATATTCCTGTCCTTTATAGTTATAATTAATCTGTATCGCATGACTCTTAATCGTGATTCCTTTTTCACGTTCCAGGTCCATATCATCCAATACCTGGTTCATCATGTCTCTCGACCCAATGGTCTTGGTGTACTCCAATAATCTGTCGGCCAGGGTACTCTTACCATGATCAATATGTGCGATGATGCAGAAATTCCGGATATACTTCATAAGGCAGCAAAGATAAGTGTGAAGTATGAAGTAAGAACTACGATTTTCACACCAGGCAGATCTGCGGCTTTTCCTGCTTATTTCAATGCATTGATGATCGCAACAAATTCATCCGCTATTAAAGAGGCTCCGCCAACCAAACCGCCATCTACATCCGGTTGCCCTAATATTTCTACTGCATTAGCTGCTTTTACACTACCCCCATATAAAATAGAAATGGTATCCGCTATGGCAGCGCCATATTTTTCCGCCAGTTGCCGGCGTATAAAAGCATGCATTTCCTGTGCCTGCCCACTACTGGCTGTTTTACCTGTACCAATGGCCCAGATGGGCTCGTAGGCAATCACTACTTTCTGTAACTGCTCCGCGGATAAATGATATAAAGATTCTTCCAGTTGTTTGGCTACATAAGCATTTTGCGTATTGGCTTCACGAATAGCCAAAGGCTCACCACAACAGAAAATGGGTAGTAACTGATATGCCAGGCATATCGTCACTTTATCGGCCAGTAACTGGTTACTCTCGTTAAAATATTCTCTTCTTTCTGAGTGCCCTAATACAACATATTGAATGCCGAGCGACTGTAGCATTTCCACAGAAACTTCACCGGTATAGGCGCCACTTTTTTTACTGTAACAGTTTTGCGCGGCCACAAATACATTCGCTTTACCTGCCAGTTTTTGTTGTGCCATAGCCAGGTAAGGGAAAGGAACCGCGAATACTGCCTGTTGGTTTTCTTTTAATGAATGGGGCCTGCTAAGGATAGCATCCAGTAAGGCTTCTCCCTGCTGAAGGGTTAAATTCATTTTCCAGTTTGCAGCCGCGATTTGTTTTCTCATAAACGATTCTATATTTTAGGAATTTGGGGATTAGTCATTTTTAAATTTTCAATCCATGCAACAATCACAGATTAATTATTTCGAAAATATAAATTGCAACACCAACATCTCTGCTTCACTCAATGACCGGTTCTTTAATTTTTTCCAGTTCCCAATATCTGCCAAAGCTTTTTCAAACACATACCTTGTACCATTTACGCCCCAACTAAAATTAGGTATGATGGTTGGCAATAATCCTGCTCCAAATACATTACAACAAATGCCTGTCGATGTTCCCGTATTGAACGAAGAGTTAATGGCAGCATGCGAATAGTCGCCCATCATAATGCCACATTTTTGTCCGACAAAAACATATTTATTTGAATGGATATCCCAAATTTTTATGTTTCCTGCCGTATTCTTGATATTGCTGTTGGTACTGCCCGCGCCAAAATTGCACCACTCACCCACTACCGAATCGCCCAAATAACCATCATGTGCTTTATTACTGTACCCCATCATTACTGAATTTTTTATCTCACCACCACCCGTGCAGTAAGGCCCCAGTGTTGTTGCGCCATATACCCTGCTGTTCATTTTAAGTACCGCGTTTTCTCCCATTGCAAAAGGGCCTCTTATCACAGAGCCCTCCATAATTATGGCATTCTTACCAATATAGATAGGTCCTGTTCGCGCATTCAATGTGCAGTAGGATAGTTCTGCCCCCTCCTCAATAAAAATATGTGAGGGTACTACCGCATTCACTGTTGAAGGCAGGGGTTGAGATATTCTTCCAAGGATCACCCAGTCATAATCCTGCCTAAGCATTGATTCATTCCACTGCATCATTTGCCAGGGATGCTCCAACCTGGTTACGGGTGCATGATCTATGATCTCCTTAAACAAATGAAAATAATCGGCAGCATTAAATGAGTGAAAATCAATGGTAGCTTTTCCGGCTATGACCCCTTTTTCATCGGCCAAACAGGAACCGGGTTTTAGAGATAAGATATCGGCTACTAAATGTACATCAGGCACAACAGCGGCATCGATCCATAGATGTTCTCCTTCTTCAGGTGCGGGATACAATACCTGCAGGTATTTATCGGTATGAACGTATACCGGATCCTGTGAAAAAAATGCCCATCTCTCCTTAACAGAACATATTCCAAAACGGATATCCGCTACTGCTTTTGTATAAGTGAAAGGTAACAGTGATCTGCGAAATGCATTATCAAATAGTATGATAGCCATAGCCGCAAAGTAACTGATAATTTTGGAAGAGACCATTTACCCCTTTCCACTTAACTAAAATTTGTTGCTTACCTTGCAGAAGCAAACTAAAAACGACCCCTATGAGTCTTGGCTATTTTTCTTACCCCATGCCTGTTAATGAACCCGTACTGCAATACGCACCGGGTAGCCCGGAAAGAGCTTCGCTGAAAAAAGTTTTGGCTGAACTGAAGAAGAAGGCCATTGAAATACCCATGTATATTGGCGGAAAAGCAGTGAAATCAGGGAAAAAAATAGCGATTCATCCGCCGCATGAAATGGCACATACGCTTGGCTATTTTCATGCAGGGGAAGAAAAGCATGTTAATCTGGCTATTTCAGCAGCGTTGAAAGCAAAAGAGGCCTGGTCTGACATGAGCTGGGAAAACAGGGCGCATATTTTTTTGAAAGCGGCGGATCTCCTGGCTACCAGGTATCGTTTTCATATTAATGGTACCACTATGCTCGGGCAGAGTAAAAATGCTTACCAGGCAGAAATAGACAGCGCCTGTGAACTGATCGATTTTTTACGGTTTAACGTTCACTTTTTAAGTGAGATTTATAAACAGCAACCCATCTCTTCCCCTGGCATGCATAACCGTCTTGAATGGCGCCCGCTGGAAGGATTCGTGCTGGCCATTACCCCTTTCAACTTTACCGCCATAGGTGGAAACCTGCCTACCTCTGCCGCTATGTGCGGCAATACCGTAGTATGGAAACCCGCTAATACACAGATATACGCCGCTCAAATGTTTATGCGTATCCTGAAAGAAGCCGGACTGCCGGATGGCGTAATCAACCTTGTTTTTGTAGACGGCCCCACACTGGGCAAAGTTTGTTTTGCACATAGAGAATTTGCCGGGGTACATTTTACCGGTTCAACCGGTGTATTTAATCATATGTGGAAAGTGATTGGTGAGAATATAGGCAATTATCGTTCCTACCCAAGAATTGTAGGAGAAACCGGAGGAAAGGATTTTGTAATCGCGCACAAAAGCGCCCAGGTTGATGCTGTGGTTACTGCACTGGCAAGGGGCGCATTTGAATACCAGGGACAAAAATGTTCCGCTGCTTCCAGAGCCTATATTCCCAGTAATATGGCGGCGGAAGTGAAAACAAAACTGGTAGCTGCCATCAAATCCATGAAAATGGGTACGGTGGAGGATTTCAGCAATTTTGTGAATGCGGTAATTGATGAAAAATCATTTAATAGTATCACCAAATACATTGACAGGGCCAAAAAAGATAAAAAAGCAGCCATTTGGGTGGGAGGAAACTACAGTAAAACAAAGGGGTATTTTATTGAGCCCACTGTAATAGAAGCAAAAGATCCGAAATATGTTACCATGTGTGAGGAAATTTTCGGCCCCGTGCTCACTGTCTATGTATATAATGCAGATAAGTTTGAAGAGACCCTTCATCTCTTAGATGCAACTTCTTCTTATGCTTTAACGGGCGCCATACTGGCCCAGGACAGAGCCGCTGTTGAACTTGCCACTAATACGCTCAGAAATGCGGCGGGTAACTTTTATATCAATGATAAACCAACAGGGGCCGTGGTGGGCCAGCAGCCTTTTGGCGGAGCAAGGGCATCCGGTACTAATGACAAAGCCGGAAGCATGCTGAATCTCTATCGCTGGTTAAGCGCCCGAACCATTAAAGAAACCTTTAATCCGCCGGTAGACTATGGATACCCTTTTTTACAGGAGGCCTGACTCTAAACTCCTAACTTCTAACTTTTCCTCCTATATTTGCCCCTCTAAAATTTAGCTCATTTGGCAACGAAATTTTCAAAAGAAACTTACCTCTATTGGTATGAACTGATGCAGTTAATTCGCCAGTTCGAGTTAAAGGCTGAAGAAATGTACAAAATGGCTGGTAAAATCCGTGGATTTTTCCATGCTTATATTGGTCAGGAAGCCATTGCAGCAGGTTGTATGACTGCAACAGCGCCTGATGATCCCTTTATTACGGCTTACCGCGACCATGGTTTGGGATTAGCCAAGGGAATGTCGCCAAACGCCTGTATGGCTGAACTATATGGTAAGGCAACAGGTTGTTCCAAAGGCAAAGGTGGCAGTATGCACTTTTTTAGTCTGGAACATCGTTTTTTTGGGGGGCATGGTATTGTTGGCGCCCAGATAGGCACCGCCGCGGGTTTAGGATTTGCTGAAAAATACAAGGGTACCAAAAATGTAGCCGTTTGTTTTTTTGGCGATGGCGCCGCGCGCCAGGGCATCTTACATGAAACCTTTAACCTGGCCATGTTATGGAAACTGCCGGTAATTTTTATTTGCGAAAATAACAATTATGCCATGGGTACTTCTATTGAACGTACCAGTAATGTAGTGGATATTTATAAATTGGCCGATGCCTATGATATGCCCGCTGATAAAGTGGATGGCATGACCCCAGAGAACGTACACGAAAGTGTGGCACGTGCCATTAAGAGAGCCCGCGAAGGCGATGGCCCTACCCTGCTGGAATTAAAAACTTACCGCTATAAAGGTCATTCTATCTCCGATCCGCAAAAATACCGTTCCAAGGAAGAAGTAGATGAATACAAGGATCAGGATCCGATTGGCAAAGTACGTACTACCATTTTAACCAATTCATTCGCAACGGAAGAAGAACTGAAAGCCATTGATAGCAGGGTGGGATTAGTGGTAGATGAGAGTGTGAAATTTGCGGAAGAAAGCCCATGGCCCGATGACAGCGAGTTACTCAAGGATGTGTATGCCGACCAGAACTTTGTATTTGATGTTGACTAACCCCATAGAAAGAAAAATTACTAAATCATTACACCGAAATTTATAAAAAAAAAGTATGACTGAGAAGCATGAAGAAACGAATCTGACCCTAGTGAGAATGCAGGGTTTCTGGGATAAATTTCAAAAACCAACCCTGATTGGTCTGGCCATTATTATACTTGGCGCCGGTGGCTGGTATGGTTATAATGAATACATACTAAAACCAAAAGAAGAAAAAGCAGCGGAATATTTATATAAAGCACAGGAATATTTTAGTGTTGATTCTTCCAGCCTGGTTCTGAATGGTGATGGACAAAGCAAGGGTGTTCTGTTTGTGCTTAAAAATTACAGTGGTACCAAAGCCGCCAACCTTGCTAAATACTACGCGGGTGTGAGCTACCTGAAACTGGGCGATTTTAATAACGCGGTTAAATACCTGAAAGACTTTTCAACCCGTGCACGCCAGGTACAATTACTTGCCTATGGTTGTTTGGGAGATGCCTATTCAGAACTCAATAAAAAAGAAGAGGCCATCGAAAATTATAAAAAAGCCGCGACTGCTTTTGAAAAGGATGAAAACAATTCTGCCGAATACCTTTTCCGCGCCGCTTTACTGGAAGAAACCAATGGCAAACCCAAAGAAGCGCTGGAACTGTATAAAGAACTGAAAAATAAATTTCCGAAAACAGATAAAGGTTTTCAGGCTGATAAATATATTTACCGTTTAAGTGTAGAAAAAAATTAGCAAAATGTAACCCGATGGCTACTAAAGGCAATACTTCTGTAAATAAAGGCATCCCTGTAATTAAGGATGCCTTTGTTGTGATAGTAAAGACCGAATGGAATGCACCTATCACCAACAAATTAGCAACAGGCGTAAAAAAAATATGCAGGCAACAGGGTGTGAAGTATAAAATAGTAACCGTTCCAGGCGCTTTTGAAATTCCCTTCACCATTAAAAATCATTATACCTATTGTAAAGTATTGCCCGATGCGTATATCACATTAGGAACCGTAATCAGGGGCGATACGCCACATTTCGATTATGTATGCAAAGCCATAACAGATGGGGTACTGCAATTGAATCTCTCTCTTGATGTACCCGTTATTTTTGGTGTACTTACGGTAGATAATGAACAACAGGCCCTCGATCGTATTGGCGGTAAACATGGTCATAAAGGCGAAGAAGCAGCCATTACTGCCATAAAAATGATAGCTTTAAACAGGAAATTAAAATAGATCATCACCCAGTTACAGTTAACATGAATGTACAATTGTTTATCCCCTGCTTTATCGATCAGTTATATCCGCAGGTTGCTTTCAATATGGTGAAAGTGCTGGAAAAAGCAGGTTGCTCTATCACTTATAATACCCGGCAAACCTGTTGCGGACAGCCTGCTTTTAACGCGGGTTTTTGGGGTGAGTCAAAAGAAGTTTGTAAAAAATTCCTCAACGATTTTTCAGGTTCGGATTACATAGTTACCCCCAGCGCCAGTTGCGCGGGATTTGTAAGGAATTACTATACTACCCTATTCGAAAACTCATCAGATATGGCACTTGCCAAAAAAACAGCTGAAAGAATTTTTGAATTTTCTGAATTCCTGATTCATATTTTAAAAAAAGATGACATAGGGGCCATATTTAATGGCAAAGCTACCTACCACGATAGTTGTGCCGCCTTACGTGAATGCAAAATAAAAAATGAGCCCCGGCAATTATTGAGCAAAGTAAAAGGGCTGGAACTGGTAGAGATGAATGAGGTGGAAACCTGTTGTGGATTTGGGGGCACATTCGCTGTAAAGTTTGAACCCATCAGCATTGCCATGGGCGACCAGAAGGTAACCAATGCTGCAGCCACAGGAGCAGAATACCTGATCAGTACCGATATGAGTTGCCTGATGCATATTGATGGATGCAATAAACACAAAGGCGCCGGTTTAAAAGTGCTGCATCTGGCTGATGTGCTGGCAAGCGGATGGTGAGAATAATTATTAATTATTAATTCCTAATTACCCATGAACTATTGGTTGATCAAATCTGAACCGGTTAAATATAGTTGGGAGCAGTTTGAAAAAGACGGTCAGACTATTTGGGATGGGGTGCGTAATTATACCGCACGCAACAATCTCCGGTCAATGAAAAAAGGCGACCTCGCCTTCTGGTACCATAGTAATGAAGGGATGGAAATTGTAGGTATCGCGAAAGTGGTAAAAGAATCTTACCCCGATCCAACCACGAATGACCCGGCATGGCTGGTAGTTGATTTTAAACCTTATAAAAAATTAAAGAAACCGGTTAGACTGGCTCAGATAAAAGCAGATAAGCGCCTGGCCAATATGGATCTGGTAAGATTGGGCAGGCTATCCGTGGGTGCTGTAAAAGACGAAGAATGGAAGATGGTACTGGAAATGGCTGAAACAAAATGAACCAAACAGCAGTCTTACTTATTTAAAAAAGATATAAGCAATACCTACTGCGGCAATTACGCCAAGCAGGTCTGCCAGCATACCGGCCCAGATAGCATACCGTACTTTTTTAATACCCACACTTCCAAAATACAAAGCGATAATATAAAAAGTGGTGTCTGCACTTCCCTGGAAAGTAGAAGCTAACTGTCCGATAAAACTATCCGCGCCATAGGTTTTAAAAATATCCAGCATTAATCCTCTTGATCCCCCCCCACTAAAAGGACGCATAATGGCAACGGGTAATGCAGGCACAAAATCACTGGTCATCCCAACCTGAACAAAACACCAACTAATCCCTTGTATGATAGCATCCAGCGCCCCACTATCGCGGAACACCCTGATCGCAACCAGTAAACCAACCAGGTAAGGAATCACTTTAACAATCACATCCCATCCATGTTTTGCCCCTTCAATAAAAGCATCAAAAACATTAATCTTTTTAACAAATCCGCCAATAATAAAAGTGGCAATAATCAGAAACAGAATGATATTGCCCAACACATTACTAAAGGTTTCTTTCGTAAAAAAACTGGGCGTAGGACTGTTTTTTTGCGAAGGCAACCCATAGATATACCAGGCAAATAAAAAGATAGCGGTAATGATACCTCCCAGCCACAATACCAATACACGGTCAAAACGGAGCCGTTGGTATAGCCCGGTAATAACGATACTGGCAATGGTGGCAACTGTAGTAGCCAGCATCAACGGTACAAATACACTGGTAGGATTGGCGCTTCCACCACTAACCCGGTAAGCAATAATCGAAAGCGGTATCAGGGTAAGGCCACTGGTATGCAGTACCAGGAACATGATCTGTGAATTACTGGCCGTTTCTTTGTTTGGATTGAGTGTTTGCAGGCTTTCCATGGCTTTTAAACCAAAAGGGGTTGCCGCATTATCCAGGCCAAGCATATTGGCGCTGAAATTCATCACCATCTGCCCCATGGCAGGGTGTTTATCCGGTACTTCAGGAAATATCCTTTTCATAAACGGATTGAGTAACCTGGCCAAAAAATTAACCGCCCCTGCCTTTTCCCCTATATTCATCAGCCCCATAAAAAATACCATCGCACCGGTTAAGGGCAGGCCAATATCCATAACGGATGATTTGGATGCATCAAAAATACCTTCCACCAGTTTTTTGAATATCTCATAATCATGAAACACAACCAGCTTGATCAATGCGATAATTAAACCAATGATAAAGAACAGTATCCAAACATAGTTCAGGGCCATACGGGTAGTTTCTGTGGTGAAAATAACAAATTCAGGGATATCAGCATTTAGAACCCATTTTGCCCCCAAATCTGGCTATATTTGCGGCTCGAAAAATAGTTTGAATTATGGCTTTACAAGCAGGCATCGTGGGACTACCAAACGTAGGTAAATCAACTTTATTTAATGCAGTCAGCAATAGCGCCAAGGCACAGGCGAGCAATTACCGTTTTTGTACCATTGAACCCAATGTGGGCCTGGTGGATGTGCCTGATGAACGCATGGACAAACTGGCGGAACTGGTGCTTCCTAACCGGACGGTTCCAACCCAACTGGAGATTGTAGATATCGCGGGCCTGGTGCGTGGCGCCAGTAAGGGAGAAGGATTGGGCAATAAATTTTTGGGGAATATCCGTGAGGTAGACGCCATTATTCATGTGATACGTTGTTTTGAAGATGAAAATGTTTTACGCGAAGAAGGCGCCATTAACCCTATCAGCGATAAAGAGATTATAGAAACCGAATTACAACTGAAGGACCTGGATAGTGTTGAGAAAAAATGGCACCGTGTCGAAAAAATGGCCCGCGTAGGCAGCGATACCAAGGCTAAAGCTGAATTTGAAATTCTGTCACGCTGTAAAGCGCATCTCGAAAAAGGAAAAAATATTCATACACTGGGATTAGATAAGGAAGAAAAAATAGTGATAGCCGACCTGTTCTTATTAACAGATAAACCTGTTCTGTACGTTGCCAATGTTGATGAAGCCAGTATGCATACAGGCAATAAATTCTCTGACGCATTAGCCGCTGCAGCCAAAGCAGAAGGCGCAGAAGTAATTGTGATGTGCAACAATGTAGAGGCACAGATAGCAGAGATGGAATCGGCTGAAGACAAGCAGATGTTTATGGAAGAATACCATATGAAAGAACCGGCGCTAAACCGGTTAATTACCTCTGCCTACAAATTATTGAACCTGGATACTTATTTTACTGCCGGTGTACTGGAAGTGCGGGCATGGACCATTCACAAAGGCTGGAAAGCGCCTCAGGCCGCCAGTGTGATACATACCGATTTTGAGAAAGGTTTTATTAAAGCGGAAGTGATCGCTTATGAAGACTTTATCAAATACGGCAGCGAAGCCGCCTGCCGGGAAAACGGACGCTTGCGCATTGAAGGGAAAGAGTATATAGTGAAAGATGGGGATGTGATGCATTTTAGATTTAATGTATGATTTACCGAAACCTGTGCGACCATTTTTAACGAAGCGACAGTTATAACTTACCTATTTTTGTCGCAATTTACCGTTATGAAGTATTCAATTCTTTTCCTTACACTGCTCAGTTTGTTATCGGCCTGTACTAATACCACAGACACCGATAATACCGAAATCCCTCAAAACACGGTACCGGCTGTATTAAATTATACCATCACCAATGTGTATCCCCACAATACCGGTTCCTATACTGAAGGGCTGGAATGGCATGACAATGCTATCTATGAAAGTACCGGAGATCCTGATTATAAGGGGAAGAGTAAACTGGCTAAAATTGATCTGTTAACAGGAAAGGATATTCAAAAAATTACTTTAGCGAAAGAATATTTTGGGGAAGGAATGACTGTATTAAATGGCAAGATCTATCAACTTACTTACAAAGAATATAAATGCTTTGTATATGATTTTACCACATTCAAAAAACTGGGAGAGTTCAGTTATACGGGCCAGGGCTGGGGTATGACCAATGATGGCAAATACCTGATCATGGATGATGGATCAAACAATTTATATTACAGGGACCCTGTTAATTTTCAGGTGGTAAAAGTGGTAGGCGTAACAGACAATAATGGTCCTTTAGCCAGCATCAACGAACTGGAATATGTGAATGGATTTATTTACGCGAACGTGTATACCACCAATACGATTGTGAAGATTGATCCAGCAACCGGTAACGTGGTAGCGAAAGCGGATTTTTCTTATGTACTGAACAAATATGCACCGGGTGCCATCTCCGATGAAGACCAGGCCAATGCTGCCGTTTTAAACGGGATCGCTTATGATAGCGTGGGTAAACGATTTTTTATTACAGGAAAATTTTGGCCCAAACTCTTTGAAGTGAAATTCAATTAGTAATTAAACACTGCAGAAAAAGTAATGCCGGCTATTATTTTTTAGTGAAGATATAGATCACTGAACTACTACTCTCTTTGTTGAAAATGGCTTTGATATTTGAGAGCAATCCATTCCATAACGCTCCTATCAGGTTTCCACTTTCATGCCTGTATTTTTCGCTTAGCATGGATACATAAAAACTATCAAACCACATGGGTTTACTGTCTGCCAGCCAAAATCCTTTTACGTCTCCCAGTAGTTCCATACTTTTTGGTGAGAAATGATAGAGATGGCGCGGCACATCGTATGCGGCCCAATACTCCTTATATGCTTTTGCATCATAACTGGTATAATTGGGAGCGGCAATCACCAGGCTGCCACCCCGTTTTAGAAGGTAATAAAATTGTTCGAAATAGCCATGCAGGTCATGCACATGCTCTAGCGCATGCCATAAAGTAATGGCATCTAAGGAAGCTTTCCCCAATTGAAACAAATGATCGGGCGAAACTAATTGAATGCCATATTTATCAAAAGCCACCTTACGGGCATTCTCTTCGGGTTCCAGGCCGGTAACTTCCCACCCCGCCTGCTTCATGGTATGTACAAAGGCGCCTGTACCCGCGCCAATATCAAGCAGGGTAGCTTTCTGTTTACCGGTAGCCTGTTGCAGCAGTTTTCTTTTCGTTTGTAAACTATGGGTTCTAACAAAGTGATATAAACGGTTAATCAAACCTTTGGCAGTATCTGAATGTGAGATATAGCCGGCAGACTGGTAATAAGCACCTATCTTATCGGCAGCAGGAATAGGCTGTGTAAACCGCAACGAACAATCATCACAATGCCATATCTCAAATAGCTCACCGGATACTGTATAATCTTTTGCCGATAATGCAGGATAAACTGATTCAGAATTACAGGCAGGACAATGCGAAAAAGAAATTAGTTCAGGCATACTTTTCAAACATGATTAGCAAATAAAAATTGTACAAAATTATACATAGTAATAGAAAATCGCCCCTAAGCCCATTACGAATAAAATAATTGCATAGAACCACCAATAATCTTTGTGATTTTCAATAAATTCGGTTTCTTCACTTATTTCCTTTTCAATAGTGATGGCAGGAAATAGTTCCTCTGCACCGGTATCCTGTGTAAATACAATATTACCGCCCACTCCTTTTGAAAAATGGCCAATACCGTTTAAAACAACTTTTGGCTTTTCCTGAATATCCTGGTGCAACTGCCCGGAAAAATTCAGAAAAAACCTGGATGCATCCACTTCCTCTACCCCCATTTCCTCTGCCAAAAAAATAAAAAATGATTTGTTAGCAGAAACCACTTTTTTTTCTTCAAAATGAAAAACAGATTTGGGAGGCAATAATTGCATAGTGGTGTGATCAACTGAGGCCGGCTCAGTAACCATAACAATATTTCCAAGCTGTGGAATACTCAGCTTGCTGTTTAATACCAGGTATTTATAGAGATGATCTTGCATTCAACGGGCGGTTTTACCTGAACGAATATACAACTCCTGCCAAAACCTGGGTACCCAGAACAGGATATTGATTCCAACGTTGATAAGTTGCGTTAAACAGGTTGTTCATTTGAAGCCAGATAGCCAGTTTAGGCATTACCGCGAACTCAGCGCCTATATTCAGATCCGCCACAGCACCCGCTCTTTTAGCTTGTAGTGTTAAATCCCTGTAAGCTGCCCCTTCCCATACAAAAAGATCCGCTTTTAATTGAAGGTCTTTTAATACTTTCCATTTTACAGTGCCGGTTGCTTCAATGGGCAATAATCCCCATGGTTTTTCATTAACAGTCAGTGATGAATATTGCGTATAAGTGGCACTGGCAATCAATGATATTTTTTCCTGAACAGTATAGCCTATCTCTCCATGCAATCGTAACGCTTTCATCTCAGGCTCGAATAAAACAGAAAAGGTTTTGCCATCTCCCAAATTATTTACAAACAGCGCCTGGTTGTTTAATTGCAGTAATGAAGCCTTAACCTCGTATGTAAAGTGATTGCCTGTTGCTCCCTTAATACCGGCATACTGCTCCCGTATACGGGTATTCTGTAAACCGCTAAGCTGACCAATAAAAGGATTCATTCCGGCCAAAGAACGCATCGTATTTTTTTTGTAATACCCAATCCAGCCCGCTTCCAATACCAGACCAACCTCAGTAACCTTTGCTTCTACTGTAATATTTGGCAGGGTAGAAAAAGACTGGTTATCCCATGAAGGCCGTATACCTGCAAGTAGTTTTAAATTAGGTGTTTTTAACTGTATGGATGGATTAACATAGAAAAGATTATTCTTAATATCCAGGTAATTGGGTACCATCGGCACAGTAGTTGCAGAAATATCTGCACCCATCTCAAGATCGATAGCATATATCTTTCCAAAAGATTTATTGATGGGCGCTTTAATAATCAGGTTTCTTTCCTGGTTCTCATGATTATCTGAGAAGCCTATCAGACTAATCCGTGGATGGTAACTGATACCAAATGTGTTCACCAGTTTATTTTGCAAACCAATTTCTATTCCAACCGTATTAAACCTTTGCAATAGCTGGTCTTTGGGATAAGAAAGTGTTGTGGGCTGATAACCGTACAGGTATTGGGTACTGCTTTGATAGTAGGGATGCGTGGTCCATTCATGGTTATTCTTTGTATGGAGAACCGACAGGATATCCAATCCCCATTTAGCAGACTGTTGCGAAGGCAGATGACCGGTAGCTGTTACGAAATTTCCACGTAAATTGGTTATCGCGTTTCGTCCGTTACCAAAAGAAAAACCTGCTTCGCCCAATACACTGCTAAAGTTACCCGCACCAAATTTGATGTAATGATCATTATTCCAGGCATAACCCGTATCAAATGCCAGGGCAAGTGGCTGAATGGCTACGGGTTGAAATGTAAAGAAAAGATTTTGAGAAGGTATGCTGTAAGTAACCGGAATTTTTGATGAATCGATCACAGGTGATGCGGCAGTAAAATTAACCTTAACCGCATCCTTCAAATAAGGCTTGAATGCAGATGTGATAGTGACTACTTTTGGAGAAGAGGTATCAGCAAGGTTTACTGCCTCTACCTGTTTCACCATTGATTTGGGTGATGAGGCCATTTTTTTCCTGCTGGTTCTTTTTTGTGCCTGCGCCGGCATACAGACAAAGGATCCCAGCATCAGTAGGAAGGTAACTTTTAACAGGTAATTCATTAATGTATCCGTTTTATTGTTCTTCAACCTGATTGGTTTTATTTTTTTCTTCCAATACCATGGCCAGCTTTTGCTGCGCCTCGTTCTTCAGTTCTGTGATAGTAGCATTCGCGACAATACTTTTAAAAGTAGCTTCTGCGTTAAACCAGTCTTTCTGTTTCACATATACATCACCCAGCAATACATAACTTTTGGTAACCCAGTATTCATAGGATCCATATTTTTTGATTACTTCAAAAGCCGCATTTTCTGCCTCTGCCGGTTTATGTTGGTCCAGTAAAATTTCGGCAATTCTATATTGAGACTCAGCGGCATATTCAGATTTACCGGCAGCACCCACCTGTTTATAAGCAGTAATAGCCTGATCAAATTCATTCAGTGCCTGATGATTTTTTGCCACTACCATACTGGCCATCATCCTGTCATCTGTTGCAATTCCTTTCTCCAGTAAAAGATCCTGTGCATTGGTTGCCGCTTCTTTCCATTGTCGCGCTTTAAACTGGCAACGCAATAAACCGCGCATGGCTTCCAGTTTATTTTCCTGCAGGGCGGCAATGGTTTTTAACTGCCCAAAATATTTTTCCGCATTTGCATACTCCTTCAATTCAAAATAATAAATACGGGCTGCCTGCAACGTACTTCTTTCTGCGTGTACATTCTGCGCCTGATCTGCCACCGCTTTATAAAATGGCAGCGCCTCTTTCAGCGCTTTATCTGCCGCGTACATTTCTGCGGTTAAATAATTCGCTTCAATCTGATACCTGCCCTCAGGAAATTTTGATATATATATAGCAAATCCATTTTGGGCGCCCTTCCAATCTTTTGCCTCATACCGCAGCATCGGAGAACGGAAACTTAAAGAATCTTCTTCTGAATAAGTAATGGATTTGCCGTTTTGCTTCATGAATGCCGCAAACTCATCTGGTTTTTGTTTCTCTATGAAAATATTCCGGATATAATCAATTGCATCACTGCTCTCTTCTGTATTGGGATAGCCTGTCACCAGTTTTTTAAAACTCTCCAGCGACTCATCACTCCTATCCAGGTTAAAATACACAACACCCAATTTCAGGTAAGATTGGGGCGCCAAAGCCGCAGCGCTGGAATTATTGATCACTTTTTGTAAAGGGGTAATGGCAGCCTGGTAGTTTTCATCAGACAGGTAGGTATTGGCCATCTCCAGGTAGGCGTCCGCTACCAAAGTGGAAGATGGATATTGCCTTTCCAAAGATTGCAGTAAACTGATCTTCTCCGCGTTTTTATTAAGGGCGCCGGCAATAATTCCTTTTTGGTATAAAGCATAGTCAGCAGAAACAAACTGATTAGTAATCACTGATTCATACATCTTCAAAGCTTGTTTAAAGTCTTTATTCATAAAATAACAATCAGCAGCGCGCAGGTAGGTATCCTGCTCAATGGCAGTGGATCTCCGGGAAATGACTGTAGCAATTAATTCAAAATAGCCCTTAGCGCTCGCATATTGCTCTTGCTTCAAATATCCATATCCCAGAATATACCTGGCATGTGTAATATTTACTTCCCCGTTGGTTACCGGATTTTTAAGATAGCTCAGCATATAATTAATGGAAGGATCTATCAGGCCATTACGGTAAGCAATCTCCCCTTTCCAGAAATTAGCCAAGGGCAGTTGGGCAGCATTGTAGGGAACCTCCAGTAATTTAGATAATAATTCATCCGCCTTTTCTATCTGCTGATCGTTTATCAATTCTACCGCACTTCCATATAATAAACGAGGGTACAGTTTAATTACATGGTCACTTTTATTACCCAGGCTTTCATACCATTTCAAAGATTCTTTGTAGTTACTGGTGTTAGCCAGTGTATTTACCAACAGTTCCTTTGCCTCCTGGTTAAAAGTTGATTTTGGATACTTGCTTATAAAAAACTGCAAAGCCTTCAATGCGGGGTCCATATACCCAAGGTCATAAGAAAGTTTACCGTAGTTAAAGCTGGAAACTTCCTGCTGCAAGGCATTACTGTTATTAGAGGCACAAAACTGAAAAGCGGTACGGGCATTGGCTTTATCATCCATTTTCAGATAAGCGTCGGCCAATAAATACATACTGTTCTGTGCCAATGAATCTTCTGCCCCACCCAGTTGTTTAAACCCCTCTATCGATTTTGGCCAGTTGTTAGCGTTGTAATAACAATAGGATAATTCATACAAATCCTCTCTTTTCACTTTTTCTTTTCCGGCAACAAATTTTTCAAGGTATGGAAGTGCATTGGCAAATGCCTGTTTTTCGAACCAGATATGACCCACTAACTGATGCAATTGCAGGTGATAATATTGACCCGTTTTCTGGATGGCTTTGGTGCCATAATCCAAAGCCTTTTCTTTTTCGCCACTAAAATAATATATTTCAGCCAGGTAAAACGGAATCACGTTCCGGTACTCAGGTAATTGTTCGGCTATTTGAAAACTTTCCAATGCCTGTGGGTATTGCCTGTCATTAAAGCAAATAAATCCGTAATAGTAATTCGCATCTAAATAGTTAGGATCTCCGGGTATCTGGCGGATGGCATTAAATAAGGGTTTGGCTTTATCAAACTGCTGCATCACAAAAAAACCATAGGCCTGGTGAAACTTCATATCGGCTATTTCACGGTTACCCAGGTTGGCTATGTCAATACCTGCATAAGCATTCTCTGCATGGGCATATTCCCTTTTTCGGTAATAATATTCGCCCAAATAAAAACGCATCATCTGAATACGGGCAGTATGGTTTTCCAGTTCCGTAAAAGCTACTGCCATTGGTACAGCGGTTTCATCATTTAATTGCAGTCCACAAATAATATAATAATACTTACTCTCTAACCGTATACTGGAAAACAGGTTAGTTTGATCCACTCCATTACTGAACAGCTTTTTGAACACCGGATAAGCCAGGCTGAATTGTTCTTTGTGGTAAAGGTCCCTGGCATTTTTAAATTCAGCATCCGGATCGATGAACTGTTGCGGTAGTTGTGCATAAAGTGTAATACACGGTACACTACAGCAGGCAACCAAAAATATAGCTACTAGTTTTTTCATAACAGGAGTAATGCTCACAGGCAAAGATTTCAGTTTCTTTCTTAATAAAAAGCGAAAATGGGTTTCTTAAAGGTAGTATTAGCGTTTTGTAAGCAATCATCGTTCCAGCATTTGTGGAAAAACAGCCAGAGAGCGTAAGTTTGTCAACAAATTAAGATAACCATGTACGAACACATCACCACCGTAAGGGTAAGATATGCTGAAACTGACCAGATGAATATCGTGTATTACGGCAACTATGCCCAATACTTTGAAGTAGGCAGGGCAGAGTGTATACGCGAACTTGGATTTACCTATAAAAAAATGGAGGAGATGGGCGTTCGGATGCCGGTGGTAGCAATGGAAGCACGGTTTTTAAGACCCGCACACTATGATGATCTGATTACCATCAAAACCACGCTGAAAGAACTGCCCATAAAGCACCAGATTGAATTTCATCATGAAGTATATAATGAGAGAAAAAAACTACTCACCACAGGGAAAGTAGTTTTATTTTTTATTGATAGCCATACCGGTAAAAGGATTGGGTTACCCAATGAACTCAAAGAAAGATTAACACCATTTTTTATACATCAGGCCCTGTAATAATCTGCCCGCCAGTGTTGAATAGCTTTTTTGATATCGGTATTCGACAAATTTTCATGTAAGGCACGGGTTGTTAATCCTGGAAATTCTTCATTAGAAGCAAAACGTAAGGCAATTACCTGTCCCATCCGGATACCATCCGGTATTGGTTTACCAGTCAAAACAAAATGGCGTAAATTTTCTTCCGCACGGATGGCTCTGTCCTGGGCCCGCAAAGCAAAGGACCGGATATACACAAACAGCAAACAAAGTATAAAAGCCACCAAAGTAATCAGAGAAGCTGAGTAAAGGTTTTCACTGGCCGAATTGGCCAGGTTAATTAAAGAGCCCACCAATAGCGCTATAATAGCCAAAAAAGTAAGTCCATGATACCCGGGTACCAATTGCATATGATTCTTAAAATTCTGTTCTTTCATAAAAAGCAGTTTGTTTTGTTAAAGTTAGGGGTTGTTCTATATAAATTCCTCCCCAAAGAAGCCAATAAATTAATAACCCCATAAACGAATAAACCATTTGCCCTTTACTTTGCAATACAAATTAAGCCTTAATAACCCATGGAAAAAGTATTTGCATCCATCATTACCATTGGAGATGAATTACTGATTGGTCAGGTGATAGACACCAACAGCGCCTGGATGGCCCGGGAATTAAATAAGATCGGTATCCTGGTAAAACATAGAGTGGCGGTGGGTGATGTTTGGGAGGATATCTGGCAGGCACTGGATGAAGAATGCAGGCAGGCTTCAATTATACTGATTACCGGCGGTTTGGGACCAACAGCCGATGATATAACCAAGCCCCTGTTATGTGCGTATTTCGGGGGTAAAATGGTGGTTGATCTGCCCACATTGAATCATGTAAGTAATATTTTTGAGCATATTTTGAAACGACCCATGATTGAACGAAATGCCAAACAGGCTGAAGTACCTGATAACTGTACTGTTTTGAAAAATGAAAAGGGAACAGCGCCTGGTATGTTATTTAAAAGAGATGGGAAAATATTTGTATCACTTCCTGGTGTACCACATGAAATGAAATGGCTGATGACAAACCATGTCATTCCTTTGATACCCAACCTTTTTCATACCGGTTTTATTGAACACAGAACCCTTTTAACGGCTGGCATAGGAGAATCTTTTTTGGCAGAAATGATTATTGATTTTGAAGTGGCCCTACCGTCACACATCAAGCTTGCCTACCTGCCCAATCATGGTATGGTAAGATTACGTTTGACCGCTTATGGTTTTCATCAAACAGCATTAGTTCATGAGATGGATGCACAATTTTCGTTACTGAAAGAAAAAGTAAAACCCTTCCTGGTAACGGATGAAGATATTCCGATGGAACTGTTGGTTGGCAAACTATTAAAGCAAAAAGGCAGGACAGTTGCCACAGCAGAAAGCTGCACAGGTGGGTATATAGCACATTTACTCACCAGTCATCCCGGTTCATCTGCCTATTATATGGGTAGTGTGGTGAGTTATGATAATTCGATCAAACAGCGGGTTTTACAGGTAAGTAAGGAAACAATGGAACTGGTGGGGGCAGTTAGCGAGGATACTGTTAAACAAATGGCCAGGTCTGTTTTAGAAATCATGCAAACTGATTATGCCATTGCGGTAAGTGGGATTATGGGACCGGATGGTGGAACAGCAGAGAAACCGGTTGGTATGGTTTGGATAGCCGTAGCCAATAAACAAAAAGCAGAGGCTAAATTGTTTAGTTTCCGGTTCAGCAGAACCATGAATATTGAACTAACTGCTACCAATGCACTGAACCTTTTACGTACCTTTATTCTTACAAATGATTAAAAAAGAATTATTTACATAATTTATATTTTTTTAATAAATACGTACCCAATTTAAATAGCACGATTGTATGTCAATTGCTGAACTGGTGATGCCCAAACTGGGCGAAAGTATTATGGAAGCCACTATTTTGAAATGGCATAAGCAGGTGGGCGATGCTGTGAAGCAGGATGAGACTGTACTGGATATTGCCACGGATAAAGTTGACAGCGAGATACCTTCTACCGCTGAAGGTGTGATTACAGAAATATTATTCAAAGAAAACGATGTAGTGCTTGTCGGAACAGTTATTGCCCGTATCAACACCGCGGAAAATGAATCTAATCATACCCTGACCGGAGCTCCCATACCGGAACCAGAGACCCTTACACCCGTGGTGCAGGGATCCGAAGTGACTATAGAAAACAGCATCGAACCATCGAATACGCAAACAGCCGAACCTGCACCTCCTACTGTTATGGCAGAAGAATTTTATGCAGCTGTTTCTCAGGTACCTTTTATGCCTCAACAACCGGTTGTTTTAGCTGAAAAACCCGCGGTTAACCGGTTCTATTCTCCCCTGGTACTAAATATTGCCAACAGTGAGGGGGTTCCCTTAAGTGAATTGGAGAGAATACCCGGATCCGGCAATGATGGCAGGGTTTCCAAAAAAGATATTTTACAATATATTGCCGACAAAAAAGCCGGCATAATTACACCTTATATTTCACCCGTCGTTTCGGAAAATATTTCTACCATTCCGATTAATACTACAGAAAATTCAGTTAGCCCGCCTGCAGAAAGTCCTGATAAGATTGTCTATTCCGGTAAACTGGCTGATCCCTCCACCGTTGTACTAACAGGGTCCACTGAAATCATTGAAATGGACAGGATGCGCAAACTGATTGCCAAACATATGGTGAACAGTGTTCAAACAAGTCCGCATGTAACCAGTTTTGCAGAAGCGGATGTTACCAATATGTTTTTATGGCGCCGGAAAGTAAAAGATGAATTTGAAAAAAGAGAGGGCACAAGACTCACGTTCACACCTATGTTCATTGAATGTATAGTGAATGTGATCAAGCGTTTCCCTTTGATCAACTGTTCGTTGGAGGGAGATAATATTATCCTTAAAAAAGATATTAATATCGGGATGGCAACTGCCCTATCTACCGGGAACCTGATTGTTCCGGTTATTAAAGGGGCCGACCAGTTGAATATTGTGGGGCTGAGTACAGCAGTAAACAATATGGCCGATGCAGCACGTACCAATCAATTAAAACCGGAAGATACCCAGGGCGGCACATTTACCTTTACCAACGTGGGTACATTTGGCAGCCTGATGGGCACACCTATTATCAATCAACCACAGGTAGCTATTATGGCGGTAGGCGCCATTAAGAAACGAGCGGTTGTGATTGAAACCAAAGAAGGTGATACCATTGGCATACGGCATATGATGTACCTCTCCTTAAGTTACGACCATCGAATTGTTGACGGAAGTATTGGAGCCAGTTTCTTATCCGAAGTTGCCAAAGAAATGGAGAATTGGGATCCTAATAAAAAGTGGTTCCATTATCTCTGATCAGGCTAATTAATTATTTTCCTTTTCCATCATCAGGTAGGCTTTAATAAAACCGTCCAGTTCTCCATCCATTACCGGTCCTATATTACCTACTTCATAATCTGTACGATGATCCTTGATCATTTTATAGGGATGAAAAACATAACTCCGTATCTGGCTGCCCCACTCTATTTTCTTTTTATTGGCATTGCTGGCATTAAGTACTTCCTGACGTTTGCGAATTTCCTCTTCATACAAACGGCTTTTTAGCATTTTCATGGCCAGTTCCCTGTTCTCTCCCTGTGTTCTGGCCTGCTGGCATTCTACAATAAACCCACTGGGTATATGTTTTAACCGAACAGCCGTTTCTACTTTGTTTACGTTTTGTCCGCCACTACCTCCACTTCTGTAAAAGGCCCATTCCAGATCGCTGGGGTTTACATTAATCTCAATACTGTCATCAATCAGCGGATATACATATACCGAGGCAAAAGAAGTATGCCGTCTTGCATTGCTATCGAAAGGCGAAATACGAACCAGCCTGTGAACCCCACTCTCTGCTTTTAAAAAGCCATAGGCAAAGGGTCCATCAAATTGTATCGTGGCACTTTTTATTCCGGCGCCATCCCCTTCCTGGTAGTCGATTTCAGTAACAGTCCAGCCCTGTTTATCACCATACATACGATACATACGTAAAAGCATTTCCGCCCAATCCTGGCTTTCTGTTCCACCGGCGCCAGGGTTTATCTGTAATACAGCAGGTAATTCATCTTCCGGCTTATTCAGCGTGCTTTTGAATTCAGCCTCTTCTATCCGCAGCAATGCAGTATCATAGGCTTCTTTCACTTCTTCTTCGGTAGCATCCCCTCCTTTCCAGAAATCAAATAACACGGCAAAATCTTCCACTGCCGTATCCAGCAACTGGAACAATTTTAACCAATATTCATTTACCTTAATTTCTTTCATGATGGCCGTGGCTCGGGTATTATCATCCCAAAAGCCAGGCGAAAGAGAAAGCTGTCGGTCGGTATCTACTTTGTATAGGCGGTTCTCAACGTCAAAGAAACCTCCTCAGGACAACTACACGGTCCCTCATAACTTTAATTTGTTCTTGTGTCATAGCAACAAAAATAAGGGAATAGCCTTAGGACTGCTAAAACTTGTTACCAAAATAAAAACTTACCGGAAAAATGATAAATGTCAGGGATTTACTGTAACTATTTGTGTAACTTCATCAATCTCTCCCTCAACCCTGGATGCACAAAGCAGTTACAAACTAACCCGGTAGCTGATAGTGCATGTTTTTTAAGGCTGCAAGGATTTAGCTAACTTAAAACGAGGTTTTATGAAGGTAATCTGTATCGGGAACTATCCACCTCGCAAATGCGGTATTGCCACATTTACAGAGAATTTAGTAATGGCTTTGCAAAAAGCCGCACTAGTGCAATCCATAGATATTGAGATTGAAGTAATTGCCATGAATGATGCGGGGCAAACCTATTCCTATCCTTCCATCGTAAAGAAAACAATCCGTGATCACCATAAAAGTGATTACCTGGATGCAGCAAATTATATTAATGATTCGGACGCGGACATTTGTTTAATACAACATGAGTATGGCATATTTGGCGGCAAAAGCGGATTACTGTTACTTTCATTATTACGACTGCTCAAAGTACCCATAGTAACCACCTTTCACGCTGTTTTACAAAATCCGGATTTTCACCAGAAAGAAGTATTAAAAAAAATAGCTACTTATTCATCTGCCATAATTGTAATGAGCCGGTTAGCCATCGATTTTTTGAAAGAGGTATTTGAAGTTCCGTCTTCCAAAATATTTTGTATAGAACATGGGGTTCCCGATATTGAATTGTTGAAACCGAAAGTACCTCCTGCACCAAAAGACTGGGAAAGTCGTAAAGTGATGCTTACTTTTGGATTAATCGGCCGCAGCAAAGGAATTGAAACAGCTATCAAAGCCATTCCTGCCATTATTCAAAAACATCCCGACTTTTTGTATGTGGTTATGGGCAAGACACATCCGCATGTAATACGACATGCCGGAGAAGAGTATCGTGATTGGCTCATTAAAATGGCAGATACACTACAGGTGTCGGAGCACATTCATTTTATTGATGAGTATGTAAATGAAGAACAATTGGTATCCTACCTATTAGCTGCCGATATTTATATAACCCCTTATCTTAATAAGGCACAAATCACCAGTGGTACACTTTGCTATGGCCTGGCCGGAGGCTGTGCTGTTCTCTCAACTCCCTATTGGCATGCAGAAGAAATATTGCAGGATGGCCGTGGCAGGCTTTTTGATTTTGGAAATGCTTCAGATCTTTCAGCACAGGTAATTGAATTATTAGATGAACCGGTAAAACTGAAAGAAATGCAACAAAAGGCCTATCAGTATGGTCAATCAATTGCCTGGCCAATTATTGGAGAGTCTTACATGCATATTTTTGAAATGATTTCTTCCCTGGCCATTCATACTGAGACTGAGGTAGCCTCGCAATATCAATTGATTGACTTTCCATTTGATCTGCGGCATTTGATCCGTATGACTGATAATACCGGTATTTTACAACATGCGCATGGATGTATACCTAACTATAAAACTGGTTATTGCTTAGATGATAATGCAAGGGCACTGTTATTATGTATCAGGGCCTATCACCAGTTTAAAGAACCAAGCTATCTGACACTTATCACCAGGTATCTTGCCTACATCAATCATATGGAGCATAAAGATGGTAGTTTAGATAATTTCATGACCTATTCCCATACCATCTTCGACACTGTAACATCAGAAGATGCATTTGGCCGAACGATATGGGCGTTGGGCTATTTAATCCGTTTTGCACCGAATGATAATTTATTTCAATTGGGTATGGATCTCTTTCATAAGTCGCTCAACCAGGTTGAAAATCTCAGGCATGTTCGGGGATATGCCAATAGCATTATTGGGTTATACCATTGTGTAAAGCGGTTTCCTGATCAGGACAGGTATTTAAAAATAATCACTGAACTGGCAGGCAAATTATGTGATGAGTATGATGCTTATTCTAAAGAAAACTGGCAATGGTTTGAATCTAAGATGACTTATGATAACGGGCTACTACCGGCCTCTTTATTCAACGCGTATGAACTTACCGGTGAAGATAGATTTTTAACTGTTGCAGAGGCAAGCACAAAATGTCTTGAATCTAAATGTTTTCTGAATAACCAGCTTTCATTGATAGGGAGTAACAGGTGGCTTAGTTTGGATGAAGACTATGAACTTTTTGCCCAGCAACCTATTGATGCAATGGCCATGGTGGTGCTATACAATAGTATGTTTCAAATAAAAAATGATAGTCTCATCGCTGAAAAAATCCGCAATTCATTCAAATGGTTTCTGGGCAATAACGACCTTAACCTTCCCATATACGATATAGAAACCGGTGGTTGCAATGATGGTATTGAGGAGTTCAGTATTAACCGCAACCAGGGAGCGGAAAGCACCATAGCCTATCACCTGGCCTGGTTAATTGCCGCGCCGTATTTCGAAGCGGAAAAGCCCGCTTCGGAAGCCATTTTATCAGTTGAGAATTTTGCTTATTGTTGATAAGAGTTGAACAGTATCAATAGGTTTATCAATGTAATCAACGGCACCCAGGCTTAATCCTTTTATTTTACTGGTTTCACTCGTATAGCCTGAAAGGAAAACAACGGGAATATTGATATTATTTTTTCTAATAAACTCAAGTAGCTGATAGCCGTCAAAATTTGGCATAGAAATATCCGACAAAATAAGATCAAATTTTTTTCGTCCAATTTCCATTAGGGCCACTACTCCATCAGGCGCCACTTCAACCTGGTAATTCTCAGATTTGAGAACTTTCGAAATAATATTCTGTGTCATTACTTCGTCTTCTACTACCAGGATATGGGCCCTCGGTAAAATACTCAAATCTGTTTTATGGTAGTCAGAAGGAATAAGTTGCTCCAGCAATTCATCCAGTTGTACTGTTGCATAGGTGGAGGATGTATCAGACATGGCATACGGCAATACCAATTCATCATTATTAATGATGGAACCGCAGGAATAGACCACATTTGGCACATACCCTTCTCTTTCCTCATCATTGGGCGCTATCAAAGGTTCTGAAAGTTCTCCAATTACGATGGTTGGATCATGCAGATCCAGCAGCATGGCGCCAATACAATATTTTCGCATGGTACCAACACCATGGGTTATTACCAGCCAGCCATATTTTGTTTCTATCGGCGATCCGCAATTACCTACCTGGATAAATTCCCATGGAAATTTTGGCTCCTGTATTTTAATGGCTTCTCCCCATAAATTAATATCATTTGAATACATAATAAAATTATTCACCCCGTCAATTCTTGACAGCATGGCATACTTCCCATCAATTTTTCTGGGAAACAGCGCCATCCCTTTATTTTGGGCGTTTTCACCATATATGGGCATAATTTTGAACTGATAAAAATCCTTCGTTTCAATCAGCTTGGGCATAATGGTATATCCATTATAGGCAGTGTAGGTTGCATAATACCACTCCCGCCCGTCATCATCGGTAAATTTCGTAAAGCGCGCATCTTCAATACCATTGCTCTCTGCCGCGGCCAGTGGAAAAATAACGCGGTCTGAAATACCCGTATCCAGCGAAAAAGTAATTTCATAATGAGAAGCCGCTAACCAGGCAATGGTTTGCAAAATTTTCTGTTGTAATTCATCCGGATTCATCTCCCGTTTTGTCTGTTCTATGGCACTATTCAACTCGTTATAATCAAATTCCTGCTTAAGCTTTTCCATCACAATAGTCACGATGGGCTGATCGGCATGCATCTCATTTAATTTTTGACGAAAGGAGTCTTTTGTATACAGATGTTTTTTGATGACTTCCGCTTCTTCAATTAACCTACCGGTTGGATTTAGTACAAGGTTATTTTTTGCATCCAGTATCCCTCCCCGAAAAACGATCGAAGAAATATGTCCCTCACCAGTTGCCCTGAAACTAACAATCACTCTTTTTTGTCCCAACTCTAAACCGCTTTGGTCAGGATCTTCCACCATGGAAGGATTAAAAAAAGCGGCAGATTCTATACTGTATTCCGAAGAAAAATAGGCGCCGATGAGCAACCGTTTATTATACGACAAGCTTTGGAGGTCGCCTGCACGCCCAGCTAATATATCAGAGACCCTGTTAAAATGCTTTTGAAATAATTTGGATATGTTTCTGTGACGGGAAGAAAAGTCGCGTAATGATTGATTTAAGGTAAGTTTAGCGGCCTCGTCCGGCATATCATTTACCTTCTGAATGATAGACAGGGTGCGTGTTTCAGGCCCAGGATAAAAGAATCTTGCAATAACACGTTTGGGGTCACTTAAAAAGCGCACCGGCTTGCGGTTGATGGTGGTACTCATGGCACTAATTGAAGGCTATAAAGTTACCGCTTATATCAACACTTATTCTGAATTTCATCAGATGATCAAAACGTCATCCGTCATTCGCGAAACGTGAGACCGGCTTACTAATACATCTGATAACCGACATCTAACAATAAAAACTACAAACCTCATAAGCCGGATTCTGTTTCTAAACTATCATTTATCTGGCCATGCCATTACTGGCACGATCTTGCTGCCTACCCTGGACCCTTCCCGCATGAAGCGGAATTGGGCGAGCAGCCCTCAGAGGATCCTATATGTGGCATTACAGCACCCAAGGTTTACCCATCCCGTTTGTTACCAATCAGGACCGTGAGCTTTTACCCCACATTTTCACCTTTTCCCCCGATTTTCATCGTGGGTAGTTATTTTCTGTGGCACTTTCTCTTTCCCGGTTAAAACCGGGAAGCCGGCTATTAACCGGTGGGTTGCTCTGCGCTGTCCGGACTTTCCTTCCCGATAAAATCGGAACGATAGCTCGGGTTTGTAGCGGGGTAAAGTTATAAAGTAATAAGTAGAAAGTAGTAGGTTATGGTGTAATAAATCCGGCTGGGGGGCTGTAAGCCGGGTAATTACCCAATTAATGAACCAGGTAATTGGGTAATTAATATTGAAAAAATATTTCAGTGGCTCCATAACCAAACCGGGGGTTATATTGATTGATGAAGGTTTTTACTTCGCGCTTTATTTTCAGGATATCATGAATTTCATCACGTAGTTTTCCCGTTCCTACACCATGAATCACCACCAGGGATGGTTGCCTGTGTGCAACGGATAAATCATACCACTTGTTAAACGCATCCAGTTGCATAGTCAGGATTTCAAAATTGCTCATATGCTTCCAATGATCAGAAAGCTTGTCTATGTGCAGGTCAACCAAAGACCTTGCAGGCTCTAAATGTTCTAAAACTTTAGATGCATCATATACTTTATACCCTTTGGCCGCCAGTACATTCAATTCAAAATAAGCTTCCGCGGCTCTATCGGGATACAAAGTAAATAATTGATAAGAAATGGCAGGCGTATTATTTTCTTTCATCTCCTCTACCTTCTGAAATACCTGTTTCGGTTTCAATTTGAGAAGCGTTTCAAAATGAGGGGCCTTCTTTTTATCAGGGAGGGTTAAAGAAAAATCAAAGGAGAATGTAGGCGTATCATTCACTGTTTCAAACGGAATATCATGCAGGTAAAAATCATGAAAAGCCTCTATATTACTGGTTAATTCGAATGAGGTATTACCAAGAAATTGCTGGGTATAGGTGAATTGATAAGCCAATTTTGTTTGATTCACCAGGTGTATCTTAAACAGTTCTACCACTTCATCATTAAAATCATCGAGCGAAAATTTTGGGATAAAGGATAACCATACACCATCCGCAACTTTTATTTGGTTAGGTTGAGGCTTCTCTTTAGGTATCTGATCAATATATATTTTGGGATCAGCTTTCTTTTCAGGGAAAAGTTTCTTCGAAGTAAACCGCATAAAATAAGGGAAATCAATCTGATCCATATAAGCGGGAAACTTTACCCCACGTACTTCAATCATCACCATTTTATCGTTCATGATCTCCACTACGCTGCCCTCCTCATTACTTAGCAGTACAATTATTTCATCGCCAACCTGGTACTTCATTTTGTGAAATTACTAAGTTTGCTCCTTTTTCTTCCATACAAAAAATAAATGGTCAGCCCCAAACCCATCCAGGCAAAGAACCATAACCAACTGATAGCGGGTATCTCAATCATCAGGTACAGGCAACTTAAGGCGCCAATAACTGGAATTACAGAATACGACCCTATAAAACTTTTGATCGCGGTAATAATGGCTATAAACATGAATACAAGAAATAATATCTCCTGGTGTCCTTCAGAACTTAGATTGGTCAACGCATCACTAATACGGGTTCTGAATAAGTACGAAGTAAGCATCACAATTGCCGGTATGAGATACTTTCCATTAAAATAGGGAAGCTGAAAAGCGCTGCTGCCTTTTATCCTGGCTATTTTGGGCAAGACCAATACACCAAAACATACCAATACAAAAGCGAATAAAGTGCCAATGCTGGTAAGATCAGTCATGGTACTGCTCGATACAAATAAAGCGGGAATACCTACCATAAAGCCTGTTACAATCGTAGCAAAAGAGGGTGTATGAAACTTTGGATGTACTTTAGAAAAACGCTTGGGTAATAAGCCATCGCGGCTCATACTCATCCAGATTCTTGGCTGACCTAACTGGAAAACCAATAATACACTGGTAGTAGCTACCACGGCGCTTACTGAAATCAGGTACCCGATCTTATTCATGTGTAATTTCTCGAAAACATACGCCAACGGGTCATCCACTTTCAGTTCACTGTACCTAACCATTCCGGTTAATACCAGTGCAATCAGAATATACAGTACGGTACAGATCAGTAAAGAATAGATCATTCCCCTGGGTAAATCACGTTGTGGATTCTTACATTCTTCCGCAGTAGTAGAGATGGCATCAAACCCAATATAGGCATAGAATACAGCCGATACGCCAGCCAATACACCACCAAACCCATTGGGCAAAAATGGATCCCAGTTTTTAGTATCAACATAGAAGAATCCAATAGCAATAATAAAAACTATCACGATAATTTTGAATATCACCATGAAGTTGGTCGTCTTTTTACTTTCTTTAATACCGATATATGCCAGTACTGTAATCAGGAAAACGATAATTAATGCAGGCAGATTGATGATCACCTTCCAACCGGCGATAACCGGTGCATGCAGGATGGCATCATACCCCATTTTAGCATTTTTGGTAAGTGTTTCAAGTACCTGACCATTTGCCAACCCTTTCATGGCTTCGGCATAGCCGGCTTTTGCATTAGAAGGATTGGTAGCCAGCCAGCCGGGTAATCCTATATGAAATCCTTCCAGTAAATTATTAAAATAGCCACTCCAGCTAATGGCCACCACAATATTTCCGATAGCGTATTCCAATATCAGGGCCCAACCAATAATCCAGGCAATTAATTCACCAAATGAAACATAGGCGTAGGTATACGCACTTCCGGCAATAGGTACCCTGCTGGCAAATTCCGCGTAACACAAGGCGCTAAAACCACAGGTTACCGCTGTTATCATGAATAAAAAAACAATGCCCGGCCCCCCATTGAACGCGGCAGTGCCAATGGTAGAAAAGATACCGGCCCCAATAACCGCGGCAATGCCCATAAACGTAAGGTCGCGCACACCCAATACCTTACGCAAGCCGGTACCACCATGCCCATCAGCCAGTCCGGCTGCAGAATCTGCTACAATTTTTTCTATCGATTTTTTTCGGAAAAGTGAATCAGACATGTATGGTATTTTTTTTCGTAAGCTAACTATTTAATTCCAACCTCAAAACTCCCGCTGAATCAAAAAATCGGCCAGTTCTTCCAAAGGTTTTTTACGTACGCCTATTACAGCTATAGCAGTAAGATGCCCAAGAGCTGTTTGCAGGTATTTTTCTTTCAGCTCTTTTGCCCATTGGTCTACATTACAGTCTTTGAATATGGATACTACTTTTTGCACTTTATCTGCAGAATGCTGTTGCATCAGGTTCTGTAAAGATTTTTTCTGCGCAGGATTGGCAGTTTCCAGGGCATATAAAAGCAAAAATGTTTTCTTGTTCTGCCGTATATCCCCCCCCACTTCTTTGCCAAATTTTTCAGGATCACCAAAAGCATCCAGGTAATCATCCTGTATCTGAAATGCGATTCCGAGGTTCTTGCCAAACTCATATATATGCCGGCAGTTACCTTCACCGGCCCCTCCTAAAATTGCGCCCATCTCAAGACTTGCCGCCAGTAATACCGAAGTTTTTAAGCTGATCATTTCAATATAGGCTTCTAAAGAAACATCGGGCATGGTTTCAAAATCAATATCCAGTTGCTGTCCTTCGCATACCTCTCTTGCTGTTTTATTAAATAACTGAAGTATCCTGTGCAGGTATTGTACATGGATGCGGTTCAGGTAATCATACGCCTGTATCATCATCACATCACCCGTAAGTAAAGCGGTATTAGCGCCGTATTTCATGTGAACGGTTTCCATACCCCTACGCAAGGGCGCCTCATCCATAATATCATCATGTATCAGCGTAAAGTTGTGAAACAACTCTATAGCAGTAGCTACCTGGTAAGCATCAGGAGAAATGGCATTAAACAGCTCATTCCCCATCAGGCACATTACCGGGCGTATCCGTTTACCACCCCATGATAAAAAATATTCTCCGGGCTCATAAAGGCTTGCAGGTGTTTGTGGAAAATGCCTCACACTGAAACGTTCCCCAAAATCAGCAACCAGTTCTTTAAATGTATGCATGGTACAAACCTAATTATAAAAGCAAAAGCAGCCGCATACAAACCTTAACTATTCTTTGAACAGGAGGCAACTATTTTGGCACGATTTTGAATAGATAGTAAAAACGCATACACTATGAACCATCATTAATAAACTATACCTATGAAACATCTATTCCTGGCAGCGCTATTATTGCTGTCTGTTACCAGTACAAATGCCCAGCTAAATAACGGAAGCGACTATACAACGGCTATTGGCATTAAAGTATACCCGGGCGCCGTGAGTGTAAAACATTTTCTTTCCGCCAACCGTGCTGTGGAAGGATTGGGATATATTTCTTCTGATGGCTTCCGGTTAACGGGTTTGTATGAATTGCATGCAGGTATTGGCACCGTAGAAGGACTCAAATGGTATATTGGCGCCGGTGGCCACCTGGGTGTATGGAGCGATACCTGGAAAACAAGGTATCCAGCCAGGGAAGGCGGACTGGCTATTGGTATTGATGGTGTACTGGGGCTTGATTACAAAATAAAAGGGGCGCCGCTAAATCTGAGCTTCGACTGGCAACCTTCCTTCAATATCATTGGTTACAATTATTTTGAAGGAGAATGGGGTGGATTGGCGGTGCGGTATACTTTTTAGTGTAGCCCCTACGGGGCATCTATTATCTGTTCTGCTTTTTTTTACAGAGCTTTTGCCCCTATGGGGCAGAGAAAAACAAGATTAATGGGCAGAGAAAAATAGGAAGAATAGCCAGCTATTTTCATAATACATTATTTTTTTTTAGGAGGAGGGATTAAATTCATAATCTCCTCAATGAGATATTTCAATCATTCGGGGAGTGCCCCCTTCCCACAAAATATCCCGTAGGGATAACCGCTCTGTAACACCTGAAAACACTTGATTATGTATGCCCCGTAGGGGCTACCCTCTTTGCGGCTTGCTGTATGTAAAACCCCAAAAATAAATCATGAATATCAATATTCCCCTCTGCCGGACTATGATTTCTGCAAACTAAACAGGCTATCCACAAACTCATGTTTATCAAAGATAATCAGGTCATCAATCTTTTCGCCTACGCCAATATATTTTACCGGTATGTTAAATTGATTGGCAATGGCAAGTACAACGCCCCCCCTGGCTGTTCCATCTAATTTAGTGATAGTAATAGCGGATACATCCGTAGTTGCGATAAACTGTTTTGCCTGTTCCACTGCATTCTGGCCGGTTGATCCGTCCAGTACCAACATTACTTCATGAGGTGCATCCGGAACTATTTTCCGGATAGCTCGCTTAATCTTACCCAGTTCTTCCATCAAATGAACTTTGTTATGCAAACGGCCCGCTGTATCTATAATAGCTACATCAGCCTGTTTGGCAACGGCGCTTGCCACTGTATCATAGGCAACCGCGCTTGGGTCTGAGCCCATGGCCTGTTTCACTATCGGTACACCCACCCGTTCACTCCAGATGGTTAACTGGTCCACTGCCGCTGCACGAAAAGTATCAGCGGCGCCCAGTATTACCTGCTTACCGGCTTTCTTATAATTATGCGCCAGCTTGCCAATGGTAGTGGTCTTGCCCACACCATTTACGCCTACCACCAAAATGATATAAGGTTTTTTACCCTCAGGAATACCAAAGTCTTTATAGGATTCTTCTGCCGCATCCACCAGCATGGCTTCAATTTCTTCCTGCAGAATTTTATTGAGTTCTGCTGTGTTTACGTATTTATCCTGCTTTACCCTTTTCTCAACCTGTTCAATTATTTTAATAGTAGTTTCAATACCCACATCGGCGCCCACCAATGCCTCTTCCAAATTATCCAGCACCTCTTCATCCACCGTGCTTTTCCCGGCAATGGCTTTAGTGATCTTCACAAAAAAACCTTCCTTGGTTTTTTGCAATCCATGGTCCAGGCTTTCTTTTTCCTGCTTTCCGAATAATTTTCCAAGAAAACTCATTTTGTCAATTTGAAAATTTGAAAATTCGAAAATTTGAAAATGCCCATCGCTTATTTGAAAACATTTTCAGGTTTTCAAATTGCCACATTCTCAAATTCCTTTTTCGCTTAAATACAAAAAGCCTTCCATTAAAACAGGAAAGCTTTTTGAATATCTTATACGATGGAACCAATTATTTCTCTGACAAGAAATCTTTGATCTTATCCTTATGCACGATTGCTTCTTTAAATGTATATGCTCCGGACTTTGGGCTGCGAACAGCCTTGATCACTTTTGTCCAGTTTTTTGCCTCAGCTGCTGCTTTCTGGTCTTTGGTCTTGATCGCGGTTTTAGCTGCTTTTGCCATGATTATTTGATTTCTTTATGAACAGTTACTTTTTTCAAAATAGGATTATACTTCTTTAACTCCACACGCTCAGGTGTGTTTTTCTTGTTTTTGGTAGTGATGTAACGGCTTGTACCTGGCTGACCTGTAGTCTTATGCTCTGTACATTCCAAAATCACCTGCACCCTGTTACCTTTCCTTGCCATGGTATTGCGTAGTTTTCTTTATAAAAAAAGTTAGATTTTCACACCTTCCGCTCTCAATCCTTTAATCACAGTTGATAAGCCATTCTTGTTAATGGTTCTCAATGCGTCTGTTGATACTTTAAGGCTTACCCAACGATCTTCTTCCGCAAAGAAGAAACGCTTTTTCTGCAAATTGGGTAAAAAGCGACGTTTTGTCTTAATATTCGAGTGAGAAACACTGTTTCCAACCATTGGTTTCTTACCTGTAACCTGACATACTCTTGCCATGACTCTTGATTTTTCTCCGATTTTTTTCGGGAGGCAAAGGTAGGGAAATGCGCTAAAATACCAATACGAAATCCCCTTTTTTTAAATAATTTCTTAACATTCCGGTAGAATAAGGGGTTGGAGAAGCCCAAAATCGTTATTTATCCCCACAGACTACCCATTCTATCATTTTTCATAACCTCACCACATCTCCAAAAAATACCGCATTCATAAACAATTTGGTAGTTCCCAGCCAAAAAGCCCGAAAATTCAGGTTATCCACTATCGAAATCACCTTACCCCTGCCCAGGTTATCAATATTGATAGCTGCAGAATTTTTCATATTATTTTTATGGCCCCGATAGAAATAACCACTTTGTAATGGACTATCCGTATACATAACCGGCGAATCATAGGGATCATTGTTCTGATCCATAAACAGGGTATTCGACTTGAAAATACTTACGGAAGCCTCCTTATAACCATAACACAGGGGATGTGTAATATCCAGTTTGGCTTCAAACAATGAACCCGGCATTTCTTTGGCCCGCAGTTCATCCGAACGCAGATAGTAAGGCAATTGTAAACTGGTATCCTTATGCTTATCTTCTGTTGATCGGAATAATACTTTGGTAAAGCCATTTACGGATAAATATTTTGTGGCATCTTCTGTTGCAATCAGTGTACCACCGGCACTAACCCAATTACGAAGTTTTTCCTGTGCATTCTTATCAAGATTAGTATACGTGCCCGATGGCATGATGATTACAGTATAACGGGAGGGATTAATGGCATTGAAACGGTCCACATCTACAATCGTAACCGGTATATTAAAGCGGATATCCAATAAATGCCATATTTCACCAACATCCATTGGACTCGTTCCTGTACCACCAAACATCATCAGTTTAGGTATTTTTACATTATTAAAACTGGCGCTACCCAGATCTATTCCTCCGGATGAAAGACCTGTTGGCAATGCAAATACTTCTATACCTGTATTACCGGCACAATCGTTTACCAGGCTGTCGAGCATCTCTCCCTGTTGTTTTTGCATACCCACCGGTATAAGGATGGTACCATACTCAAAACTTTCTTCTTTACCCCCAATCATCATCCTGAATTTCTGTGTGGCCACTTTGGTCATAATGCCTTTTGATTGCAGCCGGTACAATAACTGTGGCGCATTAAATTCATTCCACCTGAAAGCATAGGCATAGGCATTCGAAACAGGATGGGTATTCAGTGAAGGAGGATTTATGTTGGAAATTTTTTCACCCGTGAGCCCCGACAGCGCTTTTACTTCTGAATATGGAAGGCCAAATGCCAACGGCAGGGTCCAGGCAGTTACATCATAAAACAAACTGTCTTTATACTCAACCGTTTTTTCAAAAGCGGTTTTAACAATCCTGAATTGTTTTTGTTCAGTGGGAACCAGGTAAGAAGTTCCTGCTTTAAATGTTTTGCCATCCGAAGTATAATCCTGCTTCAAAGCATAAATATCCACCTGGTGGCGTAACAGCATTTGAATAAAAGTATTGGTGCGAACCTTGTCATTCTCATCCCCTATTACATACGCTTTTACAGGAAAGGCTGCTGCTTCTTTTACCACATCTTTATAAAAATCGCGCTGGTATGTCAGGAATTCTTTGCGAAGACTGTTGGCTCCTGCTAAAGTAGATAAAGCTGTTGTGAATTGATTGCGTATGGTAAAAGGAAAAGTAAGTAACCCATTATCGGTTTCCTGTGCATGTCCGCGACTACTGGCCTGTTCAAATAAAATACCAATACTGCCATTGATATCCGGATAGGTAGAACCCTTACCATAATAAAAATCATCATACCCTTCTTTGGTAAAATAAAGAGACCCAATACTGTCTAACGATTTCGCATGAAACCTGGCCAATGCAGCCGTTAGTTCCTGATTTTTTTGGGGTGTATTCGGGTTCACACGTGATGGCACACCCGGCTGAAAAAAGAAACTCGCATTACTCCCCTGCTCATGATGGTCGGTTAAAATATTCGGCTTCCATTGATGGAAATACACCAACCTGTTCTGGCTCTCCCTGTGTTGTGCCGGCAGCCAATCTCTGTTCAGGTCAAACCAATAATGGTTAAACCTGCCCCCTGGCCACATTTCATTGAATTCACGGGCATTGGGGTCCGCTACCATCGTCTGGCTTTTGTTGGTATTGGCCCAACTGGCAAAACGGTTCAGGCCATCAGGGTTAAAAGACGGATCTAATAAAACCACCGTATTTTCCAATAATGCCTCAACGCCAGGCCCCTGTGCCGCTGCCAGATAATACGCGGTTAACAGCGAAGCATTTGACCCACTACTTTCATTTCCATGAATACTATGCCCGATCCAGACAACAATAGGCATATCAGCTATATTTAATGCGGTTGATTGGCCGGCCTCCGTTAATTGCACATGCTGTTGTCTGATACTTTCTAATTTTTTTTGATTCTTAGGGGAACTGATTATTAACAATAACTGCTGCCTGCCCTCATAGGTGGTACCCATTGGTTGAAGCATAACCCTGTCTGAAGCCGCATCAATGGCTTTCATATAATTTACCAGGCGGTCATGTGTTACATGCCACTCGCCCACTTCATGCCCGATAACAGATTTGGGTGTTGGAATAGCAGGATCATACGTAACATCTTTGGGAAGGTAATAACTCAGGTTCTGCGACTTACCGGAAAAGGCCATTATGCCTAGTAAAGCAATCAGTAATAATTTTCTCATGTATCATTTTTTTATCTCAGGAAAGGTATGAATGAAAGTATGATTATTTGAAAAAGATAAAAAAGAGTTTTATCAGAAAAGTAAAAGAAATAAGTATCTTTCTTGCTTCCAAAACTACTATTATGACCAGGAGGCTTATCTCAATTCTTTTTTTTGTTTTCTCAATTTGTTTCGATTCATTTTCACAGGCAGGCTATTTTTACCCGGATGTTTCGGGAACGATGAACCCTTCCATTCCTACCCCCGAAAAATTCTTAGGCTATGCACTAGGTTCGCAACATACCAGGCATGATAAGATAGTAGAGTATATTAAGGAATTAAGCAAAGTATCCAACCGGGTAAAGTTTCGCATCATTGGTGAAACCTATGAACACCGCCAGCAGGTAGTGGCCATTTTTACTTCGGCCGATAACCATAGCCGGTTGGAGCAAATACGTCAAACCCAATTGGCTGGCCGGTTTACGGGTAATACGGGTTCCATTCCATTGGTCATTCACCTGGGCTATAATGTGCATGGCAATGAACCTTCGAGCAGTGAAGCGGCTTTACTGACCGCTTATTATCTGGCTGCCGGTGAAAGTGAAGAAACCGGTAAATGGCTGAACGAAATGGTGATACTGATGGACCCGAATATTAATCCGGATGGACGAGACAGGCATACCCATTGGGCCAATATGCACAAAGCAGATCCTGCCGTAGCGGATCCTGCCGACCGCGAACATAATGAGATATGGCCCGGGGGCAGGTTTAACCATTATTGGTTTGATCTGAACCGCGACTGGTTCCTGGGCGCTTTTACGGAAACAAGAAACCGTATCCGTTTCTTTCATGAATGGATGCCCTATGTGCAAACCGACCATCACGAACAAGGAACCAATTCCACGCATTATTTTGATCCCGGAAAATACAGCAGCAATAACCCGGTGGTACCCGCCTATTTATACAATACCATTTACCCTGCATTTTCAAACTATTTTGCCAACGCGATGAACAAAATCGGGTCAATGTACTTTACCAAAGAAGCATTTGATAAACTCTATCCGGGGTATGGCAGCAGTTATATTAATTTTTATGGAGGCGCCGGATTTTTGTTTGAACAGGCAAGCAGCCGGGGTCATATTCAGGAAACCACTACCATCCCACTAAGTTTTGCTTTTACCATCCGAAATCAGTTTACCATGTCGTTGGCCATTATCAGGGCATCTCTCGCAGAAAAATCATCCCTGCTTACCATGCGGAATACATTTTATAGGGAAGCCTCAAATCAGGCCAAAAAAAGTAGCATTAAAGGATATCTTTTTGGAGATGCCAAAGATGAAACCAGCACCCGTGCATTTGTAAATATGCTACTGATGCACGAAATAGAAGTGTATGAAAATGAGCAGAATACCAGTGCGGAAGGGAAAAAATTTGAAGGCGGAAAAACCTATATCGTACCGGTAGAACAGCCCAACTATATCGTGGTTAAATCTGTATTTGAAAAAGCAATCCCCTATACAGACAGTACCTTCTATGATGCTTCTACCTGGAGCCTGGTTCATTCTTACGGATTACCATATGCTGAATTAAAAAGCGATTTCAAAAAAGGAAACAGGATAACTGTTTTGTCCGAAAGAAAAATTCCGCCGGTACAAAAAAGTAATTACGCCTATGCTTTTGAACTTACCGACTATAACGCGCACAAAGCCATTTATCAATTACAGAAAGGTGGCGCCATTATTCAAACCGCTTTCAAACCCTTTACCCTTCCGGTTGATGGCAAACCCAAAAACTTTGGCTATGGTAGTATTTCGATACCGGTAAACAGGCAAAATATCTCTGCAGATTCATTATTCAGATTGGTTAGCAATGTAAGCCTTTCTTCATCAGTTACCGTTCATGCCCTGTTTACTTCGCATAGTTCAGAAGGCATTGATCTTGGTAGTAATTTCATGCAAACAGTTGCCCCGGTTAGGGCGGCTATGCTAATTGGAACAGGTGTTGCAGCAACAGAAGCAGGTGAAATATGGCATTTGCTGGACGAGCGTTTACAGATGCCCATTACCAAAATTGACCTGTTAACATTGGGCCGTGTAAAGCTTGAAAAATACAATGTGCTGGTGATGGTATCCGGTAATTATTCGCTGATTGAGAAAGCTACGATAGATAAAATAAAAGCCTGGGTGCAGAATGGTGGTAGCCTGATTACCATTAAAAGCGCAACGGAATGGGCCATCAGGCAGGGTATGACCAAAGAAAAAATAATTCCGGCAACAGATTCCGTAAAGCCCGCGGTTACCACCAGGATAAATTTTGATTTAGCGGCAGACAATGAAGGATCTAAAAACCTGGGGGGTTCCATTTTCCAGGTAGACCTGGATACCACCCATCCCGTGGGTTTTGGATTTACCAACCGTAAAGTATCAGTTTACAGAAATGCACAAACCTATCTTGCACTAAGCACAAATCCTTACAGTACAGTTGCACAGTACACAGATAACCCATTGATTGGAGGTTACCTGCACCCTTTATCCGCAAAAAAAATAAAAAACACGGCAGCTATTATTGTGGCGCAGGAAGGAGAAGGACGATTGATCCTGTTTACAGATAATCCTAATTTTCGCGGGGCCTGGTACAGAACCAATAAACTCTTTTTGAACGCATTGTTTTTTGGAGGACTAACCAATGTGCCGAGGGTAAACTAAACAAAACGAAAGCCACTTTTTAAGTGGCTTTCGTTTTATAACTATTCACATAATTAATTATACAATTCTTCCCTCAATTCCTTTACCCTGCTATCTTCCATGTATTCATCAAAAGTCATTAAACGGTCAATAATACCCTTGGGTGTTAATTCAATTATCCGGTTGGCAACCGTTTGCAAAAAGGTATGGTCATGTGAAGTAATCATTACCACACCCGGAAAGGTTTGACAGCCTTCGTTGAAGCTCTGGATACTCTCCAGGTCAAGGTGATTGGTAGGTTGATCCAGTATCACCACATTGGGATTCTGTAACATCATACGACTCACCATACAACGTACTTTTTCACCACCGCTTAACACATTCGTTTTCTTCTGGATATCATCACCGCTAAATAACATCTTCCCCAAAAATCCGCGGATAAAGGGCTCATCCGCATCGGTTACATGAGGTGGCACATATTGCCGCAGCCAATCCATCAGGGTTAGTCCTTCCGTAAAAAATTCCTGGTTTTCCTGTGGCAGATAGGCTTTGGTAATGGTGGTACCCCACTCAAACTTACCGGTATCAGCCATCATATTACCTGTGATGATTTCAAAGAAATCAGTAACTGCTAACGGATCCCGGCTAAGGAATGCGATCTTCTCCCCTTTATTGATACTGAAGTTCACTTTATCAAAAAGCTTCCGACCATTTACACTTTTACTCAGGTGCTCTACATTCAGAATCTGGTTACCCACTTCGCGCTGGGGCTGGAAAATGATACCGGGATATTTCCGGTTGGATGGTTCTATCTCTTCGATAGTTAGTTTTTCCAATGCTTTCTTACGGGAAGTGGCCTGCTTACTTTTAGATGCATTCGCGGAGAAACGGGCAATAAAATCCAGTAGATCCTTACGCTTTTCTTCGTTCTTTTTGTTCTTATCATTAATCTGCCTGCTGATCAATTGAGAAGACTCGTACCAAAATGTATAGTTACCCGTAAAGGTTTTTATTTTTGAACGATCTACATCCGCCACATGGGTACAGATGGTATCTAAAAAGTGACGGTCGTGACTAACCACCAAAACAATATTTTCATAATCTGCCAGGAAGTTCTCCAGCCAGCCAATGGTTTCAATATCGAGTCCGTTAGTAGGCTCATCCAGTAATAAAATATCAGGATTGCCAAACAGGGCCTGAGCCAATAATACCCTCACTTTAAAAGTGCCGGGAATATTCTTCATCAGCACCTGGTGCATTTCTTCTTTCACACCCAGGCTGCTTAGCAGGCTGCCTGCATTGCTTTCCGCTTCATATCCACCCATTTCACCAAACTCACCTTCCAGTTCTCCGGCTTTCATGCCATCTTCTTCTGTAAAATCGGCTTTTGCATAGATGGTATCCCGCTCATGCATCACATCCCATAATCGTTTGTAGCCCATGAGTACGGTGTTCAGGACTGTACTTTCGTCAAACTCAAACTGGTTTTGTTTCAGTACAGCCAGGCGTTCGCCGGGTGTAATTTCCACCGTTCCTTTATTGGGTTCAATTTCTCCGCTCAGTATCTTTAAAAAAGTAGATTTACCGGCGCCATTGGCCCCGATAACCCCATAACAATTACCTTTAATGAAGTTGATATTCACTTCATCAAACAATACCCTTTTACCGTATGCCAGGGTGATATTTCTTGCACTGATCATTTGCTTACACTGTTTTTCGGCGGCAAAAGTAAGGTTTAGTGGCGGATTTTAGGGGATGATATAGTAATTAAAAAGTAAAAAATCAAAAGTAAAAAGCTAATTACTAATTACCATTCCGCCCTCGCACTCGGTCCTACTTCAATGGAACTGAATTCACCAGCGAGGTATTTATAATAAGCTGTAATGGCAATCATGGCTGCATTATCAGTGCAATAGTCAAATTTTGGGATGAAGGTTTTCCAGCCCTCCCTCTCTCCCATTGCCTGTATACCTTTGCGTAAGCCGCTATTGGCGCTAACACCTCCTGCAATACAAACATTTTTTATGCCCGTTTGTTGTACCGCTTTCTTAAGTTTTTTAAGTAAGATATTGACTATAGTGTACTGAATAGAGGCACAAAGATCATGCAGGTTCTGCTCAATAAAACCAGGCTCCTGTTTTTGCAGGAAGTATAAAACAGATGTCTTTAGCCCACTAAAAGAAAAATTGAGTTCAGGTATCTGCGGTTCCGCGAATTTGAATTTTAATGGATCACCCGCTGTAGCATATTTATCTATCAATGGTCCACCGGGATATGACAGCCCCAGCAGTTTCGCGCTTTTATCAAAAGCCTCTCCTGCCGCGTCATCAATCGTTTCACCTATTACTTCCAGTTCAAGTGGTGAATGAGCCAGTACAATTTGTGTATGCCCCCCGCTTACCGTTAAACATAAAAAAGGAAACCCCGGTTTATCCTCACCAATCAGGTTGGCTAATACATGCGCCTGCATGTGATGAACCGCGATTAGCGGCTTGTTTAAAGAAAGCGCCAATGATTTAGCAAATTGGGCGCCCACTAATAAACTTCCAATTAGACCGGGGGACTGGGTGAACGCTATGGCGTCGAGAGTCTGGAGTCTGGAGTTAGGAGTCAGGAGTTGAGGGAAGGCGGTTTTTAATGCCGCATCAACTACCGGTACTATGTTTTGCATATGGGCACGGCTGGCCAGTTCGGGTACTACGCCACCGAATTGTTCATGCACGGTTTGATTGGCGATATAGTTGGATAGTATTTTCCCATCCACACAAACAGATGCGGAAGTTTCATCGCAGGAAGATTCTATGGCGAGGATGCAGGTTGGCATTTTGGTTGTTATTTATTTCGTTCTTATAGCCACCACCGGATCCATCCTGGCTGCTATTGATGCCGGAATAATACCTGAAATAATTCCGAGAATTATACAAATACTTAATGCGAGTATAATAATATTTGGTGCAATGAATATCGGGAATGGTAGAATCATGCTTAAGACCAGCGACAATAATCCTACCAGTCCCAGCCCAATCAATCCACCGATAATGCATAAAAAAGCGCTCTCGATCAGGAACTCAGTAAGAATGGTTCTTCGCTTGGCGCCCAATGCTTTTTTCAATCCAATCTGACTGGTTCTTTCCCTTACCGTTACAAACATGATATTGGCTACCCCAAAAGCCCCAACAATCAGGCTCAGCCCCGCAATGGCCCACCCACCGGCGCTTACCTGGCCAAAGAACCCCTTAACCTGTTCGCTGAACATGGCTACATCATTACAGGAAAAATTATCTTCTGCTGTAGGACTCAACCTTCTTGACTGACGCATAACACCCGTAAGTTCATCCGCTAAAGCGGCAGAAGGAATGGTTGGTTTGCCCTGTACCATAATAAATGGATTGCCTTTATCAGGGTTAAATACACCTGCATAGTACCGATACGAAACAATCAGCGACTGATCATAATCAAAACCGCCTACAAAACTTTGCCCCTGCTTTTTAATCACCCCTACCACAATTATCCTTTTTCCACTATAAGATACTTCTTTTCCAACCGCCCTTTCGGCATTGCCAAACAATTCTTCGGCCACTTTATATCCAATAATACCTGTGGTAGCACCCCTGGTAAACTCAGATTCAATCAGGTAACGGCCATAATCAATATCAATGGTTTGAATAATATTATATTCTTCCGACACACCGTACATATTCACGTTGTTTAAAATATTATCCCGGTAGGAAAGATTTACATTATTAGAAACAAACATGGCCACATTGGCCGCAAGCTGGCTTTTGATTTTAACGAATTTCATCTCTTCAATACGCATGGGTGGTCGCTTCATATATTTCCACCAGGGATTATCGGGGCCTCCCCCATAATTCCATTTGTCTATATAAATGGTATTGTTACCAAATGTTTTAATATCATTCTGCACCTTTCTTTCCAAACTATCAACCGTGGCTAATACCCCAATAATACAGAAGATACCAATGGTAATTCCAAACAATGAAAGAAAGGTACGCAGCTTATTCACCCGCAGTTCCTGCATCGCCATCCGGAAGCTGTTCCATAATATGCCGAATAATTTAAACATGAACCAAATGTAACATAGTATTGGTTTGGGGAGAAGAAATTTTATGTAAACGGCAGGAACCGGCCTGCAATACATTCCAGTCAGCAAAAAAGTTCTTACCTCTCTACACTTAGCATTGATTCCTGTACTACTTTTGCAGCGATTTCTTCAACTAATAAACTTGCAATATGACCTGGAAACAAGTCTTCACGTCGTCGGTAGGCAAGAAACTGGTTATGGGCCTTACCGGCATTTTTCTGATTCTTTTTCTGATGGTTCATGCCGGGCTAAACGCCTGCATCTGGGCAGGGGACGGTGGTGAAATGTTTAATAAAGGCGCCCACTTCATGGGCAACAACTGGGTTCCACGCATTCTTGAACTTGGCCTTTTCGCCGGAATACTCCTGCATATTATACAAGGTTTTCTGCTGACCGTTGAAAACAGAAAAAAAAGAACGATAGGCTATGAAGTAAGCTATAACGAAGGCAGCAAATGGTACAGCAGAAGCATGGGCCTACTGGGCACACTCATATTATTATTCCTTGTTTTACACCTCTCCCATTTCTGGTTACCCAACCGTTCGAACCAGGGATTCTTACTGGGTGAGGAAATTAATCTCTACAAAAAAATGAAATTAGAATTCAGTGTTTTATGGGTAGTGATTGTATATGTAGTAGGATGTATTTCTTTAGGCTATCACCTGGCACATGGTTTCCAGAGCGCCTTCAGAACCTTGGGAGTGCATAATAGAAGATATAATACAATGCTAATATCCCTCGGATATGGCTTCGCCATCATTATATCATTACTCTTTGCTTTAATGCCGGTGAGCTTTTATTTGGGATGGGTGGAATAGAGTTAGGAGTTGGGAGTTAGTTTATAAGAAGCGATTATACTGACGACTCGCGATTGATAATTGACAAAAAAAACGAATTACAAACAACAAACTGCAGTATATGTTAGATGCAAAAATTCCTGCCGGGGCCTTAGATGATAAATGGACAGACTATAAAGGGCATTGTAAACTGGTTAACCCTTCCAATAAACGGAAGTTAGAAGTAATTGTTATAGGAACCGGGCTGGCCGGGGCTTCTGCAGCCGCCTCATTGGGCGAACTGGGGTATAATGTAAAAGCTTTCTGCTTCCAGGATTCTCCGCGAAGGGCTCACTCTATCGCGGCGCAGGGCGGTATCAATGCCGCGAAGAATTACCAGAATGATGGCGACAGTGTTTTCCGTTTGTTTTATGATACTATTAAAGGTGGTGATTATCGTGCCCGCGAATCCAATGTGCACCGCCTTGCCGAAGTGAGCAATCATATTATTGACCAATGTGTGGCGCAGGGTGTTCCCTTCGCCCGTGAATATGGCGGTTTACTTAGTAACCGCTCTTTTGGCGGCACACAGGTGCAAAGAACTTTTTATGCCGCGGGCCAAACAGGTCAGCAGTTATTAATAGGCGCTTACCAGGCATTGGAAAGACAGATAGCCTTAGGTAATGTAAAAATGTACAGTCGCCACGAAATGCTCGAAATTGTTAAGATAGATGGCAAAGCAAGGGGTATCATTGCCCGGGACCTGGTAACAGGTAAACTGGAAAAACATTTTGGACACGCTGTTTTATTATGTTCCGGTGGATATGGCAATGTATTCTATCTCTCTACCAATGCCATGGGCAGTAATGTTACCGCCGCATGGAAGGCCCATAAAAAAGGAGCGGCTTTTGCCAACCCATGTTTTACACAAATTCATCCAACCTGTATTCCGGTAAGTGGCGACCACCAGTCTAAGCTGACCCTGATGTCTGAATCACTTAGGAATGATGGCCGTATCTGGGTTCCCAAAAAACAGGGCGATAATCGTAAAGCCAGTGAAATACCGGAAGAAGAAAGAGATTATTACCTGGAAAGACGATACCCCGCTTTTGGTAACCTGGTTCCACGTGATGTAGCTTCAAGAGCAGCGAAAGAAAGATGTGATGAAGGATATGGTGTAGGTACCAGCAAACAGGCAGTATACCTCGATTTTGCAGCAGCCATATTACGTTATGGAAAAATTGAAGCGGGAAAAGAAGGAAATGATCATGCCAGTGAAGATGACATCATCAAATCAGGAAAAGAAGTAGTGAAAGAGAAATATGGCAACCTGTTCGACATGTATGAAAAAATTACCGGCGAAAATCCATATGAAGTACCCATGCGCATCTACCCTGCTGTACACTATACCATGGGGGGCCTTTGGGTGGATTATGAATTGCAAACCAATGTGCCCGGATTATACGCTTTAGGCGAAGCCAATTTCTCTGATCATGGCGCTAACCGGTTGGGGGCGTCGGCGTTAATGCAGGGACTGGCCGATGGCTATTTTGTAATTCCGTACACACTGGGGAATAGCCTGGCAGATGAAATTTATGCGAAAGCCATTGAAACCTCTCACCCGGCATTTGAAGAAGCGGAGAAAGAAGTAGCAGACAGAATTCATAAACTGATGAACATCAAAGGCACACAAACCGTTGAAAGTTTTCATAAACGTTTGGGTAAAATCATGTGGGATAAATGTGGCATGGCCCGTAATGAAAAGGCTTTACAACAGGCAATCACAGAACTGCAGGTTTTGAAAAAAGAATTCTGGAGCGATGTTAAAATTCCGGGGGGCATAGACGAAATGAATCCTGAACTGGATAAGGCGAACCGTGTTGCAGACTTTATTGAATTAGGCGAATTGATGTGTATAGATGCATTGAACAGGAATGAAAGCTGCGGCGGACATTTCCGTGAAGAATACCAAACACCGGATGGTGAAGCCATGCGGGACGATGAACATTTTATGTATGTTTCTGCATGGGAATATGCGGGAGAAAGTAACTGGAACTTACATAAAGAACCGTTGGTGTATGAGGTGATTAAACCAACACAGAGAAACTATAAATAATTTGAAAATTTGAAAATGTGGTAATTTGAAAATGAATTGCTACAGCTAAAATGACAAATTATGAGGAATGATAAGGAAAATGTAATTGTTGAGAAAGCCATCCAGTTTTCTCTGAAGGTTATTAAGTATTGTGAAATTCTTGAACAGGACAGGAAATATGTTATAGCAAAACAGCTTTTACGTTCCGGAACCTCGATTGGTGCAAATATTTTCGAGGCCCAGAATGCTGAAAGCAAAGCGGACTTTGTTCATAAAATGAAAGTAGCAGCCAAAGAAGCAAGTGAAACATTTTATTGGCTTATCCTGTGTGAAAGAAGTGAATCATATCAGTTTGATCTGCAAGTAAAAAATGATCTCGAAGATATCATCCGGATCCTATCAAAGATCATTGCCACATCAAAAGGATAATTCATCATTTTACATTTTCAAATTCTCAAATTTTTAAATTTTCAAATTGTACCATGGAACCTTACCACATGAATCTGAACTTAAAAGTCTGGAGACAAAAGAACTGTAAAACCAAAGGTGAGTTCAAACTATACCGGGTAGAAAATATTTCTTCCGAAATGAGCTTCCTGGAAATGTTTGATGTGCTGAATGAACAGCTGATCAGGGATGGAGATGACCCCATCACTTTTGATCATGATTGCAGGGAAGGTATCTGTGGCGCCTGTTCGATGTATATCAATGGCAAACCACATGGTCCATGGCAGGCCAATACTACCTGTCAGTTACACATGCGTGCTTTCAATGATGGCGATACCGTGGTGGTAGAACCCTGGAGAGCCGATGCATTCCCGGTTATAAAAGATCTGATGGTAGACCGTACCGCTTTCGACCGTATTATACAGGCGGGTGGTTTTATCAGCGTTAATACGGGTAATGCAGTGGACGGTAATTCACTGCCAATCGCGAAAGATACCGCGGATACTTCTTTTGCGGCAGCCATGTGCATCGGTTGCGGCGCCTGTGTAGCCGCCTGTAAAAACAGCAGCGCCATGCTTTTCTTAAGCGCCAAAGTTTCGCACCTCGCTTTATTACCACAGGGCGGGCCGGAAAGAAAAAGCCGGGTAATAAATATGGTGGCACAAATGGATAAAGAAGGATTTGGCGCCTGTACCAATACCGGAGCCTGCGAAGCAACCTGTCCGAAAGAAATTTCACTTACAAACATTGCCCGACTAAACAAAGAATATCTTTTTGCGAGTATAACAGCAGGCAGATAACCAAACGGCCCCCTAAAGCAATGTATCTTAGGTTTTAATAAGAGACTGTTTCCTCCATAAAACAGTCTCTTATTAAAATCTCACCCTCGCCCCTTCCAATTAGTAATTAATAATTAACAATCTAGTTTGTATCTTACTCTTTCAAACTACACTCATGCACAACAAACCATTAGTTGCTATCCTGCTTACAACCCTTATCGCCTGTAATAACAATCAAATGAAACGAGAATCTTACCAGTGGCCAACTATACAGCCACCCATTGCAGAAAAGAAAGCTTTCAACAGAACCATACATGGTGATACGGTGCTGGATAATTATTACTGGATGATTGATTTTTTCAAAAAAGGACCGGACAGTACCAAAGTAGTCGATTACCTGGAAGCGGAAAACACGTATCTGGATACCATGATGAGTGGAACCAAACAATTTCAGGCCAGCCTTTTCACTGAAATGAAATCACGTATTAAGGAAAAGGATGAAAGTGTTCCCTATTTTAAAAATGGTTATTACTACTATACCCGTACAGAAGATGGCAAACAATATTATAAGTACTGCCGCAAAAAAGGAACCCTCACAGCCCCTGAAGAAATACTGCTCGATGTAGATGAAATGGCAAAAGGGAAAGCCTATTATTCTGTAGCCGGTTATGAAGTAAGTGATGACAATACATTATTGGCCTATGGTGTGGATGAAGTTTCGCGCAGGCAGTATACCATTCATGTGAAGAACCTGGAAACCGGTGAGATACTGAAAGATGCCGTAACCAATACCAGCAGCGATCCTACCTGGGCCAAAGACAATAAAACTTTATTTTATACATCTAAAAATCCAATCACCCTTTTATCGGAAAAAATAAAAAGGCATGTATTAGGCAGCGCTGAAACACAGGATGTAACTGTATATGAAGAGAAAGACAAGAGCAATTATATTGGCGTAGGAAGATTTAAGAACGGAAATTATATAGCCATTTATTCACAGGCCACCCTTTCCTCTGAAATAAGACTGCTTGATGCGGCTACCCCATTAGCCGCTTTCAAAGTATTTCAGCCAAGGATGAAAGATGTGTTGTATGATATGGTTGCGCTGGCGGATAAATTTCTGATCCGTACAAACTGGAACGCGAAGAATTTCCGGTTAATGGAATGTCCGCTTGATAAAACAGGCAGCGCCCAATGGAAAGAAGTCATCCCTCATAGAGAAGACGTGTTGATACAAGGCATTGAAGAATTTAAAGGCTACATCGTCATAAATGAAAGAAAAGATGGATTGGTAAAAATGCGTGTGAGAAACCTCACAGACAATGTTGAGCATTACATTGATTTTGGTGAAGCCGCCTACGCAGCCAACTTTAATATCAACCCGGAATACAACAGCACCAATTTCAGGTATAGTTATACATCGCTTACCACACCTGCTTCTATATTTGATTACGACCTGTTTTCCAAAGAAAAAACATTAAAAAAACAACAGGAAGTGCTTGGCGGATATGATCCAAAGGAATATATAACTGAAAGGTTAAGCGCCACCGCGAAAGACGGAACAAAAGTACCCATCTCGCTTGTCTATAAAAAAGGTTTTGAAAAAAATGGCAACGCCCCCTTACTTCTTTACGCGTATGGTTCTTATGGCGCCAGTACCGATGCGAGTTTCAACAGCAGCCGGTTAAGTTTATTGAACCGTGGGTTTGTATTCGCTATCGCGCATATCCGCGGTGGGCAGGATCTTGGCAGGCAATGGTACCTGGATGGGAAACTGTTGAAAAAGAAAAATACGTTCACCGATTTTATTGACTGCGGAGAATTTCTGGTAAAAGAAAAATACACCGGCAAAGAACATCTCTATGCGCAGGGGGGCAGCGCCGGTGGTTTGTTAATGGGCGCGATAGCCAATATGGCCCCCGGTTTATGGCACGGAATTATTGCACAGGTTCCATTTGTAGATGTGGTAAATACCATGCTCGATGAAAGTATTCCGCTTACTACCAACGAATTTGACGAATGGGGTAATCCAACAAACAAGGAGTTATACGATTATATGAAGAGTTACTCTCCTTATGAAAATGTAGAGAAAAAGAATTATCCCAACATCCTTGTTACAACAGGCTTACACGATAGCCAGGTTCAATACTTTGAACCGGCCAAATGGGTGGCCAAATTAAGGGAGATGAAAACGGATAAAAATATTTTACTATTACATACCAATATGGAATTTGGTCATGGTGGCGCTTCCGGCCGGTTTGATTATCTGAAAGATGTGGCGCTGAATTATGCCTTTCTGTTTGCATTGGAGGGGATTTCGAAATAGTGGGGGCCGCTGTAATGGTTAAAATGATTAAATGCATTCTGGTTTGCTATGTCAAATACCTATTTCAGGTTTAAACAATTCACTGTTCAACAGGACCGGTGCGCGATGAAAGTATGCACCGATGCCTGCCTGTTTGGAGCATGGGTGGGAAGAAAGATGACAGAGGGCAGAGGAAAGATGACTGATGGCAGGGGGTTGGATATTGGCGCGGGTACGGGCTTATTGAGTTTGATGCTGGTGCAGCAAACAGTTTTACAAATGGATGCCATTGAGCTGGATAAAGAAGCGGCAGAACAGGCGCTTGAAAATTTTGAAGCAAGTCCCTGGAAAGAACGGCTACTGTTGATTGAGGGTGATGCCAGGCTGGTGCATTTGGGAAGAAAATATGATCTCATCATTTCGAATCCCCCTTTTTTCGACAATGATCTGAAGAGTGATGATGCACAAAGAACCCTTGCTTTGCATAGCAGGGAATTAAGTTTTTCAGAATTGATGGCAGTGATTAAGCAACATTTAGCGCCTGGTGGTAAGTTTGCTGTTTTACTGCCCTTTCATCGGAAAGATGCGTTTGAAAAAATAGCATTAAGAGAAGGATTTGCTCCCGAAGAAATCGTCTTGGTAAAACAAACTCCGGTTCATGCATATTTTAGAGTAATGTACTTATTTTCAACAATCCCGGTATCCACTAACCAATCTGTCATTACCATCCGGGAAGGAGAACAATACAGCGCCGTTTTTACGGGTTTACTGAAAGATTATTACTTCAAATTATAATCGTTTAACCCTTCGCTACCGCGGCCTCGCATACTCTTCGAGATAACTGAAGGTCTCGGTAAGTTTTCCATCTTTTAATATGGTGGCCCTTTCAATGGTGGGGCTACCCCCTTTTCTGATATCACCCAACACATATTTTATTAATTGCTCTCCAAAAAACCGGCTGGCATCGCGTGGTAATTCATTGGGAAGGTTTCCAACGGCCATCATATCAATACTACCCGGCAAATAGGGAGCCGTTTTAATACCCGATAATTTATCTACTCCATAAATAGGGTTATCAATAGTGGCATCGCCAAGGTTACAGGGTACACTCCCATTCTTATCATCTGTTATATCCGCGATCACCTGTATCCTGAAATCAGGACTAAGCATGTCTTGCATTGAAAATAGCCTGGGCATACTGGGTTCCCAGTAAATGCCATTCATCAGGATATCCGTTTGCGAACAATACTTTTCAAACTCACAACGGTAGTCGCCGGCATGTTCATGAAAGTCTTCGCGGTTATATTTTCCGGTCTCAAAGTGCCTATACAGGTCATTGCCTTTTAGTTGCACATATACGGGGTACTCAAAATTTCGGGAGAGGTATTCATCCGGTTCCACTTCCTGTACATCCATCAGGTTCATAATTTCAAGAATACCGTGCGCCACACGGCCGCTGCCGGTAACAGCTATTTTAACGGGGGGCAATTTCAAACCGAAATAAGTATGAATTAATTCGCGGTAATCTTTCACAGCGCCTACCCTGTCCAGGTGAAAGGCCCCTGTGCGGTTACCATAGGTCATAATACCATTATGTGCCCCCACAATACCCGCGAAGAATCCAAAACCAATAATACGTTGCCCATCGTTGTGTTCCAGGCACTCATAATCTACCAGTGTAATGCCTTTATCTACCATGGCATGCATTAATGGCCGGTTAAAGGATTGCATTTTTTTGGTGTGGGAGAAGAAAAGGTATTGTTTACCTGCCATGAGCTGCGGAATGGGCACTTCCTTAATGCCCAATAACAAATTACAGCTACGCAAGTCTTCGGTTACCTCAATGCCGGCCCTTTTATATTCCTCATCTTTAAAACAGCGATGAGCCGAGCTTTGCACCAGGATACTGATATCATCAAAATTCTTCACCAGCCATTTACACTGTGCCGGCGTTAAAGCCACCCGGTTATCTGCCGGAATTTTTCCCTCTCTAATAAGTCCGATGACAAGCATTGCACTATTTTTGTGCGTAAGATACGTTAATTGAGAAAGTTAGGAATTAGGAGTTAGAAGTATGAAATTCTAAGTATTGAATACTCCTAACTCCTAACTTCTAACTCCTAACTCCTAAAATGAACTACTTCGACCTATACAACCTCCCCCCTTCCCTTTCCCCCAATCAGGCAGTCGTGAGGGAACGGTATTATGCGTTGAGTCGTAAATATCATCCCGATTTTTATAGCCAGGGTACCGAAGAGGAACAGGCTGAGGCATTGGAGAAATCTGCATTGGTGAATATGGCTTATAAGGTATTTCAGCATCCGGATGAAACCATTAAATACCTGTTGCAATGGAAGGGTTTATTGGCGGAAGAAGAAAAATACCAGTTATCACCTGATTTTCTGATGGAAATGATGGACCTGAATGAGCAGGCCATGGATGTATCGGAACAGGCGGATGTTGACCGGCTGACAGAAACCATTCATAACTTTCAAAAAAAGATCTATGTCCCTGTGGAAACGATTATTACGCATTATCAGGACGGTATTACTACCGAAAAAGAATTGTTGCAAGTAAAAGAGTATTACTACCGTAAAAAATACCTTGATCGTATTTTGGCCGGATTGAGGTGATACTGTAATATTGCAGCCCGTTAAAGCTTAAAAAGCCCAGATGGCGGAATTGGTAGACGCGCTAGACTCAAAATCTGGTTATCGCAAGGTAGTGCAGGTTCGATTCCTGTTCTGGGCACACGAAACCCGTTGAATTTCAACGGGTTTTCTTTTATGTATATGAGGCATAGATGGTTGCAACTGGCGGCCTATTAATGAATGCTATATTCGTTAATAACAGGATTTGTTTTACCGAATATTTTTTGCTTCTGCAACCATATTTCCTTGTATCTAACCTTCTCATCTTCTGTTAAAAACGATCTGTCTATCAAATCATTTGCCCTATCTGTTGCCGAAGAGAATTTTTTAAACGAATTTTCTCTTGCCTTCGCCGGTATATTCAAAGCATCAGCAAGTGTAACAAAATCCGCCAGTTTTATCTTCTTCTTTTTGCCACTTATGGTAAGCCCAAGTTCATCATCATCTTTTGGATTGACCAGGTTTGCATTCAGTAAATCATAGGCAGGGCTTAATTCGTAGCTTCCTTCCAAGTGTAGTACGGAAAAATTTTTCAGGTGCATATCATTGTTACCCGTCAGGTAAGAAAATAATACCACTTCAAAATATTCAAGTGTATCAAGCCCTTTATTAGTGCAGTATTTCAGGATCAGCTTCCCTGCTTTTTCATAAGAACCTTTGTATTTATTTTCGGTCTGGAATTCAGATAACTGGCAAAGATCTTCCATGTGTACTTTTTTACCCTTCACCCTGTCAAAGCGCCTTGCCAAATAAACCAGGCTTCCGTCTGTTGCTTTTAGCAATGTATGATCACATACCTTAATACGAAACAGCGAAGCCAGGTGCATCGTCAGATCCTCTGTTTCCGGCATTGAAGGAAAACGGTCATGCTGAGGCTTGAGAATATATTCTCCCCACAGGCCTACGACGGTCAGGCGATTCTTTTCTTTTGATTTTTCAAGTGTTACTGATAACTTGGGTTGCACCCCGGTAACTGCAATCCGCTTATTAATTGTCTTTTCAGCCAGTTCCTTTAATAAATTATTGTCCAGCACAAGTTCCGGCACTTTATCGATACCGAAGAAACGCTTCGAGCATTTTGCATGGTATTCTGCGTCTCCTGCATTTTGGTAACAAAACCAACAATTCGCCATAACTTTTTTATTTATTCATTTTCGGGTACGATGCTAACTGCGCCGATCGCATCACGGCAAGCCAACAGCAATAATCCAAACCGGTCATTGGCTTTTACTTTCCAGTGTTCTGTTGCAATATCAAGCAACCATCCTTCCGGAATCAGTCCATCAAAAAAAGCAAACAATACTTTGCTTTTAAATGATTCTTCCTGTAAGGGTAAGGTCAGGCTCACCGGACGAGGGCTCTCATTCAGGTAATTGGTATCATACACAAATTCATATCCTTCATCGGTTTCTGAGATAAAGCCCGCAAGATTTTCGTCATATAACACTTTCGCTTTCTTACTCATGACTATCATAGGTTTTAGATTCCGGCTTTAGTTCCATTCCGAAGAGCGCCAAAAGTTGGTTTACTTTATCCATACGCAAAGTCGTCTTACCTTGTTCTATATCCCGGATAAATCTTATACCTAGCCCAGATTTGGAAGAAAGCTCTTCTTGCGTCATGTTGTTCGCCTTACGCTTTTCCTTTATTAGCCTTTCGAGATCAGCCATAATATTGCATTTAGGATACAAGTATACAACAATATGCCTAATATTATACCCGATCGGGTATAATATTAGGCATATTGTTATTTTTTATACCCGATCGGGTATAATTTTATTTAATACAATATATTTTATACCCGATCGGGTATAGTTTAGTAAGTGAATGAGCATATAAATATCTCAATTTTGTCAAGTATTTTGGCTGTTTACCTGACAAATCATAACGGCATCGTTGCAGTATGAACTCACTGCCAACCAATGGATATTTTTCATATTGTAATTTCTATTTTAACAGAAGCCGGTATAAATCATCTGCCTGTAAAGCCGTCTTCACCGATATTTTCAACCGGAAAATATCCCTGATAAATAGTTGCCACCCATTTTAAAATTCATTACCCAATAATATGTAATCACTCTTTTAAAGTCCAAGCTGCTGAACAATCTTATCGTATGCCGGATTACCGGAATAATATTTCTTCAATACACCGGCGTATTGTTTGGCCCTATCAATCTGATTTGATTGCACATACAACACACACAAGGTGTAATTAAGGTCAGCATCCAGGGGCGATAATTCCAATCCCTTCCCCAACATGCCGACGGCTTCTTTTGTTTTGCCATTCTGCTGCAACATCAAACCATAATTATAGTATACTCTTGGGTTATTTGTTTTTAAGGCTATTGCTTTTAACAGACTTTCTTCTGCTTTCGCGGGGTTTTTCATTTCATTATAAAGTAGCGCCAGGTTAAAATAAATACGATCGTTTTTAGCGTCTGTCAGCAATGCATCCTGCAATACTTTTAGCGCATCATTATTTTTGCCTGTTGCGTTATACAATGCCGATAAATTCAGCCGGGCATAATTCATGGCAGTGTCTTTTTGTAAACCCCGCAGGTAAAATTTTTCAGCATTGTAGTAGTCCTGGAGCTTAAGATAATAATCACCCGCCATTACATTTCCGGATGCAAAATCTGTCTGGTATAAAATGTATTTTTCCAGCTCATTCCTTGCTTTGGTAAAAGCGGTATAATAGGACTGCGGTACCTGACCGGAAGGAACCGTAATTAACAGATCCGCGGCAGCAATACGAACCGCCCTGACATTGTCTGATAATAACGGAGCACTTGCAGTAAGCCATACTTCTGCAGGAAAATTAGCAAGGCTTCGCAAAGCCCGGTAACGGATTTGTGCATCTTTATCCTGCAAATTTTTTAATAATTCTTGTGAACTGTTACGGGTATTGATATCTTTTAAATAATACAAAGCTGTTGCTTTTATAATGGAAGGAGTGGCTGTATCGTTCAGTAAACGCATGATGTGCCCCTCACTATTCGCATCCCCTTTACTTGCCGGTATAAGATCTTCCGCAAAATGATAAATACGATTGGAGCCATACCATTTGGTTATGGCGCCGGCCGTCCATGATGGTGATTTATTTTTATGGCAATTATTACAGGCATTAGGAGTGCCGTATTTTACTGACAGGTCGGGACGGGGAACACGGAATGTATGATCATACCTAAGATCATTACCCATGTAAACCGTACCCGGCATGTGGCAACTTTTGCATTCTGAAGCAATAGTGCCTGCCTGATGAAAAGTATGTGAATAATCATCGTACCTGGGGGAGTGGCATTGCAGGCAAAGCCCGTTACCCGTTAAGACCAGTTTGCCGGAATGCGGGTTATGACAATTGCTGCACCTGACTCCGCGGTTGTACATTTTACTTTGCAAAAAAGAAGTGTAGGTATAATCTTCATCTTTTGCCTGTCCATCGGCATAAAAAAATTCAGTTGAAGGAATTTCCGGAATATAGTTATCCATTAATTCAGGGGTTGCCAATAAGTCAGCGCTTATTTCTGATCTGCGTGCATGGCAGGGCGCACAGGTATTAATTTGCCCGGCCTGATCAGTATTTTTGGGCATTTGCATATAAGAACCCTTTACTTTTTCTCCATCCTTGTACGCACTGTTTTTTATATAATCAATATGCAATTGACCGGCGCCATGGCAACTTTCACAACTTACCGTCATTACACTATAGGTGGTATGATACACATCTTTCTCAAAGTCGTAGTTTTTTTTCAGGTTTGTACTGTGGCAGGCGGCACACATGGTATTCCAGTTTTGGGCATTCCCCGTCCAATGCAGCCAATCATGCGAAGGAATTTTTTGTCCCGCATACTGATGAAACCATTTTTTATTTTTCGTGTCCCAGTTTTGCCTTGCCACCTGTAACCTTCCGCCAGGAAAGGCTACCAGATATTGCTGCAATGGCTTATAGCCAAACGTATATCTTACTTCATAATCATGGTACCTATTATCATCGCCTTGCGTTCGGATAAAATATTTACCCTCCTTTTTAAAAAAGCGGCTGACGATACCATCTGCTGTAAACGTTTTATCATTGAAACTGCCTTCTACCGTTGAATCATTGGCAGGCTGCATGGCTTTAAAATGATCGGAGGATAACCAATCATTATATTGGCTTGCATGGCAACTTTTACATTGCCGGTCACCCACAAAATCATTAGCGGCAATACGGCTATTTATGCCATTGCTTTGGGGAGTGCACTGTTGTATCAGTATCGTACCCATGCCTATAAATAACAGCACTCCAATAAGCATTAAAAATTTTCTTCTCACTTTCAAAAAATAAAATAGATTTTTTACATCTCCTTTATACAATTATCCGCAACCTGGATATCTCAGCTTCTGCATCTTTAATAGCTTGCACTACTTTTTGGAGATATCATCTTATTTTTTTGAAGGAAACGTCTCCGCTAATCCCGGTTTGTCCTTATATTTTTTCCGAAGATCATCAAGCTGCCTGTGTAACATGGCCCGGACTTTTGCATAAGCCGGATCATTATATACACTGTGCATTTCGTGCGGATCTTTCTGCAAATCGTACAATTCCCATTCATCCACATCATAATAAAAATGCATTAATTTATAGCGGTCGGTACGGATCCCATAATGCCTCTTTACATGATGTTCGGCAGGATATTCATAGTAATGATAGTAAACAGCATTGCGCCAATCCTTTACAGGCTTACCGGCAGCCAGGTCTCTAAATGATTCTCCCTGCATTTCCGATGGTTTGGCTATACCGGCATAATCCAGAATTGTAGGTGCATAATCAATGTTCTGAACCAAAGCCGAAACTACTGTGCCTGCTTTAATTTTTTTCGGATAGCGCATCAACAGAGGGGTACGCATTGATTCTTCGTACATAAAGCGTTTATCGAACCAGCCATGTTCGCCAAGGTAAAAGCCCTGATCGGAGGTATAAATAACTATTGTATTCTCATCCAGCCCATTTGCCTTCAAATAGTCGAGTACCTCGCCCACACCATCATCAACCGATTTGATGCATTTCAGGTAATCACGCATATAACGCTGGTACATCCATTTGGCCAGTTCCTTTCCTTCAGGTTTGTTTTTTAAAAAGGCTTCATTGCGTGGATTATAAGCTGCCCGCCAGGCTTTCAGTTGTCCGGCATTAAACCGCTTGATATTCTCCATAAAATTGGTGGGTTCCCCGGTATAGGGATCATTCTCAAACTTCATATCATGTCCCCAGTTCATGTGCTTTACAACTTCCATTTCCTGGGTGTGTGCCGCAGTACCCCTTCCTTGATAATCATCGAAGAAATTATCCGGGAAAGGGATATCCTCATCCTCATAGAGGTTAAGATATTTTTCTTCGGGCAGCCAATTGCGGTGGGGCGCTTTTTGGTGCAACATCAGGCAGAATGGTTTTGATTTGTCGCGATGATCAAGCCAGTTGAGGGCAAATTGGGTAGTAAGAGAAGTAACATATCCTTCCACACGTTTTTTCACTCCCATTTCAATGAAATCAGGATTATAATAGCTTCCCTGCCCCGGAAGGATATTCCAGTAATCGAAACCCTGTGGATTACCTACCAGGTGCCATTTCCCAACCATTGCAGTCTGATAGCCCGCTTTTTGCAGCAACTTGGGAAAAGTCATCTGATCCTGGTTGAAAACCGAGGCTCCGTTATCTACTCTGCCGTTAATGTGATTAAATTTTCCCGTCAATATCACAGCCCTGCTGGGTGCGCAGAGGGAGTTAGTTACAAAGCCCTTCGTAAACAGGGCTCCTTCACGAGCAAGGCGGTCAATATTAGGCGTTTGATTTAACCCGGATCCATAGGCGCTGATCGCCTGATAGGCATGATCATCACTCATAATGTAAATAACATTAGGCTGATGCTTCCCAGGTAATTTTTTAGTAAAGGAAAATAATATTCCTGCAGAACAAATGGCAACAACAATCAATAAACTGTATTTATTCATATTCCTGTTTCTTTAATGAGCGCTCATACTTCACATCATATCGTTCTCCGGGATATCCCTGTAACCAAAGCCATATTACGTGTATAAATATAACTAATCACTCAAACATTTTACCTTACTTATTTAATACCGGTGGCCGGCAATATTTTATCCATTTGCGCAGGAGCCGGTATAATGGCCTTCTGCTTCTCATATTCCTTTCTTAAATCCTCAATGATATCAGGGCGCTGTTTGGCCACATTATATTTTTCGGAAGGGTCCACATCCATATTATACAATAATGGGGGATCATGAGGTACAGGGGCTTCCTGTGAATAAGAAGGATGCGTTGTAAAATGGGCCTTCCAGGGGCCTTTTCTTACCGCGTACAAACTTTCGTTGATATAGTAGTATATCATATTTCTCACTATATCCTTTTTACCGAACAGTATATCTGAAATATCCATCCCATCCAGTATCCTGTCTTTCGGAAGATCCGCCCCTGATAATTTTGCGAATGTGGGTAAAAGATCCATTGTATTGGTAAGGGCAGAAGATACTGCATTGGCTTTGATTTTTCCGGGCCACCAGGCAATGGCAGGCTCACGCATTCCGCCTTCATAAGTAGAATTTTTTCCTTCATAAAGTATACCGGCTGAGCCGCCATGATCTAACTGGGTAAGCCAGGGGCCATTATCACTGGTGAAAATCACAAAAGTGTTTTTATCTATCTTAAGGTCTTTCAGTGTTTTAAGTACCTGGCCTACACTCCAGTCTAATTCTGCCACCACATCTCCATATATTCCACGTTTGCTCTTTCCTTCAAATTCAGGTGATGCATACAAGGGAACATGTGGAAAGTTACTGGCATAATATAGAAAGAAAGGCTTATGCTGATCCGCATTTTTCTTTATATAATTGATTGCCTCTCCGGTGTACCGCTGGGTAAGATAATGCTGATCAGGCTCCTCTTCTATTACCTTATCATTCCTGTATAAAGGCAAAGGAACGGCGTTGGGTTTTGGAGCAGTTGCATTGGGATTATCAGGACTGTAGCGGGTTGTACCAATTTTTCCCATATCGCTGGAATAAGGTATCCCAAACCAATAATCAAACCCCTGGTGCATGGGTAAAAATTCGGGGAGCTGCCCTAAGTGCCATTTGCCTATAATGCCCGTTGCATAGCCTTTTGCTTTAAGCATTTCGGCAATGGTTATTTCTTTTAAAGGTAACCCACCGGCAGAATTCGGAAAAAGTACACTACGTTTGCCATACATTCCTGTTCTAATACCTAACCTTCCTGTAAGCAGCGCTGCCCTGCTGGGAGTACAAACAGCAGCTCCCGCATAAAATTGGGTGAACCGCATACCCTCAGCGGCCATCTTATCCAAATTAGGTGTAAGAATCGTAGGATGCCCATAGCTGCTCAAATCCCCATACCCCAGATCATCCGCAAAAATAACTATAAAGTTAGGTTGCCCCGGTTGTGCATGATGCGTTTGTGCATGGCCTGTGTAACAGGTTACTATAAGAAATAATAACAGGATACTGATATGTGCTTTCATTTGCCGGTTATTTAGATTACCAAAACAATTATACTCAATTATTTTTAAATTACAACCAAGGATGTTTCCGGTACATCTCTCCCATTCGGCATACAGTAAGGTGAATATTTTTAAAACTAAAAAAATGAGTAAGAAAGCCTTAAGTAAATCGTCATTTTCTTAAATAATTATACAACTCCCCCATACCCGGCGGCTTTCTAAATACCGCCAATAATTTCGCATTCTTATCATATAACGCAGTGAAAGGGAATAAGCCTATTTTATAGTAACTAGGTACTAAAAAAGAATTGCCCTCTGTACCTACTTTAATGTTTTTAAATTTTTCCAGCCTGAACTCTTTAGAAAATTGCTGAAGCTTTGCTATGGGCAAATAGGAGATCATAATAATCTGTGTACTTTTAAATTGATCCATTACAGAAATTAACTCTTTGGTATATTCCCTGCAATGATCACATTCGGGCGCGAAATAAATAAGCATTACCGGACTGCCCTTTTGTAATTCCTTATAATTAAAGGGGCGTCCATCGGTTAATACTATTTTAAAAGGCGGGATGCTTTGTTTATTTTCTGATGCTTGCCCGGAACTTAGTTTGGTTACCAATGTGAACAGCAGTAAAAAAAATATCCTGCACGTCTTTCTTTTATACTGAAATAGCTGCATTTTTACGAATAATTTAGTGCGACTTTGACTTTTCGAACTTAGCTTTAATTGATTTTTACTGAAAGCATACCGGTATCAAAAACTAATGTAATCTAAACGATAGAATAAACAGAAAATTATTTTTACTCTCTATAAAAACAGCCCACACAACCCATCTTATGAATGCCACCAACTTATTCCATGCCCGCAATGATCTCGGAGAAAGCGCCTGCTGGTTTGCAGAAAGAAATAGTTTTTTCTGGACAGATATAACAGCGTCTGTCATTTATGAAATAGAACTGTCAACCTCAAAAGTTACCAAAAGAAATGTTGCCGGCATGGTGAGCCTGATACTACCCGAATCAAAAAATACGGCCCTGCTGTTAATGCAGGACGGAATATACCGGTATTTTTTTGCTACTGATATTACTGAGAAATTAATGGAGGTTGAAGCTGCTATCACTAATAACAGAACCAATGATGGCGATGTAGATAGTACCGGAAGAGTATGGTTTGGCACAATGGATAGCAACTGCAGAAAAGAGGCAGGCTCATTTTACTCAGCTGATACTATTTCGGGCCTTCAGCATAAACTGTCCAATATGACCATTCCAAATGGTATTGCATGGACCGCGGATAACCGTATCATGTACCATGTTGAAAGCGCCAGGAATGAGGTAAGTGCCTGGAATTTTGATTCGATTACCGGTGATATCCATTTTAAAGAAACGGTTATTAAAGTGCCCTCAGAACTGGGCAGCCCTGATGGGATGTGCATGGATACTGAAGGTATGTTATGGATTGCCCATTACGGCGGCTTTGGTGTATATCGCTGGAATCCTGAAACAGGCCTGTTAATGGATAAAATTTCACTTCCTGTACCACAGCCAACTTCCTGCGCATTTGGAGGAGAAAACATGGACCGGTTATTGATTACTACTGCAAAACAGGAATTAACGACTGAACAACTTACCTTATACCCGGAAAGTGGAGATCTATTTATAGTAACACCCGGATGTACCGGTATGGTTAAACACAGGGCAAAGCTGTAACCAGTTAACTTGAAAATAAAGCATTACACATGCCAGGAAAATTCAACAATCAAACAGTCATCATCACCGGTGCCGGCCAGGGTATTGGATTTGAAATTGCCGTCAACCTGGCCTCACAGGGCGCGAATATACTATTGAATGATATTGATCCAACCTTGTGCAATCAGGCAGCCAATGCCATTACAAAAAAAGGTGGAAGTTGTATTGGCTTACCAGGTGATGCCTCAGAAATTAGTTTTATACAACAGATGGTTGATACAGCAGTGCACCATTTCGGCCAGCTTACTATTGCCATTGCCAACGCGGGCATTACGCTCTTTGGTGATTTTCTTACTTACGATGTTGCCGCATTTACTAAAGTGATGAAACTAAATCTTCAGGGTAGTTTTTTTCTGGCACAGATCGCAGCCAGGCAAATGGCCAAACAGGGTAAAGGAGGAAGTATCCTTTTCATGTCATCTGTAACCGGGCACCAGGCACACAAGAACCTGGCAGCCTATGGCATGAGTAAAGCGGCGCTGGAAATGCTGGCCAAAAACCTGGTCATTGAATTATCGGCATTGGGTATCACAGTTAATTGTATCGCGCCTGGCGCTACCCTTACAGAACGGACCGTTTCAGAAACAAACTATGCGGAAACCTGGGCCAGGCTAACCCCAATGGGCAAAGCGGCAACCGTTGCTGATATTGCCAATGCGGTTTCTTTTCTCGTATCAAAAGAAGCTAAACACATTACCGGCCAAAGTTTAGTGATTGATGGCGGATGGACAGCTATCAGCCCCTCTCCTTTTTAAAAAATAAATTATACGGCAGCCACCTGCTTACTGGTACTTCTATACACATACTCATGATAAATATGCCTTCTGGCAAATCTACCGGGTGTTTCGGCATTAACCAGTTTTACATAAATGGCCTTGGGTACACCGTAATATTCGTACTCACTTCCATTATCGAAAATAATCCGGAGTATTTCTGATTTAAATTCAAAATCTACAATGCCTGAATTAGTAGTCGTTTCTGTGTATTCAGGAAGCATTTGCGTGCGTGTTTCCGGCGCTACGCTTACCAAAAAATGATAGGCTTCAATTATTTTTTTACTCTTTTCTTCCGCTTCCTGTTTCTTTTCATGATCATCATGAAACTTATCCGGATGCCAGTCTTTCATCAGATTTCTGTATACCGTTTTTAATTCCCTCAGTTCTGCCGCTTCCTGTACCCCCAATAATTTTCTGTAATTAACAATTCGTCTCATAAAATTTAACTGTATGTATGGGTAATCATAAAATGGCAGGTTGGTCTGTAACAGCCCGCTACCTGTCTGAAATACCCTGATTTTTTCGCAAATCTATCATTTTAAAATTAAACGGGCTTTCTTACCGCTCAGAACCGGCTAAATCGGTCTCTTTTGCCCTATTTTTTGTTGCCAAATCAATTTGCCTTAGCTTTCTCTGTCTAACGATGCTGATAACTGCTGTAGCCATATTGGAAAACCCTTCTGCCGGCAATGGCAGCGCAAGCCGATTATCTGCCTGGCTGAAAGCTGAATTAACCAGGAAACAAATTCCATCTTCCACTTTTAACCTGCAATGGCCACCCTCCTTTGCTGACTTTTCTGATATATGGATTATTGGAGGAGACGGCACCATCAATTATTTTATCAATCACTATCCCGATTGCGATAAACCCATTGCACTCTTCAAAGGCGGAACAGGCAATGATTTTGCCTGGAAATTATACGGAGATATTTCAGATGCGGACCAACTTGAACTTGTGCTTAATGCCACACCGAAACGTATTGATGCCGGAAAGTTCAATAACATACTTTTTATGAATTGCCTGGGAGCAGGTTTTGATGGCGAAGTGCTTCGATCGATGAGCACGATCCGTTTGATAGGCGGGCACTTTGGATATTTGTTAGCGGTAATTAAAGAAATATTTTCCTTTCATGAACATCAATTTACTATTACAACCCCTGATGAAAAATGGAATGAGAAATTCCTGTTGGTGATGATCAATAATTCGTCAAGGGCAGGCGGTGGTTTTTTGGTAGCGCCCGGGGCTGAACTAAATGATGGAAAATTAAATATGCTGCTCTGTAAAAAATTGTCTGTTTGCCAACGATTGAAATATTTACCTGTCATTAAAAAAGGAAGGCATTTGCATTTACCTTTTGTTATTCACCGGTTGGGCGAAAGATTTTCTATACAAAGCGATGCGGAAATTCCGGTACAGGCTGATGGGGAATTATTGTTTGCAAAAGACATCAATATAACCATGTTACCCGGTAAATTCCTATTCAGATTTTAAGTGTAAAAGGTAACCGCTGATTCACAGGTCACATACCCAATTGCTCCAATGCAGCTAAAGGAATATCGTATAGCTGCTTATTATCTGTTTCAATCTTAAGCCTTCCTTCCGGTCCGTTATGACCATGTACAAAATACTTGCGCATGGAAAGAACCTTACCTGAATACATTTTAGTACCATCAAGGGTTTCATAGCTGCGTAATAATACCGGAAGAAAAGCGGGATTCTCAATCTCCCTGAAAAGATGAAGCGAACGCTGTATACCAGAGGGTAACTGTGTTACCTCATGGTAATGATAACCACATGCCAGCTCATGATGCAACCGATGGTTCAGTTTCTCAATATACACCGAGCCGGAATCTACCACAACAATCTGTATTTCTCCCATCTGTAAATCAGTTTATCATAATAACCATTGCAGGAAAATACACAAATAAAATAACGTTTTGCCTCAATGGTGGCTATAAGCAATCACTTTCTGCCGGGAACTGCCTAATCCATCAATACCTAATTCAACTACATCTCCTGGCCGCAGGTAAACAGGTGGATTAAACCCAAGACCAACACCCGCCGGCGTTCCGGTAGATACAATATCGCCGGGTAATAAGGTCATAAACCGACTGATATAGGCTACCAATTGTGGAATCGTAAAAATCAGGTCATCCGTATTTCCATCCTGCCTCATTTTCCCATTCACGCTTAACCATAATCGCAGTGAATGCGGATCAGCTATCTCATCTTTGGTAACTAACCATGGGCCAAGCGGCGCAAAGGTATCGCAACCCTTTCCCTTATCCCAGGTACCGCCACGTTCTAACTGGAATTCCCTTTCACTTACATCATTGTGCAAACAATAACCGGCTACATAATCCATCGCTGTTGCTTCCGGAACATAGCTGGCTCTCTTGCCCATTACAAACGATAATTCAACCTCCCAATCCGTTTTTACAGCATCTTTGGGAATCATTATCGGATCATTTGGTCCGGTAATGGCAGTAGTAGATTTCAGGAACAGTATCGGTTCTTTTGGTATTGGCGAATTGGTTTCCTTCGCGTGTTTAGCATAATTCAGTCCGATACAAATAATTTTGGAAGGATGTGCAACCGGGCATCCCAACCTTACCCCATCAGCTAATTTTGGCAATAAATGCTCCTTTTGCGATAGTATCAGTGCTAATGACTCAAGACCCCCACTCAAAAAAAAAGTTGCATCATAATCACCTGTAAAGGCTGATACATCATAATTAACCCCGTTCAAATGAACACCGGGTTTTTCTTCACCAGCCTTTCCAAAACGAATCAATTTCATCTGATTATAGGTATTATATGCTGAAAATTAGTCAAAACTCAATTGAATAATGGTATCCACTTCGCTATATTGTATTCCATCCATGTAAATAAACAGTCCCTCAGGTTGTTGTTTAAATGTAAGGGTAGATTTGTTGTTGAGCAATACAGCCGATACTATTTTTTCTTTGATGGATGGAACAAAAATATAGGGTTGCTGGCCGGGCTTTTGTAACACATGCACAAAATATTTTTTCTCTTTTCCTGTAACTACGCCCCAATCCTGCGCAGGAATAATGTTTCCCCTGGTGCCATAAATACTGTTACCAAACTGGGCCATCCATATACCCATTTGGGCCAGTGTATCTGAAAATTCATTTTGTAACTGGCCATTGGGCATGGGACCTACATTCAACAAAAAATTAGCGTTCCTGCCTGCGGCATTTACCATGTATTGAATCAGGGCAGGAACTGATTTGAATTTCCTGTCTGTAATATTAAATCCCCATGAATCATTCATGGTTTCGCAGGTTTCCAAGGGCAGGGGCGAAATATCCGCTCCACCAAAACCAGTGGTATTTCTTCCGGGCAAGTCCTTCTCAAATGCCTGAAAGTCTTCACCGGGTATAGGTGCCAGGTGATGGTTATTACTGATTAAACTGTTAGGCTGTAATTGGTGAATTAAACGGTAAATCTCATCATAATGCCAGTTCACCTTTGATTGTAAGGTTTTGTCATGATCATTATCCAACTGATCCCAATGCCCATCGAACCAGATACCGGCGATCTCTCCGTAATCAGTTAGCAATTCCGTTAACTGCGCCTTCATAAACGCGATATAACTGTTCCAGTCGCTTTTAGTAGTTCTTCCCGTTCCCTTACCCGTTTTTCCTGTTTCATATTGGTAATCACTTCGATACCAGTCAAGCAATGAGTAATAACAAAATAATTTAATGCCCTGTTTATGGCACTCTTCCGCTAACTGTTTTAAAGCATCTTTACCATAAGGTGTATTGGTGATCTTCCAATCAGATTGTTTGGTATCCCAGTTACTAAACCCATCGTGGTGGCGGGTAATGAAAGTGATGTATTGCATGCCTGCATTCTTTGCAGTGGACACCCATTTCTTCGCGTCAAAATCAATCGGATTAAACACGCGGCGTAGATTCGTATAGTCCTGTACCCGGATATTGCGGTTATTCATCACCCATTCCCCATTTCCCAATACACTCGATGCACCCCAATGTATAAACATGCCAAATTTCATATCCTGAAAATGCTGTCTGGCTGCCAGATTTTCACTGGTTGGCAAATAGGTTTGCGCGGTAAGAAAATATCCGGATAAAATAAGGCAGGATAACCCGATTATTTTTTTCATAGCAGCGTATTTATTTTATAAACTTTGGAGAAATTCGTCAGCTTAAAACTAAGGATAAGTTTTCAACAATCCTGTTCAAATACTCATTTCATTTTATAGGCCATCAGCCATACAAGGACCAGGTTTATTACAGGTGCATATACAAGGGCCCGGTAAATAGTAAACTAACCTTAAAACATCACTCGCATACTTAAAATGAAATTACTTCCGGCTGCTACTAATCCGGATGAATACGGGCGATAACGGGTATTGGTAATATTCTCCCAGCCCATATTAAATTGTAGAGGAAGACCTGGTAAACTATAGGCCGCTTTGAAATGTAGCGTGGACCAGGCCGGTGAGTATGGTTTACCATTTACATCTTTGGCATACATAAAAATTTTAGCCTGCTCACTTGGGGCCAGGTTAGCATGGCTGATAACACTGTTATGAACCCCCTCTAATGCAAACTCAAAATTTTTTGTCCTGCATTTTATAGCTGTTGATCCGTAAAATGGCGGAGCATGCCGCAAGGGTACCTGTCTGTTTTTTACATCATCCGTTTCTTTGCCCTGTATCCAGTTTAATTTTGTTTCCCAGGTAAATAACTTTGCAAACCTTATCTCCCAGCCCGTTTGTATGCCCCAAACGGTTGCAGTGGCAACATTCTGAATAGCTTCAACAGCGCTTACACTACCATCATACAGGATAGAATCTTTGCCATTAAACCGGAAAGGTCTGCGGGTTAGCGCATCCTTTAATACCGTATAAAACGCGGAAAAATAAAACTGGTAATCCTGGCCAACCCTATGCACCACACCAATTTCTGCATTATACGCGTACTCAGCTGTAAGGGCTGGATTGGGCACTACCACAATACCGGGTGCAGATTCAAATACCTTTCCAATGTCATCAATATTCGGCGTTCTGAATCCGGTTGAAAAATTAAAATTTAATTGCCACTTTTCAGATGGCCTGTAAACCAGGCCCGTATTGCCTGTAAAAGATCCACTGCGATTGATTGCACTGGTAAAAGGAAATTTAAAAAATGTGGTATCAAATGCTGCCCGCGAACTTGTACGACTGTAGCGAAGCCCTCCCACAATACTAACCCGTTCAGATAAGTTATTCTTATAGCTAAGATAGGCAGCATAAGAAAGCCAGGAGGAGCCATCCGGATACCGGGTGGCAGTGGGTATTGTTTGACCGGTAACTATTTGGGTATTGAATGCAGATGAACCTACCTTATTCTGTATGAATTCAATACCATAAAACAGTTCCTGTTTATTATTGATTTCTTTATTAAAATCCGCATTAGCAGAAAATGCCCCCACTTTTTCTACCTGGCTCCTTAAATAATTATTATTTCTTCTTCTGTCGTACCGGCTCTCTTCATACTCCTGGTAAGCCGTTACAAATTTCAACTGGTCAAATAATGAATTTTTCTTTCTGTAGTAAACCTGTAGTGCATGCATGCCCCACAATTGCGGGCCATAATACCATTCAGCAAAACGCAGCTTCCCGCCGGCATACTCTATAAGCCTGTCGTAGCGCGGTATATTACCCGTTGCTGAATAATGAAAACCATATTGTATATCAAGGTTATCAGTTGGTTTATACCTCATTTTATTGATGAAATTTTTTTGCGTATACCCACTAAATTTTTGAACACGTGGATCCGTATTCATAAAAATTGAATCATACCCATTAACCCTTTGCACATATTGGGAACGCAGGTAAGAGGCATCTCCGCCATGAATACCCATCTTTGTATCGCCAAAATCACTGAATGAAAAGCTTGACAAAAACGAGCATTTATCAGAACCGATATTCACATCCGCGTGAGCTGTTTTTTCTGTATTGGCAGTTGCATACCTTACCAATCCACTACCCTTTACAATCGTTTTATTTTTTGCTGATGAAAATTTGGGCTCAAGGGTGTGGAAATCCATTACACCACCGATGGCATCACTTCCATAAATTAATGACCCCGGCCCAAAAATAATTTCCGCATCAGCTAATGCCAGCGGATCCAATGAAATTACATTTTGAATATTTCCGCTCCGGTAAATGGCATTGTTCATCCTAACCCCATCAACAACCATCAAAATTCTGTTTGTGGCAAACCCACGTATCATAGGACTACCACCGCCACCCTGGCTTTTCTGTATAAATACTTCCCCGGTAGCGCCCAACAAATCAGCCATGGTTTGGGAGTTCTTCAAACGGGCATCACGAATCGCAATTTTAGAGATGCGGTTGGGAACTTCATTTAATTTTCGCTCCCACTTATTGTAGGTTACAATAACCTCATCCAGTGTGGTCACTGGTTTTAGTGAATCTATTTGTATGGCCTGAGCACCTCCCTGCATACATAACAAGGCGGCGGCTAACACGGCGGTAATTTTTTTAATCATTGAATTGGATTAACTGTCTGCTGTCCGGGCTTATCTTCTCTTTTCGTACCTGCATACAATTCGTATTCCAACAAACGGCAGTCGATGGTGGCATTAAAAAATTCAATACGCCTGCTGGGTTTCAAGCGAATTTTTTTGGCAAGGTCAAGATTACCCGTAAAAACATATCCCGTATATCCCCTGCACTTATTTTTTAGAAAATCACCTATCCTCGCATAGGTTGCATTGAGTTCTATTTCATCACCTAACCTTTCACCATATTCAGGATTAAACATAATCACTCCATCAAACGCTTCAGGAATAATGGTTTGTTCAAAATCACCTACCGCAAATGCTATCAAATGCTCCACACCTGCTGCCGCTGCATTGATCTTTGCAGTAGCAATAGCCTGACTGCTTATATCTGTTGCCGTTATTTTAAGTCCTGCCGGTTCCGTTACCTGTTCAGCCAATTTACCCCTTTCAATCGTATACATGGATGGATCATACCCTTTCAGATGCATGAAGGAATAGTTATGCCGCAATAATCCCGGGCGACGGTTAGTGGCAATCAGGGCAGCTTCAATGGCCAGGGTACCTGAGCCACACATTGGATTAATAAAAGGCCCTGTTCTGTTCCATTTAGTAGATAAAATGGTTGCGGCTGCCAATGCCTCCAGCATGGGGGCTTTGCCTGGTAATTTCCGATAGCCATGCTTGGCAAGCGTTTCGCCGGAAGTATCTAAAAATATTTCTGCTTCTTCGTGTTTCCAGAATAAATAAACCACTGCCCCGGTTAGCTCCGAACCGGTTGAGGGCCTCTTACCTGTTTCATTGCGCATTCTGTCCACAATGGCATCCTTTACCCGCAAATTGGCAAATAAATTGGTTTGAATAGACGGATGAAAAACATTGCTCGTTACAGAAAAATAACCATCCGGATCAATAACCGATTCCCAGTTTATGGTAACAAGATTTTCGTATAATTCATCAGGATTATTACAGGTAAAAGCTTTCAGAGAATACATAACCTGGCTGGCACAACGCAAATTCAGGTTTAACCGGATGCAGTCTTCCACTGTTCCCTGCAGTTCTACACCTGTTTGAAAAGTACGGGTAACAACATACCCTAAAGCCAGCACATCAGTTTGTAATGCGTGGGATAACCATTTATGGCAGGTTATGATGATACGCCGGGGAGTGGTAAATACTTGCATGAATACAAACTTAAGCGATTATTCCGGCTGTTTAATTAGTCACGGGTACATCAGTTAATCAAAAAAAAGAAACCCCTGTAAAAACAGGGGTTGAACCAAAACTAACTGCTATATGAAGAAACTCTAAAATTTGCTTTATTAATGTTTACGCTTTAAATTTTTTCAAATTACCCCTTACCAAATTCTGCTACTTGAATTGGTACACAGTAAAGGTCTGCAGAAACTTAACAATAGCCATTACATAAATCACTAAATAAATTGCATAATTCACGCATCCGCTTCTTTTCAGAAAGCGGACGTAATTACCGGGCATTGCCTATCCGGAATCCCGTCTTGCTAAAAAAAATCCCCTGCACGGAAGCAGGGGATTGACAAATCGTTTTAAAAATGAATCATTACCTGAGATATCTTCTGGAAAAGGTGGCCGATTTCATACCACGCCGGATATTCCACAGGTCAACTATACCAAAACCTGGCGTTGCTTTTCTTTTTTTGTTTACCAGAATAAGACCGGTTGCTACCGTTTCTCTTACTTCATTTACTAATTGCTTCAGTTCATCTGCTTCTATTCTTACAATAGAAGGCATTACATTACCATTCATAATATGCTTATTTTTATTATTCAATATTTAACTGAGCGGAAACAGGGAGTAAAAAACCAATTCAACCGTTAGAAGAATGCTTCAGGATTGTACCATCCATGAGACTGTTATATACCTCGTCGCTCAATTTCAGGGTGCAAAGGTACTACTTACTGACTTACTGAGCAAATAAAATTACAAATAATAGGTTAATCCGTTCAAAAGGGCAATTATTTTGTGATACCCAAATCAATATCAGGGCTGTCTTCATCGGTAATCAAAACCTTACCCCTGTTGGTTCTAACTATTCTTGAGTAGAGTGATATTTCTTTATCAAAAAGAAATCGTAGAAATAGTTTTGTCCAAGAGGTATGGTACGACAGTGTATCATAAAAAGCAGGGGCCTTTTTCCTGATTAGCGGAAGTTTGTTCCAGGGTATTGATGGAAAATCGTGGTGTTCATTATGATACCCTACATTAAAAGCGACCGTATTTAATATCCCGTAGTAACTATAGGTTTCCTGTTCGCCATCGGTTAAATAATGTTCCTGTATCCACCTGGCGCCCAAAGGATGCAAGCCCACAGAAAAGAAAAAACTCAATACCATAAAAGCAATGGCTTTGGAGCCAAAAAGATAGGCAATGAGTATAATCGCAATCATCTGAACCAGCCAGTTCAGCGCTACCCATTTATTAAAAGGCTTGATCTCCTGTAGCCTTGGAAATCTGAATAACTGAAAAAAAGGATAGAATAATAACCAGATCACTTTACCAATAAAATAATTATCAATCAGTTTCGCTTCCCAGTAATTGGGCAAATCACCGTCCAGTTCATACACTCCCTGGAAAGAATGATGCTTGAGATGGTATTTTTCAAATGAAACCGAACTCGGAAAAATCAAAGGAATATTAGCCAAAATACCTGCCAAACGATTAGCGGCATGGCTTTTGAAAATCAACCGGTGAGAACATTCGTGGATCATGACAAATAAAGCATGGTCCGCAAAAGCGCCTAACAGATAGGCAGCTCCAACAACTATCCACCACGACTGATCTGCAACCAGCCAACAAAAAATAATTTGAAACCCGACTAACCCTATAATAGCAAGAAAGGTAAGCGGATTCTTTCCAATCAGCTTACGCATATCGGGAAACTGTTTGAGAATTTCCTTAGTTCGAATTCGATGAGGTTCACTGGTGGTAACATGTACAAAGTTTTTCTTCTCCTGCATATCGAACAAGATACTATTATAGATACGAAATACTGATTAAATTATCTTTACCCTGCATTTTACACAATCACCCGTTCAGGAAACGGGCTCATCCGGCATTTAAAAAGCATCCCGGTTTGCTGCAAATATTTTAATTTTAGCGCACATACCTATTCATCAATACATAACCGGTAAATTATCATGCTACCAATCAAAACAGCCATCCTTTCTTTCGGCGTGTCGGGCAGGGTTTTTCATGCCCCTTTTATCCATCTTCATCCCGGTTTTGAATTATATGGTGTTTGGGAAAGAACAAAATCCGAATCAGCTTCCTTTTATCCAGGCATCAAACTATTCCGAACACTGGAAGAACTGCTGGCAGATGAGTCTATAGAACTGGTGATTGTAAATACGCCTACTGCCACTCATTTTGAGTATACAAAAAAGGTGTTGGCCACAGGTAAACATGCCGTGGTTGAAAAAGCATTTACCACATCCGTTGAAGAAGCCATTGAACTTAAAGAATTAGCCGACAGCAGCGGAAAAGTCGTCTCTGTTTTCCAGAACCGGCGCTGGGACAGTGATTTTAAAACAGTGAAGAAAATAATACAGGAAGGCTGGCTGGGTGAGATTATGGAGGCTGAATTTCATTTCGACAGATACAAAGAAGAACTGAGTCCTAAAACACATAAAGAAATACCATCGCCCGGTGCGGGTTTACTGAATGATCTGGGGCCCCATCTTATCGATCAGGCTTTGCATTTATTCGGACTGCCCCAATCCGTATTTGCTGATCTGCGCATCACCCGGCAAGGATCGCAGGTAGACGATTACTTTGAAATTCTTTTTTACTATCCAAACTTAAGAGTAAGGCTGAAAGCGGGTTACCAGGTAAGAGAACCCATCCCGGCTTATGTGGTGCATGGCAGGAAGGGATCATTCTTAAAAAGTCGCGGAGATGTTCAGGAATCACATTTAATGGCCAATCAGGTACCCAACTTACAGGAATGGGGTACAGAGGCTGAAACTGAACAGGGATTACTGCATACAGAAAAAGACGGCAGGTTACTACGCGAAAGAGTGCCTACGCTTCAGGGAAATTACTATGCTTATTATGAAGGCATATACCAATCCATTCGCAACCATGCACCAATACAGGTTACCACACAGGACGGTATGAATGTAATGAAGGTTATTAATACCTGCTTTAGAAGCAATGAAGCAAAAAAAGTGATCGATTTATAAGATCAGGCTTCCTTAATGGGTGTTCAGCCTCTTTACATTCTCTTGGCATCTTCCAGAAACTTGGCCAGGCCAATATCGGTTAAAGGATGTTTTAATAATCCAAGAATCGAATCCAGCGGACAGGTACATACGTCGGCGCCGAGTTCTGCCGCTTTAATGATATGAAGTGCATTGCGTATAGAAGCAGCCAATATTTCTGTTTTATAATTCTGTATATCAAAAATATGCCTCAGTTGCCCTATCAGTTCCATACCATCCCAACCACTATCGTCAATACGACCAATGAAAGGAGATACATAGCTGGCACCGGCTTTAGCGGCAAGAATGGCCTGACCGGCAGAAAAAATCAAGGTACAGTTGGTACGGATACCATTATCCGCGAACCATTTGATGGCTTTAATACCCTCTTTAATCATCGGCACCTTTACCACAATATTCGGGTGAATGGCGGCTAATTTTTTGCCCTCTTCCACCATACCGGCAAAATCGGTAGATAAAACCTCAGCGCTGATATCGCCATCAACCAGCTCACAAATGGTTTTGTAATGCTGCGCGATGGCTTCCTCCCCTTTAATGCCCTCTTTGGCCATTAAACTTGGATTGGTAGTAACCCCATCAAGGATTCCTAAATCATTGGCTTCTTTAATCTGGGCCAAATTACCCGTGTCGATAAAAAATTTCATACTTGATTTTCAAATGAACGAATAAAAAATACTGACTGCCCTATACACGAATCAGTACATTCACTATTCGGGTAAAGAAGAAAAAATGGCAGGCTACTCACATCGCACCGCTACAACCGCCTATCCTTGCTGTATTCCTACCCTGGGGAGGTTCAGCAGGAGCTGGTCGTGTAAGACCTGCCGCCGCAAAAATAAGGGTTGACGCGATATTTCCATGATTTTTTTAGACGAATACCTTAGAATATACAATAACAGCAACTCAGAACCCCCCTGCTCCATTTCTTGAATTAATGGTAGTAACCCCAACCAGTTCATCATAGCGGCTGCTGAAAGAACGGTAATAAAATAAGATAGTATATTGATTTTCTGTTTCCCAGTAATTGCCCTCAGTTAAAGCAGTTTCTGCTTTTGCGGCTAAATGTTTAGCATCTTTGGTAACATAGGTATAACTATAATAGCCCTGCTTTAAAAGCAGTGTTTTGGTGTAGACCCCTTTTTCTGCATCATAATTCATGAGAGAGGTATCACCAACCTGGTTGTCAGTCATCTGTCCTAACAGGTACAGGTTTTTACCGGCATAGGGTTGATTCCTTGCGGGAGCAAAAGTAAAATGCACATTTGCATACTCAGTTTGCCACCAGGGATTAACCGATTCTGTAGTAGCTATTTCATCCCAACCATTTCTATCCCTGAAAAATAGATAGCGCAGGTTATTTCGCTCTACATCGGTTTTAATAAATATATCATTCGGTTCCTTTGTTTTATCTACCCTGTCTACCCTATCACTCTGAAAGCGAAAACTTTGCAAATCCGCCCATCGGTATTCTTTTCCCGCTGAAAAAACACAATCCTGTTCCCCATTATATTCCAATACTTTATTACGGATAAAAGATGGCTGAATATTTTTTACCGCGTCATCCCATCGGTTATTCTGTAATACTACCACACTGGTTTGCTGCGGACTGAGCACATTCAATTCCTGCGTATTTACAGAAAATTGAATTTTCTGGTGTGTACGCAATAACCCATTATCAAAAGGTTGCTGTACCTGGGCGCCAATGCTCACCTTGTTATCTACAATAAGCATTCTCCTGGTAAATGCCGGCTTAGCTGTATCAGCATCCAGGTAAACCAGTAACAGGTAATTACCACTTTTAACAGGAATACAATTTCTTTCGGGTAATAAGGCCTGGTAATGCACATATTTGGAACTGGTGAATGAAGACATCCTGTACTGACTCAGCCGGTTTTGTGTAAACCCTTTTATGTAATCAAATACATTCACATCAGCCCGCGTCCAGTCTGCATTACATAAAATATACGTGTAATAATAGTTGCGTGCATAGCCACTCATATCATCAAAGTGAAGTTCCAGCTGATCAGTTGAATGAAGTGTAAGCAACGGAAGGCTTTGCTGGTTATTCTGTTGAAATAGCTTCACTGTTTTAATAGTAGGCATATACACCTGATCAGGCAAACGTTGTGCCTGCAGCCAATTGCAAAGGGAGAAAAGTATCAATAAAACTGCTGACTTATACATACAGGTAATTCTGCTTAAACATACAACAATCTGCCAATTTACAAATGCTTTTGCTGCATTGGTTAGTGCAATGTAGTTTTGATTGATCTAAAATCATGCCGATTGAACCTGGCCCTTTATATTGCCAAACGTATTGCCTTTAACCGGCAGAAATCTTTTTCCAGGTTTATTATCCGTTTATCGGTAATGGCAACGGCATTAAGTGTTATGGCCATGATTGTTACACTGGCTTTTGTAAATGGATTTCAACAAACGGTGTCTGAGAAAGTATTTAGTTTTTGGGGGCATATCCGTGTTCAGAAATATGAGCCCAGCAGATCACTGGTAGCAGAGGAAAGTCCAATGGAAAAAAACGCCGGTATAGAATCTGTTCTCCTAAAAGAACCAGGCGTTCACAGGGTGCAGAGCTTTGCAACAAAATCTGCGGTACTGGAAAAAAATAAAGAAATTGAAGGTGTTCTTTTAAAAGGGATTGAAAAAGAGTACGACAGTAGTCAATTAAAACCTTTTCTAATAGAGGGCCGCTGGCTCAATTTCAGTGATTCATTGTACAGCAGGGAGATCATGCTCTCTTTACCCATGGCCTTACAGTTAAAAATTAATCTTGCTGATACGGTTACCATTTATTTTATTTCGATACTTGATGGCTCACGTACCTACCGGAAGTTAACAGTAGCCGGTATCTATAAAACAGGTATTGAGGAATATGATAAGCTTTTTATACTGGGTGATATCAGGTTAATAAGGCGGGTAAATGGATGGTTACCGGACCAGACAGGAGGATATGAATTATTTGTTGATGATTATAAAAAAATTGACAGCATCAGTAATCGTTTAGCTGATAAACTGCCGGCAGAATGGATGAGCCGGAGTATTCGGGAAGTGTATCCTAATATTTTCGACTGGCTCAATATTCAGGATGTGAACCGGAATGTAATTTTTATTGTGATGGCTGTGGTAGCCATCATTAACCTGATTACCTGCCTGCTGATTCTCATTCTGGAAAGAACACGTATGATTGGCATGATGAAAGCCCTCGGCGCTGCTGATTCTCTTATCCGAAAAATATTTTTGTACCATGCCACCTTAATCAGCTTTGCGGGCATTGGTATTGGATGTATACTGGGTGTTGGCATCTGTCTGTTACAGCAATACACGGGTTTTATTACACTAGATGAGGCTTCCTATTATGTAGCAAAAGCACCGGTTTCAATTATCTGGTGGCAGGTAGGCGCCGTTTGCCTTTCTACAGCATTTGTTTGCTATATTTTACTGATTATCCCAACCTTACTCATCAAAAAAATAAACCCCGTAAAAGCTATCCAATTCCGCTAATCATTCATTCTGTCATTCTCTTTTTCTCTCATTTCTTCAAATGCGACAACACAATTCCCGTTGCCACCGCGGCATTCAGCGATTCTGCTCCGCCAATTCCCGGAATGGTTACAGGATGCGTAATAAAAGGAAGTAGTTCTTTACTGATGCCTTTGGATTCATTGCCTATCACAAGAACTCCCTTCGAAATACCCGGAACCAGGTTGATAGGCTCCCCTTTTAAAAGAGCCCCATAAACAGGCAACTTACACAAACTTAAAAATTCGGGTAAAGGTTGATACCAAAGCTTTACCCGAATAAAACTACCCATCGTACTTTGTATTACTTTGGGGTTATATAATTCCACTGTATGCTCACTGGCAATAACCTGGGTAACCCCAAACCAATCAGCAGTCCGGATGATAGTACCCAGGTTACCCGGATCCTGGATGCCATCCAGTACAAGTGTAAATTCATTAGCTAAATCAGGCTGGCTGGCTTCTACCTTCTGCTCAGCAATGATTAAAACCTTATTGGGGGTTTGGAGACAGCTTATCTTTTGTAATTCTTTTTCTGAAATAGTAACCACCGGTCTATAGGTTAGCACCGGCGGCTTCCAATCTGCCAAAGCATATATTTTCCTGATGGGATACTCACTATGTAATAACTCATCAGCCAGTTTCGTACCTTCAGCCACAAACAATCCTTCGGCCTGCCTTTGTTTTTTCTGGCACAAAGATTGAATATATTTGAGCTCATTCTTGCTTAACATCCTGTATGTATTTGACCCGTTTAAAAGTAAATTTTCTTTCTCTTGCAATACTATCCCTGCTTTTGGCATTGATCAGCTCCTGTTCGGTGTCTAAAAGAACCATCATAAGAAGCTATCCCGTTGACAAAGCTTTTGTTTACGACAACAAATTAACACTCAAAGGGGATCTTTCCAAAGATGAGAGAAACCGCTTATCCAACGACCTGGGAAAATATTGGGATGACAGCTTGCAAGTAAGGAGAATTCAACAGTTCGGCCTTTTTTATAAAATTAAAAATCCGCCTGTCTTCGACTCGATAAATATTTCAAGATCTGTCAATTTCATGAATGCATACCTGAATTCGCAGGGTTACTATTATGCCGGTTTTGATGATTCTGTTAGGATAGATACGGTAAATGATCAGCTAAGAACTACTGTGGGCATGACTATTACTGTTGGCAGGAATATTAGCATTGACTCAGTTTCTTACGAACTTGGCGATACTACCCTCCAACACCTTACCTTACGGGAAGAAAAAAACACCATTCTAACAAAAGGATCACCCTATACAAAACAGTTAATCAGTACCGAGTTAGACAGATTAGTTAGCGTGTACAGGCAGAATGGTTACTATAAATTTACCCGGGAGGATATCTATGCCCAGGTAGATACTACAGATGCCAGACTACTGCAGCTTACACTCGATCCCTTTAAACAGGCAGAAATTATTGCCGATGCAGCCCGAACCAGGAGAGAAAACCCTACCTGGGATATATCAATCCGAAAAAGAACCACCTTTGATTCCTCAAGATTAATACAATACCATATTGGCCGGTTGTATTACTATCCCGAAACCAGGATCACTGATATTACCGACAGCATTACTTCCCAAAAGGGTTTTCTGGAAGTAAACCATGGGAATCTGACCATGAGATATAAAAAAGGTTTGTTCAATTACAGACCATTAAGGGAACATACTTTTTTACGTAACGGATATCTTTACAATGAAAAGGAGTATTTCAAATCGATTAATACCCTTGGCCAGATTGGCGCCTGGCAACAGGTGGATGCAAGGCCGAAAATAAGAGATAAAGATAGTCTTGACCTGTATTTTTTTCTGGTACCCGCCATTAAACAGAATTTCACCATCGACCTGGAAGGCAGCCGGAATACCGCCGATATAGGCTTGGGAAATCTTTGGGGGATATCTACCAATCTTGCCTATAATAATAAAAACGTTTGGAAAAGCGCCATACAATCTTTAGCCACATTCAGAACAGGTGTTGAGCTAAACCTGCTTACCAGTAACCAGAATAGTTTGATTCAGACATTTCTGATAAACCTCGGACATACCTATGTTTTTCCAAAGCTGGTGCTTCCCTTTAAAAATTTGAAGATTTTAGAGAACCTGGAAAATAAAAGAACCTTGTTTTCTGTTAATGGATCTTACGTTGACAGAAGAGATTATTACCAACTTCGTTCTTTGGTAACCAGTTGGGGTTACGAATGGAAAAAGGGAAATAATACATGGCTGTATAAGCCCTTAAATATAGAGCTGTATGCTATTGATACTTTGGACGGACTCAGAAAATTATTTATCTCCAACCCTTTCCTCAGAACTTCTTTCAACTCAGGAAAAGTAATCAGCCATAGCCTCTCACTGATCAAAAATTTCAATAATGCCCATAACCCAAACAAAAGTCATTTCGTTAGATTTGGCCTGGAAGAAGCGGGCGGACTGTTGGGTGTGATTGCCAATTGGAACGAACAGTTTTACCGATATGTAAAAGTAGAAACAGAATACCGCCAGTCAACCAAAATGCAAAAAACCGAATTGGCATATCGTGCTTTTGCCGGTGTGGGTTATAATTATGGTTCAGATAGTTTGAGAGATAAAACACTTCCATTCTTTAAACAATTTTCAGCCGGTGGACCGTATAGCATGCGTGCCTGGGGGCTGAGACAATTGGGATTGGGAAGCTCTACACAAAGTGAAGCCGACACCAGCTATAACAGCTATCGCGATCGTTTTGGCGATATGCAGCTGGAAGCAAATATTGAATATAGATTTCCTTTAGCAACCATTGCGGGTATTAAAGTAGCCAGTGTACTATTTGCAGACATTGGCAATGTTTGGAATGTGATACCGAACTCCGCTAATCCTGAAGCGAAATTTTCATTTAAAAACCTGGGGAGAAACCTGGCACTTGGGGTTGGCACCGGAATAAGGATCGACTTCTCCTATTTTCTTATCAGGCTCGACCTGGCTTATAAAGTAAAAGACCCGGCAAGGCCTTATAATAATGGCTGGATGGATAAATTTCAATGGTTTGAAAACAGGGCAAACGGACTTAAAGTAAATAATTATGCTTTCCAGTTAGGCATTGGACTCCCCTTCTAATGTATGTAATGCTTTGATTTCTTCTTCAAAACCGGTTATTGATTTTGCATCAGAAACAGAAAATATACCAATTCGGGTTCTTCGCAAACTACTCATATACCCACCTACACCTAAGGCTGCTCCAAAATCATTGGCAAGGCTTCTGATATAAGTTCCAGTAGAACATACCACCTTGAAATGCACTACCGGCAATTCAATTTTTTCTATAGCGAATGAATAGATGGTAACGGGCCTTGGCTCAAGTTGCACATCAACGCCTTTACGCGCAGCAAGGTAAACGGGTTTGCCCTCTTGCTTGATAGCAGAATGTATCGGTGGCTTTTGCATAATTAGCCCGGTAAAGGGTTTGGTAGCTGCAAGAATTGCTTCGGCAGTAAGATGATCAACCGACTTATGATCCTTTGGTTCACTTTCCAGATCGTAAGTAGGGGTTACAGAACCCAGTGTAAATGTGCCGGTATACTCTTTCTCCATCCCCATGAATTCATTAATCTTCTTCGTAAACTTACCCGTACAAACTATCAATAAACCCGTTGCCAATGGATCAAGGGTACCTGCATGTCCTACCTTAATAATCCTCGTCAGATTTCTTACTTTTCGCACCACATCAAAAGAAGTCCATTGCTTAGGCTTGTCAAATAATAAAACCTTCCCCTCAAGATAAGGGAGCATATAATCCGGCACTTGCTTTTGCTTCATGTAACTTTTTAAATTTGAAAGATAACCGGTAAAGGTCACTGCATGGAATTAATAAGCCCTTGCAAATAAAACCCTTTGTGCAGATGGATTTCCGGTTAAAATACATTTACCTTCTTCCAATGGATTATCCAGGGGTATACATCGAATGGTTGCCTTGCATAGTTCTTTTATCTTATCCTCTGTTTCAGAGGTGCCATCCCAATGTGCCGAAATAAATCCGCCTTTGGTATCCAGCAGGTTAACAAACTCATCCCAATTATCTGTTTTTGTGATACGTTCATCACGAAATTTTTTTGCTTTATTGAACATGAACAATTGTATATCGTCCAATAAGTTTTTAATATACACTTCAACCCCATCAATACCCACCGTTTGCTTTTCCTTTGTATCTCTCCTGGCAATTTCCACTACATTATTTTGCAGATCCCTGGCGCCAATAGCCATTCTTACGGGTACACCCTTTAATTCATACTCGGCAAATTTCCATCCCGGCCTTGCATTGTCTGAATCATCATACTTAACTGAAATACCCAACGCTTTAAGGTTTTTTACGATCGCCTGTACCTTCTCATCAATCATTGCTTTCTGCTCATCCCCTTTATAAATAGGCACAATCACTACCTGTATTGGTGCAATCCTTGGCGGAAAAATTAAACCATCATCATCACTATGTGCCATTACCAATGCACCTATTAATCGGGTACTAACCCCCCAACTGGTGGCCCAAACATACTCCAGCTTATTCTCCTTATCACTAAACTTAACATCAAACGCCTTTGCAAAATTCTGGCCCAGAAAATGAGAGGTGCCTGCCTGTAATGCTTTCCCATCCTGCATTAAAGCCTCAATGCAATAAGTGTCTTCTGCACCCGCAAAGCGTTCATTCAAACTTTTCACTCCTTTAATTACCGGTAATGCCATCCAGTTCTCCGCAAAATCTGCGTAAACATCTAACATTTTTCTGGTTTCAATAATGGCTTCCGCCGCGGTAGCATGAGCGGTATGTCCCTCCTGCCATAAGAACTCTGCCGTACGCAAAAACAAGCGCGTACGCATTTCCCATCTCACCACATTGGCCCATTGGTTAACCAAAATGGGCAGGTCGCGGTAAGATTGTATCCAGCCTTTATACGTGTTCCAGATAATGGCTTCACTGGTAGGGCGTACCACCAGTTCTTCTTCCAGCTTAGCTTCCGGATCTACCATCAGCTTGCCTTTATTATTGGGATCCGATTTTAAACGGTAATGCGTAACTACCGCGCATTCTTTTGCAAACCCTTCTGCATTTTTTTCTTCCGCTTCAAATAAACTCTTGGGCACGAACAAAGGAAAATAAGCATTCTGATGCCCGGTATCCTTAAACATCCTGTCGAGCACATCACGCATATTCTCCCATAAGGCAAAACCGTAGGGTTTAATCACCATACAACCCCTTACCGCACTATAATCGGCCAGGTTTCCTTTAATTACCAGGTCATTATACCATTGCGAATAATCCTGTTCACGCGAAGTTATTTCCTTACCCATAAATATTTTATGATTTCTTTAACAAATAAACAGACTTACCTATGTTAGTTGGCAAAGCGTTTGACACCTTAATGACAGACGGTTTTACCGGCAAGCAAATGTATGTAACTTCACCTTATCTAACCTTTCAATCCTGATGACATGAAACAGACTTTACTCTTATCGTTTCTTAGCATGGGGCTTTTAACCGCCTGTTCAACGGCTTTTCAGGCTGGCCAAACACCGGATGATGTGTATTATTCTCCTGGCCGGGAGGTGGTTGAAGTGCAGGACAATGAAACAGACAGGCAAAAACAGGAAGCATACAGGGAATATGTAAGCAATCAGGACGACCAGTACCTGCGAATGAAAATTTCTAACCGTTACCGTTGGGGCGCCCTGGATAATTTTGATTACTGGTATGATAGCCGCTATGATTTTGGTAATTATTATTCCTATAGTAAAATAAATCCCTATGCCTCCTGGAATCCGGGATGGAACCAGGGATTTGGGTACAACAGATGGAGGCCGGGATCAGGTGGATGGGGATGGAGCAGCCCTGTTTATACTGTAATACATTACAGTATCCCCAAATATTCTCCTGGCGGGTCTACCTCAGGAAGTGTACTCTCTGCCTACCGAAATAAAAACTTCAATAATAACAACTACGGGTACAAAGATCTCAAAAATGGTGGGTTTGTACCAGCCAATGGCAATAGCAGCTTCGGTAATCTTTTAAAAAGAGTTTTCACCGGTACCGCTGATAATGGTTCCAGCTACGACAGGCCGGCAAGAACTTTTAATAGCAATTATACTACCCCAAACAGTACCCCATCCCCCGCCAGCAGCAACGCAGGCGGTAATAGCGGCGGCTTTAAAAGTGCTGGCAGCAGTACCGGAACCGGAAGGGGTGGCAAAGGGTAAGAATCCCATATATCTTACAAAAGCTGGTACAGGTTTTACCTGCTACTATTTATACGCATACCCAAACTAAATTGTATGAACAAAAATATACTCATGCTATTTTCCTTCCTGAGCTTTTCTGCTTCGGCACAAATACCGGAAGACGCGTTACGAACAGCCTGGTTTACCCAAAACGGTACCGCAAGGAATATGGCTACCGGAGGGGTGATGGGCTCTTTAGGAGGTGATATCACCGCCAACCATGTAAACCCGGCTGGTATTGGTTTATTTAAAACCAATGAACTGGTGTTAACACCCGGTTTCTTTATGAATCGTAACTCATTCAAATACCGTGGTACCGATACGTTGAACAGCAAGAATTATTTTAATTACGGTACCTCCGGAATCATCCTTAGTTCAGCTAACAGAACCAAACAGAAATGGACCAGCAACGCATTGGCCATTTCAGTGAACCAGGTAGCGAATTATAATAATCATATTCAATTTAAAGGATTCAACAATATGAGTTCATTTTCAGAACAATACCTGGAAGAACTTGTTAAGGACCACGCCGATTCGAATGCGGCATTAAGTAATTATATTTTTGGTTCCTCTCTTGCTTTCCGAACTTTTTTGATTGATACTACCAGTGGGGCCGGAGGTGCAGTTACCGGCTATCAGAGCCTCGTTCCTATTTCAACAGGGGTGAATCAGTTATATGATGCCACCACAAGGGGTGGTTACCATGAAATTGCTTTGGGCCTGGCAGGTAACCTGGAAGATAAAATGTATGTAGGCGGGAGTTTCACCATACCTGTGATCAGTTATCAACGCGAACTTTTATACAGCGAAACAGATGCAACAACTAATCCCAATAATAATTTTAAATCATTTGAATATAAAGAAACTTTCAGTTCTAAGGGGATAGGTATTGGCGCCAAATTAGGTGTAATTTATAAACCACAGGAATTCTGGCGTATAGGTTTCGCTTTTCATACGCCGCAACTGATGGGCTATACAGACAGAATCAGTTCATCATTAACCAGCAATACAGAATCCTATGCAGGTATCAAATCTGAATCCAGTAATAACCTGAATAGCGGTAAATCCGGTCAAAGAAAATATAATATGATTACTCCATGGAGGGCCATTATCAGCGCCAGTTATGTATTCAGAGAAATTAGTGACACCCGCCGGCAAAGGGCTTTTATCAGTGCAGATATTGAATACGTTAATTACCGTAGTTCCCGATTTAGTTCAGCTGATAAAAATGACCAGGCACTCATTAGTTATTACCAGTTAATGAATGATGTTATTAAAGACACGTACAAAAGCAATATCAATTTCAGATTGGGGGGCGAATTAAAATTTCATACCATCATGTTCCGTTTGGGTGGCGCTTATTATGGAAGCCCTTACAAAGAGGCTGATTTAGCTGCCAACAGGATACTGGCTACCGGCGGTTTAGGCTACCGGGATCATGGCATATTTATCGACCTGAGCTATGCACATACATTTACCAAAGATGTTCAATTTGCCTATCGCCTTTCTGATAAACCCAATACGTTTGCAGAACAGGGCGGGAACAGGGGAAATATGGTATTGACCTTTGGATTTAAATTCTAACACTATTTTTTAGTCACTTTCCATTCCGGCGATTATTGGCAGTACGGTTGTGGAGGGACTGAACCATTTTATTTCAGCATCTTTTTTAAACCAGGTCATCTGCCGCTTGGCATATTGCCGGGTATTTATTTTGATATGATTGGCTGCTTCCGCAAGGGTTACTTTCCCGTCAAGGTAATCAAATATTTCCCGGTAACCCACTGTTTGCAAGGCATGCTTACTTCTAAATGGCAACAACGAGGTAACCTCATCGGGTAACCCTGTTTCCATCATCTGATCTACGCGTTGATGTATATTCGAGTGTAGTATTTCTTTAGGTAATTCCAGTCCTATTTTAATGATCCGAAAAGGCCTTGCTGTTTTTTGCTTGGTACGATAATCCATAATGGAATGACCAGTAGCATACAACACTTCCAGCGCCCTCATTAAACGCTGAGGATTTTGCTTTTCAGCAACTTTCCAGAAAGCAGGATCTTTCTGCTCCAGCTCTTTCTGCAACCAGATCAATCCTTTTTGATGATAGCCATCAATCACCTGCTGCCTGGTTGTTTTTGGCACATCAGGCATCGGATCTATCCCTTCACAAAAAGCTTTGATATACAACCCGGTTCCGCCAACCATGATCGCTACCCTATTCTTCTGAAAAATCTCTTCCGCCGCGGCTAATGCATACTTTTCAAAACTACCTGCATTCAGTTCATCTGTAACAGTATGTGACGCGATAAAATAGTGTTTAACCGCTGCCAATTCCGCCTCTGACGGCCTTGCTACACCAATACGCATTTCCCGATAACATTGACGCGAGTCGGCTGAAATAATGGCTGTTTGAAAGTGTTGTGCCAGGGCTATGGCAAAAGCGGTTTTTCCAACAGCGGTAGGTCCTGCAATAATAATGACTGTATTTTCAGCTAATTTTTCCATAATACGCAGAAAAGAAACCCAACCAACAAATATGATTCGCCCAAAAAAAATTATGGCTTACCATTTACCACCTAAAACTCCTCCCCCGTCCCCGGCCCCTGCTCGTCTTCCGTACCCGCCTCATCGATATCGGTATCGGTATCGGTTTCAGCCTCCTCACCTTCTGTACCAAAGCCTTCGGCGTCTTCGGATAGATCATATTTTTCTTCAATATCAGCGAACTTATTTCCCAATAAACTTTTGGTGCCATATTGTTGAGGTCCAATACCTTCCGTTCTTGATACAGAAGGGTAAATGGTTTTACTGCTTTCTTCTTTGCTAACACTAATCAGTTCTACCAGAAATACCCAATGCTTTTCAAAATCGTATTCATACACAAATTTCTGGTTAGTATCACGTATCTCAGAGCCAATAGTAACCTCTGCCATGATCAGTGGTTCTACAACATAGGATTTATCATACCGCTCAAAACTAATCTCCCGGCCACGTAACCAGTTATCATTGCTGCGGAAGAAAGTAGCTTTATGTTTTTGATCAAACTCGTATGATTTCAAAATCGCAACATGCAGTTCCTGAAAATTTTGAGTATGCCTGATTACAATATCTCTGTAAACCGCATCATCTTCCTCGAGATAAATCCTGAATTTTAGTATAGCCATTCTGTTTAGTTTGTAGTTCGGAGTTTGCTAAAATACAATTTATTCAACCGCCACCAAGTTCAATTCAGCGGCTTTTTGGAGCATAAATGCATAAGCTGCTTCATAATTATTGGGAATTTCGCCATCCAGAATCGCTTCGCGGATGGCATCTTTAATGATCCCAACCGGCTTACCGGGTGTAAGGCCAAATTTCTGCATAATCATTTCACCGGAAATAGGCGGTTGCCAATTTCGGATACGGTCAGTATCCTCTACCTCCAGCAAACGCTTCCTCACCATGTCAAAATTTTGCAGGTAGCGTTTCACTTTATTAGCATTTTTGCTGGTAATATCCGCTTCACATAACATCATTAAATGATCGATATCTTCTCCTGCATCAAATAACAGCCTGCGTAATGCACTGTCTGTAATATTTTCCCTGGTAAGACTGATTGGCCTCAAATGTAAAAGAACTAATTTTTGTACCAGTTTCATTTTTTCATTCAAAGGCAACTTCAGCCTGGTAAAAATTTTCGGTACCATTCTCGCACCTACCACTTCATGCCCATGAAAAGTCCAGCCATGGCCCTCCTCAAATTTTTTGGTGGCCGGTTTGGCAATATCATGCAATAATGCGGCCCAGCGCAACCATAGATCTGCCGTATTTACTGAGAGGTTATCCAATACCTGCAGGGTATGATAGAAATTATCTTTATGTCCTTTCCCATCCACATATTCAGCGCCATACAAGTCAACCATCTGCGGAAAAATAATGTTCAATAACCCGGTTTTAAACAAGAGGTCCCAGCCTACCGAAGGTTTTTTACATAACATTATTTTATTTAGCTCATCAGTAATCCGTTCCTGAGAAACGATCCTAATCCGGTCTGCATTTTCAATAATGGCAGTAAATGTTTCAGGCGCTATTGTAAATTCCAACTGAGCTGCAAAACGAATAGCACGCATCATCCGTAAAGGATCATCACTAAAAGTTTTCAGTGGGGCCAATGGGGTCTGAAGAATTTTTTGCTCAATATCTTTCAAACCATTGAAAGGATCAATCATTTCCCCAAAATTTTCCTTGTTCAAACTGACGGCCAATGCATTAATCGTAAAATCGCGGCGATCCTGGTCATCTTCAATGGTACCTGGTTCAATGTTGGGCTTTCGGCTATGGTGGCTATAGCTTTCTTTTCTTGACCCTACAAATTCTAATTCAATATCCTCCAGTTTAATTTGTGCAGTGCCAAAATTTTTAAAAAAAGCTACCGCGGGCCTGGGTGAAAAATGATCCGCAACCAGGTGAGCCAGTGCAATACCGTCACCTATACATACAATATCCGCATCTTTGGTTTTTCTGCCAATTACTTTATCACGCACAAAACCGCCAATAAGGTAACAGGGCACCTGCAGGTTGTGCGCAGCCGCGCTAATCTTTTTAAAAACAAACAATTCCCTATCTGTGTACTGTATTTGCATGCGTTGCAAATGTAAGGCTGTTTATGCTTCTTTATGGAGGCAATACCGCCAATAATTGTTGGGTAGTAATCCATTTGGCACAATGAAAATGAACTTTCGGACAGGCATTTCTCCCATGCAGTCCACAGGGCCTGCAGCTAAGAGTCTGAGGAACCTCAATGGTATACCTGGTGTCTGAAAGGGGGCCGAATCCAAAAGCAGGTATGGTGGAGCAATAGACTGCCGTTACGGGTGCATTTACTGCTGAAGCAAAATGCATAGGAGCTGAATCATTCACAAAATTCATACCCGCAGCATGCATGAGAGCGGCAGATTGCAGGAAACTGAGTTTACCGGCAAGCGATTGGATGGAAGGATGCTGTATACCGGACACTATATTTTTACACAAAGAATCATCACCGGCGGCGCCCAGCAGATAAACAGAAATATGATGCGGAACCGCATTGATAAACGCTCTCCACTGTTCAGCGGGAAACTGTTTCGTAAACCAAACAGATGCAGGGGCTATACAAATAAACTTATTCTTGGTATAGCAGGATATTGCCTGCACATCCTTATCAGTAAAATATAGTTTTGGCCTTGCAGCATTTTCATCAGTAAACGAACGAATTAACTGATGATTTCGTTCCACTTCATGTAGTTGGCGATTACCATCACTTACGATATGTGTTATCACATCTGAAAACAAAAACGAAAATGGATTCTTATCAAATCCAACCGTTCTTTTTGCACGTGAAAAGCCTGTAATAAACCCTGTAGCAGCAAATCGCTGAACATTAATCACCAGGTCATACCTGCGCTTTCTTACATTGGATACCAGTTTCCAAAGATTTGTATACTTTGATCTTTTCTTATCCCATATCAATACCTCATGAAGAAAAGGATGATCTGTAAAAAGAGTTTCATTACCCTTTCTAACCATCATATCAATAGCCGCATCCGGATAGTAGGCATGCAATTTTTCAAGTACCCCGGTTGCCAGCACCACATCGCCAATAAAAGCTGTTTGTATGACCAGTATTTTTTGCATCAATGCAAAATTAACTAAGTTCCACAGTGTAAAGAGAAGGAATCCCCGGAAAAATAATTATTAACTACTAATTGCTAATGATCATTCATATTCCAGTTCATTGCTAAAAAATTCCCAGTCAAATAAAATAAAACTGGAGGCAATTTTTTTAAGATGTGCCAACGAGGGATTTCGATACCTGGACAAAGGTTTACTATAGCCATAACTTACAGAACGGGGGTCTATTCCTGAATAAGATGTTGAACTGTTAAAAGAATGTATTTTGCCTGGTCTGGCGCTCATGCGAATCCTTTTCATAAAAGGGGTTTTGCTACCCTTAAGTTCCAGCTAATTTTTGATAAATGCAAGTAGAATTTTTACTATAAAGGCACAGAATGCATACTAAATAACCGGGGCCTGAACTTTATCAAATTTACAGGTATTGCAGGTTTGAAAGGTATCCCCCCTATGGTAACCCGGCCTCCGCAATATTCAGGGCCTGATGATGCTGAGGGATCCATCTTTTTCCCATTTAATGATAGAAGATGGTTTATGGTATTCCGTATCATCCTGTCTATAATTAACTACATAGTCTACCCCATCCACAATAATTGGTTCAATATCTTTAAAACTCCGGGGAGAAGGGTACCCACTAATATTGGCAGAGGTACTTACCAGGGGTTTACGAAATCTTTTGATCAGGTTTTTACAGAATGATTCTTCACAGATGCGGATGGCGACTGAACCATCTTCAGCTAAAAGGTTATCTGCCAGTTCCACCGCTCCCTCATAAATTACCGTTGTTGGCCTGTTTACGCCTTTGATATAATCAAATATTTGCAGCCCGGGCTGGGTAACATAACGGAGAATATCCTTTTCATCCGCCACCAGTACAATCATGGATTTATGGTCCGACCTTTTTTTTAATTGATATACCTTTTCTACGGCAGTTGCGTTGGTAGCATCACATCCTATCCCCCAAACCGTATCTGTTGGATATAATATCAAACCACCCTGCTGCAGTTTTTCCAAACAGGATTCTATATCATTATTGAATGGCAGCATACAGATAATTTAAGCAATCAATTCGGTACAAATTACAAATTGTTACAGAACAGGCACATTACAAAGTTCCGATAATCTTTTGATACTGTATGTTTGCAAAAATAATTAAGATGTCATTACAAGAGCAAATACTGGAAGCCTGGCAGAATAGGGAATTATTAAAAGACCCCCGCTATACAAATGCCGTAAAATCTGTAATAGAAGAAGTTGACAAAGGCCGACTACGGGTGGCAACCCCTACTGGGAGTGACTGGGTAGTGAATGAATGGGTAAAACAGGCCATTCTGCTCTATTTTGGGGTACAACAAATGCAAACCTGGAACTTACCCCCTTTTGAATTTTATGATAAAATGTTACTGAAAGGCAATTACAAAGAGCTTGGCGTGAGGGCTGTACCACCTGCAGTTGCCAGATATGGCGCCTATATTGCCAAAAACGTGGTTCTGATGCCCAGTTATGTAAATATTGGCGCTTTTGTAGATGAAGGCTCCATGGTGGATACCTGGGCCACCGTGGGCAGTTGTGCCCAGATTGGAAAAGGGGTACACCTGAGTGGTGGTGTTGGCATTGGAGGCGTTTTAGAGCCTCTGCAGGCAAGCCCGGTAATTATAGAGGATGGCTGCTTTATCGGTAGCCGTTGTATTGTTGTGGAAGGTGTGATTGTAGAAAAAGAAGCGGTACTTGGCGCCAATGTGGTTCTTACTCAATCTACCAAAATCATCGATGTAAGCGGTACCGAACCCATTGAATACAAAGGAAGGGTACCAGCCAGAAGTGTAGTGATACCCGGTAGCTATACCAAACAATTTAATGCCGGAGATTACCAGGTTAGCTGCGCACTGATTATTGGCCAGCGCAAAGCAAGTACAGACTTGAAAACAAGTTTGAATGACGCTTTGAGAGAATTTAATGTAAGCGCATAATTTAGTTAGCTGACCCTGGTTTATGGATAAGAAAATAACCCTTACCGGATTTTTTATAACGCTTACCGGGGCCATATTGTTTTCAACGAAAGCCATTTTTGTTAAGCTGGCCTTTCAATCTACGCAGGTAGACGCGGTTACACTACTAACCCTTCGAATGTTATTCGCTCTTCCTTTTTATCTGTTTGCAGCCTGGCTGGTTTCAAAAAAAGAAAACCAGGTGAGATTAACAAAGAAAGAATGGGTGTATATAGTGGGCCTGGGTATATTGGGTTATTACCTGAGTAGTCTTTTTGATTTCATCGGATTACAATATGTATCTGCAGGATTAGAAAGACTAATCCTGTTTCTCTACCCCACTTTTGCTATTTTGATCAATACTTTTTTCTTTCATTCAAAACTCAGCCGTATCCAGTTACTATCTTTGGTATTAACCTATCTTGGAATCGGCATCGCTTATTTTGGGGAGTTACAGATAGATACATCAAATCCGAAATTTTTCTTTGGTTCATTGATGATCTTTCTATGTGCCATCACTTATTCCTTTTACCTGGTTGGCACCGGCAGAATGGTTCAGAGAGTGGGTGTTACCAGGTATACTGCCTATGCCATGCTTGCCGCAACTGCAGGCATTTTTATCAACTTTATACTTACACATACTATTCAAGCTATTCCATACTCCCTTACACTTACGGGGTACGCGATTGCGCTGGCCCTGGTAGCCACCGTACTCCCCTCCTTTTTGATGAGCAATGGCATGAAGCGTATAGGCAGCAATAACGTATCCATCATTACCAGTATCGGCCCGGTATCAACCATCATACAGGCTCACTTTTTTTTAGGAGAAAAAATCATGGCTGCACAGGTTTTGGGAACCACCCTTGTTATCGCAGGTGTGATACTGATTGGCTGGCACTCTAAATATACCAGCGGAAACTGATAACCGATGGTCCGTTCTTCTTTTACCTTTCATTTCCTGTTGTATGAAAAAGAAAATCCCCTTGCAATCCTAAGTATCGGAGCGCGTTTAACTGTATGCAAAAATGCAATTGTTAATTATTGAGCAGCCAATTACGTTCCTGGATATTTTGAACAATAGAAGGAATGAGCATGAAATCGCGGGACTTATCTAAAAAATAATCGGCACCCAGTCGCATACATTCATCACGGTACCCGGCAAAGGTAGTATTGGTTAGCATGATCACGATGGGTTTTATCATCTGGCTCATACCCAGGGTACGCAACATTTCTATTCCATTCATGCCGGGCATATTAATATCCAACACCATTATATCGGGTTGATATCTTTTTAAAAGAACTAGCGCTTCTTCGGCACTAGTTACAGCTTCAGTTCTCTTTACTTGTTTTATTTCAGCAAACAAAGACTTCAAACGCTGAAGAATAAGAACGGTATCATCGATAAGCAGAACATCCAATCCTTTCTGGCCCATGAATATTAAATAATTTATAACATGCCGAAATTACACTTTGCTACAAAAAAAATTTGTACCCTTTAACACAGTGGCATGTAGTAGATAAACTACTTTGTTACTAAATAAATGTCTACATAGTTGTTTACATACCGAGATTTTAAACCTACCCTTGTTTCCTATAACTAAAAAAGCTCCATAGCGGGGGCCATAAAGCTTTTTCATTTTTTCCAAGTTGGTTTTTCCAGGAAAATAATATAGTAAAAGGCTACGATCATTTTAATCGAAACCCATTAGAACTATCTAAGGGGGAAACAGGTAAAGGGGTATTGATTTTAAATATTGTACTAAAGATGCTGTATAGATTCAACCAGTTTTAAAACAGCCTATTGCAAAGTAAGGGAGTCTGCAGCAAACAATATATAGTGATCAATCAATAATCTTGTAGTGTTTTACCTACAAAGTGATCAATAGTGAGCTTTATATGATGTTATTCATAATAGCATACTTAACCAGATCAGCATTATTTTGCATGCGCATTTTTTCCATAATACGGGATCGGTAGGTACTGATCGTATTTACATTCAATGACAATATTTCACCAATAGCGGAGATGCTTTTCCCATTTACAATCAATTTAAATACTTCAAATTCTCTGTCGGATAACTGTTCATGAGGGGTTTGAGAGTTATTTTGTTCAATAGAGCCCGCCAGCACTTCCGCAACTTCGTTGGTAATATATTTTCTGCCGCTCAAAATCTGCTCCACTGCTTTTACCAGTTCATAGGGGGCGCTTTCTTTGGTTAGATACCCCGATGCGCCAGCCTTTAAAGAACGCACAGCATACTGTTCCGGCGCGTGCATGCTTAACATAAGAACCGGCGTTTGAGGGGCATGCTCCTTAATCTGTTTTAAGATATCAAGACCCGAATAACCAGGCATACTGATATCTGAGATGATAATATCCCATTTTTCATCCAGTGCCATTTTCAAAAGATCAGTTGAACCGGCAACATCATAAATATCTGCCAAAGGAAAAGATTCAACGAGAATTTTTCGAAGGCCTTCCCTAATTAAAGTGTGATCATCAGCTATCAGAATTCTCATTTACAATTTGTTTATAAAAAGGCTCAAAATATATTGAGTAAAATAACTATTTGACTGCGAAGTTACTATATAATCGACATTTAGCTTAAGAATCAATGGTAATTCCGACACTAATATAGCTAAAGCCATACGCAACGGACCATCCTTCAAACCAAAAAAAGGAGCGAATACTCACTCCTTTTTCTTAGATTCTTCAAAAAGCTGGTTTCAACATAGGAACTTGGATGTTAAAAGAATGATATTGGATTATTTACGGATATTCAACTATCAATCTGAGAGCAAGTTAGTGTTTAACGCTGATTCTTAGGCAGTTGTAAACACCGATTTGCCTGCGTAAAAACACCGAATTTTTTTTAACTCCAGCTTAATCCATGTGGCCACTCGGAGACAGGTTTTCCTGAACGTAGAACAGGAATGAATAGACATAGCTGGCTGTACATGGTTGTCTGGTTATAATTATTTTCCCTTCCGCCGGCTAACCATGTCCCTTATCCTTGATGCGCTTTCATAATCTTCTTTTGCCAGTAAATCATTCAATAACGACTCTAATTCTTCCAAAGAATATTCTGCAAGGGAGCCTTTTAAAAGGCCTGTCTTCTTAATCGTTTCCTGGAGGGCAGTCTCCGTCAAAACAAAATCATACACATATACAGGACAATCAAAACGTATAGCCATAGCCAACGCATCACTTGCCCGGGCATCTATTTTTTTTTCTTCCTTTTCTTTTGTCGCCAATACTATCCAGGCATAAAATATCCTATCAATAATATCATGAATAATCACTTCTTTTACCGTTGCACCTAATTCGGTAATGCTGGTTTTAAAAATATCATGCGTGAGCGGGCGGGGCAGCTGCATCCGTTCCAAGTGAACAGCAATTGACTGGGCTTCGGCTGCCCCGATAATAATAACCATCCTTCTTTTAGACACCGGCTCTTCCAGTACTACCGCGAAATTACCGGGAGAGGTTTCGCTGCTGTTAAGCGCCACTACCTGTACTTCCCTTTTTTCCATACATGAAATTATAAAAGTATAAAACAACAAAGCTCATCCATATTATCAAAAGGAGCTATTACCTGACCATCGCTTATGAGTTTGTATAAACTGTTTCCTTCCATTTCTATTTCGTAACCCTTAGCCACCTTCACCAGCCTATCTGTAACTTCAAATATTTCTATTGAATAATACTGTAATGCGGCAATCACGAATTCCTTTTCAGACATTTTATTAGGCAATTAAATTTTGATAAACCACCCAAGTGCCATACCCCACACAAAGTATCCCAGATACTGTAATCAAAATCACCTGTACTATTTCTGAATGCAGTAATTTTTTTGAGAATGGCAAACTAAATAAACCCGCCGCCAGCAACATACCCCCTACCGAGCCCATCCCAAAAATAAAGAGATACATCAACCCCATTACGGGTTCATTTATCTGCGCCATTACCATCAATATTAATGCGCCACTGCCTGCAAGGCCATGAACCAACCCAACCCCATAGGCTAACTTATGGGGATGCCGGTGTTCTTCCAGTTCTCTTACGTGGATATGTAAATGGGTATGTGCATCCCTGATACTATGCTGATGTGTATGAGAATGAAGTACAATTTTATTTTCTTTCAACAATTTTGATAAGCGGTAAAAGCCAAGCAAGACAAGCATTAAGCCAACCGAAGCTTCGAGGTAACGGAAGTAATGTTCTGCAATATTTATCCTGAACAACAGCAAAAGCATGCCAACAAGTAATATAGTTGTTGTATGTCCAAGCCCCCAGGCTACTCCATCTTTCAGCGACATTTTGATATTGCTCCTTCCCAAAACAATATTACCCACAGCCAACAGGTGGTCGGTTTCAAATGCATGAGTAAACCCAACATAAAGCGTTAGTATCAACGGAAACGACATCATTTGGCAATTGGCTTATACATTAATATTCGATGGTTGCCAGTGTCGGCAACAATCAGTTTATCATCACAGGTATTAACGGTAAAGGGCCAGTACATTTCATTTTGCAAAGTTGTTTTCATACTCAACGAGCTTTCGCCGTTCATTTCAAAATGTTGCTGGCCAATTAAAGAATTAGCTGGTACATTATTTATTTCCGGCAAATCGTTCCATACTAAAATACGGCTGTTGCCTGTATCCGCCACCGCGATTCCATTTTTCCAAAAGCAACAATCATAGCACCAATTAAGTGTATTAGCGGCGGGCTTAAGTTTAAACTGGTTTTGGCCACTACTATTGATATCGGCCTGGCCAATAATTGTATCAGCAGTTTTATTAAATGCATCCCTATAATTTTTCCAGAGCATTACACGATAATATTGGGTATCTGCAATTGCCATAGAGCCATTTGTGTTTATTTTTACAGAATATGGCCAAACAGCATTATTATTATCATAGTCTTTATCGCAATAATGCTCCTGCCCCACCAGGCCATCTGCACCTGCGAAATTTGCTTCAGGAATTTTGTTATAAAACAACACCCTTCTGTTTCCTGTATCTGCAACCCATAAATGGTTTCCATCACTAAACACTCCGTAAGGCCAATACAATGTATGCGCGGTGGGCATTTTACCTAAGCCCATTACATTGGGTTGATTGCTTTCAAAGTCCATTTGACCCAGCACTACATCAGCCGGCTGTCCGTTTGTTGTGGGCATTGAATGCCAAATTAAAACACGGTGGTTCCAGGCATCCGCTACAATCAATTTTTTTCCATTGGTCCACACCCCCGATGGGTATTGCAGCGATGAGGCATTTACTGAATCACCGGCATTTCTTTCGGTATTACCATTACCAGTTTGACCCAGCACAACTGTTGCCTTTTGTTCTATCCTTTCATCAAAGTTTTTCCATATAAAAACACGATTTTGCCCGGTGTCACTCACCACTAAAATCTTTTCATGCAAAAAAACACCTCTCGGGGCCAACATCGGATTTGACGGCTCACCAGTAAAGGTTTGCTCTAACGAAAATGCATGCATATTTTTTTCAATGTTTTGTATTGCTGTTATTACAGACATTCTATTTATATTTAACCGGCTTAAGTACCATTATCGCGATTCAGATGTGTGACGAACCTGAACGTTTGACAATTTAATAGGAGCCCGTTTGGTTTCCTAACAAATTCTTGGCAACTGCTCGCCAGGCAGCATATTTACCACCCGCTTACCACCAATAGCACATTGGAGAATAACCTGGCCTCTATGATCATTTGTAACGATTCCTATCAATGCCGCATTGCTTCCATTTTCATCATTTCGCAGCAAAACCACCAAATCATTGGCAACTGAAGCATCTACTACCGCGATGAATACACCTTCATTGGCTACATACAAAGGGTCAAGCCCAAGCATTTCGCAGGCGCCATTTACCTGTTCGGCTACAGGTATGGCTTTCTCTGCTATTTCGATCCCCATGCCGCCATCTTTTGCTATTTCGTTTAGTACAGAGGCAACTCCTCCTCTTGTAGCATCCCGGAGAAAATGGATTTGTTCACCAAACACATTCAATAATTTTTGAACAGTAAAGTTTAGGTTGGTTGTGTCGCTTACAATATCTGTTTCAAATTCCAGCCCGCTTCTTTTGCTCATTATTGCAATGCCATGGTTGGCAATATTGCCACTGATAATAATTACATCTCCAGGGGCTATTCTGTCGAATGAAATGCTTGCTTTTTTGTGCAGCGTCCCAATACCCGAAGTATTAATAAATAGTTTATCCCCTTTCCCTTTTTCCACCACTTTGGTATCGCCGGTTACTACCTGCACACCGGCATTATCGCAACAATATTTAATACTGTTCAGTATGTTCCAGAATTCTTCCATCGGCAACCCTTCTTCTATTATAAATGAGAGGGAAAGATATCTTGCCATTGCCCCGCACATCGCCAAATCATTAACAGTACCATTCACCGCCAGTTCACCAATATTACCACCTGGAAAAAATACCGGGTTTACTACATAGCTGTCCGTACTAAATGCCAGCTTGCCTTCCAGTTCAAAAATAGCCCCATCGTGTTTTTTATTTAGCAAATCATTTTGCAACACATCAAATACACCGCTATTAAGTAAATTATGTGTGAGTACCCCGCCACTACCATGACCAAGATTAATACTGTCAAAATCAAACTTTGGCATTGGGCAACTTAATCCCATTTTTATTCTTGAAATATCTTTCATTTATGTTTATAAGATTTGTTAGTAAGGGCCCATACAAACTGTAAGTATTAATACTATGCCATTGCCTCCATATTACTAAAATGATAATAAGCCGCGCATGCGCCCTCGCTGCTTACCATTGGGGCGCCTATCGGCTTTATCGGTGTACAACCTTTCCCAAATTGTGGACACTCAAAAGGTTTCTTTATGCCCCTGAGTATTTCTCCGGCAATACATTCTTTGCTTTCTTCTGCCTTATCCAACCGGATATTAAATTTTTTATTGGCATCAAAGGTAGCATACTCATTTTTTACTTCATACCCACTAAAAGGAATATTACCAATTCCCCTCCATTCCCTGTCTGCTATTTCAAATACTTCCTGAATTATTTTTTTTGCATCCAGATTGCCCTCAGCCTTAACAAAACGGGTATATTGGTTTTCAAGCCTGCACTCGCCATTTTCCAGTTGTTTCAGCAACATTAGAATGCCCTGTAATAAATCTACAGGTTCAAATCCGGTAACTACAATCGGCAGTTTATATTTTTTTACCAGTGGATAATATTCATCCATGCCCATAATGGTGCATACATGGCCCGCCGCTAAAAAACCCTGCACCACATTCATTTCATCATCTACAATTGCCTCCATAGCTGGTGGCACCAGAACATGTGAAGTAAGAATAGAATAATTCTTCAAGTCCTCCCTATATGCATGAAGCACACTCAATGCATTAGCGGGAGCAGTGGTTTCAAAACCAACTGCAAAAAATACAATCTCCTTACCAGGATTATCTTTGGCAATCTTTACCGCTTCCAAAGGGGAATATAATATGCGAACATCAGCCCCGGCCGCTTTTGCTTCCAGTAAACTTTTTTTACTGCCAGGTACGCGAAGCATATCTCCGTATGAACATAAAATCACACCTTCCATTTCAGCCAGGTAAACCGCCTTGTCAATTAAGTGAAGTGGGGTAACGCAAACAGGACAACCCGGTCCATGTACCATCCGCACATACTCAGGCAATAATGAAAGAATACCATTCTTAACAAGGCTATGCGTTTGCCCGCCACAAACTTCCATAATGGTCCATGGTTTTGTAACAAGCTTCCTTATCTCATCAAGATACTTTTCTACTATTGCGGCATCACGGTATTCACTTAAATATTTCATGCGTTAATTTTATTTCTTTATATATGTACATGTAATTCGCCAAAATATAATCATCCGCTATTGGTATAATTTATCTCTGATACACTCAAACCACTTTCGTAACACTCATTGGGGTCTGTCTACCTGTGAATGCTCAATCAAATCATCAATTTCTCCAATCTCTTTCAGGTATTCAAAAGTTTTGGCGGCTTCTTCTTCATCCACTTTACTTATAGCCACACCTACATGTACCAGTACATAATCGCCAATATTTGCCGCCGGAAGCATTTCCAGCGACGCTTCTTTAATAATACCACCAAAGGAAACTTTTGCCATACGCACCAGGCCATTATGGATGGTTTCGATGCTCTGAATTTTACCGGGTATCGCTAAACACATATATTTTCATTTTTAATTGTTACACTTTTACTATCCTGTGCCTGTATACAGTCAATATTACTATCGTAATACACCATTTGCCCAAATGAAATATTTTCATCATTCGGCGAAAGGTTTTTGTGAAAAAACACATGGTACCTGGAAGAAAGTAATTGATGCATCATATCTACCAACAAAGCATTTTGAAAAACACCGCCACTGCATGCAATATTTCTTATACCAAGGTTATCCGCAATAATGCTTACAATGTGTATGAGTGAATAATGAAATTTAGCCGCTATAAATGCCGTGTCTTTATTTTTCAGGATATCCCTTACAATACCATCGAATAAAGTTGTTGTGGGCAAGCGGTAATAATGGGCCCCATCCAAAAAGTAGCTTTCATTTATTTTGTAGCCATTTTTATGGGTATAGCTTTCTGCTAATGTTTGCAGGTACATGGCCGCTTCGCCTTCATAACTTTGCGTATCGGATAAATTTAACAGTGAAGCAACTGCATCGAATATTCGGCCTGCAGATGAGCATAGCAAAACATTGCCCGTTTGTAAAATTTTTTTATATAATATCCACTCAGCAGTCGTAAACTTATTTTCAAGTAACCTATCCGCTCCCATTATTTCACTACAAATGGCCAATGCAGAAAGCCTGGGTTCTTTAGCCATTTTATCACCCAGTAATTGAGGAAAATAATCGAAGTAATAGCAACGCTGCATGGCATGTTTTTCATACTTAAAAAACTCTCCGCCCCAAATTTGCCCATCATCACCTAACCCGGTACCATCCCATATTACACCCAGTACAGGCTCCATGCATTCTAATAAATCATTTTCTGCCAACACTGCCGCAAAATGTGCCTTGTGGTGCTGTACTTCAGTTACCGAAGTTTCGTATTCATGGGCCAGCTCTTTTGCAAGCTGGTTGGAAAAATACCCGGGGTGCTTATCGGTTAATATATGCTGCGGGGTTAATCGCAAAATTCCTAATAAATGAAATAATGTTTTTTTGTATGATACCTGTGCTTCTAATGTATGGGTATTGCCCATATACTGACTGATATACGTATTTTTTTTTGACTGAATTGTAATACTGCTTTTCATTAAAGCGCCTGTTGCAAGTAGTGTTACCGGCGTATTTGTTTTATAATTAAAATAGGAAGGCGCCATGCCCCTTGAGCGCCGGATAAGTATCGGAATATTTGATTGAGGGGTAATCTGTATCACACTGTCATCCTGTGGCATTACAATTTGCCGGTTATGTGTTACAATAAAATCGGCAATACCCTGTAAATTTTCCAGTGCATCCGACTCAGTATATATAATAGGGCTATCGCTGATATTGGCGCTCGTGGCAACTAATGGCCTTCCATACTGGCGTGTAATAATTTCAAATAAGGGGGCATAAGGTAATATTGCTCCAATCGTTTTTAGTGATGGGGCTATATCATGTAATGCCAATCCTGTGTTGTTTTTAGTTTTTAATAAAACAACCGGTGCGATAGAAGATGTAAGACATTTTTTTTCCTGGCTGCCCAATAAGGCAAATTCATTTACCTGATCTTCATTTGCAAACATTACAGCAAATGGCTTTGTGGGGCGGTGTTTTCGCTGCCGCAATAATTTTATAGCTGATGCATTTGTTGCATCACATAATAACAAATAGCCGCCAATGCCCTTTACTGCTATTATTTTTCCTGATATTAATTGCCGATTAACCTCTTTTAAAATACCACCGCTTTCTTTTGCAATTTCTTTTCCGTCATTGGTAAACATTTTTAATGTTATCTCACAGGAAGGGCATGAATTGGTTTGAGAAAAAAACCTTCTGTCTGATATATTTTTGTATTCTTCTTCACACTGCCTGCACATTTTAAAAGGCCGCATGGTAGTGCTTTGCCTGTCGTAAGGCAATGCTGAAGCAATGGAATAACGAGGGCCGCAATGGGTGCAGGTAATGAATGGATACTGGTATCTCCGGTTGCCGGGTTCCTGTAATTCTTCTTTGCATTGATGGCACATGGCAAAATCAGGCGTTAGCATTAAATCTGTTGTTGGGCTGTTTGTGCTATGAATTATATTAAAAGAAGAAAATACTTTAGTGGCTGTTTTGTTTATTACATGCTGTGTAACCCTGGAAAGGGCTGGCGCCTTTTGCAATAAATTATCGTAAAAAGCGAATGCCTGTTCCTCCTCTGCGCTTATTTCTATATGTACGCCATCGGCAGTATTATTAACCCAACCCGTAAGTTGCATTTGGGTTGCCAGGTTGTATACAAAGGGACGGAATCCTACGCCTTGCACAATGCCTGAAATGTGAATATGGTATGTTGAAAGCGGATTGATAAGTTAGGTTATAGTTAAGTAATTGTTGGGGAAAATTGATGCCATATAAGTGTGCAATGCAACCATGTTCAATAGCGGCACTAAGCCGGTTACAAGAAAATTACACAGGCGCTGCCGCATTTTTCTTCTCATTTACTTTTTGCTGCAGCCAATTGCACCACTCATCTATGCCCTGACCATTTAAGCTTGAAATGGTAATAACTTCCAAAGTTGGGTTAATATCCCTTGCGTCTTTGGTAACAGCCTCTACTGAAAACGGAACATAAGGAAGCAAATCCGCTTTACTCACCACCATCAACTCGCTGGTTAAAAACATACGGGGATATTTCTTGGGTTTATCATCTCCCTCCGTACTTGATAGTAAGGTTACCCGAAAATCTTCCCCCAGGTCAAAAGCCGCAGGACACACCAGGTTACCTACATTTTCAATAAATAACAAATCAAGGTTTTGATAATTGAAATGATCCAGCGCCTGTAAAATCATTTGCGCTTCGATATGGCACATACCCCCGGTAACAATTTGCAAACAGTCTATTCCTGCTTCACGTATGCGTATTGCATCCCTTTCTGTTTCGGGGTCGCCCACGAGCACACCCATTTTTATTGTATCCTTTAAGCGCCTGCCGGTTTCCTGCATCAGCGTTGTTTTACCACTGCCCGGAGAGGAACAAATATTAATGACAAGTATGTTGTGTGGCGCTAATTTATCCCGAATGGCCCTGGCTACAAAATCGTTTGCTTTAAGCAGATTGAGTGTTGTGTTTTCGCATTGTACTGTGCCTGCCGGAGCCCTGTTGCTTTTGGGTTGTAACATTATAATTAAATAATTAGTTATTTAGTTTTCAAATTCTACTTTGCTTATAAGCATTTCTTCACCTTGCATTACTTTACCGCAAGGCTTACCGCATTGTGAGCAAATGAATTTATATTGCCCTACTTCACTTTCTATACTGCAGTGTTCGCAGTAAACTTTAATGGGCAAGACATCTACATGCAGGATGGTTTTGCAAAATTTAGGTTCATCCTGCAAAATAGCATCAAAAGCGCTTTTCATTAACAGAGGCTGTATATTGGATAGCTCCCCTACTGTTAAGTATATACCCCTTATCTCATCCATTTTTCCCGGGAACTCTGCCTCCAATGTGTTAAAAATATTTCTTACCAATGAAATTTCATGCATGTACCACCTCTTTATACGAGAAAGTAAATCTAAGGTTAATGTAACTCACATAACCAAATGACCGGATCATTAGAAAATATTTTCTAATTATTTGAGGCAGTATCCGTTTGCAGCTTTATATAATTTAAATTTTTCATATGTTCTGTAGCAGATTTTCGGATGGCGGGATCATCACTTAGCTGAAGAATTTCCTTTGCTTTTTCCACCATATCAGTATACCGTTCTTCATCAAAAGCTGATTTATTGCCTGCAAACCAGCTTGCTTCAAGATAGTTCGAAAGTGTAAGTACCCGTTCTAACGGGTATTTACCGGCAGTGCGTATATCTAATGCTTCCCGGTACCATGCCAGGGCCTTATCAAAATTATCGGTATGCAATGAAAGAGGGTATTTTGTGTAGGCGTTGCCAAAACTGTTACATATTAAAGCAAACTCATAAGGCGAGTCCACCTTATTATAATAGTTTAATGCTTCATTAAATGATGAAACTGAAACGGCGGCCCATACACCTTTCTTTTTAATTTCATCGGGAATTTCTGCGTAAACTTTCCCAAGCTGATGCTGTATTTCCGCAAATATATCTGGGGCATTTTCTTTTGTAAAAGTCCTCAATGCATCCTGGTACGCTTTTACAGCAGTTCTGTAAAACTGAGGATTTCCGTTTTGCGCCCAGGTTTGTAACAAATTGGCTTTATTTAAATGTGCCTGTGCCAATAACTCTTCAAGCTTTTGTTCTTCAAAAATGGAAATTGCCCTGTTTATATAGCCCATGGCTTCGCCAAAACTATGGCTAACGGTTGCAATATGCGCGGCATCTGTTAACACTAATGCCATTTCCGTATTTTTATTATTCTCCTCATAAAACTTCAACACTTCCCATAAAGTGGCCTTTAGTTTTTTCAACAACCCTGCATCGTACGGAACTACCAGTTGCCTCATCCATACATTACACAAGGTGTTTTTTAAGTCAATGTCAACATTTTGGGGATGGGTAGTTTCAAGGGATTTATATAATAAAGTTTCTGCGTCATTTAGTAAACCTGCATCTAATAGTAAAAGGGCATAATGCTTTTCGGTAAATGCTTTGAAATTTGTATTAGTTGCATGATTGATCGCTTCTATATAATCATTCTGTACAGTTATAAACTCACATGGTGGCTGTACAAATCCGTAATGGCAGGCAATGGCCCGGTTATGGAAAAAAAAATAATGCTGATTTTTCAACTCATCTATATGCGATTTCCCTATTCCAATTCCATACTGTAACCGATTGAGTAGCCCAGCTAAGTTTAGTAACAATGGGTGAGAAGATAGCAATTGATACGCTTTTTCAAAATTGCCCAGCTTTGCATAAATCAACCCCAATAATGAATCCTCATCAAAAGTAACAGGAGGAAACAACACCGGCGGTTGCAGATTGTTCCAGTCTGGCATAAGGGTAATTACATTGGAAACCAGCATGTCTGCACCTGCCGGTGTTTCTGAACTAACCGTTACCAGTTCTTTCAAGCGGTATTCCCGGTTGATAATGGAAGAAACCATTCCCTCTTTATCAGTTGTAGTTGACAGTAAAATCATTATTACTTATTGTTAATATACCTCTTTTATCTTTTTGCGAACTACGGCAATAATACGCCGCATGAATTGCTGCCAAAATAAATATTTAATATTTTCATTTTTTCATCAGCCAGATAACCCAGGTTCCTATCGCTGCTATCTATTTCATTATCTAAAAGCAGTTCCCTTATTGAAATGCTCCGGTCGCCATGTTTATTCCGGTATTTGAGCACACTCATGGCAGTTTTATGCAATGATTTAAAAATTTCATCAGTGGCAGGCGCTATAAGCAAGACTGCCCGCCGAGGATAATATACCCAGTTTACATGAGCCAGGTTGAGAAAGATCGACTCGGCTATATGCTTTTCTATAATGATATGAGCATTAGAAAGTGTAACCATTTTAAAATCTTTGGGGGATATAAAATGTTTAGTGGTGGAGTATAATCAGAAATCTAATATTACAGCTTCTTTTATCAATGTTACTATTTTATCCCCTGCTTTTTTTACAGGTTCACTTAAATGCATTTCCAGCCGGGTGTCATCAATAGCAATTAAGTACACGGATATGTCTTCCGGATATTCGTTCCGCAAAATTTTTTTTGCATAACTCAATGCCTGGTCCCATTTTATGCTGTGCAAAAAAACCATGGGGTCGTCTTGCGGAGCAGATGCCACTTCTTCCCCGGGTACTTTGTACAGTGTTCCGGCAGGCTCGCCTGTGTTCATCACGGCATCAACCAAAATTATTTTTTGATGGCCTTTCAGTTTGAACAATACTTCAAATGCACCCGTACCCATATCAAGTATGGTAATATTTGATTGTTGGGGAATTTGTTTTTTAAGTTCATCAATAACATAAATACCTATGGCATCATCACTCCGGCAGGGATTGCCAAACCCCATAATGGCAGTATTAATTTTCCTGGTTTCCATTTTTGTTTTTAGTTAGCTGTTTGACTAACCCATTTTTCTGCTCCATAATTCTTATTTAATGCCAATAGTGCGATTGATAAAGTCAAATTTTGGCTTCCCTTTTCAGTGTTCTGTTAAGATAAAGAAAAGCTTAGTTATTTCCGGTTTTACCTTAAAAACAAAGCCCGGTTATTGGCCGGGCTTCCTTCATAAAAATCAGGTATTACAATTTAAATTTCGCCAACTGCTTTCCTGTTTTCGCATCATGTGCATGCACTGTACAAACCAGGCAGCTATCAAATGAGCGGGCTACCAAACCCACTTCAACCGGGTCATTGGCATCTTCAATTTCAATACCTTCCAATGCAGACTCTATAGGACCCGATTTTCCCGAATCGTCATTAGGGCCCACATTCCAGGTGGTGGGAGCCATTACCTGGTAGTTTTTAATTACGCCATTTTCAATCTCAATCCAGTGAGCCAATGCACCACGGGCAGCTTCAGTGGCTCCAAATCCTTTTCCGTCTCTCTCTACCGGCTTAATATAAAATTCATCGTCTAATCTAATTTCACGAAGCCAATTATCTATATTATCATACAGTAACGGCGCTTCATGCACCCTTGCAAGGGTTCTTAAAAATACGCTTGGCCCCAGTTTATCCATGGCATCTTTTATCAAAAAATCTTTTGTTTGATGCGCTAAATTATTGGGCTTCGCATACATTAAGCACCTTGATAAAGGCCCGGCTTCCGCGGCATTTCCCATATAACGAGGGGCTTTGGCCCAACTATACTTGTTGTTAAAATCTGTTTTATCCAGGTTTTGAGAGGTTACCGGCGTTGGTATGGGTTCATCCCAGGGGTGTGCCGCTTTATAATCCTTATACCAGCTATGGGCAACATGTTCTTTAATTTGCATATGATCAAAGTCGTTGTATTGACCGGTATGGCTGTTGTAATAGCCGGATGGGCTTATCAGCGCATCGTTTCTGCCTTCAACGGTTGGTCTATTGTATTTGTCTTTATGCAGGTATGTGCCATACGCAATATAATTACCGCATCCCTGTCCGAATTTATCGAGGCCAAACTCTAAGGAAGCTCTAATAAACAAACCAAGGTCGCTATTATGCTGGCTTTCGTTTTCATTTACCCAAGCCATCAGGTCGTTCCAGCTTTGCACCTGTCTGTATTTTTCTATTGAGCAACCCAGCCAGGTAGTTTCCAGCCAATCATTTCTAAACTGGTTCATTATGGCATGTGCCCTTGTAACATCCTTTAATGTTGGGGCGCACATTACACCACCCGGCACCATATAACTACTGTGTGGCCATTGACCACCAAATAAAGCATATACTTCTACGGGCTTGGCGCTTGCGGTTACACCGCTTTGAAAAGAGGTACCTACATAAGCGGAAAAGCGTTTTACTACTTCAGCGTATAATTTTTTATTGGCAAATTTCTTGTTGGCCAAATCCGTAGCAAAAATGGCATAAAACCAACGGGGGATACTTTGTATTGTTTCTGTGGCCTGGCCAAGCGCCCTTAATAGCAAAGCATTTGGGGGCAGTGTGGTTTCCCATGCCGTGTCAAGTGCAGAAGAGGCGCAATATAGGTGAGAACCACCGCAAATTCCACAAATACGGGGTGTTACTATCAAACCACTTTGAGGATCTTTGCCCTGCATAATGCGTTCAAAGCCACGAAACATGGCAGCCTGGGTATGGGCACGTGTAACCACCCCATTTTCCATATATACTTTTACATCGAGGTCGCCTTCTACACGGCCTACCGGTGATATATTTAATTCTTTTATTGTTGACATGTTAGTTTAATTTTTGTTATACGTTTCAAACAATTAAAAAATGGTATCCTTACATTTTGTTCCTTTAATCCGGCAACAGGTTTACAGTATTATTTAGACGTTTCAAAATGTTCCTGTTCAGTGCCGAATAAACGTTCCACACCGCCCATCACTTTTTCAACACCGGCACGGCTATAGTACCCAAGTCTTGAAACGCCGGCAGGTACATCTTTTGGTAAAAATCCAAGATATTTAAGCGATTTAAATACGCTGCCTTTTTCCAAATCATGATGCGGGAATCCCGGCTCTGTACATCCAAGACATGGATGATTGGCCCTGGTTTTGCTGGAAGTTCTGTTCCACAAAATCCTATTACAGCTTGCCCTTGTCATTGGCCCCCTACAACCTACCTCATAAAATAAGCAACCGCCTCTTTTTCCAAAACCGCCATCTACTTTTTGGGCAAAACTCATTACATTAGTACAGCCTGTTTGTACAAAATCGGTGAAAAATGTTTTAGGCCTATGAAAGTCATCGATCAAAACATCGCCAATTCTGCCTGTAGAAATAGCCACTAATATTTGCGTTATCCAATCCGGATGGGCGGGGCAACCAGGAATATTAATAACAGGTAACCCACCTTTAGAAACATAATTTGCACCCAGGAACCCGCCTTTTTTCTTTTTCAAAAATTGCAACCCGGTCGACTCACTAGGGTTGGGTGGTACAGCAGGAATACCCCCCCATGTGGCACAATCACCTATGGCTACTACATATCCGGCAACAGCGGAAAGCTCTTTAATCCAGTCTTTCATGGGCCTGTCGCAGAAATAGTTCATAGTACCGGTTCCGTTAGGGCCTTCGATAATTGACCCCTCATACACAAGTATGTCCATTTGAACTTTCCCTTTAAGGATATCCTGAAGGAGATGAGTTACCTGATGGCCTATTTCAAGGCCAATGGATGGGTGCCATAAAATATTAACACCGAAGTCCGTAACCAGTTCCACAACGGTAGGTTCTTCGGCATTTAAAAATGACATGGTGTTACCACTACAGGCGCCACCTTGTAACCAGAGAACATTAGCCATAAACAATCGTTTTTAGAAAATCAGTTTAGAAATACTTTTCTAAATTTAGAAATTATTTTCTAATTACCAAATATTTTCTAAAATAATTTATCCGGCAAAATTGTTTGGCTAAAGAGTAAAGCCCCCTTTGTAGTAAAATTTGGATAGAGTAAGCTCCAAAGGCATTTCTTATATAAATCTTCCGATACTGGTTTTTTCCGGAGCATTTGCTGAGGAAGCCAGCTATTGATAACAATCAGGAGGTTTTGCGCCAGTAATTCATACGAGCCATTCCAGGGCTCGGGCTTAAACAGGCCATTTTCAATACCATAGTCAATCCTTTTTTTGAGTTGCAACAATATTTTATTGTTTACAGTGAGCCATTCCTTTTGTATTTGGCGATAATTTCTTTCAATTTCCCAGGTATTATTAAAAGTAAAATTGTTGTTTTCAAGGAAATGATACAAGTCTGAGAACTGTTTATCAAAACCAGGAAGGTCAGTATGAATAATGTATTGCGACAATATGGAAGACAGTTCCGCGAAAAGGTTTTCATAAACAGCGTCTACAATGGCCTCTTTATTTTTATAATGATAGGCCAGGTTTCCAACGCTTATCGAAGTAGCATCGGCAATTTGTTGCAAACGTGTATTGGCTATCCCCTGTTCAAAAAATAAGGCTTTGCTTACTTCAATAATTTTATTTTTGGTAGTGGACATAATCAGTTAAAATTAATTTCAATCAATTCTCTATTTACAACAAGTGTACCACGCTGGTCTTTAGCCGCCTGTCGCCTCATATAGTGTGCCGCCAAAGCGGCCCTCCTGGGGCAACCAAAGTTTGTGATCTTTCTCTTAATAAATTTTAATGGTATGCGGTGATGGGCAAAAACAAGAAAGATACTCCACTCTCCATTCCTTCTTTCCACATTTTCTATCACTGCTGTATCCTGCAACCAGAAGTCATCATTAATAAATGACGCATCATCGGCTAAACCGAATCGTTCCGTAGAAATGAGTTTTTCTAAAAAACCCAGCATGGATGCGTACACCACTTCATCTATCGTGAATTTTGACGGCAAGGATAATGAGAATTTTATTAAAATTAAAAATAATTTGCCAAGCAATTGAAATTAACCTTTCAAAGGCAATTGCTGGTATTCCCTATTCCCCATATCCGTGAACAACGGCGTTAATACTCCCCATATATCATTCAAAAAGGTTAATTCCGTTTCTAATTTTATTCCCTCCGTTTTAATGATATACCGCCATAAATCTATTATTGAGCGCAATTGCCACGAAAGATGGTCCACCTGCTGATCAGCTAATGGAATGAATGACCCCCTGGCAATATTAAACCCAAGCATCAGTTTTAATTGTGCCAACTGCCACTGGCGATGCTGGCTGTATTTTTTCTGTATTTGGGGATAGGCCCTTACTATTTCGATAGTGTCTACATAAAAGAATATATACTCCGATTGCTGATGGTAAGTAGAAATAAGGTAACGATTAATATCCTCAAATAAAGGTACCACCCTGAATTCGGCCAGCAGTAATCCCTGTTTTGCTTTAAGCTCATCATATAGCGATTCTATAATCGCTTCTTTATTTTTAAAATGATAAGCCAGGTGGCCCACGCTTACAAAAGCGGAATCGGCGATATGCTGCAAACGCACATTTACAAACCCCTTTTCGTTAAACAGTTTTAAGGCGTGGTCCTGAATATGTTGTTTCGTTGGTTTCATTAATTGAACAATTTGTATTTGGCCCTCCTATCCTTACAATCTACAAATAACTGTATTTCAAAAAAAAGAAATTTTTTATCAAAATGTCTCCTGAAATATCTCCCTAAAAATAAAAAAACTCTCATAAATGATTGATTTATAAGAGTTTAATTATTGAGATGGTGCCCAGGACTGGATTCGAACCAGCACATCCTTGCGAACGCTGCGACCTGAACACAGTGCGTCTACCAATTTCGCCACCTGGGCATTTTTTGTTCAGGGCTGCAAATATAACGGCAAACCCGTTTATGTACCAAGCAAAAAATAAATTTATACTGCCAGCAAACTACAACCCCTCAAATCACTATTATCCAGCCTTCCCCATACTTCAAAGCTTCCATCCTCATATACCATCCCCACATCTTCAGTAGCAATAAATGAGCAACTGTAACAGTTGGCCAGATCAATTACCTGAAGGATGCCTTTTCCGCTCTCCCTTACCAGCAGAGGGTCCTGTTCATCTCTTACGAAAACTTTCATCCATGGTGGACAAACAAACCGCCCCTCCCCCTTTGAATACGCCTGGCTCAGTAATTCAGTCATACCATATTCTGAGTGAACTACTGCTATTCCTAACCTGTCTTTCAGGCATCCATGAACCGCGGTTCTGGTAATTTCTTTCCGGCGGCCCTTCATACCACCGGTTTCCATCACAATAGTATGGGAAAGCTTTTGGGGAAAGGATTCGGCAAAATCGAGGAGGCCAAATGTCACGCCCATAAGGATGGTTTTTTGACCTTCTATTTCCAGCTTTTGTAACTTTTCGGAAAGCTTTGCATAGTCGTTCAGGTAAAAGCCACTATCCGCATGGCCGCTCAGCCGGATCAATTCATCTACCATCAATACCAGCGAGGAATGTTGCCTTTCCAGATACGATGGTAATAGGCCCAGTATACACCAGTCGCTAACTTTCCCATAAAAAAGTTCAAATGCCTTCAAAAAACTTTGCCGGTATACAGCTGCCAGTTTTACCAAATGCTTTGACGCTATGGTTTGTGTGGTACCACTGCTCTCAAATACCAGTTCCGGAGGGAAGTTACCGGTTACTACTGTATGTGTTTTAAAAAACGATACGGGCAACGAAGGGATTGATACAGGCATCATATTACCGGTAATAGCTGCTCCGGTAAGATCGCACCATTGCCGGTATACCGGATTTTGGGCATATTGAAAACGTAGCGTACGCAGGCATTGATCAGAAAAAGCGCCTTTATCGTAAGCAAGAGAGAAAATATTGTTAACATCAATTAGGTCCACAGTGATGTATTGTAATGTTTTAGTTAAATTTGAATTGAAAGTAAATCGAATGAAGACAAAATTATTGATACTATTGGCATTTACGGCTTTGTTTTATGGCTGCAAGAAAAGCACCTATACTACCAAACCCCAAATCAGCATCAAAAGCATCAATACAACCACGCTGAGCCAGGGTAATTTACTCCTGTTTGAACTAAATTTTACAGATTTGGAAGGAGATATCCAGGATACTTTATTTATTCAAAAAATATCCAGAACCTGTCCCACCACTCCTGGCGCCCAGTTCATCAGTAAGAACAAAGTACCCAATTTTACCCCTACTTCTAACCTGAAAGGAATTCTGGAAGTTGGCTATGCTTACAATGCCAATATTCCCGGCTATAGTACCATTTCAGGGTGTGGCACAAAAAATGACACGGCCTATTTTAAATTCTGGCTGAAAGACAAAGCCAAAAATGTAAGTGATACCATCTCATCAACCAATATTGTCTTACTAAAATAAGCAACCGCCTCTTTTTCCACGCTTGCGCCTACTCATTAACACCCTCCCTTCTTATATTGTTGATAATTGTTACCTACTCAATGCACCACCGTAAAAGCATTCTCGATTATCTTGCAATCAATGACGGATGGATGCTGGTAAAAGCGGTTCGCGGCATTATCGGAATTTTACTCATTAAATAAATACTATGGCAAAAGCAAAAAAAACAACAGCAAAAGCGAAATCGATCCTTACGGCTCAATCACTTGCCTTCTTAAAAAACTATATCAATACGCCTTCTCCTGTAGGCTTTGAGTCGGGCGGACAGAAAGTATGGATAGAATATGTTACACCCTATGTAGATACCATTTTCACGGATCCTTATGGCACTGCAGTGGGTGTAATTAACCCTACTGCTCCTTTTAAAATAGTGATTGAGGCACATGCGGATGAGATAAGCTGGTTTGTGAACTATATCAACGAGCAGGGATTGATTTATCTGAAAAGAAATGGCGGGGTTGACCACCAGGTGGCTCCCTCAAAAAGGGTGTGGATACATGGTAAAAAAGGCCCTGTTAAAGCTGTTTTTGGATGGCCCGCTATCCATACAAGACTCAGTAATCCTGAACAAAAAGAAACTTTACCGAAAGTAGATAACCTTACCCTTGATTGTGGCGCCCGAAATAAAAAGGAAGTAGAGGCTCTCGGTATTCATATTGGCGCCGTTGTTACCTACGAAGAAGGTTTTGATGAGCTCGCGTATGACTATTTTATAGGACGTGCTTTTGATAACCGTGTGGGTGGATTCATGATTGCCGAAGTGGCCCGTTTATTAAAACAGCATAATAAAAAACTGCCCTATGGTTTGTATGTAGTAAATGCAGTACAGGAGGAAATTGGTCTCAGAGGTGCCGAAATGATTGCCCGCAGAATTAAACCCGACATCGCCATAATAACTGATGTAACACACGATACCAGCACACCTATGATCAGTAAGGCAATTGAGGGAGATATTCAATGCGGCAAAGGTCCTTCACTGGCCTATGCACCTGCCATCCATAATAAACTATTGAAAGTAGTACAGGATGTAGCTGATAAGAAAAAAATACCTGTTCAGTTAAGAACCCTGAGCAGAAGCACCGGAACAGATACAGACAGCTTCGCCTATGCAAATGACGGATGCCCTTCTGTACTCATTTCTATCCCGCTTCGTTATATGCACACAACAGTAGAAATGCTCCATAAAAATGATATGGAAGAAACGATCAAACTAATGTATGAAACGCTTTTGACATTAACACCTAAAACAAATCTTAGTTATTTATAGGCGAATCACTAATTAGCGGATTTAAAATTATTTTGTGCTTTATGAGCTGGATAGAAAAAAAAAATATCAGGATAGCTATATTGGACCTGTATGAAGGGCACCCCAATCAGGGTATGCGGTGTATTAGGGAGATCATATCCCAATGGGCCGAAGAAAACACTTTATCCGTTACGCTGGATGAATTCGATGTTCGGCTGCAGTTAGCCGTTCCGGATACTTCCTACGACATATACATTTCAAGTGGTGGCCCGGGCTCTCCATTGGATACCACGGAAACCGCATGGGAAAAAAAATATTTTTATTGGCTGCAAAGTATAGAAGACTGGAATAACCGTTCAATGAAATTTCCGGGAAAACATGTTTTCTTTATCTGTCACAGCTTTCAATTAGCCTGCCGGCATTATGGCATAGGTACTGTTTGTAAACGAAAGTCTACGGCTTTTGGTGTTTTTCCGATTCATATGCTGAATGATGGTAAAAATGAACCCGTATTTGATGGATTAAAAGACCCTTTTTACAGTGTTGACAGTCGCGACTACCAGGTAATTGAACCGGATAATAGCCGTTTGAGAGAACTGGGAGCCCGTATATTGGCCATCGAAAAAAACAGGCCGCATGTTCCATTTGAAAGAGCCGTCATGTCTGTTCGTTTCAATGATTATTTTCTGGGCACACAGTTTCACCCTGAGGCAGATGCTTCAGGTATGAGTATGTACCTTCAAAGAGCCGATAAGAAACAAACAGTTATCGAAAACCACGGCGAGGCCAAATGGCAAAGCATGGTAGAACAGTTACAGGACCCGGAAAAAATTATGTGGACATATCAGCACGTTCTTCCTAACTTTCTAAACATGGCCAGGGAAGAATGTGTGGAAGCGGGATGATTTGTGAGGAACATTTATTTTGAGACGGCATAAAATGAGTATGTATGGTTCCTGCTATCAGAAAACAATTCAACGAAAATTTTTCGAACGAAACCTACCGTGCTTACTTAGCTGATCTCGATTGCAAACATCCGGGCGCCATAGCGTTCAGAGTGGCGGAAACACCCGTATTTATTGATAAAATATTTAAAGATAAAATACTATCCGCCTGCGAAAGTATTGTTGACGTTATTACACAATATAATTTTCTTACCCTCAGTTCGCAAGCCATCCCAGAGAAAGCAAGGGTTCCGGCAGAAAATGCACATACTGATTTTATTGCTTTTGACTTTGGTATCTGCGAAAATGAAAAAGGCGAATTTGAACCGCAGTTAATTGAAATGCAGGGCTTTCCTACCCTGTTTGCTTACCAGTTATGGCTTGATGAAGTAACCAGAAGACATTTTCATATACCCGCTAATTATTCTGCCTTCCTGAATGGCTTTACCCCACAAAGCTACCTGGAACTATTAAAGGAGATCATTGTAGACCGGCACCCGGCTGAGAATGTAATCCTGCTTGAAATTTTACCTCATCAACAAAAAACAAGGATTGATTTTTATTGTACCAGCGATTATATTGGTATACCCGTTGTGTGTTTAACCGATTTGATTCAGGAAGGGAGAAAACTGTTTTATATAAATGACGGTAAAAAGACCGAAGTAAAACGTATCTATAACCGTATTATTTTTGACGATCTGCAGCATCAGTCGGCAGAGATACAGGAAAAAGGAAACCTGTTATTTGGCGATCTTGACGTAGAATGGGTTCCGCATCCTAATTGGTTTTATCGGATCAGTAAACATACTCTTCCATTCATTGATCATCCGTATGTACCAAAAACAAGGTTTCTGAACGAGATCAAAATATTACCTGACGACCTGGAAAATTATGTGCTGAAACCTTTGTTCTCGTTTGCCGGGCAGGGTGTTGTGATAGATGTAACCACAGAAGACATTGCTAAAATAACTGATCAGGAAAATTGGATATTACAGCGTAAAGTGAAATACGCAGCAGTGATTCCAACACCGGATATTGCTGCCAAAGCAGAAATACGAATTTTTTATTTCTGGAAAAAAGGCGAAGCCAGACCAGTTGCCACTAATAACCTGGCCAGGTTAAGTAAGGGGAAAATGATTGGGGTAAGATATAACAAAGACAAAGTTTGGGTGGGTGGCGGTTTAGCCTACTTTGAAGAATAAACGCTTTGCCTATTTTCAAATTTTTTACTAATCAACATGGTATTATGAAGGCTATTTTAAAACATCTCATAACAAAAACAGTATTCAGGCAAAAAAAGCAGGGCAATGAGCCAGACAGAGTTTACTCAAATTATGAACTGGCAAAGGGTTTCAGGGAACTGCGGATTAATTTTTTACGGTTTATAAAAGATATACTTTTTATGACAGCGGGAATTGGATCCGCTGCATTCGGTCTGAAGAGTTTTCTGTTACCCAATAATTTCATTGACGGTGGGGCAACAGGTATTTCACTACTGGTTTCAGAGGTTACCGGAATTCCCCTGTACTTTTTACTTATTTTGATAAATATTCCATTTGTTTTTTTGGGGGCTAAAATCATAAGTAAGAATTTTGCTATTAAAACAGCCGTAGCCATTTGTGGATTAGCGCTTTGTATCGCATTTGTCCATTTTCCGGAAGTAACCAAAGACAAATTACTGGTCTCTGTTTTTGGCGGTTTCTTTCTGGGTACAGGTATTGGGCTTGCAGTTAGAGGGGGGGCCGTAATTGATGGCACAGAGGTGCTGGCCATTTTTCTTAGCAGGAAACTGGGCGCTACACTCGGGGATATCATCTCCATCCTGAATGTCCTTGTCTTTTCAGCAGCAGCCTATTTGCTTTCCGTTGAAACGGCACTCTACTCTATGATTACCTACCTGGTAGCGTCTAAAGCGCTTGATTTTATAATTGAAGGTATAGACGAGTACACAGGTGTTACCATCGTATCATCGCACAGCGAAGAAATGCGGAAAATGATTATGGAAAAAATTGGCAGGGGATTAACTGTCTATAAAGGCAAAAGGGGATTTGGCAGTCATGGTGAACGCAATGATATTGATATCATATACACAGTTATTACCCGCCTAGAATTAAATAAACTTACTACAGAAATCGAAAAAATAGACCCCAATGCATTTGTTGTAATGAACAGTGTTAAAGATACCAAGGGAGGAATGATCAAAAAAAGAGCGCTGAAGCATTAGTCATACTTCTCTGCCGGTTAATTTACAAAATTCCACCAGATTCCAAATCTTGTCCATAAACCGGTACCAGGATTATCAGTGGTCATAAAATTGAGTTTATTGAATGCGAACCCATCTGTTATATTCAGTGTATTCAAATTCTCCAAACGGAAGAACCCTTTGAAACTCTTGATACGAAAATGAATGAAGGCGCTGATATCGGGCCTGTTATGGATGGTATTAGTATTTTGAACAAAATACTTTCCAAGAAATGGGGAATAATTATCAGCCTTGTAGGCTGCAGTATATTTGATTTCCAGTCCTGTAGACAAAAAAAGATTCGTAGAAAAATTTCCTTCATACGCAATTCGGTTGCGGGTATAGAAGAATGGAAGATTTACCGGAGGTTGGCCGGTGGTTTGTTGTACATCTATTTCGGTATACCAGTTCCAGTGATTTGACAACCTGAATTTTTTTTCAGCATGCAGGTGTAATACATTGAAAAGTGTTGCTTCCTGTTTAGCCGAGAAAAAACTATCGAAGTACATATAGTTATTTACAGCAAAATATTCCCCACCCAATTTCCATCCATTGCGGGGATTCTCATATAAAGCAAATAAACGGATGATGTTCTCCTTCCCAAATGTTGTTCTGTTATGTATGGGAAAGCGACTAAGGGGATCAAAAATAAATGAAGGTGATCTGTTCACATTCTGAAACCCGATATTAAGGTAACCTGCTTTTTTACCCAATAATCTTTTCATACTGATAAAAGCCGCATAATCACCTGCACTGGCCCCATTCAGATATAACTGGCCATTGGCTTCAATATCCCAAACCTGGTTACGGGTACGGTTACGGTATTCGCCCAGCACATATACATTATAAAAACTGGTGGTGGCTACCGTATCAAAACTACCTTTCAGATTTTGAAGGGCAATACCCGCTTTCAGGAATTGACTCAGGTTCTTTTTTTCCGGAAATGAAATCAAACTAAACTCATTGGTCATATCTCTCCATGAATCTTTGAAACTGACAGAATCATTCCCTGGCCGATAATTAAAATATTGGCTGTAACGGGCAGAATCAACATAATTATCATAGTACTGGTAACCGCTATTAGCATAACGTAGCGTATGCTCAATGCGAAAACGGGGATAAAAAATTCTAACCGTTACAGAATCTGTTACTATGGAATCCTTAGTTCCCAGATCATAATGATGACGTAACAGTAGCGTATTGCCTTTATACAAATTACCTGTGTTTACCGCCGTATTAAACGGATTACGGCCCGCTGTACCCGCTTTGCCAATCCTTGTTTCCAGCTCATATGGATCATTCAAAGCCAGCGTGGTTAATTTCTCCTTATCCTGCAATCCCCCATTTTCAGAAGAGGCGCTTTTATTGGAAATAAATACCAGAAAGGCTTCATATTTTTTGCCAGGGGTTTGGTAATGGTTTGTAAATCTGAAGTTATTCTGACTGGCGTTTTGGTTTTTCAGGTTACCGGGCGCGTTACTAAACCGGTATTCCAAAGAAAAATTAGCATTGCTTTTACGGTTCTGTGTATGTGTAACACTAATCAGTTGTTCCGCTTTACTACCCAGCACATAAGACAACTCTGTGTATGGCCGGGTTGTTTGAAAAAAACGGGTTCCTTCCAGCGTATATTGGTAAATATCATACTGGTGAAATCCGGCATCAAAACCAGGCTTCATCAGGGGGTTAAAAAAATAAGATTGAGCCGCGGTGGCATAATTGCCCAGGTTATAATAATAAGCAGGCAATGGAAAACGGGCTGTAAAGTCATTAATCGAAGAATCAATGATTCTTATACGGGTAGAATCAAAATACCGGTAGAAAATAGTAATTGAATCAGCAAAACGGTCCCTCTTCTGTAAAGAATCTTTACCGTCAGATTTTTTAATCGGTCGGCCCTGGCTGTCATAAGAAACATTTGAGCTCTGGCTCTGTTGCATATTAAACCTGCCTGTCCTTAATTGAGCCGATAAAGGGATATCGGCAATCAATAAGAAAATAACCAGCATCAGTATGTATTGCCCAAACTTTAAACGCATGCTTGTAAATAAGTTATAAAATAGCGAACTATAAAACTTTCACCAGCTCGGTAAACAATAATGTAAGCTTAGGCTCTGCATCTTTGGCTGCCTGTAATACTTCTTCATGGGTAATCTTATTCGCTTCTTCCCGGATACCAATATCAGTAATAACACTCATTGCAAATATTTTCATACCACAATGCACACCGGCAATCGTTTCCTGTACCGTACTCATGCCAACTGCATCTCCTCCTAAAGCATGTATCAGTTTGTATTCTGCCCTTGTTTCAAACGTAGGGCCGGTAACACCTACATAAACACCCTGCTTAAGTTCAATATTATTCAGTTGGGCTATTGTAAGCGCTTTTTTGATGAGTTCTTTGCAGTAAGGTTCACTCATATCCGGGAAGCGGGTACCTAAACTATCATCATTCTTGCCGATCAATGGATTTTCAGTGAATAAACTGATATGGTCATTTACCATCATCAGATCACCCACTTTAAAATCTGCATTTACCCCTCCCGCGGCATTTGACAACAAAAGTGTCTGTACTCCAAGCAAACGCAATACCCTTACCGGGTAAGACACCTGTTGGGCCGTGTATCCTTCATAATAATGAAACCTTCCGGCCAAAACCCAAACCTTCTTACCTCCCATTTCACCAAAAATAAGCCTGCCTTTATGCCCTAACACCGTACTTACCGGAAAATGGGGAATTTCATGGTAAGGGATTTCAAATTCTGCTTTTATTTCATTAGAAAGGTTACCCAACCCACTTCCCAAAATGATGGCTACCGGTGCAGACCCGGAAATTTTTTGACGGATAAAATTGACGGTTTCCTGTAATACTTGCATATTCTCTGACATATATTAAAACTTGAGTTACAAATATAGAATTAATGAGCGGGAATCATAAGATGTTAGAACAATGCTATCAGGAAAAAAATAATACAGAAAAAAGTAACTATTCTAATCAGGATTTTGCACAAACAAAAAGGCCATTGCGCTTATGCGTAATGGCCTATAGTAGGTTAAGAAAGTTCAGAGTTAACTTAAACGTTTCACGTTAACGGCGTTTAAGCCTTTACGTCCTTCCTGTACATCAAAAACAACTTTGTCGTTTGCTTCGATCTGATCGATCAAGCCGTTTGCATGTACAAAAGTTTCTTTGTTGGAGTTATCATGCTTAATAAATCCAAAACCTTTTTCTTCGTTAAAGAACTTTACAGTTCCTGTGATTTGTGTGTCCATTTGTAAAATTGTAAATAATTAATGGCCGCGAAGGTAGTTGTAAAATGCTCCGTATCCTAATAAATTAAAAGGGTTCCCTATTAAAAGAAATAAAATTGGCATAATCACTAATCTGTAACTACCTATAAATCAAATGATTCTGAGTTGTATTTGAAATAGACAGGCATTGATTTATTTAAGAATACTTCAGTCATTCCTGCCTGTTACCCCTCACTGGTTTTCTCTGTTCTCAATGCAAAATAGGCCCAAATAACACTGGCAAACATAAATACTGACCCTAATAAAAAAGAAACGCCGGGAAAATAAAATGGCGCTTTTTCGCTTATGAAATAGGCAAACAGGTTAGTCATCATGGGTGGTCCCACAATTGAAGTAGCGCTCATTAAACTGGTTAGGGCACCCTGTAGTTCGCCCTGCTCATTCGGAGGCACATGGCCGGAAATGATAGATTGCAATGCCGGACCGGCAATACCACCCAGACAATATGGAATTAAAAACACAAACATCATCCATGACTGTGTAGCGAAAGAAAAAAGTAAAAGTCCGAATGCATACAGACCCAGCCCAATATAAATACTCTTCACATTTCCTATTCTTGGGTTGATTACCCTTACCAATCCACCCTGTACGGCTGCTACCAGTAACCCAACTGTTCCCAAAGAAATGCCAATCATTTTTGGGCTCCAGTTAAACTTTTCGATATTAAAAAAGCTCCAGTTACTCTGAACAGCATGTGCCGCCAGGTAAACCAATACTAATGAAACGATAAGTCCGCCTACTGCGGGATATTTTTTTAACTGAATGAGCGAACCCAGGGGATTGGCACGCTTCCATTCAAAAGGGCGACGATGTTCTTTATCTAAGGATTCGGGCAATACAAAATAACCATATAACCAGTTGGTAAGTGCCAGGCCGGCAGCCACAAAAAACGGAATACGTGGCCCGAACTCCCCTAATAACCCACCAATTAATGGCCCTACAATAAACCCTAATCCAAATGCTGCCCCAATCATACCAAAATTCTGGGCCCTGTTTTCTGCCGTACTGATATCCGCAATGTAAGCTGAGGCTGTTGTGAAACTCGCACCGGTAATACCTGCTATTAAGCGGCCAACAAAAAGCCAGCCAATAGATGGAGCGAAGGACAGAAAAATATAATCAATACCAAACCCCAACAATGAAAATAGTAATACGGGCCTGCGACCATACTTATCACTCAGGTTACCTAAAACCGGTGCAAAAATAAACTGCATAAAGGCATACGCGAAAGTGAGCCATCCCCCGTATTGCGATGCTTTACTAATATCAGAAACGCCCAGTAATTGTTCTATTAGCTTAGGCATTACAGGTATAATCAATCCAATTCCTGTAACGTCAATTAATAATGTAATAAAGATAAATCCCATTGCTGCTTTTCGATTGCCTGCCATATATTGAAAATTGAATGCTTTTATTGCTGAATATGAATGCTGCTTATAAAATGAACCCTACCATAGTGGTTCTCTTGTAACACCGTTGATTTCCATTACCAGATCGGCGCCATAGGCGCCTGCCGGGGTTTGGTAACCTGCTTTGAAATTTCCTTCCAATACTTTTTTTACAATTATAAGACTGCTCAGAGCGGTAAGTGTATAACCCTCCGGACATATCAATCTCGCGGCAACTTTTTTACCTTCTGCGTTTGAAGCTTCCCCCCATACCAGGCTCATTGCTTTTGCGCGCATTTCATCGGAGGGCCCTGCCGGTTTTTGTTTGATTTTTTTTCCGGCCCAACCGCGTGCAAAGGAACTGCGCAGAAACCAATTGAAGAGTCCCTGCCATTTCAGTAAAGAAAAAGTTTTGGGAGAACTTCTTGTGTAGGTTTCAATATTAGGAATGCCGGTAGTAGTATAAGCAGTGGAAATATCGCCCCAGGGTATGCACATCACAAACAGTTTCCTGATGCCAAAATCAACCCAAAAGCCTTTATGACCCAAAGGCTTTCTTATCATTTTTCCATTCTCCCGAACAACCCCACCCTCTCCCATATTCTCAGCCATTGTTGTAGCGGTACCATGTGATAACTGTCCGCCCACCATTGCAAATGCCAGCTTTAAATGGGTTGCATCAGGCAATTGCTCTTTTAGGTAAAGAGCCATACAATCCGTTGGAACTACATCAAACCCAACCCCGGGCATGATCATTATATTTTTTTCTTGGGCTGCCGCATCAAATCTTTTCGCCTGTTCAAAAACAAATATTTCACCGGTAATATCCAGGTAATGGGTTCCGGTAGCCAAACAGGCTTCGATCATTGAAAGCGATGTGTGCTGAAAAGGGCCGGCAGCATGTAAAACCAACGGTACTTCTTTTAAGGCAGCCCGCAGTTGTTCCCCATTGGCAAGATCAATCACCTGATAGGTCAAATGTAATGAAGCAGCCAATGTTTGCAGAGCCGTCTCATTCCGACCGGCCAGAATAGGTTGTAGTCCATATCCGGAAGCCATCCTGGCAATAAGCCGGCCCGTATAGCCATTGGCTCCATATAATAAGAACTTATCCGTTTGCATGCGGAAAAGTACAACAATGCGGCTTATTCAGGAAGATAATCACACAAAAAAAGGGAGTATGTCTACTCCCTTTTTTTGTGTGTACATCAGACCGGTACTATTTACTAAGCGTTATTACACCTACACTGGTTTCTTTGGGTACTATCACTTGCACATTATTAATAGTAGTATCACGGTATCCGTTTGATGCATTGAAGAATACTGAGTAGGTACCATCTTTCAAACCCCTCAATTTAAAATATCCTTCTTTATCAGGTAATGCATAGGCTGTATCAGTGGTATTAAAAACCGTTACAACAGCATATCCTTCTTTAGGTAATATTTTCCCTTTAATACTTCCGGTATTACTTATTGTATAGAAGTGAAAAACAGGGCGTAAGATGAAGGTATTATTTTCCTGTTTGATAGAACGGGTAATATCAAAATCGAGCCATAAACGTGTTTTACCAGGCAGGTATTCTTCACACTCCTGCCCTTTTAATTTGATCAGTATATAGTTGCGATCATGTGCGGGTTGAGAAACGGGGTAGCTAATGCTATCCTTCACCAAAGAATTGTTGGTTCCTATTTCAATTTTGATTAATCGTATGAAACCTTTGGCAATTCCGGAAGAAGCCAATAAGGTATCTGCCCCGTTACGGAATTTCAGAATATCGTAGATTCCGGGGGTAATATTCAGATTCTCCCATATAAGAGAAGAGCCATTTCTATGGTCATTCATACCCCTGTCATCCCAATCTTCATCGTCCTGATCACGTGTGTTGGAACTGGTATCAACCAATACTTTTACTGATCTGATATCGATCATCACTTTATCGAAAAGACCGGGGCCGTCTGTCAGGTACAGGGATAGTTGCTGCTTTCCTGCCGTATTTACTTCAGCAGAAGAATTTTTATTACAGGCTGTAACTAAAAGTGAGCCAGCTATTACCATAATAGCTGCAAAGAGCATGTGTTTAGTTTTCATAGTTTTTAGGATTTAAATAGTTTAATGACTTTTACAGAATGATGAATTTTAAAAATGAAGCATAACTGTTTGTGATAAGATGCAATAACCGTGCTCAGTGTTTACAAAAGCTTTGTTAAATACCCTCGGCCCCGTTCCACAAAGGCTTTTCCCCTGTTATTTTATCTATGCCCTCTTAAAAGATACTGCCCCATAATGAAGCGTTGCTTGCACCAAAATATTTTTTGTACACTATATCTGCTGATTATTATGATAAATAACAGGATATTACCCTCATTTTAAAAATAAAAGATTCTTACCTTGCCCATGATTCAGATAAGAATAAATCAAATCCCATTTACACAAGCTGTTATTACAAATTACTGCCATGAGAAAAAAAATTGCCCCACTGGTATCCCTTGCCTTTTTCCTCTTTTTGTGTTTATCCGTGACTTTCGCGAACAAAGCGCCGAAAAGAGCGTATTATGAAATAAAAGTATATCATGTTTCTACGAATGATCAGGTAAAAAAAGTGAATGAGTTCCTTCAGAATGCCTACCTGCCGGCGCTACATAAAGCTGGTATTGAAAAAGTGGGGGTATATCAACTAACAGGAATTGATACCGCATCCGATAAAAAAATCTATGTATTCATACCATTACGGTCACTGGACCAGGTAAATACACTGGAAGAACTTCCGGCGAAAGACCCTGATTTTACAAAGGCGGCTAACCCCTATTGGAATGCGGCCCATGATGCCGCTCCCTATATCCGGATTGAATCAATTGTTTTAAAGGCCTTCGCCCTAATGCCAAACCTGATAGCTCCTTCCCTATCGGGAAACAAAACTGAACGCATATATGAACTGCGCAGTTATGAGGGAGCTACTGAGAGATTATATAGACAAAAAGTGCATATGTTTAATGAGGGAGGAGAAATTGCCTTATTCAGTAAACTGCGGTTCAATGCCGTATTTTATGCGGAAGTACTGGCAGGAAACCGTATGCCAAACCTTATGTACATGACAAGCTTTAATAATATGACTGAAAGGGATGAACACTGGAAAGCATTTGGTGCGGATCCTGATTGGAAAAGAATGTCTTCCTTACCAGAATATCAACATACCGTTTCCAATCATGATATTATTTTACTAAACCCGACTGAATTTTCTGAACTCTGATAACATAACTTCTCAGATAGTACAGTATATCGTAACGTGGCATCGGATGATAAATGACCCGAAAGACAAGTTGTTGCTTCTCTTGACCGATTTGCGTACATTTGCCAGGTTGAAGAAAATAGTAGCCATATCACTTTTATCAGTGTACCTGTTATCAACAACAGAATTGTACCAATTGCTGAAATTACCTTTATTGGTGCATCATTATGTGGAACATAAACAGGAAAATAAAGACCTTTCCTTATGGGGCTTCCTAAGCATGCATTATGCCCATGGGATTGTAAAAGATTCCGATTATGACAAGGATATGAAATTGCCTTTTAAAACACATGATGGCTGTACTAATTCAACCATATCAGTTTTTACGGCGCATCATTTTTCATCCGGGATCAGTAAACCGGTTATAAACGAAGCCAAATCTTTCCCTGTATATCTTGAGGAGTTCGCAGCATCCTCTTTCCTGTCCAATATCTGGCAACCCCCCAAATACTGTTAATCAATTTCATCTTTCCGGTATACTGCAAACATCAGGGGTGTTTGTACTTTTGTATACAATAAAAATCAAACAATAATTGATTAACAGAAAAATATGCTTAATAAAATAATTGAGTTTTCCATTGGGAACAAACTCATCATCGGTTTTTTTATCATTACCCTTATTGGAGTTGGTATATACCAAACCACCAAACTCCCCATAGATGCCGTTCCGGATATTACCGATAACCAGGTACAGGTAATTACGGTTGCCCCATCTTTTGGCGCGACAGACATTGAAAGGCTGATCACTTTTCCAATTGAACAGGCTAACAGTAATATTAGTGGCATGAAAGAAATCAGGAGCTTTTCCCGATTTGGATTATCACTGGTAACTATTGTTTTTGATGACAAAACAGATATTTACTGGGCAAGACAACAGGTATCAGAAAGACTGCAAAAAGTTCAGTCACAGATACCAACAGGAATTGGCACACCTGAATTAGGACCCATTTCAACAGGACTGGGAGAAATTTACCAGTATGTAGTAAGGCCTGAAGAAGGTTATGAAGGGAAGTATGATGAAACAGAATTGCGAACCATACAGGATTGGATAGTACGCAGACAGTTAATTGGTGTAAAAGGGGTGGCAGAGGTAAGTAGTTTCGGCGGAAAATTAAAGCAATATGAGATCTCAGTTAACCCCAACAAATTACAATCCTATAATATTACTATTAACGATGTTTTCTCCGCTCTTGAAAAAAATAACCAGAATACCGGAGGTGCTTATATTGAAAAAGGCGCTACTGTTCTGTTCATACGCAGTGAAGGTTTAATTGGCACTAAAAATGATATTGAAAATATATCTGTCAGGGCAACTGAAACCGGAAGGCCATTATTCATCAAAGATATAGCGGATGTTACCATTGGGTATGCCACCCGATATGGCGCCATGTGCTATAACGATAAAGGAGAAGTAGCCGGCGCGGTGGTAATGATGCTGAAAGGCGCTAACAGTAGTGAAGTTATCAAAAATGTTAAGGAACGCATTAAACAGATTCAAAAAACCTTACCAAAAGGAGTCATCATTGAGCCTTTTCTTGACAGAACAAAAATGGTCAATAATGCTATCGGTACAGTTCAAACTAATCTGATTGAGGGGGCATTGATTGTGGTATTTATCCTGGTAATGTTCCTGGGAAATTTCCGGGCCGGTTTATTGGTTGCATCTGTTATTCCACTGGCCATGCTCTTCGCTATCATTTTAATGAACCTATTTGGAGTGAGTGGCAACCTGATGAGCCTGGGTGCATTGGATTTTGGATTAATTGTAGATGGAGCCGTTATTATTGTTGAAGCCGTTATGCACCAGCTTACCCATAGTAAAAAATTTAGTCAAATTGGAAAATTATCTCAACCGCAAATGGATGAAGAAGTCACCCATTCTGCCAGTAAGATGATGAATAGCGCCGTATTCGGACAAATCATCATCCTGATAGTTTACCTACCCATCTTTACTTTACAGGGTATAGAAGGAAAAATGTTTAGGCCCATGGCCCAAACGGTGGCATTTGCATTATTAGGGGCTTTCGTTTTATCACTCACTTATATTCCAATGATGAGCGCCTTGTTTCTGAGTAAAAAAATAAAACATCAGCCCAATATATCTGATAAAATTATGTATCGGGTTGAAAGGCTGTATCAGCATGCGTTAGCAAGAATTTTACATTTCCCTAAAACAGTTTTGGTTACAGCGCTAACCATGTTTGTGCTTGCGGTATATACAATGACTACGCTGGGAGGCGAATTTATACCTGCTTTGGAAGAAGGTGATTTTGCAGTAGATACCAGGGTATTAACCGGAAGTAATTTAAATACTACTATCGAAAATACCCAAAAAGCCGCGCACATACTAAAAACTAAATTTCCGGAAGTAGAGAAAGTAGTTACCAAAATCGGAAGCGGCGAAGTACCTACCGACCCAATGCCGATGGAAGCCAGTGACCTGATGATCATACTAAAGGATAAAAAAGAATGGACTTCCGCGAAAACATTTAAAGAGCTATCTGCAAAAATGAGCCTGGCCCTACAGGATATTCCTGGTATCACCACCGGATTTCAATTTCCGGTTCAAATGCGATTCAATGAACTGATGACGGGAGCCAGGCAGGATGTGGTTTGCAAGATTTTTGGAGAAAACTTAGACACACTGGCTTTATATGCCGAACAATTAGGCAAAGTGGTAAACAGTGTAAAAGGAAGCCAGAACCTTTTTGTAGAACCGGTAACGGGTATGCCCCAGATCATCATTAATTACAATCGTGCTGTTATTGCACAATACAACCTCAACATAAGCGATATAAATAGGGTTGTAAATACCGCATTTGCAGGTCAAACAACTGGTCTTGTATTTGAAGAGGAAAAACGGTTTAACCTGGTTGTAAGACTGAATATCGACAAGCGAAAAAACCTGGAAGATGTGCAAAACCTGCTGATTCCAACGCCACAGGGTACACAAATCCCATTATCACAATTGGCCAGTGTTGACATTAAAATCGGGCCCAATCAAATACAACGCGTTGATGCCAAACGCAGAATTGTAGTAGGATTTAATGTGAGGGACAGGGATGTACAAACCATTGTGACCGAACTGCAACAAAAAATAGAGGCACAAATAAAACTTCCTACCGGATATTATATCACTTATGGTGGAGCGTTTGAAAACCTCAACGAAGCAAAAAAAAGGCTTATGATCGCGGTACCGGTTTCATTACTCCTGATTTTAATCTTACTCTATTTTGCTTTCAGTTCATTAAAACAGGGCTTACTCATTTATACAGCCATCCCGCTTTCAGCCATCGGAGGAATATTTTTTCTGGCTATTCGGGGTATGCCATTCAGTATCAGTGCCGGCGTGGGGTTTATCGCCCTGTTCGGTGTGGCAGTATTAAATGGAATTGTATTGATTGCAGAATTTAATCGCCTTAAAAAGGATGGATTAACCAGCCTGAATAATATCGTATTAATGGGAACTAAAGTTCGATTAAGGCCGGTACTAATGACAGCCTTTGTAGCATCACTTGGATTTTTACCGATGGCCATCAGTAATGGTTCCGGAGCTGAAGTACAGAGACCTTTGGCTACCGTGGTGATAGGTGGTTTATTAATTGCAACCTTCCTAACCCTTTTTGTACTACCGGTGCTTTATATACTAGTTGAAAAAACAGGTAAGACAAAGCGCGTGGCTAAACATGGAATAACCCTATTAATTTTCATATGCCTAAGTACTTTCAGTGCTCAATCTCAAAACAAAATAAAATTAGAAGCCGCTATAGATACAGCTTTAAAAAATAATATTTCTGTAAAAAACGAAAAACTGAAAGCAGTGTATCAGGAAAAACTTATTCTTTCCGCTGCCAGTATTCCTAAAACAAATTTTACAGCAGAAGCCGGGCAAATTAACAGTATCTACACGGATAGCCGGGTAAGCTTTTCTCAATCATTCAGCTTTCCAACCGTTTATTCAAATCAAAAGAAAGTTCTTACAGAAGAATGGAAGACAGCGGTACTAAGTGTTTCCTTAAAAGAAGCTGAGATCAGAAAAGCAGTTACTCAAATTTATTACTCCATCAGCCTTCTGGAGGAAAAGAAAAAATTACTGTTAAAAGCGGATAGTAATTATGCCGCATTTTTAAGTAAAGCTGAACTACGGCTTTTAAAAGGGGAAAGTAATATTTTAGAAAAAACGACTGCAGAAACACAAAGAGGTAATATTAGTTTACAGCTAATGGTTATTCAGGAAGAAATTGAATTGTCTGTTTTACAGTTTCAGCTATTACTTAATAGTGCAGATAAAGTTGAGCCATTGGCAGAATCAACAAAAGTATCGGCACTATGGGCTATTGACAGTATTACTATTTCAGAACACCCTATACTGAAAGTATTACGGCAACAAAAGGTAACCGCAAGCGCCAATACGGAACTCGAAAAATCCAGATTACTTCCCGACCTGAGTATTGGATTATCCAATACGAGTATAAAAGGAATGGGAGCAGATAATAGTCTGTATAGCGCTTCATCCAGGTTTACAGCTGCTTCTATAGGAGTGGGTATTCCCCTATTTTCCAGCTCGCAAAAGGCAAAAATTAATGCTTCGAAAACCTATGAACGAATTTCGGAAAATAATTATCTGCAACAGGAACAGCTATTGGCATCCCAGTACAGGGGGTTACTAATACAGTATCAAACCTATTTGCAAAACGTACATTATTTCGAGACATCCGCTTTACCAAACGCCAATATCATTACACAAACCGCGAATAAACAGTTCATTAACGGATACATTAATTACCTGGAATGGGTAATGCTTACCAATCAATCTATCTCCATTCAAAACAGTTATCTGGATGCTATCAGATTATTGAATGAAAGCATTATTTCGATTAATTACTTACTATTCAAATAATAACCTACCAATGAAAAAAATAATTATAATAACTGGCGTAGTACTACTGATTAGCTGTGGCAGCAAGCAAAATCAGGAAAAAACAGCAACCGTTACACCCAATGAAAATATAGTAACGCTTACAAAAGGCCAAATGGAGTCAGCCAAAATCGGATTAGGAAGTTTAGAGAAAAAAAAACTTTCTACTACCCTTGTTGTAAATGGTAAAATAGATGTACCTCCTCAAAATATGGTTTCAGTAAGTATGCCACTGGGAGGATATCTGAAGTATACAAAACTATTACCCGGTTTGCAAATCAGGAAGGGAGAAGTGATTGCCATCATGGAAGACCAGCAATACATCCAGTTACAACAGGATTTTTTAACTGCCAAATCAAATCTGGTTTATTCAGAAGCAGAATACCTGAGACAAAAGGAACTAAACCAAAGTAAAGCAAGCAGCGATAAGGTATTTCAACAGGCACAAATGGAATACACTAATCAAAAAATAACAGTTAGCGCTTTGGCTGAAAAACTTAAATTGATAAATATTAATCCCCAAACAATATCTGAAAGCAACCTATCAAAAAGCGTAACCATTTATTCCCCCATCAATGGCTTTGTTTCTAAGGTAAATGTGAATATCGGCAAGTATGTAAATCCATCCGATATTCTTTTCGACCTGGTAAACCCTTCAGACATACACCTGAATTTAAAAGTGTTTGAAAAAGATATAGACAAGCTTTTTATTGGTCAACGATTACTTGCCTATACCAATAATGAACCCGAAAAAAAGCATCTTTGTGAGATCAGTTTAATCAGCAGAGACCTGTCTGCAGAGAGAACAGCGGAAGTTCATTGCCATTTTGATCAGTATGACAAAACATTGTTACCCGGAATGTATATGAATGCAGAATTGAAAATCAAAAGTCTTTCATCCATGACTATCGCGGAGGAGGCAATTATCAATTTTGAAGGTGGAAATTATGTTTTCGTTGCCGGGCCGGCTAACCAATTCACCATGACGGCCATAGAAACAGGAATAAAGGAAAATGGTTTCATTGAAATCAAGAACAATCGCACATTTACAGGTAAACAAATCGTTACAAGAGGCGCTTACACCCTGCTGATGGCACTAAAAAATAAAACAGAGGAATAATCCGGTTGTTCCCGCGAACGATAAAAAAGCCGTGGTAATTTCCTACCACGGCTTTTTTAATTATACCCCTTTGTCAACACTTACCCATTCATCCTCATTTCTAAAAACAACTACCCCGTCAAATACATCAACCAACACCGTTTTACTCTTATCTATATCTCCGGCCAAAATTCTCTTACTCAATGAGTTGATAATCATTTTTTGTATCAGGCGTTTCAGGGGCCTGGCTCCAAATTGTGGATCATATCCCTGTTCTGCAAGAAATTCCAGCAAATATTCACTATACCTGAGTGTAATTCCATTCTCAGAAACCATTTTCTTTAACCCTTCCAGTTGTATCTTCACAATTCCCATGATCTGCTTTTTCATTAATGGGCTGAACATGATGATCTCATCTACCCTGTTCAAAAATTCCGGGCGTATCGTTTGACGAAGCAAGCTCATTACTTCTACTTTAGCTTTATCAGTAACTTCTTCTACATTAGTTTCAGTAACCTTTTCAAAAGCATCCTGAATCAGGTGACTACCTATATTACTGGTCATGATGATAATCGTATTCTTAAAATTCACTACCCGGCCCTTATTATCAGTTAAACGTCCATCATCCAATACCTGTAACAAAACATTCCATACATCAGGGTGTGCTTTTTCAATTTCATCCAGCAAAACCACGCTATACGGTTTGCGACGAACGGCTTCTGTTAATTGTCCGCCTTCATCATACCCAACATATCCCGGAGGCGCTCCTACCAAACGCGATACGGTATGTTTTTCCTGGTACTCACTCATGTCAATACGGGTCATCATACTTTCATCATCAAACAGGTATTCAGCCAGCGCTTTGGCGAGCTCTGTTTTACCTACCCCTGTTGTACCCAAAAAGATAAAGGATCCAATCGGTTTTTTAGGGTCCTGCAATCCTGCCCTGCTTCTGCGGATAGCATCCGCTACCGCGGTTATGGCCTCTTCCTGGCCCACTATGCGGTTATGCAATTCATCTTCTAAATGCAATAACTTTTCCCGCTCACTTTGTATCATTTTCGAAACGGGTATACCTGTAGCCTTTGCCACATTCGCAGCAATATCCTCCGCATCCACTTCTTCCTTCAGCAAGCGCTTATCTGTGGAGCTTTCAATCTGTTCTGTAACCTGTGCAATAATCTTTTCCTGTTCCTGTACTTTTCCATACCGGATCTCGGCCACTTTACCATATTCACCATTTCTTTCCGCCTGTTCAGCCTGGTGCTTTAACTCGTCTATCCTGGCTTTGGCATTCTGCACTTTTTCAACCAGTTCCTTTTCCTGTTTCCATTTCGATTTTAACGTGTCTCTTTCCACCACCAGGTTACTTATCTCAATGTTCAGCTCTTTGAGTTTAGCTTCATCATTCTCGCGTTTGATGGCTTCCCGTTCTATTTCGAGCTGACGAATCTGTCTTTCCAGTTTATCCAGTTCCTCCGGCATTGAATTCATTTCGAGGCGAAGCTTGGCAGCACTTTCATCAATCAGATCAATGGCTTTATCCGGAAGAAATCGATCTGTCATATACCTGGTAGACAACTCCACCGCGGCAATGATCGCCTCATCTTTTATCCGCACATGGTGGTGTGTTTCATACCTGTCTTTTAATCCGCGCAAAATGGAAATAGCGTCCTCTTTGCTGGGTTCATTGATCATCACTTTCTGAAACCGGCGCTCCAGCGCCTTATCTTTTTCAAAATATTTCTGGTATTCATTCAATGTAGTTGCACCAATGGCCCTTAATTCTCCACGGGCCAATGCAGGCTTTAAAATATTAGCCGCATCCATGGCGCCTTCGCCGCCACCGGCTCCAATCAATGTATGTATTTCATCAATAAATAAAATGATCTCCCCATCACTGGTAGCTACTTCTTTTACCACGCCTTTCAAACGCTCTTCAAATTCGCCTTTGTATTTAGCCCCCGCGATCAACTGGCCCATATCCAATGCGAAAATCGTTTTTGATTTCAGGTTATCCGGCACATCCCCGTTAATAATTCGCATGGCCAGTCCTTCTACAATGGCTGTTTTACCAACGCCAGGCTCCCCTACCAGTATTGGATTGTTTTTAGTTCTACGGGTTAATATGTGCAGGGTTCTTCGAATTTCTTCATCCCGGCCAATCACCGGATCCAATTTGCCCTGTCTTGCCAGTTCATTCAGGTTCTTGGCAAACTTATTCAAGGTATTCAATTGTGTTTCCTGTGTTTGCGATTGAATGGTATCGCCTTTTCGTAAATCCCTGATAGCTGTTATCAAGCCTTTTTCTGTAAGTCCGGCAGCTTTTAAAGTCTTCGCGGTATCATCATTTACCTGCATTAATGCCAGCAGCAAATGTTCCGTGCTGATGAATTCATCTTTAAACTCCTTCAACACATTATTGGCTTTCAGGAAAACATTATTAAGATCCCTGCTGATATTTTGTGCAGGTTCGCCACCTTGTATTTTGGGCAATTTGGCAATACTTTCATCTACCTTGCTTTCTGTAAAAGCAATATTTACATTGTTTCGCTTTAGCAGAAATTCTACAGGACTATCCTTATCAGCCAGCAATGCTTTTAACAGGTGGTTGGTTTCCATAGAAGGATTACCATTATTAAAGGCTACCTGCTGAGCCGCCTGAATGGTTTCCTGTGATTTTATGGTGTAGTTGTTGAGGTTCATATGAGAATCAGTTTACTGGTTTATTGATTTTTGTGGAACTGGGTTCTGGCTTTCTTAGAACTAAATGGGTTAAGCAAGAATCAGTTCCCCAATCGGTAACGATTTTGAAATAACTTTAATCAATGGTGCAAAAGACAATCCAATACTTAAATTCGGAAAATATGTCTGTAAAAATGTTAAAAAACTGCGTAAAAGTCAGTACTGTATTGATTTTTATGCTATTCTTTCAGTCCGCATTCACCCAATCCGATTTTTCGGAGGTTGACAGAAAATTGGAGGCCGCCAAAAAGGAACTGGGGGGTAATGTGGTAGCTTTAATTTATAAAAATGGTAAGATCATTTACCAGAAAGCGATGGGTACTGATTTTAATGCCAAAACCCAGGCACCTATTGCCAGTTGCAGTAAATGGCTAACCGCCGCGTTGGTAATGAGCTTTGTAGACCAAGGTAAGCTATCATTGGATGATAAAGTGAGCAAGTTTATACCCATATTCAGCAAATATTCCAAAGGCTATATCACCATTAAGGATTGCTTAGCGCATTTAACAGGTATTGAACCGGAGCCGGTAAAACTTTTCAGCAGAAAAAAGTATGCAACCCTTGAAGAAGAAGTAATAGATTTTGCTTCAAAAAAAGAGATTGAATCAAACCCCGGTCTTGAATTCAGATACAGTAATATTGGACTGAACATCGCGGGCCGTGTGCTGGAGGTGCTTACCAGAAGAAGTTTTGAACAACTGATGCAGGAACGTATTACCCGTCCGTTAATGATGCGTAATACCAGCTTTTCCAGTTTTAACGCAGTGAACCCCTCCGGCGGGGCTATTTCTACCGCCAATGACTATATGAATTTCCTATCAATGATGCTCAACAATGGCATTTTTAACGGAAAAAGAATACTGAGCGAGAATGCAGTGGCAGCTATGCAAACAGTACGCACATCGGCTTCCATGATCAAATATGCCCCCAAAGTAGCGGAGGGATATAATTATGGTTTTGGTGCATGGATTCTTGAAACAGATGAAAGCGGAAATGCAACGGTTTTAGCGAGTCCGGGATTATTCGGAACCTGGCCCATGATCGATAAATGCCGTGGGTATGCCTGTATCTTTTTTACCAAAGGAGTATTGGGTGAAGAAAAAAAGGATATCTACCTGGATATTAAAAATTCAATTGATCAACAGCTAACTACAAACTGCAAATAAGACAAAAGACCATGAGAACCAAAAACCTTCAAAAAGCTTTCCTCGTAACTGATTATGAAAACAAATCGGAGCCCCTTGCTTCAAGAAAAGTATTCTATAACCGACTTTACAAAAATGCCATAGTGGCAACGGTTATTCTCAGTATTTGCCTGGCAATTGGCGTAGTTGGCTATCATTTTTCGGGACCCATGGACTGGATTGACGCTTTGCACAATGCATCTATGATATTAAGCGGAATGGGTCCGGTAGCAGAAATAAAAACAACCATTGGAAAAATATTTTCGTCCTTTTATGCCCTTTTCAGCGGTGTAGCGTTCATTACCAATATTGGCGTGTTAATTGCTCCGGTTGCACACAGGTTTTTTCATATTCTGCATGCTGAGGAATAGGGAGTTGATTGGTTTATTAGTAAGCAAACCAACATAGAACATAGAACATAGAACAAATAACTGATAAACCAATAAATTCTTGAATATCCCTCAACACAATACACGCATTGTTAAACAAACTGCTCAGGAACTGGGCTTTTCCTATTGTGGTATTGCGAAAGCTGAAAAATTAGAGGAAGATGCCAGGCGATTAGAAGCCTGGTTACAACAAGGTATGCATGGCAACATGCAATACATGGAAAACCATTTTGAATTAAGAATTGATCCCCGGAAATTAGTACCAGGCGCAAAATCAGTCATTACCGTTCTTCAAAATTATTTTCCTGACCAATCTCAATCACAGGATACCCCTCATATTGCCAAATATGCATTTGGAAAAGATTACCATGAAGTTATCCGGTACAAACTAAAAACATTCTTAGCCATCCTCAATCAAAATATTGGCGAGATACATGGACGGGGGTTTGTAGACTCCGCCCCCGTATTGGAAAGAACCTGGGCCGTAAAAAGTGGCGCCGGATGGGTAGGAAAAAATGGTAACCTGATAACCAAACATAGCGGCTCTTTTTATTTTATTGCTACATTAATAGTAGATATTGAATTGGTATACGATGATCCGTTTGCCAAAGATTTCTGTGGCTCCTGTCGCAAATGCGTGGAGGCCTGTCCTACTGATGCTATTCATGAAAACAAAGTGGTTGATGGCAGTAAATGCATCAGCTATTTTACAATTGAATTAAAAGAGGCGATGATACCGGCTGAAATGAAAGGAAAATTTAACAACTGGCTTTTGGGTTGTGATGTATGCCAGGATGTTTGTCCATGGAACCGGTTTAGCCAACCTCATACAGAAACAGCATTTACACCTATTCCCGAAATATTGAATCTCTCAACAAAAGAATGGGAGGATATGAGTGAAGAGGCTTTCATAAATATTTTTAAGCATTCACCCCTTAAAAGAAGTAAATATGCCGGTATACAGAGAAATTTGAAATTCATCGGTAATATGGAATAACCCCTGCTCACCACAGGGCAAACGCATCTAAATTTTAGGGAAGGGATGCGATAATTGAAGAAAATACGTTTATAGGGATAAAAGCATATGAACGGGATACTTCCTTTCTTCGATGATTTAAAGGATCCGAGAGTAGAGC
>JALNZE010000043.1 GCA_023229465.1 Chitinophagaceae bacterium
TTGTTGCAGAAAGGGCAACAGTTTTTACCGCGTTTTATTTTTTAAACAATTAAACAAAATCTTATGAAAAAGTATTTTATCGGCTTATTAGCCGTTATTATAGCGGTTGGTGTCAGTGCCTTTACCGCTAAAAGCAATAGTGATCCTTCTAAAGGATTAACAATTGTTTTGAAACATTACACCATGAATTCAGTTAATGGAAGTACTGAATTTCAGGCCGTTAATTATGATGATAACACCAGTGCGGACTGCCCGGGTTCTGCAAGTGTGCCCTGCATTATCCAGTATGATGACAGCCAGTTTTCCAGCTTACAGGCCTATTTGGATTATGCCTCCACCAATGGCCTTACCATCAACAGCTACAAATTTTAATATTTGTATGGTTGCTTTATTCAAAGAAAAAGGGGGGCTTCTTACTGTAAGGAAGCCCCCTCTTTTGTATTGTTCTCCATTCACGTTAGAATCTATATTTATTCCCCTTACTTATTCTTCTCTTGCACTATCTATCATTTTGTACCATTCCACTGAGCAGTATTACATCTTCCGGTAACGGTAAAGCATACCTCAGGTCATTGGGCGGCAATGTATAGAGTTGATTATTGAGCTTTCTTGTCAACAGAATACCAGCCCCCTCTTTATTCAATCGTTTAATGTCCATCCACCTGAGCCCGCGCATCAACAATTCTTTTCTGCGTTCAGTTAAAATTATCTGTAAAGCATCTACGGGGCCTGTTGCTGTGAAGGGAATGAATGTTCCGGTCTTCCATCTTGTAATGAGTAGTATATTTAAGTCATTCATGGCCAGGGTTACATTACCGGTACGGGCATAGGATTCCGCACGGATAAGGTAGATTTCATCCGTTGCAATGCCCCCAAATAAAGTCAATCCTCCCTCATAGGAGCCCTTAAATCCATAAGTTCCATTTCCATTACTTTGAAAGAAAAGCGTTTTACGTAAGTCGTTTGCTGCATAAGACAGGTATACTATAGAGTCAATCTTAGCAATGCCCTTATTTAAACTTGGCAGGATAGGCCTTCTGTTTTCCATGATTACCTCAGCATTGAACTGAGCAAACGGATAGGTTGCAACAGGGCTGTACTTATTATAATCCAATAATTTATTATAAAGCTGCAAACAGGAATCTGCATACAAGCCGGCTAAAGTATATTGACGCATATTCAAGTATACTCTTGCTAATAGACCATAGGCGGCTGCTTTTGATGGACGCATCACATGAAGCGGCGTGACAGGAAGTAGCGGAATTGATGCTTTTACATCAGCAATAATCCGGTCGTAGGTTACTTGTAAAGTAGCTCTTTTGGATATTTCATTGAAATTGCTATTCAAACGTAAGGGAATTCCTAAATCAGCAACAGCAGTTGAAGGATCATAAGCTAAACACCAAATAGAAGCAGCTTCTGAAAACGATTTGCCTCTATGATAAAGCGCTTGTCCTTTAACATTGCTCCAATCATCGGTATTATTGGTTGTTTTCAAATCATCAATATGGTCGAGTACTGTGTTTGCTACATAAACCACATCATAGGTCTGGCTCCAGTTATTGGGATACGTGCTGAACAAATAGTCCTTTTCCCATGTATACATACGTTTGTTGTCTAAAGAAAAGAGCGATGCCCAGTCGGCATCACTCAGGTAATAATTGTCCGCACTGGCTTCTCCGGCCGAAGGGTCAAATGAATTGAGACGGATATAATTATCGAGCAATGCCTGCAGATCGGCTGTGCTTTTTGGTATGACAAGTTTTACATCGGGCTTGGCATCAAGGTATTTGTGACATCCTGTTAACAGCAAACCAACTCCTGCAATCAGTGAAAATAAAATGCCGCTTTTGATATACTTATTCATTTTTTATATTTAAAAATTGTGATTAGAATTTTATACGTACTCCAATAGCTATGTTTTTAGATGGCGGTACAACAGATTGATTATAGTCAGGATCAATTCCCATTTTATTGGCTCTCCAAAGTATCCCGATATTGCTGGCATTGATATAGATCTGCATACTTTCAACTGGCAGGGATTTGATAGCAGATTTTATGATATCGTAGGACAGTGTTATAAACTGAAGCCTGATATGATCTCCTTTTTCAACTAATATTTCGGAACCATTATAAAAGGCATCCCGGTTATTGTTGGTTGGATATACCATTGAAGGAACAGTGGTTAGCTTTTCATCACCGGGCTGCCGCCACCGATTTGCATAATCTGGATGGCCCACCCTGTTATTAAATAAGGAAGAATAATTGATGGAGGAGCGTTGAAAATAATATCCCAGCTTATACAATAATTGAATGGTAAGGTTTATATGCTTCCAGCCAAAAGTATTACCCAATGAGCCGAAAACGGCAGGATAGGCAGGACCTTTATATACCAGGTCAGCAATACTTGATGCAGCACCCGTAAGTAAATTATAATCCTTGCTCACCTGGCCATTAGCATACCCTTGCGGGTCTCCTGTGGAGGGGTCTAAGCCTGCTCCTTTATAGGTAAAAACAGCATATACAGGTTTGCCGGTTACGCCGGCAATCGTATAAACGCCATTTACAAAACGGCTGGCCTGCGTACTTGCCAGATAATAGCTTGTTACTTTATCCTTATACAAACTAAGATTGAGGGTAGACGTCCACAAAAATGCCCTGTTGCTATTAATGCTTTTCAATTCAAAATCCATTCCATTGCCTTCCATTGCTGCAATATTGCGGATTAGTGTCTGCTGGTTCAACCCGCTGGTATAATCGAGCGGAGCGGCCCCCAATAAATCTGTTGCCTTCTTATGATAGTATTCAATACTTCCGGTTAGTACCCGATTCTTTACCTCAAAGTCTACCCCGATATTGGTCATCCATACTTTTTCCCATCTAAGGTCCGGGTTGTAAAAATTGGCAACCCTGGCAATAGGCGTTTGCGTATAAGGGGAGGCATTTTGATAACTGATGGTTGTTACCCCCGTTCGGTTTGGATCCGCATTACCGCTATAGCCCAGGGTAGCGCGAATTTTAAGATAGGGCAAGGTTGTACTCTTAAAGAATGGTTCTTTAGCTATATCCCAGGATGCACCAACAGACCAAAGTGGCGTCCACTTGTTATTGGTATTCACACCAAACAGGTTAGAGGCATCTCTTCTGCCACTTAACGACAACGTGTATTTGTTCAAATAGGTATAGGCCGCATTGGTATAGAAGGAAACAAACCGGTTTACCGTATGTGCCAAACCTCCGCTTGTAGGAATAAAGCCCGTACTTCCGGTAATGTAAGTAGGGTATGGGTTGGCATAATCTACATTAACGGTTGTCAGTTGATCACCATTATAGCCGTAAATCCTGTAGCCATCAAATTGGTTATCGTTTTCACGAACCTCAGCGCCTGCAATAGCCGTAACCTGTTGCTGACCCCAATGCTTAGTGTAATTCAGTTGCCCGCGTATATTCTGAGAAACAAGTACAGTGTTTGATAAATCCAGTATGCCACCAACCGGTATCTTATAGGTTACCACTCCTGTGCCTCGGTTCAATTGTGAGTAGAGGTTGATCAGGTTCCTGGTAAAATAGCTGTTTACATCCTGTAACAAATATCCGTTGGTCTGCTGCCGCTCATATTGATACTGCACTTCTGCATTGAATCCTTTCAGCACTTCATAATTAATTCCGATATGGCCGACCATATCCTGCAGTAAGCTTGTGTTTTGTACATGCTGGTAATCAGAAAGCGGGTAATAATTCCAATCCAATAATTTACCCCCGCCCGCGGTATCTATATAAGGCTGCCGATAGGTTTTTATCACGGATAGCGCTTGTCCCTGGTCGTTTGCCAGACGTGTATAAGGGGGGATGCTTCCATTGGTAGTGCTTATATCCGTATATCCGTATTTACCGGAGGAGCTATTGCTTTGTGTATAGTTAAAAGAAACAGTCACCTGTAATTTTTGAGAAAGCCGGAATCTGTTTTCTGAACGAATGGTGAACCGGTTGTAACCTGCAGCCAGTTCATTGAGATTGTGATCATAACCCGCGCCCAGCAACCAGGCAATATTGTTGGTACCTCCCCTTATATTCAATGCATATTGCTGATTTACCGCGGTGTTATACAGGCGCTGGTTGAAATCATTGCGAACATCCCTGTCGCGCAAGGCATTTATTTGTGCATCAGCATCTGCGGCACTGATACTGCCATTGGCTTTTTTGATGAGTAATTCCACCACCGGTGATAAGGGGGGCTTATTGGGCGCATTGATGCTGCCATTATAAAACCCTTTACTGTAAAGAAATTGTTCCACATCAATGAAATCGGTTGATTTTATATTTTTCAAATAAAAAAGATCCGGCTTACCTGTAATGGAAATGTTTGCATTGAATTCCGTACTTATTTTTTGATTGAACTTTCCTTTTTTCGTGGTGATCACAATAACGCCATTGCCGGCTTTTGTACCCCAGATAGAAGCAGCAGCGGCATCTTTGAGCAGGGTAACCGTTTCAACATCATTGGGATTGATGTTATTGATATTACCTGAGTAAGGAAAATTATCCACTATAATCAACGGTTCACGGGGACCAATAATAGAACTTAGTCCCCGGATCATTATTCGGTTTGTTCCGTTCAATGTTTTTCGGTCAACCAAAACACTGTTGGCAACAGCTTCCAGCCGGCTGAGTATATCAGTACTTACCTGTTTGGTAAGCATATTATTGTCAATTTTAGCAAATGAACCTGTCGCTCTTTCTTTTGGCAAAGTCTGATAACCTGTTTCAACTACAACCTCTTCCAATGTATTTAGAGAGGGTATTAATTTTACAGTAAAGGATCGGGTAGATGAGGATACCGCCATACGAACGGTCTGATATCCTACATGACTTATAATAAGTGTATCAGCAGTTAAAGGCAGTGGCAAAAATACCAGGCCCTTGTCATTGGTAATAAAAGTATGCTTATCAGTGGATAAACGCAAACCAACGCCAGGCAAAGGTTCATTATCACTGGTGGTAATTGCTACCTGGATATGCCTGAGAGGACTTACCTGCTGCGCAAATAAGTTAACCAATAACAGGCATCCTAAAGAAAGTGTTAAGATATATTTCATGGTAAGTTTTATTTATTGAATAATGATTGCCTGTTTGGCAGGATCTGAAATAACAAAAAATGAAACGGGCCTTTCTAATAACTGAAGTGTTAAATAGTTTTTTTTAATCGCTTCCTGTAAAGAAGACAGTGAGAGCCAGCTATTATTGGGGATGGATAGTTTAGCGCCCCTGCTATCAAGTGTTTCATCTATTATAATAGGGTTTTCAGAAGACGGATGTTCTTTGTAATTGCTATTAAATAAATGCACTAATTGTGTAGCAGTGCATTGGAAGGAGCTGTCAACAGCTTTCATTTCTTTAATCTCGCCTTTCAAGACCCAGCAACGGACCATTTTGGTTTCAAAATGGGCATCGAGATTCAAAAACCGGTTGAGATCATTTATCATTAGCAACTTCCGAATACTATCTGTAACAGTTCCCGGAAGTGTTATTTCATAGCAATATAAATGCTTGGATTTCCAGCTTTCTTTGCTTTTGTCTTCCAATAGATCAGCGGTATCAATTTTTATGGATTGAATAAACAAGCGATTATCATAATAGCCCGTTGCAAACTGGTAAAGCTTAATAACCGGACGATTAATGGCATACCAACGCTGTTGTGTGATATTCCTTGTGTTCCCCTGTTTACTGGATAGCCCGTTTATGTATCCTGAAAAGAATGAGTTGTAGTAAGCAACACGGCTTTCAATTTTATCAAGATTGTTTAGCAAAGGTTTAGCGGCATCAAAATCCGGTATATCTTTTTTTGTGACTAATTCCGCGTGATTGTCTTTTAGTAGTCTTTCTATGTTAATTGCTGTTACTTCATCTCCATTGGTAATGGCTATGACTCTTTTATTTTTAAGCCATACATAATGCGGAATTAATGTATGCGGGAACAGTTGATTAATGACTGTATCCCGGGTTACAGTAGCGAGATTTAGTTGTAGGCCGGCTGCATTTTTTAGATTGCCAAGCAGATTTTTGATTTTATTGTCATCATCGCCAGTACTTTTGGTATTGATTAGTAATACCTGTAGCTGATCACTATATTTTCTTTGTAAAACATCAAGCTTGTCAAAGTTTTTGATACAGGCGCCGCACCAGGTGGCCCAAAAATCCAGTATCACCACCTTACCTTTAAAATCAGATAATTTGCATGATGCATACGGGGCATTAATAATATGATTCAGTGTGATGTCGGGCACGGTATCGCCAACAGATAACGGGCGTATTTTTTGCGCCTGCGCCAGGTTAACCCATAGGAATAGTATGGCCGGTACGAAACAGGTATATTTCATGTAGCAGTTTGGTTGATGTTGTAAACAATAAAATGAATGAGAAGGGGGAGTGGCTGTAGCATAGCAATACCCCTAACCGGTGGGGAGAATTGGCTACACCGGGTTTTTGGGCTTCTTACTGAAGTTGGTTTTCAGCAGCACCAGGCTTTT
>JALNZE010000024.1 GCA_023229465.1 Chitinophagaceae bacterium
TCCTTTAAATCATCGAAGAAAGGAAGTATCCCGTTCATATGCTTTTATCCCTATAAACGTATTTTCTTCAATTATCGCATCCCTTCCCTAAAATTTAGATGCGTTTGCCCTGCAGGCTATTCCCTATTTCATGTCCTCCAGCGCCTTCTGTAGCCGAAACATTTCATCTCTTAGCCTTGCCGCTTCAATAAAGTCAAGATCACGTGCCGCTTTCTCCATTTCTTTTTTGGTTTTACCGATCGCTCTTTCCATCTGTGGAATGGTCCGGTAGATTTCCTGTTCTTCGGCCGCTGCCGTAATAACGATTTCTGCATCACGTTGTAAAGCATAGGGGTTAGATGGGTCATAGCCTTTAATGTCCAGCACTGAGCCCTGCGCAAATACCTGCTCACGCGATTTAATAATAGTGGCAGGGGTTATATGGTGTTCAATATTATACGCCACCTGTTTCTCCCTCCTGCGTGCTGTTTCATCAATGGTGCGCTGCATACTCCTTGTCATCTTATCTGCATAGAAAATAACACGACCATCCACATTACGTGCTGCGCGTCCTGCTGTTTGCGTAAGCGATCTTTCATTTCTTAAAAAGCCTTCTTTATCAGCATCCAATATTGCAACCAACGCCACTTCCGGCAAATCCAATCCTTCCCGCAACAGGTTCACGCCCACTAATACATCTATATCTCCTAAACGCAATTGCCGCAATATTTCTACCCGTTCCAGGGTATCTACATCACTATGAATGTATTTAGATTTTATGTTGATTCTTCCCAGGTATTTATCCATCTCCTCTGCCATTCGTTTGGTAAGCGTGGTCACCAAAACACGATACCCCCGCTTAACCGTTTGATCAATCTCTTCCAATAGATCATCTATCTGATTTACACTTGGCCTGATTTCTATCGGTGGGTCTAACAATCCTGTTGGGCGTACAACCTGTTCAACAACTACACCCCCGGTTTTTTCCAGTTCATACTCCCCTGGGGTAGCGCTTACAAAAATAGTCTGGCCTATCAAACTTTCAAACTCATGAAAATTTAATGGGCGGTTATCCATCGCACTGGGTAAACGGAAACCATAATCCACCAATACCATTTTACGGCTCCTGTCGCCACCGTACATACCGGCTACCTGCGGAATGGTCTGGTGACTCTCATCTATCACACATAAAAAATCTTTGGGAAAATAATCAAGCAAACAGAAGGGTCTGGTACCCGGTTTACGCCTGTCGAAAAAGCGTGAGTAGTTTTCAATCCCATTACAATAGCCCAGTTCGCGTATCATTTCAATATCATATTCCACACGCTCTTTCAGTCTTTGTGCCTCAACGTGTTTGCCCGTGCTTTTAAAATAGGCTACTTGTGCCATCATCTCATCCTGTATCTCGTGCATCACTTCAACAATCATATCCTTGGGTGCGAGGTATAACGTGGCAGGGAAAATGGCCGCATTCTCCATCACACCAATTCTTTTACCGGTAGCCGTTTCTATGCTTTCGATTTCTTCTATCTCATCACCAAAAAAAGTAATGCGGTAACCAAAATCTACATAAGGCAGGTTTATGTCCACCGTATCACCCTTTACACGAAAAGTTCCCCGGTTAAAATCTCCCTGCGACCGGTTGTATAATGAATTAACCAACGCATGCAAAAATCCCTGGCGTGAAATCACCTGCCCTTTGTGTATCCGGATAATTCCATTCTCATATTCTGTTGGGTTACCCATTCCATAAATACAACTCACACTCGCTACTACAATAATATCGCGTCTTCCGCTCAGCAATTGCGAGGTTGCCTGAAGGCGAAGTTTATCAAGCTCTTCATTAATGCTCAGATCTTTTTCAATATACACATCGCTAACCGGCATATATGCTTCCGGCTGATAGTAATCATAATAGCTTACAAAATAACCAACCGCATTATCAGGAAAGAATTGTTTGAACTCTCCATACAACTGTGCTACCAGTGTTTTATTATGTGTTAACACAAGTGTTGGTCGCTGCGTGTTCTGTATCAGGTTGGCTATCGTAAATGTTTTACCAGAGCCCGTTACACCCAATAAAGTTTGAAACTGCTCTCCATCATTCACATTCTCCGTTAGCTGCTCAATAGCAGATGGCTGATCGCCGGCGGGAAAGTAAGATGCGTTTAATTGGAAGTGCATTGCAGTATTCCTGAGTTAGGCCTGTAAAGTTAAATGTTGATGGGTTGTTTTGGGCTTTTGTTTTTTATGGCATCCGCAGTTGTGTCACTCACTTCTACGTTCAGGGCAATGAGCAGCAAAACGGGTTCTTGCCCCTAAGGGGCCAACGCTCTGTCTCCTCAGGGCAATATTTCAAAAATGAAAAACTGGGTTTTTTCGAGGTTGATTAGTATCCGCTTTCGGACCATCTTCATACAAAGGTTCTTCAACGTTTACATACAAGGTTTTATACCCATTAGCAAAACTCATTCCCTCAAGTACGCCATTTTGCCGCGGACCGTTTTCTGTAGCCTGCATGCGCAAATTTTTGGGCAAGGGAAATGTATCAATATATTTTCCATCAGGAGAGATGATGGTGATGGCCGGGTTTTCCAGTACCGTATCTTTTCCTTTTACTATTCTTTCACCTTCACTTGTCCAGATCATTTTCCGGGTAACAGGATTATACCGTAAAGCCTCTGGGTCTGGCGTGTGTGCAGGATCCTGTTTGGTATTAGGATAGGCTGTTCCGTTTTTCTGTAATAGCGTGGTTACTTTTACGAATACCACACTGTCAATCTTCTTTTCGGTAAAAAAAATCTTCGCGGTATAATAGCGTGCCGGATTAATAGCGGACCGGTCATCAGAAATCATATAATAAACGCCTTGTTTACTATCATAGTCTATCCCCGATAAGCCACCAACGGTTGTTCCCCCAAATAAAAGATTATGTGGCATATCATATTCTCCAATCAGCCGCAAAGAACTTATTGGAATATTTTTACTACCCGGTCTTTTTTGTGCAACACCTACACCGGTTAGTAAACATATATAAGCGCTAACAAAAAATATTTTTTTCACTTCAAACTATTTATACGGCTTAGTTTATTTTTTGCAAATAGGCAGACAGCCTGTTAATGGCAGCCGCTACAATTACAATCTGTTCCTGCGCTTCTTTCCAGTTGCGCTGTTCTATGGCTTCACGTACGCCAGGAATTGTTTTCACACCATAGCCGGTATAAAATCCGGGGGCATAAATGGTGTGCTTGAACCAGTCTCTGCGCGGCAACCCTATTTCTGCCAACAATTGTTGTTCCGCCCTGTATAATAATTGGTCTGTTGCGCTATGCACCATGCCGGATGCAATGGCCCTGCTCCAGACTTCAGATAAATGCCAACTGCTTTTTTCCAGTTCAGTTACGGCATTTTGTAATGGCGAAAAATCCAGGTAAGGTACTTCTGATTTTGGAACGGGTATTTTAAGATGATCTGTTGGATCGTTGGCTAATGCATAACTGTTTGAGGCGATAACCAGGTTATCTGTAGCAGTAGTTTCGCGTAACTGTTCTGTTTTGCTCATCAGGTCTTTTACATAGCCGTTAATAGATTTGTGCAGGCTCCTGAAATCAAAGGGTAAGAGGTCCGCGTCTGCCATTCGCAATGCAGCCCGTCCGGCCGTTTTTGACAATGCCACACCATAAGCAAACGTAGAATCCTTGAAACGGCGATAATCATCATACGAATCATAAATAGAGTGGTATTCTCCCCCTCCGTCTTCTCCGCCATACCCAAGGTTTAGTGATGAAACACCAAGGTGTTGTATAAAAGAAGAATAATCAGATCCAGATCCCATGGCACCCACGGTAAAATTGGTTTTACCCAATGCTTCTTTTTTTTCTTTGGCGCCAGGCGCGTTGATAACAGCAATTGCTTTCGCTCTTTCGAATACGCTTACGTTGGTTTGCGGGTCTATCACGTCTTTACTGATTTCTGTAACCAGCGTTTCCAAAGCATGTGATCCTTCTGCTCCTAAAAAGCCCCTGCCATTGCCGTCTGAATTAATATATACCACCGCTTTTTGTTGTAGTTCCGCCGCATGATCTTCCACCCATTCTGTTGAACCCATTAAACCGGGTTCTTCCGCATCCCATCCACAATAAACAAGTGTTCGTTTGGGTTTATATCCTTCTTTTACTAACTGCCCGATGGCCTGTGCCTCTTCCAGTAATGCCGCCATACCACTTACAGGGTCTCCGGCGCCATTTACCCATGCATCATGGTGGTTTCCGCGTATCACCCATTGGTCAGGATATTGAGATCCCTTCATGGTGGCAATTACATTATATGCCGGGTGTAACTTCCAATCAAAATCAACCTTTAAATGCACTTTGGTTTTTCCCGGACCAATATGATAGGTAAAGGGCAATGCACCCCTCCATTCAGCGGGTGCAACCGGCCCTTCCAGCGCTTCCAGTAAGGGTTTGGCATCGTGGTAGCTGATAGGCAATACGGGTATCTTTAATAAATTGGTCGCATCGTGGCGATCCAGTCTTTTTGCATTTTCAGTAGCACCTATATTCGGTGTTAATGGGTCGCCGGGATAGACTACCATATCCATGATTGACCCGCGTTGTACGCCATATTCATTTTTATAGGCGCCCACCGGATATACATCTCCCTGGAAATAACCATCGTCTTTGGGGTCTGAATAAATAATACAACCTATTGCTCCATGTTCCTGCGCTACTTTTGGTTTAATACCCCTCCAGCTACGGCCATATTTTGCAATGGCTATTTTTCCTTTTACACTTATGCCCAGCGCATCCAGTATTTCATAATCTTCTGGTAATCCATAATTTACAAAAACCAGTTCACCTGTCACATCTCCATCCGCACTCCACGCATTGTAGGTAGGCAACTGATCTGCCTGTCCGGATGTTCCATCTTCTTTTAATACTGGCTCTTTCAGTAACGCCTTATAAACAGCAGGAGCTATCATTTCCAGCACCCTTGTTTTAGGCGTTGGAAATAACACCTGGTAGGTTTCTATTTTAGCTTCCCATCCCCAACTTTTGAATTTGGCCAACATATTATCGGCTACCGCTTTTCCACCCACAGAACCTACATGATGCGGCACCGCAGATAATTCTTTAATGGTTTTACCAATCCTTTCCGCACTAAGCAATGCATCAAATTTTTGTTCCCGCGATTTCTGTTCAACTGCGGTTTTTTCAGTGAATCCGGTAATGGTTTTTTGCGCAGCTACCTGTTGATGAACGAACAACATAAAACACAGACTGCCAGTTAAAATTTTTCGCATGATTAGTTGGTTGATATTTTGCAATTTATGAAATAACTTATTGTCTTTTAAAATCACATCCTTGCCGCATCTTTCAGAATGCAGTAAAAAGCGGGTATTTATTTAAACATGGGTGGGTGCACATCATCCCAGGGTGTGGCATCCTGAAGCGCTTTGGCCGCGGCCAGCAGGGTGGCTTCGTCATACAATTTTCCGATAAGGGTAATGCTGGTGGGTAAATTAACGTTTTTGTCAAAACCGGTGGGTAAACAAACTACCGGGTGGCCCGTTAAATTCGTAATCGCTCCCTGGTTGCCGCTGCCCCTGGTAGGACAAATCACTATATCCACCCTGCTCATCAATTCGTTTACTTTCTTCATTAACAGATAGCGATGCCGATTGGCGTTAATGTATTCTGCTGCCGACATTAATCTTGCTACACGAAAACTATTGGGCCAATCGTTCTTGCCCTGCCTTGTCATTTCATCGTCAATATTATTTCTGGTAAATTCATCAAACGCGGCCGCACATTCCGCACTAATGACAATGTCCATAATATTAAAATTGTATACCCCGCTATCAGGAAAATTTACCGGTATTAACTGTACGCCCATTTTCTTATACGCTTCCAGCACCTTCCATTCATTGCGTGAGGTATCTGTTATTTTATCAAAATAGTTTTTAGCATAGGCTACTTTCATTTTTTTAATGTCGGCTCCCGGTTGGTAATTAAATGGTTTGTTCACCGCACTCAAATCCTCACCATCTGTTCCGTGGATATAGTTAAACACCAGGGCCGCGTCGGCTGCGCTTCTACAGATTGGTCCCACTTTATCCAAACTCCAGCTAAGTGTCATGGCGCCACTGCGACTGATGCTACCAAAAGTTGGGCGCAGGCCGGTGGCACCACAGGTAGAGGAGGGTGATACAATAGAGCCCCAGGTTTCTGTTCCAATAGCAAAAGGCACCAATCCGGCCACCGTTGCGGCAGTTGATCCTGCGGAAGAACCCGAGGAGCCCGTTTTAGTATTCCATGGATTTTTGGTGCGGCCCCCAAACCAATAATCTCCCATGGCCAAGGCACCTAAGGTAAATTTGGCTACCAATACAGCGCCCGCTTTGGTAAGTTGCGCATACACAAAAGCGTCTTCTTCCACCACCTGGTTTTTATAGGGCTCCGCACCCCAGGTTGTTTTGGTTCCTTTTACCGCAAAAAGGTCTTTAAGTCCATAAGGGATGCCGTGCAGCGGACCCCGATATTTTCCCCTGGCTATTTCCTCATCAGCCTGTTTGGCCTGTTGCATGGCTATTTCTTCTGTTAAAGAGATAACACATTGCAGCGTGTCGCCATATTTTTTTATTCGCTCAATAAAAAATCCGGTGAGCGCTACGGAACTTATTTTTTTATTTTTGATCAGCGATGCCAGTTGCAGAATATTGTAAAATGCCAGATCGTTTTTATTTGCGGGCAACATTGTATTTGCAGGAATGTTCCATTTAACGGGCTCCTGTTTTTCTGTAAATTTCATTCCGGGTAAAACCGGACTTTGCCACAAACTCATTGGTACATTATTTGCGAGCAGTTGTTTATGCATCAACCGGTAAACCATCAGGTTTTCTTTCACACCCGTATACATGGTATCCATTTCTTTTTGCGTAAACCGGAGGTCAAGCAGGCCGGCAGCCGATTGTATGTCTATGTCTTTGGTCGAAACGGTATCCTGTGCAGGGATAGCGGTGTTTAAAACAATGGTAAAAAGAAAAACGATTTTTTTCATCAGGGGTTTTTTATATTTATTCATCTTTGATCTTCCTGTTCAGATAGTGATCATAGTTAGGTATGGCCGACACATATTCATCGTGCATGAACGGTGAAGTCATGATAAAATCTGCTGTTGCCCTATCGCAAGCCATCGGAATGTTCCAGGCAACACACAAACGCAACAACGCCCTTACATCACTATCATGGGGCTGTGCTTCCATGGGGTCCCAAAAAAAGAACATCATATCAATTTCGCCATTAGCAATCATGGCGCCAATCTGCTGATCACCTCCGAGCGGACCACTTAATAATTTTTTTACCGGTCGGTCCAATGCTTCTTCCAGCAATTTTCCGGTAGTGCCAGTTGCAAACAGTTCGTGTTTAGCCAGTGCCGTTTGGTTGTGAAGCGCCCATTCCATCAGGTCCGCTTTTTTATGGTCATGTGCCACTAAGGCAATTTTTTTTCTTTTACCCAATATTTTAGTTAGTGCCATTGTTTTTTGTATTGATACTTCTATAAAGATAAGGTAACCCCGGTCGTTTATTTTGGGGCAGCCGCTTCTTTCTGCCTCACCTGCCCTTACTTTTTACGCGCATCGCTAGCAAGGCGGTTAGAGGGTGCAGCAATAAAAGTATGAAACAAATCACCGGCGACACATGCAACAGCCAAAGTAACAGGAATAATACCAACAGGTATAACGGATAAACCACCAACAGTGTGCTAAATAAAACCGAATCAAAAAAAACGGTGCCCCTGGTTTTCTTTCGTACGTAGTTACTGAGTATTGTATATAGTGGTACGTGTAAGAAGTAACCCAACAGCGCTGGAAGATAAAATACCGGATTACCCTTTAACCCGCTTTGCCCCCCCGTTACAGGTAATAGAATATTATCGTTTATTACTGTAAATAAGCGTTTATTAAAGTGCAGCATATTTTTTGTTGCTTCCTCATACGGAAAGAGTTTTGCAACAGGCATGTTTTCACAGATTACGATATTAACCTGCTTTCCAAATTCTTCAAACGAATCATAGGCAATGGTAATAGGTAATACACCAAAGCCCTGTATACCCGCATTTTCAAGGGCAATTCTGGCTGCTCCTTTTTTAAACGGTTGCAGCACGTGTTTGTGTACACAGATTCCTTCTATAAAAATCAACAAAATCCCGTTTTGGCCCAAAATCTCTTTACTTCGGGAGAAAGCCCTTTCGTTCAAAAAAATATTTTCTCTCCCTTCGCTCATGCGATAAACCGGAATCATGTGCAGCAAACGAAGCAATATGCCGTGCATTGGCTTCTTAAAAACATCGCCCCTTGCTAAATAATGAACCGGTTTCTTAAAAAGAGAACCAATGATTATAGCGTCTAAAAAGGAGTTGGGATGGTTGGCCACAATGAGCAGAGGACCCTTTTGAACCAATAAACCGGCGTTGTGCACAGAAAGCTTCCGACAGAAAATTTTCAGGGCCAGCCTTACCATTATTTTAACCAGAGAATAGAGCAACACCAAAGAATTTGAATTCTAATGTAAGAAAAGCAAACGATGTTGGGCTTTCTTTTTTGGGTAGTTTTTATTTCTTTTAGGTTTTTTAATAGTATTATTCTATTATTAATTAGCTTGTTTCTGTTTTTTTTACAAAAAAGGGGGTTTTACAAAAAAAACCGCCCACTTTTATAGAGGCGGCCTTATATACTAACCCAACCAAAAAATCTGTTTATGCTTCCGCGGCGGCTTTTACCTCGCTCACTTTGGCCCTTATTTTTGCTTCTATTTCATTGGCCAGCTCAGGATTATCGTGTAAAAGGGTTTTTACCGATTCCCGCCCCTGTCCTAATTTATTGCTTTCATAACTGAACCAGCTTCCACTTTTCTGAACAATGCCCATTTCCACCCCCATATCAACTATCTCTCCCAGCTTACTAATGCCTTCGCCAAAAACAATATCAAATTCAGCGGCGCGGAAAGGGGGGGCCACTTTATTTTTTACCACCTTTACTTTTACATGGTTTCCTATCGCGGCATCGCCATCTTTGATCTGCGACATCCTACGGATATCCAAACGTACCGATGCATAAAATTTTAATGCGTTACCGCCGGTGGTTGTTTCAGGATTACCAAACATGACACCAATTTTTTCGCGCAATTGGTTAATAAATATGCAGATGGTATTGGTTTTACTGATGGTTGCCGTGAGTTTACGCAATGCCTGACTCATCAGCCTCGCGTGTAAACCCATTTTACTGTCCCCCATTTCGCCTTCCAGTTCGCTTTTAGGAACCAGGGCCGCAACAGAATCAATCACCACCACATCCAGGGCGCCAGACAAAATCAGGCGGTCGGCTATTTCAAGCGCCTGCTCACCATAATCGGGCTGAGAGATCAATAGGTTGTCAACATCTACACCCAGCTTCATGGCATAAGAACTATCAAACGCGTGTTCTGCATCAATGATAGCACACATGCCACCCTTTTTTTGCGCCTCGGCAATCACGTGTATCGCTATCGTGGTTTTACCGGATGATTCAGGTCCGTATATTTCTATAATTCTTCCTTTGGGCAAGCCACCAACGCCAAGCGCCACATCCAAACCAATAGATCCGGTAGAAATTACTTCCATCGGCTCCTGGCTCTTTTCATTCATCATCATTACACTTCCTTTGCCATAATCTTTGTCAATCTTGTCGATCGTCAGCTTTAACGCCTTTAGTTTTTCTGCATTACTCATTGTATTAGTATTTAAGAGTCAAATTTAATGGAGACATAAAAGTAATGGTTTTTACTTATACACACTAATTTTTTTAGTATTTTTTTAGCTAATGTATTTAGTTGTCCGAAAAGGTGTTCCTTTTGGGCATAAAAGTATGGAAGCGCCCCCGGGGGCAAAGCGTATTAATACCCTAATTATTGAGATTTTAAACGGTTTTTTTGGGGTCATCAACGTAAGACACAAGGCCGCCTTATCCCAGATATCCCGGAAGTTACGTCTGCAAAAACAAAAAAATTAGTATAGGATGGCTTCTTTTAATCCTGGAAACTGCTTATTATTTTTTCCAGTTGGTTGGCAGGAACAACGCCGCTTTGTCTCCATACCGCTTTTCCTTTTTTGAAAAGTATGAGCGTGGGCACGCCCTGTATTTGATATATGCTGGCCGTTTGCGGACTCTTGTCAACATCTATCTGTAGTATGGTGGTGCTATCGCCCAGTTTTGATTTTAATTCTTTCAAAACGGGTTTCATTATTTTACAAGGTCCGCACCACTCGGCAAAGAAATCTACCAATACCGGTTTTTTACCCTGAATGATCTCTGTAAAGGTTGCCATATCAGTTTGCTTTTATTTCCTCAAATTGGGGTTCACTAATCTCTGTCGTTTCGGGCCTCGCTTTTGTAGTGGGTATATAACAACCCCCGGTTGCACAGCCAAAATGAAAAACGGCCATTGATGCAAAGTAGATACCCGGCAACAATCCGGTCCACTCCTTATTAATAATTGAGTAAACAGAAATACCCAGCCCTATTGCCAGGTAAACAAATCGCACAGTGTGCCAGTTACTAAACATTCTTTCTTTGATCATCTGCTTATTTTTTGCTGAAGGCTTGTCCATCCGCCACCATTATATACTTCTTTGTATCCGCTCGATTGTAAAATACCAGAGGCCGATCCGCTTCGCATACCACTTGCACAACAGGTGATAACGGGTTTGTCTTTTTTTATTTTACCCAATTGTCTTTGCAGGGTATCCAGCGGAATATTTACGGAGCCTTTAATATGTCCACCCTGAAACTCACCCGGTGTTCTCACGTCTATTATTTGCGCCCCCTTTTTTAGCAACTCTTCAAAATTAATTTGTGGTCCCTGGGCAAATAACGCTTTAATTGCTTCAAACATTGTTTTCTTTTTTTAGTAAAACAGCTTCCGCCGTTTATTTTTTAATTGGGGTTTACTTTTTTTTATGGGTTGATTTTCCAAAAGGTAAATACAATGGAAAAAAACGAAAGAAGCTGGTTAAAACAAACACAACTCCCAGTACAACCAATACCAGACCAAGAATACCACTGGTAGTATCTGTAAAAAAAAGTATTGCAAAAACAGCTGCAACAATCAGTCTGATAATCCTGTCGGCGGTACCCATATTTTTTAAATTGTATTTTGTCTTTGGTTTCTGCAAAAGTACAATAGGATGGGGCCAGGATGTGTTACATTAGTTACAGTTCCCGTAGCAGCTTAATCTGGTTGCGGTAAAGAAGCAGTTTCTTATCTGTTTCCAGTTTTTTTAACAACCTCGAAACCACCACCCTGGATGTTGCCAGTTCATTGGCTATTTGTTCGTGTGAGAGATTAATAAGCGTAGATCCGGTTGTTTTTGATTTTTCTTTCAGGTAAGTAACCAGTCGCTCATCCAGTTTTTGAAAGGCAATCTGATCGATGGTTTTCAGTAGTTCATGAAAGCGGTTTTGTACCGCCCTCATCACAAAACTTTTCCAGGTAGGATATTTTGTCATCCACTCGTCCATCGTACTTACCGGTATGGTGAGCATTTCAACATCTTCTTCCGCAACTGCCCTTATCTCACTGGCATGTTGTTGCATACAGCAGGTAAACGTCATCGCACAACTCTCAAGCGGATTAACATAGTAGAGTAACAACTCTCTTCCTTCCTCATCGGTTCTGGAAACCTTAACGGAGCCTGAAAGAATAATGGGCATCGTTCTAACCGTTTGTCCTACATCCAAAATAACCGTGCCCGCCCTCACAGAAACCACTTTTCCCTTTTTCTCTATTTCATCGAGTAGTTCTTTTTCAAAAACGAGTCCAAATGTTTCCTTTATTACCATTTTGCAAAGATAATCTGATTATCCTATCAAACCTACTGCCTCACTTATCTCCATCATTCTGTCCATTGATCGTTTGGCCCCAAGTCGCAGCGTTTCATCCATGGTAATTTCTGGAGTCTCATATTGCAGGCAGGTATATAACTTCTCCAGCGTATTAAGCTTCATGTACGGACAATCATTACAGGCGCAGCTATTGGTTGGCGGTGCCGGTATAAAGGTCTTTTTGGGGCTTTTTTGTTGCATTTGGTGCAGTATCCCCGTTTCGGTTGCTACAATATATTGGGTAGCGCTGTCTTTTTCTGAATATTGTAATAATTGTGTGGTACTTCCAATATAATCCGCTATTGCCAATACCGCTTCTTCGCATTCCGGGTGCGCAATCAATTTTGCCTGTGGATGGCGGATTTTTAATTTGGTTATTTTTTCTAAACTAAATATCTCATGTACCATACAGGCGCCATTCCATAATAACATATTACGGCCCGTTTTTTTATTAAGATAGGCGCCTAAGTTTCTGTCAGGCGCAAAAATAATAGGCCGATCCCTCGGTACGCTTTCTATGATTTTTTCTGCATTACTGCTGGTACAGATAATATCGCTCAACGCTTTTATATCAGCAGTGCAGTTAATATAAGATATAATCAGGTGGTTGGGATTTTTTTCTTTATAAGCTTTAAAAAGTTCAGTAGGCGCGCTGTCTGCCAAAGAACAACCCGCTTTCAGATCCGGCAGTAAAATTTTTTTTGTTGGATTTAATATCTTGGCTGTTTCCGCCATGAAGTGTACCCCGGCAAAAACAATAATGTCGGCATCGGTTTGTTTTGCTTTCTGGGCAAGCCCCAAACTATCGCCGGTATAATCCGCCACATCCTGAATATCAGGCTCCTGGTAATAATGGGCAAGGATAACCGCATTTTTTTCTTTCTTTAGTCGCTCAATCTCGGCAAATAAATCCAGACGTGGATCAATTTCTATATCCAGAAACCCTTTTTGTAAAATGGTATTTTTATCAATGTTCATAACTACTGTAATAGTATTTAATAATATCTTTTTATAAAACTTAACTACTATTATTACGGGTGTGGATATCCGGATAACTTTCTTTTCCCCAGTTGGTAAAGATAATTACCTATGGTTTATACACAGTAATTAACAAGATTATTAACATGGTTTCTCCATACCTGTTTAATAGTTACCTATTTTTTTAACATTACTGTATATCCTAAATCACATTATTATTTTTTTACTATCCACAGTTCTCTCACTGTGCATTAACAGGGATAAACAACAAGTGGGTTTACTTAAAACCATTTAATCAATACCAGTGGAAACAATTTATTCCTCCTGTATCCACTATTTGTCTTGAAAAAAAGTGGTTTTTCCACCTTAAAAGTGCTTTATTCACAGCCATTTGTGGATTTCTATTTCCAAATCCAGTTGCTAAAATTACGGCCTCCCTGGTTAGTTAACCCCCCTTAAACCAAAAATTAAATAGTTTCCTTCTAAAATCCTTGTGTTTCCTGCTATTAAATAGGTTTTCCACAATTTGTTCTAATGTTTTATTCCCCTATTTTTGCCTCCCGTTAAAAACGGGATCAAAATCATTAACTAATTTTATTATTATGTCTGTAATTCAACGGATTCGTGACAAAGGTGCGTGGATTGTTTTTGCTATTATAGCGCTGGCTTTAATTGCCTTTATCCTGCAGGATGGAGTGGGTCGTGGCGGCTCGGGTGCGTCAAGCGCCACTACCATCGGAAAAGTAAATGGTGAAAAGATTGAGCGTGCCGATTTCGAAGAGAAATTAGCCCTCCAGGAGCGTATGTATGGCGCCCAGGGCGCTAAACGGGAACAATTGATCGGATCATTGTGGAACCAGGAAGTTGAGAGGGTGGTATTGAACCAGGAATACCAGAAACTTGGTTTGCGGGTATCTTCCAGAGAATTGAGCGATATTTTATTTGGTGAAAACTCTCCCCTTCGTCAGGAATTTACAGACCCTAAAACAGGGGAGTTCCGCGCTAACGATGCCAGACAGGCATTTGCCGAGTTGAAGAAAAGTAAAAATGCCGAGCAAATTAAAACCATCAATAGTGTATACATAACTCCCACTATTGAGCAAACGCTGCGTAATAAATACCAGAACCTGTTAATCCAGGCCGCTTATATTCCAAAATGGTTACTTGATAAACAGCAGGCGGATAATAACGCCGTTGCTTCTTTTTCCTATGTATATGTACCGTATGCCGCCGTTAACGACAGCGCTGTTAAAGTGAGCGACGATGAGATTAAAAGCTATGTAAGCAAACACGCTAAAGAATATGCCAAGGAAGAAGAAACCAGAAACTTTTCTTATATTTCTTTCAGCGCCGCCCCCAGTACCGCCGATTCGGCTAATGCCTTAAACCTGGTATCAGAATTGAAAGCTGAATTTGCGGCTACTTCAGATGCCCAGGCCTTTTTAACCAAGGCCGGTAGCGAAGTTCCTTATTATAACAGCTATTTCAGCAAAGCCAGAATGCAGCAGGCCAACAAAGACTCTCTTACTAAAACACCGGTGGGTGGGCTTTTCGGCCCATATACGGACGCCAATAATTATGTAATCGCTAAAATGGTCGGCACCAAACAGTGGCCTGATAGTGTTAGGGTACGCCATATCCTGATCGCTACCGCTGATCCCAGAAGTGGCCAGGAAATTCGTCCAGACAGTATTGGTAAAAAACTGATAGACAGTATCGAATTGGCTGTAAAAGGCGGAGCAGATTTTGCTGCGCTGGTTAGTAAATATTCAGACGATCCTGGTAGTAAAGAAAAAGGCGGTGTGTATGAATACTTCCCACAGGGACAAATGGTCGTTCCTTTTAATGATTTTGCTTTTGATAAAGCTGTGGGAACAAGGGGTGTTGTGAAAGCAGATTATGGATATCATTTTGTAGAAATACTCGGACAAAAAAATCCAAATACAGTATACAAAATCGCCTACCTGGCTAAGCCAATCCTGGCGAGTAATGAAACGGTTACAGCTGCCAGTACCGCTGCCGCACAGTTTGCGCTTGCCGGTAAAAACGCCAAAGCGTTTACCGCGCTTGCATTAAAAGAAAACAGGCAGATCCTGAATGCTACTGATATAAAACAAAACGATTTCACCATCCCAAGCCTTGGGCCGGGCCGCCTGTTGGTTCGTTGGGTATATGAACACGGAAAGGATGATGTTTCTGAACCCATTGAGATAGGGGAAAACTATATAGTAGCGCTGGTTTCTGCTGTTAACAAACCAGGCGTTCTATCGGTTGAAGAAGCACGTCCTACCGTTGAGGCAATTGTTCGTAACGAGAAAAAAGCCCAACAGATTATAGAAACTAAATTTAAGGGTAATACACTGGAAGCCCTCGCAACAAGTACGGGCACACCGGTAGTAAGGGCTGATAGCCTTAGTTTCTCGGCTCCTTTTATAGCCGGTGTTGGTAACGAACCCAAAGTAATAGGCGCTGCATTTAATAAGGCGTCACTGGGTAAGGCAAGTGAGCCCATCGCGGGTTCTACCGGCGTGTTTGCTATTAAAACAGAAAGCAATGGGGCAAAAGTGGCCACAACGGATGCTACAACCGTAAAACAAAACCTGGTTCAGACAGCCAGAATGTCTTCCTACCGTGGTTTGGAGGCCCTTAAAAAGGCCGCCAGGGTTAAAGATAGCCGCTCTAAATTCTATTAAGAAACAGGAATAACCCAATTTTTTTAAGGCCCGGGCAATTAGCCGGGCCTTTGTTTTACGGATACCGAAAACCAATCACACACGAGAGTGGTATTTTTGCTTTGAAAAAAATACAGCATGAGCGAATTGTTCGTTAATAAAGTAGCAGAAAGCGGCCTGATTAGTTTTGACCTGGAGGCCTATTATCCCAAGGGGGAGATCAAAACCTTCGACCTGAAAGAATATTTATTCATGGGCCTTATACTGAAAGAAAAAGATTTCAGGGCCGCGCTGCTAACCACCAACTGGGTGCCTTACACAAATGCGCATGTAGCGATTACCTGTTCCGCAGACGCCATCATTCCTATGTGGGCCTATATGCTGGTAGCTAGTTATCTGCAACCCATTGCGGCCAATGTGGTTTTTGGGGACGAACAAAAACTCATCAGCACCCTCTTATTAAAAAACCTGGCAGCAGTAAAAGGAGAAGAATATACCGATAAAAGAGTTGTGGTAAAAGGATGTGGTGAGGTTACCATTCCGGAATCGGCCTATGTTGAAATAACCAATATACTCCGGCCTTTTGTAAAGAGTATCATGTTTGGCGAACCCTGCAGTACGGTGCCTATTTATAAGAAAAAGTAAATAAAAAATTTTCAGCTATTCATAAATTTTTCCAATCCCGCCTTTGCCTGTTTCTGTATTTTTTTATTCATCCAGGGCGACCAGCCGAATAGTATACCCGGAAGACCCAGCGCCTGTCTGCACCAGCGATAAATATCAAAAGCGTCGGTATGTTCAATAATTAATCCGTCTTTAAATTTCATGTGTGCCGTAATCCGGTTTACCATCCTGCGGTTATTTTTAGAGAACCGATAAGAGGCCGTCCACTCGCAGGTAGTATATTCTTCATCCAGTATTTTGATGTTGCCATATACCAGTGAAAAATCTTTCGCCCGTTTACACAACATCTCCCACATCGCCCTGGTTTCATTCACATCCAGTAATCCAAAAGCAGGATCGTTGAACACGGCTTCCGGATGATAACAACCCTGCATGGTTGTATAATCCAATTGCTGAAACGCGGTATAAAAACGGTTGATGGTCTGTTTGTTGGCGTTCATTTTCTTAATTTAAAACCACCTGCTTATTGTTTAAAATTCAATATTCCGTGTTCAGTGTTTAACAGTCTAATGCGCTTCCAGCCAATTCGCTCCTACCCCTACCTCCGCTTCCACCGGTACCTCATTGGGTAGTATCATAGCGCCCGTCATATTAGTAATGATCAGTTTTTTCAGCTCCTCCACCTCTTCCTTTACGGCATCAAAAACCAATTCATCGTGCACCTGTAAAATCATTTTTGATTGCCAGGATCCCTTTTTCATTTCATGATGAATTTTAATCATGGCTAGTTTAATCATATCCGCCGCCGATCCCTGTATGGGCGAGTTGATGGCATTTCGCTCCGCAAAACCACGTACGGTAAAGTTAGAAGAATTAATATCCTTTAACCATCGCTTCCTTCCCATCAGGGTTTGTACATACCCATTGGCTTGAGCAAACCGGATGGTGTCTTCCATATAAGAAGTAATGCCTACAAATTCTTTCTTGTAATTATCAATGATCTCTTTGGCCTCTGCTCTTGATATGCCCAGGTTATCCGATAAACCAAAAGCGCCCTGACCATAAATAATACCGAAGTTAACGCTCTTGGCTTTGTACCTCATTTCTTTGGTAACAGCCGCTTCTTCTATATTATACACTTTTGCCGCAGTGGCGGTGTGAATGTCTTTACCCTGTTTAAAGGCGTCGCACATATTCGGGTCACCACTAATAGCGGCAACAATTCTTAATTCTATCTGTGAATAATCTGCGCTGATTAAAACACGCGAAGGGTCTCTTGGTATAAAGGCTTTTCGTATTTCTTTTCCACGGTCACTCCTGATAGGAATATTCTGCAGGTTTGGGTTGTTGCTGCTTAACCTTCCTGTAACCGCTACGGCCTGTGCATAAGAAGTGTGTACCCTACCCGTTTTACTATTTATAATTTGAGGCAGGGTATCCACGTACGTACTACGTAGTTTGGTTAGTTCTCTAAAACCGAGAATATCCGCAACGATGGGATTATTGCCGGCCAGTTTTTGTAATACCTCTTCACCGGTTGCAAACTGACCCGTTTTGGTTTTTTTTGCTTTGGGATCAATTTTTAAAATTTCAAACAACACTTCTCCCAGTTGTTTGGGTGAGGCAAGGTTAAACCTAACGCCGGCTTGCGCATAAACATTTTCTTCAAACTGTTTGGCATCTTTTTCCAGGGCTTTACTATACTCCTTCAGAAAAGGCACATCAATTTTTACCCCTTCAAACTCCATATCGGTCAACACCCTAACCAGGGGGTTTTCTACTTCATCAAAAACCAGCACCACGTCTTTTTCGTTCAGAAGGGGCACAAAACAATGCTTCAGTTGCAAAGTAATATCAGCATCTTCGGCTGCGTATTCTTTTACTTTTTCTATTTCCACATCACGCATCGTGCCCTGCCCCTTTCCTTTCCTGCCAATTAATTCTACAATATGTACCGGCTCATAGCCCAAATACCGGGCACTCAGCAAATCCATACTACGCCTGCCTTCCGGCTCAATCAGATAGTGTGCCAGCATGGTGTCAAAGAGTGTTCCGTTCAGCGTAATACCATACCACTTTAATACCAGTAAATCATATTTCAGGTTTTGCCCTACCCAGGTAATGACGGGAGAATTAAACAAAGAATCTAACCGCCCCAGTATCTGCAGCGTTTCTCCCCTGTCTGCCGGGCAGGGAATATAATAGGCCTCTCCTTTCTGTACAGAAAAACTCATACCTACCAGTTCTGCTTCATTCGCATCAATATTGGTGGTCTCGGTATCAAAGCAGATCTCCGGATATTGTACCAGTGTTTTCACCAGCTTGTCTATCTCTTCCCCGGTTTGCACCAAATGATAGTTGTGTGTTGTGTTATTGATATTTTTCTCTGCCAGCAAGCCGGCAGATTCTTCGCCTGTAATAATAGCGGCGACTTCTTTTTTTGAACCGGCCGACGCTCTTTTTTTGGTTGATACGGTATTTCCAAAGAGGTCTGTCTGTACGCCGGTTGGGGCAGCATGAAAGGCATTAAAATCGTCTCCTAAAATTCTTTTCCCCAGGGTTTTAAATTCAAGCTCGGTAAACACTTCCACCAGCGCTTCTTTATTCCATTCTTTCAGCCGGTAATCTTCTTCGTGAAAAGCAACGGGCACGTTGGTAATAATGGTAGCGAGTTTTTTACTTAGGATAGCCATTTCTTTTCCGTTACGGACTTTTTCGCCCAGCGCGCCCTTAATACCATCCGCATTGGCTAATATGTTTTCAAGCGTATCGAATTCTTTCAATAATTTGGCCGCTGTTTTTTCACCCACACCCAATATGCCGGGAATATTATCCACAGCATCACCCATTAGCCCAAGCATATCAACTACCTGTTCCACTCTTTGAATATCCCATTTGGCACAAATCTTTTCGGCGGTTAATATTTCTTCCGCATTACCAAAAGCGGGTGGCTTGTAAATAAATACTTTGGGATGAATTAATAGTTGGCCATAGTCTTTGTCTGGTGTAACCATAAACACTTCGTATCCTAAATCCGCGGCCTGCCAGGCAACGGTTCCAATTACATCATCTGCTTCATAACCATCCATTTCTACTACAGGTATATTAAAACCCTGAATGACGCGTTTAATATCAGGTATAGCGTCTAACAGGTCCTCGGGAGCTTCCTGCCTGTTAGCTTTATAATCTGTAAAATCAGTATGTCTTTCTGTTGGGGCATGTGTATCAAAACAAACGGCCAGGTGTGTAGGCTTTTCTTTGTTGATCAGATCAAACAGGGTATTGGTAAAACCAAACTGCGCATTGGTATTTCTGCCCTTAGAAGTGATGCGCGGACTGCGAATCAGCGCATAATAGGCCCGGTAGATCAATGCAAACGCGTCGAGCAGAAAAAGTTTTTTACCCATGCGGCTAAGTTACAGAAAGCTCCTTTAGAAAAAGAACCCATTACCCCTCAATTCTCAACCCCGCCATAATTAGTAAGCACACAGCAGCTACGGTACACCCAAAAAGAAGTGGCCCCGCACTATGAGGGGCCCTTCTTCTGTTGTTCCAATAAAAATCTGCCAAATCAGCCATCCTTATTTAATCCCATACTTATACTTATATCTCTCATACAATTGTTTGTGCTTATCATTCAACTCAATTTTTCTTCCCTGGATAAAAGCATCGGTGATTATGCTGCTGCGCATATCAAGTATATCTCCTTCGCTGATAATGATGTTGGCGTCTTTTCCTTTTTCTATCGAACCCGTTATGTCATCAATGCCCAGCACTTTTGCCGCATTCAGTGTAATGGCGCTAAGGCCCGCTTCTTTATCCAGCCCATACGCAACGGCGGTACCTGCATTAAAGGGCAGGTTTCGGCCACGGTTTTGAGGGTCATCATCATTAATACAGAACAATACACCCGCTTTTTGTAAAGCAGCCGGCGCCTTATATGGCTGATCTACATCATCATCATCCAGCGTGGGCAGGTTATGCATCTGGCTCAGAATAACGCTGATATTGTTTTGTTTCAGCAGGTCAGCCATTTGCCAGCTTTCACTTGCCCCCACCAACACCACATCAAAGCCAAACTCTTTTACAAAATCTATCGCCAGCAACATTTGTTTTACCTGGTTACAATGTATAAATAGCTTTTGCTTTTTATTGAACAAACCGCGGGCCGCCTCAAATTTTAGATTGGGTACCGGGTGTTCATTTTTCATGTACACGGCTGCTTCGCGGAAAAAGTTTTTTACCTGTTCTATTTTAGCCAGCGCTTCTTTGGCAGGATCTCCCTGTTGTGGAAACATCAGGGCAATTTGTGCCGCAAAACGGCCGGTAGCGCGGGTTAAGAGGCTGGGCATATAAAAATTCATACCCAGATCCGTACGGTATGCAGCATCTTCATACCCCCAGGCATCCAACTGTACTACGGACGACAGGCCGCCAATTAATGAACCGACGGGCGCCGTATGTGCCAATAATATTCCATTGGAACGAAGCGTATTCGTGACTTTAGAATCCGCGTTGTATGCGGCAATAGAACGAATGCCTGGATTCAAATCTCCGATCTCATTAAAATCCTGCATACTTCTGATGCCGGATATCTCCTGTAATCCCAGTGTGGAGGCAGGTAAGATCAGGCCTGGATAGATATGTTTTCCTTTTACATCCCATACCTGGGTGGCATCGGCCGGAATGGAAACACCGGATCCCACCTCTTCTATTTTTCCATTATTAATTTTTACGGTTGCTCCTTCTATCACAGCGCCATTGCCTACATGCACTGTTCCGTTCTTCAGAAATAAGATACCCTTCTGTGCTTTGGCCGGATAAATGGTTTCCTGTGCAGTTACCATGCCCGACAGTAACAACAGGGCGCTGAATATATAAATGATTCTTTGCATTTTTTTTATTTTAGTGGTTAGTCTGCGTTTGTTCCTCTTCGTCTGCATCTATTTCAAGCATGCCCAGTTTGTGGCTATGGTCAGAACAGGTTTGGATGTATTTGTAGCTTGGCGTAAATGGCACTACTGCCGCTCCGCCTCTTTTTTCACTCACCATTTTGCCTATTAATCTGGTCCGCTCCGCCTTAACTTCTTTTCTCATTGCCGCGTCTTTTTCCCTGTCGAAAAAAATCGTACCATCTACCATGGTGTATAATGCTTTGGCATAAATACTCAAAGGATTATCGCTCCATAATACGAGGTCCGCGTCTTTTCCTTCTTTAATACTTCCTACACGGTCATCTACATGCAGCATTTTGGCCGGATTAATGGTTACCATTTTAAGCGCGTCTTCTTCGCTGATACCGCCGTACTTCACGCTTTTGGCCGCCTCCTGGTTCAATCTGCGCGCCATCTCCGCATCATCGGAATTGATGGCAACGTTTAGGCCCACTTTCTGCATAATGGCCGCGTTGTATGGAATCGCGTCCTGTACCTCGTTCTTATAGGCCCACCAATCAGAGAAGGTAGAAGCGCTGGCCCCGTGCTCTTTCATTTTATCGGCTACTTTATATCCCTCCAGTATATGCGTGAATGTATTTACGCGAAAACCAAATTTTTCAGCAACACGCATGGTTGATACTATTTCACTGGCTATATAACTATGGCAGGTAATAAATCTTTTCTTATTCATGATCTCCGCCAACGCGTCCAGTTCCAGGTCTCTTCTTACTGAAACAGGTACGGCGCCTTTCTTTTTAGTATTGGCCTCAAACTCTTTCCATGCATTATCATAAGCCCTGGCCCTGTTAAACGCATCGGTCAATACCTGCTCAACGCCCATCCTTGTATCGGGGAAGCGTGGATTACCCTGTGTGGAGGAGGATCGTTTTACATTTTCTCCCAGGGCGAATTTGATAAACGGATCTGCGTTTTTAAATTTCAACCCTTCATCATCAGCGCCCCAGCGGAGTTTAATCAACTGTGTTTGTCCGCCAATGGTATTGGCGGAGCCGTGCAGTATATGCGATGTGGTAACGCCGCCGCTCAATTGTCTGTATATATTAATATCATCCGGATCAAGATTATCCTGAATGCGAACTTCGGAAGTAACTGATTGACCGCCTTCGTTGATAGAAGCAGATGCTATATGTGAATGTTCATCAATAATACCGGCTGTCAGGTGTTTGCCTGTTGCATCAATTACTTTGGCAGACATATCGCTCAGACCCTTACCCACTTTAACTATTTTTCCGTTTTTAACCAATACATCCGCGCCCTCTATTTTTCCCTCCTTATCACTTGTCCAAACGGTCGCATTTTTAAACAGTACCGTTTCTGGTTTTGGTACAGCGCTGTCTGCATTACCGAAAGCTGTGAAAGGATAAAAACCGGCGCCGGTTTTTGGTACCGCTTTTGTTTTACTGCTATCTGCTTTTGCTGCTGCCAGTGAAATAAGCGTAGCGGTCCAGGTAAGCTGACTGCCGGTTGAGTCTACACCGGTTCCGTTCCAGTTGCTGCCATTGCTATAGCCTGTAAGTCTGGTTGCATTCTCGGGAAGGTTATCTGCCACTGCTCCGCTCATGCCCTGAAACCCTGCACCACCGCCCATTGCAGAAGGTCTGCGTTTTTGAGGGGTTGAAGTAAAGCCTATTTTTACATTTTTGCCATCAAAACTAAAACGGGTAGTCAGCGTATCTTTTGCAACCACATTTCCCGCGTTACCAGATTTTACATCAAGCGTAAAATCCTGAGATCCGTTTACTGAATTGATTACTAAATGATAGGTTCCGGCAACATTGCTCCATGCTTCTTCTTTCACCGCATATTTTCCTCCCTGTATCCAGTTTTGTACAATATTTGTTTTCTCTGCAAAAACAGGTCCCGTGGTAATTACAAAATTGGCCATCTTTCCGGCATCAATACTACCCACTTTATCATATACGCCTAACCAGGTGGCAGGATTTTTGGTTAAGGCTTCCAAAGCGGCTTTTTCTGAAAGTCCATATTCTATGGCTTTGCGCAGGTTGGTGAGAAAAGTTTTTGGATCACGGAGATCGGCTGTAGTAAGACTAAATGCGATACCCGCTTTTTCAATAGCCGCCGGATTGGTGGGGGCCAGTTCCCAGTTTTTCATATCTGCCAGTGATACCAGCCTGGCATCATTAGGATCTTCTACATCCTGTGCCTGCGGATAATTTACCGATACGATCAGAGCGGCTTTGGTGGCCGCTACTTCTTTAATCCGTTGAAATTCTTTACCCGTTGCCTTTAGAATATACTGAACACCAAACTCATCGCCAATCCTGTCTGCTCTCATCACGTTCCATAAATCAATACCCCTCTCCTGAGTATCAAATATTTGGGGAAGTGATTGGTTGTCGTTGAATTTTTTTAAGGTGATATTGACTCCTTCGGCGGTAGCTGCTGCCGGGTTTGATGCATACCAGGAGGCATCATAATAAGTCTGACGCAATAAGGCAATCGTTCCCATCATGGAAGATGGATAGCTCTGTGTGGAGGTTCCTTTATTAAATGAGTAGTTGGCGCTGGCTTTTTCTTTTATGATAGAAAAATTTTCCTTCGAACTACTTAAAGTAACTACTGCGCCGGTACCCCGCACAATTCCGTCTTTTTGATGCGTAAGTACTGCACCAAACCCCATATCACGTAAAACCTTTGCTTTGGCATCATCGGCAACAAATAATTGGTAAGCGTCTACCTCAGATTTTAAGGCCTGGTTCCAGCCGAAAGCGCCTTTCTGGTTGGAGGCTATTTGAGATGAACCAAAAAAAGAGGCCGGTCCGCTTGCCCCCGCCGCCCGCTGAGTTTGCGGAATGCCGTAATCTGTGTAGATATCAATAAAGGAAGGATAAATAAACTTATCCTTACAATCAATCACAACAGCGTCTTTCGGGATAGTAAGATCAATACCCACTGCAACAATCTTTCCTTCCCTGATAATAAGGGTGGCATTGCTTATGGTGGTTTGAGCATCTTTTACAATAGTGGCATGCGTAAAAGCATAACTGCCCTCACGTTTATCTGCTACACCATTTACGGGGAAGGTTTCCTGGGCCTGCAGCAATAAAGCAAACAGTAACCCGGAAAGCAGGAGCTTGATTTTTCTCATAAGTATTAGTCGGTTTTTGAAGAAGGTTAAAACTACTGAAATGAATGCATCATAAAAACCACTCATCATATTTTCGGTAAAGCTTGTTTTCTGTCGGTGAGCGGCTATTTGGTAAAACCGCCCCCGTCTACGTCTTTGATAAACCGTATCAGGCCGGGAAAATAATTCGACTGATCATCCCACATGGAACAATGGCTGCCATTCGGACAAATCAGGCTCCTTCCATGCTGTACCTGTGTGGCCATCCATTTCATGTGTTCGGGATCCATCGTATCGTATGCGCCGCCGATGGTGAGGGTGGGTATTTTTATTTGTGGAAGATCCTTGCTTCTGTCCCACCCGGCCAATCTTCCGCCAACCCCAAATTCAGAGGGTCCCTGCATCATGGTATAGATCACATTATTCAGATGGGGGAATGCGCGGTTAAGTGCTTCTGGCCAGGGCTGCACGCGGCATAAATGCTGGTTATAAAAATTAGGTATCAGGAGTTCCATGTATTTGGGGTTGGTAAAATCGCCGTTGGCTTCAATGGCATGGATGGTGTCCAATACTTTTGGATCCATTTGTTTGGCAAGAACCTCTTCTGCATATTTTCCATAAGCCGGACAACTGCTCATCATATTACTAATGATCAGGCCCTTCAGGTTATCCTGGTATTTCAATGCATATTCCATAGCCAGTATACCGCCCCAGCTATGGCCCAGCAAATAAAAATTATCCTTGTTTAATCCCAATGCTATTCTAACCTGTTCCACTTCTTCCACAAAGCGTGCGGCCGTCCACAAACTGCTGTCTTTGGGTTGATCACTAAAATACGAACCCAGTTGGTCATATTCATAAAACTCAATGCCTTCCTGCGGAAAAAAACTTTCAAAGGATTCAAAGAATTCATGCGTGCCGCCCGGGCCGCCATGCAATAACAATACTTTTATTTTCGGGTTATTGCCAAATCGCTTGGTCCAAACATTGAATTTGCCAACGGGTGTTTCAATGGCAATCATTTTTACACCACCAGTTTGTATGCCACTGTCTACAACGGCGTGATACTCTTTAAGCGTGATGGTTTCGGGTGATGGTTTGCAGGCGTAAAAGCTAAGGGTGATGAGAATCGTGGCAAGGATCTGTAAGCTTTTCATAAGCACATTTTAGAGAGGGAAGGTATTTAAAAATGTGATTACCTGTTTATCTGCCCATATAAACCATTAATATCTGCACATCGCTCGGGTTTACTCCGCTAATGCGGCTTGCTTGGCCAAGTGTAGTGGGTTTTATTTTTTTAAATTTTTGTAAAGCCTCGTTCGATATGGCTGAAACCTTGTCGTAGTCGAAGGTTGGGGGGATGATCATGTTTTCAAGCTGACTCATTTTATCTACGATCTCCTGTTCTTTTTCGAGATAGCGTTCGTATTTAATTTGAATTTCTGCCTGTTCCATTGCATCTGTTGAAATATTAGTAAACGATTCCCGTAAGCCCGGTACTACCATTATTAAAGAGGATAGCGCTACGTTAGGTCGTAAGAGCAGTTTATTGATTTTTTGTTTTTCGCTAATGCTTGCCGATCCTTTCCCTGTTAGGTAGGGGTTAATTTCTGCGGCTTCTACACTGGTGTTGGCCAATACTTTTTTTACTTCGGCTACCTGCTCAAGTTTTGTCACCACATTATCCATTCTGTGTTGCGATGCCAGTCCGAGACGGTAACTAATTTCTGTTAACCGCAGGTCGGCGTTATCCTGGCGCAAGAGTGTTCTGAATTCTGCCCTACTGGTAAACATGCGGTAAGGCTCATCGGTTCCCTTACTTATCAGGTCATCAATCAACACCCCAATATAGGCCTCGCTTCTTTTTAATATAAGCGGTTCTAATTTTCTGGCGTTCTGGTGTGCATTAATACCTGCCATCAATCCCTGGCAGGCCGCTTCTTCATAACCGGTGGTACCATTAATTTGTCCGGCAAAAAATAAATTATGCAATCCTTTTGTTTCCAGTGAATATTGTAATTGGGTAGGCGGAAAATAATCGTATTCGATAGCATAGCCCGGACGAAAAAAACGAACATTCTCAAAACCCGGCACCATACGAAGCGCTTCGTACTGCACCTCTTCCGGTAAGGAAGTAGAAAATCCGTTTACATAAATCTCACAGGTGTTCCTGCCCTCTGGTTCTACAAATAGTTGGTGCCGGTCCCTATCAGCAAAGCGATTGATCTTGTCTTCAATACTGGGGCAATACCTTGGCCCTATGCCTTCAATTCTTCCCTGGTACATGGGACTGCGGTCAAAACCTGTTTTTAAAATATCATGAACGGTGGGGTTGGTATAGGTAATATGACAGCTAAGCTGGTTCCCGGCTTTAATTTTAGGGCTGTCTGTATAGGAGAATCCCACAATTTCATCATCCCCTTTCTGTTCTTCCATTTTTGTATAGTCGAGACTTCGGCCGTCAACCCTGGGTGGTGTGCCGGTTTTCAGCCGGTCGCTCTCAAACCCGTATTCAACCAGTTGTTCGGTAATTCCGGTTGCTGCTTTTTCGGCTACACGTCCGCCACCAAACTGTTTCTCTCCTATATGAATAATGCCATTTAAAAAAGTACCGCTGGTAACTACTACCGATTTGGCGCGCACTTCATGTCCGAGCCCGGTTACTACTCCGCAGGCTTTTTCTCCTTTAATAAGGATGGACCGAACCATGTCCTGGTAAAAATCTACATTGGGTGTGTTTTCCAGCATCTCTCTCCAGGTTGCGGCAAACAACATCCGGTCGTTCTGTGTACGCGGGCTCCACATGGCCGGGCCCTTACTGCGGTTGAGCATCCTGAACTGGATGGTACTCATATCACTCACTATGCCGCTATACCCACCCATGGCGTCTATCTCACGAACAATCTGTCCTTTGGCAATTCCACCCATGGCGGGGTTACAGCTCATTTGCGCAATGGTCTGCATATTCATGGTAATCAGCAAAACCTTGCTGCCCATATTACCGGCTGCTGCGGCTGCTTCACAGCCGGCATGACCGGCGCCAACTACTATCACATCATATTCAGGAAACATAGGCGGCAAAGATAGTTCAGGGTTTTTGGGCCGAACCGAATTTTAAAAGTATTTCCCTTTCCAGTAAAAGCTCTTCAACCGTATTACCCTTATTCAGGCGGTTGAATTCTTCGTTGGTTAAGCCTGGAATCTTTTCAAGCATGGTTTTGTTTGATAGAATAAACCACTCAATAGCTGGTAGCTTCTCAACATTCGAAACCTCCATGGCTTCTAGTTTTTTAATCATTTTGAGGCAGATGGATAAGCCTGTTTTATCGTAAAGCCCTTTAAAATAAGGCTTTACGGCTAATAGGTCAATCCGGTAACCACCCGTTTTTTCTTCATCAACCTTCTCCACCCGAAGATTAATAAAGTTCCAGCACAGCAAAAGATCTGCCTCGTTGGTATAATCAAAATAAGTAGCCGGAACAATATGATCAAATTGCCAGGCTTTACCAAAGTTCTCCCAATTCAGGCCATCCGTAAACTGACATTCAAACCAGGACCGCAGGTTTTCAATGTCCAAACCAAAATAAGGAGCATAGGCTTCGCTGGGCGTTTTTTCTAAAACATACCTACGAAAACCAACCTGCCATTTTCTTTTTTCCCGCAAACGAATCAACGAATCGGTAAGTTCTGTTTGAGGAGTCCATCTTTTCCTGGCCATCCACAAAAATATACAATGTTTCAGTGTGAAACAGTGTTTTGTGGAACCTTTTGTTTGAGTAGAGGGAGGTTTCTGGGTGAAACAGGGATTCGTGGAACGTTTAGTTTACTGGGAACAGGCAAAATCCTGCACCAAAAAGTACTGATCCTTACCATACAATGCCGAACCCACACCTATTTCCCGAAGGTTTGGGTTCAGTAAAGTTTTTCTATGTCCCAGTTCAGGCAGGTTAATGTCCAGATAGAGGAGAATTACCGACAGCAGAATACGCTGGCTGCTAACAGAAATATTTTCATTGGCGCAGTATCGTATACCTGCCCTATTCATTCGGGCTCCAAAATCGGTTCCGTTGGTGGAGCGATGACTGGGTGCGGCATTGTTTTCTCCTATATCGGCCGCGTGTGCCTGGGCCGACTTTACCAGTTTTTTGTTCAGGAGAAACATGGGTAATGGGCCAATCCGCATTAAATCATTGCGCAGGCTTTCTGCTTCAGCTACTTGTAAAGGAGGAAACAAGCGGAGAACGGGTGTAATAATGCTATCCCAGAATTTTTCGGGATTATTTCTGCCGTAATTGGTCCAGTAAAGTAATTGCTTTGCCTGGGTGGGAAGGTTTTGATAGCCGGGTTGTGACCGGTTCCAGCTTTCTACTACCGAATCGGGGACGGCGGGCTCGGGTACGTTTTTCACTTCCAGCTCTATCATTGATAACTGAGAGAGAGAAAAAAATGGCAGCAGCAGCAACCAAACAGTCAATACTCTATACATTGGCCTGAAATTTCTCAAATAACTGCAAATATTGATCCTCTTTTCGCCGCATGAGAGCGATTTCACTTTTCTTTTTGTCGTTAAAGCCACAAAGATGTAGCGCCCCATGAAAAATTACCCGAAGCATCTCCTGCCTGTAAGGAATGCCAAGGCTTTGGGCATTGTCTTTAACCCGGTCGGTACTGATATATACCTCAGCATCAATGGGTTCGCCCTTTTCAGAGAGGGTGAAGGTGATGATATCGGTATAATAATCGTGCTGTAAAAAATCGCGGTTCATCTGCAGTAAAAAAGCATCGGAGCAAAAAATATAGGTAATCCTGTTTAGCTTACACCGTTCTTTGGTAAAGAGCCGGCCAATAAAAGTCTTTACCAGGGTCTTGCCTGTTAATTGTAAACTGCGGTCTGATGAACGAAAGTTAACTGCTGCCATGGTATGTGAAGTATCTTCCTCCAAAATTCGTAACAAAAACCTATCCCACCCTATTACCTTTGAACATTAATAACAGGAAATGATCAGATTGTCAGAATTAAAGGTTGGACAAAACGCCGTAATACACTCTTTTGAAAAAGACGATATTTTTATCAAGCTGATGGAAATGGGCTGTGTGCCGGGTGAGCATGTTAGGGTAGAACAGGTAGCCCCACTAGGTGATCCTATTTCGATCTCGGTATCCGGATACCGCCTCAGCCTTCGGTTAAATGAGGCAAACAGCATCTTTGTAGAGCCGGCATAATATATTAGTAACTAATTGATAATCAACTATATAGATGAAAATAGGTCTCTATTTTGGTTCATTTAACCCCATTCATACCGGGCACCTGATTATTGCCAGTTATGTAGCCAATCATACCGATTTGCAGCAGGTATGGTTTGTGGTATCTCCCCAGAACCCCCTAAAACCCTCTGCGGTTTTATTAAACGAATACCATCGTTTACACCTGGTGTACCTGGCCGTGGAAGATGATCTGCGGTTGAGGGCCTCCGATATTGAATTTAAAATGCCCCGTCCCTCTTATACCATTGATACCCTCACCTACCTCCGGGAAAAATATCCGCAACACAAATTTTTCATCATCATGGGCAGCGATAGTTTTCAAAACCTGCCCCGCTGGAAAAATTTTGAGTTGCTGGTAAAAAACTATCCTTTTATTATTTATAAAAGGATAGGGTTTGAAGTAGCGGAAACGTATGGTGCCATCACAACGCTATTAGACGCGCCGATACTAAATATTTCTGCCACAGAAATCCGCGATAATATTAAGCGTAATAAAACCATCCGATACCTGGTACCCGAGAAAGTGCGCGAAGAGATTGAGCAGAACGGTTATTATAAATAGTACTAGAAAGTTTCATACTGCCATTTACCACCCCGCCCTACGCTAAGCCGCTGGGGCGCCCCTCCTGCTGGCTGGGGGGAAATAAATACGTTGTTTTGTTTCAAAATGACGAGGTAAACAAATTCTGTTATTGTAAATAACCAGGGGTGGTTACGCGGTCCAGAAAAAAGAAAGGGCAGCGAAATGTCGCAACCCTTTCCTAATCTATTAAAATCAATATCTCTCAGCAACGATTAACGGTTCATCGACATCAGGAATTCTTCATTATCCTTCGTGCCCCTCATCCGCTTCAGCAATTCGTTCATCGCTTCTTCCGGGTTCATATCATTTAAGAATAAACGCAGAATATTCATGCGGCCCAACACTTCTTTATCCAGTAATAAATCATCGCGACGGGTAGAAGAACCCACCAGGTCAATGGCAGGGAAAATGCGTTTGTTGGCCAGTTTTCTTTCCAATTGTAATTCCATATTACCGGTACCCTTGAATTCTTCAAAAATCACTTCATCCATTTTACTACCGGTTTCAATTAAGGCGGTTGCCAATATGGTAAGCGATCCACCATTTTCTATTTTACGGGCAGCGCCAAAAAACTGTTTGGGTTTTAATAAGGCATTGGCTTCAACACCGCCACTCAATACTTTACCACTACTGGGCGCAACTGTGTTATGGGCGCGGGCCAAACGGGTAATAGAATCGAGCAGGATTACCACATCGTGTCCGCACTCAACCAATCGCTTGGCTTTTTGCAAAGCAATACTCGACACTTTTACGTGTTTTTCTGCCGGCTCGTCAAAAGTAGAAGCGATTACTTCGGCTTTAACGCTACGTTCCATATCGGTAACCTCTTCCGGCCGCTCATCAATCAAAACCACCATTAAATAACATTCGGGGTGATTGGCCGCAATGGCGTTGGCTACTTCTTTCAGCAACATGGTTTTACCCACTTTTGGTTGGGCAACAATCAATCCACGCTGGCCCTTACCAATGGGCGTGAATATATCCATGATACGGGTGCTGTAATTATTAGCAGTTGTAAACAGGTTTAGTTTTTCGAAGGGAAATAAGGGCGTCAGGTAATCGAAAGGAACGCGGTCGCGAACTTCATCGGGTCTTTTACCATTGATGCTATCTACTTTTAATAAAGCGAAATATTTTTCACCTTCTTTAGGAGGGCGTACGGCACCATGTACCGTATCCCCGGTTTTTAAACCGAATAATTTGATTTGTGATGGTGATACATACACATCATCCGGAGATGATAAATAGTTATAGTCTGATGAACGTAAGAAACCATAGCCATCGGGCATCATTTCCAAAACCCCTTCTCCCAGGATAACGCCTTCAAACTCGATATTAAAAGTGGGTTCTTTGCGTTGTTGTGGGCGTGGGTATTGATGTTGCGCCGACTCTTGTGTTGTTCCGGTTTCTCCGGGCTGGTCGCCGTTTTCTTCATGATGTGTCTCGGGCACAATTTCCTGGGTACCTGTTGGCTGTGCCGATTCTGATTGTGCCTGCGCAGGAGCCGCTTCCTGTTTGGGTTTGCGTGCCGGACCTTTTTTAGGGGGTGGCGCTTTTTCAATAGCTCGTGGCGCCGGCGCTTCCTGCATTACTTCCGCTTCCTCAGTACCGTTAGCGGTTTTAAGGGTTACCGGTTTACGGGGCCGGGCATTCTTTTTCTTGGGATCTTCCTTGGTTTCACTTGCCTGAACAGCTTGTAAATCCAAAATTTTGTAGATCAGTCCTTGCTTGTCTAATTTCTTAGTGCCACTAATCTTCAGTTGCTCGGCAATATCCAGCAACTCGGGCAGGAGCATGTCATTTAATTGCAAAATGTCGTACATAAATAAAAACGATTAAATCGGGGATTTCATTGTCAAAGGTTACAAATCCAGTCTAAGGAAATACAGTTGAACTCAGATAGGGTTGTGATAATTTTTTTGATCGGAAAGAGAGTAAACTGATAGTGTCGAGAGCTAAGAAAGAAGACTGAATCAGTTTGTTTCCAATGCAATGTTAAGCCAGTTTTTCTGAAATCAAGCATTTTTTTCCTGAATTTAACCATCCCGGGCTGTAAAAGGCCATTTGGAGGGTTGCGTTGGTTATCTTTGGGGTGGAAAACAGGTGTTAGCGGGTAGTTGACAGGGGTTAGAAGGAAGGAAAGACAGAGAAAACGTTCTAATAAAAAAACCGCGGAACAATATTGAGGCTTCTCCTCCTGCGGAGTTGAAATGACGAGTATTAAATAAATTGAATCAATAAAAAATGTTTAACAAAAGAACCAAGATTAAACAACTGCTCGCGAGTGGGGCGGCAGGACAGGAACTAACCGTAATGGGATGGGTAAGAACCTTTCGTAATAACCAGTTTATAGCGCTGAATGATGGCAGTACCAATAATAACCTGCAGGTAGTAGCTACCCTGGGGCAGTTTGATGAGACCTTATTAAAAAGGCTTACTACCGGCGCCTCCATAAAAGTAACGGGCCGGGTGGTGGCTTCTGTTGGTAAAGGGCAAAACCTGGAACTAAAAGCGGCTACCATAGAAATACTGGGGGACAGTGATGCAGAGAAATATCCGCTACAACCTAAAAAACATAGCCTCGAATTTCTGCGCGAAAAAGCGCACCTGCGTTTTCGTACCAATACGTTTGGATCGGTGTTTCGGGTAAGGCATTCATTGGCTTTCGCGGTGCATCAGTTTTTTAATCAAAAAGGATTTGTGTACCTGCATACGCCCATTGTTACATCGAGTGATGCGGAGGGCGCCGGTGAAATGTTTCGCGTAACCACCCTGCCCATGGAGAATCCGCCAAGGAACGAGGATGGCAGTATTAATTATAAAGAAGATTTTTTTGGCAAGAGCACGAACCTGACGGTGAGCGGACAACTGGAAGGAGAATTGGGCGCGATGGCTTTTAGTGAGATATATACTTTCGGACCCACTTTTCGCGCGGAGAATTCCAATACAACCCGCCACCTGGCAGAGTTCTGGATGATTGAGCCGGAGATGGCTTTTCATGATATTGAAGACAATATGAACCTGGCCGAAGAATTTATTCAGTACCTGATTCGCTATGCGATGGAGCACAATAAAGAGGATCTTGCATTTTTGGATCAACGATTGGCCGAAGAAGAAAAACAAAAGCCACAGCAAGAGCGTGCAGAAATGGGCTTGTTAGAGAAATTAAATTTTGTGTTGAATAATCAATTCGAAAGAATTACGTACACAGAAGCGATTGCGGTATTGTTGGATAGTCCGGCGTATAAAAAGAAAAAATTCAAATACGAAGTGAGTTGGGGAATAGATATGCAGAGTGAGCATGAAAGATATTTGGTAGAGAAACATTTTAAAAAGCCGGTGATTGTAACGGGCTATCCTGCAAAAATCAAAGCCTTTTATATGCGCATGAATGATGGCTGCGAAGCGGGCAAAGAAACCGTAGCCGCCATGGATATTCTGGCGCCGGGCATTGGCGAAATTGTTGGAGGGAGTCAAAGGGAAGAACGTCTTGATAAATTGGAAGCCCGTATGGCCGACATGCATGTACCCGCCGAAGAAATGGGTTGGTATTTAGATACCCGCCGTTTTGGAACGGTGCCGCATGCGGGTTTTGGACTTGGTTTTGAGCGCATGGTGCAATTTGTAACGGGCATGACGAATATTAGGGATGTGATTGCGTTTGCGAGGACTCCGGGGAATTGTGAATTTTAGGCGGGAAAAGGTTGGATGACAGATGTTAGAAGGAGGAGGGACTATTGAATATGGAATTTTGAATGTTGAAATAGGGAGAAGCCACAGAATTGTAAGAGCGATGAACGTTTGAAAAAATATCCTGTAGGGATAGCCGCTTTGTAGCAAAAAAAGGCACACACCTGTTTTTGATGCCCCGTAGGGGGCTACCCAGGGGGAATGTCGAATTTCGAAGATGGGAATAATGAATATTGAACAGGGAATTTTGAATGATGGGGTATTGGGGGGCGCAGGGATTGGCCAGGATGAAAGACCCGGTATGAAAAATCCAAAAAAATAGTGGATAATGCCTGAATAAGCGATCCGCTCCCTATATTTGCAGCCCTGAAAGGGGGTTGGCGCTTGTAAAGTCTGTACTCCGGACTCCAAACTGCTAACTCCAAACTCTTCCGGTGCGGTAGCTCAGTCGGTAGAGCAAAGGACTGAAAATCCTTGTGTCGCCGGTTCGATCCCGGCCCACACCACAAGCCAGATAAGGCTTTCAAGCGATAAGCTTGGAAGCCTTTTTCTTTTGGTCGAACAATGGTCGAACAAAAGAATATCTTTATTTCAGGAACAATAATTATAGTATTAAGAGAGTTAGTAACACTTGCTGGTATTTCCTCAATCATATAACCGCAGAGGATTTTAATAGTTACTTTTAAAACTAATTTTGACTATGCGAGATCACATCATTCGGCAAGCTTTCCACAATTCAATACTTAAATCTGCTCACGAAGACACCGAAACGTTTGTAGTAGATGAATTAGGATTGAAGAATGGAAAAATACGAGCCGACATCGCTGTATTAAACGGAAAGCTAATAGGATTCGAAATAAAGACAGAGAGGGATACACTTTCTCGATTACCATCACAGGTAGAGGCATACAGTGAAATATTTGATAAGGTCTTTATTGTTGTAAGCGAAAATCACTTACAGAAAGCACTTGGGTTGATACCGGAGTGGTGGGGTGTTTATACTATTAAGTCTAATGAAGAAGGGGATTATTGCTTCTTAAATATAAGGAAAGGGAAAACTAATAAAGGTCAGGAGTCATATTCACTAGCCCAATTGCTTTGGAAAGCAGAAGCGTTAGAGGTAGCAAATACAATAATAAAAAAAGGAGTAAATCCTAAAACCCCGAAACATGAGGTCTATGATTTTCTTTCAAGAGTTTTTTCTTCAAAAAAATTGAGTAAAATTGTTCTACAATATCTTAAGCAGCGCGATAACTGGCGAATAAATCACGCACTACTTTCGTAAAATGGTGGTTGTTCCCTACCCAATTCCAAACGGTAGGACTTCCTGGTGTTGTTTCCCCCAAAGAACATTTTTTTATGTGAGCATCGCCTTCAGAAAAAGGTTCACCAAGATAAAACCCAGACTTCAAAATATCTTTTGTTTGAGCAACATATTGTTTAAAATCTTCTGACTTTTTTAATGCCTTGCCTTTAATTACAAACCAAAGATCATTATGTGTATAACGGATATTTGCACTTCGAGACATCTTGGCTGGGTCAAACTCAAAATTTCCGGGAGCAACAATGCCATAATCTCCATAATTAATTGCTCGGTTAAAGGGTTCTGATTCAAGCTTTTTAACCAATTCTTGATAGAACTTCCACTCATTTCTTGGTATATGATTAATTCCTATTTTAATTAAATTAGTTGGGGGAAAAGACCCTCCGCAAACTGTAAAAGACTTCCATTCTTTTAAACTGGGAAAGCTTTCTAGCGCGCCCAAGATTCCGTCAGCAAAATCAGAGGTATTTGTAAAATCGGAAGAATTCAAATCCAATATTATATGACATTTTTCTACTGGCATTTCGATTTCCAATAGCAATTCATTGAGTTCAGTTTCAAACGATGGGGATGTAATATTTTCTATACTGATTCGAATAGCGATTTCATCCAAACCATATATTAATTGTATTGCTTTAATCCCCGTAATTAAGTTCGCAGGAGATGATATTCGCACAACAGGCATTGGTTTAATTCCATTTTCAAAAAGAATATTGAAAATGTATTCGATACAGCTTACACCATTAGGGCTCTCGTTATTTATAAGGTCAGTATCAATAAAAAAATGATTGCTTGGCCATTTTTTAATTACTTTTTTACAGAAGTTTTGCAAATGATCTTCAATTGTTTTCGGTTTTTTCTGAGTTATATTATCCCACATTTTGCTTGAAGTAATCTCAAGTAATGGGAACATATATTTTTTTACTAATGGATCTAACTTAGCAAGGGCATCAAACTCGCCTTGTTTAGATTTTAATACCGGAGTATAAAAGGAGCTTATCATAACTATTGGGATTATTTAAAATTCAAATGAAAAGTGTTTTCTTACTTCACCCTGGCCAATTAAATCTGAAAACTGATAATATCGACCAGACTCTCGTCTAATTCTGCCAGCAATTAGTGCAGGATGAATTTTTAGAGTTTTAGCTTGATTAGTGATTGTTTCCTTGGAAGGATTAAATCTAACAAGCGATTTTTTCCAAACAGAATTCGGAATAAGAGAATTCAACGAAAATTCATCAGCCTCTTGTTCAATGCCGTCAATCTTTACGTCTAAATCGTCAAATATCACCGTCAAAGAATCAGACAAATGAAGATAAATGTGTGCTATTTCATGAAATAGCACAAACCAAAAATTATCCAATCTGTCGTGCCGAAGCGTCATTGCTACAATTGGTTCATTGCTATCCAATAGCAAAGCCGCACCATCCAAAAAAGTACCCTCTAATTGAGGTTCAATAACAACTCGGATACCACTATTTCTCAAAAACTCGATAGCTTTCAATGGGCCATCATCCTCTATACTAAAATGTGCCAACGTACTTAACCAGTCTTGCGTTATCACCTCCTTTTTAAATACAGATGGTATAGCCTGCTCTTTAGCTTTAATGAGTATGTGGGCATACCATGCATTTAATGCAAATGTGTTCAACGAGGAGCCACTGCGTACTGATTTTTTATTAAGACTATATTGAAAAGACTTAAACCCAGCTCTTTCAAATAACGTTTCAAGTAAGTTTTTCGAGTCAATAATGGCATCATTAAAAGAACCCGAAAAATTTTTAAACCATTTTCTCTGAAACATTTGTTTAAAGGGATAGTTGGCAACATCTAAATTATCGGGAGCCTCTATCGTTTTAATCTGTACATCTGCGTTTATTTTAATATTTAGACATTCCGCAATTTTGATTAAGGTTTTTAAACTAGCCGTTTCGTACTTCTCTGATTCATATCTCTGAATTTGCTGCATTTTTAATCCCAGCATATCTGCCAATTGAGCCTGTGTAAAACCATTTGCAATTCTTGATTTAATTAACGCCAGAGGAAGATCACTTAGGCTGTGAACCTCTGAAACGGCAATATTCCCGGCTTTTAAATTCTCATATTCTGTTGCTTGATCCAACAAATCTTTGAGTTGAGATTCAATAGCGTTTTTATGTAATTCAAGAAGCCGTGGGTTAATTGTTTCAGTTGGATTTGGAGTCATAGAATACCCAGCTAATGACTCCTCAAAGTTTTCAATTTGAGACTTTGTGATTTTATATTGCCTATCATTAGTGATCATATTATGCCTCCTGTATTTAAATGATTTGTTAATCTAATAATCCCTTTCTGTTTACCTGTGTACTTGTCGGTTTGAAAGAAATCTAAGAACGGTTTCCCTGTCATCGCTTCGGTAATCGAGGCCGGAAAATATTCACCTAAATATTTTTGCTTTTGATTAAACCTCTCGTTTGAAAGATCAAAAAAAACAGGATCAAGTAAGTTGGGATCAACAAAATTCATATCCCAACAGACCTCGTAATCATTCGGTATGGGTTTATCCGTGACATAACTGCCATCTAAAAAGATCTGAGGACAACCACTGCTGAATAAATTATCTAAGCCGTTTTTTAATCCTTCAAATAAAAGAAGTCTTGACTGATTGATAACATATCGAGCATATACTTCAGCTAAAGTCGAATTGTGAATGCCTGGAGGTAGAATCGGCCAAGGGCTTCCCAAAACACGTAAACAAGTAGGTATCATTACACAATAATTTTGTTGTGTCTGTCAAATGTCTTATGAAAATATCATTTCGCCAAATAAAATTTTATAATGTTGACTGTTAATTAGTTAGAATCGATCCTAATAGGGCAATGCCCCGAACCCAAACTTGGTACAAATGAAATAAAATGATGATAAGTATTCCAATCACACAAAAAGCAAGTAATTTGTAAAAAAGCCCTTTAATGGAAGTAATCTGCTTAGAGGATACTGCCTTTTATGCCCTAATCGAGCAGGTTGTTGAACGTATTAAGGAGAAGCATGCCATAAAGGAAGACAGATGGATATCCCCCGAGGAGGCAATGCAAAAGCTTAGAATTTCGAGCAAGACCACGTTACAGAAACTTCGAGATGAAGGAAAAGTTCGGTTTTCACACCCACAGCCCAAAATCATACTTTACGATGTGGAATCTATATACGAGTATTTAGAAAAACATGTTAACGAAACATTTTAAGGATGGAACAAACCCAAGATACCAATGGAGAATATGTCCGTGGATTCAACCATGCATATCTATTAGCAGAACATGAGCCGCAATTATTGTCCGACATCACTCGAAGCGTAAACCCATCCAACGAGTATTTTGAAGGTTTCTTTTCGGGTAAAGCCGAATGGGAGTTAGAACAATCAAAAAGCGAATTTAATGAGATTGAACAGTTGCGTGAACCTCAAGAAGAGCACAACCGAGATCTTGATCAGCCCAAAAATGAGTTAGACGAATTGGATCAATTAAGAGATCAATCAGAAGAAAGAGATAATGATTTGGATCGTGAATGATGGATTGTATTTCCCCCCGAATATAATCAGTCAGTAGAACTTCATGGTCGCAAAAGCCTCTCAGTAATGAGGGGCTTTGTTTCTTTAGAGAGTAGCAAGATTGCATCTCGCCATGGCGATTTATCAATCTGCCGTATGGCGAGATGCAATCTTGCGGGGAAGCATCCCCGTACCCCTCAAATAAATTAGCCCAGACAGAAACGATAGTTGCCTATGGCTCCCTATCGTCACTGTCTTCTATTTCTTCAACTTCATTCTCATTTTCCTGATCTTCTCTTTCGAGATCATCACGAAAAGTTTGAATATCGTCTTGGTCTTTTTCATTATCATTTTCTTCTAAATCCCGTGAATCTCGAACAGTTTCTTGTTCGCGTTCCTCACTTTTCTTTTCGCGAATATCACGGAGTTCAGATAGTGCCTTTTCTTCTTTAAGATGGATTTCGTCAAGCTTGGCTATTTTCTCTTTGTCATAGCCAAGCCTACCCAATCTAAATTTTAAGCCATCCTCTGACCTCACACCGGTAAGACGGCCAGCCCGATAGTAAGGGTCATACCCCTGTGATTTAAGAGTTGTCAAAAAGGAATCAATAGATTTTGATTTTGTATATCCTGCTTCAAGGGTTTTCAGCAGTGTTTCCTTTTGTGATACCCGGCTATTATGCCGATCTACAACCGGCTCTTTAGTTGCTTTGTTAAGTCCGTGCCTGGGGAGCGAGTGAATTAATTCAGGGAATTTCTTTTCTTGCCATTTATCAAGCGATTGTTTCAGTTCCCGAAATTCTGCCCGTGAAAGCCTGTTGGCTTGTCCGGTAAGGTACTTGGTACCCGACATGACCATGTGTAGGTGTACATGGTCATTGTCGAAGTGAACTGTACCAATAAAGAGGTTGTCTTTTCCACGAAGTTGCATGTATTGCTTCGCAACAGCCCGAAGTGTCTTTTCAGTAATCTTATCCTTGTCTTTATTTGAAAATGAAAGAATTGTGTGATATGCCTTAACACTGTCTTTTCGTTTATGTAAACGAAACTTGTCATTTTCTTTAAATTCTTTGATTTGTTTATCTAATGTCCGAGACCGGACATTGTGCCGGATAATAATTGGCTTTTGATTGCCATTTACAAGTTTATCCTCTTTTTTAAAGAGATACTTTAATAACTGACCGGTGCCGGATTTACGACTAAGAGATTTGAGTATCATGGAAGGGATTCCAGTAACTGATACAAATTGGCTTTTGCAGCAGGATTTTTGGCAACTGCTTCCGTAACTATATGATCTATTGTTTTGGGAGAATGGAGAGAAACAAACACTACTCTTTCCAGTTCCAATATCCTTTCAAGGATAATTTTACCTGTTTGCAGATGCAATGCTTTTTCTTCTATCATTTCCTGTATCAGATTATAGTTCATATTAAGCAATTGAACAATTTTACGAACTTCTGTTTTATCGGGAACGAGATATACTTTGGTCGTGTATGCAAGTGTTGCGGATTTGATATAACTGACACGGCTCATATTATGAAGCTTGGCTGCTTTAGTGAGGTCTTTTAATTCATCAGTTGCCCAAGATGTAGTAAGCTCTTTTTCAGCCTGTCTTTTTTGCTTACGCCATCTAGCTTTATAATCTTGCCAGTATTTTCTCCGTGCCTGAGCAATGGCATCACCTGTACCGTGTTCTAACACGCCGCACGAATCAAGATAAGTGTATACACCGGATTTGATTTTCCTTTTGCTCATTCGGCCTTGAACTCAATAAGTGGAGGATTGTAAAATGACAGCTGCTCTTCTAATTCATACGGAGGCAATAATGCCAGGCTCCGCAATTGTTTATTTTCATAGTATGGACTTGGTTCTAACAATAGCGGCGGTTTATTTCCGCTCAACACTAGAAGTTTATCTAGTTCATGGATTTCTTGCGCTGTAAGAAGTTCGCGGGTTCGGTTTACACCTTCAATATCAATGAATGAATATTTCCCCATTAGCTTTTCAAGCATTACGCATGTTTCAAGCGGCTGCCCGGAGGGCATAAAGACCTTCAAATGTGAATTTGCAAAAATGTTGACCGCTTCTTGTTTTGAATACAGATGTTCGATCTGATTGTAATCCTGCCAGAGTGTTGCAATCGAGATAGCGTTTTTCCGGGTAAGAGCCAGGGCTTGGGGCAACGAAGGTAATTTCATGCTTGAGGCCTCATCTATTAATAGCGTGATGCTTAAGCCTTCGTTGCCGATTGGCTTGCTCAATACATTTGAGCAAAAAGATTCGAATAGGCTACTTGTAATGCTCCGATACAGATATGCATCACTTGCCGCCGAACAAATATATAGGGCATGCTTGCGTCTGCGGAAATCGTCAAAATCAATTGAATTGTGTGATGTTACAAGTGCAATGTTCGGAGACTCGTATATCCGCAATGCGGTTAAGGCGGTAGACAGTGTGCTTTGGAGCGTTTTGTCAGGAGTTGCCACCAGGCTTTTGTATTGATTCAAAAGTTGCTGATCCCCCGAAGCGACCATAAGCCTGTCTATTTTCTTTGGAGCAAACGAAAACACCCGTATTAGATGTATGACGTTGAAAATGGTCCTGTATTGTGGGTCAGCATAGGTAATTAAGTATTTCATGAATAATGCGATTGCCGATTCTGCACTTTGTGCCCAGTAATCATAGGATGATCCTTCTAGGGCGTTCCTCATAATGACATTTGCAAGCTTATATGCATCGTTGTGAGACCTGCAAAAGGAAAGAGCATTGAAACCTTGTGATACGTTAGGGTTGTTATAATCTAAAATTGAAATCGCATACCCGGCATTATGTAAAGCCTGTGAGGTGCCATTGAAAATTTCGCGCGAAGGGTCGTGAATAATGTAAGAAGAGTTGTGCGATTGTAATAATGTCGTAAAAATCAATGAGGTAGATTTACCACTTCCGCTACCACCAAAAGCTATTAAATGATTGTGAGCCTCTTTCTGTGAGTTTGACCATGATCCAACATAGAACCCATCACCTCCTTTTTTTAGTATGGTTTGCACCTTCCCGAAATCCGCATTGTATTGCATCTTACGACGTGGTGGCACCACCTGAACAGCTAGTTCCGATACTATTTCAATCGCCGCTTCAAAAACAGAAGCAAGTAGATTGAAAAGGAGTTGAATAAACTGTATCATGCAGTCTTGTTTATGATTTTTTCAATTACCTCTGATGCTTTTGTAAAGGTGATGCCGAGAAGTTTCAATACCCAGGAAATGCAAATGATGCATATCTTAAAAGAGGCAACTATTAATGACTTAATTGCCTGAACAAAAACGTTGCTTGTTTGTGATTGACTCATACTACGGCTGTTTAATTCTCGATCAAGTTGGCTCCGATGTATACCGTTGCACCAGCATCTTCGAGAATAGATTTGAATAATGTGGACGTTAGCATAAAGTATTCATTAGTCAGACTTGAATAGGGTTTAAAAACGAAATACACTTTTACGTTCTGCAAATTTCCAGGCTTTATAGCCTGCATAAAACGGTTCTTAATCTCATTGGGATTCGATTTCAACTTAGTACGACTGGCGGTATCATATATTGAGAATATGGATGAATTCTCGAATAAATCGGAATACACAATTAGTGCCTTGATTTTTGCATCCATCGAGCCTATTCTATTAGCTTCCAACATGACGCTACGATAGATACTTGATTTTGGCCTTCCCGACGGTTGTTTTGAGATATTCGTAATTGCACTGTCAATTTTTAGCGTAAATGATTTTATCTCTTTATCCCGTTCTATTGGATTTGATATAATGGTAATTCGCGTAGGTAGCTCCAGATCAGATATGTGATTATAGTCGAAGTCCGAAATACTTTGGGTACGAAGACGTATATGGTTCCATTTGTTTTCTTCCAGATGAATTGGCAATAGTATCTCTTCAAGAGTAGGAGCGATAGGTAGTGTATCTGTCTTATCAATTAAGACTGATTCAACAATATTGCCTCCTATTTTGTAATGAGGCAACCTAACTATGAAGAGAACTACAAGAGACGCTAGAGTTATAAGGGTTATTATTCCTATATTGGTTTTCATAAAAGTTATTTTTAGTTTAAGAGATTGAATTCCTTATCAGATGCCACCGGAAGTATTCCATGTGGATGCTTAAAACATTCGGGAAAAGCTCCGTCAGTTCTTTTGGTTACGTTTTCGTGTTTGAATTTGCCTACGGCTTCATCATAAAACGCATCAATTTTTTCAAACAATTCCTTTTCGCAGTGTGCTACTTCGCCGTGAATTTTTACCGCCTTCACTTTTTCATTGATCAGGTTGTCATGTTGTTGAACTAACAGATTCTTTTGTTTAATACTCTTTTTTATATCATCCTCGATTGCTTCAACATGGGATATTTGTTCGAGTTCTGCTTTAGTAGGGAAAAAGAAGAATACTAATAGGGCAGAAGCGACAACCAGGAGCATATTGATCGCAGCAAAAGAAAATGGGTTTAGTATTATAAAGGGTATGTCTGAGGCCACTCCGTTGTGTGCAAAGTAGTACCGCATCGTACCGAGGACGAGACTAAACAATGTAAACGCGGTCAAGGCTATGATGCAGTATCTTTTTCTGAGGCGTGGATTCTCCACTTCTCTTATAAAGAGTACCGCTGTTTTGGCTGCATAAATTTGAGCGAGGCCGATTACCACACCTACGATCAGCGCAACAATTACGATATCTCCGATTTTAAGAAAACAGGATATGGTTAATAGGCATTCTGCCAAAGCAAATAACACCAACAGCCATTTATGCTTCTTATACCCAGTATATCGGCTGTTTATCTGTATGCGATCTTTATCGGTTTCTAGGTTTTTAATTTTATCTCCCTCTTTTACAATGGCTTCTTTAGTAGCATTGATTTTTTCATCAAGCGGAGTGACCCCTACCGTGCCTAAAAATCTCTGGAGTGTACCCTTTAGTTTAATTGATACCTCACTTCGTAGAGATTTATATTGACCCATAATTGAAGTCAAATACCAATCTAACGTAGACTCCCCCGGCGCCGGCAGGTTCTTATCGGCAAATGATCTTGCTTCGAGTAACACTGATGATTGAATGATTTGTTGATGTGTTTTTGTGATCTCAAGGTTAAGTTGATGAACCAGGTCATCGACATAAATAAGGCGTGGTGTTGATTGAAACGTTTTCATAATTGATGGTTTAATGGTGATAGAAATGGGTTAACAATGGATTGATTCTTCGTCTTGTTCAAAATCAAGAACAACGACACCCTTCAGCCCATCAGGTGTTTCAAGCCAATAGACAATGGTTCGGGTAAGAATACATGGGTGTGGTTCGGGGTGGGCCTCACGAATAGAGCAACTCGTAGGGTGAAGCTTGCAATGGACGTTTCCGTTTTCGAAATAGAAGTTCAGAAGATAGCCAGCGTTGGCGGCTTTTTGCAGTTCTGTTGTTGACTGTTCCATAAAAAGGATTTAGAGGTTATATAATCCTCGGAACAGCAAAGGGAGAGTATTTACATTTCTGTATATAACTGTATAATAATCAATAAGTTGCATTGTACCTTGTGAATACTATGCAATTAATCCTTTCGGCTGATTCCGAACAGGGTGAAGTCACCAGAAATGGTGACTTTTTTTAAGGTGACTTCATCCTACTACAAAGTTTAGAATTACTTATTGTCGCGTGGGACGCTGTAGGCTGAGATGCGGAAATTGACCTGTGAAAGCCGGAAATAGAGATTGAATATTTATGAAATGCCCTTAAGTTTTATGACAGAATCCTTAAAAGTCCTAGATATTTCAATTTTTTGACCATTTGGCATATTAGCAATCCAACCCTCATTAAAATATGGCTCATGTTCATTAAAAAAATCAACATTAAGAATACAGTTTTTATTGCATTTGACAAATCTGTCATTTAATCGCTCGTTAAGTAAATTAGTTAACCCAGTTTTTTGTATTGCTACGAGATTATTGTTGCCATTTTTGCGGTAATGAAAATAGGAGAGTTCATTCTGGTATTCGATATAAAAAATATCTGTTTTAGGAACTAAGAATTTTTTAGCTGACGGTAAGTCTTCAAACAACGCAATGAATTGTTCAGGCTCTCGTTTTGCAGTAAATGCTTTTTCAAGATCTAAGATCATTGCGCAGATTTTTTCTTTAGAAATCGGCTTTATTAAAAAGTGAGTATAATCTGAGTTTACTACTTTTTCATAATGCTTATCCCCATAACTGCTACAAAAAACTATTTCCCCGATATTTAAAATGGGAACTCTGCCGGGAATGTCAAACCCAAAGCCATCAGGTAATTCAATATCAAGTATAGTTACCTCAAAGCTCTCTTCTAAAAGTAAATCAATGGCATGGTTGAACGTACTTACCGTTTTCGTTACAACAAGCACATGAGGCTTTTCGTCCAAATAGAAACGTAAGTCCCTTAAATTGTCAGGATTGTCTTCAACAATCAAGGTTTTATATTTCTTCATACGGGAGTTTAAATTCTATTTCTGTACCGGTGACTGCTGAACTTTTAATCTTAAAAACATCATCAGGGTTAAAAATAACTCCCTTCATCGTAAAACTCATATACACGCGATCACGAAGCATACTGAGAAAATGTTTATCAGCTACAAGTAATTCAATATTGCTAACGCCTTCTCCATTGTCAGAAACTTTGCAACAAACAATTTTATCTTCTTTAGATATTGATATGCTGAAACGGGGATTTTCTGTTTCGGTAAATGCTTTTGACGAATTTTCATATAGGGGCGCAAATATGCCTGTCAGAAATGAAATGGAATCCGGTTGGATGCCCTCAAATGCATCTTGTATTTCTATATTTTTATTATCATATATTTTTTCAGTTTCAACAAATAATTTAAAATTTCGGAGTTCTTTACCAAGCGACGGCTTATCATCCAAAAGTAACATGTAGAACTGGCTAAAATAAGTGCTTGTTTTTTCGCAGTATTTTACTGCCCTATCTACCTTATCGATTCGATGGCTTCTCAATAATATTTTAATCTTCGAATAATGATTTCCCAAGTTGTGATTTTGAATGGCCGACCTTAAGGTCAAATCGGAATTAGCGGATTGCAGCAATTGAGTTCGAAACTCTAACAATTTATTTGATTTATCTTTGTCCCTCTTTCGAAAAATAATTACCATTATAATCAGTATTATCAATACTGCGGTAAAAAAAATCAACCCCATGTTTTGGTTTGAAATGTTTTCTTTTGACCGTTTTTCTAGTGCAACTTCTAAATCTTTTGTGTTATCAATCCAAAGGGTCATAGCACCCGATTCAGCTTCTAACAATGATGAAAATTCTTCCGTTTTGCGATTTACTGACATAGCTGATTCTAATTCATAGTAAGAAGCGGAGTCCTTTTTGTTCAGAACCTTGAAAATTTTTGACTTTAGGTGTAATGCATTATTCCTCGATCGAGAATATTGGGCGATATTGAATTGGTTGTCATAAGTGACATTGTAGAGTAATGTGTTTGCACACATCAAGGCTGAATCATATTTATTTAGATTATAGAAGGCGTCACCTTTATAAGAAATAGCCCTATAGTATTCAAATCGATTATTAGTTTTTAGTGCCAGTGCAATTGCAATATTAAGCAGAGTCATTGCCTGTTGTTCTTTTTTAAGCACTGAATATGTAAAGGCGGCTGAATAAATACCATCGTATATGTCGTTAATGTTAGCGTTTAAATAGGCAGATGCCAACGCGTACAAGTTGTATGATAAAGCGGCGACGTGTTTATTTTCACTACGGAGCATCGTTGCTATCGAAGTTAAGTATGTGAAATCACCTGGTTGTGTATGTTGTTTTTGTTTGAGAAACCACATTGATAAGTACTTCAATAATATCGCTTGCTGTAAATGACGTAAAGCAGTATCCACGTTGTAGTAACCGAGGTCAGTAAGTAAGTAAGCTCGGTTGGATATATAATTTGAAAAGACACGGTACAAGCCCGCGCTATCTCGAGAAGCGGCGTAGTAGTGATATGCGCTTGCGTAATATTTATTCTGTTTTATCATGCTTGGAATGCTAGCACTCGAAAAAAGATCCGCAATTTTTTCACATACGATGCCCTGAGCGTTTTGTGTGACTATACTATCTTTATTAGAAAAATAAAAATCACGTTTTGCAAAATAATACACTGACATTGCTGCCTCGGGTATTTGATATTGTTTCGCAAACTCGCCTATATAGACATATGCTTCACCCCGTTCATAGAGGCCATTAATTTTATCTGCTTCCAGGCGAGCTTTATTACATATAGCAGTGACGTCGTAGAGACTTTTATCCAGTAGCATATTTATCCTTAAAAACCATAGTATCAACCATACCTTTTCTTTTGAAATTGGTAAGGCATCTATTTCATTCCAAATCACATTTATTTCATCCCCACTGATGGGTTTCTTTTGTCCAAATGTTTGAATTTTTTTGAAAATTGGGTGAGCAGTCATTTCTATGTCAACAACAATTTGGACTACGGGGGCATCTTTTGTCTCTGTAACAAGAATTTCTAATTGTTTTATGAGAAATGGATATATTTTTGTCAAAAGTATATCTTCTTTTCTTCCTCCTTTTTCATAAACTAACCTAAAATCGCTCTGTGATAGTTTAATAAAATAATTTAGTATGGAGTCGCCTTCTTTCGGCGAAGTTTCGATGTCTAATAAAGTGAACTCAGTTTTATGGCCATTAAAAACATTGACTTGCGAAAAGCAATTAAATGATAATAGTGTAACAAGAAATATAGAGAATTGCATGAGAATTTGCACTATTCTATAGTTTTTCATTTTTGTATTTTTACGATCAGCAGCTTAAAAGTTAATTCTATTTTTTAGGAAATCAAAGGTTTATTAACTGAATACTTTGCAGTTTATAAAGAGAAAACCCGCTGATACTAATCAACGGGTTCTATATTACCCCCAATTCCTAATCTTAGACTTTAGCTTTCTGCAGAATGTGATCAACTGCGTGTTGAGCGCGATTGCTTGCCTGCAAGATGAATCGCTTATCATTCCTCAAAACAGAAAGCCAGCCAGCGATATATGCGGCACTAGCGTCTATCAGTTCATTATCAATTCCGCAAATAGAATCAAGGAAGCAGGCGCCGATTTCCGCTGTAAGCTCTTCCAGACTGTAGGACTCTTTGCCTAAGTTGGCCGTTTCCATTACTTCTTTGCGGTTAATGCGGGATTGATGGCCTGTACTATGTATCAGCTCATGAAATAAAACTGAATGATAGCTTTCTACATTTTTGAATTTCCCTGGTTTGGGCATGTTAATAAGATCATTGGAGGGATCATAGTAGGCCTCTTGCTTCTTGTGGACGATTTGGGGGGCGTTAACCATGCCATTTACGATAAGATCGCACTCTCTAAGAGTGCTAATTTCGTTATCCGAAATCTTCTGATCAAGCCATTGCGGTAAGTCCGAACATTGAGCGACATTATTAATGAGAGCATAATTTAGTGATACATTAAAATTTATTTTGTATCTTTATGAGATGATAATGATAAAAAAGCGAGGCAGCAAAGACAGCCAGGAAACAAAAAGGAAGTTGGCGGTAGATTTT
>JALNZE010000044.1 GCA_023229465.1 Chitinophagaceae bacterium
TTGAAAACGTGAATGAACTGCTATCATCGGCCGCAATTTATTTTCAGCCCAGCCTGGTAGAGAGCCAGGGTATCTCGGTGGCGGAGGCTATGGCCCATTCGCTGCCCTGCGTGGTGAGCAACCGGGGGGGACTGCCCGAGGCGGTTGAGGATGGCGTTACCGGGTTTGTTATTGATCTGGATGTGGAACAGGCCAGTCAAAAATTGCTGTATCTGATCCGTAATAAGGAAGTTGCCAAACGAATAGGCAGGGCCGGTTATGAGAAGTTTGAGAGGGACTATACGGTGAGCGGATGGGAAAAGAAGATGGACCAATTGCTGTTTAATTCTTCGGAATCATGAACGGAATATCCATCATACTCTGCTGCCATAACAGTTCGGAACGATTGGGGGAGACGCTTAAGCACCTGGCTGATCAGGCCCTGCCTGATAACATCCCGGGTGAACTGGTACTTGTTAACAATGCATCCACCGATGATACGGTTGAGTTGGCCCGTAAAGAATGGGCGAAGCACCCGGCTCCGATTGTTTTGAGAGTGGTAGACGAGGAGAATCCCGGTCAGGTTTTTGCCCGCATGAGAGGTGTGGAAGAGGCTCATTATGAAATGATTGTATTTTGTGATGATGATAACCGGCTGATGGATAATTACCTAAGCATTGCCTGGAACCTTATGTCACGGAATCCCAGGGTAGGAGCCTTGGGCGGACAGGGTATCGCTGAAAGTAATGTTCCCTTGCCCGATTGGTTTGAAGCAAACAAATCCGGTTATGCCTGCGGGGAACAATGGCATGAAAGCGGGATCTGCACTGACAAAATGTTTTTATGGGGGGCCGGACTGGTGACCCGGAAAAACATTCTGAATAAAGTATTTAACCCCGGTTTCCCCATGTTGTCTACGGGGAGAAAAGAGGGGGTTGTGTTCTCGGGAGACGATATGGAAATCTGCAAACGGATTATCCTTCTGGGGTATGACCTGTATTATGACTCCGAATTGGTTTATCAGCATTTCATCCAGGCAAACCGGTTGACTAAGGATTACCTGAATCAATTGAATCAAGGCGTATTACTGGCTATTCCCATACAACGGCTCTATTCCTGGCAGATCATCAAAAAAAGCGTTCCCGGACTGTTATTGCCTCTTGTTTTTTCCTGGCACTCCTGTTTATACCTTCTTTTTAAGCTCGGTTTTCCCGTCAGCAAAAGAAAACCGATAATCAATTTTTTCAAGGTCTACTCCCAGGGAGTCCGCAAGAATGGCAAACTCCATCAGGCTTATCAACAAATAAGGAAATTTTCGCAACAACGTAGAGACGCATATATGCGTCTTTCAAATGAACAGTGCACGAAAAAGTAATTACCGTAACCTTTATTACCGTAATGCAGGTTACGATAAAATTTGTATCTTTGGATGATTTTTTAAAGAAAACCCATGAACTTTTACGATCGGGAATCTGAATTAAGTTTGCTTGCTGCTGCACAAAAAAGATCAGAAAAGGGTAGCCAAATGACCGTCCTTTTTGGCAGGAGAAGAATCGGTAAAACCCTTTTGGCTATGAAGTCTGTTGAATCGCAGAACTTTGTGTATCTATTTGTTGGCCGAAAAAATGAGCAAATGCTTTGCCAGGAGTTTAGTGGTGAGATAGAAATGAAATTAGGGATTACAGTCCTGGGAGAATATAAGCAATTCCGACAGTTGTTCGAGTTTTTGATGCGTGAATCGGAGGCAAGGCCTTTTACAGTGATTATTGATGAATTCCAGGAATTTCTGCGGGTGAATCCTTCTGTATTCAGCGATATGCAGAACATTTGGGATCGCTACAAAAGTAAGTCAAAGATGCACCTGATAATCAGTGGATCGGTTTATTCCCTGATGAAAAAAATCTTTGAAAGCTCGAAGGAGCCTCTATTTGGCAGGGCCAATGAACGGATTCATCTGAAGCCATTTTCCGTTTTAGTGCTTAAAGAAATTCTGGCGGATCATTCACCTGGCTGGAAACCGGAGGATCTGCTGGCTCTATTTACTTTAACAGGCGGTGTGGCAAAATATGTGGAAATATTTGTGGATCACGGTTGTCTGACCCTGCATACGATGCTTGACGAAATTTTCAGCGAACACTCCCTTCTCCTGGAAGAAGGGAAAAACATTCTGATTGAGGAGTTTGGCAGGGATCACCTGACCTATTTCGCAATTTTATCCCTTATCGCATCTTCGAAAACATCCCGCTCGGATATTGAATCAATTCTTGAAAAAGATATAGGGGGATACCTCGATCGGCTCGAAAAGGAGTATTCCGTTATCACCACTGTCAAGCCCATATTCTCCAAACCGGGCAGCCGAAGCCTTAAATACAGGATCGAAGATAATTTCCTGAATTTTTGGTTCCGTTTTATTTACAAGTACCGGAGCGCCGTGGAGATTAATAACTTCGAATATTTGAAAAGCATTGTAATGCGTGATTTTTCCACCTACAGTGGAAGGTTTCTGGAAAAATATTTCATAGAGAAACTTGCATTGAGTCGAAAATATTCGCTCATCGGTTCCTGGTGGGATAAGAAAAGTGGTAACGAGCTGGATATCGTGGCTGTTAACGAAATGAATCAGCAGTTTCTTATAGCGGAGGTAAAAGTAAACGCCGGTAGTATCAGCCTCCCGAAACTTAAGGAAAAATCGGCCACCCTTGTAAAATCCCTTCCCGGATATCAGTTGAAGTTTGCTGGTTATTCACTGAAAGACATGTAATCCCCGGATTATCATGACCACGCTGTTTTTTGAACCTCATATCACTGGTCACCGTCAGGAATACCTCAATCATCTGATTGATTATATTCTGGACGTCAAACCGCCTGGCGAGTTCATTTTCATCGTCCATCCTGACTTCGAAGTACTGGCCGGCCTCCGCACAAATCCACAACTCGTAACTTATAACATTTCTACTGCCGAGCATCAATCGCTGGAACGTGGCAACATTATTTCGAGAAGTATAAGGTATTACCGATTAGCTGACAAATATGCTAAAAAACTGAGCGCTACACATCTTTGCTTCATGTCGCTCATCGATGTTCAATTTGCTCTTGGAATATTTCGCCCGACATATAATGTCAGCGGGATTCTTTTCAGAGCATTCTCCAGGTTGAAAGAAGGATCTTTAAGGAAACGAATGACCCGGTTCCGGAAATTTTTGCAAACCTGGTTCTTCATCCGAAGGAAGTTTATCAGACAGGTTTTTATTCTGAATGACCAGGATTCGGTTGATTTTCTAAATCGTACATATAAAACAAACAAATTTCAAATGTTACCCGACCCAATTCCTGATTGGAAAGCAGATCCTGATTTTTCAGTGAGATTACATTTCGGAATTGATTCGGATCAAAAGATACTCTTGCACCCCGGATCTTTGAGCGAACGAAAAGGAACACTAGAAATTCTTGAGTCCTTATGTTATTTATCAGACGAGGTATTGTCGAAATTCGTGTTATTTCTGCTTGGAGAACCGGAAACCGGAATGGAAAACCGGATATCGGAAAAATTGAAAAAAGTAGGAAAAGAAAAACCAAATGCCAGAATTATTTATCATAACGAATTTGTTCCGAATTCTATTCTTCAGTCATACTTTAACCAGTGCGATGCTATTCTGACTCCATATAGTGCTAATGACTTAACTTACAGTGGAATCGTAGGACATGCATTAGCCGCAGGTAAACCGGTGCTTTGCATCAAAAATGGTTTGCTTGGTAAAATAATCGAAGAGTACGGCATGGGTATTATGTTGAATTCCAATTCTCCTCAGGAAATTGCCGCAGGTATAATAAAAATGTTAGATGCAGATTTTAATTGTAAGCCGTTTGAGTCCTATATAATAAGCCATACCAAAGAGATTTTTGCATCGAAAATTATCGGTTCCATAACAGATTGACAAATAATGGGTAACTAATCAATGGTAATAAAGGAAGGGCAAATTGTATCCGATACAGATGGTAAAATCAATAGAATGAGCACGCCGGATTTTGATGTTTACTATAAAGGATTACTTTTTGTTTCAGGTAAAAGAACCGGTCAGCAAAGCATTGAATACATACTGACAAAATTACAAAAAACCGGAGAGTTCAATTTTCTTAAATTTTTTGGTTTTTTTTTCATTTATATTGTTGAAAGGAAAACGGGTAAGCAATATGTTTTCACTGACAATAGTGGAATTTTCAAAGCCTATTGCTATAATGGCTGCATATCTACCTCTTTTCTGGAGTTATTGGATTACTCTGGCGAGTTGACAATTGATAATCTTGATTATCGTAGCATAAGTGAATTTTTCCATTTCGGCTTCACTTATTTCGACAATACCTTATTGACGGATATTAAGAGAATTGATGGGGATGATTTTTTCATTATGGAAAATGGTGTCAATCTGCGCAAACGAAAAGGAATAGGTACTATCGATCAAGCCTCCGGCATTAAGGTTGAGGATTTCTTCGTTGATTTAATTTATGCAGTTGAAGGGAAAGAAGTATCGCTTGATATAACAGGAGGTTTTGATAGCAGGCTGATATTGAGTTTTTTTATAAAGGCTAAATCCGCTTTTGAGCTTGCTATTAGCGGATTGGCTCATAATAGCGATATAAGAATTTCCAAAAAAAATGCCGCAAAGATTGGAAAGGAATTTTTTCCGTATTTTCATTCCGGTAAACAACTCTCCATCGATGAGTTTTGTGATATTTTTTCAAAGACGGATTCACAGCTGGATATTGTTGATTTTAACAGGAATCATCGATTTAACATGGAACGGTTATCAAGAGGCGTTGAAATTCAAATTAGCGGAGCTGGCGGAGAACTTTACAAAGATTTTTGGTGGTTGCAGGACTTTCCATTTTATAATAGAAAAAAAACAAGGTTAAGAAATCTATACAAACTGAGGATTGAAAGCACATCGTTCCCGCATTTTCTGCTGGGTGAGAAATTAATGGAGTATTCACTAAAACTTAGAGAAACAACAATTTTAAAATTGAAATCACTTTTACTAAAAAGAAATACAGAATCGTATGACAATATTTATTTTAATTATAAAATGAAAACTAATGCGGGAGTGTACATCTCTGTTACGAACAACTATTTTTTTTCGTATGCTCCCCTGCTTGAAATGGAATTGATTAGAATTGGTTTTAATTTAAAAAGGAAAGAGCGTTTTTTTAATAATTTTCATAGAAAACTTATTTCTGGAAATTGCCCTGATATTTCAACTATTGAGACTACGGAGGGAACTACTGCTTCTTCATCTTATGCGGATATAATAATAGATATTTTTGGTTACGTAATTGATAAAATTAAAAGGTTACTGAAGCAATTGGCGAGAAAGATTTTAAAAAAAACTTATTTTCAAGAAAGCCCTACAGATAATCAAGTGTATGAATATGTGAGAAATAATCCTTCGTTTTTAAGGTATGTCGACCTGTTAAAAGATCATGATATCCTTGCATTTAATGTTAATATCAACAAGCTCCCTGAATTATTTATAGGAAGAATTTTGACAATTGGCTTATTGATCGAAAGAATAAATAATAGAAACTGCCAGGACAAATAATTGCAGCAAGACGAAAGCCCGATGGAAATTTTCTTCGTAATTTATTTACTTTCCGGTCAGTTTAAGGCATATCTGCAGTTTTTCGGATTGGAGCTGCCAGTTGATTTCACCGTATTGACTGCAGTGATCATACTTGGGATAACCGTATATAAGGTTGTGAAGAAGAACACCTTTATTACGCTGAACGTCACTTTTTTCAGTATCGGCCTTTTGTTGCTTTTTTATGCCTGGATGATTTTCAGCCTGTTTTATTCGGCTTCAGAGGAATACAGTACGGAGAAGACCTTCTACTTTTTGCTCAATATAACCGCTTTTTCGGTTCCGTTTTTTTTCAAGGGATT
>JALNZE010000045.1 GCA_023229465.1 Chitinophagaceae bacterium
CTCTACTCTCGGATCCTTTAAATCATCGAAGAAAGGAAGTATCCCGTTCATATGCTTTTATCCCTATAAACGTATTTTCTTCAATTATCGCATCCCTTCCCTAAAATTTAGATGCGTTTGCCCTGCCGGATAGTGGGAGCTTGCTCCTCTTTTTGTACTTTTGCGGCATGTTAAAGCAAACACTATTAAAAGCTATAGAAGCGGGCGCGGCTGAGATGAGTCGCTTTTTTAATGGATCATTCAAAATAAGTAATAAAGAAGGGATCAACAACCTGGTTACCGAAGCCGACCATGCAGCAGAAAAAGCCATTTTTAACGTGATACAACAGGAGCACCCTGACCATTATATCCTGAGCGAAGAATCTGGTGAGATTTTCATGGATTCATCCGTGAAATGGATCATCGATCCGATTGACGGTACCGTAAATTTTGCCAACGGTATTCCTATTTGTTGTGTAAGTATTGGTGTGGAGCAGAACGGACAAATGATTTTGGGGGCGGTATACAATCCATTTCTAAAAGAGTTTTTCTTTGCACAGCATGGCTTTGGCGCCACATTGAATAATAAAATGATACAGGTAAGTAACAAGACCGAAGTGAGCAGCAGTTGCCTCGCAACCGGCTTCCCTTATACTTACCTGGATATGCCGAATGGCCCTTTACAGGTTTTTGAAAAACTCATACGAAAAGGGGTTCCGGTAAGAAGACTGGGTAGTGCCGCCATTGACCTTTGCTGGGTTGCCGCAGGCAGATTTGATGGTTTTTTTGAACATAAATTACAGGTATGGGATAGTGCCGCTGGATTTTTGATAGTAGAAGAAGCGGGTGGAAAAGTAACCGACTTTGCCGGAAACCGCTATTCACCCTATCAGCCGCATATCATTGCTTCCAATGGAAAGATTCATGACGAGCTGGTAGCAATAGTTAATGGCGCCAACTTTTAGTTAACTTAATTTATAATTCGATTGTATTTATGCAAAACAGAACAGAAATAGCAGAGCTGGGTGAATTTGGTTTGATTGAACACCTTACCAAAAATTTTGAAATACACAATGCCTCAACGGTACTAAGCGTGGGTGATGACGCGGCAGTGATTGACCATTTTGGTAAACAAACCGTGGTTACTACTGATCTGTTATTAGAGGGTATTCATTTTGATTTAATGTATACACCCTTAAAACACTTAGGGTATAAAGCAGTGATGGTAAACCTGAGTGATGTGTATGCAATGAACGCTACCCCAACACAAATTACTATCAGCATTGGCATCAGTAACCGCTTTAGCCTTGAAGCGCTGGATGAATTTTATGAGGGCGTTTATCTTGCCTGCGAAAAACACGGAGTTGACCTGGTAGGTGGTGATACCTCTTCTTCCAATAAAGGATTTATTATTTCTGTAACGGCTATTGGTGAAGTAGCGCCCAATAAATTTGTAAAACGCAGTACAGCGGAAAAGGGCGATCTGATTTGTGTGAGTGGCGACCTGGGTGGCGCCTTTCTGGGTTTAACACTGATGGAACGAGAAAAAAAGATCTACCTCGAAAATCCCAAAATTCAACCCGACCTCGAAAACGAAAGTTATGTGGTGGGGCGCTTATTAAAACCGGAGGCACGTAAAGACATTATCGATTTTTTTGAGCAGCATGAAATAATGCCCACAGCCATGATGGATGTGAGTGATGGCCTCAGCAGTGATGTGCTTCATTTATGCAAACAAAGCGCGCTGGGTTGTATCATCTATGAAGAAAAAATACCCATATCGGATGAAAGTAGCAAAACCGCTTATAAATTCGGACTAGACCCAACCGTATGCGCACTGAATGGTGGTGAAGATTATGAATTGATTTTTACCCTCAAACAGGAGGACCATGATAAGATTACACTCAATGAAGAGATTAGTGTGATTGGTTATATGACTGAAATAACGGAAGGCTGTAAATTACTAACTAGGGGCGGTAACTATTTTGATATTACCGCACAGGGCTGGAATGCCTTTCAGAAATAAGTATTAGAAGGCGCTCATTCATTTCTTTGCTGTTCAGGAAAGGGCCACTACCCCCTGCACATCAAAATTTTCATTTAAGAACACCAGATTAGCGGTATCGCCTTTTTCAATTTTTCCTGAGAGGCCCGTTTTGTTCATTACCTGTGCCGGGTATAAGCTTACCATACGCAAAGCTTCAGCGGGTTCTATACCAACTTTAAAAATCAAATTTCGCAAAGATTTTCCCATAGTTAAGGCAGAACCACTGAGTATGCCATTCGACTCATATTTGTCGCCAACCAACCGATGTGCATACGGACCACTATTTGTTTCTGTTACGGCATCTGTTATCACAAATAATCTCTCTTTCATGATCTTCTTGGCAATCTGGATAGCCGCAAAATCAACATGATAGCCATCCGGTACAATACTTGCCATCACTTTCGGATGATTAAAAACAGCGCCTACCATACCAGGGGCACGGTGTTGCAACGGACTCATTGCATTGTATAAATGGGTGGCGGCAGGTATACCCGAATCAAACGCTGCCAGGGCTTCTTCATAAGAGGCATTACTATGGCCGGCAGAAATAATTACCCCATAAGACCGAACCAGCTCTATCACTTTTTTGCTGCAAACTTCAGGCGCCAAAGTGATCATGGTAATAACACCCTTCCCATATTCCAGCAATTCTTTGGCTGCTTCTTCGGTGGGCGAATGAATAAAGGATTCCATATGTGCCCCCTTTTTTTGCGGATGAATCCAGGGGCCCTCTATGTGTAACCCTATACAACCCTTGCCACCCCCATTCCAATAAGCCTTAACCGCATCAATACTTTTATAAAAAACATCATAACTATTCGTAGCTACCGTTGGTTGAAAATGAGAGGCGCCCCCTCCGGAACAATATGCATATAATTTATGCAAAGCATCAGCATCCGGATATACCGCCAGTAGTTTATCATAAGCGCCATAAATCTGGATATCAATAAACGCGGGCGCTATGATGGGGAAATGCTTTGCCGTTGTTGTTTGAATGCTTGTAACAGGCACCATATCAACAATCTTATTATCCAATACCACTATTGCGTGGTTTAACAACCATTCGGTTCCGGTAAAAAGTTTTTCTGAACTATATATCTGCTGCTTATTCATTTTCATCTTTTGGTATGATTTTAAAATTATCTGCATCTTTCCAAAAAGGAAATCTGTCTCTTATTTCCAGCAAGGGTTCTTTTTGTAAAATGATGGTATGTACCGCCTCCTCTATAGATTGATGATACAATGTATTTCCCAACGCATCAATAACCATACTGTCGCCACTATGAAAGATGCCATTGCCATCATTGCCTACCCTGTTTACACCAATCACATAACACTGGTTCTCGATAGCCCTTGCTGTGAGCAATGATTTCCAGGCATGTGCCCTGCGCTCGGGCCAATTAGCTACATATAATAACACATCATATTCAGGAACATCTGTTGTGTGTTGCCTGGCCCATACCGGAAAACGCAGATCATAGCATACCTGCAAATTAATCTTCCATCCCTTAACCTGCGCAATCAGTCTTTTATGACCCTGTGTATATGCTTTGTTTTCTCCTGCAAAAGCAAATCGATGGCGTTTATCATAATACCCAAGGTTGCCATCGGGCAATACCCATAACAGGCGGTTAAAAAAATAGTCGCCTTCCGCAATCATCAGACTTCCTGTGAGAATAATTTTTTTGGAAGCAGCTACCCGCTTCATCCATAGAACGGTTTCTCCATCCATGCCTTCTGCAAATTTCTGTGGCTGCATACTAAAGCCCGTACTGAACATTTCAGGCAATACCACCACTTCTGTTTTTTCGGGTATACCCATGATTTTTTTTTCAAGCATGGCCAGGTTGGCTGCCTTATCCTCCCAGTATAGTTGGGTTTGTATCAGGGTAAAACTGAGTGACGGCATACGCTGTTATTAATAACCCCTGCAAGTTAATGTAATCGATAACTCAGCAAAAACGAACCATACTTCTGGGCCATTTTTTGAGAAACCGATTCTTTACTTTGATAAACCCATACCGCCTTGGTTGTCCAACGCCCACGGGCATAACAAATACCTATATTTTGTTGAAATATCCTTCTCTCTATCTCTCCCAGTACGGCCCCTGTCCCTTTATCAAACAGGCCCCCTTCAACTGTGGCATTAAATCCCTGCCAGATGAGTTGCGGATACCAATAAATAAAAAACTCATGATCCCTCCGGTTATCTTTCTCATTACTTTGTATTCTTGCATTCCATAAAGCGCTGTTACGGTTCTTTTCAAAAAGACCAAAACAGGTATATAAGCCAATACCGGCATTGATAAAAGTAGCGCCCAAATTTGCCTGTACCCGGGGAATCATTTTTATCCAGGAACTTTTTTCCAGCAGCGTTTGGGCGTAACTAATACCCATATCCGGACCAATCGCATTTTGTACCTGGTATGGCCATCCGGTAAACCGGGCATACTTTAAAAGTTTATGATAGCTATTTTGAAGCGATTCGCCATAAGAAACCGGCCCCAATACAGTAATACCCGCACCCAACTCAAATACTGCCTCTTGTTTGAGAAACCGGGTTTGACCGTATTTGAAAAAAAGTTGCCCGCAATAGGGTCGGTCTATATCAGCCGGCGTGGCGGTTTTCCGGATAAGCGGGGTATAAATCATTTGGCCCAGCTCAAAACTACTGATCAGCTTACTGCCCTTTTTTTCTACCGAAGTTCTCAGTGTTACAAACATACCATTGGTATAATAAGCATCGCGTTTTTGCAGCAGATAGGCATCATTTTCTGTAGTAAAAGACAGTTCTTTTCTGAACATTTCCGGATATGTATTCTGTGCCGGCAGCATAGCCGAAGGCAAACAAAATACAAATACATATATGATCAGGCGCTTCAACATATTATCTAACTGGTGGTACAGGGTAGTCTGCCACCTCAGACTTTATTTTTTTAATCATATCCAGAATCAAACCCATCTCATATCCCTTCCTTGCCAGGTAGGCAATCGTTTTGGCCCGCCTGGCAAGGTATTGTTCTCCTTTCAGACTTTTCCACCTGGCCATGGCTAATTTTTGCAGGGAAACGGCATAATCTGCCCCCTGCAATTCTTTTAAGGCTTTTTTAATATTTGCCTCACTCACCCTTTTTTGACGCAATACATACTCAATTTTCACTTTCCCCCATTTCTTTTGCCTGAAATGTCCGCCGGCAAACAGAATGGCAAATCGCTCCTCGTTCAGGTACCCTTCCTCTATAAGCCTTGCTACCATAGGTTCTACCTCTTTTTTCGACAATCCCAGACCGTATAGTTTGTCTCTCACTTCTGCATGGCACCTCTCTGAGTAACCACAGTAGTGTTTAATTTTGTGATAAGCCAGATCTGGGGTTACGTCTTTTCTCAAATGTACGGGGGGCTTGACAGTGATTTTTTTACTATTATCTTTGCACAGCGCTTTTTTTGAAAATGCGCCCTATAAAGTAACATAAATTTTTTCTACCGATGCCCCTTACCCAACATAATGCAGGGCAAACGCATCTAAATTTGGCACAAGAGCAGATTAGCCAAGAAGTCTTCATCCCAGCCACAGAGTAACCGTTTGTTTTTAATACTTCTTTTTTTACTGTTTTCGTTTTTCAACAGGTTCA
>JALNZE010000025.1 GCA_023229465.1 Chitinophagaceae bacterium
TGTTTTTAGTTTATTATATGCACCACTAATATGTTGAATATTAATGGAATAACCAAATAAACATGCTACTTTTTTTAAATTATTTGTTAACTATTCAGGCAGGTTTAGACCTGCGAAACTTGAGTAATTATTCAAAAAACTGGGAATAGGATTTTATGTTCATATAATCAAACTCAAGGTCTGAAAATATAGACGATGAACTAACTAATAATTGTTTTGTTATGATCAAAAAATAAAAAAAAATACCTTCAATTGTTAAAAATAAAATAAATAATATTATAAATTTGAGAGAGAATAATGTCTTAAGTATATCAATTGGATTAAATGTCACCTCTGGAGGATTGTTTAATAAAACAGGCATAAAATGTAATGGATAAATTACAGTTAATGGGAATGCTACCATGAGTAATAATATAATAATTCTCAATGGCTTAATGGTAACCGATAATGATACAGCTTCCGTTTTATTCTTTTGAAAATACTGAATTAGAGAAATTGCTTCAACTTTTAAACTATTAATAGCCTCGCCCTCATCACGCAAATTATCCCAAAACCCCGCAGGTTTAAGATCAAGTAATTTTGGGGAAATACCTGAGGTAAATCCAAGCGGATCTCTTTGCTGGTCGTGGCTTTTCTTGATTTTCAAATTTAATCCTCTAAATGCCTTCAAAATCTCATCATCAACTTTAAATAGTTTTTTTTCGAGATTGTATATTTTGGCGAGTACTTCTTGATCAGAAAGGTTTTTAAATTCGCCGCTTTCGATTGCCTCAGAGATTTTGTCACTTTCATCAACCTGGTTTCTAACATACCAGCTAAAACGCCTATTAGAAAGGCTCGATTTTGTCTGGTTAAATTTTATTACCAAGTCATCGAAATTAGATTTTGCTGTATGTATTCTTTCACTGAGTCCAATTAACCTTGATATAACAAATGCTCCAATGATGCCTATAAGTGCTGCTGCGCTTTGGCTTAGTGAGCTGAAGAACCAATTCCAATCTGTGTTCATAATTGCTTGTTTTGATGCTTAATTCAATCAGTATGTGTCAAATATAAATTTGAGTCGAAATCAGTCCAATGGACAATAACAGAAACATGACATAAATCTAAAACTAATCGTAACAAAAAAGAAGCCCTTCGTGGGCTACTTTAATTTAAACCGGCATCAGGTTATCATCTGCCATGGACAGGTATCCTTCTTCAGTGATGATCAGGTGATCAAGAACTGTTATATCAAGTAGTGTACCGGCATCCTTGATCTTCTTTGTGATCTTAATATCCGCTTCACTGGGCGATAGATTACCGCTTGGGTGGTTGTGAGCCAATACCAGGCCCGATGCGTTAGATTTTATGGCGGTCTGGAAGATTATCCTGACATCGGTCACAGTGCCGGAAATGCCTCCCATGGAGATCTGAGAGAAGCCCAGGATCTGATTGGAGCGATTGAGTAGCATGATATAGAAGAATTCCCGGTGCTCAAAGGATGGCCAGATCAGCCGTAATGCCTGGTTGGCATCCTGGCTACAGCGGACCTTGATCCGGTCACAAGCCGGGATTTTGGCAGAGTAGGTTATTTTGACTTCCGCCAAGTTGTTCATTAGTAAGTTCATAGTGATTACACCGCCGCCCGCGGATTTGTTATGGCATCTGGCACGCCTATTATTGAAAATAGGATGTGTAAACATTTCCTTATTTTTCGACGAAAACGTGTACACATCAGAAATAGAGAAGGCCCCGTTTCCGAGGCCTTTCATTAAACTGTAACAGCGATTTCCTTCGCAGGCTTCTTTGCCGGTTTTGCGGGAGATAGTTCCGGCTGATCTTCTACTTCCTGCCGGTAGTAGCAAGTGTGAGTCCTACCGAAGCCATCCGGTTTCATCATCTGCGCAATTTCAAATGTTACGTAATTTGTGCCTTCGAAATCATAGGCAATCGACTGAAGATCCTCCAGCCGGCAGGTGACCTTAACAATACGAAGGTTCTGGATCTTTTTACCTTTCCCAAGGTAGGTCTTCTTAAAAGTTTTCATGATGAGATAATTTTAGTGAAAGAATGTTTATGGCATGATCAGGATCAAATGAACCCGACTTTGATTTTCCAAGATTTAAATAAATTCTGTTTTACCTGATAAGGGTTGGACTTTGGTTATGGCGGACCTCTTTCCCTGGAATAAATCTCGTCGATAACAGGATCAACTGATAGTACCGTTAATGGCAGGTTGCGGTCCTGAGCCATTTTGCGAGCCAATGAGAGCATCTTCGGCAGGTTGTATGACTTGTATACCCTGCTGACTGCAATGGTGTGATCATGGTCGAAACCGATCCATACGAAGCATAAAGGAGCGAAATCCGGACCGGCCGGGTTATAATGGCAGCTCGTAAGGAAATATATCCGTTTCATGGTTTTAAGGATTTAAGAAATTAGGCGGTCAAGCATCGATTCAGATCATGATAATGCTGCGATCGATGATGGATGGTATCACAGTATTCTCAGTAAAGGGATAAATTGATAGTTGTGTGAAAATTGAGCCTAAAAGGGAAGTAGCCTCTCCCAATTGATCAAAGACTCGGCTTTATCCTTCCAATTATTGCTGTGCCGGGACTCCACCCGCAATCAATTCGTCAAACTGCTTAATATTCCGGTGAAAATTAGGCGGTTCCTGGCTGGTAAGCTCTCGGATTCCACTGAGTGGACGATGGTGGTGAAAAAGATTGGCATTTAGCTGATTTAAAATGCCCAGATCAGGTTATGTTTTAGATAGCTAAACTTTACCTTAGCGAAAATTCAAACCGTCGATATGCCTTCATTAGAGAGTTTTAATGAGCCTAAGAACGGGGCCTGTCTTGGCAGTTGCAAAAAGCAGGACCGTGAAGAATATACTGAAGACAGCATTTGTCAAGTAACTGCCTCTGAGTTTGATAACTACCCAGTTAGATGTGTTGGTGAATGGGCCAAAGAGAAGATTCATTTTCTAACAAGGTACTTTGATATTTTCGCCAAGGGTATGGCATATAAGTGGGAAGGGAACATTAATTATATCGAAATATGTAGCGGTCCCGGAATTTGCATTGATAGGAGCACACGAAAAGAATTACTTGGCACAGCACTTTCAATCGCTCAATTACCAAGTTTTGACAAACTTTTCAAAGCCGTGTTCATTGATATAAATCAAGATATCGTAGATAACCTCAATTCCCGGTTTGAAATGTATGGCAAATCAGGGAAGGCTATCGCCTGTTTTGGTGATTACACTCAACCAGATCAGCTTCTTTCAATGATAAGAGGCCATATTTCCGCAATAGGTCTTAACTTGGTATTCTTTGACCCGGTCGATTGTAGTGTCCCCTTTAACACAATAGTTGAGATTAAAAAGAGGCTGAAAAACTGCGATTTGATTATCAACGTATTCTATGGATTAGATCCCCGCAGGTGGCTTGGGATGGCATTCGAGAATCCGGAAGGCGCTCTTTTCAAGAAATATGCCAGATTTTTAGGTGCGGACAGTTTCCTCTTTGACCCAGAAGTCCGAACCCTGCACCAGGCAGGTAATCACGATGAGGTTCATAGACGGTTTATTGATTTTTATAAAGCGCAACTGAGGTCAATTGGCTTTGAATATTTTGCCCATGAGCCAATTCGGAATTATTATGAAATGTTATTTGCTTCTTCTAACGAGAGAGGGATCGACTTCTGGAAGAAGATAACCAAAGTAGAAGAGGATGGTCAAAAAAGACTTTTTTAGTACCTTTAAATATTATGAGTAATCTAACTGTCTTTGGTACGAAAGAATGGGCACCCCAGTCAGCAAATATTGTTGAAGGTTGCAGTAATAATTGCAAATACTGCTATGCAAGAGAAATGGCGGTTCGATTTGGACGGAGGGAACCAGACAAATGGAATATGGAGGTCTATCGTGCTGATTGGGCATCTAAAAAATACAATCCTACCAATGGACGGATTATGTTTCCTTCAACCCATGATATAACAAAAGGAAACCTTAGCTGGGTAATTCAGTTTTTGTCAAGAATTTTAGAAGCCGGTAATGAGGTTCTTATCGTTACTAAACCTCAACCTGAATGTATTAAATCGATTTGTGATTCTTTCCGTCAATATCGAGATAAGATCATGTTCCGGTTTACAATTGGTTCTTTGGATGACCGGGTTCTTTCCTTTTGGGAACCCGGAGCTTCAAAATTCACCGAGAGATTACTTTCAATCCAATATGCTTATTTCAACGGTTACAAAACAAGCGTAAGCTGTGAACCTATGTTGGATGGTCACCCGGAACTTTTAGCAGAGGTTTTTCTTCCCTACGTTACTGATGCAATGTGGTTTGGAAAGCCTAACTTTTTAATTCGCCGTTTATCCAGAAATGGTTTTGTAGATAATATTTCGTATAAAGCGGCGATGACCCTTCAACAGACCTTTTCCGATGATTTTATTCACAAACTTTTCTGCCGCTACGAATCAAATCCTAAAATCAAATGGAAGGAGAGTATTAAAAAAGTTTTGAATATTTCAATTCCTGAAGAAATAGGGTTGGATGTTTAGACAAAACACCCAAATATCCTTAATTGGGATGGATCGAATGAATTTTAACTGTCATACCATCATCTTCTCCAATTCCATCTTTCTCTGAACCCGGTCCGGCATAAATGTATCGAGCAGATTATAAAACCTCTTGTTGTGCACCGGGTATTTCCGGTGGCATACCTCATGCAGGATTACGTATTCAATAGATGCCACGGATGCCTGCACTAACCGGTAATTCAAAGTATAGGTCCCGGCTTGGGAATCATACTGCGCCCATATCGACCGGTAGTGCCGGATGTTTGGTTCAGGGAGCCAGTATCCCAGCTTTCCTGAAAACTCATGCTCCAACCGGGAATGGATTTCATTGAACACCTCATGTGACTGTTCTTTCAGCCAAGCCTGAAAATGTTCCCGGATCAGATCACTCCGATCAGGGCGGGGTGTTTCAATAACGATGAAGTACCTGCCGGGTTTTATAGCCCAGCGAGGGCAATGGTTAATCCTCAGACGGTATGGTTTACCCAGGTAGTAATGGGTCTCGCCGCTGATGTATCTTCGCTCCGGTGTTTTGGGTTGAAATTGTTCAAAATGGGTTAGTTGGCGTGAGATCCAGTTTTCCTTGCGGTCAAGGAACCGGTCTATCGATTCATCTCCTGCAGTTAATGGGACTCTAAGGATAACCTCCTGATCCGGATTGACGGTCAGCCCGAAAGTGGTTCGCTCACTCCGTTTTACGCTCAACGGCAACCACTTCCCCCGGAACCCAAGCCTGCTATTCTCCAGATCAATATCGATGCTTAGCAATCTCGAGGGTCTTGTCGATGATCTCATCAATGACTTCGGTTCCAAGGTTTAACTTCTTCTCTTTCGCCAGATCAAACAGGAAGTCGTCGATCCGGTGCTTCATCTTGTTGATAACGTCTTCTTTATAGGTCCAGTCCACGATCCGGCACTCCGAAACGATCAGGTCAATCTCCCCGGCTATCTCTTCGGCGTATTGCTTCATCTCTTCAACCCCTGAGGTTTCCGATACCTGACCAACCGTGCGATAGAATGCCTGGGCAATCTGCCGTGTTTTCAAAGATTCCGGAATAGACTGATCCGTATAGTTTACCGCAGTGTTCATGATCTCGGTAGCTTTGTTCAGATACTCAAGTTCATTGATCCGGTGTTCATGGAAATCCTCGACAACCTTCTGAAGCATCGTGCCAAACTTGGTATAAAATACCGGGTCTTCATCCACGTGTTCGGTAATATGTTTGGCAGTCCGGCTAGCTATGGTATCCGCACGAGCGGCAGTTCCGGTAACCTTCTCGATTTCTTGTTGAAATGCTTCCTTGTCGAAGATGTTAACCTGCTCAGTTAGCCTGATGACTTCATGCGTACTAACATGCCAGTCGATCATTTTCTGTATCTGCTTCTCATACTGGCGGTAATCGATAACATCCGTATACCGGGATTGGACTGCAACCCGCAATTGTGCGAATAATCGCTCATCGTCCTTGTACCGTTTCACTTTATCCTTACCTGTCTTCTCTTCAAATACCAGGGTTGACAGAGCCAGTTTCAATGTTCGGGCAAACCGGTTCAGCCGGGTATAGAATTCCTTCCGGAGTTTTGCATCAGCTAAGTGAAGTTCCATAGCTTCCATGTCCTTCTTGTTGATCACCTCCTTAAATAGATCCCAGACCTGAGCATGCAGATCCGGTAATTTGTCTATTTCGTCCTGCACTTGTTTCAGAGTTCCTGCAATATCCTCAGGGTCAAATCCATTGAGTGCGGTATAAGTTTCGAGTGCTTCTTCGAGATTACCCAGGATCCCGTAATAATCGATAATGTACCCGAAATCCTTACCCTCCGATAGCCGGTTTACCCGGGCGATAGCCTGTAGAAGTCCATGTTCCTTCAGGCTCCGGGCAATGTAAAGCACTGTGTTCTTGGGTGCGTCGAATCCTACCAGGAGCTTATCTACTACAATAATGATTTCCGGATACTCCCCTTTCTTGAATTGGTTGATCAGCTGTTTGTTATACTGCTCCTCAGTTCCGTATTGCTGCATCATATTTTTCCAGAACTTCTGCACCTGCTCTTGGTTGACCTCTTCGTAAATAGTGGTGTTATTTTCCCGCGAATCGGGTCCGGATATCAGCAACTGAGTATGAACCCTGCCATCGAGGTTAAATGCCTCCAGGAACTTAATAGCTGCTGATTTTGAGGATGCGGTCAGTTGACCCTTGAATCCGGTACCCTGCCAGTTACGCACGTAATGATCGGCGATATCAAGGGCAATCCAGCGGATCTTCTGCTCGGCTTCATTGAGCTGATCAGCCCTGGCAAATTTCCGCTTGAGGTCAGTTTTCTGGAGGTCGGTCAGGTCTTTGCACACCCGGTCAAAAAATGCGTCAATCTCCTTCTGCTGTACATTTTGGACAGCCTCCCGCCCTTCATATATTAGCGGTACAATCGCACCATCCTCAACACCTTGCAAAATGGTATACTTGTCGATAAACCCGCCGAACTTTCGTGCCGTGCTTTTCTCGATTTTGAGCAAAGGTGTGCCGGTAAATCCGATATAACAGGCATTCGGCAATACCTGAATCATTTTTTGGTTGGCAATCCCGTACTGGCTGCGGTGGCTTTCATCCACCAGGACAAATATATCCGGTGAATCATCCTTCAGTTCCTCATGTTCCAGAAGGGTTTCAAACTTGTCGATGATAGTCGTGATAATAGAGGCTTTACGCGACTTCAGGATATTCAACAGGTGCCTGCCGGATTTAGCTTGAACCAGCCGATCCTGCAATCCACAGTTCTTGAATGTTCCGAAAATCTGATCATCGAGGTCGATCCGGTCGGTTACCAATATGATCCTCGAGTCGGTGATGGATGGTTCAAGTGCCAGCGATTTGGCTAACATGACCATCGTTAAACTTTTACCTGATCCCTGGGTATGGTAGATAACCCCGCCTTCCCGCTTCCCTCCGGATAAATGTTTAACCCGATCCACTGTTTTTTTTACCGCAAAATATTGCTGGTAACGGGCGACCTTCTTTACGTTGGCATCATAGATCAGGAATTTGTGTATGATATCCAGCAGCCGGCTTTTCTGACACATGGAATACAAAGTCCTGTCCTGTTCCGTTACCTGCACAGGCAAGGACTCAATCTCATCGAAATAGGGTCGGACATATTTGAAACGGGTGCTAAAAAGATGAGCCTTCTCTAAATCGGTTAATGGAGTATTCTTTATGCGGTTCAGCTCAATATCATCAAACTCCTTTTCTTTCCATACCGCCCAGAATTCCTCTTCTGTTCCTGCGGTGGCATATTTTGCGCGGTCCCCGCAAACAGCAAACTGAAGCTGGTTGTACTTATAGAGTTCTTGAACTCCATCGACTTTCTGATTCCTCAGGTGTTGGGAAATAGCCTGTTTTAGTGGATCAGCCTGGTCAAGATCCGGGCGCTTACATTCTATCACAACCAGTGGAATTCCGTTAATAAAAAGCACCACATCCGGTCGGTAAGTATCCGGTCTACCCGGTCGTAATACCTCATACTCTTCTGTGACATGAAAAACATTGTTCTCAGGATGTTCCCAATCGATATACTTGAAGCTGTAACTCTTCTTGTCCGTTCCGATGGTCTGCTCAAAGCTGGTGCCCAGAGTCAAAAGGTCATAAACCTTCTCATTTGACCGGATCAACCCATCGACCAAGGGATAATTTTTCAGGAGCTGGATTGCCTGATTGAAAATCCCCTCCTTAAAATCATGGCTCTGATCGCGGTGATATATACGATTCAGCCGTCGAAGCTGTGACAAGAGAATTCCATCCAGCAGGACATTCCGGTTATCTCCACGGTACTCCATCGCCTCTGTTGGGGTCAGGTAGGTGTACCCGATCTTCATCAGCAGTTGAAGTGCCGGGATCTGGGAGATGTGGTCTTCGAGGAATGCTGGTATCATTTTGTTTATTGGCTTTTTCTTATTGGAGGCGTCAACTCAACTCTTCTTTGGGTTTTAAACAGCATTTGGACATATTTTACCTCATGGCTATTCCTAAAGTGTATGGCGATTGTGAAATTCAAATCTTCTGGAGGCATATTATCTTTGTAGTTTACGGTAATGTCCAGATATCCCTCTGCCGGAATGAGCGATCTTTTCATTGTGAATTCTGCACAATTTCCTTCCACAAGAAAAATTGAAACCTCGAGAGCAGCAGCACCTATGTTTTGTATCGTATATTGGTTCGTTCCATAAGGAGGTAAGGGCATTTCACCAGTCAACTTAAAGTACGGACGGTTTTGTTGGATTTGTAACTCTGTAAGGTTGTTGAGCTTTTCTACAGCTTTACTTAAATTCTCATTAAGGGTAAATAGCTGGCTGAGTTGTTTTTGCTTATTCCGATCCTTGACAAAAAGAACCACTATCGAGACTACCAAGGAAATGATACCAAAGGATGAACCAATTGCTGCACCCCAAAGAAAAATGTTAGGCACTGTTCCTATTGACTCGGCACAAAAACTAAAACTCGTAATACTTGAGAAGCACATGAAATTATTTCGTTATGTGTGTTTTATCGATGAGTAAATTTTGTATCAAGCCATATGTTAAAAGTTAAACCCGATATAGGAAGTATTAACGTTCTCTAATCTGGAGGATCTGATTTCCATGTAGGGGTTTTACATCATGTTGATTATTAGTCAAAAAACTTGTTGAAATGTTTGTAATTTACGAATAATGTCGTATTATTGTACCGCCTGTTATGCATGAAAGTCGGCTCCATGCCGTCGAAAGGAAACTTTCTTAGTGCAAACACGGGCTTTTTTCATTTTAACAGGTTGTCTTTGGTCAGTTTCTTCCTTCGGGTGTAAAAATTCTCCCCCTTACGATAATGATCAGTGTCATACAGGTCGACAACCAAGGCAACCTGATCGCTGATGTAATCGTAAAACCGCGTCTCCCCTTTCTCAAATACCCGTTGAACAGCCCAGCAGAAGTAGTCGGCAATATTGATCAAGGGCTCGGTGGTAGGTTCCTGAACATTGAAGACAATGGTACAGGCATGCTCCTTTTCGGGTGATTTTTTCAGCGACCTTTCTTTGGCTTTTTCCCACCCAATGGGCAGATTTACTTCGGAAGTACACTTATTCCTTCGGGCGATATTCAGGACGAGCTTATCATACTTCTCGAGTTTGCTTTTAAGGAGATGGGAAAGCAGGTCAGCGTAAAATAGTGTTTCCTTACCCTCGTGCTGTGTTTCGAAGATATCATAGATTTTACGGGCGACGATTGCCTCGAAGCTACAATTAATACCCCTTATCAGGTCGAAAGCCATTTTTCTTACTTCGGGAATATCGTCCTTTGCATGTAGGAAGTATCCGTTATTCTCCCGCTTCCTCGTAATACTTGGCACATCTCTGAAATAGCCATCACTCCCTATCAGATTCTGGAGTTCAACGACTCGATTCCTGACAGGTCCCAAGGGCTCATTTATCTTCAGCATACCTAAGATAAAAGCCCTCGATACGCCCTCCGTACCAACAACACGTATCCTACCCTTACCATAAAAGGTGGGATCACCGGCTTCGTCAAGAAAACGATGATATTCGAATGTTGCAGGTTTGATATTCGGATTGGGCTGCTTCATGTGGATTTTACGCGAATTTTCCCGGTTAACAGCTCCTGCATCAAACCCTTCTTTTGGTCAGATTGTATAGTTCTCTTTAGATTCAATAATGTGGTTTCAGTATCGCAGCAAGAGAGAAGCTCAGCAACTTTCCGTTGTTCAGCAATACTTGGAAGCCGGACGACTATTTTATCCATATCCTGTTTGCCGAAATTGGCTTGTGCTGATTGGTTCGACAGCGAACTTATTTGATTAAGAACTTCGTCGGACTCAAGGAGGAACTTAAGGTAAGGCTTTAAAATTCTATCATCAGTCGGGGAGAAATGACCGACACGGTAGTTTTGTAATACTGGTTGCGTTAGCCCAGAAACCTGAACGACTCTGCCTATATTCCCAGTTAAGGACATGAGAATGTCCCCGTCCCTTAAAACTATTGACGAAAACTCAGCTAAGCGGTCAGTGGCTATATATGAAACATCGCTTAGATCAAGGTTTGGACCGACAACGTTACCAATCTTAATGATCGGTATTCCACTTTCCGTGAAGTCAAAATTGCGAAACTGATAACCATGGCGTAAATAAACAACATCCCCCAACCTCACCTCCTTCCATTCTTCGACAAACCCCGGAAATCGCTTCTTCCCGGTCAGTAGCTGCTTCATCAACCCCTTCTTAAGGAGCTTCTTCTTCTCGATCAACTGGTCCAACTTCTCGATGGCTTCGTCCCAGGTGGAGAGGATCTCGGCGATCTTTTTCTGTTCGGGGAGAGGGGGAAGTGGAATATGTAAGGAACTTAGGTGATACGAGTATATATGTACGACAGAATAACCCTGAGCCATTGAGTAAGTTTGCCTTTGAACAATGTAGCTATTCAAGAGGTAAGCTAAGAATCGACTGTCGCAACCAGTAGGCGAAAAAATAATAATATCACCACCAACGTAAACTTCATCGGTTCCTAAGAACACAGCCGCCTTTCCAATTTCTTCCGGTGTTTCTCCTGACCCGGCAAAAAGGATGTCATTCTGAAATACTCTTTGGCTGGATACTGCCGTTTGTCTATTAATGCAAGATCTTAACCTTTTTATGACTGTATTGTGAGTCGTGTAAAGTTCACCATAAAGGACACAGGGGATTCCCTGTTCTACGAGATCGGACTTAGCAATTCCCTTGCCCTTTGAGAACTTTCCAAGTGTTCCCAAGGTTTGCACTTTCCAGTTTGGTGGGAAACTACTAATCATTGAAGCCAAGTTCGTTAAGATACTTTCTCATTTTCTCGCTAACTACATGCAAATCTTGCTCAATCAATTCAATCTGATTGACAACCTCCTTAATATCAACATAATGCTCTTCCTCAAAGGTATCCACATACCTCGGGATATTCAGGTTGAAATCGTTCTCCCTTACCTCCTCAACCTTCGCAACATAGCTATACTTGTCGGTGGTCGTGTAAAATCCGAACACCTCAGCAATCTTTTTCTGGTCTTCCGGTCTAAGTCGGTTCTGGTTCTTCCCTTCTTGGAATTCCCTCGAGGCATCGATGAAAAGAATATCTGTTGTCTGCCTTCCCCGGTTGAATATCAGGATGGCTGCCGGAATGCCGGTTCCGAAAAAGAGGTTGCTAGGCAGTCCGATGACTGCATCCAGCAGGTTTTCTTCAATGAACTTCTGTCGGATCTTGCCTTCTGCACCCCCACGAAATAGTACACCGTGGGGAACTACAACCCCGACCTTGCCGGTTCCGGGAACGGTACTCTCAATCATGTGTGTGATAAACGCATAATCACCGGTACCTTTCGGTGGAATCCCCCTCCAGAAGCGTCGATATGGATCGGAACCTGCATGGTCGAAGCCCCACTTATCCAAACTGAATGGCGGATTTGCTACCACTATGTCGAATTTCATCAGATGATCTCCTTCCATGACTTTCGGATTCCCGATGGTGTCGCCCCATTCAATCCTGGCGTTATCAATCCCGTGCAGGAACATGTTCATCCGGCAAAGGGAATAGGTGTTACCGTTGACTTCCTGCCCGTAAATGGAATAATCTTCATTGCCCACCTGTTTGGCTACCTTGATTAGCAAGGAACCGGAACCACAGGCAGGGTCGTATAACCTGCTCCCCGGTTTCGGATGAACCAACATAGCAATCAGTTCGGACACTTCAGCAGGAGTGTAAAATTCTCCGCCCTTTTTTCCGGAATCTGAAGCAAAATGAGCGATCAGGTATTCATATACATTCCCGATGATGTCTCCATTCCCCACATTCGTCGGTCTAAGATCCAGTTCGGGAGCTGAGAAATCTTCGATCAGGTGTTTCAGCCGAATATTGCGCTCTTTGGTTTCCCCCAGGTTACGGCTGCTGTTGAAGTCAATGTCACGGAAAACCCCTTCCAGTTTTCCCCGGTTGGCATCCTGGATCTTGGTCAGGGCGATATTGATGAGTTCGCCGACATTGTTGGCGTTCCGATGCGCGTAGAGGTAATCGTAGGTCGATTCTTCCAGCAACTGAAACCGCTCATAACCCATCGCCCGTTTGACGCGTTCCATATCACCGTTGTACTTGGCCAGGTGTTGATCAAACTTGTCCTTCCAGACATCGGAGAGGTACTTAATGAAGAGGAAAGTGAGGATGTAATTTTTGTATTCTGAGGGATCGACAACACCCCGGAAGGTATCGCAGGCTTTCCAGGCAACTGCATTGATCTGCTCTTGTGTTACTTTAGCCATCGGTTTGGTTTAAATAAGACAGGTGACTGCCATACCATAAATATTCAGTACAGTCAGCCACCCTTCCTTGACATGGGTAAAGGTAGGAAAAAATCATTCTGCAGCATGACGGTTAAACACAAAAACCAACCCTGGCTGTTTTGATGCTGATCAAAGAAAACCCAGAGTCACTGCATTTCTACATCAGCTCCGGGTTATCGTTTTTTAACTATACTCAGTTCACCCCAACCGGGTGCATCAATTTTCCCATGGCCTTCCCGATCAACTGTTTTTCTACAACAGCATAAATCCGGGTTTCTTTCGTAGAGCTATGTCCGAGTATTTTGGCTATGACCTCAATGGGTATGTTGTTGCCCATGGCAATCGTGGTCGCGAAAGTATGCCTGGCAACATGTGTGGTGAGTACCTTATTAATATTACATAGGATGGCGATTTCTTTTAAGTAGGCATTCATCTTTTGATTGGATGAAACCGGGAAGACCAGAGCGGCGTCACTTTTGTCCTCATGGATTTTATATTTTTCAACAAGCTCCCTGGCTTTGGGTAGTAAAGGTATCTCCGACATGACCTTTGTTTTCTGTCTGGGCTTCTCAATCCAGGTGCTGCCATTAGGTTCATGCTTTAGATCGGAATAACGTAGCGATTTTACATCTACAAATGACAGGCCGGTATAACTACAGAAGACGAAAACATCCCTGACAATGCTGAGCCTCTGGATTTCGAAAAGTTTTAATATTAGCCGGTCAAGTTCCTCGGTTGTCAAATAGGGCTTGTTCGTTTTCTCAAACCGGTACCGGATACCGATGAAAGGATCTTTTGCGATCCACCCATTGTCCAGGGCATACTTGATGATCTTTTTGAAGTTCTTCTGGTACTTCACCGATGAGTTGTTGTTGCATTTCCGGTCAACCCTGAGGTAATGATCAAAATCCTGAATAAAGGCATTGTTGATGTCCCTGATGGTAATATCCGTAATGCCATACTTCATGTTGATAAAGAGGCTCAGGTGGGAGCGGGTAGTGCAATGCCGGGTGTGGGTGCTTTTGCTGATCCCATGATCAATGCTTCGAGCAAGTTTCTCATTGTGCTCGTCATACATTTCTAAAAGCATCAATGGCCTCTCATCCAATCCAAATAGCTTATTTTTAATTCTGGTTGCAGTTAGCGGCTCTTGCTTTTGGGCTAAATCAGCCTGGGTGTTGTAGATCTTAACCCTGAGCTGTTCCAGGTATTGGTTCAGGGTCTTGGATGTTTGATCTTTGCCGATTGATTTATTGGCTCGTTGACTCCAATTATTTTCATCGATTGTCCGGTTAACTGAAAATTCAGTTCTCGAACCATTGACAGTAATTCGGCAATAGATGGGGTTTTGACCATCCCGCAGGGTAACGGCTTTCTTAATGTAATACAGCACGTTAAAGGTTATTCTTGAGTTATTCATAATCGTTTTCTTATTGGTAAGTAAATACGGGTTTATATATGGATCGTCAAAATGCATTAGGATGACATTCAGAGACATACGACCCAAATCGGTGTCGATACTTTAGGGGAAAAATTGGCACCGAATTAGACACTGCCAGAAGTCATTCCTGGGCTTCGTGAGTCTTTTGGAAAGTGTTGAAATCTGCCTAAAACGATGAAAGGCACCGCGATACCTCGCTGTGCCTCTGCAAAAAGTGGAGCTGGCGGGAATCGAACCCAATCCGTAATCCATTGAATATCAGCAACTAATGAGCGTCAGCCTGAGAGTGACCCACGTTTTACCCATGGGCAAAAGGTGAGGTTTTCATTGGGAAAAGAACGCTTAAAAATCAAAGGTAAAGGTATTGAATTATAGCGGCTTAAGCAAAAAATAGTTTTCAACATGTTTGGGGTCCAAAACGGGTGGTTTTAGGTGGTTTTTGCAAGTCGGGCTAAACGGCATTCAGCCATCGCAGAATCAGCCTAAACGTTACTTTACGCCGGGTATAACCATCAACGCATAAGGAGTTATCGGACCCCTTGTTACCCTCTTTCCGTTAACATGGGTTCTGCGGAAAATTATTGAAACAGTAAGTTACTCCGTTTAATATGCTTTTCACCGGGGATTTCTGAAAAGGCCAGAACAGATAATTCTCTTTGATAGCTCGCCTTTTAGCCTGAGTTTGCGAAACTAAGTTTAACATCTTCAGAAATCCTTATGAGAATTGCATCGCATGGCCGATTGGTCAGACAACAGTAATTCAGATAGCTTACAGTAGTTCGCATCCGCTTGTGACCTCGAGGGTAACGCGTTAAATATCAGTGTATTAGATAGTTAGCGCGTTCTCTTTTTGCATTTGCCCCACGCCAGCCCCACGGATTGCTGCTGAAAGGGGATTTTGGAGGGTTATTTGGGCTTGGAGGAAAGCTTCTGAAAGAGGTAGGTCAGGGCATCCGAAATTCTCTTTTCATCCGGAATTTTTGAATAAGCCAGGACCGATAATTCTTTCTTATAGGTGCCCGACAGAGAACCCCATACATCCGGCTATTGAATAAAAAGTGGAGATTCGAATGCAGATTTGCCACACCAGCCTTCCGGCTCCTCAAAAGCTAACTGATCATGAGACCATACATCTTAAAATTTTAGTGGAAACTCTCTTGAATCAATAAAAAATCCGACTTCTCTGTCCCGATCCTTGCCGGCTTTTTTTTCGAAGGATAATATCCCGACACAACTGCGGTAAGTTAGCTCGGGGTATGTTTTCATGTCTAATACTTACCGGATGTATTGTTCAACGGAAGGGCTCTTAGACTGATGTACCTTTGTTAAGCTGATCAGCAGGGCTGGCCATTTTAGCCTTTCCCCCATTTTTAAGAAGGAGCAGCTGTTTATGAGTCAGATGCTCTGACCATCTGAGCTATGGGCCCTTTCCTTAACCGTAAACGGCCTTGGGTGCACAAAGATAAATAATTTTTTGACATACAATCGTTGCAGGTTAAGGGTTTGTGAAGAGGATGGTGTCATCGGGCATATCACGGAATCAACTGGAATTGACCGAAATATTTATGCCCTCTTATTGACCTGAAATGGGACTGCCCAGGAAATAAGCAAGACAGAACCTTCTTCAATAAAAATTCCCCCCCCCTAACCTGAGTAAGTCTGTGTTGTGCCTCATGGATTTCTATGTTATCTTCATGTGTCAAATTATCCTGAGATGAAAAGAATTTTAATCGTGTTGCTTCCTTTACTCCTGGCTTCCTGCAGTAAGGATGTTGAGAATCAGAAATCCGCTTCGCTTGTTGCTCTGATAAAATATTGAATTCATGGACTTAAAACTTAAAGAAAAGTTTCTCGAAATGTGGAAAAAACATTTTGGTATAGCCGAATTGCCCATAGTCTTTTATTATCACAAAGAAATCCATAATGCTATACCTGTTGCCCAGGCAAAAGGCAGAAGCTGTATTATTTGCGAACTTGCAAAAGTCAGAAATGGTGAATCACTTGCCTATGATTCAGAAGCAATTGCATGTGCAGGCGCAAAACGATATTTAGGTTATTCCGAAAATATTCGTCCAAATTTCGAATATTTTCTATCGTGTGGCATCCCTGGTAAAATGGAGGGTGAACGCTACATAAGAACTCCGGAAATGGTATTGGAATTACAAAAACATCAGAAAACAATAAGAGATGCTAAAGGCAATTTCATCATTTTCAAACGTTGGGATATGCTTGAGGAATTCGATGAACCGGCAGTTGTAATTTTCTTTGCAAAACCAGATGTTTTGTCAGGTCTTTTTACTTTGGCAAATTTTGATCAAAAAGAGCCAAACGGCACTTTCACTCCGTTTGGTGCCGGTTGCGGTTCAATAGTTCATTATCCTTATCTTGAAAAAGATGCTCAGCGGCCCAGAGCTGTAATCGGAATGTTTGATCCTTCTGCGCGTCCATGTGTTCCAAAAGATACTTTATCGTTCGCTGTTCCAATGATAAAATTCGAAAGAATGATTGATTATATGGAAGAAAGTTTTCTAATTACCGACACCTGGAAAATGGTAGAAAAAAGAATAAATATTTAATAGAGTTCTTTATTGAAATTATCATGAAAATGACTGCTCACTTTAGTTTATCCTCGCATTGGATTTTTATTTCCCTTGCAATTGTTCTGATTCCTTCCTGTTATACTGCTCCATCAAATAATCTGATAAATGCGGATGATAATAATATTCGCATAGCCTCATCCGACACTTTATTGGTTAATATCTTTAATTGGGCTAAAACCACATCCAATGGTTATGTCGGTGATGATAGTGACCCGGTGGGTCCCTAGTACGAGGCAGCCTTGCCTAAACGTGAGGCTTTCTGTATCCGGGATGTATCTCACCAATGTATTGGTACTGAAATACTCTGGCAAGGGAAACAGAACCTGAATATGTTCCATAAATTTGTGGAAAACATATCGGAAGCCAAGGACTATTGTTCCTGGTGGGAAATTAACAGATATAACAAACCGGCTCCGGTTGACTATGCTTCCAATCAGGATTTCTGGTATAATCTGAATGCCAATTTCGATATCATAGATGCTTGTTATAAGCTCTATCTGTGGACAGGAAACCGTACCTATATCTATGATGAGGTGTTTGATAAATTCTTTCAATTAACATTAAATCAATATATTGAGCGTTGGCAATTGCAACCCGGCAAAATCATGGAACGCCCTGCATTTATGAATCTTAGTCCTGCAACCGTTAAGTATAAATATGCAAGAGGCATACCGTCCTATGATGAATCGCAGGAGGATTTAACCGTATCCGGTGATTTATTAGGCATGATTTATAATGGATTTAAAACGTATGCGCAGATACTGAAGCTGAAAAACCAGAACGAATTGAGCAAACTATATGAAGGGAAGGCTTTGGCATACCGACGTCTGATTGATTCTCTCTGGTGGGATGAAGGAACACAGTCTTATTTCGCCTTTTATCCCAATTTATGCATTAGAAATTCGAAATGGGGGTGATAAATTCGATACTTTCGAGAATAACCCCTCCAAAAACTGCCGTCGTTTTTGTTTGGCAGAGAGCTTCAAGGTCGTTTTCCGACCCGTTTTTACCAAGTAAGATCCTATTGCAATGCATTGGAATCTCATAGTAGATAAAATCGGATGGTGCTTTTGGTTAAGCACCTGTAACCGGAACAAACTCATTAAATTGTGGGCAACCATCGTCCACCGAAAAGCCGCTTCAGTTGCGTAAAAATCATCCAGACAGAAGCCTTCGATACCGTAGTCGTATTTCAGTTCACGAATGCGGTTTTCACAATCAGCCCGGGGATTGTACAGATGCCAGACCAACTCGGCCGAAAACTCCACATTGGTGGCAAAGGCAGCGTATTTATACCGTTCAAATTCTTCCACCTCCGGGAATAGCAATTTACCTCCGGTATCCGGATGGGCTCCCGTGTCTTTACGAACAACCACCATTCTGCGAGGCTTTGTCCAACCCTTTGCCTGGTAAGAAAAACCGGCTGTCCAATACCCATTATCAATAGGAAACCATTGCTTATGCTCAAATATTCGCTTTACCAATGGCCCCATCATTCGGGCCACCATGATGTACTTCAACTTATCCTTCTCCAACTTGGCCATGATCGTTTCATTGCAGAATCCACTGTCGGCACGGAATAATCCAATTCGCTTAACCGGTATGATGGTCAATAGTTCATCGAAGAACTCCGCAAAATCAGTGCTGGACGCGCTGTCACCGGTTCGCATCCAGGCATTTGCTACCATTTTTGCTTCCGCTACAAAAGCGATTAGCGGGTGGTGTGAGCCTCTGCCGGTTTTTTTAGGGTTATATCCTTTTGCTACGCCCTCCTGGATACCGTGGCGGGTGATGACCGTAGAATCCAAATTGATCGTCATTTTATCCAGATGGAGCTGTGAGAACCATAACCGGTTGATAGCAGGAAAAAGCTTATCGTTGCGCTCCTGGTCGAACTTTTTGAAAAAACGGCTAAACGTACTTTGGCTCGCCATTCCTTTCTTCCAGCCGAAAATACGTTGTATCACTTTATCGTTCCTAAGGGTACCGGAATGGGCTAAACGGGTAGCTCCCAAGATCGTGCTCACCATGAAGCCCTCTGCAAGATCCACCGAATCGTATCCGCGATTGGATCCGGTTACCGGCATATTTGGACATTGCTCTTCGAGATATTGCTTTAGACCGCTCCTCCGGTATGTCTCCTCAATCAACCGAAGACCACCCCATGGAGAGACCTCTTTATCTGTGAAATCGTATGATAATCCGTTCATCATTTGGGTGAAACCGTTATATTTACCTAACCCTAAAGTTAATCAAGGGTTCAAGAGTTTTTACGTTTGGCTAATGAATTAATTGGGATTAAGAATTAACTATTGAACTTATTGAGATGTGACAGTCCAAACTGTTTTTACTTCCGGAGGTAAAGATTCATTAAAATACATATCTGCTTTTACTCCTGAAGGTTTAGGTTTATTAAAATATACATTTAAGAATTTTTTTAAATCTTTGTCAAGCAGTTCAATAGCCTGAGCTATATAATTTTCAGTGCCCTGATTTTGCTGGTCGTTTAAAAGTATCGTTCTTAATTCGGATAAATTCGCTTCATTCACTTTTCCGGTTTTTCCCAGTGATTGCCTCATTATTTTACAAAGGTTCGTTTCTCTGATATGGTAGGCATAGGCCAAGACCCGTTGCCGGAATCCTTTCAGCTCTTTTACGCTCATATCAAATTCAGTAAGAAATTCTTTGGGAACATTTTCGCGGGCTTCTCTGGCATATTCTAATGCTTTATCAATCTTTTTGGCAGTTGCTTCATACCGGAGCTGAGCATCCTCCAACATCCAGAAATGAGGTGTTTCGGTTTCTACTGTTCTCATAAATGCAGCTCTGCGGTTAGACTGCCACGAAGGTGTTTCCCAACTTACTCCCTTTAATGTTGCGGCGGTCATCAAATGATGTGGATCACTTCGTCCCACTTCCCTCGAATTCCATGAAATATCCCATGGGTACATTTCAATTGCTTCAGACGAAAATTTCCAGTACATAGCAATTTTTTCAGAAGCGATTTTATAGGGTTTACTTAGTAATTGCATGGCCTTGTTATCGGAAACGTCAGGATTATTAAAAAAGATAGAGGTCATGCGAAGATTTGGATCTTCCCTGTCAGGTATATTTCCATAGTATTCTTTAATACCTTTCAGTTTTCCTGCATTATTCACTGCCCTTAATGCCCGCAAAGTTGCCAATGGTGTTGGCAGATACAGATAAGTTTCAACCTCTTCTGTTGCAGTGCCCATCCATAATTCGCCTATTACCGGAATATTTCTTTCTTCTGCCAGGGTAAGCATGTTTTTAAACCATCTGTCTGCCGGTAAAGCTATTTGTACTTCTGTAATACCCGAGTGCATCGAAAGCCCTAAGCACTTAGAATCAAGCTGCTCAATTATACTATAGGTTTGTCCTGCTGAAATCTCCCACGGTTCCCACCACAATTTCCCATCCCTGTTCAAACTATTCCAGGTTTGTGCCAGGGTATTTACAAATGCTGAAACACGTTTATCTAAAGGTACACCGTAGCATCTTTCACAAGCCCCATCCTCACTGCATAACCACGCATTCTGATCATAAGTATAAAGCAACAGATCATCTACTCCGGGAAATTCCTTATTAAAATTCCCGATCAAAGTTACATAACGCTCTAAAGTTAAGGGGTCGGAAATACATTGAGACAATGGTTCAACAGCAGGATAGGCGACAAAAGGAGCTCCAAAATGGAAGATGCTTCTCATACCATATTTTTTACAAAGAGCTATTCTATGTTTTAGTTCTTTGGCTCTGGCTGCAATTCTATCCGGATTACGAATAAACGTTTTACTGGATCCCACATTTGTGTTCAGAGTAGAATCAATATCGACCGGCAGTTCAAATTTTTTAGGTAAAACCAACACATCTTCCAGATTCAGGGGATTATCGGCGGGTCTGTAACCCCAGGCAATATTGAGTTGCATGGCGTTAAATCCCATTTTTTTCATAAGTTGCATATTCCGGTCGTTCCACTCTACTTCAGGAAGGGAAGGAACACCTAATATACCAATTTTATATTCAACTTTCTGAACTTTTTTGTTATCCAGACACTTGTTACAAGAGATTAATGAAGCAGACAATAGTAATAACAATAATACCTTATTCATAATTTTTAGTTTTTATTTTTAAATAAACATTTCTCCTCTGTAAAAAATGCTGCTGCCAATTCCTTACTAAAAGAAATTGGCAGCGCACATTTTTCATCTTTGAGGCGTAATCCATTTACTCCAATCGGGATCAGCTTCCGACTTCCAGGTCAAAGGACTAAAGTTTCTTTTTAACCATGTTTTTGGATCTTTATTAAATTCTTCCAATTTAACCGCCGCTAATTCATAACCATTGTCAACATCTTCCTGGAGGAGATGCTTTATTCGTGCACTGATTTTTTCAAATTGCACCTGATCGTATTGCATAGTCCGGGCATCCTGGGCGGCAATAGTCAGAGCAAAATGCAGTCCTTTTCCTTTCAAAGAACGTGCTGTGTGCCTGATAAAATCTCTTTGCATGTTAATATCCTCAACCATACCTTCATTTTCAGCGGTAGCCTGATTGAAATATTCAACAGCCTTAAAGAAAAGCTGCGCTGCATCTTCCAATCTTAACCCTGCATCTTCAAATATCCATGGGTGAGCTGTCTTTGCATCTGTGAGCATAAAATTAGCTCTTCTGCTAGCTTCCCAGATTGGGGTATCCCATGTACTGTTTTCAATTTTAACAAAATCCCAGCTATGCTTGCCCTTATCATTTCGATCTAACCCCATTGGCCCAATCAAATAGGTTACATCCCACGGATACGACTCTACTGCCTGGGCGACATATTCCCAGGCTTTTATCATCAAAGGAGCACTTTTCTTTCCATAAGGTGCAGCAATCTGACGAAGCAATTCATCCAATGAGGCATCCGGAGCTTTCATCCATGCTTTTAACATGGCATAGTTTACTGAATAAGTTGAAGGAGCAAAACCGTAATACTCCTTTACTCCAACAACACCTATCATCTCTTTCCATCCGGCCATCTGCTCATATATTAAACGTGGGAAGAAATCATCAATTTGATACAGAGGCTTGTATAAGGTGTGATCAAACTCCCCGATAACGGGGATATTATTCTCATACGCATATTGAACCAGCCTCTTCACACCAAGATCTGATTTAAGTGAACCGTCATTAAACGGATACACCTCGTTACTCGTTGATGAGTTGAGCATTAAGCCAAAACCATGAGTATCTGTCTTTTTAAGAATATCAATTGTCTGTCCCTTTGAAAGCTCCCAGGGTTTCCACCATAATGTTGTCTGAACTTCCGAACGGCAATCCTGCATAGTTTTCTTAAGGAGATTTAAGAAATCAGGAAGCCTGTCACTGATTGGGATACCGGTACACCGCGGACAGGGTCCAAACTCACTGCAAATCCAGGCTTGTTGATCGTAGGTGTACACCAGTATATCATTCACCTCAGGGAAAGTAGTCATGAAATCTTTTATTAAAAAAACATATTTCTCTCTTGTCACCGGATCTAAAATACAGGCAGGTTTGACAGGATCATAATTCAACATTCTGGGAATACCAAATTGCGCTATCGTTTTAAAACCATGCTTTTCTGCTTGCTTAATCCTAAATTTCCATTTTGCCCTCTGCTCGTCGTTTAAATCCTCCAGATTAAGGACTTCATTTGCCGGCTTACCTCCCCAGGCAATACTCAACTGAAGCATATTTACTCCAAGATCCTTAAGATCTTCTAATTGTTTATCGTCCCACTTCATATCCGCAACAACAGAAGGGTTTCCGACAATTCCAATAAAATATTCATAACCTCCACGGCCATTTTTGCCAGGATCACTTTTTTTCTGTGAATAGCCTGGGTTAAATTGAGATAAAATGGCAAACATTAATAAAAAATTAAATAATCGTTTCATAATTTAATATTTGATATGTTAATAATTCGGATTGCATAATATTCTACTCGTAAGTAATATAGATTTAAGAAAAAAAATCCAGGTAACCATTCTATTCACCAGGTAACCATGTGCAGATTTTTTTACCATCCCAGCTATCTACAGAAGCATAATCAACCATCTGAATAAAGCCTTTTTTTGTTGGAACCCGAAACTGCATCCTGGCACTTTTAATCGTTGGAAATTCCTGGTTAACATCAACGAATCCATCTTTTGAAATTATTGTCACAGGCTGATTATAGTTTTCATCGATATTTTCATCCCTTGCCAGAACTATAGGTCCTCTGATAAGAGCTATGAAGTTATCGCCCTTTCTGTTGCTGCCAAGAGGTGATACAACCACTTTGCATCGCATATCAAGACTTAACTCAATCCGGTCACCCTTTGACCATTTGCGATTAATTTCAGCATAAGTTCCAGGAACTACCTTTATCGGACTACCATTAACATTTAATGCAGTAATTATACTCCAGCCAGGAATGCGCATTCTGAGAGTGAAATCCTCCGGTACTTCAGGAGCAACCTTAACATGAATACTTCCTGATTTGGGAAAGTCTGTCTCAATTGTAAGATTAACGGAATTCTTTTTTGAAATTGGCACTACTGCCTCAGCCTGATTATACAGGTTTATTACCGGTCCTGATTCTGAATTCATTATTGCGACATAAGGAAGGTAAGCCAAACCCATTGGACCATTCAGATTACAGCAAGTAACATACACATTATCAACAATTCCTCCCCAGCCTTCCCGGTTGGTCTTTACTCCATTGAGAAGATTAACATAACTGAATCCGTCACCAGCGGGCTTCATTGCCCCAAGCAGACCATTATAAGCATACTTTTCAATCATATCAACAGTTGATGGATCGCCCGTTAAGCGTAATATCTGGCTGCATAATTTTATCCAGGTTACACCAACACAAGTTTCCATCATCCTCTGTATATCAGGATTAGTTTGCTCAAGGGCTGTATTGTCCCATGCCTCTCCCATCACCGCAGGATGAAAAGGCTGATCTCCTCCACCGTTACCAATAATGGTAATCTCATATCCAATAATATTATGATAAAGGTTTAGCACAGCTTTCTTTATATGTTCGTCTCCGCTAACACGATAATATTCTACTAGTCCTTCAAATAAGGACATCATTTCGTATGCCTTGGGATAAACTCCGCCTATCTTCATAGGAGCAGTATTATTGTATGCATCTTCGATAAAATTATATCCTTTTGATCCGCCTTCTTCAATAATATACTCTGCAAAATCCAGGTATTGCTGATTTCCTGTTAAATTGTACAGTTGCATTATGGGTTCAAGAAGGGTGCTGGATTCAATGTGATTCGGACTCCAGCCAAGATCTATAATTCTGGTCTTTGGAGGATAACCAATCTGTGAAATGATGCAGTTTGCCTGATCTATCATTGATTGAAGCACTTTCGGGTCTTTGTTAACATTTGTGTAATATTGATTTAATGCCAGCAAAACATATTTCCGTTCCCATAAATCCCCTTCGGGGCCATCTGGTTGTTTATCTATTTCGGAGCAACTAATGCTTCCATTTGCTTTTTGAGTTGATAATAAATCTGCAACAGCAGCATCCAGAATTTTTTTTAATTCCGGATCTTGTGTGTACCTGTAAAACATGCAACCGGAACGTACCGCTTTGCCCCACATCTCGCCCTGTGCAAAAAAAGACCTTCCTGTTCTGAATTTTTCTACCAGCGCTGCATAAGGGACAACTCCTTTATTCCAGTGTGCAATTGAATTTTGAATGTCGTTTTCTAAATAGTCATTCAGTTTTATACTACCTGCAGATAAAGGGATATAAATATCCCGGACCTGCCCAAAACTTATTGTGTTTATGATAATTAAGGAAGTGAGTACAAGAGGTAATTTTTTAAACATATTAAAGTGTTTTAGAAAACTTCGTTTTTGGAGATTTAATCGTTTTCCCATTTTTAATGAATTAATTAATTTTATAATTTTTTAAGGCCTTTATGAAATTTTATACTTGCTTTTCGCTCACTCTAATCTGGCAATATTTCGAAAGGCTTATTAAATAGCATTTACTGGTTCAAGATTGTAATTCCCATTAATCCAACCACCACCTCCTGAGAAAGGGTTTCCAGGGTAAGGCTTTGTAATTCTATACCCTTTCGCATTTTTAAGTTCAGTAGCATAGCCCTGCAGTTTTCACCCAATTGTACTCTTTGAGGTAATTCATTAGGTAAACAGAATTTATCCTTTTCTGATGTATAATCACAGCCTCCAATTGGACATAAATTCCAGAAATTTAATGGAGGAATAAGTTCCAGAGAATCTGTTTGTCCATCGGAGTAGTTAAGCCTGATTACTGCATTTGCAATCTGACATTGCATCCAATTAGTTGAACCGGCTATCAGAAAAAAGATTGCATTTCCGGTTTTATTGACCGGAAAATCAATTTTCGAAGAATAATTATCCCACAAGGAAGTAAATGCAATGTTTCGAAAACCATAAACCGGGTTCCAAAGGAATGGGATTTTCTGCGGTGTAATTAGACGGTTTTGGTTATCCAGCATACTTTTTACATTATCTGTATTAATTGCAGGTGGCACTATATTCCAATAGAGATGTGTCCAGGGTGAATAACCATCAGATCCCAATCGTGCAGAAACAGTATTGGGGCGAGGGGTCAAATATAGCTGATAATAAATTCTTGTAACATTTGCGTTAAATTTCGAACTGATATCAATATTATTCCATGCTGCATTTTCGGGAATTTTACGAATGAATTTAGCTTGCTGATTGGACTCTCCAGCGGGATCGTTCACCTTGATTCGAAAAACACGCCATTGAGGTGTTTTATCCACCATTACTTGTGAAACTACGGTGTGAAAACCTTTGTTTTTAGTGAGAGTGGCTGTAATGATACCATTTTGGGTTTCTGTATTTTCAAGAACTCCCTGGGGGTCTTCATATCCAATGATTTGAGCGTCCTTTGCTTTTAGGCGGATAACTTCTCCTACATTTCCTTCCAGGAATTCGGGAGCATAGCAGGGTATGGTTTTTTTCATTTCAATAGTTACTTCAGCTTTTACCATTTCTAACATATCAATTTTCACTATGCTGCAGCCAACGCCGGGAAGCAACTCCCATTTTACTTTTTCCCCGTTTACTCTGACATTTTCAATCCCGTTACAATGAACTGGTAAAAGAAGTTCAAGATTTGCAGCACGGGCTAATTCAAAAGAATAAATGCTTCTGTTGCCATTGCGGTTGAAGGCGATCTTCACATCAGGTAGTTCAATAGAGGCATTGTTCCAGTAAGTAGGGAATTGAGGTGAAATATTGACTTTCCCGTTTGGATAATCAGGTTTATAACCGAACAGACCAGCAACCAGAGTCCGGGCGAAAGTATGTACACAATCGCCAAAATCCACTCCCCCCTGAACACCTCCAAGATTCCCGGGGGATTGGTGGTTAAAAGCACTGGTCATAAAGGTGCCGCGCATGATATCCCAGCCATCGTTGGGTAAGCCTGCTAGAAAATAGCTAAGTGCCAGATGATAATTATCACCAGGCCAAAGTTCGCGCACAGAGAATCTTCCTGGCATCCAATTAGAAGTCCAAACTCTTCTCCCTCCTGCAGGCATACGATCATTCTGTAGAGCCCATTCGGAATAATAAACTGATTCAAGGGCCTGCTGCTTTGAAGTTAAACCGGCATCAATGGGAAGGAAAATGCTATAAAGCCATGGATCCTTATGTAAGCGTTTGTGCCCTCCCTCCTCTAAATAAGCACCTGAATGACCTTTATCCTTAATCCATAATTTTTTGAAAAAAGACTCTTTGATCTTATCCAGCATTTGAGTATGGTAATTTTCTGCCTTTTTGTCCCCTGCTCTTCGGGCCATATCCAGAGCCGCCAGATGTCCGCGATATGCATAAGAAGTCTCCTCGGCAGTACCACCTCCATTATACCATTGTGAATCAGTAGGCCAGGTATTAAGATAGCTTGTGTAAACCCCGTCGTCATCAGGATCGAAACAGTCGCGCATCCAGATTAAGTGTAACTCGAGTGCCGGACGAAGAATTTTTTCGAGTTCCAGGTCGGCAGAAAAGCGCCACTCTTCTATTATCTGGTCAAAAAACTGGGTCTGCATATCATAGAAAATCTGATCAATGCTTATTCGTCCCGCTCCATAAAACCTTGAATCGGAGTGCTGCCCTGTTAACAATAATGCCGGATCAGCTTTCGCCTCTGTTTTATCTGACTCTTTGATTTGCGCATCGATATAGAATTTGGCTTCGTCTTTGACCCTCTCATGCCAGCCATACATTGATCCGCCAAATATGGTGCGCCAGCCTGGAAATCGAACATTATATTGCATTGCACCATGAACAAATACCGGTGGATACCAGGTTCCGTCAACAGCTGCTACTGAAGCTTGCGCAATAGCATTAAGATATGGATCAGGAGTATTGATTTTTAATCTATTTTGGAAATACTCTGTGCGTTTTATTCCTTCTGAAAATGCATTTTCAGGACTATTAATCTTGGATAAATCAGGATTACCAGCCTCATTAAAAGATTCGAAAGCCCAATAGATCGGTTTCCCTTCTTCAAGCGCAACCGTTCCATTCAAAATAGGCAAATCCTTGGCTTTTGATTGTTTAAATAAACTCATATTACTATAGGCTGAGGCCTCACTCACACTAAGCTTTGTTGCATAATTACAGCTTCCAGCAACGCAAAAAAGTTTCTTTTGATTTGTTGTACTGTCCGTCAGACTAACAAAATTGATTTGTCCTGTAGTATCGATCACATTGTTTTTGCATTCTTCGGGCTTAAACCCATATATTATTAATTCCGGATGAACCATCGCATCAAATGTTGATGACAAATTCTGTCCATTAAACCATTTTGCACCGCCAAAAGCCCAAATCAACTTGTCTCCGTCAATTGTGCCTACTGCCATTGCCCGAATGGACATACCAATGTAGTTTGCCATCGGCAATATTTCCAAACTTACTTTCAGCCCGGTAAATTCCTTATCGGCTATCTGCCATGCCATCTTTCCCGGAGTATAGATCGAAGTTATTTGATCACATTCCTGCAGCCATTTCACTTTCCCATTTCGTTCGATAGCGAGCATAAAAGTCCCATACAGATATTGCTCTTTTGCTAATCGGGCAATGGGTTGATCACCGGTAAGGATAAAAGCGTCGGCGTTGTTAATATATAGCGGCCGGTTATTATAGTGGCCAATGTTATAGCCAACAACTGCGCCGTCAATAGCATCATATTTAGATTTATGTAACCCGTTAATCTGCCCAGTCGATAAGATCGGATTAGAAAAAATCGAATAAAACATTAACAGGAATGATAATTTTTTAATGTTTATGCATTTTATTCTGGTTGTTTTCATTTCTTTCTTATTAAATGATTTTTCAGAAAAAGTTTTAATTAGTAATGCTATTTAACTTTCAGCCTTACAGGCCCCTTCAAACCGGAGAATGAAGAGAACTCTGATAAAAATCTCCCGAAAGAATCGATTCCGGGTTTCATGTTGTAGTTGTTGTTTACGAGGTTACCAACGCGAATGCGAATCGTGTTTGTTCCCTTTTTAAGAGCCAGGGTTGTGAAATTATGTGGTGACCATAATTTTACACCGAGGTCTTCACCATTGACCCACACCTGGGCAAAATGATAAACTTCACCCAAATCGATGGTGACTTCACCGGGGGCTTCATCAATATTAAACGTCTTTGTATAATCAAGCAGACCACTGAAATTGCCCGGCACTTCTTCCCATTTATCCCATAAGCTCAGGTTTCGTTTTATGCCATCCTCAATAAGGTTATTGGAGACTTTAAAGGGAAATTCAAGATTAGGCTGAACATCCGGATCAATGGAGATATTCCATTCTCCATCAAGTGTAAGAAGGATCTTCTCTTCTTTGACCATTTCTGGCATGCTCACAGCAGGCTTTATTGGCTTTTCCGGGTCGATAACGAGCCAGTACGCCTCATTGGGTTTGAAACTGATGCTAAGCCGTAAATCACTACCCTTTTTATCCGAAGCAATCTCATTAATCATACCAGTTTCACAATCCCAGATAGAGGCAAGACCTTGAATGCCAGTTATCTCAACCTCACAATTCCTGGTTTCATCGCTATTATTTGCCAGCCAGAAGAAGTGGCGTCCATCGGCGCAACGATGTTTCTGTAACATATCAAATCCACCGGATATAAAATTTATCTGAGATTTAAGTTTGGTTGATGGGTCTTTCATTTCTGCAACAATACCATCTTTCAAATGCTTAAAACTTCCCTGTCTGTTTAACTCTTTCATCAGCTTCAACATTTTCCGGTCATTCATCCCATTATCGGTTGAACCCGTGGGCAGTTCTCCGAGGGCATAAACTGTTCCACCGGCTTTTGCAAAATCCACCAGTTTTTCAGCAACATGAAGAGGCATAACCACCATCGGAGGAATTACAACTGTCTTAAAGCGAAAATCACCATATAGCAACTCCTTGCCATTCAGATTCATCAAATTCATATAATGTCCGTCGGCTATGAGGTATTCGATGCGATATTTATACATCTGGCGAATTGCATCACTGTAGACATGGTTTATCTCCTGCACCCTCTTGTCGTACATGTTATCCAGCAAATTCACATTTCCCGACGAAGGGCCCCATATTTCTTCTGGATTACCGGAAAGTACCCAGGCACTTGACAAGGGATTAATTAATAGAACGTCAGGTACAACGTTACCCTGTGAGTTTATGTAGCTCGTTCGCCGGACAAAGTCAGTCCAAACTTGCATATACTGCCACATGGGAAGTTCATCGTAATAGTCGGGCACCCAGACATTCCCTTTTTGATTGCGGGCCATGAACAGAGCGTGTAAAACCATATGATTGGCACCCATCGCAGTAGTTGCATTTATACCGGTCTTTAAGTTTTTCATTGTCAGGTCACCCCAACCTCCTGCACCCATAAATTCACATTCGAAACGACGACCTTCAAAAGCGGCGACCGAATGACTTTCTGCCAGATCATGGGGGTCAAAAATCTTAAGTGTCAATGCATCTGTACCGGGCATTGAAAAACGCCGTTGCATTTTCATCAAATCACCAACGCCACTGGTTATCCACTGCAAACTCTCTTCCCAGAAGTTCGATATATAATACATATCCTGCTTTTGCAGATAGTCGTTGACTTCTCCAAAATAGCTGGAATATAGGTCAGACACAGTTTCTATAAAGTCAAAACGTGCCTTGGCAAATTTTCCTTCAACATCCTTATCAATCAGTAAAGGCATCATTACACGAATATCATTACCTGTTGCATTTTTATATCGAACAGGCAATTGAGTGGACCATGGAAGAGGGCCAAAACCTCCCTCGTTATCACAGATAGCACCTGGAATTACCGAGCTCATATAGTCGCCCAGTTTTTCAAAATACGGTTTGTGGGCAATCTCAATAAAAGCCGACGCCAGGCGCTCATCCAGGTAATTAACTGAGCTGCCATCTTTTCTGGTAAAAGTATATACCCGCCAGGAATCGCCTTTAGGAGCAGTCCATGTAAAGCCTTTCCCTTCACCTATTAATTTTAAACTTGAACTCTTAATTTCGTTTTCAAAATAAGGATGATTAGCTCCCCTTGGGTTTCGGGATGCAGCATCAGCAGATTCATTTAAACCCCTGGTCTTATAAGACAAATTTATATAGCAATCAAGATCATTTTCATCTCGACTTTCACCATTTTTATATGCTTCACCTTCTATGTACACATCTCCCTTTTTACCCCACCAACCTAGCTCTCCGGCGATAAGGCCAACATCCGGTATCATCCCGATATACAAAATGGTTCCACCCGGAAAAATCTCAGGAATTTCCAGACTGGGTCTATCGTATTCATGCAATCCGGGACCATAGTATTTTTGGGAAACAAGCCTCCCATCAGGACTGTTAAGGCGTGCTTCAAGTGTAAAACCTTTTTTCGTTTCTCCAAACCAGCATGTCGTCATTATAGAAACCTCTTTTAGCCATGGCTTTTCAACCTTAATTGTCTGACCAAGTGATTTCCTGCCATACATATCTTCAACAACAAGTCCTGAAGGAGCAAATGTCTCCCTGCTGGAAGCATAAACAAACTCATCCTTAGCTTTTGTTTTCGCGGTTTTGGCTGCAACCGTGAAGAAAGATTCAGGTAAATCAACACTTTCCCCACCGGGGATATCAGTTACTGAAAAGCCCAGGTTCGAGTTGTAAAGTTCAGGATGTTGCTTTATTACGCGACCATTAGCTCGTCCGCTGGGCCACATATACTCATCTGCATAAGTCACATAAGCATTCGCCGCTTTTGCAATTTCGACAACATCTTTTACTGCATCGAACCACTCCTGCGAAAGCCATTCCTCATCCGGCAAGCTTGGATGCGGCTCCATTGCATCTTCAAGGCCGGGAGTTGAAGACAGCAAATCCGCCATTGAGGTATGCGCAAAAATATAGCCTGGATTAAAGCCTTGCTTCAATATCTCATGGGTCATTTTACGGATCTTTTCCCGATTTAGAGGTTCATCCCAAAACCAGTACAGGAAAGGCGCATAAATCATGTCAGGATTACCAAAATTATCCTGTAGCGATCTGTAATCGTCTGTTTGTAGTTTTCCCCAATTGGTAGTAGATTGCGCGTTAGCTGTAAAAAGAATAGAACTAAACAAACAAATCAATATTAAAGCACTTATCCATTTTGTGGCTCTGCATATCGAATTAAACAATTTCTTTACAGACATCATTTATTGCTTTTTTTGAATTTTCATGAGTTTATAACTCAATATCCCAGGCATCTACCGACCTTACTACAACACTCCCCCCTTCAGAGAAAAGATCAATTCCCAGACTGTTTTTTGAAGGGAAAACACGGGTAATGCCAGCAGCAACGTCATCATTTACAAACACTTCTATAATTGACTTGTCTAAAAAAACTTCTATAACCAGCGGCTCCTTTTCCGACAATTCAACCTGACCTCTTTCAAACCTGTCATTTTTGTATATTGAGCCTTCAGCACCGCCGTGAGTCCTGTCGGCCACCATTCGTTTCTCTTCTTTATCATAAAAAATCCTTGTGAACTCCTTTCCATCATCCGATTTCCTAACAATTAGCCCCAGCTTTTTTGCATCAAAGCCAGGTTCAAAAACCACGCGTAACTTCATGCAATCACCTTTCAAATCTTTTAATAGGTTTTTGTCTGACTGAGTAATCTTCATTCCTCCATAATTTCTATGATTGTGAAGTAGTGATTGGTGTTCACCAGCAGGTCTGAAGCGCAACCTGTTATCATCTCCCATAGTCACATGACGGGGCATTGTTTGTACCCCATGCCAGCCTGCATCATCGGTTCTGCCGCACCAAGACAAAGCAAATTGAATATATCTGCCCTTTTCATCTTTGAATGTCTGCGGAGCCCAGCTCTCATTAAACAGATCCAGATCGGCCTGGTATTCAGGAGTGAATTTGTAATTTTCATATCTGCCCACCATATATACAGGGCGACGTGCCGGGGCAATCTTGCCATTTATACTATATAACTTGTTATAGCTTAAAATATAGAGCCCATTACTGAAAGAGTAAAAACTGGGGCACTCAAAAAGTTCGCCCTCTCCTCCGGGTTCTATTACCCCCTGGTATAAGGGCCCATGATATTTCCAGTTTACCAGATCTTCAGAACTATATAAAAGGACTGCTCCTCCAATATTGGTACTTGAAGCTAAAGCCATAAAAACTCGATTTCCCTCTCTCCAAGTGTAAGGGTCGCGAAACCCGCCACCAGGCAATCCCACGGGACGTTCGGCAATAATCGGATTTTTCTCATATTGCTCCCAATCGTTCAAATCATCATCTTTTGAAAAGGCAATACAAGGTACTTCCGGGTACTTATCGGAGAGCCCGGTAAAAAAGGCTACAGGCTTATCATTGTAAATGACAGTTGATCCTGAGTAACACTGCTTCCAGGTATCTTCAGGGGAGATAGCCACTGGCTGCTCCTTCCAATGAAATAAATCAGTACTTGTAAAGTGTCCCCAATGAGTATTGGAAACTGAATCATGGAGGGGCCGGTGATTTTGATAAAACAGATGGTAAACACCTTTGTACTGTATCAGACCATTTGGATCACCCATAGTATACACAGGTGGAGAAGCATGATATACAGGGTGTTGATAATCATTATTAACCTGCTCGCGCAGCATTGCTTCTTCTTTACTAATGGTTATGCCCTTGTTTAAGTCAATGGAACAACCAAAAGCTAATATACAGCATAGTATGTAAACAGGATTTTTTTTCATAACACTTGATTTTACTTTGTGGATAAAATTATGTTGGCTGCCCGAAACAATTTGCTCCTACCTGTTTGTTTTTGTTCTTTCGCTATTTTAATCTTCACTGCCAATCCTTCTTAAATGACTGGATATTATTTTAATTAAGGGGTAAGGGTTAAAATATTTCTTTAACATGTGCAAAAATTTATGAACCAAAAATTAAAAAAATGACAATGTTTATGCATTTTATTCCGGCTGTTCAGAAGTATATAAACCCCTATAATATTCAAGTCTTCCTCTAAGATGACTGAGAATAGATACGTACTCCGGATTTGATATTAAATTATTGATTTCATAAGGGTCTTCTTTAATGTTAAAAAGCTGCTCCACATCAGGTTCCTCATTGTAGAATACTATGTATTTCCATTCATCAGTTCTGACGGCCTCGCTTGGAACTATCGGAACTACATTGGCACCAAGGTCTTTTGCAGTCCATGTGTGTTCATAATACCAATCTTTTCGCCATTCTTCTTTATTTCCTGACAATAAATCCCTTATATCCATTCCCTGCATTTCATCCGGAGCAGTTATACCTGCATAAGAGAGAAATGTTGGAGTATAATCAACATTCAAAACCATCTCATCAACGGTTTTTCCTCTATTCTCCGATGGTACACGAGGATCGTAAACAATCAGAGGAACACATATTGATTCCTCGTAAGGCAACCATTTTCCCCAAAAGCCGTGTTCTCCCAGAAAAGCCCCGTTATCTGAAGAAAATACTATTATTGTATTATTATCCACCCCGGCTTCGTCAAGTAAATTTCTCGATTTCCCAATCGCAATATCAATCCCTGTCACAAGACGATAATGTTTGCGTATTTCATTTTCAAGTTTTCCTTCTGAACTTAATACATTTCTTGCATGGTCTGTCCCCATCGTTCCCTGAAGAAACTTCAGTTGAGACAAAGCATTTTCAATATTAGCTGTTGGAGAAACAGGAATTTTATTTGCTGTATAATAATCCTTTACTTCAAGAGGATAATCAGACCATGGGTCTTTAGGCGCCCTGAAAGAAATCTGAAGAAAGAAAGGTTTGTCCTGATCCCTCGAATCTAAGAATGTTTTCACCTTTAGAGGAACTACTTCAATATCGGTGTGAACAGGATCAACCATTCCACTAAAACCAGTACGAGGGAACGACGACTCCCAGGGTGTACCCTGAACACAGGTGCATCGTATCTCACTTTTGTGTTCCATTCCATCATTAGTAACAAAATTGCAGTTACGCTCATGCCAGTAATTGCCATGCCATCTATCTCCGCCCCAGTAATCAAAAAGATTCATTCCTATCTGAAATCCATCTTCGCCAACACCACAATCCCATTTTCCAATGTACCCGGTAAAATAGCCATTATCTTTTAGTAATGCCGGTAAAGTTGCATTCCAATTTCGGGGAGTTGCAATAGCGGTTAAATTATCTGCGCCTCCTGATCTGGAGCGGGAATATATGCCAGTCATAATAACTGCACGACTAGCGCTACAAACAGAAAAGGTGACAAAAGAATTATTGAACTTCACTCCTTCACTTGCCAATCTGTCTATTTCCGGTGTGGTAACAACGGTATTTCCAAAACATCCCTGCGAATCCCATCTTTGGTCATCGCTCAGCAGAAACAATATGTTTGGCCGACGATTTGTACCAAGTTGTTTGGATTGCTCAGAGTCGGCATAATTCCCAGCCAAAGGATAAACAAGATCTTTATCCTGAGCAGCCAATCCAAATGCCAGAAACATACAGATGATAAGGATTTTATTTTTTATCCTGGGTACTTTCATATCTTTTTTAATACTGATGATTTGCTGGATTAAGTTTTAAAAACCGGGCATTTATTTTGATTCAAATTAGAGTCTTTTCAGAAACAGGCTCATTTCATTATGATTAATCGTTTGGCATAATAAATATTATCAGCCTTAATATGCACAATATAAATGCCTGTTTTTAATCCCCCGATATCATAACTATGAGCCTGATTCTGAAATTTCTTAACCATTTCCCCTGTCATGGAATAAATCAAAAGATCGTCAATTTTCTCAGAGTTTGTAATATTCAAAGACCCTGTTGAATTTGGATTTGGATACACTTTAAACAAGTCTGTCCCAGATTTGGTACCTTCCGTATTAATACCGGTAGAAATATCCATAGGGCTAAAAGTGTATTCATAACTTTTTGTTTCTCCCGGCAATAAAGAGACATTGATAACTATAAATCCATCTTCTACAGGAAGATTTTCTGCGCCGTGAACATCCAGGAACCTCGGGGTTTTTATCCTGACTATTCTTTCTCTTGCAGAGTTAGCTTTGTTAGTTATTTTTACTTTTACACCATTGATATCGCGTTCAGCAGTAAAAGAGAGTGCACCTGTTGTCATAAGGCCATCAATAGCTACTTTCTGGTATTCCCATTCATTAGGTATGGCAGGGAAAACATCTACTATTGAGTCGTCATCAGGATCTATCAGCATCTGGGTCAGGTTACAGATATAGGCTCCATGCGCCCCTATTTCAGGCGTGTAGTTATAACCAGGCTCCCCTGAATTCTCTGCAAAACTTGTTTCATCGAGAAGCACATCAGGTCTTTGGAAGTTTTTCAGCCACATCAATGCATTATCTCCACGATATACTTTTGCATTATGAACGCCAGACCATCCATTGTTAAAACAGTATTCCTGAAAAGTAGCATGATAATTTTCAACTGCTTTAACTGCTCTGGAATCGTGTTTGTCAATCACTGTAGCCCACCACAATGAATAAAACGAAGTGCCACTACCATCACCATATCCGGGATTGGCTCCAACACCACCCGATAATAATGTATCACCATTGAGAACCCCTTGCGACATCAAAATTTTATTTTGATATTTTGAAATCCATTCGGGCTCAGCAATGCCCCTTTTCACACATTGGTTATATCCCATTAGAACAGCTCCTTCCTGCATGCAATTAGGGATTTTTCCATCAACATATGAGCCCTTACCATTAGAAATTAAATCCTCTAAGGCAACATAGGTGGTTGATTTTAAAACATCATAGGCAGCATTTTTGAAAGTCTGATCATCACTATAATCGAGATAATTCAGAGCCATACGCGCAGAGTTTAATCCGGGATAATTTTGTAATAAATTACCACCTTCAGATGTTTCACCTTGTATCGTTATTACTCCATTATACCCCATTAAAGTTGTATATATAGCTCCACTATTGTATTTTCTGTATACATTATGATGCGTTACGCCATTAACAGCCTGTTCTTTACACTTAGGCAATACTGAAGAAACCCAGTTTGCAATATTTTTAGTTTCATTTATATGTCCGGTATAAGCCAATGCAAATGAGCTAAAAGGCAAATCGTACTCGGGACAAACAGCCCCGAAAAAACCATAAATATCGGTACCAAAACATCCCGGAGGTATTGCGCTATTTCCAAAATATATACCATGATAATAAAGGGATTGCGCGTAGAGTTTTGAAACTTTCTCATCCGGTACAGAGATTTTAGAGACATTCAAAAAATCTACCCACCAATCGGCTGTTTGCTGCTTAAGAGCTGCATATCCTGTTGTTTTGGCTACAGAAGCCGCATTCCACGCATAATCCCATGGCACTGTTGAAGTGGAAGGTTTGAACGATGATTTAGGAACAATATAAAAAGTTATAGTACCATTCGCCGATGTCTGGCTGTAGATATCGCTGTTTGCCGAAACAGTTTCAGCAGATGTTGCCTCTACAGCAACAGCAACTGCACAGTCACTGGTATTCGGCCTGTTAACAGCCACTACTCCTCCTGTTGCACCCGCATTTCTATTGGAGGTATGGACAGCATCTCTTACGAAGGGATCTTCTTCTCCCGCATAATAAGTGCCAAACCATTCAACCTTTTCATTTATTGCTAAATTGAGTTGCAAAGGCGATGGAGCGCCATTGTCCTGAACACGTATTACCAAAACACCATCAGGAGTAATAAATGTTTCGCGGGTTGAAGTAAATGTAATACCTCCTACAGTCAAAGTTAGATCAGTTTTAAGAACTCCTGTTTTAATATCCTGGTTCTGTTCGAAAGACGTAATTGTACCGGGATCAAAGGAAGCACCGTATCCGGCGTTAATCAGGAATGGGTTGTACCGGTGTCCTGTATTATCCCACCAGTATTCATAACCAAACGATGGTTTATGATTGTAAGAGTTTTGATTGGTGTAGGGAGCCCTATGGCTTGCAAATCCCCATGGATCAACACGCATGGTTGTACCTCCCAGGCCGATGGTTTGGTATTGAAACTTCGGGTTATTGAATCTGCTCATGCCCGACTTAGTAAATATGGCATCGCCAAGTGTTTTGTTCCATGCATCTCCTACAGCAGGTTGAGTATTGTTTAATTCGATTTTCGTGATTTTTACAGAGGCGCCAAACCAATTTTCTGCCGGAGTAGCAGATGCATTATGTGGTATTTCTAATCTGACAGAGGCGATTTCTCCTGAATATAAAACGCCCCAGCCCGGATCAGTATTAGGTATATCAACCCGAACAAAGGTTTCTGAAGGGTTCAGATCGAAATAAGAGTAGGCAATAGAACCATCAGCCTTTGTAAATTCTAATGAGGCTTTAACCGTTGAACTTACAGGCCAGCCAACTGTCTGGTAATAAATATCACAATAAGGATATAACGCAGCATCAAATGAAGCAGTTACCTCCACCTGTGGAAACCAAAGCTGCGGTCCGTTATTGGTAGCCTTGTCCGCGTAAGTCATTACCATGGCTCCGTCTGCCCATGAGAGGGTAACATCCCTGTTGGTTCCATCTGATATTTCATGCCATCCTTCTAAATCTGTATCAAACGTCCATGGGGTTACTGTACCGGGAGGAACCAACCCATCCTCAGCGATTTCTTTATCGGAGAGCACATAATTATAGATGGATAATTCATCTATAACTGCCTTTAGACCGTTAATGCCTATAACCAGGTTGCCAGAGCGATCCTTTGCTGATTGCATTATGGTCTCACTAATCTTTATTCCGTTTATAAAGCATGACAAATTGCTTCCATCCACAACCAATGCTACACGTTGCCAAACGTTATTTTTCCAGGGAGTTTCCAAATCAAACCAGGAACGGTATGCGCCCAAACTAAGATTGCCCTGGTACAAAGCCAATTCAAAATTCCCACTGCCATAAGAAAGAATACGGGCAGGTATTGTTGCATTATTTTGACCTGCGGCAGGAGTTTTTATCCAGAAGGTATAAGTAATTTTATCGGAAGACAAAACCGAATCTGAAGGCATTGTTACGTAATCACTACCGTTTAAAAGCAGTGCACCGGATCCTTCTTTCGCAGATAAAGCATCAATAACAGGATTTCCGCTGCCAATGCCGGTTATATGGCCGGTAGAATCGGCGAAATCTTTATCAAAAGTCCAATGCAAAACCTTATCAGTTGATGGTGGAATGGCCAGTGTGTTGGTCAGTACAACTTTGTCTATCATGGTCCACGCACCAAACCACTTTGTTGCCGGATTAGCAGCTGCTGCACCATTGTGAGGTATTTCGAGGTAAACAGTTTTCATCATACCACTATATGGCTTGCCCCAGCCCGGATCAAATGCGGCGATATCTACAGACACAAAATTTTTTGTCGGATCAAGATCTGCATACGCATAAACTGCTTCGTTATTACTGTTCATACATTGAATAAGAAATTTAACCGGAGCTGTTGTAGGCCAGTTAAAGGGTCGGTAATATATTTCGAGATAGCGATGGGTACTTGCATCAAAATCTTTTTCAACCTGGACTGCCGCAAACCAGAGTTGCGGGCCCTGGCCGGGTGAATTTTCAAAATAAGTCATTTTTAGTGAGCCATTATCCCAGCTTGCTGTAACATCACGGCCTGCTCCCAGGTCGTGCCATCCCTGAGCGTCTGTTGCAAAATCCCAAACAATATCCTGTGCTTTAGTCGTTAAAGACAGGGTAAACAGGCACATGATTAACCAAACAATTCCTTTTTTCATTTTAGTCAATACTCCGGTAAATTTTTAACTAGCTAATCTCCCTATATCCAGGCATTCCATGAACAGGCTCCTGTATTTTTTGCAACTTAGGTCCAAAGCTAACTTTGAAAAAATAAATTCAGTCAGCATTTTGTTGAAGAATAGAACTTTGACATCACACATGGAGAAAACCTCCTTGTCGGGCTCTTCCGTGCAAAGCACCGTACCAGCCTTG
>JALNZE010000046.1 GCA_023229465.1 Chitinophagaceae bacterium
GTTGAAGATTTTATGAACAATAGGAAAAATGACAGAAAGCAGGTGCAAAAATATTTTCATGTAAGCCACGTCAGATATGCAGCGTAGAGAATTCTGTATCACTAAATAACTAAACGATTAATAACTACTACTATGCTTTGGATTGGCGGACAAATAACAGCCTTACATATTATGAAGCAACTGGTACTGCCAAGTCTTATTGCCTGCATTATTCCCGCGCTAATTGTTTCTTACCGCTTTAGAGGAAAAAGAATAGAGGCCATGCCTGAATCGATATGCACAGCCAGAGAAAAAAGGGATGGAAAAATCGTTTTATTTTCAGGCCTTGGTTTTTTGATTTTTGTTCCTGTTTTTAAAACACTCACACATCTGCCTCCTTTTATGGGAATATTACTTGCTTTAGGATTCATGTGGGTAATTACCACTATCATTCATAAAAGCAAGGACCATGAAAAAGCAAACCGATATAGTGTTGCCAATGCATTACAGAAAGTAGATACACCAAGTATCCTGTTTTTTCTGGGCATTTTATTAGCCGTTTCCGCTTTACAATCTTTTGGTATACTTAAAAATTTGGCAACCTTTTTAAGTAGTACTTTAAAAAATGATTATTTGATTGGCATTGCCCTGGGGCTACTTTCCGCGATTGTAGATAATGTACCATTGGTTGCCGCTTCGCAGGGCATGTTTGATCTGAGCACGTATCCAACGGACCATCCTTTTTGGGAATTTCTGGCCCTAACCACCGGAACAGGCGGAAGCGCCGTTATTATTGGTACAGCGGCAGGTGTGGCCGTAATGGGTATTGAACAAATTGATTTTATGTGGTACCTGAAAAAAATAGGGTGGCTGGCTTTGGTAGGTTTTGTAGCAGGTATATTGGTATTTCTTTTGCAGTTGCAAGTATTTGATTAGTGAATGGGATTCATTTGAGTAAGTTTTGCATTGCATCGTAAATACTGTTTAACTGAACATCATGTTCTCCCAGTCTCATTTTATTAATTTCACATAAACAGTTCCTTTCTTCTCCCCCGCTTTGCCGATCATTTGTTGTTGTACCAGTAACTGCAGGTCCTTTTTAATAGTGTGAATGGAAAGATCAGGAAATCTTTTTACGATATCATTCAGTTTAACAGGTTGTTTCGTTTCAATGTACTGTATGATCTGTTGCTGTCTTTCGTTAGTATAATTACCACGCTCTTTATAAGAAGCATATTTATTCTCCAGTTTCTCTATCAGTATTTCAAGGCTGCTTAAAAAGAACAGCATCCACCCGCTGATAATTTCTTTATCGGTTCCTCTATATTGCTGGTCATGCATTAATACCTGGTAGTATTCCTTTTTTCTTTCTTCGATAATGTGTTCAAATGATATGTATTGTGCAAACCCATATCCACTCTTCAGTAATAACAGTGTTGTCAGTAAACGAGACAGCCTGCCGTTGCCATCCTGGAAAGGATGGATAGATAAGAACTCATATACACATAAGCCTATAACCAATAATGGGTGAACAGATGATTGCTGTAAAGATGTGTTTACCCAATCAATCATTTCCTGCATTTCCTTTTGTGTAAGGTGCGGTGCAGTTGTATTGAATATGGTTCTTTGATTACCGTCCGGATAATTGGCAACAACAGAGTTGGGCAGGTTTTTGTATGCGCCTTTATGTCTTTGGTCTTTACTGCTATACTTTAATAGTATGGTGTGCAGTTGCAGAATATAGGATTCTGATAATTCGATATTAGATGCATTATCTAAAATAATGTCCAGTGCCTCGTAATAGCCGAACACTTCTTCTTCATCCCTGCTTTTAAATTCCGTGATCTTGATATTATTTATCAACTGCTGAACTTCTTCATCAGTCAAAACAGCTCCTTCTATTCTGGTTGAGGAGCCGATACTCTCAATAGCAGCGATCTTTCTCAGTTCCCTGAGGTAACGATCGCTCTTGTTTTCTATACTGCTCCATCTGCCTTTAAAAGCATCTATCCTTCCAATGGATAGGATGGTCTTTTGCATCGTTTCAATATCAAAAGCAAGTTTTGGTGTAAGCATATATCTCTATTCTATCTTTATTCTATCCATAAATATAATAATTTTATCAAAATATCCTTATTCTATCCTTATTTTATCTATAAATTAGATAATAATACTCATAAAAGCTTACGGGAAGGATTGATTCATAATTCGTCCGGGGGAATCTACCTTGTAAGATTCCAATATATATTTATAATTTTGCATAAGGTAATAAATTTATTACCTTTGAGAAATGAAATCCAGTGAACTGGTTAGACTGCTTAAAAAAGACGGTTGGTCTGTGGTAAGGCAAGCAGGTAGTCACATGATCATGGAACACCACACTAAAAAGGGTCAAATTGTTTGCCCGTATCATGGCAGCCATGAAGTAGGTAAAGGGCTGGAAAAGAAAATAAAAAAAGATGCAGGTATCAAATAAAAATTGTGTGTTATGAAAATTGAAATGATCATTGAAAGAACAAAAACGGGTTATTCGGCTTATGCTGAAAAATATCCTGTTTATACCGTTGGCGGTTCTTTGGATGAACTTAAAGCCAATATACTGGAAGCCCTTAACCTCCACTTTGAAGCACAAGGCAAAACAGTAACAGAACAGGATTTGAAAATAACGCTGGATTTGCCCCAGTTCTTTGAATTTTACAAGGTTATTAATGCAAAGGCGCTTTCTGAACGTATCGGAATAAACCAAAGTCTTTTGGCTCAATACATCAAAGGCATTAAAAAACCTTCACCTACTCAAACCCAGCGTATTTTGAAAGGTGTGCAGCAGGTGGGTAAAGAATTGGCTGCAATTCAGTTCCTGCTGTAATAGGTATTTATTCGGTTCAATTTCCGGATTAATTGGCGCAGATGTTAAAACAGAAAGTGAAAAATAAATAGTTGAATTTGCCTTAATAAATTTTTCAAGACTACTAAATCGTTGTCCAGCATTACCCCCTCACCACGTATTTTGTAAATCCTGTTTTGGATACTTCAACGGGGCATCGGATATTATTTTCTTCATTATCTAATTTCTCCATTTCCTTCTTCACTTCATCTGTCAATTGCTGTTCAGTTGGCAAGTATGATTGGTACTTACTTGCGATGATGGTTTTATTATCTTGGGGCAAAGTAATTTTTACTACTGCATCATTTTTATCGGCACATAATAAAATGCCAATGGTGGGGTTTTCAAAATGCTGCTTTTTAAATGGAGAGCCAGTTATCAGCGATTAGATTGGCGACATGAAGGTTTGAGAAGTGGGATTACCAAAATTCCACTTTATAGTAGATTTTATTTGTTTTTTCAGATTAAATTCCATTATTTCGTGGAATATAATTAACTTTGCAGTCCGAATGGCTATCAAACAAGAGGTTGAATTATTCTTAAATCAGCTAAAAGACAAGATCAAAGTCTTTGAAGTAGCATTCCGGCCAAGAGGTAAAAACCTTGATGATTTAGCGGAATTAGATATAACGCCGATTAAACGGTTAGAATATTTGATGAATTTAAAGGCCGAAGATTATTACGGTGGCCCCAAAAAAGATACTTACGATCTAACCAAACCAGACTACTATGAGTTCGGTATTCAAGTAAAAGGAAAAGAGGTTTATATTAAAATCAGCCCTGGCTTACCCAATAAGATGGTTGATTGTATGTCTTTTCACATAGCTGAATTTCCTATGAATTACCCACTAAAAACCGAATGAACATGAAACAAAAAATCGAATGCCCATATTGCGACGGTAATGCCAACCTGCAAAAAGAAGCAAAGGAATTAAACTATCGGAAAGAAACATTTAAGATAGTAGCCCATTTTTACAAATGCGAAAAATGCAGTGAGGAATTTACCACAACAGAAGCAGATACCATCAGTTTAATGCAGGCACATAATCAGTACAGGGAAAAAAACAACATCCCTTTTCCTGAAGAAATTGCTGCGATAAGGGAGAAATATGATTTACCAGCTTCAAAAATGAGTGAGGTACTTGGTTTGGGTGCTAATGGGTATAGTAATTATGAAAATGGGGAGATTCCTACTCCAGCATACGGCAATTTGATAAGTGCTGCATCAGAGCCTCAAACTTTTATGAATTTACTTGATAAGGCAAAAGAACATTTTTCAGGTAATGCATTTAAAAAAGTAAAAGAAAGAGTTGCTTATCTTGTTCATACGGAAGATGAGAATAAGAATTTGTGTGCAATCTTGAATGTTTACAATCAACCAAATAATTTTACGGGATACAAAAAACCAGTACCCACAAAAATTGCTAATCTCGTTACCTATTTTATTCAGCACTCAAAGCCGGATTTCAACGATAAGTTGAAACTCAATAAACAGCTATTCTTTGCTGACTTTACACATTATAAAAATTATGGTGCTTCCATTACTGGTTTAAGTTACCAGGCCATAAAATATGGGCCTGTTCCAGCAAACTATGATAATATTTATGCCTATCTTGAAAACGAACAACTAATCAGTTCACAATTTTTAAAGCTTTCAAATGGCGGAGCAAGAGAAGTATTTATTTCTGAAGCTGACTTTGATAAAAAGCTATTTAACGAGGAAGAAAAAGATACACTTTCTAACATCACGGCAAAATTTGCCGATATGCCCACCTGGGATATAGTTGAATTGAGTCATTTAGAGAAGGCCTGGAAAGAACTTGAGGCAACCAGAGAATTGATAGGTTACCAGGATTATGCATTTGAATTGGCAGCCGTATAATTATGGGTTGGCTGTATATGCTGTCCCATGCCTGTTTTTAAGGTCACAATTTGTGATGTTAAAGAGTGGCCGTTTTCAACGGCTTCAATTTGAAGCCTCAAACTTTCAAATTCATCTTTGGTAAGCTGAAACATAAAATCGGCATGAAACCTTTTACTGTTGCGCTTTACAGCTTGGTTCAACACCCTAATTTCTACTTCATACAGGGCTGCTAAATCACTATCCAGCATTACCCTTTCACCCCTTATTTCATAAATCCTGTTTTAGATACTCCGTATTATTTGCATACTGATATTTTAAAAGTCTACCTGTACTTTATTTGCCTCATCCCTTTCGGTTTGGTCAATTATCTTTGCATAAACCTGGGCTACTTTCCAATACAAAACTTACTAAATATAAAATCCAACTGATCTTCATTGGTAATCTGGCCGGTAATGGTACCCAGGTAATGCAGGCACTGCCTGATGTCTAATGCCAGCAGGTCTCCGGGCACT
>JALNZE010000047.1 GCA_023229465.1 Chitinophagaceae bacterium
AACAATAAAATGAATGAGAAGGGGGAGTGGCTGTAGCATAGCAATACCCCTAACCGGTGGGGAGAATTGGCTACACCGGGTTTTTGGGCTTCTTACTGAAGTTGGTTTTCAGCAGCACCAGGCTTTTGCCTTGTAAAAGGTGAAAACAGATACTGCCGCTATGCACCTGGAAACCGGCAATGGAAAACCCAGGGGGAGAGGCCTTCTGCCAATAGGGGGGCTGCCGGAAGTTAAAATGCTGATGGTAAGGAAGATTGCATGTAATAAGTGCATAGAGAATGGTATGCAGTGTTTTGCCGGCTAACTGTATGAAAGGTAAGGACATACAAAGAACGGGGCTCATTTTTTCATTACTGAGACCTGAGAAAATGTCCCGATAATAAAATGAGCACCCGCCTTTTAGTGCGTTTATGGTAGTTGGCTCCTGTCTCATACCTTGAATTTCTCAGGTTCACTCAGTAATGGGACAGAAAATAAGTAGCAAAACAAATATACTACACTTTCCTATACATATATAGGAAACATAAAAAAAATATTTCGTTTAATTTATATGGCTAGGCAGAACCTGAAGACAAAGATTGACTGGTATATCGTGAGCCGTGTCCGGGAATTACGCCGGGAGAAGCAGATTACACAAACTGAGATCGCCGTTCACCTGAAACTGTCTGTTGGATTTATCGGTCATATTGAAAGCCCTAACTTTATTGCAAAATATAATACCCATCACCTCAATCAACTGGCAAAATTATTCAAATGTTCGCCTAAAGATTTTTGGCCTGAAAAGGCGTTGTAAAGGTAAACCCCTCGTATATTTTGAATTTCTCTGGTTACTTCAATAATACGATTTTTGAAATGCCTGTAGAAGGATAAATATAACATCTACAGACGTATGCAAATAGTCCTACAATATTTTTCAGTATTTCTTTGAAATTCCATCAATGAATAGTACCAGGGATGAGAAAATATTAAATAAATTCGGCAAACACTTGGAAAAAATAAGGGAGGATAAAAAGTTGAGTTTGCGGAAGCTTGCAGATAATGCAGATGTTGATTTCAGCCAGATCCATAGAATTGAGAAAGGGAAAACCAATCCGTCACTTACGATGCTGTTGGCCCTTTCCGAGGGGTTAGGCATACCTATTGAGGAATTGATTCATTTTTAGTTAGTGACAGGTGCAAATGAAAGTATCCCAATCCTAATAGCTGAAATCTATAAGCAGGATAAAGTATAGAATTCTTTAAAATTTGGCAAAAAAGACTGTTTAAAGTTTGTAAAGAGACAAATTACCCCTACATTTGGGTAAAATGTCTCTTATGCCGGTTGCCACACTAAAAAACAGAACAACAGGAGCGGATGTAACTCACCTTGTGTCCCAATACATCAAAAAGGGGGCTTCTGCTAATTTCATTACATGGATTATTTTGGGGGGTAAACAATTTATGGATAAAGAGCCTGTGTCAACACTCGATTTTGTTACGGCAGGTAACAAAGGTATTCCTAAACTTTCTGTAAGCAACCTTGCCGAGTTGATGGATGTGCCTATGAAAGATATGGCCACCTTACTGAATATTTCGTACAAAACATTGGGCCGTAAAAAAGGTACTGATGTATTAGACAGCCTGGCGTCTTCTCTATCCATTGAAATTGCCAATACCTTCACCAAAGGCTTATCAGTCTTTGAAGATCCCGATAAATTCAATCATTGGCTGCAAAAAGGAAACCGGGCACTAAACGGGAAGAAACCATTTGAGTTACTGAATACCCCAACTGGTATTAAACTGGTGAACCAGGTGTTAGGAAGAATAGAAGAAGGGGTTTATACTTAATACTGCCACGCTGCCTTATGCTTGTTTACCGTATTGTCAAATCAGCCAAAAGAACCAACGACCTCTCCGGCACAGGTGCCTATACCGAAGGGGGACGATGGAATCATGAAGGGGTTTTTGCTGTATATACCAGTGAGAATGAATCCTTATGTATGTTGGAGGTATTGGTACATGTTGATGAATCGGAACTGCCGCCCGATATGTATATACTGACCATTGAAATAAATGATGGAGAGCCTATACTGGAAATTGCAGATAAGGATTTACCGAAAGACTGGAGAAACCCTGAGAATATTGTTTTAAAGGAAATGGGAGATAAGCTATTTGCAGAGCGGAAATGTATAGCCATTAAAACACGTTCTGCTGTAATGCCCAATTCTTATAACTACATACTGAATCCTATGTATCCCCAATACTATGATTATGTAAAAATTATTGAAGTAAAACCACTGGATGTTGATCAAAGGTTTCTGGAGTTGCAAAAAACATTTCGTGCCGGTGGATAAGATATCATCATTATTCAATCAATTCAAAAGCAGTAATTTTTTCCTTACAAATTCGCTCTACAATGGTTTGCATCTGTTGTACACGTTCTATAAGCCTGGTAAGTTCTTCTTGAGTAATTACATAATCAGCTTTATAACGGGCATCTATATAACCACGCTTTAGCAAATCAAACAAATTTTTTTCTTCCTTGCTTGTTTCAATAGGGAATAATAAAAACAAGTCCTCTGATACATGTTTGGCCTGTTTCCGTAGCTTATACAGATTGTGAGTTTTAGGCTTGTAGCCTGTAAATACAAGTAATACTGTGTAATAAAAGCTCTCAGTAGTCTGGTGTAATTCAAACGCAGCAACTTTAAATTGTTTCTGTTGAAAGTTAAAAGCTACACTATTTAAAAAGGCGACACCACCCGAAAACCAAATATCAAAATACCGTTGAGCAATTTCTTTTTCTTCTGCCGGTGTTAATTCTCTGGGTTCAGCAAAATGCACAATATCGGTATCATACAGCAACACACCTTCTTTTACAATATCAGTAAAGAAATACTGGCCAAATTCAAGGCCTTCGTTTATATAATCTATCTCATGTATCTGCAGGTTAATGGGCTGTTTAAAATGCTGGGTTCTGCTGTTTACAATATCTTCCAGTTCATATTCTTTCACCGTATTATTCCTGGTTACCACCAGAAAATCAAAATCGCTGATGTATTCGTATAAAATACCATCCTTACCTGTGTACCGGTGCTGCACATACTTACCCTTGGCATAACTGCCAAACAGGATTATTTTTTCAGGAGCCACTACTTCTTTAATAATACTCACTATTTCAAGTATCTGCTCCCGCTTGCCTTGTGGTAAATAATTTAATGAGGTTTTCATTAGCATAAAAATACGAAGGAAAAAGGGATTTTTTGGGATGCCGGTTTTTTATCCGTTAATTTATATATATTGGCTTGATTGACGCAAGTTTTGTATCATTTTTTAGTTGAGGTTGTTGGATTAAGGGATTAATCCAATAGCCAACTTTCAGAGAAGATGCCGATGTACCCATCACCTAAACGTAAGGGCCAATTTTCCGAACAACAGGCATGCGATTTTATAGGTAACAGCATAACTGAAGAATTGTATGATGGGTGACTATCAATCATGTTACGAACTTACTTCGGGATACGGTTCTGTGGGGACGCAGGGGGTGAAATTCCCCCGTAAAGGTAATTTTATTCTTCCTCCTTGCTGTTGTCGTACGCTTTTGTTACAACAGCTTTAATAATGTCGTCAAGCTGTTTTGTTGTAATGTCAAGTAACTCTATCAATTCTCTGTTTTTTTCTGAAAGAGTTGATCTGTCAAGGGAGTTAATAATTCCAAAAATATTTGCAACTGGTCGTCTTACTTCGTGAGATTGAAAAGTGACAATATCTTTAAATGCGTCAATTTGCTTTTTGATTAAAAATTCATTCTTCTTTCTTTCGCTAATATCCCGTGAACTAATTGAAACCCCAATTAATTTATTATCTATATAAACAGGATTATATTCCGTTTTAACCCACAATGAACTGTCATTGTGCCGGATTTCGTCTTCTCTTATAACATATTCACCTGTAAGAGCTGTTTCAAAGACACTTTTTAAGCTGCTGTCAGTAGTCTTAAGTATGTCCTTTGCATAATTCATGAAGTTGTCGCCAATTTTTAGTTTTTTTCTTTGAAACAAAATAGTGGTTTCATATGCTGTTTTATTGAAGAATAGAATAGTGTAGTCAGGAGCAACTAATAACCGAACAGAGTGAGTGCTATTGTAAATTGCGGTTAATATTTTTTCAGATTTTTTAATTTCTTCGGCATTTCGTTGAAGTTGGTTCCCTTGATTTGTGTTTTGTGAAGAAAGGGATGTAACAAGGTCATCTTTGAAAACTAATCCTTCAAACTTTTTATGATTTTCAACAGGTAAAACTTCTGTGTTGTGTTTGTGCATTATTGCCAATGCTTCTTCTACTTTGCATTCATATTGAAGTATTGGTTTTTTTATGAGGCAATCAATAACAAGATTATGCTGCCGTTGCACAATGTCAAGAGGTGTCAGAACGCCTAAATAGTCATTAGTGTCCTCTTCTAATACGACAATTGCAGAATGGCTAATCAGTTTTTTTCTAATTAAATTAACACCCACATAAGGATGAGTTACCTGAAAATTTTTATGAATAAAGTCACCTACTTGTATCATTACTTTTAAAGTTCAATGCTATTATATGAGATGGAAACTTTAAAATCAACTTTTATTAACTCGCCTTCCGATATAAACTGAAAAACTTTTGATTTAAGCGTGTCAATAATTTTGTCGGATGATATTTTAGTTAATATTTTTTTATTGATAAACACAGCTTCCACCTTGTCATCATTAACCTCTATGATATCAAAGCCGTTTGGTACAAGTAATTCAAATGATTTAGATAGTCCTATTTTACCTTGTGGAGAATTTTTCCCCAAAACTAAAATGTCCTGGAATGGCGGTAATTTGATTTCTTCAAAGCTCAAATTAATGGAGTATTTGATATTTGATATGTCTTTATTGCTCATAAGAATTTATTTTAAAGTTACTTTAATCATTTCAATTTCGTAGTTAATAAAAGACTTATACTGTTGTTTGTTCATAAACATCCCTGGCTTTATGCAATTGGGGAGTAATCATCCGCCAGCACGGCCACAGAACTTTTTTAAAAATACAAAATATCAGGCACAATAAATCATCAAAAAATCAGAAACACAGGGCAAACGCATCTAAATTTGGCACAAGAGCAGATTAGCCAAGAAGTCTTCATCCCAGCCACAGAGTAACCGTTTGTTTTTAATACTTCTTTTTTTACTGTTTTCGTTTTTCAACAGGTTCAGGG
>JALNZE010000026.1 GCA_023229465.1 Chitinophagaceae bacterium
CATAAATATTTTGACCGCTAAAATCCCGTAGTTTAGTTGATTCGCTTTTCATATGTTTTCGTTTCTTTGAATTTAGCAAACTCAATTCGCGAATTCAAACATATAAACTGCGCCGAATTTCCTGTTTGGCAGGACAATCTGCGAAGAATGAAAACCTCCTCTATTAACGTTGACTTGCCCGACTGACGTGGCCCAAATAACAGGATGGCTTTCCCTTTAAAGAGGTCTTTTTTAATGGTAGCTTCTAATATTCTTTGTATCATATTGTTAGCTTTCAATCCCTAAGTTATATAATAATATGGGATTACAATACTATATTATCATGATGAAATGGTATTTGCAGGGCGTTTTGCATGTTGTGTAGTATAGCCCTATTATTCCGGGCACACATCTAAAATCCTATAACGGCATCTGCAGCCTCATCTGCATCTTTCTGAATAAAGTTTTTTTCTTAGCAGGTTGTTCTGCGGAGATATCTTCGAAGAGTACCTTCGCCGAATTTCCTGTTTGGCCGGACAATCTGCGAAGAATGAAAAAATAGTAGCAGATAAATTTTTTTTGTCCCCTGTAAAATTATCCATCTCATTACCCTAATCATCCATTTTATACTTTTTTGTGTCATTGCATCTTTGCACAGTCAATATCGACAAAACAATTAAAGTATAAAAAATGACACGTTTAAAAGCATTAAGTCCTGACGAAGCAACTGGTAAAACAAAAGAATTATTTACGGCAATCGAAGGTAAATTGGGAATGGTTCCGAATATGATGAGAACAATGGGCAACTCATCAGCCTTTTTAGAAGGCTACCTAAATTTAAGTGGTGCATTAGGTGCTGGCACATTGGGTACAAAAATTGGTGAACTAATTGCATTGACTGTTGCAGAAAGTAACACCTGCAACTATTGTTTATCCGCACATACATACATTGGTGCCAATCTGGTAAGGGTTGATGCAGACACTTTAGAAGCTGCGAGAAACGCAAAGGCAGCCGATGCCAAGACAGATGCTGTATTGAAGTTTGCACAAATACTGGTAAGTAAAAGAGGGTTGGTAAATGATACAGATGTAAATGCAGTAAAAGTAGCAGGAATTACAGAAGGAGAAGTGGGAGAGATTATAGGCCATGTTGCTCTAAATATCCTCACCAACTATTTTAATAATACTGCTAATACAGCAATAGATTTTCCAGTGGTGGAGGCATATTCAACAGTAGTTTAAGAAAAATAATATTCCAAAAGGTAGTTGTGCCAACAAGCTCAGCTACCTTTATTAATAAATAAAAGCAGATGGAAAATAAACGATTGCCGGTTCCACCGTTTTCGATGGAAACTGCTTTGCAAAAAGTACAGGCTGCCGAAGACGCCTGGAATACAAAGGACCCGGAAAAAGTATGCCTGGCGTATACCATTGACACTGAATGGAGAAACAGGACAGATTTTATATACGGAAGGGAAGAAGTAAAGCAATTCCTAACTAAAAAATGGGAAAATGAGTTAGACTACCGGCTTAAAAAAGAACTATGGGGGTTTCGGGAAAACAGGATGGCCGTGAGGTTTGAATATGAATGGCACAATGAAACAGGACAATGGTTCAGGAGTTATGGCAACGAACTTTGGGAGTTTGACAAAAACGGCTATATGCAAAAACGATTTGCCAGTATCAATGATTTACCAATTAACGAATCAGACCGGAAACTATAATGACAACTCCAACTGCACTAACACTAGTGAATCCGCAAAACGGGAACCTTGCTTTCAAATTGTTTTCGTTTGGAGATGACAGCTATTTTAACCAATTGCAACGAAAAAATTATTATTCCCTGATTTGGATAACAGAGGGGAAAGGCAAAGTAAAGGCAGACTTTTCTGAATATGATTTTGAGCAAAAAACCTTGTTTGCTTTTTCGCCTTATCAGCCATTTATGCTTTCCGCCGAAAAAAGTTTAACCGGAACAGCTATACAATTTCATCCTGATTTTTATTGCATCCACATGCACCAGAAAGAGGTGGCTTGCAATGGTGTTTTATTCAATAATATTTATCAGCCACCATTTACATTTATTGACGATATTTCTTCATCCACGTTAAACTTGCTGACAGGCCAAATGAAAACGGAAATGCAAAACCCTGCATTGGCACAGTATGAACTATTGGTTTCTTACCTGAAAATATTTTTAATAACTGCCTCAAGATTAAAAATAGAACAACAACCGAAAGCCCAACTGTCCATTACGGGCTTTAAAGAACCTTTCGTTCTGCAAAAACTGAAAGATGCTATTGAAAAAGACTTTAAAACAAAACACTCTGCAAGTGATTATGCCTCGATGTTAAACATCTCGGCAAGGGCATTGGCAAAAATTACAAAAACACATTTTAATAAAACACTAACTAAATTAATTTCAGAACGAATTATTATTGAAGCAAAACGTGAATTGTATTTAACCAATAAAGCTATTAAAGAAATCGCCTATGAATTAGGCTATGACGATGAATATTATTTTAGCAGGTTTTTTAAAGCAAATGCCGATATCTCACCTCAAATGTATCGGGACACGGTTGGTTTTGGACGAGGCATTGCCTAGCCAATATGGTTGATAGCCAGTAAGCCGACTACGGCACAATTAATTTTATTCCCCACAATGTCTTCCCCGGAGTTTCCCGATAGAGGTTTCTGCGCTGCTCACATAGTCGGGTACTTTTATTACGAATAACGGTTACCATAGAAGTTCAGCAAATTACTAAAAACGGGAATCTTTACTTTTTCTCCGCCCACACCCTGTTATGCGGGAAGTGCAGAGACCTCTATTGAGAGGAACTGCGCCGAATTTCCTGTTTGGCCGGACAATCTGCGTATAATAAAAGGTTTATTTACTGTTGGATGATTATTTGGCATTATGCCTGAAAAAAATGTAATTTTAAAAGGTATGCTTCATGCTTTCGCTACAGTGCAAACGCAAACAAACTAACAAGAAACGAGTAAAATAAATGGTAACAGTCAAATCAATGTAAACTAAAAAATAAACCATGGAACAGCAACTCGAACAAATCCGCCAGCAGCAAAAAGAGTCGTGGAATAAATTTTCTGCCGGGTGGAAAAAATGGGATGACCTGACTATGGATTTTTTACAACCAATGGGTAATGAGATCATACGCCTGCTCAATCCGAAAAATGATGAGGTAGTTCTGGATGTGGCGGCAGGAACGGGTGAACCGGGATTGACCATTGCCTCTATGTTGAATGGCGGAAAAGTTATTATTACCGACCTTGCAGAAGACATGCTTGAAATTGCCCGGGAGCATGCAGCCAGGAGAGGAATTAAAAATATTGAAACCCTTGCCTGTGATGTTTGCGAGATGCCATTTGCCGATAACACATTTGACGCGATAAGTTGTCGTTTCGGTTTTATGTTCTTCCCAGACATGTTATTAGCGGCTAAAGAAATGGTGCGGGTTCTGAAACCCGGGGGAAGAATCGCTACCGCGGTTTGGGGTGTTCCTGAGAAAAATTTCTGGGTTACGGCTATCATGGAAACAATCAATAAAAACATGCAATTACCTGCTCCCCCGCCAGGTGCGCCTGGAATATTTCGCTGTGCCGGGGATGGCTTTATCTCCGATCTATTCTTACAGGCAGGTTTAAAAAATATTTCAGCAAAAGAAGTTAACGGAAAACTGAATTGCAAAACAACCGATGTTTACTGGAACATGATGACTGAGATAGGCGCGCCTATTGTTGCAGCGCTCAATAAAGCTGATGAGGCGATGAAAGAAAAAATAAAAAAAGAAGTATACCAGGCGGTGAATCAAAAATATCCTGATGGGAATATTATGATTGACTCAAGCGCTAATGTGATTTATGGTGAAAAATAATTTTTTCCTCGGAAGACCGATCTTGATAAGTGGATAAAAGAATTAATAGGCTATTCTCCCGGTGATAACTTTTACCAATAGGTATGATAATTATTAAGGTGTTGTGCTACAAACAATATCTTGCACTGCTGTTTTAATTTTTCTCTTCATTAAGATCTGAGTCTTTGTATGAAACCCTGTTATGTTATAGATGCCGTAAGAACCCCTATTGGCCGCTATGGCGGCATATTAAGTACTATCAGGCCGGATGATTTGCTGGCTACTGCCATTAGTTCTTTATTGCACCGCAATCCGGCAATTGATCCCAATGTAATTGAAGATGTAATTGCGGGCGCTGCCAACCAGGCCGGGGAAGATAACCGTAATGTGGCCAGAATGGCCGCACTGCTGGCGGGTTTGCCGCCAGGTGTTGGGGGTAATACCGTAAACCGTTTATGTGCCAGCGGCTTACAGGCCATCATGGACGCGGCAAGGGCCATTATGTGTAATGAGGGAATGTTGTATATAGCCTGCGGAGTGGAAAGTATGACGAGGGCTCCCTTTGTTACGGCTAAAACGGATCGTGCCTGGAGCAGGAAGGCGGAAACCTTTGATACCACCATGGGCTGGCGTTTTATCAATCCGAAATTAGCCGAACAGTATTATCCTTTCAGTATGGGCGAAACGGCTGAGAATATTGCAAGGGAATGGAACATCAGCCGCGAAGAACAGGATGCTTTTGCCCTTGCTTCCCAACAAAAATATTTTGCGGCGCTGGAAGCAGGTAAATGGGAGGATGAAATGGCTGCCATTGAAATAATTCATGACCGGTTGATTACCTGGATCAATACAGATGAACATCCCCGACAGACATCTCTTGAAAAACTGGCAGCATTAAAACCGGCTTTCGTTGAAGATGGAACGGTAACTGCCGGTAATTCATCCGGTATCAATGATGGGGCCGCGGCTGTATTACTGGCCAGTGAAGAAGCGGTTACATTGTTTAATCTCGAACCCATTGCAAAAATTGTAAGTATGGCCATTGCCGGTGTAGACCCTGCTATTATGGGCATTGGGCCGGTGCCTGCCTCGCAGAAAGCCTTACAAAGAGCGGGTTTGGCAGTGGCTGACCTGGGTTTGATAGAATTGAATGAAGCTTTCGCCTCTCAAAGTATTGCCTGTATAAAAGAACTGGCCCTGGACAGGAACACCGTAAATGTAAATGGCGGGGCCATTGCGCTCGGACATCCATTGGGCTGTAGCGGGGTAAGGATATCGACTACTTTATTGCATGAGATGAGAAGAGAAAATATAAAATACGGATTGGCTACGATGTGTGTTGGGGTTGGCCAGGGGGCCGCTATTATTTATGAAGGATGTTAATAGATGGTAACATTCACCTGCTTACCTAAGGTTTTTTTAAGGCTGCGGGAAGAGAGAATAGGATAAATAATAGTATTTTAGACGACTAAAAATTGGCATATGAAAAAATGTATCCTGTTTTGTTGCTTGTCTTTTTCACTGGTTTCCCTGGCCCAGGCACAACAAACACCTCCGAAAGATTCAACCTTACAACAATTTGTTGGCAAATACAAGTTCCCGGATGGGAGTGTAGTTACTGAAGTAACCGTAGAAATTGAAGACACCGTTTTAACAATGACTTCTTCTGCAGGTACTTCTTTGCTTGAAAAACAAACAGAGGATCTCTACACGATTGTTCAGTATCAGGGTACGGCAAAATTTAACAGGGATGCCAATAAGAAAATCATTGGTGTAAGCATTGTTGCGATGGGATATGAACTGGAAGGAACCAAAGAGCAGCCTGCTACGGTAACCAACACATTGGCCTATAAGTACCGGGCTTCCCAATCGGTTTATTTAGCTAAAGCGCGTTGATTCGATTGCCTGGATCATAACACAGGAGCCGGAATGTATCCCGGCTTTTTTTATTGGTAATAGGTCTCATCTAAATGAAACAGGCCATCTTCTTTTTTCCAGTACCAGAATTTCTTTTTATACACACAGTAATGGCGGCCCCATGAAGTTTTAGAAGCCAGATGGTCCGGAACAAATAAAACCCTGGGGGGTACAATTTTAAAACGATAAATAAGGTTCTTACGCTGCGCAGGTGTGAATGACCGGGTTATTTTACTGTAATCAACTTTGTCAGCCATCGAAGCCGGCAGCTTATCTCTTGATGTAATGATGGTACCCGTTTCGTCTATAACAATCATGGGCTTTGCCAACACGATCATTGCCGTTGGCGGTTCCTCCGGTACAATCATTACCGAAGAAGCAGGTTTTGTAGCTGCTTGATTAGTTGCAGAAACAACACCAGAACCTCCGGATGATTTAGTACCCGAAGGCTGTAATTTTTTACTGCAGGATGTTAAGGCCATTAACACAATCACCGCAAAAAACAATGCTCTCCTCATGTTACCTCTTTATTTGTAGCGGTAACTGAAAAAACTGTGCCAGGAACTTATTTAATAAAACGGGAAGTGCTGTAATGCAGATTGTACAATGGTTTGCTGGTCTCCTTTTCTCAGGTCCTTAACTACACAGGTGCCTGCTGCCAATTCTTCACTGCCAAGAATTACGATATACGGAATTTGTTTTTTATCGGCATATTTAAATTGCTTGTCGAATTTAGTTTGCTCATGAAACAATTCACTTCGTATGCCTTTGCTTCTGAGTTGCTGCATTAAACTGAAAGCGGCATTACTTTCCGCCTCACCTAAATGAAAGAATAAAACCTGTGTGCCCAGTTGCACATCTTCAGGAAATACCTGTAATTCCTCCATCACATCATAGATCCTGTCTACGCCAAAACTAATTCCTACGCCGGGTACACCAGGCACCCCAAATAAACCAGTCAGGTCATCATACCTGCCACCGCCCCCAATGCTGCCCATCTGCACACCAATAGCTTTTACTTCAAAAATGATACCGGTGTAATAATTGAGGCCCCGGGCAAGGGTGAAGTCAGTCTGGAGCCTGGAGTTGGGAGTCTGGAGTGGATAGTTGAGGAGATACCCGATCTCTTCCATTCCTTTTTGGCCGTTGGCGTTATTGCCAAGCAGCACTTTTAACGCGGCTAATTTTTCAGTATCGCTACCTTCAATAGAAAGGTATTTTTCTATCGTCTGAACCTGTTCAGCAGTCAGCCCTTTTTTGTTGAGTTCTTCTTTTACTTTATCAATACCCATCTTATCCAATTTATCAATCGCAAGGGTGATGTCAGTCACCTTTTCCGCACCGCCACAAATTTCTGCCAGGGCGGCTAAAATCTTGCGGCTATTGATATGGATAGCAACGGGAACTTTTAATTGCTCAAATACACTGCTGTAAATGCCGGCCAGTTCAACCTCATTCAGTAAAGATTTGCTGCCTACCACATCGGCATCGCATTGGTAAAACTCGCGGTAGCGCCCCTTCTGCGGCCTGTCTGCACGCCATACGGGTTGTATCTGGTAACGTTTAAAAGGCAGGGTAAGCTGTCCATAGTTCATGGCAACATATCTTGCAAAAGGAATGGTTAAATCATACCTGAGCGCCCGTTCTGTGATGGCTTTAGTGTTCTTGCCTGCCAATATTTTTTCAAATGCCTCTTTCGTCTGTTCTTGTTTTTCCGGATTGTCGAGGCCGTTATTTAATATTTTAAAGATCAGTTTATCCCCTTCTTCGCCATATTTACCCATCAGCGTATCCAGGTTTTCCATGGCCGGTGTTTCAAGCGGTTGAAACCCATATAACTCAAATACGGACCGGATAGTATTAAATATATAATTGCGTTTACGAACTATCGTAGCGCTAAAATCTCTGGTTCCTTGTGGTAAGCCGGGTTTACTCATGGTGGAGGACGGAGGGTTAAAAAATGGTAAAGTTGTTAAAGTGGTAAAAGTAAGTATTATTGCTTTGCCTTATGTGTTTTTGCGTCAGCTAAAACATACTAACGTGCATTAGCTTATGCAAAATGTAATTATGGAAATTACCTATTTGTTGCATCTAAAAATAAAGAACGAACAATTTGTTTCAAAATGTGGCACAGATTTGTGTGCCTTAAATAAAATATTTACCTAAATTGCCCATCCCTGTTTAATTGACTGAAAAATGGAAAGCGGATTTAAAGACAAACAGAAAAAAAGTTACCATTTAATGCGAATGTCATATGATATTACCATCTCCATAATATTATTAGGGATGGCCGTCATCATGCTCTTTGCCGATAAATTGAACATTGAACAATTAGCTACCCCGGATAATGATCTTTTTCGTTATTTTTTTGGAGGGCTTTGTTTATTATATGGTAGTTTTCGCTTATACAGGGGGCTTAAGCGTGATTATTAAGATGAGACGGAAAATAGTATACAGCAGTATAGCAGGCTTGTTAATGTTCTTTGTTTCTTGCAATACCCACAATAAAAAAGAAGATAGCCGTGATACACCTGTGAAGGGGGTGATACATATCAGTGTGGATGAAAGCTTTAAGCCGGTAATAGACGAACAGCTAAAAGTGCATCATTCCGCTTTCCCTAATACAAAAATCATAGCTGAATACAAGTCGGAAGCAGCCTGTTTCAGAGATTTACAGTCTGATAGTACGAGGATGATTATTGTTGCGAAAGGGTTAACTGATGCTGAAGCGGCTTATTATGAAACCAGGCTGCGCTTTAAACCTCAATACGGTGTATTGGCGTATGATGCAGTAGCAGTGATTGTAAACCGAGAGGGGAAAGACAGTGTGTTTACTATGGAGCAGTTGAAAAACATGCTGAGTGGAAAAAATAAGGTAACCGCGGTAATGGATGGGAAAAATGCCACCAGTACAGTTCGTTTTCTGCAGGACAGTGTGTTAAAAGGAGCGGCATTCGGAACCAATGTTGTGGCTGCGGAGAGTAGTGAAAAACTAATTGATATTGTATCTGGCAATGCAAATATGATCGGTTTTGTGGGGTTGAGCTGGGTGGGTGATAATTATGATCCGAAGCAGACGGCTTATCTTAAAAAGATACGATTGGCAAGAGTTGAGTGTACCGCCTGCCTGGAAAAAGAGGTGTTTGCAAAACCTTCACAGGCAACCATTACATACGGACAATACCCGTTGGCACGGCCCTTGTATTATATATTAAAAGAGAATTCAGCCGGGCTGGGTACGGGTTTTATGAATTTTATGAGTTTGGAAAGAGGGCAGTTAATTTTTAGACGGGCTTTTCTTGCACCCGCAAAAATGGCTTTTATGAAAAGGCAGGGAAATATTAAGGATGCGGATTAACACAATACTAATAAACAACGAAAAATGAAGAAGACCGTTTCTCTGATGTTAACAGCAATGCTTGCTGCACAGTGTTTGATGGCCCAGTTAGCAGATGGGATCAAATTCCTGAATTACGACAAGACCAATAGTGCAAAAGAAGCATTTCAGAAAGCTTATGATGCCAATCCGAAAGACCCGCAGCATATTTACTGGCTGGGTCAGGCATTAATGGCTACAGAAGGCGGTAATCCTACCATAGGGCAGGTTGCTGCAGCCAAGGCCATTTATCAGAAAGGCCTTCAGGAGATCGGGAGCGATCCATGGCTGCTGGTTGGGATGGGCCATGTAGAAATACTGGAGGGCGGGGATATAAATTCTGTGAAACAGAAATTTGAACAGGCTATCACAGCTACTACTGAAACAAGAGGTAAGAACAAAGGCAAACCCAATCCATCCATACTCAATGCCATTGGCCGTGCCAATGCTTATGTGGACAGTGACCTTGGCGATCATATGTATGCCATTGAAAAGCTGAAACAGGCCGCGGCCATAGATTTAACCAATCCGGACATCTACATTAATATGGGTATCAATTACCTGAAACTGGGTGGAGAAAATGGCGGGGAGGCTGTAAAAGCTTACCAGGAAGCCATTGCCCGCGATCCCAGGAACGCGAAAGCCATGTACCGTATTGGCAAAATTTACCAAAGTCAGAATAATAAGGAACAGTTCGAACTGTATTTTAATAATGCCATCATGGCTGATCAAACTTTTCCTCCGGTTTACTATGCCTACTATGAATATTATGCTAATAAGGATGTGTCTGTAGCAAAGGAATACCTGGATAAATTTGTAACCTATGCTGATAAAGACCCGGTAAATGAGCTTTACCTGGCCAATTACCTGTTTCTGGCAGGCAGAAATGCCGAATCACTGGCTAAAGTAAAAGAACTGGATGCAGCAGTGGGTTCGAAAATATTACCCAAGCTGGATATCTTATATGCTTTGAACTATGACAGAACAGGCGATTCTGTACAGGCAAAAAATTATCTGACAAAATACTTTGCCAATGCACCGGTAGATAAGATTGTTCCCTCTGATTATGAACTGGCTGTGAAAGTATTCTCTAAATTCCCGGGAAGTGAAACAGAGGCGGTTACTTACCTCGAAAAAGCCATTAGTAATGATACTTCTAAAGTAAATAAACTGAGTTACATGAACCAGGCGGCAGAGTTGTTTGGTAATGCCCAAATGTATCCCCAGGAGTTGCAGTGGTTGCAAAAAGGAGTGGACCTAAAAGGGAGTAAAACTGAGTTTGATTATTACAAAATGACCCTTGCGGCACTCAATGCAAAAGATTATCCGCAAACCATTGAAATTGCCAAAATGTATATGACAGCTTTTCCTGCAAAGCCGCAGCCTTACATTTTCTTCAGAAGAGCGGCAATTGCTTCCGATCCGGATACCAGTATGGGAACAGCGGTGGAATATTTGACTTACCTGGATTCTGTGTACACAGTTGTTAATATGGAAAAACATAAAAAAGAAATTTTCCTGAACCAGTATTATATTATTACTTATTACGTCAATAAGTTTAACAGCATCAAGAAAAGCCCTGATTTTAAGGTAAAATCCGACGGACAGAAGTCCGAAGCCGTGGAGGAGTTTCTGGCAGTTTGCCAGAAAGCGCTGGAAGTAACAGATAGTATGTTACAGTTATATCCGGATCCTGCAGACGATAATAACAAGTTTACCCAAAGTGTAAAAGGGGAAATACAGAAAAATATTGATTTTTATACCAAATCCCCTTCTAAAAAGGCCGGCGGTTCAGGTGGAATGGGCGCTTCAGGGGGAAACTAATAAAAAATTTGCAAGAAAAAACTCCTCATTTTGAGGAGTTTTTCTTTTATATCCCTCACAAGCTTATTTTTGCTGCACATTAATCCCTTTCCATGAGTTGGATTTCTTTTTTGGCTGATGCCAGCGCCTCAAATTCAGCGAGTAATTTTTTCCCTATCGGGCTGCAATTGATCTTTGCCGCGGGCTTTGTAGCCACCATGATCGGTGTGTCGGCCTGGGTGGGACCCAAACGTAAAACAACTGATAAACTGGCAAGTTTTACCAGTGGTATCGAAACCCATGGTAACGCACGTCAGCCTATGGCCATCAAATACTTCCTGGTGGCTATTTTGTTTGTATTATTTGATGTGGAAGTTATCTTTTTTTACCCCTACGCGGTCAATTTTCGCGACCTGGGTTGGGAAGGGTTCATGGCAGTATTCATGTTTGTAACTTTTTTTATGATAGGATTTATTTATATCATAAAAAAAGGCGCTTTGAAATGGGAAGACTAGGAAAGTAATTAATAATTAATAACATGTCACGTCCGGTACGTTTTAATATTCATCCGATAGAGGCAAAAATAGGCGATGCAGTTTCTGTTGCCGAGGCGCCCCAGGGATATTCGGGAGATGGCTTCTTTACTTCACGCCTGAGTGATGTGGTAGGGTTGGCCCGTAAGAATTCACTCTGGCCCCTTCCTTTTGCTACATCCTGCTGTGGTATTGAGTTCATGGCATCTATGGCCCCGCATTATGATATTGCCCGTTTTGGGGCAGAAAGAGTAGGTTTCTCACCACGCCAGTGCGATCTGTTGATGGTTATGGGAACCATCGCTAAAAAAATGGGCCCTGTTTTGCGCCAGGTATATTTGCAAATGGCAGAACCCCGCTGGGTTTTAGCCGTTGGAGCCTGCGCTTCCAGTGGCGGTATTTTTGATACCTATAGTGTGCTGCAGGGTATCGACCAGATCATACCGGTTGATGTGTATGTGCCCGGTTGCCCGCCAAGACCGGAAGCGATCCTTGACGGGTTCATGAAAATTCAGGACCTTGTGGGCCAGGAAAGTATCCGAAGAAGAAATAGTGAGCAATATAAAGCGCTGATGAATGGGTACGGAATAGAATAGTGACAGATAGCACATGGACCATCATCCATGGATAGATTTTTTACCTTGGACCATGGTCCTTGTACATTGGACAAAGAAGTAATAATGGTATTAACGAACGAAACAATTCAACAGCGGTTAACGGAGAAATTCGGAGAACTTGTCTTCCATTTCGAAGAATCCTATGGCATGCTCAGTTTTGAAGCATCCAAAGAAAATAACCTCAAAATAATTCAGTTCCTGCATGATGATGCACAACTGGGTTTCCGCTTTCTCACGGACCTATGTGCCGTGAACTTTCCGGACCAGCCCGGCCGCGAATTAGCGGTGGTATATCATTTACATAACCTTACAGAAAATGTACGCATACGGTTTAAAGTATTTACCAACATAACCGGGCCGGATATTTTTACCGCATCCAAACTGTTCGCCAGCGCTAACTGGATGGAGCGTGAAACCTATGATTTTTACGGAGTGAATTTTGTTGGACATCCCAACCTGAAAAGGATTTTGAATGTGGATGAGATGGATTATTTTCCGATGCGGAAAGAATATCCGCTGGAAGATCAGACAAGGGTGGATAAGGATGATGAGATGTTTGGTAGAGGATGATGAACGTGAGACGTGAAAAGTGAGACGTGAATTTAGACAAAAAATCTCACGACTCACGATTGACGAACCACAAAAGCCGCAAAGAGAATAGAACGTACAAGTGTGCGACGCAACAAAAGTTGACATACGGTCAAAAGTTGATTAACGTTAAAAAAATATAGCCCCCAGGGGTTTGGGTATGACAGAGCAATATCAAAATCATATTAAACTGCCGGAAGGCTCGATAGAGAAACAGACTACTACCCTCAACATGGGGCCTACACACCCGGCCACGCATGGCGTGTTCCAGAATATTATGGAGTTAGACGGCGAGCGTATTGTTTCTGCTGTTCCTACCATTGGGTATATCCACCGTGCCTTTGAAAAAATAGCGGAGCGCAGGCCATTGTACCAGATAACACCACTCACAGACAGGTTAAATTATTGCAGCAGCCCTTTGAACAATATGGGTTGGCACCTTACCTGCGAAAAACTACTGGATGTAAAAACACCCAAACGTGTTGACTATCTCCGTATCATCATCATGGAGCTGTCGCGCATCTCTGATCACCTGATCTGTAATTCGATTGTTGGTGTGGATACCGGCGCCTATACCGGCTTCCTCTATGTAATGCAATACCGCGAATTAATCTATGAAATATATGAAGAAGTATGTGGGTCCCGCCTTACTACTAATATTGGGCGTATTGGCGGCTTTGAAAGGAATTTCACAAATACTGCGTTTACGAAACTTGAGAAATTCTTAAAAGAATATCCGTCTGTATTAAAAGAATTCGAAAACCTGTTTACACGCAACCGGATATTCATGGATCGCACCATCGGTACCGGTGGCATCGGTGCCGAACGTGCGTTGAACTATGGGTTCACCGGTCCCAACCTGCGCGCTGCCGGCGTAGACTATGATGTTCGGGTTCATAGCCCTTACAGTAGTTATGAAGATTTTGATTTTAAAATCCCGGTTGGTAAAACAGGCGATAACTATGATCGTTTCCTCGTAAGAAATGAAGAAATGTGGCAGAGCCTGGGTATTATTCAACAGGCCTATCAAAAGGTACAGGAGTTCAAAGGTGAAGAAGCAGAAGTGTTTCATGCCAATGTTCCAGAATATTACCTGCCTGAAAAAGAAGATGTCTATACCAAGATGGAGGCGCTGATCTGGCATTTCAAAATTATCATGGGTGAAGTGGATATGCCCAAAGGAGAGGTATATCATTCCATTGAAGGAGGTAATGGCGAATTAGGTTTTTACCTGATCAGCGATGGTGGTCGTACCCCTTTTCGTTTGCATTTCAGAAGACCTTGTTTTATTTATTACCAGGCTTATCCGGAATTGGTAACAGGGGGTATGCTTAGTGATGCAGTTGTTACCATGAGCAGTTTGAATTTAATTGCGGGGGAGATGGACGCATGATGATTAAAAATTAAAAAGTAAAAATTAAAAAGTAAAAAGTTGTGTTTTGACTTTTGACTTTTAACTTTTGATTGATATGGCGAAGTTTAATGAAACCCAGTTAACAGAATTTAAACGGTTGGTAGCTCGTTACCCTGAAGGGAAACAGAAAAGCGCCTTACTGCCTGTATTGCATCTGGCACAGGATAGCTTTGGTGGATGGCTTAGCAGTGATACCATGGATTATGTGGCAGGGCTTTTACTGATAGCGCCAATTGAAGTATACGAAGTAGCTACTTTTTATAGTATGTACAACCTGAAGCCGGTTGGTAAATATATGTTTGAGGTTTGCCAAACCGGACCTTGTATGTTGCGTGGGAGTGATGATATAGTAGCTTATATTGGAACAACATTAGGTATTAAACCTGGAGAAACCACAGCAGATGGTTTGTTTACGTTAAAAACAGTAGAATGCCTGGGCGCCTGTGGATATGCACCCATGATGCAGTTAGGTAAACAGTATCGCGAACATCTTACGAAAGAAAAAGTTGATGCTATTATAGAGGAGTGCAGGAAAAACGCGGTAGCAAATAATTAAATAAAATCTGCAATTAGTTGTTTCACTAATTCGCAAATTGAAAAATATGGGTGTAAAATTATTATTAGAAAAAGCACATGTTCAAGGGATCCGCTCTTATGAGGTGTATCGCCGTGAGGGTGGTTACCGGGGCGCGGAGAAGGCTATCAAAACCATGAGTACCGATGATATTGTTGAAGAAGTGAAAAAAAGCGGACTGCGTGGCCGTGGTGGCGCGGGCTTTCCTGCCGGAATGAAATGGAGTTTCGTTGCTAAACCCGAAGGCGTACCCCGTCACCTGGTTTGTAATGCCGATGAGAGTGAACCCGGTACTTTCAAAGACAGGTACCTGATGGAAAATATTCCACACCTGTTAATTGAGGGATTAATCATTTCTTCTTTTGCATTGGGCAGTAATGCCACATACATTTATATCCGCGGTGAGTATGCATGGATCGTTGATATCCTGGAACAGGCCATCGGCGAAGCCAGAGCGAATGGATTTTTAGGAAAAAATATTTTAGGCAGTGGTTTTGATTGCGAAATATATGTTCAGCGTGGCGCTGGCGCCTATATCTGCGGAGAAGAAACCGCCCTGATCGAATCACTGGAAGGAAAGCGCGGTAACCCGCGTATCAAACCCCCGTTTCCCGCTATTCAGGGTGTATGGATGCGACCAACTGTTGTAAACAATGTAGAAACACTCGCATCAGTAGTTCCTATCATTAATATGGGTGGAGATGAATATGCTAAGATTGGGGTAGGCAAATCAACCGGCACCAAATTAATATCTGCCTGTGGCAATATTAGTAAACCCGGCGTGTACGAGATTGATATGACCATCTCTGTTGAAGAATTTATTTACAGTGATGAATATTGTGGCGGTATTGCCAATGGCAAACGTTTGAAGGCCTGTATACCCGGCGGATCATCTGTTCCTGTTTTACCTGCTAACCTTTTATTAAAAACAGCCAAAGGCGAAACCCGTTACATGAACTACGAAAGTTTAAGTGATGGTGGATTTGTTACAGGCACCATGATGGGGTCCGGCGGATTTATTGTATTGGATGAGGACCAGTGCATAGTAAAAAACACTTACACATTTGCCCGCTTCTATCGCCATGAAAGCTGCGGTCAGTGTTCGCCCTGCCGCGAAGGAACAGGCTGGATGGAAAAACTATTATTGCGTTTGGAAAAAGGGCAGGGAAAAATAAGTGATATTGATTTGTTGTGGGATATACAAAGAAAAATAGAAGGTAATACAATTTGCCCATTGGGTGATGCAGCGGCCTGGCCGGTTGCAGCAGCTATCAGGCACTTCAGGGATGAGTTCGAATGGCATGTTACACATCCGGAGGAAGCACAGAAAAGAAATTTCGGATTGGCACATTATGCGGATCCGATTCATGTGCCGGCTGTGTAAGGAATTCAAAAGTAAAAATTCAAGATTCAAAAAATGGATGATGAATTTGTAACTTTTTAATTTGTAACTTTTTAATTTTAACTTTTTAATTTTGAATTTTGACTCATGTCAGAGCAACCATTATTTAAAGTAACCATCGACAACATCACTATCGAAGTGCCTGCGGGAACAACTGTTCTTAACGCGGCACGTAAGATTGGCGGCGATGTGGCGCCTCCTGCTATGTGCTATTACAGCAAGCTGCAGGGTAGTGGTGGAAAATGCCGTACCTGTTTGGTGGAAGTGAGCAAGGGCTCTGATAAAGATCCCCGCCCAATGCCCAAACTGGTAGCCTCTTGCCGCACAAATGTGATGGATGGCATGGAAGTAAAAAATATTACCAGTACGAAAGTGATAGATACACGTGCCAGTATCGTTGAATTTTTATTAATAAACCATCCATTGGATTGCCCTGTATGCGACCAGGCAGGCGAATGTCATCTGCAGGATCTTAGCTATGAGCACGGGAAAGAGGGTACCCGTTACGAGTTTCAGCGCCGTACTTTTAAAAAACAGGCTATCGGCCCGTATATTCAATTGCACATGACCCGCTGCATTCTATGCTATCGTTGTGTATTTGTTGCGGATCAGTTAACCAATAAAAGAGAGCATGGCATTTTAGACAGGGGTGATCATTCTGAAATTGCCACCTTTATTGAGAAGAGCCTGGAAAATGATTTTATCGGTAATGTAATTGATGTTTGCCCGGTAGGCGCTTTAACCGACAAGACTTTCCGTTTTAAAAACCGGGTATGGTTTCTGAAACCATTGGATGCACACAGGGATTGCCCAACCTGCAGCGGAAAAGTTACTTTGTGGAACCGTGGAGATGAAGTGTTTCGGGTAACAGCCAGAAAAGATGAGTGGGGTGAAGTAGAAAGCCTGGCAGATGGTAAGCCGGCCTGGATATGCAATTCCTGCCGCTTTGAAAAGAAAAAAACCAGCGACTGGGTGATAGAAGGGCCAAGAATCATCAGCAGACAATCGGTGATATCACAGGGCCATTATGCAGGTAAGATTGGTACACATACACCGGCTGAAACTTTTTCGGCAGTGCATGGCGGCCGGCAACCAAAATTATTGATGGATATTCACGCGGTAAGCGAAGTGAATCAAACCGATATTGAACTGAGTTTACTGGAACGGCCGGCACATTCAACGGATTTTCATTCTGAAAAAGATTAATAGAAAGATATATCATGACTCTACTGTCTATTGACTGGCTTTTGCTGATTGAAAAATTAATACTGATCGCGATTATTGTTTTCGCAAGCCTCGGTATAGCCTTATATACCACGTTTGCCGAACGCAAAGTGGCGGCTATTTTGCAAGACAGGCCCGGTCCTAACCGTGCTGGCCCGTTTGGTTTATTGCAACCTTTCGCAGATGGGTTAAAACTCATCATGAAAGAGGAAATCATTCCCAGTTCGGCCAGTAAGTTCCTCTTTATTTTGGGTCCTGGGTTGGCTATGACTGCTGCCCTGATGACCTGTGCTGTAATTCCCTGGAGCAGTCATGTAGAGTTATTCGACAGAAAGATTGACTTACAGATAGCAGATATTAATATCGGAATATTATATGTGTTTGGTGTAGTGAGTTTAGGTGTATATGGTATTATGATAGGTGGATGGGCCTCTAACAATAAGTTCTCATTAATGGCTGCGCTGCGCGGCGCCTCCCAGGCCATTAGTTATGAACTGGCCATGGGTATCTCATTGATTGCTGTGTTGATGATATCCGGTTCACTTAGTTTGAAAACAATGGTTGACCAGCAAATGGCCCCGGGTCAATTGTGGAATGTGGCCTATCAACCCTTAGGCTTTTTAATATTTTTTATTTGTGCCATGGCAGAGTGTAACCGTACACCCTTTGATCTGCCTGAAGCCGAGAATGAATTAAACTTTGGTTACCACCAGGAATATTCTTCCATGAAACTGGGTTTTTACCTTTTCTCAGAATATGTGAATATGATTATGAGCAGCGCCATCATGGCTTCTTTATTCTTTGGTGGATTTGATATTCCATTCCTGGATGAGCGTACACTGGCGCCGAATATAGCAGCCATCCTTGGTGTGGCGGCTTTACTCACCAAAATTGTTATTTTTATTTTTGTATTCATGTGGATACGCTGGACCATCCCGCGCTTCCGCTATGACCAGTTAATGAACCTGGGATGGAAAACTTTGATACCGTTAGCTTTGTTTAATATGTTAGTGACAGGGGCGTTTATTTTGTGGAGGCAGGGGGGATAATCGTGAGACGTAATTATACAGTATAAAAATATTTTTGCTAATCAAAGGCCCAATAGCTAAGTGGTAACGCAAAAAGGAGACAATAACATGCAAGCATTAACAAACAGGGCGAAAGAAGTAAGCCGTAAGCCCATGACCTTACTGGAGAAGCTGTATTTACCGGCTATCGCCAAAGGCATGCTTATTACGTTCAGTCATATTTTTAAAAAACAGCCTACCGTCAGTTATCCTGAACAAAAGCGGCCCTTCAGCCCTGTGTTTCGCGGTCTGCATGTATTGAACCGCGATGAAGAAGGACGTGAAAGATGTACCGCATGCGGATTGTGTGCCGTAGCTTGTCCTGCAGAAGCCATTACCATGGAAGCTGCCGAACGTTTGCCAGGAGAAGAAAATCTTTACCGGGAAGAAAAATACGCGGCTAAGTATGAGATCAATATGTTGCGCTGTATTTTTTGTGGACTGTGTGAAGAAGCCTGTCCTAAAGACGCGATTTACTTAAGTGAAACATTCGCCCCCGCTAATTTTACCCGCAAGGGTTTTATATATGGTAAAGATGCATTGCTGATACCAGATGCCAAAACAGATCCGGAAGGATATGCGAAAGCAAGGGGAATAGGGGAACCAACAACGGCGGATTAAAATTAATAACATGAGTACGACAGAAATATTATTCTTTTTTCTCAGTGCATTGGCCCTCTTCAGTGCTATCATGGTAGTACTGAGCAAGAACCCTGTGCATAGTGTGCTATGGCTGATCGCTGTATTTTTTTCCATATCCGGCCATTATATTTTATTGAATGCGCAGTTCCTGGCTATTGTAAACCTGATTGTATATGCAGGAGCCATCATGGTATTATTCCTGTTTGTGATTATGCTCATGAATCTGAATGCAGAATCTGAACCCCAAAAACATCTCTGGATGAAATTAGCCGGGGTGGTTTCCGGTGGATGTTTTTTCCTTGTTTTGGTTTCCCTGGTTCGCCAGGCAGCAGACATGACAGACAAAATGGCCCTGATGGGAGATGGCAATATAGGACTGATTAAGAACCTGGGTAAAGCCCTGTTCACAGATTTTGTAGTGCCTTTTGAAATAACGAGTGTATTGTTTTTGAGTGCGATGGTGGGGGCAGTGGTGATAGGCAAGAAAGAGTAAAAAGCATACAGCTAAAAGCCAAAGCATAAAACCTGGGGCGAAAAGCTGGCGGATTATATTATTTTAATAACTGCTTTCGGCTTTCAGCCTTAAGCGTTAAGCGTAAAAAATGCCCATACAGTATTATATCTATCTCAGTCTTGCCCTGTTCAGCATAGGCATTATTGGTGTGCTTACACGCCGAAATGCCATTATTGTTTTCATGTGCATAGAACTGATGTTGAATGCAGTAAACCTTTTATTGGTTGCTTTTTCAAAAATGCATTATGGTATGGCGCTCGCCGCCGATCCTGCAACAACTGCAGGGATAGACGGACAACTATTTGTATTTTTTATTATGGTGGTAGCAGCGGCAGAAGTGAGTGTGGGTTTAGCCATTATTGTAATGATGTTCCGGAATACGCATTCAGTGGATATTAATTTTTTGAACAGATTAAAAAACTAACTACGCGTAACGCATAACGCATAACGCTTAACGAACACCACGTTCAGCGTTCAGTGTTTAGCGTTCAGCGTTTAGCCTGAATCATATGAGCAAACTTGTTTATTTAGTACCACTCTTTCCCCTGCTGGGTTTCCTGGTTAATGGACTGGGCAGGAAGTTATTGTCAAAACCAATGATCGCTATAGTGGGCAGCGGATCAATACTGGCTTCATTTGTACTGAGTGTTCTCATCTTTTTTGATGTGAAGGCAAACGGGGCAAGTGTTATTACCCTGTTTAATTTTATTGATGCTGATAGCTTTCGTATTCCTTTCGCTTTTCAGATAGACCAGCTTTCTTCCCTCTTTTTGCTGATCATCACGGGTATTGGTTTCCTGATACACCTCTATTCCGCGGCTTATATGCATGAAGAAGAGGAGCAACATTTCGGCAGATATTTCGCTTACCTTAATCTTTTCGTTTTCTCCATGTTATTATTGGTATTGGGCGCCAATTATGTGATTATGTTTATTGGTTGGGAAGGCGTAGGATTGTGTTCCTATTTACTGATTGGGTTCTGGTTTAAGAATAACCAATATAACTATGCCGCCAGAAAAGCATTTGTGATGAACCGTATCGGTGATCTTGGGTTTCTGCTGGCTGTTTTCTGGTTATTATATAAATTAGGTACCGCTACATTTACCGATGTTTTTGCAGGCGCCGCGGGTTTGAGTAGTTTTGAGATAACCGCTATTACCATGCTACTGTTTGTAGGTGCCATGGGTAAGAGTGCACAGATTCCGCTCTACACATGGTTGCCGGATGCAATGGCCGGCCCTACACCCGTTTCTGCCCTTATCCATGCTGCCACAATGGTTACCGCCGGTATCTATATGATTGCCCGCAGTAATATTTTATATACACTGGCCCCTGTTACACAAACGCTGGTGGCGGTAGTTGGTTTGGTTACAGCCATTTTTGCCGCTACCATTGCTTTAAAACAAAATGATATTAAAAAAGTATTGGCTTACTCTACGGTTAGTCAGTTAGGATATATGTTTTTGGGATTGGGTGCCGGTGCATATACAGGCGCGGTATTTCATGTGATGACGCATGCTTTCTTCAAAGCCCTCTTATTCCTGGGCGCCGGTTCTGTTATTCATGCCATGCATCATGAACAGGATATCCGCAAAATGGGCGGGCTCAAAAAATACATGCCCATCACACATATCACTTTTTTATTGGCATGCCTGGCCATCGCGGGTATTCCCCCATTTTCTGGTTTCTTTTCAAAAGACGAAATATTAACGGCGGCATTTGCCAAACATCCACTTTACTATTTTGTTGGGGTGGGCGGTGCCTTAATGACTGCTTTTTATATGTTCCGTTTATATACACTTACCTTTTTGGGTCGGTTCAGGGGTTCACAGGAGCAACCTGTAAAGGAGAGTCCGTGGCTGATGACCGTTCCGCTAATAGTATTGGCCATTCTTTCGGTAGTTGGTGGATGGATGGGCATTCCTGGGGTATTCGCAGAAAATGCCCACAGCCTTGAAAAATTCCTGGCGCCTGTTTTCGCGGAATCAGCCAAATTGGCCGCCACACATCACCTGCCTGCTTCGCAGGAATTTATGATGATGGGCGCTTCTACGGTTGCCATTATTTTGGTCATTCTGTTTGCGGTAAACAGGTATCAAAAATATCAGGCTACCACTACAACGGCTGCAGGTATTACAAAATTGTTCGAAAACAAATGGTATGTTGATGAATTGTATGACGCGGTGATTGTACATCCATTACAGGCACTGGCCGGATTTTTAAAGAATATCATTGAGAAGAGTGGTATTGATGCATTGGTGAACGGAGTGGGCAAAATGGTTAGCTATGGCTCAAGACAAATAAGGCTATTGCAAAGTGGCCAGGTAGGTAATTATATTTTAGTAATGGTATTGGCAATGGTGGTATTCATGCTTATCTGGTTCAACGATGCCGCTATCACACAATTTTTGAATAAAATATTTTAATAAGGTTGTAGAGATAAAGAAAGAATATGATCCCTGTTTTACTCATATTGATCCCATTGGTTACCGGTTTGATCAGCTTCTTTCTGAAGCAGTCTGCCGCTGCCAAAAACTGGGCATTGTTATCCTCCGTTATTACTTTGGCGGTTGCGGTTACCGGTATTTTTTTCCTGCCCGCTAATCAGCTGGCTTTCGATGCGCCCTGGTTACCCAACCTGGGTAGCAGGTTTACACTGATGACAGATGGAATGGGTAAAATGTTGTGCCTGTTAACCGCGGTATCATTCCCGCTTATTTTTGCCGCAACCTATCGGAATGACTATTCGAATGCACCTGGTTTTTATGGATTGATGTTATTGAGCCAGGCAGGATTGCTGGGTGTTTTTCTGGCAGCGGATGCATTGTTGTTTTACTTTTTCTGGGAACTGGCGCTGATACCGGTTTATTTTCTCTGTTCCATTTGGGGTGGCAATAAAAGAATTGCCGTTACTTTTAAATTCTTCATTTACACATTCATAGGTTCCTTATTAATGCTGGTGGGTATTATATATCTCTACTTCCAATCGCCTGATCACTCTTTTGCCTTACAATCTTTTTACCATATTACTTTGGAAGCTAAACAGGAGAACCTGATTTTCTGGCTGTTCTTTTTAGCTTTTGCCATTAAGATGCCCATCTTCCCTTTTCATACCTGGCAGCCGGATGCCTATGAACAATCTCCTACTGCCACCACCATGGTGATGAGTGGCATCATGGTTAAGATGGGAATTTTCGCGGTGGTACGTTGGTTAATACCTGTATTTCCCAACGCGTCTGTTCATTATGGAAACCTGGTAATCATACTGTCCGTTACCGGAATGCTGTATGCTTCATTGATTGCTATTCGCCAGGATGATATCAAGCGCCTGATTGCCTACTCTTCTATTGCACATATTGGACTGATGTGCGCCGCCCTTTTTACGCTTAATAAAACAGGATGGGAAGGCGTAATGATACAAATGTTTAATCATGGCGTAAATGTGATTGGCTTATGGGTTGTTGCTGATGTGATTGAACAAAAAACGGGTACCCGTAAATTCAGTGAACTGGGTGGTCTTGCACAAAAAGCGCCTGTATTGGCTATCTTATTCGTGGTAATGGCATTGGCCAATATCGCGCTTCCTTTAACCAATGCCTTTATTGGGGAGTTCCTGATGTTTAATGGGTTGTTCCATTTTAATGTATGGATAGCCGCAATAGCAGGCATTAGTGTTATACTTGCCGCCATTTATACGCTGAACATGGTGCAGAAGGTATTATATGGAAAAACAGCGGTGGCCACAGAAAATGCTGTTGAAATAAAAGGCAATGTGCAACTGGTACTGGTGATACTGGCTATAGTGGTAATGGTATTGGGTATTTACCCGCAACCGATGATTGATCTTACAAAAGATACGGTTCATGCAATTCTTGTAAAATAGATCATAGTAAAATATGCCTGAAGGTAACTGCGGGTTTAAGATAAGTTTATGAATGCAATTATATTTTCCGCTTTATTAGGTGTTGTACTGATGTTCAGCGGCATCCTGGTTAAAAATAAATCTGCCTATACCTATATAGCTGCAGTTGGTTTGCTTTTACTGCTGGTTGTTAATCTATTGAATACTTATGGCATCTGGTCTATCCAGGTAAACACACATGCTATGCTCCGCTTTGATAAGTTTGGGATGTACTTCAATTCTATTGCTATCAGCGCCACACTAATTTATGTGCTGCTTAGCGGTAAAGAGATTGAGAAAGCCGGGGCTAATGTGTCGGATTATTATGCGTTACTGTTTTTTGTTTTATGCGGTGTAACTATCCTTTCTTCTTTTAATGGTTTATTGATGTTATTCCTGGGTATTGAAATACTTTCTATACCGTTGTATATACTAACCGGTTCTGATAAACGAAATTTAAAAAGTACGGAAGCCTCTTTAAAATATTTTTTAATGGGTGCTTTCTCAACCGGTATTATGCTCATGGGCATTGCCCTCATTTATGGGGCAACCGGTATCTTTTCTTTAGGGGGTACTTCAATGGCTCCTTCTTCCGGTCTGCTTCGACCGTCCTTTCTGGAAGTGGCAGGTTTAATCCTGTTGTTTGTTTCCATGTGTTTTAAAGTATCCGCGGCTCCTTTTCATTTCTGGACACCCGATGTGTATGACGGGGCGCCGGCTGTATTCACCTCTTTCATGGCTACGATTGTTAAAGCCGCCGGCTTTATCGCTTTTGTGCGCTTGTTTGATATGCATACCCAAATTCTCGGACCAACCTGGCATATCCTGCTCGCTTTTGTTATTGTAGCTACTTTGTTGATAGGAAATATTACGGCAGTATTCCAGCAAAGTGTAAAGCGTATGCTGGCCTATTCCAGTATTGCCCAGGCAGGCTTTATGTTATTTGCTTTATACAGTATTAATGACCTGGCCAAAGAAGGACTTCTGCTTTATTCGGTGGCATACAGTTTGGCTACCATTGGCATTTTTGCAGTACTCATCAAAATGAGCGACTATACGTTTGATGGGTTTAATGGTCTGGCTAAAACACAGCCCGTACTGGCGCTGGCAACAACTGTGTGCTTACTTTCTTTGGCAGGTATCCCGCTAACTGCAGGCTTCTTTGCTAAATATTATATGCTCGCTTCCATGGTAAAGGCAGGTGGGCCAACCTGGCTGGTAATGGTGGCTGTACTGTTTGCGGCAGTCAGTGTTTATTATTATTTCCGTGTGATACAGGCTATGTATTTTAAGGAAGGCGATGCGGAGACTGCTCCTGTAACTTCCCTGTTTAAAACGGTTCTCCTGTTGCTGGCCGCTTTAATCATTCTGCTCGGCGTATTCCCATCAATCGTGCTCAATTGGTTCTATTTTTAACCGTTCTTCATATTTATAGGCGATGCCCGCGTTGGTTCCGTATTCTCCGTTTATCTTTATCAGGCAGATAGCTATTGAAACCTGACTGAATGACTACCCTTGATTCTCTTTCCCTGGCATGGCGTACGGTACGCGGTAATAAACTGCGAACAGGTATTACCGTGGCCATTATTGCTTTTGGTATCATGGCATTGATTGGCATCATCACCGCTATTGAAGCGATGAACCAGAGTTTGAAAGAAAGTTTTTCCTCCATGGGCGCGAATGCTTTTAATATCCGTTTTAAAGATACCCGTACACATTTTGGCGGCGGTAATAATAACGGGCAAGTCACCAAAACCAAACGCGGACTCAAAGAAAAAAAATCAAACCTGGGTAAGCCCATCCGAAGGGAGGAAGCGACATTTTTTAAAGCTAATTTTGCCTTTCCCGGGGCACAGGTAAGCATTTACAGGCGTGGTCCCGGCGGACAGGAATTACATTTTGCAGACAAGAAAACTACCCCGCAGATTACCGTATGGGGTGGCGACGAAAATTATCTGGCGGTAAATGGGTATTCCATTAACCTGGGCCGAAACCTGAATAGCCTTGATGTAGAAAGCGGCCGTAGCGTTTGCCTGTTAGGCAGTAATGTGGCCGTTAAATTATTTGGGGATAGACCGGAAAAATGTTTGGATAAGATTATCCGTGTAGGAAGTCTTCCTTACCGTGTGATAGGGCTTCTGAAAACCAAAGGCTCAAGCGCTATGATGCGCCAGGATGATATGATACTTACTTCTCACACAAATGTGCGCAGGTTTCAGAATGCCAATCCTTCTTACCTGTTGGGTGTGATGGTTAAAAATGTGAATGAACTGGATGTGGCAACAGATCAAGCCACTTCCGTATTCAGGGCCGTAAGAAAGCTGGAACCTGTTGAAGAGATTAATTTTGTAGTGGAACGTAGTGATAAGTTCGCGGAAATGTTTATTGGCTTTTTAAGCAGTATTACAGGCTCTGCCGGCGTTATCGGCCTGATTACTTTGATTGGTGCAGCCATCGGCTTAATGAATATTATGCTGGTTGCCGTAAATGAACGTACAAAAGAAGTGGGTCTCATTAAAGCTATTGGCGGCAAAAGTAAACATGTGCGTCAGCAATTCCTTTTTGAAAGCCTCATCATCAGTTTGCTGGGCGCCCTTTTCGGAATTATTCTGGGTGTAATGGTAGGCAATCTTTTTTCGATTGTACTCAAAACCGGGTTTGTTATTCCATGGGCCTGGGTAATCATCGGAATTATTATCTGCTCTTTGGTTGGCCTGGCTGCCGGCATTTATCCTGCTATGAAAGCTGCCCGTTTAAACCCTATCGTAGCCCTTCGGTATGAGTAATTCATGTAAACCTATCGGTTAAAAAACAGCTTTAGTTTATCATTGATATAGTATTTAATAGCTTCTTCCTCCTTATTTGCTCTTAACCATTCTACTGATGGGCGATACTGTTGCATGAACTGTTGTAAGTCATCCGCCATCAATCCGCTGTATTTGGTAACCATAGCCGCGGGGAAACGGTAATTGATGTATGCCTCTTTCTCATTCGATTCAAAAAAAGTGAAAGCCCTCCGTTTGTTCTTTTCATGCCTTGAAAACCTGTCAAGATTCAACGCGATACCGGCCCCTGAATTGGCTTTGGAAATAGTGGGAATGGTATAGTTAACTATGTCTTGCAGATATTCTTTTCTTCTTTCAATACTGTCTAACTGATACCGGCTCATACCACGCGCCGTAACTGTTACATTACCCAGGCTATGGGTAAGTGGTGAAAGAAACAAATCAATGGTATCTTTACCCAGGTGGCTGTTGTTATATTGGATAGTATCAAAATGGTAACCCACAGCCGCGAAGGAGAGTACCTGGTTTTCCTTCAATTCAATTTTAAACCGGCCTGTAACACTTGTCATCACCGTGTTTTTTGTATTCAGATTGGTTACACTTGCCAATACGATCGGTTCATGTGTAACACTATCCCTAAGGTATCCCCAGCGATCATTCTTTTTTTGTGCATTGACAAACAGGAAACAGAAAACGGTTACTATTAAAAAACCATATCGCATAAACATTCTTTTAGCGAAGGTAAGTTATCAGCTACCTGGCAAATGGTTAATTGTATAAATTATTTGTCTTAAGTAGCCCCTTCAAAAAAAGCCCCGCAAAATGCGGGGCCCAATCATCATATAAAAATCCGTGAAATCAGCGATCCTATTTAGGATCCAAAGCTTGCTTTATTCTGTCTCTCACATCCTGTAAATGGTACTTACTCAGTGCATCAGTTGTGCCGGGGATCGCTGCATTAATAGCTGATTGCAGGGATCTTAATTCGCCTTTTACTACAGAACTCACATCGGTATTCTTAATGTTCACCGGAGCGGGTCCGCCAAAATTGAAAAATAGCATGGTGCCGGTTGTTGGTGGAGGCGCAACCAGGTCAATCAGTTTTTCAGCATAAGCTTTCTGCAGGTTTCTTCTGTAAGGGTCGATGTTTTTTTTGGTAGTCAACTCACTCCATACACCTTTCTTCACATCCCCGAAAAATTCATCAATGGCATAAGTGCCGGTTCCAAAGCGGTTGGCAGAAGCCACCAGTCTGAACAAACGCTGGCCATCCAGTAAACTATTGATGGTGGCGGTTTGTATACCCTGGATTCTTTCCAATGCAGCCGGGTTGGCAATCTTATTCAGGATACTTTTATCGAGTAACCAGTTAGGTGTTTCGAACAATTGTTTATGAAGAAATGCCACAGCATCTTTCTGGATAGCTTTTGGGGTGGCCTCATATACATCGCCTGGCTCTTCAACGCTTTTAAAGGTTTCATTTATTCCCCCTACGTTCCTGGTAACATGGCCCATATAACGGCTGTACTGTGATAATAACTGTGTGTAGAGATCAGACAGGTTCTCAAAATGATCTGCTTCTTCTTTACTCCATTCAGGTAAAGAAAGGATAATTCGTTTCAGATTTTTAATACCATATTCACTGGCTTTTACACTGTTGTCGCCAAGGTCTTCCATCTGCGCGCGCGGATCGTTACCACGACCTTCGCCGCCGAACCATAAACGGGGGTTGGCTTTCAGGCGATCAATGATCCATTTATTATTAATTTTTTTATCTTTTTCAACATCATTTTCGCCTAAGTATTTGTAGCCCCATTCTATTGCCCAGTTATCATAATCGCCGATCCTGGGAAATAAACCGGATTCAGAGATATTATCTTCCGGTTGTGCCACATAGTTAAAACGTGCATAGTCCATAATAGAAACCGTATGACCATTGGCTTCTACCCATGCCTTGTTTCGCAGGTTCTCTACCGGTGTTTTGCTGCTGCTTCCCATATTATGCCGAAGGCCCAATGTATGCCCCACTTCGTGCGATGATACAAAACGGATCAATTGTCCCATTAACGCGTCATCAAATTTCATTTTTCTTGCTTTGGGATCTACTGCGGCGGTTTGTATCAGGTACCAGTCGTGTACCAGTTTCATTACATTGTGGTACCAGCCAATATGGCTTTCCAGTATTTCACCACTGCGTGGATCATGAACCTGGGGGCCATAGGCATTTTCAATGTCAGAGGCAAAATAGCGGATCACCGAAAAACGTGCATCTTCAAGGCTCATAGTAGAATCGTTGGGCCATTCTTTACCTACAATCGCATTTTTAAACCCGGCTTTTTCAAAGGCTTTCTGCCAGTCGTTGATGCCATCAATCAAAGGTTTAACCCACTGTTTTGGAGTAGCCGGGTCAACATAATAAACGATCTGTTTGGCCGGTTCAACCAATTCACCCCGTTTGTATTTCTCCAGGTCTTCGGGTTTGGGTTCTAATTTCCATCTAACTGCAAAGGTTTGGTTCTCTACTTTTTGCTGTTCATCACTAAAAAAAACAAATCTGTCAGCAAAATAGCCCACCCTGGTATCGAATAAACGACGGTGCATGGGCAATTTGGGTAAAAGAATCATGGAAGTATTTAGTTCCAGTGTTACTGAGCCGGAAGCAGAGGCAGCAGGTAAAGTGGCCCCACCCGGCATCCCACCACCGATAGATAATCCGCCACTACCACCTGAAGAAAAGGTTTTCACGGTACGGATCTCGGTATTAATGGGGTAGGAATGTATACTCTGTACGTAAGACCTGTCGGAAGCCAGCATACCCAGGCTGAAACGGCGTTTATCATTCGGGTCAAGGCTTACAATCTGGTTATCACCTTTAAAAAAATCGGTTACTTCTATTACGTAGCTGGCCGAGTCTTTACCATAGGCCGCAATAGCAAAGGCCGCGGCAATGGGGTCGAGATAAGAGTTCTTAACAGCTTTAGAAATGGCATTGGTAGAATCAGCGGTACTGATTAAGGCAATCACCCGTATAAACAGGTTATTGCTGGGTCCTTTTTCAAATCTCAGGCTTTGTTCATTTACTTCTTCTCCACCATAGGCGCCACCACCGCCCGCAACTTTGCTAAAACGGGTAACAGCCAGTATTTCGCGACCGAGGGTAGAGTCGGCTATCTCGAAATAATATTTATCCTCTACTTTATGAACCGTAAACAGGCCCTTTTGGGTAATAGCTTTATTGGTAATAACCTCCTTGTAGGGCTTGGGGCCTGGTTTTGCTGCACCTGTAAGTCCTAATCCACCTCCTGTACCGGGTCTTCCTCCCGCTATGGGAAGGGAATCTTTTTGTTGTGCAATGGCCATGGTGCCGGCGAATAGCGCAACAATAAATAATAATTTTTTCATAAGCGATAATAATAGTTTTGAATAAGGTTTAAAGATAATGGGTCTCTCTTAAAAAGGGCCCCATTTTGTTAGCGCAAATAGATGAATGGTGAAATTGGTTTTTTTATTGGTGAAAAAACCTGAAAAAATTGCCTGAAATCAGTATCTTTCGCTTTCGGTATAGGCGAAAAATCGGTATTCTTTACATAAATATAATCTTGACTTTCCTTTTTTTCATGAAATAACGAATTTGTGTTCCCTTTTTTAATTATTTCGAACATTGTTTTGTTTTTTCAAAACATTTTTCAGTAGAATTGCGGAAGTAAATTTTTAACCAACTGAAATTTTTCAAAACCAAAAATCAATTGAATCATGGCTGAAACAAAACCAACTGCAGGAGCTGCCGTAAAAACAACATCTTCTGCACAACCTAAGACGGGCAGTAACCCAATTTCTTGGCTGGCCCCATTGTTATGTATCATTTCTGGATATGTTATCTGGCGTTTTGTATTGGGTGCCCCTGGTAATTTTACAACACCTGATCCTGATTCGAGCCATTGGTTTTGGCCCAACCACAAAGGACCACAGGGTACACTTACCAAAATGTATGAGGGTGGTATTATTGTGCCAATCCTGATTGGTTCATTCTTAGTTGTTGTCACATTTGTGATTGAAAGGTTCCTTACTGTTTCAAGAGCTGCCGGTTCAGGCAGTATTGCCGAATTTGTTCGTAACGTTCAGTTTCACCTGGCCAATAAAGATGTGGATAAGGCCCTGGCTGCCTGCGACAAGCAAAAAGGATCTGTAGGTAATGTAATGAAAGCAGGTCTGAAAAAGTATAAAGAAATGATCACCAATACAGAATTGGTAACTGAGCAGAAAGTATTGAATATCCAGAAAGAAGTGGAAGAAGCAACCGCTCTTGAATTGCCTATGCTGGAAAAGAACCTGGTATTCTTATCAACTATCGCGTCTGTAGCAACCCTTTTGGGTCTGTTAGGTACGGTATTGGGTATGATCAAATCATTCTCTGCATTGGGTGATGAGGGAGGTGGCGATGCTGCCCGTGAGTTATCCAAAGGTATTTCTGAGGCCCTGTTTAATACAGCATTGGGTATCGGTACTTCCGCGGTAGCCATTATCATGTACAACGTATTTACTACCCGTATAGATGGTATTACTTATGGTATTGATGAATCTGGTTTCACATTAACACAAAGTTTTGCTGCCAACTACAAATAATTCAGTGAATGAATTTGTGGAAAGAACAAGCTTTTGAATCTTAATTGTGAAACAAATAAATAACTAAGCAATGGGTAGAGCCAAATTACCTCGTAAGAGTACCAGCATTGACATGACTGCAATGTGCGATGTGGCCTTTCTCTTGTTGTCTTTCTTTATCTTAACTACGAAGTTCAAGCCTTCAGAGGCCATTACAGTTGTAACCCCTAAATCGGTGGCTGCCAAAGTGGCCCCGCAAAAGGATATTGTAGAGATAATCATCGACAAAGACGGTAAGGTTTTTCTTACGATGGACGACGAAGGGAAGAAAGAAACCATCGCTAACGCGCTGAATGCTACCAAAAACCTGGGGCTGGATGTAAACGCTTTTAAGAAAGCGCAGTTTTTCGGGGCATCATTCGCGAGCCTGGCTTCTTTTCTGAAACTTCCGGAAGACCAGCGGAAAGGCCATTTATTGCCCGGCATTCCTATTCAGGATACCGCCAACAATGAATTGGTAACATGGATGACACTGGTAAGAGATGCTTACCAGGGACAAAAACCTAACCTTTTATTGAAAGGGGATAATATGGCAAAATATCCCGCTTTTAAAAGTGTGGTGGATGCGTTTAAGAAAAATGAATTCCTGAAATTCCAGTTGGTTACCAATCCTGAAAATGTTCCGGAAGGAACTGACCTCTGGAAGAAATCGCAGTCTGGAGAAAAACGGGAAGATTAATTTTCGGAACTGTAGGGTGTAAATAATTTACTAATTAAAACTAAATTCTACTGACATGGCAGAATTGGATACCTCGAGTGGCGGTGGCCATAAAAAAGGGCCCGGGGTCAAAAAGAGTAAGAAATTATCTACTCGTGTTGACCTTACGCCCATGGTGGACCTGGGCTTCCTGCTCATTACGTTCTTTATCTTCACCACTACGATGAGCCAGGCTACAGCGATGAAGCTGATCTTGCCGAAAGATGCTGATAAACCGGAGGACCAGAATAAGGCAAAGCAATCTGGTGTTATTACCATTCTTTTAGGGAAAGATAATCACGTATTTTATTATGAAGGTGAACTGGATATCACAGCCTCTAATTTTAAGTCGTCTAATTTTCATGATATACGTGAAGTATTGATCAAGAAAAAATATAGCGTGGCCCAACTGAAAGATTTTGTGGTAATTCTAAAACCTTCGGAGGAATGCACGTATAAAAATGTGGTAGATATACTGGATGAAATGGCCATCAACGTTTGTACAAGGTACGCGTTGGTAGATATTTCCAGTATAGAATCACAATTGGTGAAAAAATCTGAGGAGCTCTCGGCCGCAGCAAATAATTAACATGTGAAAATTTCCATCACCGGAATTTAATTACAAAAGTATTTACCATGGATATAAACAAAATTCAATCCGCCGATATCCTCGATATCCTCTTTGACGGGAGGAACAAGGAATATGGCGCGTATGACCTTCGTAAAACGTATAGCAAACGTATTAAGCTATCGATGGCGGGCATGCTCCTCCTTTGTATCCTTATATTAGCCGGGTCGCTCATCGCGAACTCCAGTAGTAAAGGCACCCCCGAAATCGTTATAGCTGATATGTCTCTTGAAAGCGTAAAGGAAGAAAAAAAACCTGACCTGCCACCGCCGCTTCCTCCTCCCAAACAGGAACCACCTAAAGTGGAGATGACGAAATTCACTCCTCCCAAAATTGTGAAAGATGAAGAAGTGAAGCCTGATGAAGAGATCAAGGAAGTGGAAAAACTGGAAGATACCAAAATCGGTACCATTAACCAGGAAGGTGTGAAAGATGAAGGGGTTGTGGCCCCTCCGGTTGAAAAAGCAACCGGTGTGGTAGAAGCGCCTAAAGTGGCAGAAGACTACGATAAGGTATTTACCGTTGTACAAATTGCTGCTGAGTTCCCCGGTGGATTACCTGCCTGGACCAAATACCTTGAACGTAACCTTAACAGGGACTTACCTGTAGAGAACGGGGCGCCTCCGGGAAAATACACGGTAGTGGTTTCCTTTATTGTAAGCAAAACCGGTGATATCAGCGATGTAGTAGCTGAAAACGATCCCGGCTATGGTACAAAGGCAGAAGCTGTTCGTGTTATTACCAAAGGACCTAAATGGAAACCCGCAGTGCAAAATGGCAGGAACGTTATCTACCGCCACAGGCAAAGCATTACCTTCCAGGTTTCGGAAGAGTAATCGATTTTCTAAAAATTATTTTAATAATGAAAGGTCCTGGCAATTTTTGCCGGGACCTTTTTTTTCGTGAGACGTGAGTCGTGAGAAGATAATTTTTTACTTTTCGCTTTTCGCTTCTCACGACTCACGTCTCAGGTCTTTGTTATAATTTCGCTGCGAAAACAATCACATGTCAATACAACTCCAGGGATGGGATGATACGATAGTGGCATTGGCTACACCACCGGGTATTGGCGCTATTGGCGTAATAAGGGTTAGTGGCAAACAGGCATTCGCGATTGTGAATGCGTTGTTCCCTTCTAAGGATCTTTTCCAACAACCTTCTCATACCTTGCAGGTAGGGTACTTACAGCAAAACGGGGTGATGCTGGATGAAGTGGTGCTTTCCCTTTTTAAATCACCCAGATCGTATACCGGGGAGGATGTGATAGAAATCAGTTGTCATGGCTCACCCTTTATCCAGGAAAATATTATCCAGGTAATAACTATGAAAGGGGCAAGGGTGGCTAAGCCGGGCGAGTTTACCCAAAGGGCCTTCCTCAATGGCAAGCTAGACCTGGCACAGGCGGAAGCTGTTGCCGACCTGATAGCCAGCAATACGGAAGCCAGCCGTAAAACAGCTATACACAGTATGCGAGGTGGATTCTCGTCAGACCTGCATGCCCTGCGTGAGCAGTTGATCCGTTTCTCTGCCCTGATCGAACTGGAACTTGATTTTTCGCAGGAAGATGTGGCTTTTGCAGACAGGGCGGCATTGAATCATTTGATCAGCCAACTCAATGTATCAACCCATCAACTGATCAACTCTTTTCAGTTGGGTAATGTAATCAGGAATGGCGTACAGGTGGCCATCATTGGTAAGCCCAATGCCGGTAAATCAACATTGCTGAATACGTTGCTGAATGAGAACCGGGCGATTGTAAGTGAGATTGCCGGAACAACGCGGGATACAGTGGAAGAGATATTAAACATCAAAGGGGTATTATTCCGGTTGATAGATACAGCGGGCATAAGGGAACATACGCAGGACCTGATAGAGAGTATTGGTATGGAAAGGAGTTTTGAAAAAATGCGTGCTGCCAATATAGTCATCTATCTGTTTGATGTGAATGAAATTGATGCCCGCACTTTACAGGTGGTAGTGAATAATTTTAACCAGGAGAATATCCCCTATATCCTTGTGGGAAATAAGGCTGAAGCGAATGATCCCGCGGTACTAAAACAGTTTGCTTCTTTCGCGGATTGCATTTTTATTTCAGCCAGGGCCAATCATAATATTGAGCAGTTGAAGGATGTCTTATTTACCAAAGCCATCAGTGGCAATATCAATAGTGAGGCAACCATTGTAACCAATGCAAGGCATTACGAGGCATTACAAAAGCTCAGTCATGCCTTAGCCGATGTACAGCGCGGATTAGATGATGAAGTGCCCGGAGACCTGCTGGCATTAGACATCAGGCAGTGCCTGCATTACCTGGGTACCATTACCGGCCAGATTACCAATGAAGATCAGTTGGATTTTATATTTAGTAAGTTTTGTATTGGAAAGTAACCCCTGCAAAACAACCTTGCAAAAAACTTATAACAAATGCCCTT
>JALNZE010000027.1 GCA_023229465.1 Chitinophagaceae bacterium
CTGAACCTGTTGAAAAACGAAAACAGTAAAAAAAGAAGTATTAAAAACAAACGGTTACTCTGTGGCTGGGATGAAGACTTCTTGGCTAATCTGCTCTTGTGCCAAATTTAGATGCGTTTGCCCTGCACTATCCGGTATCCACCCGGTATCCAATATCCGGTTAAATCATACTCATTATACAGGCATTTGCTTTAACTTCGTATATTCTAAAAACCCGTAGCTAACGATGGCGATTCTTGATTTCAAGCTTCCCAATACGATTTTAAAAGCCCTGCATCTGCCGCAAAATAACCCGCGCAGCCAGCAAATTAAAGTGCTGAAGAAACTGTTACGTAAAGCCAGGTTTACTGAATTTGGTCAGCAATATCATTTTGATGATATCCTTTTAAACAAACATCCCGGCAAAAGATTCCAGGAACTGGTTCCTACCTTTAATTATAATAAAATTTATAAAGAATGGTGGCATAAAACCTTAGAAGGCAAGCCTGATATATGCTGGCCGGGTAAAATCAAGTATTATGCATTGAGTAGCGGCACGAGCGAATCGGCCAGTAAATACATACCGATTACCAACGATCTGCTAAGCGGGAACAGGATTGTTATGTTCAAACAACTGCTTAGTCTTCGCAACTATGAAGATATCCCATACAGTTCTATCGGTAAAGGATGGCTTACATTGGGAGGGAGTACCGACCTGCAAAAAGGGGCGGGTTATTATGCCGGCGACCTGAGTGGTATTACCGTAAAAAAATCACCTTTCTGGTTTCAGCCGTTTTATAAACCAGGAAAAAAGATTGCCAGGCAAAAAGACTGGAATAAAAAATTAGCAGAGATTGTAGAAAAGGCCCCTGAATGGGATATTGGATTTTTGGTAGGTGTTCCAGCATGGATACAGATGTGTGTAGAGATGGTAATCGCAAAATATAAGCTGAATAATATTCATGAGATGTGGCCCAACCTTGCTTTTTTTGTGCATGGTGGCGTAAGCTTTGAACCGTATAAAAAAGGGTTTGAAAAATTATTAGGCAAACCCATCACCTATATAGAAACCTACCTGGCCAGTGAGGGGTTTATTGCATACCAGGAAAGGCAACACGCAGTAGGCATGCGTTTGGTTACAGGGGAACATATTTTTATGGAGTTTGTTCCTTTTGATGAAAAAAATTTTGATGCCGACGGTGAAATGATACCTGATCCTGAGGCATTAATGATACATGAAGTTGAGGAAGGGAAAGACTATGCATTACTGATCAGCACTTCGGCAGGTAGCTGGAGATACCTGATTGGGGATACCCTTCGTTTTGTAGATAAGGGGAAATGCGAGATCGTAATAACCGGTCGTACCAAACATTTCCTGAGCCTGGTGGGCGAACACCTGAGCGTTGATAATATGAATAAGGCCATACAACTGGCCAGTGAGGAACTTAATATTTGTATACCTGAATTTACTGTGGCCGGTATTCCGTTTGGTAATTTCTTTGCCCATCATTGGTATGTGGCCTGTGATGATGCTATCAACGCAGATTTTCTGGGTAAACTGATTGATGAAAAACTAAAGGAGTTAAACGATGATTACGCGGTAGAAAGAAAAAGCACCCTGAAAGAAGTAAGACTTTCTGTGCTGAGCGAAAAGCGGTTTATGGATTTCATGAAATCCAAGGGCAAAATAGGTGGCCAGCATAAATTTCCCCGTGTACTGAAGGGCGAGATGCTGGAAGACTGGCAAACGTTTCTGCAAAAAGAAGGATACGCTCTTCGCTAGTACATTTAATGAAACAAGGGTATGAAAAAATTATTATTACTGGGCATGGTCTGTTTGATAACAGGTTCATTCGCGCAAGCTCCTGAAATAGCCATTCTGCAACTGAGGGCACCTGAAAGTTTTAAAACTTCTTTTAAAACCAGTAAAGGAGAATTTATTGTAGAAACTTACCGAAAATGGTCGCACATGGGTGCCGACAGATTTTATCAATTGATTAAAACCGGATTTTTTAACAATGCCTTATTCTTTCGGGTAGAACTAAATTATGTGGTTCAGTTTGGTGTTTCTGCCAGTTATTCCGCTAATCGTTTTTGGGATGCCCGTAAAATACCGGATGAACCAGCTGTTACTCAAAATAAAAAAGGGATCATTTCTTTTGCCAGGGATGGACGGAATAACAGGGCCACGCAGCTATTTATTAATATGGTTGATAACCCCAAGCTGGATACATTGGTACGTAATGGTGTGAAAGGCTATACACCGGTAGCGCGGGTGGTGAAAGGCATGGAAGTACTTACCATGCTGAATGGGCGCTATGGTAAAAAGCCGGCAACGGTTCAGGACTCTTTGTATAAATATGGGAACCCCTATTTTGAAAACCTTTTTCCGGGTCTCGACAGAATCATCTCTGCAACCCTTATTAAGTAGTTTATTTTCTTTCTGAGCCTTTGTGTATTACTTTCGGGTAAAATATGAATTATTTTTTCTAATGATAGCACCACTTATTAAAGGATTGGTATTAGGTATTTTTCTGGCAATTTCAGTCGGACCTGTCATCTTTGCCATACTTAAGCAAAGCATCAATAATGGTCATAAAGCAGGCTATATGTTTGTAGCGGGTATTTCTATCAGCGATATTTCGTTGGTGCTGGTTTGTAATTTTTTCACTACCCTTTTTAATACGGTCCTTAATCACAAGACATTTATTGCAGTGGCCGGCAGTATTTTTCTGATAGCAATGGGTATCTATACTTTGTTCTTCAAAAAAGTACATACAGACGAGGATAATAACCTGGTTGACAAAAAATTCCGGAAAAGGGATTTTGCAGGCATTTTTTTGTCGGGATTTTTTATCAATATTTTAAACCCCGGCGTATTTCTGTTTTGGTTTGCCTGGACGGCTGCCATACTTGCCGATTCGCAAACCGCCGAGTCTCCAACGCAATACAGGGCCATAGTGTTTGGTACCTGTCTGGCATTTGTATTGTTTACAGATATTGCCAAAGTGGCTCTGGCAGCGAGGTTGCGTTCTAAACTTACACGGCGTATATTACAAAATATCAACCGTTTATCCGGACTGATCCTTATCGGTTTTGGTGTGGCCCTTTGTTGGGGAATTTTGGCTTATGGGGATCAGATCAAGTAATGATTGTGAGAGGTGAAAAGTAAAAAGTGAATCTTGACTTTTCACCTCTCACAATTAACAACTATCTTCAATTTGTGAAGCCACTGCTTTTTCCCCTCCTTTTTTTGTTACTGCAATCTGCTGCTTTTTCTCAAAGTGATTTATTAGTATTGAAACAAAGAAACCGGACCATACAAACATGGGTACCTGGTAGTATCATTAGTTTTCAATATAGCAGTAAGCAATGGATACAGGGCATTATCAAAATTATTCGCAATGATTCTATCGTGATGGAACAGATCATGCTGGTGCAGGTTGCCAACCAGTTTGGTTTTCCTACTATTGATACCGCAAAAATGGGACTGATGAAATTACATGTGAATGAAATTTATGGGATGCCGAAAAGAAATTTTGGGAGCGGTATTTTCACGAATGGCATTTTGATTCAACTGGGTAGCGGTGCCTATATGTTTCTGAATATTTTTAACAGCCTGATACAGAAAGAGCAGGTATTCAGCCCGGTTAACCTTACCCGGCTTGGGATTGCCGGGGCAGTGTTTATGGCTGGAACCCTGTTGCATTCCAGCCATAAAACCTATATTACTCTTGGTAAGAAGTATCGGATGGAGACGATACATACATCCTGATATTGTCGGTTGTTTTAGTATCTTGTTCAGGCATGCAAGTGAAATCTCTATTAAAAAAAACATGGCGTTTTACCAGGAAGCTACTTCTTTGGATGTTCCTCTCTTCTCTTCTCTACATCATTATTTGCCGCTGGGTAATGCCGCCCATTACTATTACACAGATTAATAATGCTTTTGGGTATGGGTTGCAGCGTGATTATGTAGGCTGGAAAAATATATCCCGAGATGTAAAACTCGCTGCCATTGCCAGTGAGGACCAGGCTTACCCTGATCATAGCGGGTTTGACTGGGATGCTATTGAGCATAGCCTGAGGCCCAAACGAAAAGGTAAGAAAACAAAGATTCCCTTAGGCGGCGGGGCCAGCACCATTACCCAGCAAGTGGCTAAGAATGTTTTTTTATGGCAGGGCGGTGGTATAACCCGTTATATACGCAAAGTGCCCGAAATGTATTTTACTGTTTTGATTGAATGGATATGGGGTAAACAAAGAATTCTGGAAGTATATCTGAATGTGATTGAAATGGGTCCGGGTATTTTTGGCATTGAAGCCGCTGCGCAAAGATATTTTGGTAAGAAAGCGAAGAACCTGAGTAGCGCCGAAGCGGCGATGATCATTGCCTGTTTACCTAATCCCAAACGATTTACTGTTAAACCAATGAGCCGCCGGGTTGGCTGGCGCTATCCGCAAATATTGCAGCAAATGCGAAATATAGAAGAGGATGAAGACATTCAGGTCTTAGTCAAATAGCCATTTGTGTACCCACCCCAAGCCTCCGCGAGCACTTTGTGTTAAAAAAAGCGCCAATACCCTTTTAACACAGGTCGCAAGGTTACACAGAGGTTAACAGAGAAATATTTTTATTAATGCAGGTATTCTTCAACCGCTGCAATGGCCATTAGTGAACGGTCTTCATAGCTGCCACCGATTTCTACCCAGGGCACTTGCTGGTTAATGAGGAGGTCTTTATAAATATGATATAATTCGTTTCTTGTTCCTTCATCGGGATATTCGCGTAGTTCGTCTTTTACCCATGGCAGGTCAGTATTGCATAATAAATACAAATCATATTTTCTGCTTACAATCTGGTCGAGAATAAATTGATGACACTTCTCAAACACATATTCACACCATACTTTCATCACATACATGTCAGTATCAATAAATAAAAGTGGGGTTTTTTTAATGGTAAGTAATGAATGTGGATTTACCCAGATTCTATTATTGACCATTGACCATTGACTTTTTACGATAGATACATATTCCTCTTCCATAGCCACCTGTCCTTTGGCAATGGTAAGCAGGTCATCAAATGAGTACTCTTTTCCATTGGTGATCAGGTATTCCCTTGCAAACTCAGGACACCACTGCATGCCGTAGTGCTGCGCCAGCGATTCACACAAAGTGCTTTTGCCGGTGGATTCGGGGCCGATGATGACTACTTTTTTTATCATAAAAAGAATATCGAACAAGGGGTGTCGAAGAATGAATTTTTATTTATAAAATTAGCCCGTTTTCATCCTAATTTTTTCAAAGCGTTTTTTGTGGCATCAATCGTATTATCCAGGTCCCCAATGGTTAGCGCATTGTTTAAGAACCAACTTTCAAATGCCGAAGGAGGTAAATAAATACCCTGATTGAGCATGGCGTGAAAATAACCTTTAAACAGTTCATTGTTTGCAACTGAAGCGGTTTCAAAATCGGTTACAGCACGATCGCTAAAATGAACACTTATCATTGAGCCCATACGATTGATAACAAAGGGCTTACTCCAATCGTTGAAAGCGTTCTGCAGGCCTTTGTGCAGGTATTCGGTTTTTGAATCGAGTTCCGTATAAACAGACGGATTATTTTTAAGTTCTTTCAGCAGAGTATAACCTGCAATCATAGCAATAGGGTTACCGCTTAATGTGCCAGCCTGGTATACTTTTCCGACAGGCGCAATATGCTGCATAATTTCATACTTACCACCAAAGGCCCCAACAGGCAAACCGCCGCCGATTACTTTTCCATAGGTTACTATATCGGCCTTGATTTGTAATCTTTCTTGTGCCCCCCCCGGTGCCAGTCGAAAGCCCGTCATTACTTCATCAAATATGAAAACCATATTCTCTTCATCACAAATTTGTCTTAACCCCTCCAAAAAACCGGGCGCCGGCAACACACATCCCATATTACCTGCAACAGGCTCTACTATAATGGCCGCTATCTCATTTTTGTGGGCAGCTACCAGCTCTTTTACTTTAGCCAGGTTATTATATGGGGCGGTTAATGTGTCGGTTGCTACACCCGCGGTAACACCGGGTACTGTTTGAATATTTAATGTTGCCAAACCGCTTCCGGCTTTCACTAAAAAGGCATCCGCATGTCCGTGATAGTTACCCTCGAATTTGATAATCTTATTTTTACCGGTATAACCCCTGGCTAAACGAACGGCACTCATACAAGCTTCTGTGCCACTACTTACCATTCTTATTAAATCTACATTGGGTACCATGCTGATAATAAGCTCTGCCATATCAATTTCCAATTCAGTTGGCGCGCCATAAGAACTGGAATAGGTTGCATATTCCTGAATAGCTGCTACAACGGGTTGGTAGGCATGTCCTAAAATCATCGGCCCCCAGGAGGCGATATAGTCAATGTATTTATTGTTGTCTACATCATATAGATAAGCACCTTTGGCCTGCTTAATAAATACCGGCGTGCCTCCAACACTCTTAAACGCCCTCACAGGAGAATTTACACCACCGGGTATTGACTGCTGTGCCCTGTTAAATAAGTGCTGACTTTTATTTCTGTTCATGGAACGAATGATTAACCAGGTTAAAAAATTATCCGATCAGCCTAACAACGTCTTTTGCAAAATAAGTAGCTATCAAATCCGCCCCTGCTCTTTTAATGGAGGTTACTGTTTCGAGTATGGCTTTATCCTCCTCTATCCAGCCCTGTTTTGCAGCAGCTTTGATCATTGCATACTCACCGCTTATATTATAGGCGCTTACCGGAACGGTTACTGCATTTTTAATATCCCGAATAATATCCAGGTAGGCCAATGCGGGTTTAATCATTACAATATCTGCGCCTTCATCAATATCCATCAGCGTTTCTTTCAAGGCTTCTGAACGGTTGGCGTAATCCATCTGGTAGGTTTTCTTATCTCCAAAACCGGGCGTACTGTCTAATGCATCGCGAAATGGACCATAAAAACAAGATGCATATTTAGCGCTATAGCTCATGATGCCCGTGTTGGTGAAATTATTTTCTTCCAATGCTTTCCGTATGGCCCCAATCCTGCCATCCATCATGTCACTGGGGGCTACAAAATCGGCACCCGCTTGTGCATGGCTAACGCTCATACCCGCCAGCACTTCTACAGTAGCATCGTTCAGAATCTGATTATTTTCTACAATACCATCATGCCCGTAAGAAGAAAATGGATCCAGGGCAACGTCTGTCATTACCAGCATATCGGGTATCGCCTCTTTGATTGCACGAATACTCCTTTGCATTAACCCGTTTGGATTGAGCGCTTCGGTGCCCCTGTTATCTTTTAGTTCATCCTTGCATTTTACAAATAGTAGTACGCTTTTTAGTCCCATCGACCACAGCAATTGAGCCTCTTTTACGGTTTCATCTAAGGAACGACGATAATAACCAGGCATGGAATGTATTTCTGACTGACTATTTTCACCTTCTAAAATAAATAGCGGAACGATAAAATCGTTAGGAGAAAGAATGGTTTCGCGCACCAGGTTTCTGATGGATGGTGACTGGCGGAGAATTCTGTTTCTTCTTTGTAAGTACATAAAGTGATTCATTATAAATGATAAAACAATTGATTGGCTCTATACTTTTTGCGGGGTATATTCTTTAACCGCATCAACAAATGCCCTTGCATGATCAACGGGTACATTGGGTGTGATGCCATGTCCTAAATTGGCGATATACTGCCGGGTGCCAAAACTGTTGATCATTTCCTTTACCGCTTGTTTGATTTCTCCAATAGGTGCCAGCAACTTTGCAGGATCAAAATTTCCCTGCAGCGTTATCCTGTTGCCAGTGAGCGACCTTGCCATTTCCGGGCGTATACACCAATCTATTCCTAAGCCCGCGGCATTACTTTCGCTTAGGTCTTTCAGGGCATACCAACTGCCTTTTGGAAAAAGGATAACAGGCACATCGTTTTGTAGTGCATCAGCTATCTGTATCAAATAAGGTTGTGCAAAAAGTTTAAAATCATTCGGACCCAATGCCCCCGACCAGCTATCAAACACCTGAACAGTATCTGCGCCGGCTAATACCTGCGCTTTCAGGTAATCAATTGTTATGTTGGTAATTTTTTGGAGTAAGCGCTGGGCCAATAAGGGATGAGTATATGCGAACTGTTTTGCCTTATCCCATGTTTTACTTCCCTTCCCTTCAATCATATAACAAAAAATAGTCCATGGGGCACCGGCAAAACCAATTAGCGGCACCCTTCCGTTTAATGCTTGTTTTGTTAGTGCCAGGGCCTGCATCACATAATGCAAACTTTCTTCAACACCGGTTGTGATTAATGCATCAATATCCTGTTCGGTTTTGATGGTTTTAGGCAAAGACGGTCCTTTGTTTTCCTCCATTAACACTTCAAGCCCCATGGCCTGTGGAATAACCAGTATGTCTGAAAAAATAATTGCTGCATCCACACCCACTAATTCAACGGGTTGCAGGGTTATTTCGCAGGCCAACTCAGGTGTTTGAACCCTTGTAAAAAAATCGTATTTTTCTTTGATCCTGATATATTCAGGCAAATACCTTCCGGCTTGTCGCATCATCCAAACAGGTGGCCGTTCTACTTCTTCTTTATGAAGCGCTCTTAATAACAGATCATTCTTAATTTTTGTCATAATTTATTTACAATAATTAATGATGTACAGCATTGGCAAACAGTACCGGATACTTTACCACTATTTCACCTGTTGATAATATTCCATCATCCTTTTTACAAGCATTTCTTTTCCGTGTTCTACACCAACGATGATACAATTATGGGTATGCTTTTTTATTTCATTGGCGGTTGTATTGCCAATAGCAAACAGTATGGTTGAGATGGGTATACTGTTTAAACTGAAAAAACTATCAACTGCACTGGGACTAAAAAAAAGAATTCCATGGTAGGGTTTATCAATTTTTTGTGGAGTAGCGATGGTTTGATATACAGTTATTTCGTGTAGCCTGATACCATTTTTTCGAAGAATGTTCGGTAACGCATCTCTCCGCTGATCGCCACAAAAAAAGCTTACTTTACAGGAAACGCCTTCCGCTATAATTAATCCGGCCAATTCTGAAGCATTGGTTGCGGTTCCTGCAATGGCATGTTCTCCAAAATATTTTTTTACCGCCTTATTAGTTACAATGCCAATGCAGTATATTTTCCAGTCCGGCTTTTCTTTTTGCATATGTACAGCTACCGCCTCAACTGCATTCACGCTGGTGAATATAACTGTAGCAGATTGTGCCAGGCTGTTTTTTATAGCAAGAAGAACTGTTTTACTTTCAAGACGGCTTGTTTCTATAAAAGGCAATGGGTCGATATCAATACCCACCTTTTTGGCCATTCCAACCAGCTGATCCTCTAATAGGTTTGTACACAATATATTTACCTTATTTTGCTGCATTGCGGATAGTTTCGGCTATTTTATCACCTCCTGAATTTAATAATTCTTCAGCAGCTTTTATACCAAATGATTCAGAAAGCTGTATAGCGGTTGACAAGTTAACTGAAACTTTTTCTTTTCCATCCAGCGAAAGGATATTACCCTCGAAGTGAACAGTGTTATTTTTAATTTCTGCCAGGGCGCTAATGGGCGTTGAGCATCCACCCATTAATTTTTTCAGGAAATCACGTTCTATGGCGGTACACAAGGCCGTTGACAGATCATTGATAGTTGCAGAGGCCTCTCTGCAAAAAAAATCATCCTCTCTGCAAACTAACATGATGGCTCCCTGGGCCGGTGCAGGCAACATCCAGTTCAAATCAATACTATTTTCAGGACGTAGCTGTATTCTTTCTAAGCCGGCTGCAGCGAAAATAGCTCCCTGCCAGTTGCTGTTTGCTAATTTTTGTAAACGGGTATTTACATTTCCACGGATGTTTTCTATAATATGATGCGGATAGCGATTCAACCACTGAGATCTCCTGCGAACACTGCTGGTTGCAATATGCGCTACTGACTTAACATCATCCAGGAAGGCGGTGTTGCGGGTATGAACGAGAATATCTTTGTGTGAGGCTCTTTTTAAAACAGCCGACTGTACAATTCCTCTTGCCAATTGTATAGGCACATCTTTCATGGAGTGAACGGCAATATCTATTTTGTTATTCAAAATGGCGGTATCCAGACTTCTCGTAAACACACCCTGCACACCCATTTGATACAGGGGGGTACATAAATCAATATCACCCTCACTTTTAATTGGCACAAGCCCGGCTAAAAAACCTTGTTTAGCAAGCTGTTCTTTTACTTCTGTAGCCTGCCAGACGGCCAATTGACTTTCTCTGGTTCCAATTCTAATTAATCTCTGCATATAAATTTACACTTGTGGCCATATACTCATTGATTGCCTCTATGTAGAAACACCCCTGCTGGTTACCTCTTTTCATTTTTACTGCCAGTCCATTAATTACTTTTTGAATGGTTTCCTTATTTCCATTAATGGGGTGCAGGTTATTGGCTGTTGCGTATGCACTATAAAGATGGCAATGATATATTTGCTCCAGCTTTGATTTTATTACGGTTAATGTGGGGATGTTTTGACGCATACGGCACCAATCAAGGTACTCGTTCATGTGTTTTGAAATAATGGCAATGGCTTTTGGAATTTCCGTTTTTCGGTTTTCTAAGTTTTTATCTTTAATACAGGATAACTCATCAATATTAATCAATGTTACATTCAGCAAATCCTTTGCATCCGATGCCACGTTGTGTGGGATAGAAAGGTCAAATACCAGCTTATTGCTACTGTTTGCTAATTTATTCCTGGTTATTACGGGCGTGGCAGCATTGGTTGCCACTAAAATGATATCAGCCTTTTTAATGTTTTCATCCAACTCATTGAAAGGGGCATATTGCAGATCGAGCTCATTTGCGAGTTCTACCGCTTTCTCATCGGTTCTGTTTATTAAAACCATTTTTTTGGTTCCAAGATAATCAATAATGTTCTTGCAGGTACTCTTACCGATTTTGCCGGTGCCCACCAGTAATATGTTTTTATTGGAAATGCCGGAAACCTGTTCCCTGATATACTGTACAACCGCAAAGGAAACGGATACCGTACCACAACTTAAAGCGGTGACTGTTTTTATTTCTTTTGACGCCTGCAGTACTGAATTTACCAAACGCTCCAGATTTCCTCCCATACAATGGTGCTGCTTGGATAGTTTTACCGCCTTTTTAATTTGACCAACAATTTCATAGTCGCCTAATATTTGCGAATCTAAACCGGCGCCAACATTAAATAAGTGTTCGATGGCTTCGGCGCCTTGTTTTATATAAGCGATCTTATTAAAAGTGTTGAGGTCGCCAGATGTTTGACTACAGAGTATCTTGCCTAATTGGTTTGCATTTTCTGCAAAACCATAGATCTCCGTTCGGTTGCAGGTAGATAAAACAAACAAATCGGCAATACCATTCTGTTTAGCAAGCGATAATATTTGTACATATTGCATTTCATCAACTGCATACAATCCCCTTAAAACAGATTCTGTTTTTTTATAATTTATGCCGGCAATAAAAAATCCTGAAAGGTTGTTGTAGGTATTGTACACGTTTATTTTTTTGTATCCCAAAAATCAAAAGTAGAATTTGCACAGCGTAATACTAAGTTTTGGTGTCATTGAATTGTCATTTAACTATATGACTTTTATCATGAAAAAAAATAGACAGGCTTGCGGGGGGATCTTATTTAACAGGTTAAGTAAACTTTGACAGTATTATGACTAACCCGAGGCGATATATTGAAACAGGTGAGTAGTTTTGTGTACAATGCAAAACAAATGCGCACAATAAGAGGGGTTGTTTTAATGAATCTGGGGTCTCCCGATTCTACAGAAGTGAAAGATGTAAAACGCTATTTGAGTCAATTCCTGATGGATGAAAAAGTGATAGACTATCCCTATCTGTTAAGAAAAATGCTGGTACGCGGCATCATTGTTCCATTCAGGTCGCCAAAGTCGGCAGAAGCTTATAAAACTATCTGGACAAAAGAAGGCTCCCCCCTGGTTGTGTTTACACGGCAGTTACAGGCCGCTCTGCAGGAAAGGGTAGCCGAACCTGTTGAGATTGCCATGCGATATGGCAATCCTTCCCCAACCATAGCTTTTGATAATTTATTAGTACGGCAGCCTGATATAGCCGAAGTAATTGCAATACCACTTTATCCGCACTATGCTATGTCATCATACGAAACAGCAGTAGAATACGCGAAGGAATGCTATCATAAAAAGAACTATCCCTTTAAGCTTACATTTATCAAGCCTTTTTATAACAATACAGCGTATATTAATGCGATGACAGGCAATATGCAATCTTACCTGCTTACAGCATACGATCATATTCTGTTTAGTTATCATGGTATTCCGGAGCGACATATTAAGAAAAGTGATATTACAGGAAAACATTGTCTTCAGTCGGAAAACTGTTGTGAGGTAAACTCAGCAGCGCACAATTACTGCTATCGCCACCAGTGTTTTGAGACCACCAAACTGATTGCAGAAAAACTGGCTATCCCTTCAGAAAAATATAGTATTTCTTTCCAGTCGCGTTTAGGAAAAGGATGGCTACAACCCTTTACAGACATCCGTTTAGCAGAAATGCCGAAGCGGGGAATTAAAAAGCTTTTGATTATTTGCCCCGCATTTGTCAGCGACTGCCTGGAAACACTGGAAGAGATTGCTGAAAGGGGAAAGGAAACATTTATGGAAGCAGGTGGTGAGGAATATACCATGATACCCTGTTTAAATACCCATCCGGGTTGGATAGACGCCTTAAGCCGATGGATACAATCGTATTCGGCTGAAAATAAAGAAATGATACTTGTGTAAGATGTATACCTATTTAAAAGCGCTACATATTATTTTTATTGTTACCTGGTTTGCCGGGCTTTTTTATTTTCCAAGGTTGTTTATTTACAACACAGAAGCGAACGACAAACCCGCAGCAGAAAGAAAAGCGTTACAAGATCAATTTGAAGTGATGATGAAAAGGCTCTGGTACGGTATTACCTGGCCCTCTGCCATACTCACACTTATTTTTGGCGTATGGGTAATGTTCAATGGGGGCTGGAATAAGCAATTGACAGAAACATCCGGTAAATGGTTGCAGCTTAAACTGGTTTTTGTTGCCTTTCTATATGTATATCATTATACACTTCACCTGATCTTCCGGCAGCAACTGGCACATAAGTTTACCTATACCTCACAACAGTTACGCATCTGGAATGAAGTAGCTACTGTTTTCTTAATGGCTATAGTGATGTTGGCAACAGTAAAAGAGAGTATCAGTTTCGTTTGGGGAATGGTAGGGCTACTGTTACTTATCGGGGGATTGATGGGCGCCATAAAACTGTATAAAAAAATAAGGAACAAGTAGTCAGTCATACGATAAAAATATAGTCCATGAACGATCCCATATTGAACCTGCTGCATAAGTACGATGTACCCACCCCCAGGTATACCAGTTATCCTACTGTGCCATATTGGGATTTTTCTACCATCAATGAGGCCGGCTGGAAGCAAACCGTAGTGGATACTTTTAATACAGAGAACGGTGAGATATGCATTTATATACATCTGCCTTTCTGCGAGAATATGTGCACATTCTGTGCCTGCAACAAAAGGATTACCGTAAACCATGCGGTGGAAGACCCCTATTTACAGGCGGTATTAACAGAGTGGCGAATGTACCGGGAGCTATTGCCATCTGTGCCCGTTATCAAAGAAATACACCTGGGTGGCGGAACACCTACTTTTTTTAGTCCCGAAAACCTGGGACTGCTGATCAATGGAATTACAAAAGATGCGCTGGTAAGCGATCATCATGAATTCAGTGTAGAAGTACATCCCAACTATACTACCGAAGCACATATTCAACAATTGGCCCTGGTAGGATTTAATCGAATTAGTTTAGGGGTACAGGATTTTGATCCAACGGTGCAGTTTGTCATTAACAGGATCCAGTCGTTTGAGAAGACGAAAGAAGTGGTTGACTGGGCGAGGAAGTACCAATATAAAAGTATCAATATTGACCTGATTTATGGGCTTCCGCATCAAACCATTGGTAGTGTTGAACACACGATTGGACAGATAAAAAAGTTCATGCCAGACAGAATTGCTTTTTACTCTTATGCGCATGTGCCCTGGAAAAGTAAGGTTCAACGGCGTTATACAGAAGCTGATCTTCCAAAAGCATCTGAAAAGTGGCTAATGTATCATCGCGGAAAAGAATTATTGGAACAAGCCGGATTTAAGAGTATTGGCATGGATCATTTTGCATTGAAGGGGGATAAATTATTTGTAGCTGCTGAAACCGGTAATCTTCATCGGAATTTTATGGGATATACTACTACCCAATCGAAGCTCATTATTGGACTGGGTGTTTCCAGTATCAGCGATGCCTGGAACGCTTTTGCTCAGAATGAGAAAGAAGTGGAAGCCTATGAAGAGAAAATAAGTATGGGTTTATTTCCATTGGTTAATGGCCACTTACTGAGCCGTGAAGATGTGATTATCCGGAAAAAAATACTGGAACTGATGTGCGAAAACAGGACCATAATGGATCAGGAAATACCGGGCGCTGATTTTATCAATCATGCGTTTTCAAAACTAACTGAACTGGAAGCAGACGGATTAGTGGTATTGAATGGGAAGAGTATAGAAGTAACTTCGAAAGGCATGTTGTTTATTAGAAATATCAGCGCTGCGATAGACCTGCAGTTATGGCGCAAACAAATGAATACGAATACCTTTAGCAGGGCCATATAGTTATATACACTTCCTCCCCCTCCTTCATTTTAATAATTAATATCCGGTCATAGCAGCCTTATATTTTTCCGGTTGTATTAACTTAACAATTTCTTGTTCCAGTCAAAATATAAATATAAATACCGGAATACTACATTGCATTCGAATAGTAAAAATGCGTTTCCCCAAATTTATTTGCAAGTAATCTATTGAAAAATGAAATCAAAAATCAGGCTTACCATTCTGCTGCTGTCATGTTTTTTACTTTTAAATAGGTCATTCGGTCAAAGCTTAGCTGAATTAGAAAAAAACAGGGTGCTCCTGCCTAACGGCTGGTCATTAACGCCGGCTGGTAATCATCTTCCACTGGGTGATCTGCCATTGAATCTGGTAGTTAGCAACCATAAAAAATATTTAGCGGTTACCAATAACGGACAGAGCAAACAAACCATTGAATTAATCGATGCTGAAAAAGGGATCAGGCTGGATAGTATTACTATCGCAAAATCCTGGTATGGTCTTAGTTTCAGTAAGGATGATGATTTTTTGTATGCCTCAGGGGGACATGATAACCGGGTTAATAAATATGCCATCATCCATAAAAAAATGAAACTGGTTGATTCGTTTATCCTGGACAAGCCCTGGCCAAATCCAATTGGAACCGCCGGCTTAGATATTGAAGAAACCATTCACCATCAATTATTCGTGGTTACCAAGGAAGCTAAAGGCTTATTCGTATTTGATTTACATACGAAAGCCCTTATTCATAAAATTGAACTGGGAGCGGAAGCCTATGCCTGCAAAATTTCCACAGATAAACAAAAGCTTTATATTAGTTTATGGGGGGATAAAAAAATATTGGTATATGATATTAGCGCGGGCAAGCTGATTAATGAAATACCGGTGGGTGATCATCCCAATGAAATGTGGTTAACCCAAAACGGTAACTACTTATATGTAGCGAATGCGAACGATAATTCTGTATCGGTAATTAATACCAATACCAATATAGTAATTGAAACACTCAATGCAGCATTGTATCCCGGCGCACCCAGCGGCTCAACCAGCAATGGCCTCGCTTTAAGTGATGATGAGAAAACACTCTATATAGCCAACGCCGATAATAACTGCCTTGCCGTATTTGATGTATCCGTTCCCTCAAAAAGTATCGCTAAAGGATTCATTCCTGTTGGATGGTTCCCCACTAATGTAAAAGTGGTTGGCGGAAAAATATTTGTTACAAACGGGAAGGGAATGTCGTCATTCGCTAACCCCAGCGGGCCTAGCCCGGTTAGTAAAAAGCAAGTGGTAGTGAGTCACCAGGGTGATAGTACCAAACCTGCCGCTGTTCAGTATATAGGAGGTCTGTTTCTGGGAACTTTAAGTATTATTAGTGAACCTTCGGCCACACAGCTGGCCATTTATACAAAAGCAGTGTATACAAACACGCCTTATTCCAAGTTGAAAGAACGCTTAGCAGAAGGTAAACCCGGTAATCCAATACCTATGAAAGTGGGCAATACATCACCTATTAAATATGTGTTTTATATCATCAAAGAAAATAGAACCTATGACCAGGTTTTGAGCGATGTAAAAGGCGGAAACGGAGATACCAGTCTGTTATTGTTTGGAGATGCTGTAACACCTAACCAGCATAAGCTTGCCCGGGACTATGTACTGCTAGATAATTTTTATGTGGATGCAGAAGTGAGTGCGGATGGACATAATTGGAGTATGGGTGCCTATGCAACAGATTATGTTGAAAAAAACTGGCAATCAAGTTATGGCGGAAGGGGTGGCACACATGGCACTTCCGGAACACTGGCCATTGGTAATAACAGGGATGGTTTTATATGGGATCATTGTGAAAAAAATAAAGTTAGCTTCCGTACCTATGGTGAGTTCATTGCAGATAACCTGGGTAATAAACCAAGGATACCTGTTTTAAAAAATCATGCAGCAGTGTACGCACAGTATGGGCTTGGTGTACGTGATACCACAAGGTTCTATCAATGGAAAAGAGATTTTGATTCTCTGGTTGCCGGTAATGCATTACCTAACTTTTCCACTATCAGGTTAGGGAATAATCATACAGAAGGAATGCGTGCCGGAAGGCCCACTCCTTTTGCCTATGTGGCGGATAACGACCTGGCTGTTGGAATGCTGATTGATCATTTAAGTAAAAGCCCTGTCTGGAAAGAGTCTGTGGTATTTATTCTGGAAGACGATGCCCAGAACGGCCCTGACCATGTAGATGCACACAGAAGTCCGGCCTTTGTGGTAGGCCCTTTTGTAAAAAAGAAATATGTTGATCATACCATGTATACAACCTCAGGCATGTTACGTACCATGGAGTTAATACTGGGTATACCACCAATGACACAATATGACGCGGCTGCAACCCCTATGTGGAGATCCTTTACAGCGATACCTGATTTTAGTCCGTTTAATTACCTGCCTGCGAATATTGATCTGAATGAGAAGAATCCCCCAAATACACCGCTTGCCAGAATCTCAGAAAAATTTGACTGGACCAAAGAGGATGCAGTGCCTGATCTTGTTTTCAATGAAATTTTATGGCAGGGTATCAAAGGAAAGCCTGCACCTTCACCCGTTCGGGCGGCTTTTCTGAAAAGGACCCGTAAATAAAACCTGGCACTGATTAAATAACCTGATAACAATTTTCCCGTCATTTTAATATGGGTTACTCCTCTGTTTTATTTATCTTCACGGCAGGCTTAGCCATGTTAAATAAGCCTTGCTAAAAATAACGATATGAAAAACAGGTTGCTATCAGCCAAGAAAAACAGCAGTATCCATTTCCTATTAATGGCTGTATTGTTTATAACCATCACATCATTCAAAACCATAGCTAGTGGTACTCCTGAGGCAAATGAGAAAGCAGTGATAGGTCGCTGGGATCTTACGGTGAATATGGATGGAAAAGAGGTTCCATCATGGCTGGAAGTGAAACTATCCGGGGTGAAAACATTGGTTGGCTATTTTGTAGCGGATGGCGGAAGTGCCCGCCCAATTGCACAGGTTCATGTGAAAGAGGGCAAGATCAGCTTCAGTATTCCACCACAATGGGAACAATCTGATAAATACATGGAGTTTGATGCTGTTTTGGAGAAAGATAAACTAACGGGTACCATTACCAGCAGTACGGGTAAGCTTTATACATTCACCGGAGAAAGAGCGCCTTTATTAAAAAGAACTGCTGCACCTGAATGGGGAACCCCTATCCAACTATTGAATGAAAATAACCTGGATGGCTGGCATGTTTCCGGCGCTACCAATCAATGGGTGGTAGTAAACGGCGTACTCACCAGTGCGAAGTCGGGCTCGAATATTATGACCGACAAAAAGTTTGATGATTTCAAACTGCATATTGAATTCAGGTATCCTGAAGGAAGTAATAGCGGTGTTTATTTGAGAGGAAGATATGAAGTACAGGTGGAAGACGATAAAGGCTTAGAGCCAACCTCTACCTATTTTGGTGGGGTCTATGGTTTTCTTACGCCCAATGAGATGGCTGTAAAAGCGCCGGGCGAATGGCAAAGTTTTGATATCACACTGGTAGGCAGAAGGGTTTCTGTAGTAGCGAATGGCAAAGCCATCATTACTGATCAAATCATCCCGGGCATCACGGGCGGCGCGCTCGACAGCAAAGAAGGCGAGCCGGGCCCCATTTTGCTGCAAGGCGATCATGGCCCTATTGAATACAGAAATATTGTACTTACACCGGCTAAGTAATCTAAGCATGAATCACCTGTCAAAAGCGGACGGTCTTTCCCGACTAAACGGATTGTATTACTCCGTTACAGTCTTCAGCAAGGGGAACTGTGATCGCAGGGTGCGACGTACCTGTGTAAGGTGATACTTAATTGTATCCGGACTGAGATTCATTTTTTCGGCGATCTCTTTATAAGTAAAACCTTCTTCCGTACTCAATATGAATATAGTACGCTGCTGTATGGGAATCTGTTTTAGAATATGTTCATACCTTTCAATGCACTCTTTTATTTCCATTACCTCTTCCTGTGTGGTTACCGGTTCCAGGCGTTTGTAAAATTGCTCTGCACGGAACTGTTCCCTGGCCGATTTCTTTAAAAAGTTGATGATGATATTTGTAGCATACATGCGTAACAGGGGAAATATTTTTTCATCATCTGTTATTTTTTCAAGATTGATCCATAGGTGTACATAAGTTTCCTGTAGTAAATCTTCTCTTGCAATTTCATTGCGGGTCATGCGTTTAATAAAATACATCAGCCTGAAATAAGTGGCCTGATAGATGCGTTCAAATCTTACCGTCTTTCTAAATGTAGGTATATCCTGATCTGGTAAATGCATGTCTGCTCCTGTTAATGGAAGCACAAATTAAATTGATGAATCTTGTGAATACTGTTTCATCGAGAATGGTAATAATAAATTTATATCGATCCTATATTACCATAATGTTAACTCGGCATTTATCACTACCTGTTTTCATAACAGCGTTGTGTTAATATACCGGAATGGTAAATAAAGAACTACTGGTAAGATATTTTGAAGACAAAACAACACCTGAAGAATCAGTGCAGGTGATTGCTTACCTGGCTTCGGATAGTTCTGATTTCAAACTTCTGGAAAGTATTATGTTGAATTACGATGATCAGTACCCAATAAGCATTGATCAGACCGATAATATAAAAAGAGAGCAGCATTTATGGTTACTGCAACAAAAGCTGTATCTACCAATGGCTGCTGTAAAGTATCCGGCATTATATAGTATAGAACAGGCCGGTACTGAACAGGATCAAGCATCGGAAAATAAATGGGACATCAGTTGGATGAACAAAAAAACGCGAAGGTGGTATATAGCCGCTGCTGTGGTTATGGTAGTGCTTCTGTCTGCGCGACTGTACAGTCCTGAGACCGAAATAAAGCTAATGAAGGCGGCGGTTACTGCAAAAAACTATAAGGGCGCTGGCATTTTAAAACAGATTAGTAACGAATCTGATTCATTGCAAACACTGAAATTGACAGATGGTTCTGTTGTGATATTGTATGCACATGCTGGTATATCCTATTATGTACCCTTTGGTAAATCGGGCAATAGGGATATCAGTTTGAGCGGGAAAGCTTTTTTTAATATAGCAAAAGATAAGGCCAATCCCTTTACGGTGTATAGTGGCCGTTTATCTACAACTGCCTTAGGCACTTCTTTTATGATCGACCAAAAAAAGCAGTCTACCAACGTAAAATTATATACCGGCAAAGTGGTGATTCGTTCCATTGATCCTGCATGGAAGGGTTGGAATAAAAATATATTTCTAAATCCGGGTCAGCAAATGACCTGCCACACAGATAATAGTAAGGTTGAAGTAACCAATATGCATTCCAAAAAGGAAGAGGCTGAAGTTGTAAAGAAAACGAATAGGATTTCTGAACAAACTGATGCATTGGTATTTGATAACACGCCCTTACCGGAAGTACTGGGAAAGCTGGCAAAAAAATTTCATGTAAGTATTGAGTATAATAGTGAAAAGATTGCCGATATGTTTTTTTCAGGAACCGTTGATCAACACGATAAACTGGATGTAATACTGCATGTGATTATGCAAACAAATGAACTATCTCTTGAAGTAAAATCAGGCAGGTATAGCATTCAGAAGAATAAATAGCCATACAGATTGCTAAATGAAAATTGTATTCGTGTTTCACGGGTACCTCAAGTTATATTCTGTAACCCCGACCAATTAAAACCGCAATAATGAATCTACAGGTGCAAAAAATCAGCAAAAAAACAAGCATTCTTTTTTTATGGATGATGTTATGTTTTAACCCGATATCTCAGATTTTTTCCCAAACAACCGGCAGGGCTGATGTGAGTGGGGCTTTGGTTAATGAAAAAGGAGATCCTGTTCAGGGTGCAACCATTCGCTCAAAGAATATGGTTACACAGGAAGTACTGACCACTTTTTCGAATGAAAAAGGATTGTTTATTTTTAAACAATTGATGGTTGGAAGTAAATATGATGTGACAGCTTCGTATATAGGGTACGAGGATAATACCTATAAAAATTTTACAGTTAAACAGGGCTTGCGCAATTCCCTGTTTATAAAAATGAAAGAATCTAATAATATGTTAGAAGACTTGGTGGTTGTAGGATATGGTTCACAAAAGAAAGTGAACCTTACGGGAGCGGTTGACCAGGTTGGAGGTGAATATTTTGAAGACAGGCCTTCGGCAAATATTACGAGAAGTTTGCAGGGGGCCATCCCAAACCTGAACATTAAGATCGTGGATGGTAAACCTACCCGTAGCGCTATCTATAATGTAAGGGGAACAACTTCTATTGGTTCTGGCGGAAGCGCATTGGTTTTGATTGATGGTGTACCCGGTGATCCGGCTACCCTTAACCCTAATGATATTGAAACCGTATCTGTTTTAAAGGATGCATCATCAGCAGCTATTTATGGTGCCAGAGGTGCATTTGGTGTTGTATTAATCACCACCAAATCTCCGAAGCTTAATAAAATTCAGGTTAGTTATCATGCCAATTATTCTATCAATCAGCGTACTACCACACCAGACCTGGTGTCTGATTCCTATATCTGGGCAAAAAATTTTGATGAATCCTTTTATTCCTGGAACGACTATCTCTCTCATCCACAATCTATTAACTCTCAACTGGGCTTCTCACTTGCTTACCTTGATTCATTAAAGGCACATTCAGAAAATCCAGGCCTTCCTCAAACCACAATTGATCCCCTGACAGGTAAATACCAATATTTCGCGAATACAGATTGGTTCAAAGAATTGTACAAAGACAATAATGCCACCATGGAACATGCATTAAGCATTTCCGGCGGAAGCGAGAAAGTGAATTTCTCTATTTCGGGCAGGTACTATTTTCAGGATGGTATTTTCCGCTATAATACAGACAGGTTTAACCGATATAATCTCCGGTTTAAAGGAAGTGTGAAAGTAACGGATTGGCTAACAGTCAACAGCAACTCAGATTTCTCAAGTTATACGTATTCATATCCACTCACCTCTGTTGGTGGCGTGAATGCTATCTGGCGATTAATGGCCGTAACAGCCTTCCCTATGTCGCCCATGTTAAATCCTGATGGTACAATGACCATTGTTGGCGCTTATTCTATCGGAGACTTATATTATGGTAAAAGTAAGTCTGTGGCTACTCAGAATTTTCTCAGGAATACAATCGGTTTTAATGCATCGTTGATCAAAAACAAACTTTCATTGAAAGGGGATGGTTCATTTTTATACACCAGCACAAATGAAGAAAGGAAATTTTTTACGGTACCCTTTAGTATCAAGCCTGATGAATTGATTACATCGGGACTGAATTATCTGTCAAACAATGAGGTAACCCAGAATTATTATGTGGGTAATTTATATGCAGACTATAATCAAATTTTTGAGAAGCATGCATTCAAATTGCTGGGTGGTGTGAATATTGAATATGACCAGGTCAAGAATACATTTGTACAAAGAGATGGTTTGCTGGTTGATAACCTGCCCGACTTTAATCTGGCAACCGGTTTGAATTATAAAGTAACAGGAGGGGGTTCACAATGGGCAACTATCGGCGCCTTCTATCGCTTCAATTACGCTTTTAATAATAAGTACCTGTTTGAAATGAACGGACGATATGATGGTTCTTCCAAATTCCCAACAAATCAGCGGTTTGGATTCTTCCCTTCGGCTTCTGCAGGTTGGAAAATTTCTCAGGAAAAATTTATGGATCGTACCAGGGGTTGGCTATATAACCTTAAGCTACGCGCCTCTTATGGATCGCTTGGAAATGGTAATATTGCACCTTACACTTTTGCCCAAACCATTTCATCTGCAACTTCCGGAACCATCATCAACGGCGCCTACCCTAATTACATACAACAACCCGGTGTGTTACCCAATGGACTCACCTGGGAGAAGTCAACCACCTTCGATATAGGTATGGATGCGGAACTGTTAAATAAAAAACTGGTCCTTAATGCAGACTGGTACCAGCGCAAGACAACTGGTATGATCACATCAGGGCAGCCGCTGCCGGCAGTATTTGGTGCAACAGTACCAAGGGGTAACTATGCAGACTTGATTTCGAAAGGTTGGGAACTTTCCCTCACCTGGAATGATGAGATTAAACTGGCTGGCAAACCGTTGACCTATAGTGTTCGTTTTACATTGGCTGATAACGTTGCCCGAATCACTAAATTTTACAATCCTAACCAGTTATTGTCAAGCTATTATGAAGGACAGCGGATGGGTGATATATGGGGCTTTGAAACAGAAGGCTTCTTTGTATCACAGGATGATATTTCAAAACATGCCAACCAGAGTTACTTTGTAGTATCCAACAGTAACAAATTACTGCCAGGAGATCTTAAATTCAAAGATCTGAATGGCGACGGGAAAGTTGACCGCGGTAAGAATACGTTGAGCGATCCGGGAGACCAGAAAGTGATAGGTAATACATCCATTCGTTTACCTTATGGTATTACAGGTAATGTTGATTGGAATAATATCAGTCTATCCTTCTTCTTTCAAGGGGTGGGTAAAAGAGACTGGTATCCTTCCACAGAAGCTGCATATTTCTGGGGTCAGTCAAACAGACCGTATAGCTTTTTGCCAACGTTCAATCTAAATAGATGGACCGAACAAAACCCAAGTCAGGATGCGTATTTCCCGCGTTACAGAGGGTATACCGCTTTGTCTGGAACGCGTGAACTGGCGGTGGCACAAACAAGGTATCTGCAAAATGCAAGTTATATCCGTTTGAAAAACCTGACTATTGGTTATTCACTGCCACAGCGTATGATCCGGAAACTGAAAGTGAACAGCATTCGTTTCTACTTTACCGGACAGAATTTGTTTACTTTCTCCCCAATGTATAAGAATACCAAAAACTTCGATCCCGAAGTGATAGAAGCATCTGACCTGGAAATTAATTCAGGAGGTGGAGATGGATTTTCTTACCCTATGCAGAAGAGTTACACATTCGGGTTCAGTCTTACTTTTTAAAGAAATATAAACGTAAACTCATGAAGAAGATATCTTTTAGTATACTGGCAGCCATATTACTGGTTTCCTGCACAAAATTCCTTGATAAATCACCTCTCGATAAACTCACACCTGAACAGGCGTTTGTTAATGAGAATACGCTCCAGTTATATGTAAATTCCTTTTATACACAAATGCTGCCCAATGGCCCTACTATTTATAAGGGAGATGTAATGTCAGACATTACGGTACCCAATGCAGTACCCCAATATATTGGCGGCACTTTCGGGAGCCAGCAGTCCTCCGGGTGGAGCTGGACTACCCTGCGCAACATCAATTATTTTCTGGAACATTATAATAACCCTGCTATTACCCAAAAAGCAAGGAACCATTATGCGGGTATTGCCAGATATTTCCGCGCTTTGTTCTATTTCAACATGGTTAAACAGTTTGGCAATGTTCCCTGGTACAGTAAAACATTGAATGTAGAAGATGCATCAATGTATAAAACCCAGGATTCAAGAATACTGGTGATGGACTCTGTATTAGCTGATATTGATTTCGCCTGTAACAATATTTATGTTGCAAAAGATAATTCAGCCTCTCAGATTACAAAATGGGTAGCCCTGGCTTTGAAATCTAAAATTTGTTTATTTGAAGGAACCTTCCGCAAATATCATACAGAAATCAGTATACCTGTCAGCGCTACACAGTGGTTTCAGGAGGCAGCAGATGCGGCCAGCAAATTGATTGTGAGTGGTACCTACAAATTGCAAAATACAGGGGCACCTGATAAAGATTATCGTTCTCTTTTCATCAGTGAAAACCCGGTTTCTACTGAAGTATTGCTCGCCGCTGTATATAACAACTCATTAAAAAAATGGCACGATGCTGCCTGGTGGTACAACAGTGCCACATTGGGTAGCAGGTTGGGCCTTTCCAAAACTTTTATGAATACATACCTGAACAGTGATGGCAGCCGTTTTACAGATAAAGCAGGTTATGACACGATGCAGTTTCAATATGAAGTAAAGAACCGTGACAGCAGATTGCAAAGCACTATTCGTGCAGGTGCTTATAAAAGAACTGATGGCTCTCCTGCACCACCTGATTTTACAGTGAGTTATTCGGGATACCAGATCCAAAAATTTTCAATGGACGATAAATATTTTGATACCAGATCAGAAAGCTATAACTCAATCCCCATTGCTCGTTATGCTGAGGTATTGTTAAACTATGCTGAAGCAAAAGCAGAAATGGGAACACTTAGTTTAGCCGACTGGAATCTATCCATTGGCGCCTTACGTTCCCGTGCTGGTATCACTAATACAACAATGCCAGTGAGTGCGGATCCTTACATGCAGCAATTATTTCCGGATATCAGCAATGCCGTTTTATTAGAGATAAGACGTGAAAGAGCTATTGAGCTTGCTGCTGAAGGATACCGTTATAATGATCTGATACGCTGGAAGGCAGGTAAATTATTAGAAAAAGGATATGACGGTATTTATGTTCCTGCTAAAGACAAATTACTTGACCTTAATGAAGATGGAAAGTTTGATGTTTGTTTTGTAGATAAAACACCTGCTACACGTGTGCCGGGTGTTACCTATTTTTTGCTGGACAATGTAACGTCTAAATTGTCTAAAGGAACGGGTGGCAACCTGCTTTGGCTGAATAATACACCTAAGAAGTATGATGATAAAAAGTACCTGTATCCGATTCCGGCTAATGATATGTTACTGAATCCTAATCTGGTACAAAACAAGGGTTGGTAAATTCAGAAAAGAGGCTCTCCAATTTAAAACATACTACCGGGATCTGTCAGCAGAAAATCCTGCCAGGGGAGACCGTCATCTCCCACGAGCAGGATTTTTGACGGCTGGTATTTTTTTTCAAAAGCCATCATCCCTTTTGTTTCTGCTGCCCGGCTGCTTTTTACCTCAATAGCTATTAGTTTGTTATTTTTTTCCAGAACAAAATCAACCTCATTGTTTCCCTCTCTCCAATAGTGGATAGTAAAATTTTGTGTCATAGAATGATTGAGCAGGTGGGCGCCAATGGCCGACTCAACCGTTCTTCCCCATTGCCTTGGCTGGGCCTGTATGTCAGTAAAACTTTCTCTTCTTTATCCGCTGATTAAGGCTGTATTATGTACCTGGAATTTTGGACTGGAGGCACGCTTACGTAAAATGGTACCTGCGTATTTTTCGATACCCGTGAGCAATCCTGCTGTATCTAATAAGTTTAGATAGTGAGATAAAGTTGTGGTATTGCCGGCATCCTGTAGTTGCCCCAGTATTTTAGTGAATGAAACTATCTGACCAGAATAGAGGCAGCCCAGTTCAAATAGTCTTTTCATTAGGGCTGGCTTATCAATTCGGGTGGTCATTAAAATGTCTTTCGAAACACTGGTTTCAATAAGTGCGGATTGTATATAGTTTTTCCATCTTACCTCATCATCAATTAATGTTGCCGAACCCGGGTATCCACCAAACCATGCATATTTTTCTGCATTCCAGCCGAAAGCAGCTTGCATTTCAATAAACGACCAATGACCCATATAAGTTGTTTCAAACCTTCCTGCCAACGATTCTGTTAAGCCTTTTTGTAAAAGCATCCTGGAAGACCCAAGGAGGATGACTTTAATGGAAATCTTTGTTCTTGTATCTGCATCCCATAACAATTTTACTGTTTCGCTCCAGTTATCAATTTTTTGTATTTCATCGATAATGAGCAAAAAGTCTGCACGCTTACTTTGTTTAAGTTTTAGCCATATATTATCAGAAGCGGCAACGGCATCCGCAGATGTAAAATGGTGTGGAATGGATAATTTCTCAACCAACTGATTAACCATGGTTGTTTTGCCTACTTGTCTTGGCCCCATTACAACCTGGATGAACCTTCTTGCCTCCAACGTTCTTTTTATAAGTATCTGTAAATGAGCTCTTTCAAACATAAAATATATTTTACTCAAAGTATTGAGTAAAATAAAAATTATTTTGCTCCGGCTCCCTCCTAATCTGGTAAAGAAACTACTAAAATCACCCGATCAAAACTGAATCGCATCCAACTGCTGCTCTTTAAACAGGGTATTATACTGATTAAAAGATTGTTTCAGTGTGTGTAATTTTGTTTTCTCAGCAGCCCATTGTATCAGCAGATCGGCCAGCCTGTTTTTTACTCCCTGCGTTATTCTTGGATCAGATGCATCGGCCAGGCTTTTGATATTAAAGAATTCTGCGTTTAGTTTACTGGGCCAGTTAATCACATCCTGTCCATTCTGTATCCTTCCTTCTACAATGATGGATTCCCAGGCATCAATGGCGGTGATTAATTTTTTGGCTTCGGCTACTACTGTATCCGCATTACTTACCTCTTTATAAATTTCTGTTTGATGCGCGAGTTGTTTTTTTACTTTACGCAATTCATTCACCGCCAATTGCATCTCACTGATGGCCGCTACAATTACTGACAATATTTTTTGTTGCTCTGCCCACTCATTTTCGGTTGCCTGAATAGTTGGGTTAGGCAAAACAGTCAATTCGGTTTCGGTACTTGTATTGTTTAACGTTAAACGTGCTTTGTAATTTCCGGGAACTACGGCATAGCCCCTGTAATCGCCATACACAAAAACATTTTTTACATCTGGCTTAACGCTTTCTGTTCTGATATCCCATAGAAAACGGTTATGTCCTTTTTCGGCACTCAGCATTTTTGTGGGAGACGGACCACCGGGATACTTTATATAGCTGGTATCTTTCTGATTTGTATAGGTTCTAACCAAAAGCCCATTTGCATCGTAAACACCAAGGGTTAGCGTATCTTTTTCTGTTACTGCCGGTAAAAAATAATCGAGTATTACACCCTCGGGTGCATTTTCTCCTTGCCTGGGATGATTCGCCTGCCAGCCGCTGCCCCCACCATATTTGTAGGATGCTTTTGGTTTAATCAGTCTCACCGTTTGTGCAGTGGTTGTTTCTGCAAATTGCTGAAGGGTACTCAGGTCATCCAGTATCCAAAAAGCTCTTCCCGCAGTGGAAGCCACCAGATCATTATCGCGGATCATTAAATCGGTAACAGGTACAATGGGCAGATTTAATTGAAAAGGCTTCCAGCTATTTCCGGCATCGGAAGAAAGATAAAAACCCCTTTCACTTCCTGCATACAGTATATTGTTATTTTTAGTATCCTCCCTAATCACTTTAATAAAATCATCTGCTTTTACTCCCCGGTTAATCCTTGTCCATGTTTTGCCAAAATCGGATGTTTTGTAGGTATAAGAATTGTAATCATTGAATTTATACCGGGTTGCCGAAACATAAACCGTTCCTTTTTCAAACGCTGATACTTCCATACTGTTTATCTGCGATTCGGCAAGATCCGCCGGCGTTACATTATTCCATGTTTTACCACCATTGAGAGTAACTTGTACCAGTCCGCAATCGCTGCCTGTCCATATCTCCTCCTTATCCAGCTTGGATTCTGCTACATAAAAGATCGTATTATAATTCTCACCACCCGCGCCTTCATTGGTAAAGGGTTTACCGCCGGGACCCTGTTTGGTTGTATCGTTTCTGGTAAGATCAGGACTGATTACCTCCCAATTGATTCCGCCATTGGTTGATTTTAATAATACATTACCCGCATGAAAAATGGTTTTCGGATCATGATGCGATACCAGTATAGGTGCGTTCCAGTTGAAACGGTATTTCATAGCCTTGGGGTCGATGGCAAGGTTTAAGGTTGGATAGGCTTGCACATCTTTGGATTCTTTTGTTTTTCGATTCAACACTTCAATATATCCCTGGTAACAGCCGCCATACACCAGGGTAGGATCATTTGGATCGAAAGCGAGATAGGCAGATTCGCAGCCCGCACCATTTTGCCAATCGGTTTCTGTTAAGTCATAGCTGTTATTACGGCTGGCAATAATAACCGATGTATTATCCTGCTGACCGCCATACACTTTATACGGGAAAGTATTGTCTGTATTTACCCGGTAGAACTGAGCCGTGGGTTGATTCATGAGCGTTGACCATGATCTGTTATAATCAAAGCTGATAGAGCCACCGCCATCATCTGCCAGTGCGATAATATTGTTTTTGTTTGGGTTAATCCAGAGATCATGTGTATCGCCATGAGCAATACCAACCGATGCAAATGTTTTCCCTCCATCAATCGATTTCATCAAAGGCGCATTGAGTACAAAAACCGTATTCTCGTTTTTCGGATCCGCATACACTTTCATATAATACCAGGAACGCGCTGAGATATCCTGGTTATTAGAAAGAAGGGCCCATGTTTTACCCGCGTCATTCGAACGGTATAGACCTGACTTGGTTTTTTCTGTTTCGATGATGGCGAAGACCAGGTTGTGATTGGCTCTGGATACGGTAATACCAATCTTACCCATGGCAGCAGGCAATCCTTCTGTGAGTTTTGTCCAGGTATTTCCCTCATCGGTAGATTTCCAGATGGCTGATCCCGGGCCGCCACTCGAAACAGTCCAGGGAAACCTGCGGTGTTCCCATGAAGCGGCATAGAGAATGCGCGGATTGGTCATATCCATCGAAAGAGACGCAATACCGGTACTATCATTTATATACAATATTTTTTTCCAGGAAGCGCCACCGTCTGTTGATTTAAAAATACCACGATCGTTATTGGGGCCATGAACAGTACCCTGTGCAGCCACATAAACGATATCTGAATTTTGTGGATGTACCACTACTTCTGCAATATGCCTGGTTTTTTCCAGCCCGATATTTTTCCAGCTTTTACCGGCATCCGTCGATTTGTAAACGCCATTACCATAACTGGTCATCACACCCCGTACCGCGTGTTCACCGGTGCCTACATATACTACATTCGGATCTGATTCAGCTACGGCTATATCACCGATAGAACCAACAGTAAAGAACCCGTCTGAAATATTTTTCCATGAGATACCGCCATCTTCTGTTGTCCATACACCACCACCCGTATAGCCCGTATAAAATTTTTGATCATTATTAATTACACCTGCAATGGCATTGGCCCTGCCTCCACGAAACGGACCGATATTCCGCCATTTGAGATTTTTGAAAGTAGAGTCTGGAATTTGTGCAATGGAAGATGATATGCATGAAGCGAGGAGTATAGTGGATAGTAGTTTCATGATTCAATGAATGAATGAGAGAATGAAGGAATGGAAGATATTTTTTATAGTCGTTTTACACGGATATTTTTGAAGCGTACCACATCTCCATGCCCCAGAAAACCAATATGGCCACTGGTACGAAGCAGGCCGGGATGTTCTTTGTGATCCATGGTACCGTTGAGTGAGGCTTCTTTGATATCGCCGTCAAGAATTACTTGTCCGTTTACAGTAACTTTTACTTTCGATCCTTTTACCACCACTTCTTCCTGGTTCCATTCGCCGGTTGGTTTTAAATAGCCTCTTTTAGCAGGGATCACACCATATACTGAACCATGGTATTGGTAGGGCTGCAGGTTTTTATACATCTCCGCTTCATTATCGAGTATTTGTAATTCCATTCCCACATACGCCGCATCGCCCTCGAGTGGGGCGCGGATACCCAGACCATTATTGGCACCGGGTGTGAGCTGGAATTCGAAACGGTATTCAAAATCTGTATATTCTTCTTTGGTAAATAAATTACCGATACCACCCAGTTCAGGATGTGTAACAATGGCGCCTTCTTCATTACGATAGCCGGTAGTGTTTCCTGTCCATTGATCAAGATTTGTTCCATCAAACAAAACAGTAAATCCTTGTTTCTTTTCTTCCTCACTCAAAATAGTAACCATCGTTTCAGGAATTTCTCTCAGGTAAATATTTCTATACGCAACATAGGTACCATGTGCTTGCAACTCTATCTGTTCTTTTGAAAAGATAGGTAGCTTACGATCCCAATAATTTTCAAGTACTACATTATCGGTTACCAATTGACCATTTAAGTAAACAGTAACTTTTGCGCCTTTCATGATGATATGAAAGGTATTCCATTCACCAATTTTATTGTCGGCTACTACCAAAGGTTTGCTTTGATTAACCTGGTTATTATACAATCCGCCGGATCCTACCTGTGCGCCTACTTCTCTGCGGCTAGTATCCCAGATCTGTACCTGCGGACTGCCCCTTAAATAAATACCGGCATCTCCTTTTTCAGTGATCTTCCAATCAACATACATATCAAAATCGCTGTAGGGTTTGGTCGTGGCCAGGTTATCACCATGACCTGTAAAAACGAGCAGGCCATCTTTTACGATCCAGTCGTTTTTCATTTTTTCACTGGAAGCATTTTGTGCATCCTGTAATTCTTTTTCCGACATTTTTGAACGGCTGATGGGGTTGCCAACGAGGCCTTTCCAGCCTGTAAGATCTTTTTCGTTAAAGAGTGATACAAAGCCATTATCATAAGGCATCACTTTTAAATGTGCCGTTAAATTTTTTACCAGCAGCGCACTGTCTTCACCCTTGATTAGTTGAAGCGCTTTTTCAAGTGTTTCTCTAACCACAGGCCCCCTGATATCTTTATCTGCCAAAGCAAGACGGGCAGTAATGAGAGCGGCAGCATGATTGATTTCCGGATCATGTAAAGATTTGCTTACAAACATAAATGAGCTGAAACCCTTAATAAGGGCGGCTTCTGCAAGAATATTCTTTTTCTGTAAAGGATTTTTGGCAGTAGCCATCTGGTCTTGTAAAGAGAGTATCTGTTGTACAGCATTTTGTTTGGCGGCTTTGATACTACCAGCCGCTTTTATATCGGGTAATGGTTTGTTTACATTGTCCAGCGCCGCCTGGATATGTTTGCGCGAGGGATCTTTTGCTTTTGTCAATGCCTTATTAAGCGCGGCAATAGAAGCTTCGGATTGAATGGAAGCCAGCGCCCTGGCGGCATTACCTGCATAAACCTCATCATCCAGTAGCTTAACTAATAGTTTCACGGAAGCATTATCGCCCAATAAACCGAGCTGTTGTATAATAAAATCTTTTGCATAAAAAGATTGAGCAGCGGCCCACCTGTTGGATAGAATGGCAGCCGTCTGTTTTTTCTTTCCAGCGTCATTCGCTACCTGGTTAACATAAGCGCTTAGTGCATAGCTGGCTTTTAATTTTAACGAATCATCATCCAGCATAATAAGCAAAGCATGCCAGTTGGTTTTGTTCCACAACTGCATGCTGCTGAGGGCAGCAGCGGCTTCTGCCGGGCGCTGGTAAGGGAAAACAACAATCGTATTGGTTACCGTTTCGTTTTGTGCGGATAGCTGAACGAAACCTGTAGTGAGTAGCAATAAACCTAAAAATAATTTTTTCATGTAGCAGTTTTGATTGAACATAATAGAAACCTGATATCATACCTAAATATCCCAAGGTGCCCGCATGGCCGGATTGATCATGCGATTGGCTTCATCATCATTGATGAAAACCTGCTTAACCGGATCGAAGTGCAGCGACCGGCCCAGTTGCAGGGCTATTTTGCCAAGGTTAATAATGGTACATGACCTGAAGCCGTTCGATTCATTCAGGGCAAAAGGGGTTCTGTATTTTACAGATTCCAGAAAATCGGTTACCTGCGGTGCAGGGTCAGGCATCAGTGCCAGTTTTTCGCGAAGGTTGGGGATGGTTGATTTGAAACCCGCGAATAACTTACCATTGGGCCCTTCAATATATGCGGCATCCGGGTCTTTGGCTTCACCATCGAGGATAATCTTGCAGCCATCTTCGTATGTGAAGGTTATTTTTCTGAAGGTTCCGCAGGCATCGGGATGTTGTTGTTCGGCATCCACTTCTACCAATACCGGACTGGTATCATCCTTACCCAGAAAATATTGAATGGGATCAATATAGTGCTGGCCCATATCTCCCAGGCCACCACCGTCATAATCCCAATAGCCCCTGAAAGTCTGGTGAATCCTGTGTGCATTATAGGGTTTATAGGGGGCGGGTCCCAGCCAGCGATCATAATCCAGTTCAGCCGGCACGGCCTGCGTTTCCAGTTTAGTTTTGCCCACCCAATAAAATTTCCAGTCGAAGCCGGTTGTTTTACTAACGGTAACGGTGAGGGGCCACCCCAGCAAACCGGATTCTACCAGTTTCTTAATAGGTTTTACGGTTGTATTCATCCCGTAAAAGTTATCCTCAAACCGGAACCAGGTATTCAGGCGGAACATTTTTTTATATTGCTGTACGGCTTCTACCACACGCTTGCCTTCGCCAATAGTGCGTGTCATCGGTTTCTCGCACCAGATATCTTTTCCGGCCCTTGCCGCCTCTATAGCCATGATGCCATGCCAGTGAGGGGGGGTGGCAATATGTACGATATCTACCTCGGGTAAGGCAATCAGTTCGCGGTGATCGTGGAAGGTTTTTACGCCGCCACCAATCATTTTTTCTACCTCCTGCAAATGGTTTTTATCTACATCGCAGATGGCTACAACCCTTGTACCGGCATAGGGTATATGGCCACGGCCCATGCCGCCTACGCCAATAATTCCCTTGGTAAGCTGATCGCTTGGGGCGATAAAACCACGGCCCAGCACATGCCGGGGAACAATTGAAAAACCAGCAACGATAGCCGCTGCATTGCGCAGGAAGCGGCGCCTGCTTTTTTGTGATGAAGCATTCATATAGGCAATAATTGGTAGGGATTAAAGATAACATTCCTTTTTACAGGGCAGCTATCCATTTTGGATATTTTTTTGATATAAAAAGAAAGAAATAAAAAAAGGGAATTGTATACATTTGATTCTATCAGATACTTGATATTACTCACCCAAGGCTAATTATTAATGAGAGCATAATTTAGTGATACATTAAAATTTATTTTGTATCTTTATGAGATGATAATGATAAAAAAGCGAGGCAGCAAAGACAGCCAGGAAACAAAAAGGAAGTTGGCGGTAGATTT
>JALNZE010000028.1 GCA_023229465.1 Chitinophagaceae bacterium
TTTGCTTTCAGGATTGCCAGAATTTCGCTGCACAATAAATTCAGCTTGAATTAACCCAAGTCTTGCTTGTGCAGCAACAACTGGGCATGGTTCGTCTAATGATGGAGGAACGTGCTTGCCCTTGGAAGATGTTGAATTGTATTTAAGCAAAAAGACTGGCTGTACAAGTGCCTGCCCTCCAACCGTAGTTAATACTCCCGCAGGCTGATCAACAGAAGTAACCTTACCCTTCGGTCTACCTGAAAAGTATTTGCTGATGAACGCCTTGTCACCTTTAGCAACAAACTTAATCAAGCCAGCATAAATTCTTTCGAGTGTCTTATCTACCAAAGGAATTGATCGGTTGAATATGCTTTTTCCTTCATCTGAAAAATCCAATACTTCTTTAACTGCTTTCCATTTTTGCAGAGAACCAGTGAGCATTGTTTCTTTGACAGGATTCTTTGAATGAGTAGGATTAGGCCATATAATTGGCATACCCGGACGGGCGAAACAACCAAACAGTCTGTTCCGGCTGGTAAAGGCTCCGAAGTTTGCGCTATTCAATTCCTTCCAATTATTATAATAACCATGCGCATCCATAGCATCTTTCCAACGCATGAAAGATGAACCCTTTTTTATACTTATTGGTTTACCCTTATCATCAAGTGGACCCCAACTCATGAACTCTACCACATTTTCGATCTGGATGTATTCAGGGTTGAGCGCCTCTACATAACGGTGCAGGTAATCAGCAAGAGTTCTGCTGTCGGCATCGCGTGGCAGGCCACCCTTGGCTTTACTGAAATTCGTGCACTCGAGGCTTGCCCACAGAATCAGGTAGGCGTCAGGATATCGCTCTCTCCACCAGTTAACAGTCGCTATAAGTTCACTAATATCCAGTGTCCTGATATCCTCCTCAAAATGCTTAACCTCCGGATGGTTTTGCCAGTGGCTTTTTATAGCTTTTGGATCGTGATTGACACATGCAATTACCTTGGCAACTGAATCGCCTTCAACCTGAGCCTGGGCAAAGCCAGTAGTGGTTCCACCGGCGCCACAAAAAAGGTCAACAATTAAAAAAATCGGTTCAGTCATTTTTGTTTTTTAAAGCAGATTTTCATAATTAAAATGGGGCGTTAGAATTCATCTCTTCGGGTAAGTCTGCCTGTTTAAACCCTGATTTTGTAAACTCAATACTTTCAACGTCCATATTTCTGTATGTAAAGCCCTTCGATTTCTTCTCACTTAACAGCCCTGAAATTTTAACGGTCGTATCTGTACCCAATAATGGCTGGTAATCCTGATTAGTTGAAAAGCATTTGATATATACTCTTTCTGTTTTGGGTCTTTGATCTGCGGCTGTTGTGGTATCGTAATAATACACTGTAAATGAAACAACAAAGTGATCTCCAACCTGCCGCAGCTCAGCAGGTTTGCTTACTACTGCATCTATCTCAAATTGCTTTCTGTTATCGGCCACCGGCGCCTCGCTTCTTTCTAGGTTAATACCAATTTTTGGGTAGTAAAACATATAGCTGCTGGTATTGCTTCTTTTACCTCCCGGTGCATCAAACCATCCGCTAGGGTTATTGCCTATGTATTGTTTGCTGCTTTCAAAATAGGTTTCCAGTGTACGCTGGTTAATTGGTTTGTTACCGGTGGTTTGCCTAAAGTTTTGTGCATATAGCGGGTATACTTTTGTAAGGCGCAGGTACAATACTTTGGTAGGCTTGTCAAATGGTACCGTAATGGTTTCTTTTGCCAGGCTTTTACGCACCTGGCTTTCTTCTTCCAGTTTGTAATCCTGCCCCTCAATGATATCTCCGCGCTCATATAAGAACTCAACTGTTTTCCAGAAGGTGGCCAGGTTATCAACCTCGCTTATCATGCGGCTTAAGCCTACTATGTTTTTTTTGCAGTAAGCAAACATATCCTCGTAAGTAAACCCGAGCTGTAACTGTTCAAGCATTACTTTCCCGCAGGCAAGCAGTATGCAGTAGTTCTTAGCTATCCTCTCTTTAAATACATCTCCTTCTTCTCTTATAGATGTTTTTAATTTTATCAGCTCTTCATTAAATACCTGCATGAAGTGCTGCTTAAAATATTTGCGATGCCGGATGATATCAATCAGGCAACTGTTCAGGCCTTTATTTGTCCATGCCGTCCATTTATCATAGTTCTCTTTCTCTATATTGGTACGTTCTCCCGGGTCGTGAAATTTTACTGGGATGCTTCTTATAAGAACGGAGGCGCCGTCTTTGGTAGTTAGCGTTTGTCCTACCAGTATTACGGTACAATTGATCTTTTGTGTTTCTGTTTTTCCCTTTATACCCTTCCCGCGATCACGGCCCTCGCCATCGTAAAAACTTTTAAATGCACGAAAGAAATCTTCGTCTATATAATCCTCATCAAACTCATTAAAGAGTTGCGGACAGTTTCGGAATCGTTCCATACGATTAAAGAATGCATATACTGTACCTTGGTTAAGGTTAAACGGCTTGCTGTGTTTATCGTAAAACAAGTAATACAATCCTTCGGCCCATGTTGATTTACCTGATTGTACAAGTCCGTAGCCGTATAGAATGGGGCATTTTTCGTATGCTGTTATAACATCCTTGAATACCGATACTATTGCGTAAGTAATTAAAGGGTACCCTGCATCGCCATGCATTAACATCATCTGCTTGCTCCACTCTTCAAAATCTACAGTTCCTTTTTGATAGCGCAGGTACTTATCATTTTCGTAGGGGTCATCGTCCATTACTTCCCTGCCGTCTTCATCCATCCGATCGCTGAAGTAGAGGCTGCTGGCTGCAGGGGAGTAGTAGAACTTTTCTTTTATCTGGGCAATTCCAAGATCAGAGAATTTGGTAACCTTCTGGCCATCGAAAATGGCATCAGAATAACTCCAGAACCCTTCACCCTGCCAGCCCAGATATTTAAGTTCATGTGCAAACGGAAACTTATTGCCAATGGCCCGGAACAGCCTTTTAAGGTGTGGTTTGCCAAAGCCTTCAATGGTGTGATAATTGCCACGGTCTAACATCGTTTCCTCAAACTTATCTAGGCTGGTAAAGGCTTTACTGGGCAGTTCTATCAAACTATCTTTAGTATGGTTGCTATGCAACAATGCCAGGCGCCTGGTGTTACCGGCCATATCGAACAGATGAAAGAGTGGTTTGATTACGAAATTTGTCATTTGTACCAGTTGGTTTCCTGTTTGCGAAAAGTAAATGCCGGTATGCTCTCCCTCATTTTCTCTCCAGTCAAGGGCAAAATTGTAAACACGGTCTTTATTTGCCCATTCCGGCAGCTTGTAAACGGTTTCTTCTTTCTGCTGCATATCATCATGCAGCGTTAGCTTATTTTTAAGGGCATTGATAACGTGCCCCTTTTTTATTTTTAGCTGCTCCACAATCACTTCCACATAGTTATCGCGCTTAACCTCGCTGCTGATGCACGAAAGCATATTTACAATGCCTTCGATACCCTTTTGCTTATCGTCCGGAGACCCGGCCGGGTTGTAAAGCTTTCTCGCTTTCCAAATAACAGCATCCTGTACCAGTGAATAAATGTGTTCTGTGATCGATGGTGGGTTAGTCATGGGTTAATATCATCTACTGGCCAAAAATTATTTATTCATCAATTTATTTGCATAAAACGCCAATTAGTTTTCGTTTTATGTAATGGTTTCATCGTTGCGTTGTTTACCTGGCTTAAAACTGTCTGCAGGCAGCAAAACCGTTTCTGTTTCAAATTCACGATGGTATGGGTTATAGGTACGGCTCAGGTAAGTATTTACTTCTTTTTGCTCAAGAAATGGCACTGCATCTTCTGGCTTATTTCCGTACCTGGGCAAATAGGTATTGTTTCCTTTAAGGGTGTGCCCGGTAATATATTTTTTAACGTGTCCCAACATAAAGAAGATCACGATACCATTTATTAGTTTTGTTTTTTTCATAGTGTTGGTTACAGGATTATTTCAAAACTAATTTTCATAAAGGCATTCAGATCGCGCAGATACTTTTGTTTATCCAGCGGGTCTTCAAAATCAAACTCTTCTTCCTTATCTGTTTTTACAAACATTGGGTTCCCATCTTCATCGTGCTTAACATAGGTTTTAACCAGTTCGGCTATCCTGCGTGATATATTATCAATGCGCAGTTGGTTCTTTATATAGAAATCCTCCATTTTATGGCCAAGCAATAATTTTAATGCAGGGTTATTCCGGCGGAGAGTATCCATGCTCGTTACAATCTCTCCCAACTCCTGGTAAGTGACTTGTTTTTTCATTTATTTAAGTTTTAAAATTGACTAATTGTTTTATTCATGTAAATTCTCTGCTTTTGTTTCCGGAATGGTAAATAGTTCTGTTATAGATTGTAGCCCAAATAATTTCCGTAATGCTTCTGCCTCTTCTTTAAAAAGCGGTAGTTGCATGCTATAAGTAATGTTGCACATCATCTCTACACGTATGGAGGTCCATATACTGTTACCAGTAGCATGTCTTACCCATCTGGCCACTATTTCACATCCCAATGCAAATTTTTGTACACTGTATTTTTTATACATAAGCTCACGTAGTCTGTAAATTGGTATGTTGTTATTGGTCATGTTCATGCTGCATCGTCTTTAAAAGACTCGTCAATCCATTTGCCTATTTTATCTAAGCGTTTTGACTGATCCACTATAATTAAAAAAACGAGCCCAATGCAGGCAACCACAGTATTGTTGATTGCAAGTAATAGCAGAATCCCTATAGGCTTTGGGTGGCCAGGTGTAAACATTTCTGATAAAAAGAAGGGGGGTATTGTACACAAACAAAAAACAAGAATTATGAAAATGATCTTCATTAGCAGTGCCATAAAAAGTTTTTAAGCGGTGGTTAAGGAATATTTTTTTATATAGCTATCGGGGTCTTCTCCTTCCGGTAATTCAATTACTTCGGTGCGTACATTTTCCTGCAGGCACATATCAATAAATTTTAGTGCTGCCTTCATACCTGCAGTATCGCCATCTGTAAAAACAATAAAGTGATCGGTATATCTTTTCGTCAGCCTCACCTGGTCAAGTGTGATAGCGGTACCGCAACCGGAAACGGTATTCATGAATCCGCTTTCGTGCATACTTATCACATCCATGTATCCTTCTACAAAAAATGCAGGCGTAGATGATCCGTCTTTCCCTTTAGCAAAAGCTTTTGCCGTAAGCGCCTGGTATAAGCCAAACAGTACTTTGCTTTTTTGATAGATAAGACTGTCTTGTGGGTTAAAGTATTTGGCTTGGCTTTTGTCTTTCTCTTCGTCACCGGTTGGTATCCACCTACCGGCTATGCCAATAATGTGCCCGTTGATATTATGTATTGGTATGATCAACCGGTTACGGTAAAAGTCAAATGTTTTACCGTCGTTTGTCTTTACCATACCTGTTTTAAGAGCAGCCTCATAATGCCCCGCATTGATGGCTGCAGAGCTTAAAAACTGCCATTCGTCCGGGGCGTGGCCAAATCCCCATACTATGGCAGTTACTTCCTTAAATTGTCTTGTATTCAATAAATAGTTCCATGCCGGGCCGTTATCTCTGGCAGTATTGAGAAGATTGGTTTGATATCTGCGATAAGCAAATTGAACAGCATCTAACATAACCCGTGCATGATCTTTCGCTTCTTCCCGTTTCTGTTTTGCAGAATCGTCTTCTTTCAAATATTCAAGCGTTACATTATACCGGTTGGCCAGCCATTCAATAGCCTGCATGAAATCCATTTTTTCATGCTCCATTAAAAAATGAATAGCATCACCTCCGTCACCGCAGCCAAAGCATTTGTATGTTTGCCTTTTAGCTGTAACATGAAAGCTTGGCGATTTCTCGTTGTGGAAGGGGCATAGGCCACTGTTATTACGATCAAGTTTAACAAATTGACTAATAACATCAACCACATCCATGCGATCTTTAACTGCCTGTATAGAAGACTGAATAATCACTCGGCACCAATTTGAAGTGGTCCCCAAAAAGTTGTTTTGCTGCTATCATGTGGTATGTAAGTTGCTTTTTCAGCAATCATAAATGCTTCTATCATAAAATGGGGGTTAAAAACGGGCTGCGAGGGTACAGCCCGTTCGCCAACTGCAATGGCTGCTAAGTGTGTAGCAACTTTATTCTGATTTAAGAATTCTCTTATTGAATTCGGTTAACGAATCCGGGTATCTCTGAATAATAATAAAGAGCAATGATGCTAATACATCTGGCAACCGTTCTGCGAAAGCAGTTAGTTTTCTATTACGGAATACTAAGGTTGCCTGGTAATAGCCCTCTGCTTTTCTGATGATAAAACCTTCCAGGCATTTCTCTAAATCAGATACTCTGTAAGCCGGAATAATTTCAATACCGCATGTAGCAATGGCATTATTATCCATTTGGGTGTAAACGCCTTCTGTATCAAAGGCATTTGTAAAAGGGATACAGAAGTCGGCACCAATTCTATATTGGTATGGCGTTTTATCAAAAAGGCCAACTGATTTTAGTATCCTGCAGAAATCTGGCTGTGCCAGATCTTGCTCAATAGAGCACTCCGTTTTAATAGGTTCCGTTTGCATACAATTGTTTTTTATGTTAAAATATTATTCAGCAAAAAGCAGTTTCTCCTGGCTCATCTCATCCTGGTAAATCTTGGTTGTTTTTTCACCGACCTTTTTATACCACTTATTGAACATGATTACATGCTGCGGCATGTGTCTTTCTTTCCATTGCGCAAAACCAAAAAATATAGGGAAATCGGGATGAGGTTTATTGGCTTCTGAGAAACCGAATACCTGCGCCAGTGTCTTTTTCAAATACAAGCTGTTGTGGCTAATGATGAGGTAAGACATTCCTTCGGTTATTGCTTGCCATGGCAAGTTTTTGCCATCTACAATTTTTGCATAACCTGCAAACTTGTCTTTAACAAGTATTTCAACTTCAAGACCAATGCTGATATCTTCGTTTGCTGGTCTGATAATAGGGAAGCAATCCATCAGGATTGATCCGTTCCAGTTGTCAGGTACAAATACAGTTTTCATATAGACTAACTTTTAAGTTTAGTACTTGAATGTTTTTTAAACACCATTTTCCTTCCTTTAGCATAGCCCGGATTGATTTTTTCTCGTATCGTTTTTACTGCGGAATTGGCTACTTCCAAAATTTTTTCAGGATCCGTAATTATTCCTGAGTAAACCGCATAAACTCTGCGAAGGCTTATCCCGTTTGAGTTTTGTGAGATAATCTTCGCATGTTTACGTGGAAACAGCTCTTTTGCATCGTCTAAAATTTCTTGGCACGTTATTAGCTGTTTGTTTTTTGTCATTTTGTTGTTAGCTTAATGTTAGGTAAGCGATAAGAAATTGATAGAATGAAACTATTAAAATTTTATCGTTCTATCAAAATATTATATTAATATTTTTTTACCTAACATGAAACATGCTGAAAACCATAGCTTTAAGAATGAAGCCACCCAGCGTTTTCATGACTACTTTTATAGGCTGGTAAGGCAAAGCGATGCTGATAAGAAGAGAATATATGAGGCGTTTGGCTTAGTAGGTACAAAAAATCCCTCCCAATTCTTCAATAAGCTCCGGTCTGGAGCTGCAAGTGTAACGGTGGACCACGTTTACATTGCCAAGGAACAGTTTGATATGAATCCAGGTTACTGGTTTGGCGTAAGCAACCAGCAGCAGTTAGGGTTTGAGTCAGTGCTGTTACAGGAACCAAATGGAAATATTTCCTATAGTCCCCCCCGAAAAGATAATCGAAAGATTGGCGCGGCTCTACACGATATCCTTCGGAGGCATGGTACGGAGATTAAGGGTTACGCCAGAAGTCGGTTAAGAATGACAGAGCAAAATCTGCATAAGATATTCCGGGGAGAGATCACGCCCAATTGGTGGTTAGTGGTAGAGATATGTGAGGATCATGGAGAAAGTTTAGAGCAATTCAGAACAGGACCAATACCAGAAGGCCATTTTCTCGGAAAAATAAAACTACTGGAGGATAGAGTTAAAGATCAAGCGGAATTGATACGCCTTTTAAAAGATCAATTGGATAGAAGCAAGGGAAAAGAGCGCCGTGCCTCCGCGTAGTTTATGTTCAGAAAGAAGTTGAATTCACCAACTCCATAGAGCGGAATATCTTCTCTATAGAGTAAAATAACGATGTATTAATCAGATTATCAATAGTGAGAGGGGACTCCCCTCGACTCCACAAAAAAGACCTCATCCAACTGAATGAGGTCTTTTTATTTCGCACTTGTTGGCAACTAATTATTCAGTACCATGTTCTGCTTCCACCCTTTGCATTGGGCAGTCAAAAATCCGATATCCATAGCAATGAAAGGTTTTGTTGTATCAATGGCCGCAATTTCTTTTATCCTGGGAAAAAGAACTAATTCCTCTTTCTCCATATGCGGCAGCAGTTCTTCAACTACTTCTGTAAATAATGCCAATACCTTTTGTATGTGCGGATATCTTTCGCCATGTTTGGCGGCCACTTTTTCAATAGGTGCATAAATGGTAGCGATACTTTTTTTTACATAGAAGTGATGATGGATAATGATATATGAAATCAGTTGATGGTATCGGTCTCTTTATGATTCAAATCAGTTCCTGGTTGTAAAGTTTTACCTTGCCATAGGTTCATTAAAGCGATACCACTGAACATGATAAGCGCGGCGATGAGCAGGCTTTCGTTGATGAATGGAATGAGATGATAACCAAGTGCGGCTACCCCCTGGGTCATTAGCAGCAACTCATTAATGAAAATGCCGGCAACCAGTACATATATGCCATACACCATTGTTTTTGTGGATTTAACTAATTGAAAAGTAATGATATAGCCTACCAGGAATATACTGATGATGCCCAGCAGAACAAGATGCAGATAGCCTATTACAATGGGCCTGAACCCGAATGCCAATTGACTTAATGATGGGATGGTGGACCCAAGTTGGAGTAATAGTTTTATGGTTAACGCGAATGATGCCAGGAGTAATAGCCATCTTCCTGATACGGGAAAATTTTTAGTAAAAACCTGTTTATTTTTTCTTATCAGCCTTATGAATAAAATCCAGCCGGTAACCTGGGCAAATGCTGCCAGTACAACAATCCAATAAACCAGCGAATGCATGGGCAGCCATAAGGCAGATAAGAAGTATGCAGGTACGCAGGCTCCCAAAAAAAGCCAAAAAATATTTTTCAGTTGCTTATGCAGGTTGCTTACCGGGGCTATTCTGGAAGTTATCAGTCCCATACCCGCAAAAAAGAACCAGCCATTGTATTGAAAGTGAAGGAAAAAATATACTGCAATCAGGTACCAGTTCTGATGAATTATTTTTGCAGCCATCATGGTGGCCAACGAAAAGGCGCCGAGAGAAGAGAGTACACTAAAAACAAGGGCCGCTTTAAGCCATAGATGACTGATGCTTTTTAAATGAAGGCTATTCAGGTCTTTCCAGTACATTATGGCGAATGCATAAGAAGTAAAAATGGAAAGAGTGGAAAAACTGATCGACCATATACCATAACCCTGTATGGGAAAGCTTATCAGCATGCCATACGCTGTAAAAAGATTAGCATATAATAAAAAACGGTATCTCCGGAAAACAGGATCTTTTCTGTGCAGGGAAAGGTAGTGAACCATTAAAACCATCAACGTATGTGTTATCCAGCCGGTAAACGCAAAATGAGAATGGCCATGCAGTAAATGTTTCTGATCTAAAAAAGGAAGTGAAAAAGTAATCTTATACCGTAGGATAACACCAATTGCAGAAATCAACAACAAATTAAAAAATGAAATTTTCAACCATTTATCCAGGGGATACCGCATATCTGCTGTTTGCGTACAAAATAAGGGAGAGGAACTGAGGGCTTATATGATTGCAGTCATACTAACAGTATACCTTCCCTTTATTAATAACCAATTCACCTTTTTCATGCATACTCCGCATGGCTCTTATCACTGTTTCTACCCGCAGGCCTGTCATATCAGCAATTTGCTGACGGGTAAGTTGTAATTGGTTACATTCTGAACAAAAATTTTTGTTCTCAGATTTTAAATAATTAAGCAGCGTGGCAATCCTTGCTTCGGGTGCATGAAGAGCGAGTGACTTCAGCAATAAAAATTTAAATCGCACCCTTTTGGCTAATAATTGACAGAATGAAAAATGTAATTCAGGATTTTCTCTAAGCAGTTGTAAAAAGGAGGATTTATGAAGCCTGAGAACAACCGATTGAACATCCGCGATAGCCGTTGCAGCATAGGGGCCATGATCGAATAAAGGCATTTCACCAAAACACTCGCCCGGATCAATGATGGTTTGTATAAACTCATGTCCATCATCATCAACGTTTACCCACCTGATTCTGCCGGATACTAATTGGTGATAAAACTGACACTGGCCTGCTTCGTTAAAGATAATTTCACCGGCGCTAAGCTTTTTATAGGCGGCGCCACAGGCTAACAGCAAATCGATATCAATCATCATAATTACTCGTTTACTGGATGAACTTCAAAACTATCCCTCAGGCCGGCTTTGGCAGATGATTCCTGTCAGTAAGTTATATGATTTAAATCATCTTTCAAAGGATTGGTTAATAAATTTATTGAGGAGGTACGGAGCTGATGGTTTTTGGCTGCTCCTGCCGGTAAATCTGAGTTGTATGATTGAACGCATAAAATGATAATGGTAGCATGCCTAATCTTGTACCTGTAATTATCAAATCTCCAAATTTAATAAGTATGAAAAAATTTATTTCTGTATGTATTATTCTCACAGTTCTGTATGCCTGTGGTAATCAAAATGGAACCGTGTCAAACAGTTCTGTCACTGATGAAAATAAGACAGAAGGTGGAAACCCCTCCTATGATCCCAACAGGGGAGAAGGGAAATTTAAGTCGGTAGAAGTAAGCGGAAAGCTCGATGATGTTATGGCAGAAAGCGGTAATAAAGTGTATAGTGTAAAATGTAGCAGTTGTCATAAAACAACCGAAGAAAAATTAGTTGGACCAGGTTGGAAAGGGGTTACTTCAAAATATTCCGCACCCTGGATAATGAATTTTATTACCAATACAGATGAAATGATCACTAAAGATCCACGAGTTCAGGCTCAATTGGAAATATGCCTGGTGCGTATGCCTAATCAAAATTTGACTGATACCGATGCCAGGCAATTGTATGAATTCATGCGAAAAAATGATGGGGTTAAATAGTATTCCAAATGTTATAATAAAATTTAACGGCATTTGCCAAAAAAATGAAACCTTCTAAATTTTCATATATGCAAAAAACTAAATATAATACGATAGCCATGGCGTCTTTCGCATTATTGCTGGGTATGCTTTCCTGCAAACCCAAAAACGCCGGTAATGCCGTTAGTGCCGATGCTGCCGCGAAAGCTTATGTAGCTCCGGGTAAGTATGACGAATATTACAATTTTGTTTCAGGTGGGTTTAGCGGACAGATGGCTGTGTATGGTTTGCCAAGCGGCAGGTTATTGCGGGTAATCCCGGCTTTTTCAGTTGATCCTGAAAAAGGATACGGTTACAGTGAAGAAACCAAGCCCATGTTAAATACATCGCATGGATTTGTTCCATGGGATGATTTGCACCATCCGGAAATGTCACAAACAAACGGCGAAATAGACGGACGTTGGGTTTTTGGTAATGCCAACAATACCCCCCGTGTGGCTCGTATTGACCTGACTACTTTTCGTACTACGGAAATTATTGAATTGCCGAATAGCGCGGGAAATCACTCATCTCCCTTTATTACGGAAAATACAGAATATGTAGTGGCAGGTACCCGTTTTAGCGTACCTCCTGATAATGTTAATGGAGATGTGCCCATTAATACCTACAAGCAAAATTTTAAAGGAACAATAAGTTTTATCAGTGTGGATAAAGCAGATGGCAAAATGGATATTGCATTCCAGATACAGTGCCCCGGCGTTAACTTCGATCTGAGTCATGCGGGTAAAGGAAAGTCGCACGGATGGTTCTTCTTTAGCTGTTACAATACTGAACAGTCAAATACCCTGCTTGAAGTAAATGCATCGCAGAATGATAAAGATTTTATCATGGCTGTGAACTGGAAAAAAGCGGAAGAATACCTGAAGGCGGGAAAAGGCAGAAAACAGTCAGTGAAATACGCCAGTAACCGGTATGACGAAAAAACGCATACAGCCACTTCTACTATTAAAACAGAAGTAATTGTATTAGACTCAAAAGAATTGAAAGATATCTGTTACATGATACCCTGTCCTAAATCGCCCCATGGATGTGACATTGACCCTACAGGCGAATATATTGTTGGGAGTGGTAAACTGGCTGCCTTAATTCCCGTATTCAGTTTTGATAAAATGATAAAAGCGATTGCCGCCAAAGATTATATTGGGGATTATCAAGGTATCCCTGTTATCAAATATGAGTCTGCCTTGTATGGTGAGGTTAAAAAACCGGGCCTCGGACCATTGCATACAGAATTTGATGGCAAGGGTAACGCGTATACTTCTTTTTTCGTATCCAGCGAAGTAGTAAAATGGAATATAAAGGATTTGAAAGTATTGGATCGCGCATCAACCTATTATTCTGTTGGGCATCTTTGTATTCCTGGGGGTGACAGCAAAAAGCCTTCTCCTAAATACCTGATCGCTTATAATAAAATAACAAAGGACCGCTTTCTGCCAACCGGTCCTGAACTGGCTCAAAGCGCTCAGTTATATGATATCAGTGGTGATAAAATGCAGTTGATACTTGACTTCCCAACCATTGGGGAACCTCACTATGCACAGGCTGTGCAGGCAGATGTGATACGAAAAAACTCTCTGAAATTTTATAAGCTTGAAGAAAATGCCAATAAATATGTTTCGAAAGGTGAAGGAACTACGAAAGTAGTTAGAGAAGGTAATAAAGTACATGTTTACATGACCGCGATCCGTTCTCACTTTTCTCCGGATAATATCGAAGGAATAAAACTGGGTGATGAAGTGTATTTCCATGTTACCAATCTTGAACAGGATTGGGATACGCCACATGGGTTTGCGGTAAAAGGTGCGGTAAATGCCGAATTATTGATTATGCCAGGAGAAACCCAGACATTAAAATGGGTGCCGGAAAGGATTGGGATGTTCCCGATGTACTGTACTGATTTCTGTAGCGCCTTGCACCAGGAGATGCAGGGATATGTTAGGGTTTCGCCCGCAGGAAGTAATGTGCCATTAACCTTTAGCTTGGGTACTAATTTGCCCAAAGCAGGCCCCGAAGTAAAAAAATAAATATTTCCACCTGTAATCGCATAGAAAATAGGTGGGTTTGTTAATGTCGGTTGGGCAAACCAGAGCAGTGAATGCTGCTGGCTTTTGCCCAACCAGCATTTTCTGCCATTAACGGCCCGGAATTCATTCTTAATAACTGGTTATGAATACAAATCGGTTGACAATTACATCCAGGATACTGCTTTTTTTGTGTGGTATAGGATTGATAGCTATATTATTCGTTCCCATGTGGCGGATTGAATTAGATGCCCCACAATACCCCGAAGGTTTGATGCTGTTGATTTATGCAAACAAACTTGGTGGTAATGTTGATATTATAAATGGGCTGAACCATTATATTGGCATGAAAACGCTTCATGACAAAGATTTTGTAGAGTTTACTGTTTTACCCGGTATTATTATTTTTTTCAGCGTTGCTTTTGTACTGACAGCTTTGGTTGGGAAAAGAAAAATAATGAATATCCTGTTTTTTTTGTTTATAAGTTTTGGCGTAATTGCCATGATTGATTTCTGGAAATGGGAATACCAGTATGGGCACGATTTAAACCCCGATGCAGCCATTAAAATACCAGGCATGGCTTATCAGCCACCATTAATAGGCTTTAAACAGTTACTTAATTTTGGCGCCTATTCTGTTCCGGATATTGGCGGATGGATTTTTATAGTGGCAGGGGCGGTGTTGCTTTTGCTGGTAATAGTTGAGAGGAAAAACCATATCCGGTTACACACTATTCGCAAAGTTGCCAATCTATTGCTTGTGTTCGTTTTTATTGGTTTAATTAGCAGTTGCAGTACCGGGCCCGATAAGATAAAATTTGGGAAGGATAACTGCTATTTCTGTAAAATGACGATTAGTGATAACCGTTTTGGAGCAGAACTGGTTACAAAAAAAGGCAAAGTATATAAGTTCGATGACGGGCAATGTATGCTATCCTTTTTGTCTGCGCAGGTACTAACTAACAATGAAATTTCGAATATATATTTCATTGATTTTAACGGGGAACATTCACTGATCAATGTACAAAAGGCTTTTTTATTGAAAAGTGAGTTGTTTAAAAGCCCGATGGGCGGTAATATTGCTGCATTTAGCGTACAAGACAGTATGCGTGAAAAAGCCATACAATACAAGGCGATAGCTGTTTCATGGGATCAATTGAATAAATAAAATCACGTGAAACACGGTATGCTCATTCTTTCATTATTTGTTTGTTGCCATTTGGCTACAGCGAATACATGGCATGTTGGAAAAGGGAAAGGATTACGTTCTGTAAATGCTGCAATTCTGGCAGCGGCTAACGGGGATACTATACTGGTATATGCCGGAACCTATTATGAAAAAAATATAATAGTCAATAAAAAACTACTGTTGAAGGGAATCGGTCACCCGGTATTGGATGGTGAAAAAAAGTATGAAGTAATCTCTGTAAAAGCAAATGGATCGGTTATTGATGGTTTTACTATTGTACATTCAGGGGTTTCAAGTATGGAGGATATGGGGGGGATTAAAATTTATGACAGCAGGGATGTGGTGATTCAAAATAATATTCTCGAAGACACTTTTTTTGGTATTTATGTTCAGTACGGAAAAAATTGCACGGTACAAAATAATCAACTTGTTTCTTATAACCCTGAGGAACAGCAAAGTGGCAATGGTATTCATTGCTGGAAAAGTGACAGTTTGCGTATTATTGGTAATAAAATTACCGGCCACAGGGATGGCATATATTTTGAATTTGTAACAAACTCCATTATTTGGCTCAATACTTCTTTTAAAAATATCCGGTATGGCCTGCATTTTATGTTTTCACATAATGATGCTTATATAGCGAATCATTTTCGCGATAATGGTGCAGGAGTAGCGGTGATGTTCTCTCATGGTGTTAAGATGTATAGTAATGTATTCGAAGAAAACTGGGGCGATGCCGCGTATGGGTTATTATTAAAAGAAATTTCGGACAGTTATATTGATGGAAATACTTTTATAAAGAATACAAGTGGTATTTATATGGAAGGGGCCAGCCGTATACACATGCAAAAAAATCTTTTTAAAAATAATGGATGGGGTATGAAAATACAGGCAAGCTGTATGGATATTGAAGTAACACTCAATAATTTTATCGGGAATACTTTTGACGTAAGCACCAATGGCTCCTTAGTGTTGAATTCATTTAACAGGAACTATTGGGACAAATATGACGGCTATGACCTGAATAAGGATAAAATTGGAGACGTTCCATACAGGCCGGTAAGTATGTATTCTATGATTGTTGAAAAAAATCCACCGGCTATGCTTTTATTCAGAAGTTTTATTACTTCTTTATTAGACAAAACGGAAAAAGTGATACCCAGTCTAACGCCTGAAGCATTAAAGGATAATTCACCCTTGATGAAACGGTTGTTTTAATGTGAATACCGGTTAAAAAAATGATATGATTATTGCAAGTAATGTTTCTAAACAATTCAGCAGGCTGAAGGCGCTCGATAATGTATCGGTTACCTGTAATAAGGGTGAATGTATCGCATTAATTGGACCTAATGGAAGCGGCAAAACCACTTTAATCAAGAGTATACTCGGAATGGTAGTACCTGATAGCGGCTTTATAACCTTTAATGGGAACAATATTTTGCATAGCTGGCAGTACAGAAATAAGATAGGGTATATGCCGCAAATTGGTCGTTACCCTGAGAATATGACTATTGGTGATGTGCTGGATATGATGATGGATATCAGGGGAGGTGAAAATGAGCTGGATGAAGATTTAATTCATTCATTTGGGTTAGATCTGCTTAAGCGAAAAAGAATGAGAACCCTATCCGGTGGTACCCGGCAAAAAGTGAGCGCCTCTCTCGCCTTTTTATTCGATCCGGAAGTATTAATCCTGGATGAGCCTACGGCAGGACTGGATCCGGTTGCTTCAGAAATATTAAAGGAGAAAATTATTTCAGAAAAAGAAAAAGGGAAATTGATTTTGATAACCTCCCATGTACTGAGTGAACTGGATGATCTGGTAACGCAAATTATCTATATGCAGGATGGGAAACTTCTTTTCCATAAAAGTATTGAAGCCTTACGGTCAGATACAGGGGAGGAAAAATTAGCAAAAGCCATTGCCAGTGTGATGATAAATTTTTAAGTATGAAAAAAATTATTAAATATGTAATGACGGATATTCTGAGAAACCGGATTGTAATGATCTATACCATTTTTCTGCTGGTAACTTCATTCAGTGTATTTAGCCTGGAAGATAATGACAGTAAGGGATTGTTGAGTTTATTGAATATAATTCTACTGATTGTTCCCCTGGTAAGTATCGTTTTTTCAACAATCTATGTGTATAATAGCGCGGAATTCATTGAGTTATTGGTAAGCCAGCCACTGAAACGAAAATCAATATGGCTGAGCCTGTTTGCCGGTTTGGCAGGGTCTCTTTCAATTGCCTTTTTTGTTGGAGTTGGGATACCCATTTTGCTATACCAGGCAAATGCCATTGGGGGCATGATGATAGGGGTAGGCGTACTGTTAAGCATTATTTTCGTTGCCATTGCCATGTTAGCTGCCGTACTAACAAGAGATAAGGCCAAAGGGATAGGCGTTGCCATTTTACTCTGGTTATATTTTTCTATACTTTTTGATGGGTTGGTACTGTTCCTGCTTTTCCAGTTTGCAGATTACCCTTTAGAGAAAGCGATGATAGGGATAACTGCGTTTAATCCAATTGATTTGTCCCGAATCATGATATTATTACACATGGATGTGTCCGCGATGATGGGATATACCGGAGCAATTTTTAAGGAGTTTTTTGGAACAGCTATAGGTATGGTCATTTCGTTTGGGGTACTGTTATTTTGGGTGCTGCTGCCGGTATGGGTAGCCACCCGTAAGTTTAATAGTAAAGATTTGTAAAATGTAACAACATGAAAAGAGACATTGAGAACAGGGCAGACATTGAGGTGTTGGTTGATCGTTTTTACATTGTTGTAAGGGCAGACGATGTGATAGGATTTATCTTTAATGATATTGTAAAAATAAATTGGGAAAAACATATGGGGTTGATGTGTGATTTCTGGGAAAATGCATTGTTTTTTACCGGCACTTATTCTGGAAATCCCATGACTCTTCACAAACACCTGCATCATATCCGGCCATTAGAGAGTAAACATTTTAATCAATGGATTTTGCTATTTACAAGCGTTGTTGATGAGCTGTTTGAAGGAGAGAAAGCCACTTTAGCCAAACAACGTGCAACCAGTATCGCCACAATTTTAGAATCAAATATTATTCAATATAATGTTGATCAAAATGAGCTGTAATCATTCTTACAGATAGTTTAAATAAAAGCATAGACAATGATATCTATGCTTTTATTTAAAAAAGAATTGGGGGTATTATTTTTTTGGAGGCGGAGGAAGCAATACTCCGTCAATTACATGAATAATTCCGTTTGAAGCCGGTATGGAGGCAATAATGGTAGCATTTCCGTTTAACAGTATCTTTCCATCTTTCATGGATACTGTGATATTACTTCCGTTTACCTGTCCGAGTGATTGTCCATCCCGTAATGCCTCAGCCTTATAAACCCCAACCGAAACATGGTATTGCAGAATATCAATCAGGTCATCTTTTTTCTCAGGTTTTAATAAGCCATCAACGGTACCGGCCGGCAATTTGTCAAAAGCTGCATTGGTAGGTGCAAATACGGTGAAAGGGCCTGCATTACTTAAAGCATCTACCAATTCTGCCGCTTTTACTGCCGCAACCAATGTTGTGTGGTCCTTACTGCCACTTGCTACCTGTACTACATTCTTTTGTGAAACATCGTCCTGTACACCGGATTGTCCACTTGTTATTTCAGTTGAAACCGTTGCAGCGCCTGAATTTGTTTCAGGGTTGTTTTCACAGCTCTGAAGAAAGCCGCAGCAGCAGCCTGCAAAAACAATAAATAGCTTTTTCATATGTTTATTTTTAATGTTTTTTTTGCTACCTGAAATTCGCTGTATAATCAGCCGGAATTGGTATCAGCTAATCATGGCTTATTTCGTAGTAGCGGAATATGAGTGTAAGAATATTGGTAAAACTATTCCTTGATTAGCTGCAGGATTGTGATTTGAATCATAAAAGGCAAAAAAATGCCGAAATATCCAATTCTTAGATGGGGGTAAAAAAAGAAAGCCTATTTAAGCTTTCTCTTTTTTTAATGGCAGGCAGTTAGCTTGGATTAGTTGCCATCTTCAGGTGTGATATCTTCCGCTCTGAAAGTATCATTTGACGGGGCAACATAGATGGTTTGATGATAAAACTTGGTGGAAGGTTTTACTTCATTCAGTTTCTCCTGGAAAATAGCGATGTAATTATTGTCTTTATTATTTTTATTAAATACATCTTTCAACTGAGCAAACAGATCGGATGAGCTGGCTTCAAATACAGAAGTTTCCAGGCTGAGCAATTTAATATTCGCCTCTACAAACTGGTTCATCTCTGTATTGATAATGGTACAATGAATATTGCCCTTAACGATTGAATCCTTACAAAGGTTTACGCGCAAACTGTAGACAGATCCTTCAAATTCACCTTCTATCTTAATATCATTACAAATAATCACGCCCTTGATGATACCCGTAGGCGTAATATGAATGGTTTTTTTGCTGTACAATACACCATTAAAATTGCCATCCAGTACAATATCATTCTCAGAATCCAATACACCTGAAATGTTCGTGGAACTGGTAATAAATAATTGCTTTTCATCATGAGAACTTTGTGAAGAAAAATTTGAATTTGGATCGTGCAGTAACTGTTCCCTGAACTTATTCATGTGCTAAAGTTTAAATATTGAAAAACAAGTGAAATATCGAGATGGAAAAGTTAATAATTTTTGGCAATATATGGGTTTAAGATGGTTATTTTTTTATGAATTTTCGAAACCAGGCGTAGTTTTACCAAAAAACGTGCAATATTAGCTATATTGAACCTCTTTACCGGAACCAAATCTATCCTATGTTATTTAAAAAAGCCAAAGAGCCAGTCGACATGTTACCGGCAGTGCAGGTAGTTTCCGGCGGTGTATACTTTGGCATCATCAAAACAACCTCTCCCATCAGGATTGAAGGCGATTTTAAAGGAATTATTTTTTGCACGAATAAAGTCATTATTGATAAAAAAGCGTCTGTTAATGGAGATATTCTTTGCCATGATATTGTTATTGGAGGAACGATAGAAGGGAACGTAATCTGCAAAAATAAATGTTCGCTTAATGAAGATGCCATTGTAAATGGGATTATCAGGACCGCCAAATTTGAAAATGGCGAAAACAGCTCGGTTACCGGCCCCGTATATGTGAACAAAGAGAATACGAATATAAATGTGGATGAATATTATGAACTCTTCAATAAAAAAGAGACACTGGAGAAGATAAAAGCGGAATATTTCTCACTTCCTCAGAAACTAATTTTGATTACCTGATCGGCGTAATCGCCTTTTCATTGTATTATTTGAAAGAAAGGGATATTTTTGCCATTCATATCCTAAAATCATCAACAAAGGCAATGAAGGCGAAGCTGCAGCTATTGGCTCAACAAATAGAAGGGGAACTGTATTTTGATAACACGATCAGAACCTTATATGCAACAGATGCCTCTGCCTATCGTGAAATGCCATTGGCAGTAGCTATTCCCAAATCAGCACCTGATATTCTGAAGCTGATAGCATTTGCCAGGGCTAACCAAACTTCCCTGATTCCCCGCACTGCCGGTACTTCTTTAGCCGGTCAGGTTGTTGGAAAAGGCATCATCGTTGATGTATCCAAACATTTTACTCAAATACTGGAACTGAATACGGAAGAAAAATGGGTTCGCATTCAGCCGGGTGTGATCCGTGACGAACTCAATTTGTTCCTGAAACCACAAGGTCTGCAGTTTGGCCCGGAAACCTCTACCGCAAACCGTGCCATGATGGGTGGTATGGTGGGCAACAACTCCTGTGGTTCCAATTCGGTTGTTTACCGGAGTACCCGTGAACACCTGCTTGAGGTGAAAGCCTTTTTAAGTGATGGTTCTGAAGCCCTATTTTGTGCCATTTCCACTGATGATTTTCATGCCAAATGTGAACTGGATAACCTGGAAGGAAATATTTATAAAAATATCCGCACCCTCTTAAGTAATTATGATAACCAGGTGGAGATTAAAAAAGAATTTCCGAAACAGTCTGTTGAAAGAAGAAATACGGGCTATGCCATTGACCTGCTGGTAAATACGGCCCCTTTTGCAGCGGGGGGTGCTGATTTTAATTTTTGTTCATTGATTGCCGGTTCAGAAGGAACCCTTGCTTTTATTACAGAGATCAAATTAGGGTTGGTACCACTGCCTCCCAAAGAAAGTGGCTTATTGTGTGTGCATTTTAATTCTATTGATGAATCATTGCGTGCTAACCTGGTTGGTTTAAAATACCATCCCCGTGCCAGCGAATTAATCGATCATTATATTTTAGAATGTACCAAAGGAAATATTGAACAAAGTAAAAATCGTTTTTTTGTTCAGGGCGATCCCGGCGCCATCCTGGTGATTGAGTTTGCTGCTGCTACGCGTGAAGAAATTCTGGTGATTACACAACAGGTAGAGGCGGAGATGCGTGCTGCGGGATTGGGGTATCATTTCCCTGTATTATTTGGGGAGGATACCAAAAAAATATGGACACTGCGTAAAGCAGGACTAGGGCTCCTGGGTAATTTACCGGGCGATGCCAAGGCAGTGCCGGTAATAGAAGATACTGCTGTTGATGTAAATGATCTGCCCGCTTATATCCGCGAGTTTAATGAGATTTTAACGAAAAGAGGATTGCATGCTGTGCATTATGCGCACGCCGGATCTGGTGAAATTCATTTACGCCCCCTCATTAATTTAAAAACAGCAGAAGGTAACCGATTATTCCGGACCATAGCGGAAGATGTGGCAACCCTTGTTAAAAAATACCAGGGCTCGTTAAGCGGTGAACATGGTGATGGCAGGCTTCGGGGAGAATTTATCAGGCAGATGGTGGGAGAGAAGAATTACCGGTTACTACAGGATATCAAAAGAAGTTGGGACCCCAACAATATCTTCAATCCCCATAAAATTGTGGATACGCCGCCAATGAATACGATGTTGCGGTATGAGCCCGGACAATTCACGCCGGAGTTCAAAACAGTTTTCCGTTTTCATCAACAGGATATATTGCAACATGCAGAACAATGCAATGGATCAGGTGATTGCCGGAAAACGCATTTGTCTGGCGGTACCATGTGCCCCTCCTTTATGGCTACCCGTAATGAAAAAGATAGCACCCGTGCCAGAGCTAATATTTTGCGTGAGTTTTTAACCCATTCAACTAAACTAAACCGGTTTGATCATAAAGAGATTTATGAAGTAATGGACCTCTGTTTAAGCTGCAAGGCCTGTAAATCTGAATGCCCTTCCAATGTTGACATGGCCAAACTGAAAGCAGAATTTTTGCAGCAGTATTATGATGTGAATGGGGTGCCTTTCAGATCGAGACTGATAGCCAATTTTTCTACAGCCGCAAAGTTGGGATCTGTCATGCCATCCGTTTATAATTTCTTTGTAACAAACACAATTACCGGAAACCTTATAAAGCAGTTCGCCGGTTTTTCAGTGAAGCGCTCAATGCCCATATTGTCTGAAACAACCTTACAAAGTTGGTACCATCAACACCAAAAAGAAAGGGTTGCAAAAGGCAAAAAGAAAGTATATCTGTTCTGCGATGAGTTTACTAATTATAATGATGCGCATATTGGTAAAAAAGCTATCCTTCTTTTAGAGAAACTGGGATATGAAGTTGTTATACCTCAACATGGAGAAAGCGGCAGGGCCTGGCTCTCCAAAGGATTAATCAGGCACGCAAAAAAATTGGCCAATACAAATATTGCATTATTACACCAGGTGATTAGCGCTGATGAACCATTAATAGGTATTGAGCCATCGGCTATTCTTACTTTCCGGGATGAATATCCTGATCTGGCCACTGATGAAAATCTCGAAGCCGCGAATACACTTTCAAAAAATGTATTCCTGATAGATGAGTTTCTGGCAAACGAAATAAAAAAAGGTACTATCAGGAAAGAGGCTTTTACCAAAGAGCCGAAACTGATTAAACTACATGGTCATTGCCAGCAGAAATCCATTTCTTCGGTTGCAGCCTCTGAAACTGTTTTATCTCTCCCTGAACAATACAAAGTAGAAACGATTGCATCAGGTTGCTGTGGCATGGCAGGCTCATTCGGGTACGAAAAAGAGCATTATGATTTGTCTATGCAGATAGGGGAACTGGTGTTATTACCTACGGTGCGCGAACAAACAGCAGATACCATCATAGCTGCCCCCGGCACCAGTTGCCGGCACCAGATCAAAGACGGAACAGGCAGAAAGGCCTTACACCCTATTGAAATTTTATACAATGCCCTCCTATAACCCTCTCTGTGAACCTCTTTACCCCTGTGTGCTCTGTGTTAAAAATAGCAGATATGTTTTAACACAGAATACGCAGAGTGGACGAGTTGCACAGGGCAATCTATGTATATATTCTGGTTAATCTGCAGGCTTTTAGGGTAAAAAAAATCATAGAATAAATTGCCTCTTCTATCGTATTTTCAACCGGCTACCAATATAAATTCAATATTCACCAAGAGCAGGTTATGCAAAGAGTCAGGTTGTTGATTATATTTTTTTTGATTGGTATGAGTTATCATGCAATAGCTCAGCAAAAAAGGCTGGATAGTTTACTCGTGATTAATAACAGTTACCACAAGCAGGATTCACTGAAAGTGATTTACCTGAAAGATGTATTCAGGGCCTATGCAAGCCTGCGAAATTATCCCAAATGCAAGGTGTATGCAGATTCTGCAATGATGATTGCCACAACATTGCCAAATAAGTCTATACTCGCATATATATATCAGCGTATTGGGGTAGTGTACCATATTACAGACAGGCTTCAAGCAATCACGAATTATCGAAAGTCGATTGAAATTGCCAAAATCGCCGGTTCCATCAAAATAGAAGCGGGTTCGTATCTTAATTTAGGTGCTTTGTATTTGAGCATTCCTGATTACTCCTCTTCTCTTGATGCACATGAAAGAGCGTTGGCTTTATTTTTGTCTGTTGGAAATAAAGAGGAGATGACCAGTTGTTACATGAATATCGCCAATATTTATAATGGTATGAATCTCCATGTAAAGTCGATAGAGTATGCAAGAAAAGCATTAGCCCTTTTTGAAACAAGTAAAAGTGAAAGAGGTATTGCGGTTGCCTGTGATGTACTTGGTTCAACCTATCTAATTGCTACTCAAAACGAACTTATAGAAGTTGGCAATGCACCCGATAGCAGGTTTATTTTAGCGTCTGAACTATTTGAAAAGGGACTAAAATCGGCTTTGAAAATTAATGATAAAGGAATGATTGCCTCTTTTTATAGCGATTTTGGCAGGCTTAATGATATGCTGGGGAAAAATGAACTGGCCCTGCAATATTTGTTGAAAGCCCAGGAAATGAGTAAGCATGAGGATGCTGATCGTGAAATATACCTCGATAACCTGGTTACTGCAGGTATCTTCTATTTAAATAGAATGAATGAGATAGAAAAAGGAACCGAAATATTATTTCACGCATTGGTGGTGTCTCAACAAATAACCCGTATAGGACCAAAGCTGGATATTTATAATGCATTAAGTGATATGCATGCCAGGAAAAGCAATTTCGACAGTGCACTGTTTTATTATCGCAAAGCAATCATTACCCGCGATAGTATTTCCAGCCAGGAAAAAGAGAAGGAGATTACTCGTAAACAACTGAAACTTGATTTTGATATTAAGGAAAGGGAGTATAAAGAAACACAGCAATTAACGGATGTGAAATTAAAACAGCAGGTACTACTCGCGGGTCAGCAGGAACAGGAATTGCTTGTAAGAAAACAACAACTTGAAATCAGTAATAAGGAGAAAAGTTTGCAGCGACTGAAATTTTTACAAAAGCAGGTAGAATTCGCGAATGAACAAAAGTTGCAATCTGCCAGGCTAACTCAAAAAGAACTCGAAAAAAAACTGGAAACCCATAACAGGGATCAAAAGATTCAGGAACAACAGCAACAAATTAGTGCCAATAATAAGCTTATGCTTTTTCTGGCTGCCTTACTGTTAATACTGTCTATAGCAGCTTTTGTGGTTTACAAAGCCAAACAGCGGATGTCTAAATTAAATAAATTGGTATCGGCACAAAAAGATGAACTACAGGAATTAGGGAAAGTAAAAGACAAAATATTTAGTATAGTAAGTCATGATATGCGTGCGCCGGTTAACCACCTTGTTGCCTTTAGTTCGTTACTGGAAGAGGGAGAGATTGAGCAGGAGAAATTGGCGAAATACATTGAACAGATCAAAGGAACACTGGATCATACTTCTTCCATGATGGAAAACCTGTTAAACTGGGCGGCCAGCCAGATGCATGGCTTTACCCCGGTAACAGAGCCGGTGAATCTGTTGCCAATCCTGCAGGATAGTATCAATGGATTGGCGCCCAATTCAAATAAAAAAAATATCAGTTTCAGCAATAGTGCCATGAATGATGTATTCGTTAGTGGCGATAAGAATATGGTGGAACTGATTATTCGTAACCTATTAAGTAACGCGGTTAAATTTTCAGGACATAACAGCAAAGTAGACATATTTTTAAAGAAAGGGAAAGGCAGTACTGTTTCTCTTTGCATAAAAGATGAGGGTGTGGGTATTAGTAAAGCTAAAGTAAACCTGATGAATGCTTCCTCCATGCGTTCACTTGAAAGTACTTACGGTACTGACAAGGAAAAGGGAACGGGTTTAGGGTTGATGCTTTGTAAGCATTTTGCATTTCTGATGAAAGGAAATATTTCTGTTGTGAGTGAGGAGGGAAGTGGAAGTGTATTTACCATCTCTTTACCGGCCCTGTAATCACCCGGTGAAACGGGTAAGTGTTTTTTTGTTGATGAGGTTATCCTGTAATGTTTGTCTGTATGCACTGCTTAATGGGATAACTGAGTTGTTGCCAAGTTTGATTTCCGCTGCAGAAATATTTTTGATATGAAGCGCATTTACAATGAATTGTTTATGTACCCGCATAAAATGATTGGCCGGTAATTGTTTTTCAAGGTTTTTCAGACTGATCAATACCATCTGCGGTTTATGACCTGTTGTAATAATTTTTGAGAAATCGCCCATACTCTCTATATAGAGTACATCCCCGATATTTATTTTAACATGGCTGTTATTTTCCTTGATGAAAAAATACTCATTTGCATCGATGGTTCGTATAAAATTATGAGAAGCTGTGGCAGTTATTTGTTTGAGCGCCGGTTCGTTTGGTAGTGTTGTTTTACCCACCAGGTATTCAATGGCTTTGTCCACCGCTTTAATCAATCGCTCCATTTTTACCGGCTTAACAATATAATCAATCACATCCAGGTTAAAGCTTTCTGCTGCGTGTTCGGAGTGGGAGGAGATGAAAATGAAAACGGGTGGGTGTTTCAGGCTTTTAAGCAGTTCCAAACCTGAAAGATCCGGCATGTCAATATCAGAAAAAACAATATCAATGTCTTGCTGTTTTAATACGGCCAATGCTTCAAGACCATCTGCCAGTACTGCTTTAAGGGAAAGACTTTTGATCTTTCCAATTTTCATAGCCAGCGAGTCGCGTTCAAGGATATTGTCTTCAACGATCATGCAGGAATAATTCATCTATGAGTATTAATTATAATGGGTTGAGTAATAGTCGTTTATAAGAGAGATTAAAAGTAGGAAATGTTAAAAAACAGGACGATATATTTTTTTACATCTACTCATTTGATGGCATTATCGACTTTTTGGAGGGTTTAATCAAATAGGTTTTAAGAAAGTCCGTTTTGGGTATATTTTTCCATTTCGTAGTTTATATACTACAGTGTATACAGTAAATACTACGAAATAATTATCTCAAAACCTGCATTATGAAAACAGTTTTACGTAAGTATTTTTTTCTATTGGTAATGATGCTGCCGGCATCTTTTGGACTGGTGAAAGCACAACCCACTTTCTCTTCTTCGCCGGTTACCACAGCCACTGTTGGTTCGCCGTATACTTATGCGATTTCGGCTACGGATCCGTCCAATAATCCACTGACTTTTACGGCAATTACCCAACCGGCTTGGTTAACCATTAACAGTACCGGTCAGAGTACCGCCTCTCAATTTGGAAGTACAGTTACCTCACCGGGGGGCATTGCCGGCGATGACGCCGGAAATATTTATGTAACTAACCTTAGCGGAACTGGTGTTTATAAAATTACGCCTGATGGAACAACCACACTTTGGTTTACCAGGCAAGCAGGTTATGTTTATGGCATGTACGTTTACAATAATGACCTTTTTATATCTTATTATACTAATAATGTAAGTCTCAAGAGTAAAATCACGAAAGTAAATTTAAGTAACCCGGGAGCGGGAGAAACAACGGTTTTAACAGGGGCCAATAACAACATATACCTTTCTATGACCTATTACAACGGGTTTATGTATATAGCTGCTTACGGGCTAAATAAGGTAATAAAGCTGGATCTGAATTCAGGCATCACCACGGATGTTGTTAATTTAGCGCCATACAGTGGTCGCCCTTTCGGTCTTGGATTTAATTCGGCAGGCCTGCTTTACATCGCGTCTTATACTAATGCATCCCTATATACTTATAATCTGTCTGCATCTGTCTTAACGCAGGTGTTAACGGGATTGGCTAATCCCAGTGATGTAAAAATAGATGTGAATGACAATATATATATAAGTGGGTATAAGTATGTTCGCAAGTATACCCCAAACTTAATTTCTTATGTTACCGCATATACTGCTACCAGTTATGTATGGGGTATGTCTGTTACCCCAACAGGTGCACTGGTCTTTGGAGATAATGCGGGGAATAAAGTTGCTAAATTGCAAACAGGCGCTTCATTAACCGGTACACCTGCCTTATCATACATCGGCAATAATAGTGTAACTGTGCGCGTAAGTAACGGAATAACATCAACCGACCAAAGCTATAATATAGTCGTAACCGGACCGCCAACTATTGCTTCCCTGGCCGATATAACAAAAACAATTAGTGATGCACCTTTTGCTATCACTGACCCTGCCAGTAACAGTGCCGGTACTTTCAGTTACAGTAGCAGTAACACCGCGGTAGCAACCATTAGTGGAAATACGGTTACCATCACGGGTGCGGGTAGCACTACCATTACGGCAGTACAGGCAGCCGATGCAAATTATAGTTCGGGAAGTACAACCGCTCTTTTAACGGTTACAAATAATACACCTGCAACTGGACCGGCCGGTATCAATTCCGGTATTACCATGTGGCTGGATGCCTCAGATATTGATGCAGATGCGAATGCGGCCAATGATCCGGCTACTAACAGCAGCCTTGCTATTTGGAAAGATAAATCCGGTCTGGCGCATAATGCCACAACCATTCCTGGCCAAAACCCTATTACGTTTGTAACCAATCAGATTAATGGCAACCCCGTTGCTCATTTTACCAGGTCAACTGATTTTGTAGGATCTGCTTTACTGGCTAACAATGTTGATATCAGATCAGGGATCAATCCGGAAGTAACCATGTTTACTGTATATAAATCTGCTCCTTTAGCCGGTTACCAGTCTATATGGGGTAATGATGATGGTAACTGGGATCGATTCTTTTATAATTCATGGAATGGCACTAATGATGGGCTTGTTTCTTTAGGGGGCGGTAATACTGTTGGTATAACCGGTGCAGGTACCCCTGGATATTTACGTTTATTAACAGCCGTTTACAAAAAATCTACACTAAATGGGTCTGCTATTTATTTTAATGGAGCTGTCGTTAACAGGTTTACCGATAATACGGATCCTTTAGCGGCCTTACCTAACATGGGTATTGGATGGGATGGTGATAATGGCGCTTTTAATGGTGATATCGCTGAAATGATTGTCTATAACAGGAAATTGACTGACTGTGAAATTTTACAGATCAATCAATACCTGGGCGCGAAATATGGAGTTACTTTTTCGAGCGCTACCATTACCCCATCCGCCGCAACAACTATTTGCCAGGGAGCTACTGTTACTTTAACAGCGAATACCGGCGACAGTTTCCAGTGGTATAAGGATGGTGTTTCCATACCATCAGCTACCGAGTCTGCCTATGGCGCCACTCTTTCAGGTACATACACAGTGGCTATTACCACGGCCGGTTGTACAGCTACTTCACTGGGAACAGTAGTTACTGTGAATCCATTGCCAACAGCTATAATATTAAAAACGGATGTTGCCTGTATAGGTGGTAATGACGGAAGCATAACTATCACGGCCGGCAACGGAACAGCGCCTTATCAATATTCAAAAGATGGGGGCGCTACTTACCTGTCATCGAATGTATTTAGCGGATTAACTGCGGGCACTTATAATATAGTTGTTAAGCCTGCAACAGGCTGTATCTCTTCGGCTCAGCCAGTTACTGTTAGTACGGTACCTGATGTAACGGCGCCGGTAATGAGTGGCATCATCAATAGTGTTCCTTCATCAATCCTGGCCAATGTTCCGGAAGCATCACAATATCAATTGGTGTATAAACTTCCCATACCAAACAGCGCTAATTGGGATGCAGGTTCAGTAATTCCCTATTCAGTTAATAATGCTGCTGCTTTAGCCGGTATTAATTTTGGAAGGGTTGCGTATTATATGGAATTAGATAATAAATGGGTTTGGGTTTCAATGGATAAATTTACTAATAATGTAGCATTAACGGGTATTCCAACTGGCGCTACCTTGTTCCAGCAAAATATAAACAACATGAATGTATTGGCAAGTTCCAATGCAGGCATTGTTACCGGGAACAATATAGCTACAGGTAATATTGAATTGTGGAGTCATTGCTATGGTACTCAAAATACTGCTTCTGTACCAGGCGCATCCGGATCGCTTTATGATTTTGGCGACTATGTAACAACACAAGATTGTTATGGATCCTTCCAGGTGCATAATTATGGTGCACACCAAACGCTATTTGCTTATAACAGATGGTCCAATTCTGGTAATTCAGACTTAGGCATTGGAAACAATACAGTGGTTAATCAACATCCCGACTGGACATACATGACGAATGCAGGTAACTATGCTAATAAAAATATGTATGTATTTATTTCCGGTGGCATACAAGATATTACTGCCAATACAGATTTAGGTGGTTGTACTGCAACTGTTGCCATTTCTACTCCACAGGCTACAGATAATTGTGGTGTTGTAACTGTTACAGGCGTAAGATCTGATAACCTGGCAATAACCGCGCCTTATCCTACGGGTAATACTACTATTACCTGGACAGCAAAAGATGCATCAAATAATGCTAGTTCAACTACGCAAGTTGTAACTGTAAAAGATATAACCCCACCTACTTTTACTGCACCAGCACATATAATCTCTATAGTGAATGGTGCAGGAGAGGTAAACGCTACCGGTCCTAACGGAGCAGTAGTAATGTATCAGTTACCGGGCGCATCAGATAATTGCGGACCAGTAACAGTAGTAGCTACACCAGCCAGTGGATCAATGTTTGCAATTGGAGCTACCACGGTAACTGTAACAGCTACCGATGCTTATAATAATAGTGTACAAACTTCATTTGTTGTAACAGTTTCCGGACTGGCACCTCAAATTGTTTGTCCTGCAAATATTGAAGTAAATAATACACCAGGTGTATGTGGCGCGAATGTTCCATTTGCTGCAACAGAAACCTATGGTATACCTGCGTCAACGATTACGTATTCACATGCACCGGGCAGTTTCTTCCCTGTTGGAACCACAACGGTAACAGCTACTGCTACCAATGCAGTGGGTAGTGATGTTTGTACATTTACGATTATTGTAAAAGATAATGAGAATCCTACTTTTACACCACCTGTAGTTACAGGAACAAGAACGATAACAATTCCTTATGGACAAACTTGTTGCTGGAATTCTTTTGTATATAATTTCACTGATCCACTTCCTGCAGGTGCTGTAGTTACAGGAATTGATTTATCCTATTCAGGAAAAGATCAGGGATGGGGAGGAACAGGTGACTATAATCAGTTGTTTGTATCTGGAACCTATATTGGCGGAAACCAGTATCTACACTATACACAAGCATATACAGTAAATTTTGCGGGCGCTATACCTGGTTATGTTTATGGCGGGAATAATACATTCCAAATGAACTTTACCGGATATCCTGGCTGGCAAGGGTTCTTTTATGGTGGGCCAATGACAATCCATTACACAATAAATACGAATAAATCAGTAAATAATGATGCAGGGCAATGTGGTGCAATAGTTCCGCTTTCTATACCAGTAACAGCTGATAATTGTGGAGTAGCCAGTGTTGTAAATGATGCTCCTTCTGTATTCCCAGTTGGAACAACAACAGTAACCTGGACAGTAACTGATATACATGGTAACAAGAATACAACTACA
>JALNZE010000030.1 GCA_023229465.1 Chitinophagaceae bacterium
ATGTTGAAGATTTTATGAACAATAGGAAAAATGACAGAAAGCAGGTGCAAAAATATTTTCATGTAAGCCACGTCAGATATGCAGCGTAGAGAATTCTGTATCACTAAATAACTAAACGATTAATAAGAGTAGTCATAAACAGGTTGCATGCAAACGAGATCTTTATCTATCCTCTGCCTTCTTTTTTTTAGCCTCTCTGCCTGCAGGCAGGAAACCCCATTATATCGGGAAGTAAGCGCCGGGAAAAGCGGCATACATTTTACAAACCAATTAACTGAAAATGATTTTTTTAATGTGATGACGTATGAATACATCTATAATGGAGGTGGGGTAGGTATCGGTGATTTTAATAATGACAGCTTGCCGGATATTTATTTTACCGGCAATATGGTAGAAAACAAATTGTATTTAAATAAAGGCAATTTGCACTTTGAGGATGTTACCGCATCTGCCGGTGTTGGGGGAAATGGTAAATGGTGCAAGGGGGTAAGTGTAGTGGATATTAATAATGACGGGTTGATGGATATATATGTAAGTGCCGGGGTAATGAATACGGCTACACAAAGAAAAAACCTGTTGTATATTAATCGGGGAAATAATAAAAAAAGTGGCAGCCCCGTTTTTATAGAATTGGCGGAAGAATACGGACTGGCCGACAGTTCCAGCACGCAGATGGCCGGTTTTTTTGATTATGATAATGATGGCGATCTGGATGTGTATTTGTTGGAGAATGACCTGGATGGCACTAACCCCAATGAGTTCAGGCCCATTCATACAGCGGGCGATTGGCCCAATACGGATAAGCTGTTACGTAACGACTGGGATACAACTTTAAAACACCCTGTTTTTACAGATATATCAAAAGTGGCCGGTATATTAACAGAGGGGTATGGCCTGGGTGTTAACATCACAGATATTAATGCCGATGGATGGAAAGATATTTATGTGAGTAATGATTACTTATCTAACAATCATCTGTACATCAACAATAAAAATGGAACTTTTAGCGACTTGAGCGCAGTCTATTTTAAACATACCAGCAGAAACGCGATGGGTAATGATATAGCTGATATCAATAATGACGGGCTGCCCGATATTATTGAACTGGATATGGCGCCGGCTGATAATTACCGTTTAAAAATGATGAACAACCCCATCAATTACCAGAACTTTCAAAACGGCGCGCGTTATGGTTACATGCATCAATATGTTCGTAACACTGTACAACTAAACCAGGGGCCGAGACTTTTAGAAAAAGATTCAATAGGGGCGCCTGTATTTAGTGAAGTGGGCCATTTTGCCGGCATGGCACAAACAGACTGGAGCTGGGCGCCCCTGGCAATAGATGCGGACAATGATGGGTATAGGGATATTATTGTGTCGAATGGATTGCCGAAGGATCTTACTGATATGAACTTTATCGCCTACAGAAACCAGGCGATTGCCAATGTAGCCCCCGAAGAAATATTAAAGCAATTGCCTTCCGTAAAAATCAGTAATTATATTTTTAAAAATAATGGGGATATTACTTTCTCAAATAAAACCAAAGACTGGGGCTGGGATATACCCCGTTTTTCTGCAGGAATGGCATATGCCGACTTTGACAGGGACGGTGATATGGATGTGATAGTGAATAATACCAATATGGAGGCTTCGCTGATGGAGAATACCCTCAATGATAAAAAGTCGGCAGCAGCCAATTATCTCCGTGTACAGTTACAGGGCAATGGTTTAAATAGAAATGGTGTAGGGGCCGTAATACGTTTGTTTTATGAGGGACAACAACAGGTATATGAAAACACACCTTACCGCGGCTATCTGTCCAGTATAGAAAACATAGCTCATTTTGGGTTGGGTAAAGTTTCGAAAATAGATTCCTTAGTAGTGATATGGCCCAATGCACAGAAGCAGGTTCTAAAAAATATTACCGCTAACCAGGTTCTTACACTCAATATTGAAGCATCAAAAGGGAAAGAAAATTTTATGGGTCTGTCTGTTGCGCAAAATAATTGGTTTACAGAAATAACCAATACAGCAGGGATACATTTTGTGGCTTCGGAAGTTGATTTTATAGATTTTAATATTCAACGGTTAATTCCCCATAAATTAACGCAGTATGGTCCATCCCTGGCAGTGGGGGATGTAAACGGGGATGGGTTGGATGATATGATTGCCGGAGGGGGCTCGCCTACCTATGCCAACTTATTTGTACAAAACAAAAACGGAACCTTCCACTCAAAACCTTTTATTGATACTACTGATTTAAAATACCAGGACGATGGGGGTATTTGTTTATTTGACGCGGATGGGGATGGCGACCTGGATATGTATATAGCTTCGGGGGGCGCTGAAAACCAGCCGGGCGCCGGCCATTATGCAGATCATGTGTATAGCAATGATGGCAAAGGGAATTTTAAGGAAGAGGCAACGGCGCTAAGGCCCAATGACAATAGTAAAAGCGCCGTAAAAGCGGCAGACTATGATCGGGATGGTGATCTTGATTTGTTTATTGGCGGCAGGGTATTGCCGGGCAGTTATCCTGTGCCGGTAAGTAGTTATATTTTAAGAAATGATAGTAAGCCGGGCCTTATCAGGTTTACTGATGTTACAAAGGGAATAGCCCCCGCCTTACAAAAAATTGGATTGGTTTGCGATGCCGCATGGAGTGATATTGATAATGATGGCTGGCCAGACCTGGTGCTGGTGGGGGAATGGATGCCTATTAGCTTTTTAAAAAATCAAAAAGGGAAATTTACCGCTGTTACAACTACCCTTTCCAAAGAATTGGGTTGGTGGAACAGCGTAACAGCCGCTGACCTGGATAGTGATGGTGATATGGATTATGTGGTGGGCAATTTTGGCATGAATGGTTTTTTACAACCCTCTGCAAAATTTCCCATAAAAGTGTATGGGAAAGACTTTGATAATAATGGCAGCTTTGATGCCATTACCAGCAGCTATCTTTTATCAACCGTAAAAGGAGAAGTGAAAGAATTTCCGGTGGCCGGAAGAGATGAGTTTATCAGGGAACTCAGTGGGATGAAAGAAAAATTTCCAGACTATGCTTTTTATGCAAGAGCGGAGATGAAAAATATTTTTCCGGAAGCTGATCTGAAGGGAGCCATTCAGTTATCGGCCAATAATTTTTATAGTAGCTGGATTGAAAACATGGGTAATTTTCAGTTTGCAATACATCAACTGCCCGCCCAGGCTCAGTTCGCGCCGGTATATGGGATAGTTGCCAACGACTTTAACGGAGATGGGAATATGGATATCCTATTGAATGGGAATGAGTTTTCAATGGCCCCCGGATTTGGCCGTAGTGATGCCTTTAATGGTTTGGCATTACAAGGAGATGGAAAAGGGTTATTCCGGCCACTTTCTATTTTACAAAGCGGTATATATATACCGGGTAATGGAAAGTCGCTGGTGCAACTGGTGGCTAATGATAAGCTAACATTGGCTGCCGCCCGTAATGCAGGGCCACTTCAATTATTTCAAAGTAAAATAGCGGGAATCAAAATCAGTAAACTGAATCCGGATGACAGGTATGCAATTGTTACATTAAAGAATGGCAGGAAAAGGAAAGAAGAATTCAGTTACGGATCTTCATTTTATTCGCAGTCCGGCAGGTGTATTCAGTTAAACAATGCGGTTCAATCAATTGAAATAACAAATAGTAAGGGCCAAAAAAGAATCATTACCCAATAAAAAATTTGTATGAAAAAATATTATTTCATGGTACCGGGGTTGCTTTTCTTAACATGTATGGTATCCTGTAAACAGGAAAATACTTTATCAGTACCGGATGAGACCACACTTGAACATCAGTGTGTACAAAGGTTAACGGAAGTAATTGTATATGATATTTTTTCGCCCCCTGTTGCCGGCAGAATTTATGCATACAGTAACCTGGCCTATTATGAAGCTATTCGGTTCGCTGATATGAACAGCTTTTCACTGGTTGCAAAAATGAAAGGGTTTGGTTCCGTTCCTGTTCCTGATGATAAATTAAAATATCAATTCTCTGTGGCTGCTGTAAAAGCGTTTTTTAAAGTAGCCAGGGCGCTAACGTTTTCCAAAGACAGCCTGGTTACAACCGAAAAAAAAATACTGCAAAAATTTGAGAATGCCCTGGAGCCGGCGGTGTATAACAATTCCATTGAGTTTGGTGATAAGATCGCGGACGTTATTCTGAAACGGGCGGCAGAAGATAATTATAAGATAACCAGGGGGATGCCCAAATACAGTGTGTTTAAAGAAACGGGGAAGTGGCAGCAAACACCCCCCGATTATGCCGATGCTGTTGAGCCCCACTGGCATTTAATCAATTCATTGGTGTTGGATTCTTCGGCACAATATAAACCCACCCCTCCTCCTCCGTACAGTTTATCAAAAAACAGTAAATATGATAAAGAACTGATGGAAGTATATGAAGTGAGTAAAAAAATAACGCCTGTTCAGGATACGATCGCGCATTATTGGGATGACAATCCTTTTGTAACAGAACATACAGGGCATTTAATGTTCGCCACTAAAAAAACCACACCCGGCGGGCACTGGATGGGTATCGTTTCTATTATAAGTAAACAAACAAAAGCGGATGCTTTGTTAACCGCCAAAGCTTTTGCTATTACGGCTACTGCTATTTTTGACGGATTTATTTCCTGCTGGGATGAAAAATACAGAAGCAGGATGGTTCGTCCAATTACCGTTATCAGGGAAAACATAGATCCAAACTGGAACGCGCTATTACAAACGCCGCCCTTTCCTGAATATCCCAGCGGGCATAGTGTGATTACTTCCGCCGCCGCTACGGTGCTGGAAAATATTTTCGGTAACCAGATTGCCTTTCTGGATACCACTGAATTAATCTATTTAGGCATGCAAAGGAATTTTCTATCCATTAAGGCCGCCGCGGATGAGGCGGGTATCAGCCGGTTATATGGAGGCATTCATTATAGGGCGGCGATTGAAGAAGGAAAAAAACAAGGACAGCAGGTAGGACAGTTGGTTAATGCCAGGCTTCAGAAATAACAGCCTTGTTAATAATCCTGCGTTTCTTGCGTTTATCAGGTTACAGTAACGACAATTTTTTGGTAGCATCTATCTTTAACCAGATAAAGGACCCGGCTAAAACAAAAATACCAATCAGTAACACGGGTAAATAATAACCGAAGGAAGAGGCGAGGTATCCAAAGACAACCGTACTAAGGTAAGCGCCGGTTAATCCGGCCGTATTCATAGAGCCGGAAACCGCGCCGCTATTGGGTCCGCCCAGATCCATGGCTACGGCCCAGGCCACTGGTGCGGTAACATCCATACTGGCCATGCCCGCCGCTAAAGCAATAATCGCTGTAGTATTATCCTGTACCAATGAGGCGCTGATAATACAGATTCCGGAAATAAACAGCCCGATCATGGGTACCAGCCTGCGTCCCCATTTTTTGCCATAACGAACACAGGCTTTATCGCTAAGCCATCCCCCGGTAAAACAACCGATGGCTGCCAATATATAAGGTAAAGAGGAGGCCCATATTAAATCTTCTTTGGGTATCAGCCGGCCATTTTGTAAATAAGTATGAAACCAGCTTTGAAAAAAATAGGCACCTATGGCATAGCAGAAATACATACCCATGAGGAACCATATATTGGCTGATTTGAAAATGCTCCAAAAAGAAAATTTTATTGCCCGGTTATTGTCTGGTAAATCGCGGTTTGCCTGTATAAAGGCAAGTTCTTTTGGTTGGATATTTTTACAATCGGCCGGTTCTTCTTTGTGCCAGAAAATCCAGAAAAAAGCCCAGATAATACCCACGCCACCCAGCACATAAAAGGATACATGCCAGCTATATTTTTGTTGCAGGGGCAAAACGATGAATGGCGTTAATGCCGCACCAATACGCGAGGCGCCCCAGATAATGGACTGTGCCCTTGCCCTCTCTAAAACAGGAAACCATTTACTTAATACAATAGCGCTATTGGGATAAGCGCCGGCTTCGCCCATGCCAAATAAAATACGTACAATCAATAACATCAGGAATCCTGTGGAAAATCCGGTAAGGATGGTAAAGACAGACCACCAGATCACCACACGGGTCAACACTTTTTTACCACCAATCCTGTCTCCCAGCCAACCGGCAGGTACTTCAAATGCACCATAAGCCAGGGTAAACATACCCAGTATCCAGCCCCATTGTACGGTGCTGATGCTCAGGTCGTTCATGATAGAAGAACTGGCAGAAGACAGGGCTATCCTGTCGAGGAAAGTGATCATGGAAAGTACCGACAATACAAGAAGAACCTGGTATCTTTTTTTCATGCAAATCGCTTAATAAGTATACAATTTAGCATTCCAGTATTTAATGAATTCCCTTTATTGAGCGTAACCCTGCCTCTTTCCAGACAGGTTACCTGTAAGTTTTTCAGAAGTTGAATATAGTATCAACGGTAATCATCCAGGCCGTCCGCGATTTCTCCATAGTCGATAAATAATTCTTCTCCTTCTTTAATATCCCTGGTCGTTTCAAAATAAGCGCCATCCAACACAGAAATGAGGTTGGGTGTATTGGAATGATTCAGGTAACTGGCTATATCCATCACCTTACATCCATGATCGGGAATGAAATAATGTTCCGCATCATACAGGTAATAGGTTTCGACAAATTCCCTGGCATGTGCCGGTAATTGTTCCGCTTCGGCAAAACTGAGTTGTATCCATCCCCCCGTATTTTTAGAAAAAACAGCCTGGCAACCTTTAGGAATGGCACAAACGGCAAATACCCCAATACCATGTATGGGAGAGGGTTTGAGCGCGGCATAGGTTTCCTGTTTTAATTCTGTCAGTAATTCTTCTTTGGTCATACCCCTTTTATTAAAATCAGTTATTGTAAAAATGGAAGGTATACATTATTAAAATTCGCCGGTGGTTTTAGAAAAGCAACCGATGTTACAGTATTGAAAAAAAACATAAGCTACCTTCGCGTAATTACTTTAAAACAGTGGCTATGCGGGTAGAACAAATTTATACAGGATGTTTGGCACAGGGCGCCTACTATATTACCTCGAATGGTGAAGCGGCTATTATTGATCCCTTACGTGAAACGCAACCCTACATGACGCGGTTAGAGAAAGATAAGGTTAGCCTCAAATATATTTTTGAAACACATTTCCATGCAGATTTTGTGAGCGGGCATGTTGACCTTAGTAAAAAAACATCGGCGCCCATTGTGTATGGGCCTAATGCTACCTGCGAATTTGACTGTATTTCTGCAAAGGATGGAGATGTATTTATGGTGGGAGGGGTTACGATTAAGGTATTACACACCCCCGGGCATACCATGGAAAGCACCACTTTTCTGTTAAAGGATGAGCAGGGAAAAGATTATGCCATTTTTAGTGGTGATACCTTGTTTTTGGGAGATGTAGGGCGCCCGGATCTGGCGCAAAAATCGGCAGACATGACCCAGGATGAGCTGGCCGGCTTATTATATGACAGCCTGATGAATAAAATAATGCCCCTGGCGGATGAGGTGATTGTTTACCCGGCACATGGGGCCGGAAGCGCCTGTGGTAAAAACATGATGAAGGAAACGGTAGACACATTGGGCAACCAGAAAAAAATGAATTATGCTTTAAACCAACCCAATAAAGAAGCTTTTATTAAAGCGGTTACAGAGGGTCTGCTTCCGCCACCGGGGTATTTTGGTTTAAATGTGGCCATGAATAAGAAGGGATATGAAAGCTTCGATGCTGTCTTGAAAAATGGGATGCGGGCATTAACCCCCAATGAATTTGAAGCGGCCGCGGAAAACACAGAGGCCTTATTATTGGACACAAGGGCTAACACCGATTTTTATAAAGGGTTTGTTCCGCGTTCTGTTAATATAGGGTTGCAAGGCGATTTTGCACCATGGGTGGGCTCGATGATCGTAGACGTGAAACAGGCATTGTTATTAATTACCGATGAAGGAAAAGAAGAAGAAACCATTACCCGTTTAAGTCGTGTTGGCTTTGATCATGTGCTGGGACATTTAAAAGGAGGCTTTGCGGCATGGGAAGCCGCCGGTAAGGAAATAGATACAGTGCACCGGATTTCTGCCGAACAATTCGCAAAAGAGGTAAACATAGGGGTAGATAAAATAATAGATATAAGAAAAGAAACCGAGTATGCTGCCGAACAGGTGTCTGAGGCCCATAACAGACCCCTTGCTTATATTAATGAATGGAGTAAAGAATTAACTACCACCGATCATTTTTTTCTGCATTGTGCCGGCGGTTACCGCAGCATGATTGCCGCATCTATTTTACAGGCACGCGGCTACCGCAACTTCACAGAAATTGAAGGTGGATTTGACGCGATAGGTAAAACCGGTTTACCCAAAACGGATTTCATTTGCCAAACCAAGCTGATGAAAGGGTAGAAAATCAATAATATATCCTGGTAAGGTGATAAAATACAGCTCATTGAATGACAATTGTCATAACTAACACTGATATACAATGCTACTTTTAGGGTATAAATAGTCTTAATATGATAAAAAAGAACAGTACACAGAAATACGTCTATTTCTTTGGCGCCGGCAGGGCCGATGGTAATGAATCTATGAAAAATTTATTGGGCGGTAAAGGGGCGAACCTTGCTGAAATGGCGGGCCATCCAAAACTTAAACTACCGGTACCCCCGGGTTTTACGATTTCTACAGAAGTATGTACCTATTATTATGATCACAAACGCATATACCCTTCTGTATTAAAGGGGCAGGTACAAACGGCTTTATCTGAAGTAGAAAAGATTACCGGCAAAAAATTCGGTGATGTACATAATCCCCTCCTCTTATCTGTTCGTTCCGGCGCCAGGCGCAGTATGCCCGGTATGATGGATACTGTTTTAGATATTGGTTTGAATGATGCAACTATTCAGGGCCTGATTAAACAATCGGGCGATGAAAGATTTGCCTATGATGCCTATCGCAGATTGGTAATGATGTATGCCGATGTAGTGATGGAAAAAGCCGGTGACATTCAACCCAAAAATGGCAGAGGCATCCGCAAAGTACTGGATGAAAAATTAGAAGCGGTTAAACATAGCAAAGGCTATACATCAGATACCGACCTGACGGTTTCTGAATTAAAAATATTGGTTAAAGAATTTAAAGCCACCGTTAAAAAAGTATTGGGCAAGCCTTTCCCCGAAGATCCTTACGAACAATTATGGGGTAGTGTAGGTGGTGTGTTTGGCAGTTGGAACGGGAAACGCGCCATCGAATACCGTAAGATTGAAAAAATACCACACGAATGGGGTACTGCCGTAAATGTACAGGCCATGGTGTTTGGTAATATGGGCGGGGATAGCGCTACCGGCGTGGCGTTTACCAGAAACCCGGGCACAGGAGAAAATAAATTCTATGGAGAATATTTAGTGAATGCACAGGGTGAAGATGTGGTTGCGGGTATCAGAACACCCGGACCTATTAATGCCTATTCAAAAAATGACCAGAGCAAAACACTGGATACACTGGAAAAAATAATGCCGAAGGCCTATAAAGAATTAAATGGCTTTCAGGAAAGGTTGGAGAAACATTATAAAGACATGCAGGATATTGAGTTCACCATTGAAAAAGGGAAACTCTATATGTTGCAATGCAGGGTGGGTAAACGTAACGGGGTAGCCGCTGTGCGGATGGCCACAGAAATGTTTACGGAAAAACTGATTGATGCAAAAACAGCCATCATGCGTGTTGGCCCCAACCAGTTGGTAGAACTATTGTTGCCCATGCTCGATCCTACAATTGAAGCGGCTACCAAAGCTATCGCGAAAGGATTACCTGCCGGTCCGGGTGGCGCAAAGGGCCGTGTGGTTTTCTCATCAGCCGAAGCGGTTGAGTGGGCATCCAGGGGAGAGAAGGTAATCCTGGTTCGTGAAGAAACATCTCCGGAAGATGTGGATGGCATGCATAAATCACAGGCCATCTTAACAACAAAAGGGGGTATGACTTCTCATGCCGCACTGGTTGCCCGGGGCTGGGGTAAATGTTGTATCGTGGGTTGTAATGATATTGAGATACACGCTGAAACAAAAACCTTTAAAGCAAGGGATGGCGTTATCGTAAAAGAAGGAGATATCATTACCTTAAATGGCACCAAAGGATTGGTGTATGAGGGTGATATGGCGCTGGTGGCTATAGACCTTAATAAGAACAAATCCTATAAAAACCTGATGACCCTGGTTGATAAAATAAAGTTAATAGGCGTTAGAACAAATGCCGAAACACCACAGGATGCCGCACAGGCCATATCGTTTGGCGCAGAAGGTATTGGCCTGTTCCGTACAGAGCATATGTTTTATGGCGAAGGCAGTGAACAACCCCTGTTCCTGTTGCGCAAAATGATTATGAGTAAAACAGAACCCGAACGCCGTAAAGCGCTGAATGATCTGTTTGTTTTTGTGAAGAAGGATATTAAAGATACCATGAAGGTAATGAAGGGTTTTCCGGTTACCATCCGTTTACTGGATCCGCCATTGCATGAGTTTGTTCCGCACGATGTTGAAAAGTTACACGAGCTAAGCAAAGAACTGGGTATTAGTATGAGCGTATTACGCAGAAGGGTACTGGCTTTGCATGAGAACAACCCGATGTTGGGTCACCGGGGTGTTCGCTTAGGGGTAAGTTATCCTGAGATCACTGAAATGCAGATAAGAGCCATTTTGGAAGCTACCGCGGAAATGATCAAATCAGGCAAGAAAGCATTTCCTGAAATCATGGTACCGGTTACCTGCACAGTGAATGAGTTAACTCATCAAAAAGAAATTGTTGATAGGGTATATAAAGAAGTATGTACCAGGTTGAAAGTAAAAAGCATCCCTTACTTATATGGTACCATGATTGAAATTCCGAGAGCCGCTTTGCAGGCCGGTAATATGGCGCAGGTGGCAGACTTCTTCAGCTTTGGTACGAATGATCTTACACAAATGAGTTTTGGGTTCAGCAGGGATGATGTGGGAGGATTCTTGCCCAATTACCTCGATCAGAAAATATTGCCCGACGACCCTTTCCAAACCATTGACCAGGAAGGGGTAGGTGAATTGATTAAAATAGGTACCGAACGCGGACGTACTACCAAACCCAAATTAAAAGTTGGTATTTGCGGAGAACACGGAGGCGATGCTGAAAGTGTAAAATTCTGTCACCGCATTGGTATGAACTATGTAAGCTGCTCTCCCTTTCGTGTACCGATTGCACGTTTGGCGGCGGCACAGGCCGCGGTTGAGTTTGGCAAAGTAGCGAAGTAACCTAAACAGGTATTGATACTATTCGGGAAAAGAACTTTTGACACATTTTCTCAAGTTACGAAAGTAACTATGGCAGGCTATTTAATCCTTTCGGGTATAATGGTACACATTTGTATAATGTAATACAATCCTGAAAAGCTCATCAGGTACAAAAGGTTTTACCACAATAGCATCGATGCCAACATTTTTTACGCGGTCCTCTACTTCGCGCGGCAGGCTGGCGGTTAATGCAACAATGGGTATTTCAACACCCATTTCGCGCAGGCGGCGGGTGGCTTCATACCCGTCCATTACGGGCATGTGCATATCCATCAAAATCAGTCGATGCCTGTTTACATCCAGTTTATCCAGCGCTTCCTGGCCATTAACAGCTACGTCTATGGTTGCCCCCCATCTTTGTAAAAACGTTTTGGCTACCAGGATATTTATTTCATTATCCTCTACCAGTAAAATTGAAATACCTGTAAGTGGTTTACTCTCTTCGGTAGGCGTATGATCAGCCTGCTCTTCTGTTTTCGTTTCTTCTGAAAAAGATTTTTGAAAACTTTGTGTAAAATAAAATTTTGACCCTTTGCCATCATCACTTTTCAGGTGTAGCGTAATACCCTGTAAGGCAAGTAATTTTTTACATATTGCCAGCCCCAAACCGGTACCGCCAAAATTTCTGGAAGTAGACGTGTCTGCCTGTGTAAACTGTTCGAAGATCATTTTTTGTTTTTCAATGGAGATGCCTATGCCTGTATCTTCTATGCTGATGGTAAGTGTAATGTCTGCATCGGTCTGGCTGTCTACCTGTATATTTAATGCTACATGCCCGTGTTTGGTAAACTTAATGGCATTGCTTACCAGGTTAGTTACCACCTGGCCAATGCGGGTGGGATCAGCCATTACCTTGGTATGCAAGGCACTGTCTATATGCAGTCTTAATTCAATTCCCTTGTCTTCCGCGGAAGTTCTTAATCCAGAAATAATATTCTTAACCACATTGGGTATATCCGTTTCTATCGATTCAAAATTTACTTTACCGGCTTCTATTTTATTATAATCAAGGATATCATTTACGATGGCTAATAAATTATTAGCGGAAAACAGTAATACATCCAACTGCTCTTTTTGTTCAATACTTGGATTATCGCGAAGGATCAAATGCGTCATGCCCAATATTGAATTGAGGGGGGTTCGAATTTCATGCGACATGGTGGAAAGAAATTCATTCTTCGCTTTCAATCCCTGCTCTGCCTGGTCTTTCGCCTGTTTAAGCAGGGAGGCGAAACGGAAGGAAAGGATTAGTGATTGCAGAACGAAGAAACTGATATAACCAATAAAAAGGATCGCTTTTTGAGGAGAAATAATATTAAAATATTGCAGATTAATTAAGGTAAATACAACAAGCACCACACAGGTACTCAGCAAGGCATAAGCCGCGCCGGTCCGTTTTTTTCGCATTGCTTTTACATATACATAAAATACATAAATGAGTAGCCCGAACATCACAATCAGGAAGGGGTTAATGAGCCGGGTAAAAATGACAGGCGGAAAAACAACTACAATAGCGGAGAGGGTTAGGCTGGCCCATACCTGTATTTTTGTGACTGTTTTATTTGAGTCTTCCGGGTATAAATGATAGGTATAGAGGCTGAATAACCCCAGGCAACCGAATAGCGACAGGTATTCAAGATGTAAGGTAATGGTCCAGGGTATTTCCGAAAACAAAGTATGTAAAACATAACTCCTCGAGCCAATCATCCGGTAACTATACGCGATACAGAATAAAGCGAAATACAGTAGCGATTTATCGTGCTTACCAAAAAGAAATAACCCCAGAAAAAATAATCCACCCATAAATATACTACCGGTTAAGAAGAGATCAAAGGCAGTATCAATGGCTTTTTCGTGGAATAGCAAATCCCTGTCGCCCAGCATGATATCTTTATAGGGCCCTCCTTTGGAATGCCAGAAATTGGCTACCTGTAAAATTAAATGCAGCGTGTCTTTGTTTGTTGAAAGCTCCAGGGTTTTCGGACACCATTTAGGTACCGCCGTTGCAGCGGTTGAATCCGGGTTACCCGCATTGGCAAACATTTCGCCATTAACAAATAACCGGTAAGATGTATAGGTATCAGGAATTTCAAGGGCCAGCTTGTTGGAATGTTTTGGCAACAGAACGGTAAGTGAATAGGATGCATACCCCATATGTGAAAGAGGTGATCCTTTTACGATCGTATTGGTCCAAAGTTCGGCAAACTTAAAAAATCCGGTTGGTATGGCAGAAGTATCAATGGGTGTAACCAATTGTTTCCAGTAAAGGGTCCATTCGCCTTGCAGGGGCATGGATTGGTTTTTCAGATCTGATTGTCTTAGATCAATTACACCTTTTTGGGCAACAGGAAAACCGGGTGTTTGAGCAGCATGGGTTGTAATAAAAGGAAAGACAGAAAAAAACAGCATCAGAACAGACAAATAATATAATCGCTTAGGTAATGGCATGGGTTTTCCAGATAGCAGGGTTTAAGATCACCAGGTAGTATTTTGCCGGTATCAGGCTACTAATTTAGCAAAAAGCACCTGTTAAAAAAATCTAATATAGCAAACGGGGTATCCGCGATGAAAAGTTTAATGCATTATTTAGAGAGGAAGAATGGTAACGACATCCGGCAGCATTCATTTTATGAAAATAATTGATAGACCAGCAGGCTCATCAGGTAGGCCAGTGCCGTCATATAAATAAACTGAAATACCGGCCATTTCCATGATTTGGTTTCGCGTTTTACAACGGCTAAGGTACTCATGCATTGCATGGCCAACACATAAAATATCATCAATGAGAAAGCGGCAGGCAGCGTGTAAATTTTTTTGCCATCCGGGTAAGCGGCGGCGTGCATTTTTTGTCGTAACGAACTGCCATCCGTTTCTTCTACACTATACAAAGTGGCCATCGTACCTACAAACACTTCTCTCGCGGCAAAAGAAGTAATAAGGGCAATGCCTATTTTCCAGTCAAAACCAAGAGGTCTGATTACAGGCTCAATGCTTTTACCAAGGATACCCGCATAGGAGTTTTCTAATTTTTCGGAAGAAAGATGTTTTCTAAGTGAATCTTTTTGTTTTGGTAACTGTTGCAGCAGTATGGCATATTTGTTCTCCACTTTTTCCATCCGGTTACTGGGGCCATAAGAACTCAGAAACCAGAGCAACAGACTAATAATCATGATTACTTTACCCGCATCTGTTACAAATATTTTTGCCTTCTCTATCATGGTGATACCCACATTCTTCCACCTGGGCGCCCGGTAAATAGGCAGTTCCAGTATAAAAAAGCTTTTCTCTTTGATTTTGATAAACCATTTCATTACATAACTTACCAGCAGCGCCATAAACGTGCCCAGCAAATAAAGGCCCATCATAACCAAACCCTGTAAACTTAAAAAACCCAGGTAATACGTATCATCAATTACCAATGAAATTAAAATGGTGTACACAGGCAGTCGCGCGCTGCAGCTCATGAGGGGGGTAACCAGGATGGTAAGCAGTCTTTCTTTTCTATTTTCAATATTCCTGGCGCTCATGATGGCCGGAACGGCACAGGCAAAGGCGCTGATCATGGGCATTACACTTTTGCCATTCAGCCCCACTTTGCGCATTAGTTTATCACTTAAAAAACTGATGCGGGCCATATAACCCGAGTCTTCCAGGATAGTAATGAGTCCGAACAGGATCATGATCTGCGGTACAAAAACCAGGATGCCACTCAGGCCTGCCACAAATCCATTCACCAGCAGATTGCTCCACCAGGCTTCGGGTAAATGCTGGTCAAGCCAGGAGCTTACATGTGTGAAACTCCATTCAATACCATCCATCGGGAACCTGGCCAGCCAGAAAACACTCTGGAACAATAAAAAAAGAACAGCTAATAAAATAATATACCCCCAGGTGCGGTGTAAAAAAAAGTTATCTAAGTAATCGGTAAATAATTTTTTCTCCAATGGCCCGGTTTCTATTACGTGCTGCTTCATAATCTGCCTGATATGGGCATATCGCTGCACAATTTCTTCTGCCTGTGTTTTGGTAGGATTAAAAGCGTTGTCTATTTCTATCTGTTCAACGGCATCCTGCTCTGTTTGGGAAAGTGGAAAATTTTCATGGTTAATCAGGTAATGAATGGCAGCATAATTGCTCAGCGTGGGAAATAATTGCTGAACAGCTTTAATAGAAGCGGGCGCCAGTTGCTCCGTATCCATAAAATCCCTTGTTTGTATACCGGCATTTGTTTTGGCAACCCGCGCCAATACTTTTTTTAGCTCAGTCAGTCCCTTATTCTTTCTCGGATTTACGGCCACAACAGGTATGCCCAGTTCGGCTTCCAGCCCGCCAACATCAATTTTAATATCTTTTTTAACGGCGATATCGGTCATGGTGAGCGCCATCACCACCGGTATTTTCAGGTCAATGATCTGGCTGCAGAATAACAGGTTTCTTTTCAGGTTACTGGCATCGGCAACCAACAGCACCACATCGGCCCTGGTATCCTTATCGGCCCCCATCAGTACTTTATAAGCCACCCATTCATCAGAGCGCCTTGGATATAAACTATAGGTTCCCGGAAGATCTACCAGTTCTGCGGGTAAATGATCAGCTAACTGTATGTGGCCTGTTTTTTTGTCAACAGTAACGCCCGGAAAATTACCTACCTGCTGGTTAAGGCCCGTAAGTGCGTTAAACAGAGATGTTTTACCACTGTTAGGGTTACCAACCAAAGCTATATGTAATACAGGTTTTATCAAATTGACTGAATGGCTGCAAAAGTAGCGGCAAACCATGGGTGCGAGTTACGAGTTTGGTAACAATACCAAAACTCCTTTAGGGCTGTAAATGCGGGATTTTCTATGTTTTAGACTTGGCATAAGTAACGTTTGGGTAATGAACATAGTCTTAAAATCAAGAATTGCCTACTTTTTAGACGGTAGGTTAAATACTAAAACGAATTGGTAGTGTCTTAATACTTTACTTGTTTTTTTACCTGCCCCATTTTATCAATTATCCGGAGCCTGGTAAATTCACTATTGCCGGTAGTTTCTACTGTTAATGCGTTGTTAGTCGTACAGCTATAAGCAGCAATTTTTGGAAAGACTTCATAATTGTATGATTTTAGAATTGGTTAATTTGATTTTGTAAAATGATAAAAAACCGCATCGGAACCATAGTCGTGTAATACCAATGTGTCATTAAAAATACCGTCCACAATATAATTTGATGGATATCCTAGTTTATCATAGAAATTCATGGTAAAAGTCGAGTCTCCATGAGTATATGTGCCCAAGTCTTTGACCCACTTTATTGTTGTGTCTACTCCGATTGTATTTTTGTATGATAGTATTATCTTATTATCATTAGTGAACTTAAAAAAAACACTATCGTAGTACTGTATATTATTTGCGGCAATCCCTCCTTTTCCATAATGTAATTTCCATAGCCCCTTTATATAAGATTGAATGGTAGAAAGCGGCTTGTTATACAACGTTATAGTTAAGGGAACTGAGGGAGTATATTCTTTTTTGCATTGAGCAAAAAAGAATAGAATCAATATAGGAGCAATAACAAAAGAGGGGTACAGAGATTTTTTCATAACAAAGGTTTATTTACTGACACATAAATCTTACAAAGCGCGGCATTGCTAATTACTGAAGGTAAAACACCTCATTTTTGCAATATTTTCCTCAATAGTCTTATTAATAAATTAAGAGAGCCGCACTAGCTGCAGCTCTCTCTCCCAATTTTACTAATTAGTACCCAGGTGTAAATTGCTAAGAAAAAGGATTCATTTCTTCCGTTTCTCTGAACCCCCCCATTTCTCTTGTGAGCACCCCTGTTTTGTTTTTAAAGGGGCTAAAAAAAATAAAATAAATGCTATATATAAAAATGACTGCATATAATACAGTTCATTTTTGGTTTGTGAACAGAATTCACAGGTTTTTATGGATGAATTAGCCGATGGTATCCGCATCCGCTTATTTTTGCAGGCATAATGTATACTGGCATGAAAAAATTTCTATTGATCCTGGTATTGATTCCGGTGCTTTCGTATTCGCAAAGCAAAAGAAAAAAACGCCTGGCCGAAGCAAAAGCCAATGCTGAACTGCTGATAAACCTAAAGGCACATATCCAATACCTGTCTGATGATGCACTGGAAGGAAGGATGACCGGCAGCAAAGGAGAGGAACTTGCCCTGCAGTATATTATTGCGCAATACAAACAAATAGGCCTGGAACCCGGGAGCGATAAGGGGTATATTCAGGAATTTGACATTAATGAGGGCAAAAAGATTGATGCCGCCACCCTTTTACAGGTAGATGATAAAACGCTTGTGTTAAAAGAGGAGTATATACCTCTTGCCTTCAGCGCTAATAAATCAGTAACCGGAAATCCAGCTATCGCTTTGAGCGAGGCGAAGCAACCCTGGTTCAAAGACCTGAAAGACCTGCTGGAAGAAAATAAAACAAGCCCGCATTTTGATATAGAAGCGGAAATCAAAAAAATGGTTACCGCCGTATCTGCCAAAGGCGCCACTGCCCTGTTCCTGTTTAATACTTCCGCTATTACCGATAATGTGCAGTTCAATAAAAATGACAAAAGCCCTTTATCCGATATCCCGGTGATTTACCTTACCAAAGAAGGGGTTCAAAAATATTTTTCCGACAATGCCGCTACTTTATCGATAGTATTAAATGTGAGTGTATCTGAAAGAATAATCAAATCAAAAAATATTACCGCTTTTATCAATAACCAGGCAGCCAATACAGTAATTCTGGGAGCGCATTATGATCATTTAGGATATGGAATGGCAGATGGCATGAAAGCATTGGATACCGGCCGTGTAATTCATAATGGCGCAGATGATAACGCCAGTGGTACCGCGGCTTTGATAGAGCTGGCACGAAAGCTGAAAAAAGCCGCGCCTGCCAATAATAATTACCTGCTGCTGCATTTTACCGGAGAGGAAATGGGACTCCTGGGAAGCAAATATTGGACAGACAATCCCACTATTTCCATTAAGCCAAATTATATGATCAATATGGATATGGTGGGCCGCTATGATACGGCACATAAATTAACGGTAGGTGGCTATGGTACCTCACCGGTATGGGGAGAAATTTTTGCAGGTGAAAAAACCAACCTGGCCTTGAAATTCGATAGCACGGGTGGTGGCCCGAGTGACCATGCTACCTTTTACAGGAAAGAGGTGCCTGTATTATTTTTATTCACCGGCAGCCATAGCGATTATCACAAAGCAACCGATGATTGGGATAAGATTAATTACGAAAGCGAGAAAGACATCGTAAAATTTGTTTACCGGATAATTGAAGCAACCGACAGCAAAGGAAAGCTCGGTTTTACGAAAACAAAGGAACCCCCAATGGGCCGCAGCAGTGGTTTTAAAGTAAGTTTAGGGGTAATACCCGATTACGGCTATACAGGAACAGGTATGCGCATTGATGGGGTAAGCGCGGGTAAAGTAGCGGCGATAGCGGGCTTACAGGCAGGAGACATATTGCTTCAATTAGGGAACTATACATTTGTAGACGTTAGCAGTTATATGCAATCGCTGGGCAAATTTAATAAGGGAGATAAAACCCAGTTGCGCATCAAACGTGGAAAGGAAGAAAAGGTATTTGATATTGTATTTTAACAGCATGGCCCATGAAACTCCGCCTGAATGTAGATGAGCTGAATGATGATTTTTTTGATGATACCCGGATGCTGGGTATTATCGCGCCCCTGAAGAATTACCAGTTTTGCCTGCAGTTAAATCACTTGCTGGGATATGATTTCAGGTTAAATCCGGAAATAGAAATTCATCTTCGAAAAAAAAACCGCGGTTATTATTTCTCTGTTTATCAATCCGCGGAACCCAATAGTTTTTTAACACACTACCTGTATCATAACCAGTTTGACGGTGAATACCTTTTACCCGAATTCAGGCACATGGATTTTTTATGGCTGATGAAAGGAGACCTGGTGGATGAGGATAAATGTAACTGGATAAAACAGGCTGTCAAAGGCATCGCCGGTGTGCAGTTAGTTGCGGAGCTCACCAATGAAAAAATAAAAAACAAGGGTAATATGGTTTTTTAAACAGAACCGGGTAGCTATATAGTAACGGTTACCGTTTTTTCTTCCCTGGCAATCATTTTACCAATCGGAACCGTAAAACCGGCTAATCCATAATCAGACAATATACTTTTTACAGAATCCAGGTCTTCGGGGGCAACCGCTATCAACAAACCGCCATTTGTTTGCGGATCAGGTAAAATATTAAATGCTTCCATTACGTTTACGCCGGCCGCGAAAACAACCTTATCGCTATAGCTGTTCCAGTTTCGGAAAGTAGCATCAGGTACGGTTTTTTGCGCCAGGTATTCCCTGGCCGGTTCGAGAATGGGTATGGCCCCATAGTTAAGTGTGGCGCTTAGGCCACTACCTTCTGCCATCTCAATCAGATGACCCAATAAACCAAAGCCTGTTACATCCGTCATGGCATGTACCCCTTCCATTTTCCCCAGGGCTTCACCCACTATATTTAACCGGCCAAGCTGTTGCAGTAGTAGCTCAGCATGCGCTTCGCTTAATACGTCTCTTTTTTGCGCGGTTGCCAGTATGCCTACACCCAGGGGTTTGGTAAGCAATAAAAGGTCACCCTCTTTGGCTGTATTATTTTGTTTCAGGTTATCAATAGGTACCAGCCCGTTTACGGCAAGGCCGAAGATAGGTTCGGGTGTGTCAATACTATGGCCGCCGGCCAGGGGTATGCCGGCTTCCGCGCAAATTTGCCTGGCACCTTCCAGCACTTGTTGCGCCAATTCGGGAGATAGGGTATTAACGGGCCATCCTAATATGGCAATGGCCAGAATGGGCCTCCCCCCCATGGCATATACATCACTGATGGCATTGGCCCCGGCAATTTTGCCAAACCAAAAAGGATCATCTACTATGGGCATAAAAAAATCGGTAGTGCTGATCAGCGCCATACCATTATCCAAATCATACACGGCCGCGTCATCTTTACTGCTATTGCCTACTAATAATCTTTTGTTAGTAGCATAATATTGATTGCTATGTAAAATGGTTTCTAATACAGATGGGGCAATTTTGCATCCGCATCCGCCACCATGGGAATACTTAGTAAGTTTTACAGGAGTCATTGCTAAAATTAAAAAGGGGGGTTGAATGATACCTGCAAATTACATACTATCCGTATTCTAAGACTAAGAAAATGGAAATACAGTTAACACTGTAAAACACCTCATTTTTGCCATTTTCCACAATGGTTTTATTAATAAATCAAGAGAGCCGCACTAACTGCAGCTCTCTCCCCCAATTTTACTATTATTGCATCCCAGGTGTAAATTGCTAAGAAAAAGGATTCATTTCTTCCCTTTCTCTGAAACCCCCCATTTTCCTTGTGAGCACCCCTGTTTTGTTTTTAAAGGGGCTAAAAAAAATTAAATAAATGCCATATATAAAAATGACTGCATATCATAAACACCTGCTAACTTTAAAGGGTGGTTACGATAATACCCTTAAGCTAATCCGATGCGCAGTATAGTAGTGGTTATTTTGTTTGTTTTTTTCTTCCGGTCATCCGGGCAATTTCCCTATGTTAAAAAATTAAATTACCCTGAACAACTGTCAACCCAGGTTGTATACGACATGCTTACCGATAAGAAAGGGTACATCTGGTTAGCTACTGATAAGGGTTTATTCAGGTTTAATGGAAGATTTTTTACACTGCTTCCCTTTAATAATACGGCATCCAGGGCGGTAAGTTACCTGCAGGAAGACGCGGATGGTAAAATCTGGTGTATGAATTTGGTAAACCAGTTGTTTTATTATCAAAACGACAGCTTAAAAAAATTTACGGTTGATGAAGAAATCATCAAAGAAGTCTCTTCTTTTAATAACGTAGTGGTTGGATCAAAGCAGCTATGGTTGCACTCTTTCAAAAGTATTTATGAGTTTGATAAAATAACGCATAAAATAATCAGGATTACCAGGGTGCCCGCCGGGTTTGACCCCATAACGGCTTCGGGCCTGTATAAAGACAAATATTACGCATTTGCCAACAGGGGACTATTGTTTTCTTCAAACGCTAAAAAAACGGCATGGATTAATATCAAACAATCTTATAGCGATCCAAGGTTTACGAATAACGACAAGAAAATGGTAATTCTGAATATTGGATTAGAAAGAGCATTACCCCTCGAGATTAATGGAGAAACCACTACACTACTGCCTTCTTTGGTGATTGCTCCGGATGTATATATTTTTCTGGGTACCTGTATAAATGATAATGAATACTGGCTTTGCACACAAAACGGGGCATACCGGTGGGATAAAAAAACGGGCAGAACCAACTGTTTTTTTCCCAATCAGCGCGTTTCTGATGTAATAAAGGATTACCAGGGAAACTATTGGTTCAGCACATTGGATAATGGTGTATTTATCTGCCCCTCATTGGATAATACACTGATGAAAATATATAACGATCCGCTTTTCGATAATTTTAAAAAACTGGAAATACTGCCCAATGGTGAATTGCTGGCGGGGAACAGCCAGGGGCTAATGGCAAAATTGAACCTGGAAAGCAAGCAGGTATTTAAGTATGATCTTAGCAAGCAAAGAGAAACGGAATTCATCACCTATGATACGGCTTCCAGGGTAATTATCACTAACCGGGGGGTGTTTAAGCAGAACCGGAAAGCGCCTGTTGAAACTTCAGTTGATTATAGCAAAGGGGTTGCCAGGGATAAATACGGCAATTTGATTATCGCTGTTTTTAAAGGCGCTTATATTATGAATGACAGGTTTGGCTCAGATAAACGCCTTCCAAAAGTTACCTGTCCTTTATATGAGATGTATCAAACGGATACACTGGGATATGGCGGTAGGGGTCAATCCTTTTTGCTAAGGGCAAAGAGAAGTTTAACCGCCCTGGGATCTGTTTTTCAAAACTGTTTTTGGGTGGCATACGAAGATGGCCTGTATGAATACCATTACGATGGTACCATCAAAATTCTGAAAGATGAGAATGGCGGTGAGATCATAGCCAATTCCCTGCAACTGCAAAATGATGGCAGCCTGGTAGCAGGTACGTCTACAAAAGGGGTGCTGTTTATCCGGAATGGCAAAATAGTGAAAACCTATAACACACTAAATGGACTTAGCAGTGTACAGGTTCGTAAAGTGCTCATACAAGATCAATACGTTTGGGTATTAACAGCCGAAGGGGTAGACAGGATAGATACTTCTACCAATAGGGTAAGCAGCTATCTTGAAAAATACGGGCTCAGTAATATTGTTATCAACGATTTTATTTTAGAGAAAAATAATATGATACTGGCTACCCCTAATGGCATTCTGCTCAGGCAAAATGCGCATAAACCTTTTGATTTTGAACTAAAATTCCCGATGATGAAAGCTATTTCAAATGGAACTGAAATAGCCAACTGGTCAACACTTCCGGATAATAGCCGTGACATAAATTTTTATTTTGAAGCGCTTCATTACATTTCTCCATCCGCGCTTACGTACCAATATCGTTTAATAGGAATTGATACAATTTGGCGGCAGGTAACCACCTTGAGTAATCAACTTGCCTTTAACAGGCTGGCATCGGGCAAATATAGCTTCGAAATAAAAGCGATAGCCAGCAAAGATTATGTAAGCACTATTCATCGCTTTTCCTTTACGGTACCCAAATTATACTGGCAAAAAACGGGATTCATCAGTATGGCCGTATTGGTAGCAGGGCTGGTATTATGGATATTCCTGCATTTCTGGAAAATACGGTTACTAAACAGACAGCTCATCAAAGAAAAATTACTGAAAAGCCAGTTGGTAGCGCTTCGTGCGCAAATGAACCCACACTTTTTGTATAACGTGTTGAATACGGTACAGGGCCTGGTGTATGGAAACAGGAAAACGGAAGCCAGCGCATTGCTCGGAAACTTCAGCGATCTGATGCGAAAAACCTTACAGGCAAGTGATAAACAGGTACTATCCCTGAAAGATGAAATAGAGAATATCCGGCTCTACCTTGAGTTGGAAAAAGCAAGGTTTGATAAAGGATTTACTTATCAAATTGAGATGATACATATTGATGATCTGTCTGAAATGTATATTCCTTCTTTATTGCTGCAACCCTTTGCCGAAAACTCGGTAAAACACGGCCTGATGCATAAGCAGGGTGAGAAGAAGTTGCTGATTCGTTTTGAAAAAATGCCGGATGGGTTAAGTGTGATAATAGATGATAACGGCATTGGCAGAACACAATCACAGGAGATTAATAAACGGAGTAAGGGTAAACCGGTAAGTTTTGCTACGGCGGCTTTAACCGAAAGGATGGAACTGTTTAATCAATTGTATAAGCAAAAGATTACCTGTGAAATAGTGGATAAGAAAGACAATCAAGGTCTATCACTGGGTACGCGGGTTACCTTGTTTATTCCGGACTATGGCAAAGACAACCTGGCTTTATAAATAAATAAGCTTTGTTTTAGCAATGCCTGTATTGGCGCTAAAAAAATATTTTCCATAAGTATTCTGATGTTAACTTCGGGATGGTATGCAAAAAATAAGGGCAATTATTGTTGATGACGAACCCAATGCGCGGGTAGCTCTGCGCGGTATGCTGGAAGAAAATTTCAGCCAGGTAGAAATATTGGCTGAATGTAAAAATGTTCCCGAAGCGGTAAAAACAATCAATAAACTAAAACCCGATCTTATTTTTCTTGATATAGCCATGCCCGGATACAGCGGGTTTGAGTTGCTTGATTTCTTTGATGATCAGCATCTCGATTTCAAGATCATTTTTGTAACAGCCTATAGTGAGCATTCTTTACGGGCCTTCGAAATATCCGCGGTAGATTATATTTTAAAACCCGTACGCCTGGAACATATTGCCAGGGCGCTTAAAAAAATTACTTTAGGTGAAACGGTGAGCGATTACAGGCAATACAAAGCGCTTAAAGAAAATTTTAACAATCAGTCAGAAAAAAAAATCGTTCTGCAAACAGTAGAAAGCATTTTTGTTTTGAGAATGGAAGATATTATCTATTTGCAGGCAGAGGGAAGCTATACCTACTTTTATACCACTATACACGGTATACTTAAGATCGCCAAAACCCTAAGTGATTTTGAATATCTCGAAAACAGCGGACCTTTTTTCAGGTCACATCGCAGCTACATACTTAACCTGAACCAGATTAAGAAAGTAGACAAAAAAGATTTTGTCATCACCATGAATAACGACGCGGAAGTTTACCTGTCGCAGGATAGGAAAAACCTGTTGCTTGAAAAAATCAGCGCGTAAAGGAGATCAATCCATTACCCATTCCACTTCACCAAAACGGAAGCTGTCTCTCAATCCTTTCAGAATAAGCAGCTCACCCGTGGCCGATACACCTTTTATAATACCCGTAAAAACAATTGGCCCGCATTTCAATTTTACCTCCTGCTTTCTTTTATACAAATGCGAATTATAGGCTGCCAGCATTTCGGCCGTTTGCCCTTTTCGGAGCTGCTGATACCTCAATTCCAGTTTTTCGCAAAGTTCTTTAGCCATGGTAACCGGGTTAAAATGCTTACCCGTTAGCTGCTTTAGAGATACCGGGTTGGGTACATAAGGGGGAAAAGAGGTTTGGTTCAGGTTGATACCAATACCGGCAACTGCCCCCTGCCATTTATTGCCCCTTACCATTGTTTCGATTAAAATTCCCCCTGCCTTTCTGTCACGCCAATAAATATCATTGGGCCATTTAATGCTGGTTTCATCAGGGGCATAGCATGAAAAAAAATCATAGCAGGCCAGGGAAACCATCACACTCAAAGAGAATTGCCTCGTTAATGAGAGGAAAGAAGTATCCAGTATCACAGACATGGCGATATTGGCTCCCGGCTCAGCTACCCATTTTTTTCCGTGCTGTCCCTTGCCCGCGGTTTGAATATGGGCAAAAAATACTGCCCCATGAGCAGCCAAATTAGCCTGTAGGTGGTCCATGGCATAGATGTTGGTGCTATCCACGGTGGATAATTCCATGAATGGTTGCCCAATGGTACTTTTAGCAGGTAAGGGTAACAAAGAATTACTATTTTTGACGAAGTTAGTTCAGCGGCGCCTGTTTTTTTCAGTAGCAGTAATATTTGTTCCAGAAAAAGATGCCGCGATGAATAACAAAATTTATATCATCTAAACCCGGTTGATTATTGGAACCTCTTTCTGTTTTACAAAGCCGTGAAAAAAGCAAGATCACCAGGCTAACGCGCAATTCAAGAATTTTTAAAGCCATTATCAAAGCTATACAGGATAAGAAAGGGGAAAATATAATCAGCCTTGACCTGCGGAAAATTCCCGAAGCTTCCGCGGATTTTTTTGTGGTTTGTGAAGCCTCCAGCACTACCCAGGTTAAAGCCATCTGTGATTTTGTAGAGGACCATGTTCAAAAAGAGTGCGGTGAATGGCCCTATAAACATGAGGGTCGCCAGTCTTTTCAATGGGTTTTAACAGATTATATAAATATTGTGGTGCATGTAATGCATCCCGATGCCAGGAAATTTTATAGGCTGGAGGAAATGTGGAGTGATGCTGCTTCTCAAATACATGATGTATAAAGGATTCAAGCTATAGGTAACGTTAATCATTTAATCGTAGTAGAAAACGTAATAATTACAGAGGTACTCATATGTTACAGGAAAATAAAAAACCAGGAATGACTGGTCCGGAAAAAAGTGACGGACCCCGTAAGGGGCCGAAATTCAGTATTTATTGGGTGTATGCTATCATTGCTGCCGTGCTGCTTTCAGCGCAGTTCATGAAATTTGCCCCTGAGCTTACGCCAACCTACGAACTGGAATTCAAACAAAACATGTTGCTGAAAGGCGATGTAGAGAGATTGGACCTCGTTAAGAACAAAGACAAAGTGCGGGTGTATATTAAACCGGATAGCTTATATAAAAACTTTTACCGTGATAAATTCAAAACCGTTATCGCTAAAGAAAAAGCGAAGGGCGTACCCCTTTTTGAATTTGAAGTAAATGATATCAAAGGGTTTGAACAAAGACTGGTAGAAGCCTATAAAGCCAATCCCGAGCTGTCAGAAATTCCCACAAAATCCACTTCTGAAGGCGAATGGTTTGGTCCCGTTGCCAATACAGTACTATCCTTATTAATTATTATTGGCGCCTGGGTTTTATTGATGCGCAAGATGGGTGGCCAGGGCGGTGCCGGTGGTGCCGGTGGCATCTTTAGTATTGGCAAATCCAAAGCTACCTTATTTGATAAGGGCGCTAAAGTGAATGTAACTTTTGCTGATGTGGCCGGGCTGGATGAGGCAAAAGTGGAAGTAATGGAGATCGTGGATTTTTTAAAGAATCCTAAAAAATATACGGCGCTGGGTGGTAAAATTCCCAAAGGGGCCCTATTAATCGGGCCTCCGGGTACCGGTAAAACCCTGCTGGCAAAAGCCATGGCAGGTGAGGCACAGGTTCCATTCTTCAGCCTGAGCGGTAGTGATTTTGTAGAGATGTTTGTAGGCGTTGGCGCCAGCCGTGTTCGCGACCTGTTTAAACAGGCACGTGAAAAAGCGCCCTGTATTATTTTTATTGATGAGATTGATGCCATTGGCCGTGCACGCGGACGAAACGCCATCATGAGTAATGATGAAAGAGAAAATACACTGAACCAGTTATTGGTTGAGATGGATGGCTTTGGTGGTGATACCGGTATTATTATCCTGGCCGCTACCAACAGGCCGGATGTATTAGATACGGCCTTGTTGAGACCGGGCCGTTTCGATCGCCAGATATCAATTGATAAACCGGATGTGAAAGGACGTGAAACTATTTTTAAAGTGCACTTACTGCCCATTAAAACCTCTGAAACACTCGACCTTCATAAACTGGCAGAACAAACACCGGGTTTCGCGGGTGCGGATATCGCGAATGTTTGTAATGAAGCCGCGCTGATTGCCGCACGTAAAGGAAAACAATCTGTTGAGATGATTGATTTTCAGGATGCGATAGACAGGGTGATAGGCGGACTGGAAAAAAAGAACAAGATCATTGCCCCGCATGAGAAATCTATCATAGCTTACCATGAAGCGGGCCACGCGGTTTGCGGATGGTTTCTGGAACATGCCTATCCTTTACTTAAGGTAACCATTGTGCCACGTGGTACCGCGGCATTGGGCTATGCACAATATACACCTACTGAACAGTATTTATATAATACGGACCAGCTGATGGACCAGATTTGTATGACCCTTGGTGGGCGTGCCGCAGAAGAAATATTCTTTGATAAAATTTCTACCGGCGCCGCGAATGATTTACAGCAGATAACCAAGATTGCTTACAGTATGGTTACTGCCTATGGTATGAGCAGCAAAGTTGGTAATGTTAGTTTTTATGATCCTACACAGGAAAGTACCTTTACAAAACCATTCAGCGAAGAAACCGGAAAGATTATTGATGAAGAGGTACGTAAAATTATTGATGAAGCCTATCAGCGTACACTAAATTTACTGAAAGAGAAAAAGAATGAAGTAGCGATACTGGCGAAAGAATTACTCGATAAGGAAGTATTGCACAAATCCGACGTAGAGATCCTGATAGGAAAACGACCTTTTGAAGAAAAAAAATTAATTGAAATTGAACCGGAACAAAGCAATAACCACACAGTTGGTGAAAAAACCTTTGAACCGGGCGCGCCTGATAATGAAGAAAACTCTATTATTGGATAATGGCAAGTACAGCAAGAGAAAATATTCTGAAAAAAATTAAGCAGGCACTCGGGCAACCGGTGCCTTTGCCTTTTCCTGCCAGTGTAGGAAACGAATCTGTTTTCTTACCTTCTATGCAGGAACTCGAGATAGAATTTGCTGAAAACTTCAGTAAACTGGAGGGACGATTTTCATTTTGTTCAGATGAAAAAGAATTGGCGGCACAATTGCAAACCCTGCGCTCACTTCGCAAGTGGACAAAATGGTATTCAAGAGAAACCGGCATACAGGATATGCTGTCAAATGCGGGATTTACGCCTGTTTACACAGATGAACTGGCCACCTGCGATGCAGCCATCACCGGATGCGAGGCCCTGATAGCCAGAACCGGCAGCATGGTATTGAGTAGTGCGCAATTAAGCGGAAGAACAACCAGTGTATATGCACCGGTACATATTTGTATCGCGTATTCCAAACAATTGGTGTACGATATTGGTGAGGGCCTGCAACAATTACGCGAAGCGTACGGCCCGCAGTTCCCTTCATTGGTTACACTGGCCACCGGCCCCAGCCGGACAGCGGATATTGAAAAAACATTGGTAGTTGGGGTACATGGTCCTAAAGAAGTATTTTGCTTCCTGGTGGATAGTTAAATTTTTAATCAGAATTGGCATGACAGTTACCCCAGGTAAAAAAATATATTTCCTCTCCGATTTTCACCTCGGTGCACCCGATCATGACAGCAGCCTGGTAAGGGAAAAAAAAGTAGTTGCTTTTTTAGAAAGCATACGGCATGATGCGGCGGAAATTTTTATTGTGGGTGATATTTTTGATTTCTGGTTCGAATATACCAAAGTAGTACCCAAAGGATATGTGCGCCTCCTGGGTAAACTGGCCGAATTAGCGGATAGTGGCCTGGTTATTCATGTATTTGTGGGTAATCATGATATGTGGATGAACGGCTATTTTGAGAAAGAACTCAATATCCCCGTTTATCACCAACCCAAACAGTTTGAGTGGAACGGAAAAAAATTCTTCATAGGCCACGGAGATGGGTTGGGGCCCGGTGATCAGGGATTTAAATTCATCAAAAAAATATTCCGTAACCGGTTTTGCCAATGGTTATTTGGCCAGGTGCACCCTTCCTGGGGCATTGGCCTGGCTAATTATTTGAGCCGCAAGAGCCGTGCAAAAACAGGCTCCACCGATGAACATTTTCTCGGAGAGGAAAATGAATGGCTTATCGTTTATAGTAAAGAGGTATTACAACAACAGTACTACGATTATTTTATTTTTGGCCACCGGCATTATCCAATTGATTGTAAACTAAAAAATCAGAGCCGTTATATTAACCTGGGAGACTGGATTCGCCATTTTACCTATGCTGTGTTTGACGGCCAGGACCTGCAACTGCACAAATGGGAACAGTAATAGTGATCCAATCCGCTACAACTGCAGATTCGTTTTTAGTTCGAGAAGGAATGATTTGAATTTCATCAAAGAATCAACCAGCTGAACCTGCCTGTCTGCATCCTGTTTGTTATTCTTCAGATAGTTCCTGGCCCCGTCTATAGAAAATTTACGTTGACGCAACAAAAAATAAATCAGTTGCAGATTCTTAATATCTTCTACCCGAAAAAGCCGGTCGCCCTTCCTTGTTTTACGAGGCTGTAAAATATCAAATTCATTTTCCCAGTACCTGAGTAAGGAGGTATTTACTTTAAACCAGCCCGCTACTTCACTGATAGAGTAATACAATTTTTGAGTAAGTATTTCATCCGAGGGTATGTCAATCAGATCCGCTTCATCATCCATTTCTTTAAAAGATTTCCTGCCACGTTTGCCCGTTTGTTTTTCAACGTTTATTTTTTTCGCGATGGCGGGCGTAGTCCTTTGAAGCGTAATAACAGGTTCTTCAACCAGGGTTTCAGGTTGGATGGCTTCCATTACCGGTGTTTCGGTTACCGGGGCAGAAGTAAGAACCCCTCTCTCTTTTTTCTTTGCCGGAGTAACGGATTCTATCGGAAAACCAAAAAGGTCCAATTGCTGCAGACTGTTTTGCATGCGATAAAAGTACGATAAGTCTATTGCTATGAACCCTGTGCCGGGGCAAAGTGGAAAAGATGTAAGTATCTTGGGAGAAGTTAGGAGTTAGGAGTGATTAGTGGGGGGGGTGGGCAGGGCAAACGCATCTAAATTTTAGGGAAGGGATGCGATAATTGAAGAAAATACGTTTATAGGGATAAAAGCATATGAACGGGATACTTCCTTTCTTCGATGATTTAAAGGATCCGAGAGTAGAGC